>NZ_JASTZU010000001.1 GCF_030282825.1 Aquibacillus rhizosphaerae
TTCCCCATGAAAAACACCTCCGATTTTAGTACTTGTCTTAAGTGTACCATTTCCGAAGGTGTTTTATATTGTCTCACTAATTTATGTTAGTCCAAGTCCACCCTATGGATTAAAGCTTTTTTTAATTGTTATGAGAAAAAATCTATAGAATAAAACGTAACTTTTAACCTCCCCTCATTGTAGTATGAAAGACAATTGCTTGTTTAGTGTGAGGAAAGCAAATATCTAGAGTGGAAATCAACAAAAAAGTACGTTTAATATCTACTTATGAGAAGAGAGTGTAGGGTAATGATAAGTTAATCTGTCACTATTTCCCGGGAAATGCCAGTTATTGTAGTTAAATAAATGGAATTTCATATATTATAAGTTATTTTGGGATTTTGGTTCATTATCTAGTAGTATCATCTAACAGCATTGACAATTTTAATACCACGTGGCAAAGTAGTTAAAATAAATCTAATTTAGAAAGGTGTGATTGAATATGATGATGCAATTGTTAGGGCAAGATGCTTTAATAAGTATGATCTCTCACATCGTTTTTATTATCATTACATGGCAAGTATTGCAATCGTTAAATTTTGACCAGTTATTTAGAAAAACTCGTACATATGAAGCGAGAATATTAATCATATTTATTACGATAGCGATTGGAACAACCGTTAGTAACTTTTTTTTAGACTTCTTACGATGGTCCGAACAGCTCGTTTACCTATTTTAGCAATATATTTTCTATAAAAAACCTTTCAACACGGGAAGGTTTTTTATTATGGATTTTTTAAAAAGATATGTAGTTTATGGTAGATAAAATATAAAGTCTGCACTAGAGCAATGGCTACGCTCCTCAAGCAAAATTGACTCCCTTTCCGCAGGCACGGCTTCAGCTAACTCAGAAAAAAACGCTTCTGAGTGGATCTTCAGCTCGCGCTGTTCCTGCAGGACAAGGAATGCTTCGACAGCAATACATCGCACGAAGAAAATCGATTTTTATTTTCGAGGAGTGTCGCCAATTTTACTTGATCCGCTGAAAAAAGTATCTATTGAATAATCTTTCTTATGTTAGTTGAATTTTTTACTATGTTTCGTTGTAGAGCATAGAATCAATTCCTAAATACCTCTCGCTTGAAAAAAACATACTAAGCGAAGGGGAAATGCGAGACTCCTATGGGAAAGGAACAGTCTGAAGGCCCCACAGGGAGCGGTTTTTTCTCCCGAGGAGACTGAAGCGTTCCCCATGGAAAGCGAGTATTTTTCCGTAGCGCTGGATTAACCATTCATCTTAAATAAATTGAAAGGAAGTTACGATAAACTTAATGCAAACTTTACATCAAGTTAGACGACTTTAAAGCAAAAATATTTACGAAAATATGCTGTATTATATTTGGCTAAGAATCAACTTTCTAGCTATCACATACTAGGTTAAAAGATTACTAGAAAGGATTAATTCATATAGTTTCATAGAAAATCCTATAAAATTGTATGTTTTCAATTATATCGGTCGATACTGATTTACAACAAGAACTTACAAGGGGAGATATATATATGAAAACAAGGTTTATTCTCGGTTCTATTATTTTTACTATCATTATTTTTTCATTCCAAACACTTTCAAGTGCTTCTACAAATCAGCTTACTGAAATCAATCAAATTGCGAATCTACTAGAACAAGAAGATATATTCATTGACAACTGGGAAGTCATCGTTAAAGAAAAAAAAGATTATCAAACGTTTGAACAAATGCTAAAAAAGGTAAAGAAAGAATACGAGGGATATAAATTTGAAAAAACAGAAACAAAAAATGCAACCAAATTTATTTTCAAACCCCATAAAAATGATATTGTTGACGAATCATTTATACTGATTGTGCCTAAATCAAATGCGCAAGAATATGAAATTACTTATAAAATTACCGGTAATAATTGGAACGAAGAAATTCAAGAAACATACGAAAATAAACTTGAAGAGATTACAAGGGAATTATTTACTGAAAATTTGACAAAATTCTCTTGTATCAAAACACAATCAAGTGTTATTATGGATAGAGTTTCTATGTTAAATCATTTACAAGAAAAATTAAATGTTCAAGCGCTAAATAATATACATGAAGAAGATTTTACAGTCCTATCTGGTTTTACTCCACGCTGGGAAACTGTTATACCTACCTCGGACAAGTCATTACCAATGAATGTACAATTGGCTGCTCGAGAAGGATTGGGCGGAAAGACAACCATAACAATAGGAACACCTATCATAACTACTGAATATTAATAATAGTGAAATTGGACGCAGAGGAGAATGAACCTTGGATAAAATCATCGTCCGTGGTGGAAGGCAGTTAACCGGCACAGTAAAGGTAGAAGGTGCTAAAAATGCCGTGCTGCCTGTCATCACCGCAAGTCTAATCGCAAGTGAAGGTAAAAGTGTCATTAATGACGTTCCAGCCCTTGCTGATGTTTATACGATTAAAGAAGTATTGAGCAATATGAATGCAAACGTGCGTTTTGAAAATAATACAGTGACTGTTGACGCATCCGAACCCCTAACTACAGAAGCTCCAATGGAGTATGTTAGAAAAATGCGCGCATCAGTACTTGTATTAGGTCCGTTGCTTGCACGCTATGGTCATGCGAAAGTAGCTATGCCAGGTGGCTGTGCAATCGGATCAAGGCCTATTGATTTGCATCTAAAAGGCTTTGAAGCAATGGGTGCAAAGGTGCATGTAGGAAACGGCTTTGTTGAAGTTCATGCCGAAGGTCGTCTCCAAGGAGCGAAGATTTATCTGGATGTTCCTAGTGTAGGAGCTACAGAAAATATTATGATGGCAGCTGCTTTAGCTGAAGGTAGAACGATTTTGGAAAACTGCGCAAAAGAACCGGAAATTGTAGATTTAGCTAACTTCTTAAATAAAATGGGTGCAAGAGTAATTGGTGCAGGTACAGAAACCATTAAAATTGACGGTGTTGAAAAATTAACTGGTGCTGAGCATACAATTATCCCAGACCGTATCGAAGCAGGTACATTTATGGTTGCTGCTGCAATAACTGGTGGAAATGTTTTAGTCAGAGGCGCAGAGTTAGAGCATATGCGTTCCTTGGTTTCAAAAATGGAAGAAATGGGTGTTAAAATCTCAGAAGAGGTAGATGGTCTAAGAGTTATTGGACCTAAAAACCTTAAAGCTACAGATTTGAAAACATTGCCACACCCAGGATTTCCGACAGATATGCAATCTCAAATGATGGCACTCATGTTGAATGCCAAAGGCACAAGTGTGATTACAGAAACTGTATTTGAAAACAGATTTATGCATGTCGAAGAGTTTCGTCGAATGAACGCTAAAATTAAGATTGAAGGCCGTAGCGTCATTGTTGAAGGACCTGTAACATTACAAGGGGCAGAAGTTGCTGCAACAGATTTAAGAGCAGGGGCAGCATTGATTTTGGCTGGATTGACCGCAGAAGGTTATACACGTGTCACTGAGTTAAAACACTTAGACCGTGGGTATGTAGATCTAACAGAAAAATTAGCACAACTAGGTGCTGATATTGAACGTGTTAATGATGAAGACATTGTCATTGTTGATGCTACTGAAAAACAACAAACTTCAGCATCTTAAAAGTTATTAGAGACTGTCTTGGAACAGATCATCAAATTCAGAGGGAAAACATCTGGTTTTGATTGATTGTTCTGAGACGGTCTCTTTTTTTGTTTAAAATTATTTCTAAAGACATTAAGTACCAAGTAGATACATATTAATTAAAGGAAAATAAAATTTGTATGTGAGAATATCTTCCAATAGTAATGTAAAATTTTACAAGAGCATGATACAATTCATTTAAATTTTTAGAAAAATCTAACACCTTTGAAGAAGGAGAATACCAACTATGAAACTATATTTATCAGTAGACATGGAAGGGATTACGGGATTACCTGATCATACTTATGTAGACTCTAGTAAACATAATTATGAAAGAGCAAGACGAATTATGACAAAAGAAACGAACTACGTTATCGAAGAAGCGTATAAGAATGGCGTTACAGAAATACTTGTAAATGACAGTCATTCAAAAATGAATAATATATTAATTGACGAGTTACATCCAGAAGCCTATTTAATAACAGGTGACGTTAAGCCACTTTCAATGGTTCAATGTTTGGATAATAGCTATTCAGGTGCGATGTTTCTTGGCTATCATGCACGAGCAGGTGAGTTTGGTGCAATGGCCCACTCAATGATTCATGGAGTAAGGAATTTTTACATAAACGATGATAAGGTTGGTGAGCTAGGTTTTAATGCCTATGTTGCTGGCCATTTTGGTGTTCCGGTTTTAATGGTTGCTGGTGATGACCAAGCATGTGCAGAAGCAGAACAACTTATTCCCCATATCACTACAGCTTCTGTAAAACAAACAATTTCCAGATCTGCAGTGAAAAGTTTAACACCAAAGAAAGCCGGAGTACTTCTTCAAGAAAAAGTTGCAGTTGCACTAGAAAATAGAAATAAGGTAAAACCTCTTGCACCACCTAAAAAACCGACGCTTCGAATTGAATTTACTAACTATGGAGAAGCCGAGTGGGCAAACTTAATGCCGGGCACTGAAATCGAGCCTGGGTCACCTACAGTGAAATTTGAAGCAAAAGATATTTTAGAAGCATATCAAGCAATGATTGTAATGACAGAATTAGCTATGCATACAACATTTCGTTAGGAGGTAAGGGGGAATGCTCCAATATATAGTAAAACGCTTTCTAATGATGATTATTACACTTCTGATTATCGTTACATTGACCTTCATATTAATGCACTCTGTTCCTGGATCACCTTTTAATGAGGAGCGAGGTACAAATGCAACAATTCAAGCCAACTTAGAAGCTCATTATCATTTAGATGAACCACTTTATGTACAGTACTTTATTTATTTAAAATCAATCGTTACATTCGATTTTGGACCATCAATTAAACAACCAACTTCATCAGTAAATGATTTGTTAAGTCGTGGATTTCCAATTTCATTAGAACTTGGACTCGTCTCGATAACGGTTGCTATCATCTCTGGGATATTATTAGGGATTATCGCTGCTTTAAGGCATAACGGTATGATTGATTATATAGCAATGACCATAGCGGTCTTAGGCATCTCCATTCCTAACTTTATATTAGCGACACAACTTATCCAAACATTTGCAGTGTATTTTAAAATTTTACCGGCAGCGACTTGGTCAAGTCCGATGCACATGATCCTACCGACGTTAGCTTTAGCGACAGGACCGATGGCTATCATTGCTCGGTTAACACGGTCTAGCATGCTGGAAGTGTTAACACAAGACTACATAAAAATGGCCAAAGCTAAGGGGCTTTCTCCGGTAAAAATTGTCTTTAAACATGCATTAAAAAATGCTTTGATGCCGGTTGTTACGATCCTCGGTACATTACTTGCAGGAATCCTTACAGGCACATTTGTATTAGAACAAATCTTCGCCATTCCAGGTATGGGTAAATATTTTGTTGAAAGTATTAATACAAGAGATTATCCAGTTATTATGGGTACAACTGTTTTTTATAGTGCTTTTCTTATTCTGATGCTTTTTCTTGTAGATGTAGTCTATGGTTTATTAGATCCACGCATAAAGCTTCATACGAAGGAGGGAGAATCATGAGTTTGCTTAGTGAAAAACAAAAAAACAGTTCTCCATCCATACCAGATGAATGGTTTTCACCTTTAAATAAACAAAAGCAAGATGCAGAAAAGTTAACCAGGCCATCGCTTTCTTACTGGAAAGATGCCTGGCAACGTTTAGTAAAGAATAAATTGGCAATGACCGGGTTACTATTTTTAGTATTTTTAGCAATCATGGCCGTTTTTGGACCAATATTATCGCCACATTCCGTTACAGATATCAATCTTCCTAACCAAAATCAATTACCTTCAAGTACGCATTGGTTTGGAACCGACGAACTTGGTCGAGATGTATTTACTCGAACATGGTACGGGGCTCGTATTTCTTTGTTTGTAGCATTGATGGCTGCTTTGATAGATTTTACTATTGGTATCATTTATGGCGGCATTTCAGGATACAAAGGTGGGAAGACCGATAATATGATGATGCGTATTGTTGAAATATTGTACGGCCTACCATACTTGCTTGTAGTTATTATGTTGCTTGTCGTGATGGGGCCAAGTTTAACAACCATTATCATCGCTTTATCTGTTACCGGTTGGGTTGGAATGGCTCGAATTGTTCGTGGCCAAGTGTTACAACTGAAGAACCTAGAATTTGTACTTGCTTCCAAGTCATTTGGCACAAAAACAATTCGTATTATTAGGAAAAACTTATTGCCAAATACCATGGGACCAATCATTGTTCAAATGACCTTAACCATACCGTCTGCAATATTTGCGGAAGCATTTTTAAGTTTCTTAGGACTTGGAATACAAGCACCATTTGCTAGTTGGGGAGTAATGGCTAATGATGCTTTAGGCACTATTTTATCAGGTCATTGGTGGCGCCTATTTTTCCCGGCTTTCTTTATATCCGCAACAATGTTTGCTTTTAATGTACTAGGAGATGGACTACAGGATGCATTAGATCCGAAGCTGAGGGAGTGACTACAATGGAAAAGATACTTAATGTGAAAGACCTTCATGTTTCCTTTAAAACGTATGGCGGCGAGGTTCAAGCTGTTCGTGGTGTTGATTTTCACCTTGAAAAGGGAGAAACACTTGCGATTGTTGGTGAGTCAGGATGTGGAAAAAGTGTAACATCAAATAGTATTATGCGGTTGATTCCAAGTCCTCCTGGCAAAATAACAAAAGGCTCCATTAGCTATAGAGGTCAGGACTTAACACAAGCTACAGAAAAACAAATGCGTAAAATTCGTGGGTTAGACATATCGATGATTTTTCAAGACCCCATGACAGCGTTGAATCCTACTTTAACAATTGGAAGTCAATTGATTGAAGGGTTGCTCCAACATAAACCAGTTTCAAAAAAAGAAGCGAAATTAAAAGCATTGAGAATGATGGATTTAGTAGGAATACCAAACCCAGAAGAACGTATGAAACAGTATCCACACCAATTTAGCGGCGGGATGAGGCAAAGGATTGTCATTGCAATGGCTCTTATCTGTGATCCGGACTTATTAATTGCAGATGAACCAACAACAGCACTAGACGTAACAATCCAAGCGCAAATTTTGGAACTGTTTGAAAGAATACAAGAAAAAACAGGAGTATCTATTATTCTAATAACCCACGATTTAGGGGTTGTAGCAAAAATTGCTGATAGAATTGCTGTCATGTATGCAGGAAAGATAATTGAAGTTGGGACAAAAAGAGAAATTTTTTATAACCCGCAGCATCCATATACACAAGGGTTGCTGAAATCAGTTCCACGTCTTGATTTGAGGGAAGACACACTAATTCCAATTGAAGGAACACCACCAGATTTATTCGCACCTCCAGAAGGATGTCCATTTACTGCAAGATGTCCATTTGCTATGGAGGTATGTGATAAAATATATCCTTTTCATTCCAAGTTAACAGCTACACACAATGTAGAATGTTGGCTGCAGGATGAAAGAGGAAAACGCGTTGCTGCTTCTGCAATTGCGAGTAAGTGAAGATAAAAAAAGAGGGGGAATGACCATGAAAAAGTGGCATGCATTATTATTAGCCATCCTGACGGTACTAGTTTTAGCAGCTTGTACTGCCAATGAAAGTGCAGGAGAAGAGGAAGAAGAGGAAGCATCAGATTCAACAGAAACGGAAGATACAAATACAGAAACAAGTTCCGATGAAAAAGTTTTATACTTGAATAATGGAACAGAACCAACTTCCTTTGATCCACCAATAGGTTTTGATTCAAGTTCTTGGAGTGCACTAAACAATTTAATGGAAGGTTTAACGCGACTTGGTCAAGATGACCAACCGGAAGAAGCAATTGCAGAATCATGGGATATTTCTGATGATGGAACTGAATATACGTTCCATATCCGTGAAGATGCTACATGGTCTAATGGAGATGATTTAACTGCAGGTGACTTTGTCTTTGCGTGGAAACGTATGTTAGACCCAGAAGTTGGTGCCTCATCAGCCTTTTTAGGATATTTTATTAAAGGTGCGGAAGCATTTAATAGTGGGGAAGGCTCAAGTGATAACGTAGCAGTCGTAGCAGAAGATGAAAAAACATTAAAAGTAACATTAGAAAGTCCTGCTGGATTCTTCTTAAATGTGATTTCACTACCTGCTTTCTTTCCAATAAACGAAGCGGTAGCAACTGAAAATCCAGAATGGTTTGCAGAGGCTGAAACATTTGTAGGTAATGGACCATTTAAACTAGAGTCATGGACACATGATACAGAGTTGGTAATGGTTAAGAACGATCAGTATTGGGATGCTGATGCTATAAAACTAGATAAAGTTCATTGGGCAATGGTCAATGATTCGAATACAGAATATCAAATGTACGAGAGTGGAGATTTAGATACATCAGCAATACCTTCTGACATGGCAGAAGAGTTACTATCAGACGATGATGTAATTATTGAAGATCAAGCAGGGACTTATTTCTATCGTTTTGTGGTAGATAAAGAACCATTCCAGAATGCGAAGATTCGTAAAGCGATTGCCATGGCTATTGATCAACAACAAATTGTTGAATATGTGACCAAGAATGGTGAAGAGCCAGCATATGGTTTCGTAGCACCAGGATTCAAAGACCCTTCAGGTCAAGATTTCCGTGAAGCAAATGGTAATTTAGTTGAGTTTGATCCTGATCAAGCAACAAGTTTACTAGAAGAAGGCATGGCTGAAGAAGGTTACGATGAGCTTCCAGCAATTACATTGTCCTATAACACGAGTGATTCACATAAGGCAATTGCTGAAACGATCCAACAGATGCTAAAACAAAACCTAGGTATGGATGTCACATTGGAAAATGCAGAATGGAATGTATTCCTAGAAGATCAAAAGGCACTAAATCATCAACTATCTCGTAGTTCATTCCTACATGACTACGCTGATCCAATTAACGCTTTAGAAAGTTTCGTTACAGATTCTGCCATGAATCGTACGGGCTGGTCAAATGCAGAATATGATGAGTTAATTGCAAATGCAAAAGCAGCAACAGACGAGCAACAACGTTATGATTACATGTATGAAGCAGAAAAGCTTTTGTTTGAAGAAATGCCAATTTTCCCAATTCACTACTATAACCAAGTTGTTTTACAAAATCCAAGTGTGACAGATATCATTCGTCATCCGGTTGGTTACTTAGAGTTAAAATGGGCTGACAAAGCAGAATAATAAAAGTGGCAAGAAATTTAAAGACGGGATTGGTTCCTTCACTCTAGGTATTCTAGGAAGGGGAGCCATTCCTTCTTTCTTTTAAATTCATGAGTCAATTTTTAATTACCTTATTCAGTCTAGGTGACGACAAAATTAATATTAAGAAATTGATTAAAAGGATTGAAATACAGCTAGTTCGTAAAAGGAGGAGATTAGCTTGCGACCAGTAAGACTTCATAAAGGGGACACAATTGGAATCATTGCACCAGCAGGACCTCCTAAGGTTAATCAGTTAAAAAATGGCATCTCTTATTTACAATCACTAGGTTTAAACGTGAAAATAGGCAAGCATGTTTTTGATACGTATGGTTATTTAGCCGGTACGGATG
This sequence comes from Aquibacillus rhizosphaerae, assembly GCF_030282825.1. GTDB lineage: Bacteria > Bacillota > Bacilli > Bacillales > Amphibacillaceae > Aquibacillus_C > Aquibacillus_C rhizosphaerae. Next base: position 9,671 of record NZ_JASTZU010000001.1, read on the forward strand.
AGGACCGACTACATGATCTACACGAGATGTTTGCCGATCATCATATAAAAGGTATTATTTGTGCGCGAGGAGGCTATGGTACAGCCCGAATAGCATCACAAATAAATTTTGAACTTATTGCTAACAATCCGAAAATATTCTGGGGGTATAGTGATATAACTTTTTTACATACAGCGATAAGGGAAAAGACAGGACTGGTTACGTTTCATGGTCCGATGGTAAGTTCTGATATCGGAGAACCGGATTTTGATACATTATCTAAACATATGTTTAACCAACTTTTTAAACCAAGTCAATTAATCTATACGGAACAAATTTCTCTGTTACAAGTTATAAATGAAGGCGAAGCAGTGGGAGAATTAGTTGGTGGTAACCTTTCATTACTAATTAACACGTTAGGTACTGAATTTGAAATTGACACTAGAAATAAATTATTAGTGATTGAAGATATAGGAGAAGAGACATATCGAATTGACGCTTTTCTCAATCAATTGAAAATGGCGGGTAAATTAAAAGACGTTAGTGGAGTAGTTGTAGGTGATTTTGGTGACACGGAAGTAAACAAAGAAACAAACTTGTTAAGTTTAGATGAGGTACTCACTCACTATTTAGCGGCTAAAGATAAACCAGTTATAAAAGGTTTTAAAATCGGGCATTGTCTTCCGAATTTTTCAATCCCATTTGGTGTAGAAGCAAAACTATCTAGTAAGGATAAGACATTACACATTTCACCAGGAGTGTGTTGAGTTTTAGTTTATTAAAAGCTAGGAATCAATAAAAAATTATGAGATGGCTAGCGTAAGGGGACTACCCGAGTCGAACATCTTTGTTGTAAAGAGCCCCACATAGATGATCGTCTTAAGCTTGTCGTGAGAGAGCAAGGCGCCTCGCACGTTTCTTATCAACTTAGTTGGAGGATTAAAACTATGAAGATTGCCAAACTAGAAACAATTCAAATGAACGTTCCATTAACAAAGCCATTCAAAACAGCATTACGAACCGTAACACAACTAGAATCTATTTTTGTAAAAATAACATGTGAAGATGGAACGATTGGATGGGGAGAAGCGCCACCTACCCATGTCATTACTGGTGATAGTTTAAAAAGTATTGATTATACAATACTAGAAATCTTAAAGCCGGCTTTAATTGGTAAATCATTATTACATACGGAATCCTTATTTCAGACACTCCATCAACAAATTATCGGCAACAGCAGTGCAAAGGCAGCAGTAGATATGGCAATTTATGATTGTTTCGCACAACGATGTGGATTACCGCTTTACCAGTTACTTGGTGGCTATCGTAATGAATTAGAAACAGATTTTACAGTAAGTGTAAATAGTCCAGAGGAAATGGTTGAGGATGCGCGGAAATACATTAATAATGGTTTTTCTGTTTTAAAGATAAAAGTTGGCATAGGTGATGTGATTACGGATATTAATAGAATAAAAACTATTAGAGAATCTATCGGAAAAGACGTTATCATTCGACTAGATGCTAACCAAGGCTGGTCGCCAAAAGCTGCTGTTAAAGCCATTAAAACAATGGAAGATTTGCAGTTGGATATTGAATTGGTAGAACAACCAGTCCAAGCAGAAAATATCGAAGGTTTAAAATATGTAACGGACCATGTAGATACACTAATTATGGCTGATGAAAGTGTGTTTTCCCTCATCGATGCTAGACGTGTTCTTGAGACAAGAAGTGCGGATTTAATTAATATAAAACTGATGAAAGCTGGCGGTATTTATCAAGCAATGAAAATAGCTAAATTAGCTGATAGTTATGGGGTAGAATGTATGGTTGGTAGTATGATTGAAACAAAGCTAGGTATTACTGCTGCAGCTCATTTCGCTGCAAGTCAAAAGAATATTACTAGATTTGATTTTGATGCTCCGTTGATGTTGGCAAAAGATAGTGTAGATGGTGGCATTACCTACGATAAAAATAAAATTCATTTACCCAAAACATCAGGGTTAGGAATAAATAAAGTAAATTTCTAATCATAGAATGGAGGGAAAAAGATGCATACGAACAACCATGATCAAATTTGGACAGTCAACGTTCCGGTAGCAACAGTTTGGACATCACCAGATTCCCCGCGCAAAATAGATTCACCAGGGATTAGTAATCCTCTTAATCTTGAAAAATGGTTACAACAACTAACCTTTGAACCAAGGCTAGCACTTTGTGATGATAATCTAGTACAGTCTCAAGTACTATTTGGTGAAGAGGTTATTGTAGAACAACAACAAGGAAATTGGAGTTTTGTAATCGTTCCAACGCAACCATCAAAAAAAGACCAGCGTGGTTACCCTGGTTGGATACCAACAGAACAATTAAGCCACGTAACATTAGATCATAGCAAACCCGTTGTCGTAGTGACAGATAAACAAGCGCTGTTTGCAAAAGAGAAAAGTCTGCAACAATTAACGATAAGTTACTTGACTCGACTGCCCTTATTACAACAAACAGAAAATAAAGTTTTAGTAGATAGTCCTATCGGAAGTGGTTATCTAACAAGTAGTAGTGTAACGATTTATGATTCGGTGGAGGCGATTCCTAAGCTAAGTGGTGATAGCATTGTCAAAACAGGCGAGGCTTTCCTTGGATTAGCTTACTTTTGGGGTGGAATGAGTGCTTTTGGTTATGATTGTTCCGGTTTTACCTACAACATGCATAAGGCGAACGGTTATCAAATACCGAGAGACGCCACAGACCAGGCGACAGCTGGAGAAGAAGTCGCCTTAGATCAAATCGAAACAGGGGACTTACTATTTTTTGCATATGAACAGGGTAAAGGGAAGTTACACCATGTCGGAATATATTATGGAGATGGATTAATGATTCATTCTCCTAAAACAGGAAAAGACATTGAAATAATTACTTTAGCGAATACGGTTTATGAGGAAGAGCTTTGTGCAGCAAGACGCTATTGGCAAAGGGCTACCATGAATAATGAAATTGCATTAAGCGTAAAACAATTAAAAAAACACTTTAATGTTGGAAAAAATCAAACATTAAAGGCAGTAGATGGCATAAATTTTGACGTATATAAAGGAGAGACATTCGGTTTAGTTGGTGAGTCAGGGTGTGGGAAGTCTACCATTGGTCGTACGATTATGGGGCTATACAACTGTACAGATGGTCAAGTCGTTTATAATAATAATAATATTCATGAACTAGATGATAAAGAATCGTTTGATTTTCGTAGAAACATGCAAATGATATTTCAAGACCCATACGCATCACTAAACCCACGTTCGACGGTGAAAGAAGTTATTTCAGAACCGATGGAAGTTCATGGACTATACCCCAACAAAAAAGAACGTTTAGACCGCGTCTATCAATTATTAGAAGAAGTTGGTTTAAGTAGAGACCATGCGAATCGTTATCCCCATGAGTTTAGTGGTGGGCAACGTCAACGAATTGGGATCGCTAGAGCATTAGCATTAGATCCAAGTTTTATTATCGCAGATGAGCCGATATCGGCTCTTGATGTATCTGTACAAGCGCAGGTAGTCAATCTATTAAAGAAACTACAACAGGAAAAAGGACTCACCTACTTATTTATCGCACATGATCTATCAATGGTGAAACACATTTCTGACCGTATCGGTGTTATGTATTTAGGGAACATGGTGGAACTTACAGAGAGTAATAATTTGTATGAACAACCATTACATCCCTATACGAAAGCATTGTTATCTGCGATTCCAATTCCAGACCCTGATATGGAGGAAGGTCGGGAAAGAATGATCTTAGAAGGAGAATTACCAAGTCCAATCAATCCACCAAGCGGCTGTGTATTTCGGACGCGTTGTCCCTTTGCGATGAAAGCATGTGCTGAAGTAAAACCAGAGTGGCAGGAAGTTGAAACAAATCACTTTGTCGCATGTCATCTATACAATGATCAAATAAAAAATAAGACACCTATAAAAGACGAAGTCTATCAATAAAAGAATAGATTCAACTAGATTTTATAGCATGCCGACGATTCGAATTGGTGTGCTGTTTCACTTGTTCGTCCAACACTTCTCTTAAAGAAACAGTCTCTACTATTGGACCTCTGTCTAAATGATTGCTTATCCACGCAAGCAAAAGAGTTATCCTTGTATTCATTAAAAGAAATCCGAAAAATAAACATAATCTGTACAACCTATTATTAATTCAGATGAACTTGTCTATCAAAAAATAATTAAATCTTCCTTAATTCTAGTTCTATTGTTTGTCTAGTCTGTATAGATTTAGTAGTAGAAGAATTAGAAACGCAAGTGAATAAGGCTTGTCCTTATAGCACGTCTTGATGCTTTTCTAAATCCTATCATCGACTAAGCAGACCAATTCTAATAGTACTAGAGGGGAGGCCACCTATGAATAGATGGAAAAAAAGTCCAACTAAAAATAAGTGGAAAAAACATGTAACATCAAAAAAGTTTCAACAACAAGTTGAATCAAGCAGATGGAAAGCGCCAAGTATCATTATCGTAGTTAGTTTATTTTCATTAATATTGCTGGTTCCTACATTAATTGTCTTCCCATTCATCCAAGAAGATGGAACCGAGACAGAGTCGGTTGATACAGCTCCAAAGAAAGAAGAGGTAGCAATGGAAGTAAGTGATTCTCCTTTTTCTGTGAAAGTGTTTCGAGCAAGCGAAGAGACAACAGAAGACGTACCACTAGAAGAATATGTCACAAGGGTGGTTGCTTCAGAAATGCCTGCTGACTTTGAACTAGAAGCATTAAAAGCACAAGCGTTAGCAGCTCGAACCTATATCGTGAACTATTTGATGCATGCCAAAAAGGGTTCTTTGCCGCAAGGATCTGATGTCACAGACACAGTCCAACACCAAGTGTATAAAGACGAGGATGAACTTAGGCAACAATGGGGAACAGATTATAATTGGAAAATAGATAAAATAAGTCGTGCTGTCTATGAAACGATGGGTGAGATTTTAACATATAATGACCAGCCAATTACACCATCCTTTTTCTCAACGAGCAATGGGTATACGGAGGACTCAGAAAACTATTGGACAAATGAATTACCTTATTTGAGAAGTGTGGCAAGTCCATGGGATGAAGACTCACCTAAGTTCTTAGATCAAAAAATATTTACTGTCTCTGAAGTGGAAAAAGCTCTTGAAATCCAAATTAGTCCAGATTCGGAAAGTTTTGAAATAAGTCGAACAGAAAGTAACCGAGTTGCTGAAATAAATTTAGCAGGACAGAAATTCTCTGGGCGAGAAGTGAGAGAGGCTCTTGGGCTAAATTCCAGTGACTTTGAAATTACTAAAAAAAATAATCATCTTGTATTTACAACAAAAGGATATGGTCATGGTGTAGGAATGAGCCAATATGGTGCAAATGGAATGGCACAAGAAGGTAAAAACTATAAAGAAATAGCCATGTATTTTTATCAAGATACAGAAATCAATCAAGTAAAAACAACGGCTCCAACTTTAGCTTCAGGTGAATAAATGTGTGCGAATAGAGAAGTGGAATTTCTGCTTCTCTATTTTTTTTCGTTTAAATACGATTTAAAAATGTTTGAATATATATACATTCGATCTGCATATTTGCCCGTTAGTTCATTATATATCTACACAAAACGTGAGCTAATGCTCGTTGTAATAGGTTATATCTACATCCGGGTTGTAGATATGCCCAGAGAGGCGTCATAGACTCAAAATTAGAAGTCAAATCAATTAATTTATATCAAAAATGTATAATATTTCAGCTTTGTCGAAAGATAAGTAGAAAAAAATTTCAATTTAATGTATATAATTTCCTCTTTCTGATCAGAATGATTGCTGAGGTGATGATCAAATGGAGGAAAATCAGAACGTTTCAAAAAAAGGTTGGAAACGTATCTTTGGCAAGAAGTGGTTCTTTCCAGCAGTATATTTAACAATGGCTGCGTTGTTGTTAACAGCAGTACTATGGTACCAAAATCTAGATAATCAAATTCCGGAGGCAACTGAAGAGCCTCAATCAGAGTTGGAAAATGATGAATCTTTTGGTAACCCATCAGAGTTTGATAAGGATTCTGACCCAGTTGTTAGTCAACAAGAAATAGTTAAAATGCCTGTTGCAGAGGAAAACCAAACAGAAATTGTAACAAAGTTTTATGATTATGACGCTGGTAGTGAAGATCAAGAAAAAGCACTTGTTCTATACGACAATAAATACTACCAAAGTGATGGAGTAGACTTTGCATCAGCTAATGGTGAAAGTTTCGATGTTACTGCATCGCTAAGTGGAACAGTGACGGAAGTAAAAGAAGATCCATTACTAGGGAATCTAATCAAAATTGACCACGGAAATGACATTTCCACTTATTATGCTAGTTTAGAGAACGTACTAGTAGAAAGTGGTGCGGAAGTAAAGCAAGGAGATGCGATTGCAACAGCAGGTCGTAACTTATTTGGTCAAGCTAGTGGTACACATGTTCACTTTGAATTAAGAAAAAATGGTGAACCTGTTAACCCAGAAGATTACTTCAATCAGTCTATGGCTGATATAGAAGTAGAAGAGTTAGAACAAGAAGAGAAAACAGATGAAGAAACAATGCAAGAAGATCCAGAACAAGGAACATCTAGTGATAGAGAAGATGATTCTACAGAGGATGAAGACGAAGCGGATGAAGGTGCTGAAGAGGAAAATGTTAACGAAAATACAGAATCCTCAGCAGCAATGGCAAATGCGTAAGTAACAATAGATTGTGTAAAAACCTTAGGATTATACCTAAGGTTTTTTACTTTAGGTTATTTTTAAAAAAATTGTTTATGGCAGGTAAAATATAAAGTCTGCAGTAGAGCACTGGCCCCGCTCCTCAAGCAAAATCGAACTCCCTTTCCGCAGGCACGGTTTCAGCTAACTCAGAAGAAAATCACTTCTGAGTGGATCTTCAGCTCGCACTGTTCCTGCAGGACAAGAAATGCTTCGACAGCAATACATCGCACGAAGAAAATCGATTTTTATTTTCTAGGAGTGTCGTCAATTTGCTTGATCCGCTGAAAACGGTATCTATTTAATAATCTTTCTTGTGATGATTAAAATTTTAAATATGTTTCGTTATAGTGCATGAAATCAAGGGCTAACTACCTTTTACTTTAAAAAAAACCATACTGAGCGAAGGCAAAATGCGAGACTCCTATGGGAAAGGAACAGTCTGAAGGCCCCACAGGGAGCGGTTTTTGCTCCCGAGGAGACTGAAGCGTTCCCCATGGAAAGCGAGTATTTTTCCGTAGCGCTGGATTAACCATTCATCTTAAATAAATTGAAAGGATGTTACGATAAACTTACTGCAAACTCTATATTTACGGAGAAGCTATATAAAAATTAAGTATATGGGCATAAAAAATACTCTATTTATATAGGTGGCTCATGATTTGAATGTAACAATGTCGAAAATTATTTAAAAGTGTCGAGCGAATATTAGTATATAACTGTTGAATAATTATTCATTTATGAAATAATGAATAGATATATTGGACGCCACTCAAGAAGAGGAGGGGGCAACATGGAAGAAAAAATACCGCATCATGATCATAAAATGATGGATGATTATAATCAAGTGAAATCAACGTTAAGTTTAAACCAATTTATTACGATGGTTAGCTTAGATAATAATGAGAAAACAGTTATCCAATTAGCGAGGCAATTTCTGATAGAATCCAAGTGTGAATCAGATTGGCGAGTTGGTATGGAATTTCTCTATATGAATGGTTTCTACAATGACTTAAATGTATTAATAGAAAGAAATAAACATTCAGATAATCCAATTAATCGTAAGGGTGCTCAGATATACGAATTAATGATTGCGAGATTAGACCATCATTTACCTTCTCATGTTGTAATCGAGCAAGTGAACAATATTACAACCGATATACCAGAATTAAAGTGTTTAATACGGTTTCTTACCATCTCAATTAACTTCTCTGCGCATAAGTATGACTGCCTGGGGTATTACCTTGATGAGATTAATTCGTTAATGCTTCATATTGAAAACCCTTTACTGGCATCCCTCTATAAAGCGCGGTTAAATATGCTACTGTTTATTTATTATTGGAAACGGAATGAGTTAATATTAGCTCGAAAGCACGCATATCGTGCACTAAACCAGACATATAACTTAGAAAGAAAATCACAATTACACATCAATTTGGGATTGAGCTATATATATGATGATTATACATCGTGTGTGTATCATTTAAATGAAGCATTAAAATTCGCTGAAATGTTCAACAATAAAAGGTTAATCCGTGCAATAAAGGATAGAAATTACCCATTTGTTTGTGCGCACTTCGGTGTCGTCGAAAATTTAAAGACTAATGATCCAAGTGAACAAGCCCATATAGAAATAGCTAAAGGTAATTTTCAAGGTGCCAAGGCAATCTTACGTGGAATAGATGAAATAACCCCATTTCGCAAGTATTATTTGGGACTAGCCACCGGGGAAAGAGACTTATTTATAAGTTCCTATAATGATTTCATTGAAAAACGTAGTGATCACTTCTTTGCCCGTTTACCACTTCACGAACTCAAACATCATTAATCACTTACAATTCACCATGGAAACAGCAAATTGTATCGAAATGATTCAGAAGAACTAAAAATTCATTTTACCCTTTCATTCATATGATGGGGTCTTTTTTATGTTTAAAAACACCCTTCGAATATCAGTCGTAATAAATTTTAATCATATTCCCTCACTTCTGTTAATAAAATGATACAAACCATAGAAAGAAGGTCTGAGGTGAGAGTGTGTGGGGCTTTTTAATCATAGGATATTACAACAGAGCCACTCTTTTAGTTTACATAATAAATATCATACAAATTATCACGAATCTCATCACCTTGTCTTTAATTAACACCTTGGACATACAACTCAGGGAGGCGAGTGATGTGCACGACTACATCAAAGAGAGAACTATCAGGATCGGCAGGTATCTCGTAGATACAAAAAAAACCGTACGAGTCATTGCGAAAGAGTTTGGAGTTTCCAAAAGTACAGTCCACAAAGATTTAACAGAAAGGCTACCAGACATTAACCCCGAACTAGCCAATGAAGTAAAAACGATCCTTGATCATCATAAAGCAATTAGACATTTACGTGGTGGTGAAGCAACAAAAATGAAATACAAGTTAAGTTCAGCATCAACAGTAACAGAAGAACCACCAATCAAACCAGTAGGTTAATAACCCGATCCTCCTGATTGCCAAAAAATATCCAAATTAGATAACTTTTTTATTTTAATTTTAACTAAATAATTAAATTTGTGATATTATATATAGTTAGAGGCATTGTGTTCAAGTACGGATGCGACGCAACTATAATCGGCAGGGAGGATCAAAATTCATGTTTTCTAGGGATATTGGAATAGATCTTGGTACGGCAAACGTGTTAATACACGTAAAAGGCAAGGGAATTGTATTAAATGAACCATCGGTAGTTGCCATGGATCGTACAACAGGTAGAGTACTTGAAGTCGGAGATGAGGCACGTCGTATGGTTGGGCGTACTCCTGGTAATATCGAAGCAATTCGTCCGCTAAAGGATGGAGTTATTGCTGATTTTGATGTAACGGAAGCTATGCTAAAATACTTTATTAATAAAATAAATGTACGTGGTTTTCTATCAAAACCTAGAATGCTAATTTGTTGTCCAACAAATATTACAAAAGTAGAACAAAAGGCAATCAAAGAAGCAGCAGAAAAGTCTGGTGGCAAGAGAGTATACTTAGAAGAAGAGCCAAAAGTAGCTGCCATTGGTGCTGGCATGGATATTTTTCAACCAAGTGGAAATATGGTCGTGGATATCGGTGGCGGAACAACAGATGTGGCAGTATTGTCGATGGGAGATATCGTTACAGCTCAATCGATTAAGATGGCCGGGGACAAATTTGATGCTGAGATACTTAACTATGTAAAAAGAAAATATAAATTGCTGATCGGTGAACGAACAGCTGAAGATATTAAAATAAATGTAGCAACCGTTTTTCTAGGAGCAAGAGATGAGGAAATTGACATTCGTGGTCGAGATATGGTTAGTGGATTGCCAAAAACAATCTCTATTCGCTCAAACGAAATTGAAGAAGCGTTACGCGAATCTGTTTCTCTTATTGTGCAAGCAGCAAAAACAGTTCTTGAACAGACCCCACCTGAGTTGTCAGCAGATATTATCGATCGTGGTGTCATATTAACTGGCGGTGGAGCATTGTTACATGGGCTTGATCAACTGTTGGCAGAAGAGTTAAAAGTTCCAGTATTGCTAGCAGACGAACCGATGAACTGTGTGGCAAAGGGTACAGGGATCATGCTAGAAAACATCGATAAAATTGAACGAAAAAAAATCGTTTAAAGTGATTTCCTTTGCCGTGATTGCGAATTTTGTAAGAAAACATCATGTTTTCTGCATGTAGAAATAAAGGATAAAAGGCAAATAGTTGGAACCGTAAGTAGTCATAGATGTGGAGAGGAGAATGAATCTTGTTAAGAGGTTATTACACCGCAACAGCAGGAATGATGGCACAACAACGACGTCAAGAAACGTTATCAAACAATATAGCAAATGCCTTAACACCAGGATATAAACAAGACCAAGCTACCCTTAAATCATTTCCAGAGTTATTAATTCAACGAATGGAATCTAATAATGTTCCTACTTCTCGAGGTTTTCGCGTACCAACACAAAATACGGTTGGTTCGATTAATACTGGGGTTTACGTACAAGAAACGATTCCAGACTTTGCTCAAGGTGGGCTTCGTGAAACTGGAATAACCACGGATATGGCACTTGTAAATGGTACACTTCCAGATGAAGAGGGAAGCATCTTTTTTACCGTTCAAAATGGGGACGGAGAAGTCAGGTATACGAGAAATGGGAATTTCACTGTCGATGGCCAAGGATTTTTAGTATCTAATGAAGGTTATTATGTCTTAGACCAAGACGGAAACCCAATTGAAACAGATGGACAAGAGTTTACCGTTAGTGCGGAAGGAAATATCCAACTACCAAATCAAGTAACCCCACTTGGAGTTGCTTATAGTCCAAATGCGAATCAATTAATCAAAGAAGGGGAAGGCCTATATCGATTAGAAGCAGACCAAGGCGCTTTAGATGATGTTAGAGCCAATCCAGATGCAACCTTCAGTATTGTGCAACGATCATTAGAAAATTCAAACGTAGATACAAATCAAACAATGACAGACATGATGCAAGCGTATCGAATGTTTGAAGCCAATCAAAAAGTAATACAAGCATATGATCAAAGTATGGATAAAGCGGTTAATGAAATTGCGAGACTTAGGTAAGGGGAGAATAAAAGATGAGTAGAATGTCAATCCAAGCAGCGGTAACAATGGGTCAACTACAAAATAAATTGGATATAATCGGACATAACGTAGCAAATGCAAACACAACCGGTTACAAAAATAGACAGGCAGATTTTTCTTCCTTATTATTTCAGCAAATCAATAATCTATCTGATCCTGCCAATGCTGAAAATCGTCTAACTCCAGACGGAATAAGAGTTGGTTCAGGAGCAAAACTAGGACATACCAATATTGATTTATCACTTGGATCCATTCAAGAAACTGGTAGAGCGTTAGATGTTGCTTTACTTCAGGACAATCATTTATTTCAAATAAATGTTACTGAAAATGGAATAGAAGAAACCCAGTATACTCGATCAGGAACATTTTATTTGAACCCAATGGATGATGGAACAGTGATGTTAACAACACAAGATGGCCACCCTGTCTTAGGAGAAGATGGACCACTCGTGTTTGCTGACGATATGGAAGGTATCTCGATTAACCAAGATGGTGCTATTTCTGTAACTAGAAATGGAATCGATCAGGTTGAAGGCCAATTGGCGATAGCGGAAGCAATTAGACCTAGAATGCTTGAAGCTACAGGGAACAATAACTTGCGTCTGTCTCAGACGGCCCAAGAAGAATTTAATGCAAATGAGATTATTCAACAGTTGGATGGAAATCAAGTTGAAGTGAAAAGCGGTTCACTAGAGAGTTCCAATGTAAATTTAACGAATCAAATGTCAGATCTTTTAATGACACAGCGTGCTTATCAATTAAATGCAAGATCTATATCAATGAATGATCAAATGAGCGGTTTGATTAATCAATTACGCTAAATAATTCCATTGATGAATTTTTAAGTAAGGAGTCACCAACTATGCCTACAATGCAGAGTGAAGCTAAACAAACAACGCAAAACCCGAAGACACGTAGGGAACAGCGTAAACTTCAAAAAGAAGAAAAAAAGTTGGAAAAGCAAAATAATGGAGATAACCATGACAAGAAAAGTCAGAAAAAGAAACAAAGGGAAGAAAAGCGAAAGAATAAACCGAAAATTCGACGTGTATTCCCTATTTGGCTTCGAATTGTTGTGGTTATCGTTCTTTCGTTTGCGGCTTTGCTTGCGGGTTTAATGGTTGGATATGGTATCCTTGGCGGAGGAAACCCCACCGATGCGTTGAATTTTGACACGTGGGAAAAAATCATAAAACTTGTCAATGGTGATGTATAGTAATAGTTAAGTTAATCGTAAACATTAATGCGATTAACTTTTTTGTTATACTAAAGGTATCAACGCTTGTTTGTTTTAGCAAATACTTACATATAATTTTTGAAAAGGGGTTAAAACAATGTTAGATATTCAACAAATTAAGGAAACAATACCACATCGTTATCCATTTTTATTAGTCGATGAAATAACAGAAGTGGACGGAAATCGTGTTGTTGGTAAAAAAAATGTAACAATAAACGAACCATTTTTTCAAGGTCATTTCCCTGATTATCCCGTAATGCCAGGTGTTCTTATTGTAGAAGCATTAGCTCAGGTAGGTGCAGTTTCTATTTTAAGTAAAGAAGAAAACAAAGGGAAAATAGGTTTTTTAGCAGGTATTGATAAATGTCGCTTCAAACGTCAAGTTAAACCAGGTGATCAACTGCGTTTAGAAGTAGAAATCATCCGTTTAAAAGGACCAATCGGTAAAGGTAAAGCTACAGCAACCGTGGACGGGGAGCTTGCATGTGAAGCAGAAATCATGTTTGCAATTAAATAAGAAAAGGCAGTGGAGTTAGACATATCGATGGGATCAAAATTTGATTCCATCTTTTTTTTTGCAAAAAAGTTAGTGTGTATATTTTTATGCTTATTGTTGTAATCTATACGCGACTGTTCCTTTTATAAGCAGTAGTTTCGGGGGCTTGGATATTAAAGAATAGGTAAATCACAGATTTTTTAAAACTAAGACGACTTATACTCGATAATTAATTCGGGATTTGGGAACGCTAATATAGACAAACAATATCTATCTTAGAAGGAGGATTTACCAATGGATAAAAAGTGGTTATACAAAATTAGTGCACCAATCTTTGCGGTTTCGTTAATGGCTGCTTGTGCAAATGATGACGAGCAAAACCCACCACCAGAAGAAGATGCACCAGCGGACGAAATTCAAGAAGAAATGGATGACGCAGGTGAAGAGATTGAAGATACTGGTGAAGACATGGGCGATGAGCTTCAAGAGGAAACAAATGATATGATGGATGGCGAAGAAGGCGATGATGGTGGAATTACTGGTGAGAATGGTACGAACGGAAATACAGATGAAGGTAATAATGGTGAAGCAGGCCCTAATGACGAAAATGGTAATGATGTAACAGATGAACAAACAGATGCAACAAATGAAGACACAATGGATCAGGAAGAAGAGTAAAACTTAAAGAAAAGGAATCCTTGACATATAAGGGTTCCTTTTCTTTTTATATAGTTATTGTAAATGATGTCTAATGTTTTACAAATTGGTCAAAATGATATACTATTTTAAATATTGACTGACCGGTCATAATAAAATGAAACTAAACAGAGTCCCTATCCGTAAATTTATACGAAGTTAGGTGAAAACATGAATGAGAAAAAGAAAAAGATAATTGAAGTAAGCATGATTCTTTTTGCGCAAAAAGGTTTTCATGCAACATCAATTCAAGAAATTGCTACACAAAGTAACGTGTCAAAGGGGGCCTTTTATTTATATTTTAATTCTAAAGATGAATTAGCAATGTCCATTTTCAAATATTACTCTAATCTAATTTTAGAAAAAGTAGAGGAAATCCGTAGGCAAAATCATGAGCCAAAACAAAAACTTACAGAACAAATCAATGTGTTTTTAGAAATGCTAAGTAATCATAAGGAATACATCATCATGCATTTCAGGGATAATCTACAATTAGGTGAGCAATTTGATGAAATTATACTCCAAATGAATAAATTTGGCCTGCAATGGACAAGTGAGAATATGAAGGAAATATACGGTCCTTCGATTGAACCTTATCTTGTTGATGCTTCTATACAGCTAGACGGCATTTTACAAGGGTACTTTAAATGGTTAGTAATGCATGACATTCAAGTGGATACGATGGAACTAGCGGCATTTATTGTGCGCAGATTGGATGACAGCATTCAAGGTATGTTAAATAGCGGTGACAGGCCGCAAATCAACATGAATCAATTAACGTATTATGCACTAAAATGTGAGAAAACAGGTGTGGAAAAGGTACAACAATTACTTGTTCAAATGATTGATCAAATACATAATCAATCGATTAGTTCTGAAGAAAAACAACAGCTATTAGAAGCGGCTGATGTAATAAATGGAGAGTTAGAAAAGAAACAACCGAAAAAAATTATCATCCAAGGAATGTTGACACATCTTCAGTCTATACCAGAACTGAAGCAATCATGTGAGGAGATAGCGAAAATTATAGAGATTCCATTGCTATCGAAAGAGTAGAGAGGGGACTTAGATCAATGAAAAAAATATTGCTACCTATGTTATTACTTATGCTGCTATTAGTAGCCTGTACAGAAGAAGATACACAAACGGAAGAGACAGAAGAACGTGTGACACCAGTAGAGGTTGATGAAGTGACAGTAGATAATTTGGTGATAGAGAAAACATTCTACGGGAGAACATCACCTAATGCAACAACTCCGGTGATGCCTCCTTCAGCTGGAGAAATTGATTCATTAGAAGTATCGAATGGTGACCAAGTAGAGGAAGAAGAAGTGATTGCCACGTTCATAAGTGCGGAAGGCCTTGGAACGATTGATATTGAAGCACCTGCAGATGGACAAATCACATCACTAGATGTAAAAGAAGGCGGTATGCTTACAGGTTCAGATCCAATGGCTATGATTGTTGATCTAGACACGATACAAATTCAAGTGAATATTACTGCTGACAATTTGCAACTATTTAATGATCATGATGAAGCAACGGTTACGTTTAGTGCCATTGACCTGGAAACAACGGCAACGATTGACTATGTTTCATCAGTTGCAGGCGAAACAGGATTATATGCTGTGGAGTTATCTGTAGATAATGAGGATACAAACATTAAACCAGGTATGACTGCAATGGTAGACCTACCAGAAAATGTTGTAGAAGATACATTGCTTATTCCAACAACAGCCTTGGTTGAAGAAGGTGACGAATCCTTTGTTTATGTAGTAAAAGATGATGTAGCAGAAAAGATTGCTGTCACTGTTGTTGAATCACAAACAAATCAAACGGCTATTGAAGGGGAAATAAGTGAAGGGGATACTGTTGTAACAAATGGTCAGCTGACGCTTACAGACGGCAACCAAGTTGACATCATGAAGGAGGAAAACTAATCGTGAAGCTAGTAGATATTTCCGTGAAACGGCCGGTTGGTGTAATTATGGTTGTCTTAGCCATCATTGCACTAGGGGTCATATCGGTACGAAGTTTAGCCATCGATCTCTTTCCTGAAATCGACTTACCAATCGCAGTTGTAGCAACCAATTATCAAGACGCAGCACCACAAGAAGTAGAGAAACAAGTTAGTCAGCCGGTCGAATCGGCGTTAAGTTCTATCGAAGGTGTTAATACGATTCAATCACAATCACAATCCGGTGCATCACTCGTTATTGTTATGTTTGAAAATGGAACAAACCTGGATAATGCACTGCTAGAAGTAAGGGAAAGTATCGACCAGGTGAAAGCAATGCTTCCAGAAGGTGCTGGAGACCCAAGTGTATTGCGATTTAATCCGAATCAGTTACCAATCATGTGGGTTGGTCTTACTGGTGATGATACGGTTAAATTGCAAGAAATTGCCGAAGAACAAGTTGTCCCATACTTTGAACGCCAAGGCGGTGTTGCATCTGTAACTGTCGAAGGTGGAGAAGAAAGAGTGATTCAGCTTGAACTTGATCGTTCGAAGCTATCACAATACGGCTTAAATGCCAATGTAGTCATGCAAGCGCTAGGTGGAGCGAATCAGTCAGGGTCAGCTGGAGTTGTCTCCAAAGGTGATAAAGACCTACAAATTCGTATTAATGGCGACTATGAGTCTGTTGATGATATAAGAGAAACAATTATTCAGACGTCACAAGGCGCGACTGTGCATGTGGAAGATATAGCAACAGTTAATGATACGTTTGCTGAATCAGGTACTTCATTAGTAAACAACAAACCTTCCGTTGTGTTATCTGTCATGAAACAATCAGACGGAAACACAGTAGCAGTTTCAGATAACATTATTGCTGCAACTGAGGAGATAAATAAGGACTTGCCAGAAGGGGTCGAACTGGATCTCGTTGTTGATACATCAACGTTTATCAAAGAGTCGATATCATCTGTGATTCAAAACATGGTACTTGGTGGCGTGTTTGCGATCCTAATCTTATTGCTTTTCCTAAAAAGTATTCGTGCAACAATTGTTGTCGGCTTGTCTATACCGATTGCTATCGTTGCAACATTTACATTAATGTATTTCACGGGAGAAACAGTGAACGTGTTAACCATGGGTGGACTTGCCCTCGGACTCGGTATGATGGTGGACAGTTCCATTGTTATATTAGAAAATATTGTTTCTTACCGGCAACGCGGATATGGGATGAAAGAAGCGGCTATCAAAGGTGCGTCTGAATTAGCACCAGCAGTAATTGCTTCCACTACAACTACCTTAGTTGTATTCTTGCCAATCGTATTTGTTGGTGGAATTGCATCAGAGTTATTCACGCCACTTGCGTTGACTGTATCGTTTGCATTAATTGCATCATTACTTGCATCGATTACGTTAATTCCGATGTTATCTTCTAAATTGTTAACAAAAGCACTCGAGGACCATGGACGTCGTTATTGGTTCGATCGTGCACTAAATAAATTTAATAACGGCTATGAGAAAGTATTACGTAGAGTATTAAAATTCAGAAAAACAACCATTTTGGTAACAACGTTAACTATAGTTGGAAGCTTAGCCCTTATCCCATTGATTGGGACGGAATTTATTCCAGAAGGGGATCAAGGCCAATTAAGTGTTACAGTTGAAACACCAACAGGAACAACAAAAGAAGTTACCGAAGAAGTAGCAGCACAAGTAAGTGAAAGGTTAGAAGCGTTTCAAGATGTGATAGAAGTGAATTACATGACGATCAGTGGTGGTGATGCAGCAGCAGGGTTAATGGGTGGTGGCAGTTCGAACACCGCCTCATACACGTTACAGCTTGTACCACCAGGAGAACGCGACCAAACAACAGATCAAGTCATGCAAGAGGTTAATGCCGAGCTTGAAGATATTGTAGGAGCTGACATTACAGTTAGTGCAATGGGTGGAGGAGGATTAAGTACTGGAGATCCTATTTCCATTCAAATAAGTGGCCCAGAACACGATGTCTTGCGTGAATTAGCAGATCAAGTAATTTATACGATTTCTGACGTTGAAGGGGTTTATAATCCAACAACCTCTATTTCCGATACGACACCACAATTAAGTGTTGATGTAGATCGAGAAGTAGCAGCGCAATATGGATTGACCTATCAAGATGTCATGAGTCAAATTCAAATGAACTTCACCGGACAAACGGTCATGCAATATCGTGAAGACGGTGACGAGATGAATGTAAATTTAATGTATCCTGAAGAAGAACGTAGTACAATCAGTGACCTTGAAAACATGGTCATTCAAACACAAGCAGGAACAATGATTCCACTTGCTACGATTGCTGATTTTGAACAAATTCAAAGTCCAGCAAGTCTCTCAAGGCAAAATCAACAAAGACAAGTAAATGTGTCCTCGGGAATTGTTGATCGAGACCTAGGTAGTGTCAGTGCGGATATCGAAGCTGCACTGGATAACATGAGTTTGCCAGAAGGATATACAACGAGTGTTGGTGGTGAGGCTGAAGATATGGTGGAAGCCTTTAGTGATTTAGGATTAGCGTTAGTACTATCCATCTTTCTTGTTTATGTAGTTATGGCGATTCAATTTGAGAATTTCCTATTCCCATTGGTAATCATGTTCTCCATGCCAGCAACTGCAGTCGGAGTATTCGGTGGTCTATTCGTCACTGGAACACCACTCAGTATAACGGCCTTTATTGGGGTGATTATGCTCGCCGGCATTGTCGTTAACAACGCCATCGTGCTCGTCGATTATATTAATATCGTCAGACGGCGAGGTGTTGATAGGTATGAAGCGATTCTAGAAGCGGGTGTAAGTAGAATGCGCCCAATTCTTATGACTACCTTAACGACAATCCTGGCTATGGTTCCATTAGCACTAGGATGGGGTGAAGGTGCCGAAACACAACAACCATTAGCAATCACAGTTATCTTTGGTTTAACTGTATCGAGTATTTTCACATTACTTCTAATTCCAGTTGTCTATACGTACTTTGATGATCTATCAGAGAAAGTCAAAGGCTTGGCTACTCGGAAGAAGGATAAGAGGAAAGAAGCTTAAAACGTTTAAGAGGAGCACTTCGCTTTGGGGCGAAGTGCTTTCTATGTTTTTTGTAAATAGGCTTACATTTTTGTGTGAAATAAATATGAAATTATTGTGACAAATGTTAGACTAATGAATAATGGAAACTTTTACTGGAAACTTGGTATTTTTTTATCACATATATTAATACTTGAGTTAAATAATAAAATTAAACAACTAATAAAGCAGGGATAAAATATGTTTAGTATTACCGATTCAATCATTGCATTTTTGATTTCTCTTGTTACAACTTTAATTCTTGTTTATCCAATCAAGAAATTAGCAATTAAGATTGGTGCAATGGACTTACCTAACTATCGCAAAATTCATATAGATCCAACACCACGTCTTGGCGGTCTAGCAATATTCTTAGGCGTAGCCATTAGTTTACTTTATCTGAGACCTGAACATGATCAACTACTAGAAATTTGCATTGGTGCAGTTATTATTATTATTACAGGTGTATTGGATGATAAATATCAAATTAGACCAACAATAAAACTTTCGGGGCAACTTTTAGCAGCTTTAGTTCTGGTTTCCGGAGGAGTTATTATTGAACGTATTACCTTACCATTCCTAGGGTTAGTGGAATTAAATAACTTTAGCATTATTATTACGATTCTTTGGATTGTAGGTATCTCAAATGCAATTAATTTGATTGATGGATTAGATGGATTAGCATCAGGGGTTTCTACGATTGCTTTAACAAGTATCTTGATTATGGCAATTACTGATCATCGGACCATAGTTATATACTTCTGCATTATATTAATAGGAAGTAACTTGGGTTTTCTATTTCATAATTTTCATCCAGCTAAGATTTACATGGGTGACACAGGCTCTATGTTTCTTGGTTATTCTATAGCTGTAATATCAATTTTAGGGTTATTCAAAAATGTCACTTTGTTTAGCTTTGTAATTCCAATTATTGTGTTGGCCGTACCAATTTTTGATACATTATTCTCCATGTTAAGAAGGTTTATTAACAAGGAAGGTATAATGATGCCAGATAAGAAACATATTCATTATCAATTATTAGCAGCTGGGTTTAGTCATAGGAATACAGTATTGTTGTTATATGGATTAAGCGGAATCTTCGGACTATTGGCGATTTTATTTTCGAATGCATCTATTGGCTTTTCCTTAATTATAACATTTGTATTTTTAGTCTTACTGCACATCTTTGCAGAAATTGTGGGCGTAGTAAGTAAAGGAAGACGTCCATTACTAAGATTGAGTAAGACGGTTTATAAAAAGGTAAAAGAGTCATCGAGAAGTTACAAATAATTGCACTTAATACCGCTTTAAATAATTGGGTATTGAGTGCTTTTTATGTAAGTAGGCAATGAAAAATTTATTATAAATTATTTAAATAAATATACTGATACATATTACGTTTTAAAACTGAATCTTAAAAAAGTGGAAATAGACGAGATTATAGTTTAGTAAAAATTGATTAGATAACTTAATATGAAAAATTTAAGGGTAATTTAAAATAGTGATTCATAAAGTTAAGACTTGGTCACGCTTACATTGTTTATATGATAGTTTCTAAACAAAAAATAAGCGTATAACTGCCGTATATAAAACTGTATTGATATGTAAAAGGGATTGCATTTTTTGCATAGATTAATTATAATAAGGCAGGATTAATTAAAAATAGATAAGCTCTTTCTTATAAAAACTATGAATAAATGAAACTTTTAATTTATAATTTACGTCTTATAAAGGATTCATGCTCATTTTTGGGATATTGGAGGAAAAACATGTTATTACTGGCATTAGGAATTTGTATTATTGTTTCAGGATTAATGACACCATTAGTTAAAAAATTAGCAATAAAAATTGGAGCGGTAGATAGTCCAGATGATAGAAAAGTGCATACGAAATTAATGCCGAGATTAGGCGGTTTAGCTATTTTTCTAAGTTTTCTAATTGGCATCCTGATTTTCCTTCCACAAACTATTGGAGCGTATCCTATATTTATAGGTGCGATAATTATAGTAACGATTGGAATTCTTGACGATCTTTTTGCACTATCTGCAAAAGTTAAGTTCTCAGGACAATTGCTAGCTGCAGTTGTAACGGTTATTGGTGGAGTTCGAATTGATTTTATTACCCTACCATTTACAGACAGGATTGAACTTGGATACCTAGCGATTCCATTAACAATTCTATGGATTGTTGGAATTACTAATGCAATTAATTTAATTGATGGTCTAGATGGTTTGGCTGCAGGTGTTGCTTCCATTGCATTATTAACGATCTCAGGAATTGCAATTTCAATGGGAAATCCTCTGATTGCACTACTAGGCATAATTATGCTAGGAAGTACTCTTGGATTTCTTATATATAATTTTTATCCTGCAAAGCTTTTTATGGGTGACACAGGTTCTTTATTTTTAGGTTACATGATCAGTGTATTAGCTGTTATGGGATTAAGTAAGAATGCAACGATTTTTTCATTAATTGTTCCTATTATCATTCTAGGAGTACCTATATTAGATACAGTGTTTGCCATTGTACGTCGTATTATTAATAAGAAACCATTATCTTCACCAGATAAATTGCATTTACATCATTGTCTAATAAGATTAGGGTTCTCGCATCGACAAACAGTAATGATGATTTATTTGATTAGTGGATTGTTTAGTGCTGCAGCCATTATCTTTACAAGAGCAACTATGTGGGGTTCAACGTTAATCATCATTACCTTATTGGTGATTGTAGAACTTATCGTAGAAGTAACAGGTTTAATCAATGAAAACTATAGACCTATTTTAAGACTTATGGACGGTAGAAAAAAATAGTCACAATAATCCCTCGTCAAATAATATTCTATGACGGGGGATATTTTATTTTAAAAAATAGAGGTTAGAACCGAAATTTTTAGTTATTTATCTATTATGATAGAATTATGTTGTCAATTATAGAATGCAACAATTAATCGTTTCAGCTACCATATTTGTTTCAATGAAGGAGAGAATGTAATGAACATTAAGAAAGCAATAATACCAGCTGCTGGTCTTGGTACTAGGTTTCTACCAGCTACAAAAGCTCAACCTAAAGAAATGTTGCCTATTGTTGATAAACCAACAATTCAATATATTGTTGAAGAAGCTGTTGCTTCAGGAATAGAAGATATTATTATTGTATCCGGTCGTGGTAAAAGAGCTATAGAAGATCATTTTGATATATCCTATGAATTAGAAGAAACACTAGCTAAGAAAGAGAAGTTTGAAATTTTAAAAGAGATAAGAGCAATTTCAGGATTAGCAAATATTCATTATATAAGACAAAAAGAACCTAAGGGTTTAGGGCACGCAATTGGTGTTGCAAGTAGATTTATTGGTAATGAACCTTTTGCAGTACTGTTAGGTGATGACATTGTTCAGTCAGAAGAGCCGTGTTTACAACAGTTGATTAATGTATTTAATAAACATCAATCCTCTGTTATTGGTGTTCAAGAGGTCCCTGTTGATTTAGTTGCTAATTATGGTATTGTGGACCCTCTTTTAGGAGGAGGGTTTGAAAATGGGACCACTAAGGTACGATCACTAGTTGAGAAACCTCCAGTGGATCAAGCTCCATCTAATTTAGCGATTATGGGGCGTTATATACTAACACCTGAAATCTTTAATATTTTAGAAACACTACCGCCGGGAAAAGGTGGTGAAATTCAATTGACAGATGCTATAGAAAAGTTAAATGAAACACAACAGGTTCTTTGCTATTCTTTTAAAGGTAAGAGGTTTGATATCGGAAATAAATTAGGTTTTATTAAGGCTACGATTGAATTTGGACTGGATAGAAACGATTTAAAAGATGAATTAATGAGATATATGGAAGATATCGTGAAAGATAGATTAACTGAATAGATATGCTTTTTTTAAATTTCGATTATTATAAAAACTAAAAAAGATATAGCCCATCTCATGAATCGGTATGAAGGGCTATATCTTTTTTTACAATTAACCTTCTATTTTCTTACTAATTTGGTTATATTAGTGAAGCTAGATCGATTTAAGAAATAAGTCGCTACAACATAAAAAACAACACCAAGTGGTACAATAATTAATAATTGTATTACTGGGGAATAAACATCAATTTTAGTTATAGAATTCAACATAAATAGTGGAATCAACATAACTAAGGCAGCTACAAAAACCCTGATTATTAGGTAAAAAACCTTCTTGAATTCACCTTTCTCAAAATTTCGATATAAAGAGAATGTACACATCGAGAAATAGTATAATGAAACCAATGAACTCGACAATGCTAAACCAGGGTAGCCGAAAGGTTTTACTAATACTGCATTTAAGATTATATTAAGTACAATAGTAGTAGCACTTATTTTGAAAATAGTGGCTGTTTTCCCAAGAGAATACATTGCTTTGGCGACAATAAATTGCATACCTTGTGTAATGATTAAGGGTAAATACAATAACATGGCTATGAAGGTATTGTGAGTATCTTCTGAAGTGAATGCCCCACCTTCATAAATAAGAGAAATCAATGGTTCTCCAGCAACAATTAAGCCAAAGGAAATAGGAACTAAAAGAATCAAACTTAATTCTAAGCCACTGTAAACAGTCCTTTTAAACTTATCTAAGTTGTTGGTTTGTTCGGATAGTAAAGTAAAAATAATAACTGCTAATGTAGTAGCAAATATCTGACCAGGGATATTAATAATTAACGAGGAACTATTTAAATATGTTACAGCTCCTTCAGTAGTTCCAGATGCGAAAATTTTATTTACAAATAGATTAACTTGCCCAACTATTGAATTTAGCAATGCTGGAAATAATAGAGCAAGGAATTCCTTTCGGTAAAGGGTCTCTATTTTCAATGATGGGCTCCACTTAAAATCACTTCTCCAAAGTACAATACCCTGGAGTAGCATCCCTAGGATGGTCCCCACTACAAAACCATAAGCTAAGCTAAGAATTCCTAATTTTTCTGCAAAAAACAAGGCGAAAACTGCACTAGTTAATGTTTGGGATAAACGAGAAATGTTAGGTGGAACAAATATCCGTTTCGCCTGTAAGAAGGACTCAAACATACCATTTAATGCAACTGCGCTTAAGAACAACGCAAAGACACGAGTGGACTGGATGGCCACTGCAGCTGTATCAGCATCAGTAGCACTAAAAATAAACGTGACAATTGAAGGTGCAAATACAAAACAAAGAATCGAAAAAAACAAGAATGCTAGGAATAGCCAGTTGATAACACTACTTGCATTCCGATCTGATGCACCACCTTTTTTGCTATCCTTAATATAAAGTGGTAAGAAGGCATTGTTAAACCCATTAGTTATCATCGCGATGACTAGAGTAACAAAAGTAAAGGATAACAAATAGCCATCTGTCTCTGCAGTTGCTCCAAATTGTCTAGTCATAATACTTTCTCGCAAGAATCCTGATAGTTTAGCAGCTATTGAAAGTATTGTAATAATAAGTGCTGTTCCAACTAACTTTCTAGACATTCTTTTGCGCTCGATCATATAGGGATTTATATGCATTTAAAAAATGTTCTGCAGCAGCTATGTGTGAATGCTCCTCCTCAATCTTCTTTCTAGCATTTTTGGCCATGGATTCTCCATTATCGGGTTGTTGTAAAATCAGGGTAATGGACTGCGCTAATTCATTAGGATCTTCAGCATTAACTAATAGGCCATGTACATTATGGTCTATTAATTCTTTAAGACCACCAACTGCGCCAGCAATAATAGGTGTACCGGAGCCCATCGCTTCCAGTGCTGAAATAGATGTTGCTTCTTCTACCCCTTTTGAATGAATACTAGGTACTAGGACAATATCGGATAATGAATAGTACTCTTTCATGGTGTGATGTGAAACAGAGCCTAATAATGTAATATTATGTTTAATGCCTAATTTAGATGCTAAGCTTTCGATAGCACTGCGTTCTTCTCCTTCTCCAGCAAATAATAACTGAGTATCAGGGAATTGCTCTAATACTTTAGGTAAGGCTTTTACTGGTTGGATTACCCCATTTTTTCTAGTTAATCTCCTAGGAATAAACAATACTTTAGTTGATTCCGAAATATTGTATTTCTTTCTGTAATCGTTTTGTTTATCTTTATTCGGGGTAAAATCAGTAATGTTTATAAAGTTTTTAATGGAAATAGCTTCTACATTTGCTTTATCTTTTATATATTCGCGAATTCGTTGATCTACCGTTAATACCTGTCCAGCCCCTTGATATGCCTGTACTTCGACATCATGCATTTGTTTGGCTTGTGGGCTGTTTTCTGGCACTGATCCTTTACTAATCATTTCAAAAGCTGCATATCCATGGGTTGTCATCACAGTAGGAATGTTTGTCTGGATAGAAGCCAATGTTGCGAAGGCATCTTGAGAATTAATAATATCGACCTTATTATTTTTTAAAAAGTTCTGAATAGTATTCAAAAGAAGTCTTTGTCTTGCTTTTTGGCTCCAAATAATACCAGACCCCTTCACAATACGGTTCATGAGAAAGCTAGGCCCTTTTACATAACCTAACTGAATCGTTTTGTTTACATCCGAAAAAGAGAGCACATCAACTTTGTGCCCTTGTTCCTCTAAGCCTTTTTTTAATGTATCAACATGTGTTGATAAACCACCGGTATGTGGAAAATCAAAAATAGTAGTTAAGAGAATATTCATCTAAAACCCTCCGCATTTATGTATCTTTAATGAAAATTTTCTTTTAGTAGTTCAATATTTCGTAAGGCTTCTTTTCTAAGGGATTCAGCTGAAACTTTTAAGTTAGCTCTAGCTTCAGCCGTATTATTTAATATTGAATGAGCATTTTCTGCTAATTGATTTGAGTCAATATCTTCTAATAGAAATGAATAATCCCATAGACCATTTCGTTTTAACAGACTCTCTACTTTAGGGTCATAACTAATTCCAATATGAGGGACATGGCAAATCGTAGCAAAAATTAATGCATGTAATCTCATTCCTATCAATAGTTTGGTTTCAGCAATAAAGTTAAGGTATTGATTTGGTGTGAATTCCCCATCTAAAATCGTACATTGTTTACCAAACTGCATACGGCGTATTACTTCTTTTGAAGCACGAATATCATGTATTCCTTCCATTGGAACAAAAACTGGATAAACATCGTCACTTTTTATTAGTGAGTCTAAACTATCTGCAATTTTATCATAGTAGTCATCACTTCCAAACCAAGGTCTTACAGAAACAGCAACTAAAGAATCTTTATAATTTTTCCATTTTTCTGGTAAGCTTAAAAAACAACTGTTATCTGTTTTTCTTTTGAATGCAAATACTATATCTGCTGTTACAATTGTCTCAGGTTTTGTTACTTTAAGCGATTGTAATAAATTTTTAGAATGGGAGTCACGAACAGTAATTAAATCGGCCATATTCGCAAACCTTCGCATTAACCACTTACCGTAATTTGTATTTACTGGGCCAATACCCTGTGAAAAAAACATAACCTTAGTTCTAGCTAGCTTAGCTAAAAAAACAATTAGTAAATAATATGGAAGTGGTCCAAAAATTACTTTTGTCGGGTAAGTATCTTGAAGAAGCCCACCACCACCGCTTATTAATACATCAGCTTCACGTAAAACTTGCCATTTTTCCCTATTTTCTCTTCTCCATGCTCTATAAACCGCTTTTACTTTATGGCGTTTAGAAGTTTCTTGGGGATTTAATGAAAGAACAGTTATTTCTGGGGATTCCAAAGAATCATTTAAATTATCTATAATCGCTTCTAGTATGGCTTCGTCACCGGTGTTTCCAGCTCCATAGAAACCTGATAGTGCTATTTTCAATATTTTCACCTATTTTCTTTAAAAATCATTAATATTTTATCATCTTTACAATAGAAAGACAATGTGTAGAAATCTGTGGTTGTCGACACAAAACTAGATTTGTCAGAATAAGCCCTCAATGCTATACTAATGAAGGCTATTTCGATAAATTTTTAAGGATGGTATAGACATGAAGCTAGTAATGAAGGACAATTATATCTTTTTAATTTCGCTTATATTATTAATTATTGGTATGGTATTACCGTACACATTTGTTGCATTTATTATAACATTTATATTTTTTCTATTAGCTATATTCAAACCAAAACAGGCATTGTTAATACTAATTATATATACTCCACTTCGCCCTTTACTGATAACTTATCAAGATGCACTTAAAGGAATTACGGACGCCATTATATTTGGTGCACTCATTTCTGTAGTAATTACCTATCTTTATAAAGGTAAGTGGCAAGATTTGTTTAAATTCAAACTGTTTGAGTGGGCCTTTTTTATATTTCTTGTAATTGGCTCTCTTTCAGCCTTGATGACTGGAGTAGATTTAGTAGCAATTATATTTCAAATCAGAGCATTTTTATTAATGTATATTATTTATTACGTTGTAATTAGATTGGACATTACGACAAAAGATGTAAAGAAATTTATCTGGCTTACGTTAAGTACAGCAATAGTTTTAATCATCCACGGGCTTATTGAAAAGTTATCTGCTAGAGAGTTATTATTGCCACTCGAATGGCAGGAGGCAGAATTAAATGATAGAAATAAGTTGCGTATCTATGGTTTAATAAATAACCCCAATCATTTAGCGGTATATATGACGTTTACCTTTATCACAACTTTATATCTGCGTCATATTCAGAAAAACTTCAAATGGATAATTGATGTTATTTTGGTATTTTTAGCAGGTGTTTTTCTGCTCACAGATTCAAAAGGGATGTTGCTGCTCATAACTGTTTTAGCTGTTCTTTATATTGTTATGATTAGAAACTGGCGTAAAATCGCACATATTGTATTAATACTAGTTGTGGCTCAATTTCTAGTTGTCGAGCCAGTACAATATGCGGTGAATGAATTTAATAATGGAGAAAATGATTCGCAACAAGGCGATGAAAATGTAGGCAAAGGAAAGAAAGATAAAACTAGTGTAGATCAATTAGGAGGAAGCCTTGCTGAAATTGTTAAACAGGAAGGTGGAGTGGGTGCTTCTATGGAAAGAAGTACTAATAGCGGAAGAGTAATGATTATTAAAAATGGAATGAAAGTGTTTATTGACAATCCTATTATAGGTTCAGGGTTTGGCACATACGGGGACTCTGCTACAAAAAGTTTTGGTACCCCAATTGCAGATGAATATGATATACGAGAAAGTTTTTACTCAGACGGCCAATACACACAAATAATAGCTCAAACTGGAATATTAGGTGTATTAACATTCGCTGTATTTCTTCTTTCCATGTTATATATGGTTTGGAAAAAAAGAAAATCAAATCCGTTTGCAAACTTAGGTGTACTGCTTGTCTTATTTAGTTATGGTGGCGGTCTTATCTATAATATTTGGGAGATGGATATATTCACACTGTTTTTCTTTATGATATTGGCATTCATTATGGGAGATCGTAAATTTGATTCCTATCTTGATAATGATAAGGCAAAGCTATTATAAATAAGGAGCATGGAACCAATACGAAAGAGATTTATTATGCGGAAGCCGGTGAGAGCAATTAAAAATAAAATTTTAATCTTAAGTAATATGTATCCTAGTGATAATTATCCTACATTTGGTATTTTTGTAAAGAAACAAGTGGATCAGTTGGAGGAAAGAGGATGGGTTTCTAATATTATTTCTATTAGAGATCCTCGAACAGATAAATTTCATGTGTTGAAAAAATACTTTTTATGGATGTTAAAAGCATTTTTTCACATTTTATTCAAAGGAAATTGGTATAAAGTAGTACATGTTCATTACGTTTTCCCAGCAGGAATTTTCGGATTAATGGCAAAAAGGTTGTGGAAACGTCGATTAATTGTAACAGTTCATGGTGGTGACATCGATAAGATGGCTAGAAAGAGTGAACGAATATTTAATTTGACGAGAACAATTTTACACGAGGCTGATCAAGTAATTTGTGTTGGTTACGGTCTGTATCAAGATTTGTTAAATGACTTTCATGTGAAAGAAGATAAGATATCCATGCTTTCTATGGGAGTCGATCAGAATACCTTTCAGGTAAGAGACAAACAAGCAATCAAAAAGAAATTAGACGTTCCAGAAGATGAAAAAATAATTTTATTCGTGGGTAATATAATAAAAGAAAAAGGTGTATTGGAGCTCTTGGAGGCTTTTCAGGGCATATATCAAAATAACTCAAAAGTAAGACTGCATATAGTTGGTCCCTATAAAAACAAATCTTTTTTTGACCAAGTACAAGAAAAAATCAAGAGACTAGACATAGAAGAGCAAGTAGTGTTTCATGGAGTCCTTTCGCCAGAGGAAGTTGCTTACTGGATGAATGCATCAGAAATGCTTGTTTTACCTTCATGGATGGAAGGGTTTGGACTTGTGGCATTAGAAGCAATGAGTTCAGGCATCCCGGTAGTTGGAAGTGATGTCGGTGGACTATCCATTCTGCTCGGTGATAATTGTGGTGTAAAATTTCCGGTTAAAAACTCGGACCAATTGGCTAACTCAATAACGAATATTTTGAATGATGACAAACGTGCAGATCAGTTGATTGAAAATGGATTGCATCGAGCAAGGGAACATAATAGCGATACATTGTTAAACAAGGTCATCTCAATCTATAAGGGAGAATCTATAGATGAAAAACAAACCCAAACACAATAAAAAGCTTCTTTTAATTGCATCGGTTGGGGGTCATTTAACACAATTACTCGAATTGAAGTCATTGTTTGAGCAATATGATTATCATATCATTACGGAATCGACGCAAGTGACAAAGAAGCTAAAGAGTCAATATCCGATGTCATTTTTAGTATATGGAGCGAGAAATAACCCAATCCGATATATTTTTAAATTTAGTTTTAATATAATTAAGTCTTTTATCTTATTTTTACAACATCGGCCAGATATTATTATCACAACTGGAGCACATACATCCGTACCTATGTGTTATATTGCCAAATTATTTGGAAAGAAAGTAGTTTTTATAGAAAGTTTTGCTAAGTCTCAGAGTCCCACTTTAGCTGGGAGAATCGTATACCCAATTGCAGATTTATTTATTGTTCAATGGGAGTCGATGAAGAAATTTTACCCTAAAGCCACATATGGGGGGTCTATTTATTGATACTAGTTACATTAGGAACACATGAAATGCCTTTTGATCGTTTATTGAAAGCTATAGAACAGGCAAAGGCGGATCTTAATTTAGAAGAAGAGATTATTGTTCAATCTGGCAATACAAAATATAACAGTGATGTAATGAAAATGATTCCCTTTGTATCCTACGAAGAAATGAATAAATTATATGATGATGCACGGTTAATTATATCTCATGGCGGGACAGGATCTATTATTACAGGTTTAAAAAAAGATAAACGTGTAATTGCTGCCGCACGATTGAAAAAATACGGAGAACATAATGACGATCATCAATTAGAAATCATTAAGATTTTTACGGAATCTGGATATATTTTAGAATGGAAAGAGGAGAGTTCTCTCTCAGAAGTGATAGAAGAAGCGAGTGAATTTGAACCGAAGCATTTTGAATCAAAAAAGGAACAGCTATTAACTTTATTACAGAACTTTATTGAAGCTAATTAAGATCTTTATTTCATCAATAGAGGTCTTTTTTTATTGCTAAAGTAAGAGTATAATGGAAGAAGTTGGAATGAAAGTTTTATTGAAAAGGAGAAATTACTGTGGGAATAAATAAGAACTCTATTATGTTATTAATCGCGCTAGTTTTTGTCTTTTGCAACTCAACTATTAGTTATGCAGAAACAAATAATAGAAAAATAGATATTAAGTATAATGAAAGTGTCACGATTGATTTGAAAAGTGGCTTAGAGCTACAAGTTGCAAATGCAGATAACTCTTCTTATAAAATTTTGAATGAAGGAGAAGTATTATACGTAGAACAGGTTTCTCAAGGGATCATAGAAAAAGTACACATAGAAAATAATTACCTTTTGGTAGAATCTAGATTGCTTGGTTCAGGTTCTTATGTCTCATTTGATTTATTTTATTTAGAAGATGCTAATTTAATTGATATCTATCACTCTACTGACTTTACTAGAGGTATTGTTACGTATGAAAATAATGAGATTAGTGTTACGTACCCTAAATATGTAGAAAATGACGAATCAGCAGAGTCCTCTTCTTTGGAAGTGCAAACATTTAAACTATCTGATCAACAAATTGTGCTGGGTGATAAAACAATAGAAAAAGTAGAGACCAAATCTATGATGAAATCAAATGATTTTAATAATTATAAGAATCCATCTGCATCAGAGATAAATAAGATGATTACTGAAGCTGCAAATGCGAAGGGAATCCCACCTGAGATTCTTAAGGCGATAGCTTGGCAGGAAAGTACTTGGAGACAATTTGATACTAATGGTTCTCCTATTACTAATTTGGAAGGTGATGGCGGCTTTGGAATAATGCAAATCACCTTACCCAAAAGCTACTTGTCTGACCACCCTGAAGTTGAACATCAATTAAAATATGATATAAAATATAATATCCAAAAAGGCGCAGAGATTCTTCTTGAAAAGTGGAATTTGGCAGCAAATCCCTTAGCTGAAACGGCGCTGCCGATTATAAACAATGGTTCTAAAGATAAATTAGAAAATTGGTATTTTGCCATTATGGCATATAATGGAAGGTCGAAGGTTAACGATCCTAATTTAGGTCCTGAAACCTACCAGGAAACTATCTATAGACATATACAAAATCAAGGCTTATTATCTGTAACACCGATTGATAAAAATGTATTAGATTTGTATTATAAACCAAACAGTACAACGATATATTTTGGGAATAAATTGAATTACAATATTCCCGGTCCGCTCACAGGTACAAAACAATCATTTAAAAAAGGTCAGGTTTTGCCAACAACAAGTGTAGTAAATTTAAGAGAACATCCTGAAGGAGAATTAATAAGAGGGTTAGAAAAGGGGGAGCCAGTTCTTGTAACAGGTGAAAAAGTGTATCCTTCATCAGAATATAATCATTATGTTTTGTATCCTGTTAAGACTAGAGATGGAGAAACAGGTTATGTTGCTTCGAGCTATTTAGGTAGTAAAAATAGTTTCCTAGACTTTAGTTCACCTGACAACCGTGGATTTGAAGAGGTTTCAGCGTTAGCTGAACAGGAGATTATTGGCGGGTTTAGTGATGGCACCTTTCGTCCGACAGAAACATTAACTAGAGTTCAAGCTGCACTTATGTTTGTTCGCGCACTAAATTTACCGACTCCTGATGTACCTGAAACAGGTTTTAGTGATGTGAAGGTAGGGGATAACTTTTATCGTGAAATTGCTGCAGCAAAAGAAGCTGGCATTTTTCGAGGGGCAGGAGGAAAGTTCAACAAATCTGATAAGCTAACAAGAAGTGAAATGGCTGCAGTACTTGTTCGTTCATTTGAAATAAAAGGAAGCTCAGATAAGAGGTTTAAGGATGTACCTGCTGGGCACCAATTTGAATCTGCAATTCAGACGCTTTATGCCAATAATATAACTAGTGGAATAAATGATACAGAATACGGTTTCCGTAAAGAGATAACAAGAAGAGACTTTTCAATACTTTTATATAGAGCCTTGGCTAAATATAACTAAAAAAGGCGGCGGTGCACTAATGCACTGTCGCCTTTTCAGTTGTCAAAACTGTTTTACTCATAATGAATCGCTAGTTAAACAAGACAAAAAATTAATAAAATTTGGAGACAATAACTAACAATTAACTACAAAATATGGAATATAGTGGAAGATTTTTTTGTTATAAACGTTCGAATCATCTATCAATTTGTCTAATAGTGTAGTAATCTTATAGATAAGTAATTACAACTAGGGGGACATTATAATTGAAGAGAAAGAATACTTGGCGTTGTCTGTCGTTTGTCGTGTTTTTTGTTTTTCTGATGGGTTCTTATCCAGTTTATGCTAGTAATTTTAATGATGTAAGTAAAAGTCACCGAGCGTATAAAGAAATCACCTATTTAGCAGAGAATAACATAGTACAAGGATTAGGTGGAGGTAACTTCAAGCCAAACGTCCAATTGAAAAGATCTGAAGCTGCTGTTATGTTAAGTAGGATGCTTGAACTAGATGGAACACAAAGAAAAACGACCTTTAAAGATGTAGTGAAAACTAGTTTCGCTTCAGGTTATATACAATCCGCAGTAGAACATAATCTAATTAATGGATTTGCTGATGGTACATTTAGACCTAATGAGATTATTACACGTGGCCAAATGGCGATTCTATTAGACAATGCATTTAATCTCGAATCTACTGAAAATAACTATTTCATAGACAAACCTAAAGGAAGTAGAGCTTATACTGCCATTAATAATATTGCTGCAGCGGGTATATCAGATGGTATTGATGGAAAGAGTTTCAAGTCACACAGTCTACTAACTCGATCTGATTTCTCCTTATTTCTATCCAGAGCATTAAACCATGATTTTAGAGTAAGTGTAGCGCCTATTGAGGTAATTAAAGTTATAATAGATCCAGGGCATGGAGGAAAAAGTAATGTACAGTATGAGAAGGGCTCAGGAGACCCTGGTGCCATTGGTAATGGACTTTACGAAAAAGATATTAATTTAGATACTTCACTTCGAATTGAGGAATATTTAGACAATCAATATGTTAACAATGCTGTGATTGATGTTGTGTTAACACGGTCGGAGGACGTCTTTCTTTCTCTAAGTCAACGGGTTGATATAGCGAATAAGAATAAAGCTGATGCATTTGTTAGTATTCATGCTAACGCCTTTAACGGGATTGCAAATGGCACAGAAACATACTACTATAGTTCGTCATCTTCATCGAACGAGCAACTCTCCTTGATTAGAGCAGAAAGTAAGAAGTTAGCTGAAGCCATACAAATTCGTATGCTTGAACAGCTTAATATGGCAGATCGAGGGGTTAAAGGTAGCAACTTCCATGTATTGAGAGAGAATACCAGAATGCCTAGTACTTTAGTTGAATTAGGATTTATTGATAACAAGTCAGATGCAAAGAAGCTTGGTTCTCCACAATGGAGAGAAAAAGCAGCCAAAGCAATTAGTCTAGGGATTCAAGATTATATTAATCAAAAATAAAACCATAGAGTGATTGTGTTTGTTTCAGCCTTTAGGTCAGCTGTTAATTATCATTTGCGCTAGAACTTCTGATAGGTAAGATAATTCAACCTATAGTCGCATGGTCGAAATCGGTTATTTAACAGTTGAAAAAAGGTTGTATGTTAGAAGATGATGTATTGGGTGGAATACTCTAATCTTGTTAAGTTTCCAGCACTTATATAATTCTTGTTATGATGGCAGTTTAAAGATGCAGACTAAAGTGATAGCTAAAGGGATAAATCGTGTTATTGGATACTTTGTTATTGACGTGGGAGCCTATTATATTATTGTTTTTTTCTTCAAGTGTAGTTATTTAATAATGAAGGACTTCTAGAAATAGAAGTTCTTCATTTTTTATTAAACATGTACATGAAGCAAACCTTATAAATAAAAAGAACAGGTTGAGCGCCTGTTCATCATAAATAGTTACATATATCATATTTTTTCAAACTCATTTAACACTATATTTAAGCACTACTTCTTAACAAACATCTGTACCCAATTGTAACCATCATCTTCAAATCCAACGCCAATATGTGTAAAGTAATCTCGAAGAATATTCTTACGGTGTCCCTCACTGTTCATCCAAGCATTCACGACTCTTTCTGGTGTAAGATAACCAGAAGCAATGTTTTCGCCTGCAGATTGATAGGTAATACCAAAATCATTCATCATTTCAAACGGTGATCCATATGTAGGACTCGTGTGAGAAAAGTAGTTGTTTTCATTCATGTCTATTGCTTTTGCGTTAGCTACTTTGTTTAATTCAGGATAAGCTTGCAGAGCTGGTAATCCATACTTCTTTCTTTCAATATTTGTTAATTCAATGACAGCCGTGACAAATTCACTTGCTTTAAAATTGGGTTTGACTCTAAATGTAGTATTCATAGCTCTTGCAAGCATTAATGAAAATTCTACTCGAGTAATATTATTGTTTGGTCGAAAAGTACCATCTGAATATCCGTTGGTAACACCGTTATTAACTAAGCCTTCAATATAATGATTTGCCCAGCTATTGGACGAGTCAGAAAAAGAAATACTATTATTCGATTCTAAGTTATAGGCTACAGAGATGATTTTTGCCATTTCTGCTCTGGTTAAGGTCTCATTTGGTCGGAACGTACCATCAGTAAATCCATTTATGTAACCTTTTGATGCCGCTGCCTGGACGGCTTGAAAATAGTAAGAACTATTCTTTACATCCGAAAAAAGTGGTGTGGTTGACCCATTTTCATTCGCTATTCCTTTTGATCTTGCAAGCATAACAGCAGCCTCACTGCGTTTAATGTTATCATTTGTTCCAAACAATCCATTTGAATACCCGTTTACAACATTTAATTCGTTTAAATAATTGATTTCACCTTCTGCCCATGAAGGTAGATCTGGGAAATTACTAGCGGCGCTGCTAGTTGTTGAGAAAGATAGAAGAGCGATAAAAATGATAGAAATAATACTAATTTTTTTGATATTACATTCCCCCTAATATACTATTCTATTTACTACCATAACTTAAGATGGAAGCTTGCACAATAGATCCCACTCTATAATAGGGTGAAAACGACAAAGTCTATGAATATGCAGTTATCTGTCCAATAATTTCCATTTAGTACTTTACCTATTTTTATAATCTTGTAGGTGTTTTTTTCAGGATATTATCTCTGCAAGACATAGTAGTAAATTGTAGTTAACAACATCGTTAGTAATTGATAATCGTAGCAATTATGATGTCCATGAAGATAGCTGTAGTTATAATAGTAGTGGTGAAGGTAATAATGGGAAGAAAGTTAGTAAAGGTATCGGATTCGAACCTTATTAAATAGAAAGTGATAGGATGTCTTCGGAATTTTATATAGGTACCTGTTTCATGTGGTAAAACAGAAACAACTTTATTGATTCTTGTAGTGTAATCACAAGTGGTGAATTAGCTATTTGGATTGTGCTAGACTTTGGTCCTGAATCTAGTAATAATTTAGTACAATTCAATGATGATGCTCCAATGTATAAGCAATCAGTTTCTGCACTAGTAGAATACGATGTAACGTCAGGTGTGTTTTAACTGAATTTGGTACTTAAACTAATGCCAAACGTGGCGATTATTCTATATTTATGCTAAGAGGCGCTCCAGTTAAATTGAATCCTCAAGATGTTGTAAGTGATTTTATATATGGACGCGATTCCAATTGTGGAATCGCGGCTATTTTTTGATGAACTAAAGCAAAAGAAACTGTATAAGTCCTCCTCCGCTTCTTCTGAAAATTGTGTTCGCTTAGACGTATTAACTAGAACTTTCTTACTATATAGAACTTTTAGTAATATTTTTTGTCGGAAAATGGTAGAAATTGAAGTAATTTTGGGCTAATATATAAATAGAGTTATAGATTAACTAAGAGGGGGAAAAAAATGCAAAAAGGGTCTAACAACAAGGTATTACTTATTCCTATTATTGCAGTACTTTTTTTTATAGGCTTAACATTTCCTCGTATCGCATCAGCTTCATATAGTAATGAGTTTAGCGATGTGGACAAAGGGGACACATTTTATATACCAATTATGGAGCTTACAGAAAGTGGTGTGATTAATGGTTACTTAGATGGTACCTTTCAAGTAAATAGAACATTGGTTCGTCGTCATGGAGCACTTTTATTATATAATGCTTTGAGGCCCAATGTGCCGGCAAATGTAGAAAAGACATTAAGTACATACTACAATGATGTATCTGTAGATAGTGCGAATGCAAAAGAAATTGCCGCAGTTACTCCAGCTATTTTTAAGGGTAGTAATAGACTGTTTTCCCCAAATGACCCGATGACTCGGGAGCAAGTAGCAACTACGTTTGTTAGAGCGTTTGGGTTAAAGGATAACGGTACTAATCCTGGTATTAACTTATCGAACGTCTCTCTAGCACACAGAAACGATGTAAAAATCTTAGCTCAATATGGAATAACGAAACAATCATCGAATTTTAATCCTAAAGCTGCTATAACCAGAGGTGAGTTTGCGGCGTTTCTTTTTAGGACAATGAATGATAAAAAAAGTGGTAGTAATATATTGTACACCCAATATAATTCAAATTTTACAGATGTAATTAATACTCAGGTGACTAAAACACCAAAAGTTGACGGTGCAGGCAGATTTATTTCAAGTAAAGAATTAGTTGCGTATTATGCGAATCCTAATAACTTCTCCAAGGAATCATCAGAGTTCTTTCAGTTTCTTAAATTATCGTACACCGATGGGTTGAGTGCTTCTGAAATAAATGAGAAAATATTAAAAGGTAAAGGTAGTTTAGAAGGTACAGGTGCATCATTTATCAAGGCTGGAAAGCAATATAATATAAATGTCATTTACTTAATAGGACATGCTTTACATGAAACGGGAAATGGAACATCAGCTTTATCTACTGGTTATCCAGTTTCTGAAGTAAATGGAAAATCAGTTCCTGAGAAAAAAACATATAACATGTTTGGTATTAAAGCTTTCGATGATACAGCATTGAAAGATGGATCTGAGCATGCATACCAACAAGGTTGGTTTACAAAGGAAGCTGCTATCTTAGGCGGTGCTAAGTTTATTAGTAGTGGCTATATTAGTGAGGGGCAAGATACGCTTTATAAGATGCGTTGGAATCCAAGTGTCCCTGGAACTCATCAATATGCAACACATGTAAGTTGGGCTACAATTCAAGCAAAAACTATACAAAAGATCTATGAGCAATATAATCTACTTAATGCATTTGATCTAATATTTGACGTTCCTAGTTATGTCAATCAACCAATTAGTTCTCAAAAACCAATAGGAGACAAGCAATACGGAATAAATACTGCATCTGCCGGTTGGATTGGTAAGACAACTGTTAACCTAAACTTAAGAGTGGCACCATCTACATCATATAGTGTAATTACAACATTAGCTAAAGGTGCTACTGTTACAGTAATAGGCGAGAATGGTGGATGGTACAAAGTAAAAGCTAATGATAAAATTGGCTGGTTATCAGGTGATTATCTTACATTTGAAAATCTACTTCAAATAGACGTAGATGGTTCGAGTTCTCTAAATGTAAGAAATAGTCCAAACAATGGTGATGTTGTAGGTAGTCTTAATAGAAATGATATTGTTCTTGGAGTAATAGATAGTAATGGGGATTTTGTCAAAGATGGCGCTTGGTACAAAATTATATATCAAGGAAAACTTGCTTGGATACATGGTGATTTTGTAATTGAAAAATAACTGAGTCAATTTCATAATTACCTTATTCAGTCATCTGCGACAATATATAGTTTGGAAATGGTTTTATCCAACTAGAATTGTTGTAGGTGACGACAAAATTGGTATTATGAACTTGATTAAACTGTTTAATAAATTATTAATTGAATCAAAAAAAGTCTAGCATATATTAATAGCTCTAAGATCCATTTGGTGGATTAGAGCTATTTTTTTATATCAAATACAACCGATAAAATCAAAAGTTTGTTTGTGAAAATATATTAATATGAAACTCCAGGATAACACTTGATTAACTGGAATATAGGATACCAATAATTATCATTCTTTTAATCTATTAATAATGATAGAATTAAAACAAGACAAGAGAGGTTGATACTATTTGCAGAACAAAAAATTAATACCCAAATACTTAACTATTCTTTTAGTAATTCTATTAATTTATCCTACTACAATATCGGCTGAAAACAGTACACCATTATATAAGACGGGGTTAGACAATCATCTGAAAGTGGTAGAACAACAACCATTAAACATCGAATCGGTGGCTGAAGACTTCGAATCTTTTAGGTCAAATTATGTACGGGTTAAAAAGGGATCAACGATACAGAGTCAAAACCATAGTCAAAACAAGATAAACCAACGTGGAATTCTTGTGAAAATGAAACAAGGAGAAAGCTTTCCAGTTGAAAAATTTTACGATGTTAAAATAATGGATGTACCAGAAAATATTAAAGAACAAAATATTTATTTGATACGAATATCGGAAGAAAGTAATTATAATAAACAGTTAGAAGATCTAAGAAATGAAACGGACATTCTATATGCTGAGCCAGATAGTATATATGAAACATCCTTTACCCCTTCTGATCCTCATTACAATGAGCAATGGTATCTAAATAAAATAGAAATGGATAAAGCATGGGATATTAATAAGGG
The DNA here is from genome assembly GCF_030282825.1 of Aquibacillus rhizosphaerae. GTDB lineage: Bacteria > Bacillota > Bacilli > Bacillales > Amphibacillaceae > Aquibacillus_C > Aquibacillus_C rhizosphaerae. The sequence goes on from NZ_JASTZU010000001.1 coordinate 48,782, forward strand.
ATCCTCAGATGTAAAGATTGCAATTTTAGATACTGGGGTAAATGCAAATCACCCCGACTTAGCCGGTAGGGTACTCCCGGGTTACGATTTTGTTAATGATGATAATGATCCGTCAGATGATAATGGACATGGTACACATATTGCAGGGATTATAGCAAGTAATATAGACAATATTGGTATAGCGGGTATTGATTTAAATGCTAATATTCTCCCAGTAAAAGTAGGGAGAAAAGATGGTGCAGTTTCATCCCTCAATGCGATAGAAGGTATATATTATGCGATAGATAATGGTGCTGATGTCATTAATATGAGTTATGGTGGTTATCAATATAGTGAAGCTATAAATCAAGCGATTCAGGAAGCTTATAGTGAAGGGATTGTTTTAGTCGCTGCAGCGGGAAATGAGGCTTCAAGTGAATGGTCATATCCTGCATCTTATGGACCGGTAATCAGTGTTGCAGCTACTGACGAAAATGATAGCCCAACTGATTTTACCAATTATGGTGAATTTATAGATATTACAGCACCAGGCCAAAATATATATAGTACAAATTATGTGGGTGGTTATAGTACAATGAATGGTACGTCTTTTTCCGCTCCTATTGTTAGTGCTTTAGCAGGATTGATTAAGAGTCAACATCCAGAATGGACTCCAGAAAAGATTGAATGGGCCCTTCAACTTGGGGCTGATCAATTAGGTACAGCAGATTGGAATTCTTTTACAGGTTTTGGTAGAGTAAATGGTTTTGGAGCATTGACTGCTAATTTACCATCCTTATTGAATGATCAACCAGATAATTATGTAGATGCAAATCAAATAAATAGTGGACAAGTGTATCAAGATAAAATAGATTTACCAATGGATGTGGATTGGTATGCTGTTGAGGTTACACAAAATTCTGAGCTATCTGTTAGTTTAACTAACCCGTCCAGCCAATTGGATTTAATAGGTATAGTATATAAAGAAGATGAAACTACTGTGATAGAACGTCAATTAATTGACGACTATGGAATGGGCGCCAATGAATCGATGTCAATCTATGTAGAACCAGGAACTTATTATCTAGCGGTTTATGATTATTTTAATCATTGGTCCAAAGAGAGTTATGAAATTCAGATGAATATAGAAAAAACACAATTAGCTGATTCGGCGGCGCCTGTAGCATCGCTAGGTAGTGGAGTATATCTAGAACCTATTGAGGTAGCATTAACGAGTGATTCAGGCTCAGCTATCTACTATACGCTGGATGGTACAGATCCAAGTCATACATCAGGAGAATTATATACAAATCCAATTAAATTAGATAAAAATACAATTTTAAAGGCTGTAACAATAGAGTCCTACATTACTAGTGAAATTGTAACCTATAATTATACTATTGCTACAGATAGTATTTTCACCGATACAGTTGGGCACTGGGCAGAGAGAAATATAACCTATTTATATTATCAAAATGTGATTACAGGCTACTCAAACGGAACTTTTCTTCCTAATGATAAAATTACACGTGCCGAAGCAACAACAATCATAATAAGAGAGTTAGGTTTACCACTAGAAAACAGCAATTTTGTTGATGTATCAAACAATTATTGGGCATCTAAATATATCGGTGCAGCAGTAAATGCGAAAATTATAAATGGATATGATGGTAATAAATTTAAGCCAAATGACTATTTAACTAGGGCTGAGATGGCTGCTATTCTTGTCCGCGCCTATAAATTGACGGGAAATAGTGACATTTCGTTTCCAGATGTTAGTGGCAATTATTGGGCTCATGATTATATTGAGAACTTGTTAGCAAATAAAATAACAAATGGATATTCTGATGGTAACTTTGGACCTAAAGACAATATTAAAAGAGCAGAATTTGCAACAATGATCGCTAGGGTATTAGGATTTGGAATATAACAAGTTCGTAAAAAAAGTCTGATTTCGTTAAAATGGAATCAGACTTTTTTTAAATGAATACGCTAATAAATAATATTGTTGATTTAGCAATAAAAGAAGAGAACCATCTCTAGATGAGTTCACTTTCTCTTCAGTTGCTACGAGTTTTTTTTAGCTAAGATTCTTGCGATATTTTGTACATCATCTTTACTAAGAATTTGGATGGGACCTTCGTAATTCTTTCTTTGAATTCTACCTGAATTTCTATCAGGGTATAGCCATAAGTGTATTGTTTCGGAGGTAGTATCTGTATAAGTAATAATTAGATTATGGGTTTCACCTTCACTAGTGGTTGGACCCGAATAAGGTGTAGAGTCCTCGATTGCCTTTAACAATACTTCTATTTCTTCAATTTGTTCAAAAACAATCTTCCTTTCTGAAAGTCGGTTCTTAGTTTCTGAATAGATTGTCAAACCTGTTACTTTTATCATGCTTACATCTTTTGGCACTTTAATCTTGTCAACATTACTGTAGCCTTTATCAATTCCGGACACAGATAAAGCAAGTAATAAGACGATTAAAGACAGAGGTAATCCCATTTTTTTCAAATTGCCCCCTCCTAAGTGAATTTCTCTTATTTATTTAGACGAAAACTCTCTGTTTTCGTTACTGAAAAACGACAGGTAATTAATTTATTACAAATATATCAGTGTGGGAAGCTATAGATTATGCTACGGGTGATAGCAGCTGTTAACAGCTAACTAGAGCTAAATGCTTTATCCACACGGAATTACGACCTTCAAAAAACAATCTTTTGCCATTCAAAACACCCCGCAAATTTCTATTGTAGAACATTTGTTTATCATCACTGAAAACAACAAAGGTGCTTACAATAAAAAGGGAACTAATAGAGTCTGGTTAAATTAGGGAATAGTGCAGTACATTTTGGAGAATTATAAGAAATAAAACTCTTATATTAGTTATTTAATGTCAATATTTAGAGAAGTAAGGATATCCGATGTTTTGGAGGTTAAATAAATGGTATTTATTAATGAGAAGTTAGTGCATACGGAACAAGGCTATGAAATACACCTATACATAGACCCTAATTTAGAAGAGTTTTCTAGTGAACTTGGTACAAAACACAAAGAACAAGATAAGAATATAAAAGTATTAGCGAGTACATATATTAAGAAAAATTTCCCTGGCTTAAACATAGTTACAGCTAAGGTAATTATTGGTACAACGTTGATTGCGACTATTCCTTTACAGCAAAACGAAGTAAATGCACATGAAGCAACATTTAATATGACATACTCATTTTTCGGTTCAACTACATCCGTCGTTAATGCAGTAGATCAAACACATGGAAACTTGGATGTCATTTCGCCCAGCTACTTTAATATAAATAGTGATGGTTCTCTATTGATTTCTGGTGTAGACCGAAAGTTTATTGATGAGATGAATAACCGGAATATAAGAGTGGTTCCTTTTTTAAGTAACCATTGGAACCGTATAATTGGTCGGGCTGCATTAGCAAATCGTGAGCAATTGTCGACTCAAATTGCTAATGCAATTAAACAATATGGTTTTGATGGTATTAATGTAGATATTGAAAATGTTAATGAGCAGGACCGAGATAATTTTACTGATTTAGTCCGACTACTAAGGGAAAAGGTACCTAAAGATAAAGAGGTATCTGTAGCTATTGCTGCGAATCCAAATCATTGGATAACCGGTTGGCACGGTTCTTACGACAACAAAGAGTTAGTAAAGTACGCAGACTATTTAATGTTGATGGCATATGATGAAAGTTACCAAGGTGGTCCAGCTGGACCAGTTGCAAGTATTTCCTGGGTAGAAAAATCAATAAAGGCTTTAGTAGAAGATGAACAAATTGATCCAAATAAAGTGGTCTTAGGACTCCCGTTTTTTGGACGATACTGGAATGATAGTGAGGAAATAGGTGGCTATGGTGCCTCTGGTCGTCAAGTAGAGTTGCTCATTAGCAAATATAATGGCGTGGTTACCTATGATGTTGGGGCCCAATCTCCTAAAGCCAATTTCACAATTAAGTCAACTAATGACTCAACAACTATTGCAGGTAGAACATTAAAGCCTGGGAATTATGAGGTATGGTATGAAAATAACCAATCGATTAAAGCAAAGGTTGATCTTGTTCATAAGTATAATTTAAAAGGAACAGGTAGTTGGAGTATTGGTCAGGAAAATCCAACTGTTTGGGATAATTTTGGGATATGGCTAACTTCTCATGATAGTAGTGTACCAGTTACGGATACACATGAATTAAGTAATCCTGACGCAACTATATTTACTGACGTAACAAAGAATTGGGCAAAGGATGAAATTCTATACGTACAACAAAAAGGTTGGTTTAAAGGTAAAACAAAAACCGAATTTGCACCTAATGACGCTTTGACGAGAGAAGAGGCAGCAGCAGTCATTGTAAGAGTACTTAGTTTACAACCACTTCAGCCATTCAATAAATCATTTTCTGATGTGTCAACGTCCTCATGGGCTTATGAACCGATTGAAATAGCTAGACAACATAAGGTGTTTCTTGGAAAAGGGGATGGTACTTTTGGCTATAATGAGGTGTTAACACGAGAACAAATGGCATCGATATTAAACAACATCCTTAAAAATGGTTATGATTTTTCAAAAACTAGCAATCCAGTAGAGTTTCGGGATGTCTCGAAAAAAAGTTGGTCTTATGATGCGATTGTTTCAATGAAACAACAAGGAATATTTCAAGGTGTTAGCGCTACTAAATTTAATCCTAAAGGCAAAGTTTCTAGGGCGCAGATGGCAAAAGTGTTAACAAATGCTTCTTTTCATCTAATGGAGTATAAAGGTGAATCTCCTTTTGAAAGAATACTAAAGAATAATAACGAGGGTGCTGATGTGACCTTTTTACAAATACAGTTAAAGAAGTTAGGTTATTATAATCGAGATGCTTCAGTTGTTTTTGACTCTAGTACTGATCATGCTGTCCGTTCGTTCCAGGCGGATCATGAATTAACTGTAGATGGTATAGTAGGACCAAGTACAATAGGAAAACTTCTACTACTACTTAATTGGAGTTAAAGAGAAGCATACCTTTTTAGCTCCATCAAAAGTGTTTGAATGTGTTCTCCTAAAAGAAAGATCAGTATAAAATGCTAAAGGTCTTAAAACAGGGTGTGTGATATTGCTTCATGAAATATTTAGCTCCTTAATTGTAGTTGGAATTTCTACATTAGGGAGCTATTGTTTAATCTATATTTGTACTTTAAAATATCAATCTTAATATAACCTTTAAAAAAGAATTTGTTTATGGATACCAAGTTCTGACAACTAGGCTAACCATTAGTCATATTTTGTATCACATTTATTAGCTATTTGGATTCACCTTCAAGCTAGTCATCTCTTTAGAAACATTTAGGTCTAGGTGTTCCTGTAGTGACTGCTTTTTTTGCTCAAGGTCTTGTTCATCAATTTGATAATAATATCTATCCGTCCATAAGTCCGATCCTTTTAAATTCAATGTTTCAATGTCTAAACTGCCAGACGTTCCATAGGATATAAAACCTTTCATTTGATCAAAATTCATGTTAGTTGACATATTATCCCCGACGGCTTGAATAATTTCGTCATACTTTAATATGGAGCTTGCAGAAAGTGATTTGTCCATTATTGCTTTAATAATATCTTGCTGTCGTTTTCCGCGTTCAATATCATTATCTAGTTTCCTAGTGCGTGCAAGAGCTAGCGCTTCTTCACCATTTAGTAATTGTTCACCTGGTAATAAATGAATAGCATTTTTGGTATCATTAGAGTCCATCTCATATAGTTCATATGGTACGTTAATAGTTACGCCGTTAAGTGCATCAATTACATCAATAAAAGCATGAAAATCTAGTTTGACATAGTAATCTACTGGGACTTCTAAGAAATTCTCAACCGTTTCAATTGTGGCCTTTGGTCCACCAAAAGAATGTGCATGAGTAATTTTATCAAATTTATCCACTTCCGGTATATAGACATAGGAGTCTCTGGGGATACTTAGTAGTTTTACACTATTTAGATCTTTATTTAGGGTTGCAAGTATAAGAGCATCAGAAAGGGAGGAACTACCTCCATTTTCTGACCGGTGCTCACTATCATCAACACCTATAAATAGAATAGAAACATGATCTTCGGTTGGATCAACTTCCTTTTCACGAAGCTCCGATTTGTCTCTGCCATCATCCTCATAGGAATTGGTTATGGCATTTTCTGCTTTATTCATTACCGTATATGCGTAAGCTGACGTTGCAGTTAAAAAGACTATTATAGGAACAAGTATAAATAAGAGTTTCTTTCTCTTTTTATTACTCTTGAGTTTTTCAACTCTTGAATCTAGATTTTTTTTTGACATATATAATTCTCCTTATAGGATGGTGTAGTAAAAAATATTAGACTAAAATACATTGTACAATGAAAGCGTAGTGAGGTGAATTACAATTATGTAACAAATTGTAGATTAATCATATATTAAGTATAACATTCAATTAGTAAGACGTACTGTGTCGGATAAATGAGATTCTATTTAACTGGTATATTATTCAACTACGAATACTATTGTATTATACATAATACTTCAAAGGGTGTATATATTTTATGAGTGATTTTAATGAGTTACCAAAAACCATTAAGAAAACAGTTCGGTATATCCTGCAGGAGGCTAACTTAGAAAAATTAATTGAAATTGAACCCATTTGGTAGAATCTTTAAATAAGCGAAGAGAAGAATCAAGAAAAGTGGCAATGGTGTATGAAATTGAGTAATAAAGCATTAGGTAATAGTGATAGTAAAAAGTTCAAAGCTTTACTAACAATAATCTATAAAAAAATATCATCCAAGAGAAACATAGCGCATAAAACTGGTTAACTTTAAATAATGTATAAGCACAGATTAGGTTGTGCCTATTATTAGGTAGTTCTTATATCAACATCTACACTTTCCTCTTCAACCTCTGGAAACATCTCATACTCCCTAGCCTCCTTTGTAAAGGAATCGTCAAGTTCCTGTATGCTCCTAAGAAATGGGGTCATTGGATTTAGCATAGATGACTAGCACCCTTAACCTCTTATCATAACCACGCTATTTGATATATATGTGGTGACATCAAAAAGTGGTAATTATTACAAATTAGTCATATATATACATTTCTTGCTCAATGTGCATGACTCGGGTACGCCTAATCATATAATGAACCCCTTATTTTTTCTTCGTAAATGCAACGACTAGATAGGTAAATGTAAGGATAAAAATAAGTGATGAAGCAATCGACTCACTACCTCTCGAAGTAGTAAATTACTCCATCCAAGTGATTTTTCATCTTATTGGATGACTTTTAAACCAATAAACATCTTTATTACTATCACCATATAAATAACACATATTTTTCGACGATATTCGAATGACACTGGGTTACGTGTTCCAAAGTGATACTTTGAGTAAATAAGACAGTTCTTATGACTAAAGCTAAATTATTTGCATTTAGATAGCATGTATTTCCTTCCTTAAAAGTGGTAACAGCTAATGAAAACAAAAAAATATTAAAAAGCATGTGCAAAGGTATTTTTATAAAACCTTTTGCGCATGCCTCTATTTGTAGTATTCGTGTGAACGGAATAACCGTGCTCATGTATATAAGGACTGTCCTCGTGGTGCATCATTTTTAGTCTCTTTTATAAAGGTCTCTTGTGTACACTTTCTCTTGAACATCAGCTATTTCGTCACTTAGTCTGTTAGAGACAATCACGTCAGATATTTCTTTGAACTCGTCTAAGTTTTTTATAACTTTTGAATTATTAAATGACTCTTCTTTTAGTGAGGGTTCATATATGACTACTTCAATTCCTTCTCCCTTAATCCGTTTCATAATCCCTTGGATAGAGGAAGCTCTAAAATTATCTGAATCAGTTTTCATCGTAAGTCGGTAGATACCAACCGTTTTAGGTTTCTTTTCAATGATTCGGGCCGCTACAAAGTCCTTACGAGTGCTATTAGCGTCTACAATCGCACTAATCAAATTATTAGGTACGTCTTGGTAATTTGCTCGTAGTTGTTTTGTATCTTTTGGCAGACAATAACCACCATATCCAAAAGAAGGATTATTATAATGGCTCCCAATTCTGGGGTCTAATCCAACACCTTCAATAATCTGCTTCGTATCTAGCCCCTTCATTTCTGCATACGTATCCAACTCGTTAAAGTAGGCTACACGAAGAGCTAGGTATGTGTTAGAAAACAGCTTAACAGCTTCTGCTTCTGTTGAATTTGTGAAGAGTACAGGAATATCTTCTTTTATAGCACCTTGTAATAATAAATCAGCAAATTTTTTGGCGCGATCTGATTGTTCGCCAACAATAATTCTTGAAGGATATAAATTATCATATAATGCTTTTCCTTCTCTTAAAAACTCGGGTGAAAAGATAATATTGTCTGTATTAAATTTTTCTCTAACGTCGTTTGTATATCCTACTGGAATTGTTGATTTAATTACCATGACTGCATCGGGATTTATAGATAGGACATCTTTAATAACACTTTCCACGGAGCTTGTGTTAAAGTAGTTTTTCACCGGATCATAATCTGTTGGTGTAGCAATGACAACAAACTCTGCGTTTATGTATGCTTCATGCTTATCCGTTGTTGCAACTAGATTTAATTCCTTGGTAGTTAAAAACTCTTCAATTTCATGATCTACAATCGGGGCCACTTTTCGGTTTAACAGGGCCACTTTTTCCTCAATTATATCAAGAGCAACAACCTGATTAAATTGAGCAAGTAAAACCGCGTTAGATAGACCTACATATCCAGTACCTGCTACAGCTATTTTCATTATTTAACTAATCTCCTTTTTCCACAAATTACTTTTATATATTAGTATTTATAATAAAAGGTGTTTTGATTTTTCGTATATAAGAATACACCTATCTTCATTTGATGACAAGAAAATATAATTAAAGGCAAAGCCCAATATCAACTAGTAATTTCCATGATTTTGAACGATCACAGTTCTAGAATAACATGATATAATCATTAAGGAATAATTGGTGGTTACTCTCACTATAACCTTTTTTGTTTTATAATAATACTAAAAGTGACAGTCTTATTACCTAGTGTTAGTATAAATGAAGCACTAAAATCATTATAAAATTTTTCAATAATTTATATTATGGAGGTTGAAAATGTCAGATTTAAGAATACCAGAAAAGAGATTTCGACCTGAAATCGAAGGTATTAGAGCTGTTGCAGCTTTTTTAGTTGCAATCTACCATATATGGTTAGGATCAGTTTCAGGTGGAGTAGATGTCTTTTTTATAGTCTCAGGATATTTAATAACAGTTTCGCTACTATCAAAAATGGAGAAACATGGAAGAATAAACTATGGTGAATATGTATTAGGGTTAGCAAGGCGATTATTCCCTATAGCATTCCTGGTTTTATTAGTTACAACACTTTTATCTATTTTGATCATGCCTCGAACACTGGCAAGACAGATCGTTACTGAGATTTTTTCGTCAACATTTTATTTTCAAAACTGGCAGTTAGCTAATAATGCAGTAGACTATTTAGCTCAAAATAATGAAGCTAGCCCACTTCAACATTTTTGGGCATTATCACTTCAAGGTCAGTTTTATGTTACGTGGCCCTTAGTTGTTTTTATTGCATTTTTAATTGCAAAGAAAGTATTGAAAACTCCTGCTCGTAAAACTCTTTTAGGTGTACTAAGCTTTATTTTTATTACATCAATTAGTTATTCGATTTATATTACTGCTGAAAATCAGCCATGGGCATATTTCGATACTTTTGCTCGTGCCTGGGAGTTTAGCTTAGGAGGAATTTTTGCTCTTTTAACTCCGTACCTAAAGTTTAATAAGGCTATCAGTCTTATAATTGGTTGGCTTGGGCTATCTATTGTAGCATTTACTGGTATATTATTGCCTGTATCTAATGTGTTCCCTGGATATGCTGCATTATTACCTACAAGCGGTGTTATTTTAGTGCTAATTGCAGCAGAAAATGGCAGTCGATTTAGTGTAGACAAATTATTAGGATCAAAACCATTTTTGTACTTTGGTGGAATTTCTTACGCTTTTTATTTGTGGCACTGGCCGCTACTAATTCTATATTATAATTATTCAGGTAACGACTCAGCATCAACTCTAGCTGGGGTTGTTATTATAGTAATAGCATTCATATTATCACTTATATCTGTTAGACTAGTAGAATCACCAATAAGAAAGATAAACCTTAAACAATCAAAGTTAAAACTTATAACTATCCTTATTGCTTTTATGCTTTCAGTAGTCATAGTTAACGGTTCTTGGGGATTGTACTCTAATCAGACAGAAGATGTATTTAGCCCGGTCTATGATTATGAAGAAGATAATTATCCTGGCGCTCGAGCTATTTATGAAAATATAAATAATATACCAGATGTAGAACCTATCTCTGAAGAACCTGGTGCCACAAGTTCATTACCTGCTTTCTATTTAGAAAAAGATTGTTACTCTGATTTAAAAGGAAATGTAGTAAGCTTATGTTCCTACGGAGAAACAGACGATCCAGAGCATACGATTGCACTCGTTGGAGGTTCTCATTCGGGCCATTGGTTCCCAGCTTTAATGGAAATGTCAGAGGAACTCGAGTTGCAGATTGATGTATATAATAAAGATGGGTGCCGATTTACTGCAAATGATTTTGATGGTGCAATGTCTGATTCGTGTATGGAGTGGAATGAAAAGGTGATTGAACCATTAAAAGAAAATCCACCCGATCTGCTATTCACTACGGCAAATGTTAATAAAGATTCTAAAATACCTGAGGGTTATTTAGAAATGTGGAGAGAATTTGAAGGTATTACAGAAATATTTGCAATTCGCGATAATCCGAGGATGAAAGAAAAGATTCCACTATGTCTAGAAACTAAAAGCGAAGAAGAGTGTTCTGTCCCAAGAGATGAAGCCATATCAGACACTCCGCCATGGGAAAACACAGATAATATACCAAGTAATGTAACGTTTGCTGATCTATCAGATTATTTGTGTGATGACAATTCCTGTTATCCAGTCATTGGAAATGTAGTTGTTTACCGTGACCAACATCACCTAAACACATTATACTCTAAGACTATGGCGCCGGCTTTAAAAGAACATATTGCAAAAGCTTTGGAAAAGACAGAAAAATAGCGAAATAATATACAAAAGTATGAATTTTTATTACAATTAAATTTTTAAAAACGATGGGATTAATAGTACTACTGTGATAATATATTTAAGTATTAGTCAGAAAATAACTATACTCACCGAATAGTATTAATAATTGTAGAAATGCAATATCTCATCGAGGTGTTTACTTGAAACAATTTAATAAATTGCCTAAAACAGTAAAGAAGACCGTTCGGTATATTCTTCAGGATGCCAACTTAGAGAAATTAGATGACATAGAAAATATTTTAATAAAGTCCATAAAGGAACGAAGAAGTGAGCTCGCAGAAAAGAAAGAACATAAGTAATGGAGGAAGAATGTATATGAGTTTGAAAGAAAATCAAGATGAAAAAGAGCTATTAAAGAAACTAATGTCCAGTGTCTATCAAAAAGGCTATAATGGTGCAACTGTTCAAGATATAATGCTTGAGTTAAAAACAGAGTTGCCTAAAATTATGCAAAAAGAAGTTAGTGTATAAAAATAAAAATGGGACAAGCACAAATCTAAACTAGACCTGTGTTTGTCCCTTTATTTTGACTTGTGAAACGTGAAATTATGCTTTATCATATGTAATAATGGTAAGTAAGGAGTGGAAAAAATGAGTATTAGTTTCTTTTGGATTGCTATAGGTTTGGCTGCTTGTGGCTATTTCGTAGGGGAGGGTTTAAAGAACTTTGGTAATCCTAATAGTAGTAATTCGTTGAATTCGTTGTTAGATGATGAAGAAGATAAACCTTTGTTGATTAAAGAAAAAGAGCTTAATCATTATTTAGGTATAGATAAAGAGGATGTTGAAGCGTTTGTACAGAATTATCCAGATATACCCAGGTTTGAACTGAATGGAAAAACATATTATCCATATAAGAAAGTGTTGAAATGGATTGACAATAGATTAATCTAACAGGTAATCACTTAAATTCACCTTCATTAGAATCAACTAGAAAATCATCGGCCTCAAATACATCATATTCTTCATTTACTTCTTTGATAAATTCATCATCAAGTTGAGGGAAACGACTAATGAAACGAAGGACTCTCTCAATCACTGCTATCACTCCTAGGTAACGTAAATATATCACGCTTATGTTAACCAGGAATGAAGTAAGTATGTATTTTTCATTAAAAAAAGCTGTAACGAGTATGCTACAGCTTTTTAAGAGAACCATCCTTTGCGTTTAAACCAAATGAACATAGCAACCGACATGACGGCCATTACGATTAGAACGGTAAAATAGCCATATTCCCACGTGAGTTCAGGCATATTGGCGAAGTTCATTCCGTAAATACCAGCAATAAACGTAAGCGGTGCGAAAATCGAGGTGATAATCGTTAATACCTTCATCACTTGGTTTGTCTGGTGTGAATTTAGTGACAAATAGTTGTCGCGAATGTCATTCGTTATTTCACGATTGGATGCGACCATTTCAGCTAATTTTAGAAGATGATCATAAATATCAGCAAAGTACTCTTTACGATTCCGAATGCCATCCAGATGATTCGAGTTTAATATCCGGTAGAATAAGTCCCGAACCGGATTAATCGTGTGACGTAGCTTTAAAAGTTCATGGCGGATGTCAAATAAATTGTCTAATAATACGTCCATCGTTTCCGCGTCTTTATTATTCTCAATATCATTTAACTCATCTTCAATTTCATAGATAATTGGGAAGTAATTATCTACGATGTTATCGATCACTTCATAAAATACCCTGTATATATCCCACTGATCTGCATTAGTGGTCTTGGATAGCTTACTCCAAACTTGATTTGTTTCTTTTGAGTCATGATGGTGGAAAGATACAATGAACTTTTCACCAAGAAAGAAATCATGCTCTTGTTTCGTTAAGTTTTTAGGGTTAATCGCATGTGTAATGAAAAAATTAAAGTCATCATAATAATCTAGTTTTGGTCTTTGTAATTCATGAATACAATCCTCTATGGCAAGTGGGTGAAAGTGTAGTTTAGTATCCAGTTGCTGCACCTCTGCATCAGTAGGTTGATCAAAATCAATCCAGTACCATTGATAGTCAATACTATTTATCTCATCGATTGTTTTTAATGTATGGATTTGATTGTCATCAGTTATAGCCATTATATGTATCATATCAAAACTCCTTCTAGAAAGAAGTTTAAAACAAATCGGACTAAGGTTACAAGTAAGACAGGTGAAATTAAAACTTTTTCAAAAAAATTACAAATTTAATGTTTACACTCTAATCAGTTTTGGTAAAGGTAGCTAATAATAAGTAAAAAAAAGACGACATTATTGTCGCCCACCAACTAGCAATTCATTGTTTTTATTTTGGATATAGTTCTCATAAGAATTCATGTATTGGAAATAGTTAAAGTCTGCAGAAATAATTTCTAATCCATATGTCATTTCATGGCTGTTTTGTTCTTTCCATTTTATTTCTCCAAATATATGATTAGTTGGGGAAAACAACTTGGCTCGAATAATAATTTTTTGACCTTTATATAAATCTAACTCCGAAGAAAAGCATAAGCCTGTTACACTTAAATCGACAAATTTAATTTTAGATAATATTTTTGTTATTTGCACTTCGTCTTTTTCCTCTACCAACATGATTGTTGTATCTGCTAATGGAGGATTTGTAAATTCGATTCTTTGAGTACTTCTTTTCAATTGTCACCTCTCCCTTTTTTGAAAAATTAGGACCTGCTTTCGTTTGATATCTATAGACTACACAGAAGAAATTAGTATGTCAATATCACTTATTCATAACAATTGGTAGATTATAACCATTATATTCGACGTGAAAATTCAGCTTTTGTTACTCAAAGTTGTTTTTTGTCATTTTGCTATAAAAATTCATCTTGAATCGACAAACTAAGTGTATATAAGGTAAAAGTAGAGGGGGATGTTTAGTCAAATTTCTCGCTTTTTTTTGTAGAGGTAAAAAGACTTATTTTTTAAAAAATAGTCGATTTAATAGATTTTCTGAAATTTACGGAACTAGTACACATAACTATACCTTTCTCTATATAAATATATGTCCGTATAAAAAGAGCTCTTATTTAGTGTGAAATAAATCAGATAGGTACGATTGTACCCATCTGATTATCTATTAAGTTATTGTAATAGTGGATAAATCAATAACCCGCTGATTTCTACTTCCGCAATACGTTAAAGTTAAATCTCTTTCTTCTATTAAGAAGGGACCGTCAACAAGCACATCACAATAAGTGAGTAATTTTCTTTGGTAATAGTCATTTGAGTTGATTAATTGCTCGAGTGTATAGCCGCTGTATGTCCAGATGTTTCTACCTAATGTTTTTACTTTTTCTGCAATCTTACAAACCTCTGCTGCTTGAAAAAATGGCTCTCCACCTGAAAAGGTTACATCTGTTAGTGGATTACTAGCAATCTCATCAACAACTTCATCGACTGTCATCTCTATTCCATTTTTTATGTTCCAGCTTTTTGGATTATGGCATCCTTTACAGAAGTGAGGACAACCAGCAAAAAAGACTACTGTACGAAGTCCCACACCATCTACAACGGAATCATGGATAATATTCATTACTTTCATTGGTGTTTCACACGTTCTTGTCCTTCTGCACGTTTAGCGGAATTCCATTTCCCCATGTCACCAACCAAATATCCGGTAATTCTTCTTATCCGCTCAATCTTTTCCTCGGAGTCATTGTCGCAGCTAGGGCATTGGTTATTGATGATACCGGTATAACCACAGCATGTGCAGCGGTCAACAGGATGGTTAATCGAACCATAGCCAAAATCACTTGCGGCCATAGCTTTCACTAATGTATCAATTGCGGCTATATTTTTGGTAACATCGCCGTCACATTCAATGTAAGAGATGTGGCCGCCATTACATAAAGAATGGAACGCGCCTTCTTTGCGGATTTTCTCAATTGCCTTAATAGAGTAATAGACAGGTATATGAAAGGAATTTGTATAAAAACTACGATCTGTTACACCAGGGATTGCACCGAATTCCTTTTTGTCGTGTTTGGTGAATCTTCCTGATAACCCTTCAGCTGGTGTGGCGATTAAGGAAAAGTTTAAGTTATACCGAACGCTCGCTTGGTCTGCTCTTTCACGCATGAACTGCACGATTTCGTATCCTTGTTTGTAAGCCGATTCTGATTCGCCATGGTGTTGTCCAATTAGTGCAACTAATGCTTCTGCTAATCCGATAAACCCAATGCTTAGTGTACCTTGTTTTAGGACAGAATCGAGCATATCATCGGGTTCCAACGACTCGCTACCTTTCCAAACATGTTGTCCATATAAAAAAGAAAAGTGTTGTGCTTGTTTCGTTTGTTGGAACTGGTAGCGCTCCAACAGTTGTTTAATAACAAGCTCTAGATATACATCTAGCTTGTTTAAAAATGCATGAAACGTGTTGGTTGTTAGTCCGATTTTAACTAAATTAATTGAAGTGAAAGATAAATTGCCTCGGCTTATACTATTTTCCTCGCCGTGTATATTTCCCATGACTCTTGTCCGACAACCCATATAAGCAACTTCCGATTCAGGTCTTCCGTCATAATACTGCTTATTAAATGGTGCATCTATAAAGCTGAAATTCGGAAAAAGTCTTTTTGCTGTTGTTTCTAGTGCTAACTCGTATAAATCATAATTTTCCTCTTCCGGTTGAACATTGATTCCCTTTTTCACTTTAAATACTTGAATTGGAAAAATAGGAGTTTCTCCATTTCCAAGCCCTGCCTTTGTAGCAAGTAATATATTTTTTGTGATTAGTTTACCTTCTTTTGATACATCGGTACCATAGTTGATCGACACAAATGGCACCTGTGCCCCACCACGCGAGTGCATCGAATTACAATTATGTATAAATGCTTCACAAGCCTGATATACATCACGGTCAGTCTCTTTCCACGCTAGTTGTTCTATTTCGTTTTCTGTCAACGAGAGTGGATAACTCATCAGACGCTTATGGTGCTTGTTATATGTCTTTTGTACATAAGGTGCCAAATCATAGTCAAACATCGGATAGCTTTGGCCACCATGTTGCATGTTTTGATTGGATTGAAAAATAATAGAAGCAAGGGCCATTGCACTTAAAATATCATTGGGCTCTCTCATGTAACCATGCCCCGTATTAAACCCGCCTTTTAATAGCTTGCCTAAAGGTATTTGACAACAGGTGGTTGTTCCTGTTGGCATGTAGTCTAGGTCGTGGGGGTGGATATAATTCTCATTTATGGCCTGTGTTACTTCCTTACTTAGCATTTTCTGTTTAGCATAATATTTAGCAGCCTCGGAACCAAATTTGGACATTTGTCCCATTGGTGACTGGCCATCGACATTGGCATTTTCCTGAATTAAATCTTGATTACTAGATTCAACAATTTCTGTTAATGAAGCTAACAGTATGTCCTGTTCAGGCGTTGCCAGTGTGCTTTTATTCATGTAAATCACTCCTACTTAAAATTATCTAAAAATCAATATATTGAATATTTTTTATTGAATTTATCAATATATTGTGATTTTTGTTCATTTTAGCATAGGAATAATAGAGAAAACTGTGACAAAGTTAACACTTAGTAAGAAAAAGTTTTGCTGAGTACTGAGGGTTTGCTTGGGCTCAAACCGGAGTGAAAAAGACAATAGATTAAGCCTGACCCCTATGGTGAGGGCCAGACTCATTAAAGAAGGTACATGCTTAGATCTTTGACTCGAATGTTTGGCAGTCTGTTTCTTCCTGGCTTCTGGCTTTTTTGCCGTGATGGCTAACAACATAAATCGCGTCCGCTTTACATTTGTTTCCATTTGCCCAGTACTTACAGTTACTAACTTCACATAATACGTCTTGAGCCATGCGTGTACACCTCCTATACGGTTAGTTATGCCGAATTAACTTAAAATCATGCTTATGTGTTAGTGGTAGTTGTAGGAAAAAGAGAAAGGATTATAGGAATGAGTAATAGAATTTATTGTAGTAATTTGATAAATTTTGTCGTAAATGTAGTTGAAATGGGTCTATAACTACTATACTAGAGAAGTAATAAGTGGTTTTAATCGATAAGAATAGTAGGGCTCTGGATAGACGGATTATAGAATCACTTTTTATAGTGGCTGCCAGTAGTTATTACCAATCACGGTTATAGTCTTAGCATTGTTTTTCAAAAAAACTGATATATATGACAATAAAGCATAATTTCTAATTAATAAGGAGGGATTATGAGGATTTATAATAAAAAAAGTTTATTAGTAATTATAGCCATCTTCATCTTTTCCATTTATTTAATCCATCAAAATATTCATCCGTACATTGGTATTTATCTAAATGAAAGCAGTCAAGGTAATTATTATGTTTCGGACCAAGATCAATTGGGATGGGGGGCGGAAAGTGAAATAAAAATAAATGATCAAATTGTTTTAATCAATCAAACACCTCCAGAACAACACCCCACAGTTTCAGACGATAACAGAGTTGAAAATGCTGAAACGATTACGATAGTTAAAAACGGTGAGTACCAAACTAACCGGGTCGAATACACCTCAGAATTAACAATCCAATACGTATTTTTTTTAATTTTTCCTATTGTGTATTTTTTAATGAATTTTTTGTTAAGTTTTCTATTATGGAAAAGGCGAAGCAGTAATCGAAGTTCTTTGATTCTAATCTGCTTAATGATGTCTCTAAGTATATGTTACATAAGTGCGATCTTAGCAACAAAACTACATAGTATAGGTGAAATAGTATTTAATTACACTTTATTAATAACACCGGTGTTATTTTTGCACTTTATGTATAGTTTTTTAAAGGAAAATAATAAAAATTGGTTTTCAAAAAATACAATAATAACCTTATATTGTATCTGTTTTTTAGTGTTTTTATTCATTTGCGTACATTCGTTTATTAATGTGCCTATCGACCAATTAAGGGTTTTATTAGGCACATTTACGCTTGTTGTAATTTCAATACTCGTTTTATTAGTAAAAGGCTTTGTTTTTTTAAAACGAGACGTATTAGTTAGAACGTTTAAATGGATGTTTTATACATTTATAATTTCTATAGCGCCAATTATTCTTTTTTATAGCATCCCAGTGTTAATCATGGGCCAAAGGCTTCTCCGTCCAGAAATAGCTATACTTTTTATATTTTTTATACCAACCGTTCTAGTGTATGTATTAATAACAGATAAACTATTTGAAATGAAGCTATATATTCAACAACTTTCCTATTATCTAACCATAGCTTTGTTGCCAGCTGCGATGGTGACAACAGTGCATCTTTTGTACACATCAGAAGCGACGGTCATCTCCATAATTGAATTTTTTTCTTTTATATTATTTGTTTGTGTTCTATTTCTTTATATAAAAGATTTTTTGGATAGTGCTTTAAAGGCTAACTTGTTCGTGGAAAAGATTTATTACCAGGAAAGTTTATATAGATTTAGTAAATCAATAAAAGAGCAAAAAAGTACGGATGGAATTGTTAAAGCATTAACAAGAGAGTTAGAAGAGATGCTACATATAAGGAATGTGATTCCGGTCAAAGTTTCTAAAAAAAATCATATAGTCTGTTTGGATCCTAAACAAGAAGGTGATAGATACCACGATATGTGTGCAATAATTACTAATCAATCTATGACTATTGGAAAAATTTATCAATACGAACATTGCTTTACTATTGTGATTGGCGAAAAGTCACAGTACTTTCTAGTGTTAATCGCTAATAAGGAAAAGCACTTTTCATTAAACAGAGAAATTTCAGATTGGTTAACAGCGATTGCTTATTACTCAAGTATTTCAATTGAAAACATTCTAAAGGTTGAAGATCTACTTGAAGAATTAAAAAATATCAAATCAAATAAACCAGCTCGTTGGTTACCTCGATTATTATATAGTTGGTCTGAACAGGAGAGACGGAAATTAGCAAGTGATATTCATGATACATACCTACAGGATATCGTCATGTTAAAACGAAAAATAGGAGAGGTACGTTTACTAGATGATAGGAGTAAGATAGAAGCGGGGTTAATAGAATTGGAAGAGGATATTTTAGACATCAACTATCTAATCAGAGAAACAAGCTATAAATTATTTCCGCCATTTTTGATGGAAATGAAATTAAATCGAGCCATAATAGATTTGATAAACAAAATTCATTTAAGCTCGAATATGAGAATTGATTTTAATATAGATAAACGACTTAATTCAGAGGAAATGGATAAAGATATCAAACTAGCATTATATAGAATTACTCAAGAATTACTAACGAATGCAAACAAACACTCACAAGCAACACGGGTTACCATGGTGCTCACCTATCCTAACCATCAAATAGAGTTAATATATAAAGATAATGGTATAGGAATGAAATTAGAAAATAAGACAAGTGATACAATGGGACTAGTTGGTATAAAAGGAAGAGTATATAGTTTGGAGGGGGAAGTTGAATTGGTATCTGAACCGAACAAGGGGTTGGAAGTGAACATAAATATTCCGGTAGTTAAAGACAGGAAGGTAGTTGCCTATGATTAAAATATTAATTGTAGATGACCATGAAGTTGTGGGAGAAGGAACAAAAAGTTTACTATCGTCTGTCGAAGAGTTTAGGGTCGATTTTATTGTGTGTAGTAAGGAAGCAAATGAGTTAATTAAAAAGAATAAGTATGATGTATACATATTTGACTTAAATATGCCGGGGAAAAATGGAGTCGAACTAACAGATCATTTACTATCTATTGATGAGGATGCTAAAGTGATAATTTTTACGGGGCATGATATATCATCACATTTTAATCATTTAGTTGAAATTGGAGTTTCGGGTTTTATTAGTAAAGAATGCTCAAAGAAACAACTAATTCGAGCGATATGGTGTGCAATTGATGGACAGGCTGTAGTTCCGGTAGAGCTACTATATCAACTGCGGAGGACAGAAAATCAAGTGAAATTGCGTAATGGAAATAGCGTTTCATTGTCGCAGACAGAAGAGGCTATCTTAATTCGTGTTGCTAAGTCGAATAGTAATGACGAGATTGCCGATGAACTTTACATGAGCCGTAGAAATGTAGAGCGACATTTGACTAAAATATTCAAAAAGTTGCAGGTGAACTCTAGGTCTGAAGCAATGATAAAAGGAAAGGAGTTAGGATTATTACCAGAAATAGTTGTATAAAAGTTAACTGAATAGTTGTTTATGTGCAGTTAGAGTTCCTCTAGTGACAAATGTAATTTGCTATTGGTGCAATTCCGCAATAAATGTTCGGTTACAATCTTTTTGGCTTGTTATAGGATGAAGAAGAAGAAATATAATAAGGAGCGGTGGTTTATGTGGGATTGGCTAATCAGTATATTTGGCGGAAATAGTGGTGGCGGTGGCGGTTCTGGTGCATTTTGAACTTAAAAACCCACCTTTGCATGTGAATGCAGTAAAAATGGGGAGCTGACTTATTCAGAAGTTCCCCATTCATGAAGTGATTGGAGCCACATAGGAAGACGTCGGAAGTGTTCATTATATTGCGGTTATCCGCAAGTAATATACGGTGAAACATGTATTTTTCTATAGTAAAGTGACAGTACAGACGAAGCCAATATAAAAAAACGAGCTTTCTTTAGGGGATGAGTGATATGAGTGTTGAAATTGAAAAAAGTTTAACATTTAATAAGTTGGTATCTCTAAGAAAGAAAATGGAGCAAAAAGAGATTCAACAGGAAGTCTATAAGATGTCACAGTACTTGGACGCACAAGGCGTACGTAAGCTTGGACCGCTAATCTCAGCTACATTCGGAATTGAAACGCAACAGAACAAGCAAATTTTTGATATGGAATTTCTAGTTGCTGTCGATAGGGAGTTAGATCTTCCAGAGGACTATACGTTTAAACAAGAGTTTCGTTTAGTAAATGCTATTTTTAAAAGACATACAGATTCACCTGAAATGCTTGAATCTACGTACAATGAACTTAATACATATATTCAACAAAATGATTTATTACAAATCACTGCACCATATAACGTAAATGTAAATGATGTGGAAGAGAGTTCTAGTCAAGGACCTGTTATTGATGTATATATTGGAATTAGTCCTAATAGATTATGATAGTTTATCAATATAAAAAGAGGTGGATGGCATGACAGATGTTATTATTATTTCTTTTTTTACAGGCGCTATTGTAGCCGGTTTTGTAGTTATGTTTCTCAAGAAAAAGAATAATTCTAAATGAGAGAATTTCATAATCACCTTATTCAGTCATCTACGACTTAGTAACCTTGCTTTAGTTACCTATTTATATAGATTTTAACTAAAGAATAAAAAAAGAGGAGGAATTTTAAATTGCTATCTGCTGTAGAAAGTCCGCAATTTCAGACGTTATCTGCAACTGAGCTGCTATTAATTGATGGGGGTGCTTGGAGTTGGGCTGATTTTGGTAAGTCAACTGCTGGTGGTGCCGTTGGTGGAGCAGCCGGTGGAGCCGTAACTGGTTCATTTGCTGGTGGAGTAGGAGCATTGCCTGGTGCAGGAATAGGAGCGTTAGCTGGCGCAGCTGGTGGAGCAGCCACTTATTTAGCTGTTGGTTGGTGGTAAGATACTTAAGATACTGATTCAAAGTGATAACCAGAGATAACTCTTGGTTATCACTTTGAGTTTTTGAAAAGCATTGATTATAATCGCTTGAAATTCAAATGAGGTGCACCGATGTCGAACAATAATTTAATTTTTATTATCCTTGTAATTTTTTTAATAAACTTAGGAACAGCTGCAATGTTAAGAATGTATACATTAAAAAAACATAACAGAGGTTTAAGTGTTGAAAAATCTCTCTATCGTTTTCACAAACTTAAATATGGCCATTATATATTTACAGTAATTTCTTCTGCAATCATTTCTTTTATAGCAATAAAGGTTGGGGAAATTTCTATTTATTTTCTAGCAACCATTCCGTTTGTTTATGTTGTCGTTGTTTTAATTACTACTCAAGCATTTTATCATAAGGTCTACCAAGCTATTAGAAAAACAGAAACATCTCTAATGGAAGATATATTATTCTTTATGAAAATGCTTATAGTTATGATGATTCCTAGTATTTTAATAATTGTTCTCAGAACATATTACATTACGAATATGGAATCAAATGAATTTGTATTATATACATTACTTGTTTTAGTAATCGTGCTGTTACTAATTACATACCCCTATTTAATGCATTTCTCCCTGAGAGCTAAACAGATAGAATCTGAGGAGAAGAAGAAAGCAATTGTAGCTTTTATAAACAAGCAGAATATCAGAAATGTTAAAGTGTATCAATTTTCTTCCAAGCGCAGCAAGTTTGCAAATGCGATGATTATAGGTGTTTTTACAAAAAGGATTTTCATATCTGATTATTTATTAGAAAATCTCTCTACGGAAGAAACATGCTCAATTCTAGCACATGAATTAGGTCACCTTAAGAAAAAACACTTATTAATAAAGGCAATATTACTTTTTTTTGCCATCCCCTTATTTACAGGAATTGGTTATATTTTGGATGAAATGGAAGCTTTATTTGGATTTAAGATCCCAATACCAGTGGGTGTAATCGGAATGTTAGGTAGTTTGATTGCTTATTTAGGTTTTATATTTTTAAAGTTATCTAAAATACAAGAATATCAAGCGGATAAGTATGCACTAGACATTGGGGTAGATAAGGATGTGTATCTTGCGGCGTTAATTAAAGTAACGGAACTAAATGATTCCGTAAAATCCGTAAATAATCTAGATGAGCTCCTAGGAACCCACCCGTCATTAGAAAATAGAATAAATAGAATAGAAGAGGCAAAGGAACTGTGACCTTGTCTCACTAAAACAAAAAGATAGACAATAATATGATTATCGGAAGTGTACATAATGATATCAAAATTATCGAGTGTTTTTAAACGCTATTATTGTATTAAACAACATGACATAAAGGATTGTGGCGCAGCTTGTCTAGCAACGATTTCAAAGCAGCATGGGCTAAAAATACCTATATCAAAAGTACGTGAGGTCGCAGGAACCGATAAACAGGGAACAAATGTGTATGGACTTATTAAAGCAGCGGAAAAGCTGGGATTCACTGCCAAAGGAGTTAAAGGAGACAAACAAGCCTTTTTTGAAGAATTTCCACTACCTGCGATTGCTCATGTTATTGTGGAAGGATCGTTACTACATTACGTGGTCATTCACAGGGTTCGAAAAGATGAAATAGTCATTGCGGACCCGGCTGAAGGGTTAGTGAAATATACTCCGGAAGATTTTTTTGACATTTGGACAGGTGTATTAGTGTTAATGGTCCCAACACCACAGTTTGAAAAGGGTGATGAAACAAAAGGGCTATTTCAACGTTTCTTTGGCTTGTTAAAACCACAAAAAAAACTGATTATCCACATATTTCTTGCTTCACTTTTATATACACTATTTGGGATATTAGGGGCTTTTTACTTCCAATTTTTATTAGATGATATTTTACCCCACAGTTTAAACAAAACCCTACATATAATCTCAATTGGCATTATCATTCTATATACATTTCAAGTAATACTTAATATGTTCAGGTCACAATTATTGCTTTACTTAGGTCAAAAGCTTGATATAAGTCTTATGCTTGGTTACTATCATCATGTTTTGTCCTTACCTATGCATTTCTTTGGAACGAGAAAGGTGGGAGAAATTGTTGCAAGGTTTGGAGATGCTTCGAAAGTCAGGGAAGCAATTTCAAGTGCAACTTTAACCGTATTAATTGATGTTTTAATGGTTTTTGTTGGAGGAGCTATTCTTTACGCACAGAATGCCTATTTATTTGGTATTACTGTTATCTTGGTTCCAATTTATGCTCTAATTGTTTGGCTCTATCAAAAACCTTATGACCGAATTAACAGGACCGAAATGGAAGAAAATGCGCAGCTTACATCTTATTTGGTTGAATCGATAAATGGAATTGAAACAGTAAAAGCCTATAATGCCGAGAGAAAAACAAACATAGAAACAGAAATGCGTTTTATAAAGTTTGTTAAAACCGTATTTAAACATGGGACAATGAGTAACGTCCAAGGTTCGATTAAAACCTTTGTTGAGCTAATCGGTGGAGTCGTTATCCTTTGGATTGGAGCAACAGAAGTTTTAAAAGGAAATATGTCAGTTGGTCAATTAATTACATATAACGCGCTACTCGCTTACTTCCTTGATCCAATTCGCAACTTGATTAATCTACAACCAACCATGTTAACGGCTGTCGTTGCTGCAGACCGTTTAGGTGATATTTTAGATTTAGACCCTGAAAAAGACCCAAGAGAAGATAGTAAAATTAACCCTGAATCATTAAGAGGAAATATAGTGGTCAAGGATCTTGATTTTCGTTATGGAACTAGAGATTGGGTATTAAGAGATATTAACTTGAAAATTAAGCAAGGTGAGAAAGTAGCGCTCGTTGGTGAAAGTGGTTCCGGTAAAACAACATTATCTAAGTTGCTCATGAATTTTTATCCGTTGGAAAAGGGTGAAATTCTTATTAAGGATTATAATATTCAGGATATTAATAGAGCTGTATTACGAGAAAAGATTGCCTATATACCTCAGGATACGTTCTTCTTCAGTGGGACGATTCGTGAGAATTTAACATTAGGTGTAGAAGACAACATAGAATTTGAAGAAATTGTACATGCGTGTCAGCATGCACGAGCGCATACATTCATTAATCAGCTTCCATTACGATATGAAACGTTACTAGAAGAAGATGCTTCGAACTTATCAGGCGGTCAACGTCAACGGTTAGCCATTGCTCGCGCAATTTTAAAAGATCCTGATATTCTGATTATGGATGAAGCAACGAGTAATTTGGACTCATCTACAGAAAAGGCTATTTCAGAAACTATCCAAGAAATAAGCGGTGATATTACTACGTTTGTAATTGCTCATCGACTGAGCACAATCATGAAATGTGACACGATATTAGTAATGGAAAACGGTGGAATAGTAGAGACAGGATCCCATGATGAGCTAATGCGTCAAAAAGGTAAATACTATAATCTGTGGAAGGATCAACTTCCACCTAATGAAAATAGTGGTGATGACCAATGAGGGAAGAATTAAAAAATTTAAAGGATATGAGTGATAGTAGGGAACTATTAGAAGCAAAGCCAAATCCAATTATGCCCTTATTTATTTATCTACTAATAATAGTTGTTGTTATCTCAATCGTATGGACATACTTTGGCGAAATGGATGAGGTAGTTAAAGCGAATGGTGTAGTGAGGACAAATGAGACGATTAGTTCGATTCGTACAGAAGTACCAAGCAAGGTGGAAAGTATTGAATTTACTGAGGGCCAACAAGTTAATAAAGACGATATTCTTTTTACATTAGATCAAAGTGACCAAGAACTACAAAAGCAACTACTTGAAGAAGAATTGACACAAGTGAAAAATAAAAAAAGTCAATTAAATACACTGAAACAAAGCATCGAATCCGGTGAAAGTCTTTTTGACGAGCAAGTACAGGATGATAATGAGGTGTATGAACGATATGTATCCTATCAAACTAGCCTCTCTTTATACCAACAAGAATTTGAAGACTCAACTATAGAAATAAATCAAAATATAGAAGAACAAAGTAACCAACGGAAGAATTTCCAGTCTAAAAAAGAAAACTCAGAAAATAAATTAGAACAGTTAGATAGACTTAAAAGAGCGATAGAGAACAAGGAGAATCTATTTGATAACAAGGGAAATCCTTATTTTAGCCGGTTTGCTACTATTGAATTAACAATAGAACAGATGGAAGAAGATGTCGAGCAGAGTGAAAAAGCATACAATTCATTAAAGGAGCAAAAGCAAATAGAAGAAGAAAAAGAAGAAGAATTGCCTGTTGCTAAGGAACCCGAATTAGACGAAAGTCTAGAACAGGGAATAAATCAGGAAACAGAGCAAGAAGTAGAACAGACAATCGATACGGAAAGCAGTAATTCTGTCATTAAACAAGAACAAATAGAGGAATCAAAGCGGTTGTATGAACAAGCGGAATATGAACTAGAACAATATATAAATCAAGAAATACTAAAAGTAAATAATGAAATAGAACAGGAAAAGGAAAAATTAAATGAAATCACAACAGCGCTTGATGGAACATCCGATTACTCGGAAATGATGGATAGCCAAGAAGAGAATTACTCGGCAACATTGGAAAATTTTAAATCAGACATGTTAGTTCAAGTTAGTAATGATATCGATGGCCTCGATCAAAGAGTTGACAAGCTAAATCAGAAACTTACCGTTTTAGAGGAACAAATACAAGATAGTATAATGGTAGCGCCCGTGGACGGTGTGGTTCATGTACGAACGAACGTGTCAGCGGGTGATTTTTTAGAAGCTGGTACAGAAGTATTAACCATTGTTCCAGATAGTAGTGCGTCAACGTTTAAAGTTCAGTTATCTGTTTTAAACCGGGATATAGCAAATACAAGAGTGGGTGATATAGTTAATTTTAGAATTAACTCATTGCCTTACCAAGAGTATGGACTTGTTAAGGGAGAAATCACAAAAATCAGTTCCGACGCAACGATAGATCCAGAATCAGGTAGGAGTTATTATTTGGTTGAAGCCACAATGGACCAAAAAAAGCTGTTTAGTCATAAAGGAGAAGAAGCTAATATAAAAGTAGGGATGACAACCGATGCTCACATCGTTACTGACTCTAAGAAAATAATATACTATTTATTGGAAAAAATTGATCTAAGAGGATAAATTCAGCTGAACGGTCATATAAAAAGGTTTAATAAGCATATAGAGTAGACCAAAGTAGATATCATAGAAATAAATAGCATAAGCAGTTATTGAAAGTAGATATCGACTCTTGCAACAGGCAATCCACCCGTAAAATATCCGTTTTACGGGTGGATTTTTAACCTATGCTGTGGATTGATTGTCTAGCTATTAACAAATTTCAATGTTTTAAAGGTATGCACATTAGTAGTGGTATATGAGTAATTATCGGAATTTTTTCTAAGTTTTTATATAATCAAACCAAACTATCGGTCGTGCTTATGGTCTTTCATATGGTATATTTATACTGTAATTGGAAAAATTTAATATATGAATTAATCTTTGAAGGAGTCAAAGTAATGAATCGATTAAAAGTAAGTATGATGTTAATTGTTAGTACATTTATTATGGTTGCATGCCAATCAGGGGAACCAGTAACTTTTTCTGATCCAAATCTAGAAGCGGCTATCAGAGCTGAGCTGGATCAAGCGGAAGGTGATATTACGCAGGAGGATCTTGATGGGATTACCGAGTTGAATTTATCGAGGTTAGGAATTAAAGAACTAGATGGACTTGGGACTATGGATGAATTAGAAGTGCTTTCCCTCCAGGATAATAAAATATCTGATTTTACAGTGCTTGAAGATCTCGATAGCATTCAAGAGATTAATGTGTCGGGTAATGCCTTCCAACAAGATGACGAACAGGTTGCTTTATTAGAAAGTTTATCTGAACAAGGAATTGAAGTAATCCAAACAAGGGAAGTCGCTGCGGTTGGAAGTAAAGATGGACCAGGCGGATTTCTCTGGAAAGTAGCCGATGAGGATACCACTATTTATTTACAGGGAACGATTCATATTGGGACAGAAGAGTTTTATCCACTCCATGAGAAAATTGAGCAGGCATATGCTGAATCAGATGTAGTTGTACCAGAAATAGATTTAAATAATGTTGATCAGATGGAGATGCAAAAGTTAAATATGGAATTAGGTACATATCTAGATGGATCGACAATCGAGGACCACGTTTCAGAGGAATTATATACAGATTTAACAGCTACCTTAGAGGAATTTGAAGTTCCAATTGAGATGGTGGAAACGTATAAACCGTGGATTCTATCTTCAACGATACAACAATTAATGATACAGCAACTCGGCTATATAGAGGGCGTTGACCAATATTTTTTAAACCGAGCGGCTGAGGATGGTAAAGAAGTGATTGGGCTAGAGACTGTCGAAGACCAATTACGAATTATGGCGGATAGGTCTCCGGCATTTCAAGCGGAACTTTTGCAAGAGTCACTTGTAGAAACAGAAGAGTTTGGTGAAGATATTGGCGAGCTAATTTCGATTTATAAACAAGGAGATCCGGATAAATTAGTGGAGGTACTCATGGAAGAAGAAGGTGCACCGGAAGAGAGTCCAGAAGCTAAAGTCTATATGGAAGAACTTAATGATAACCGAAATTATAAGATGGCAGATAAAGTTGTAGACTTTTTGGAAGAAGATGACCGGACATTTTTTGTGATCGTAGGTAGCTTACATTTAACACAAGAGCCACATATTAGGTCGATCTTAGAAGAAGAAGGATATGAAGTCGAGCATGTGCATTGAGTTCATAGGGTGAAAAGCAGTTCGCTGTCGCTCCTGTTGGCAACTAGTTAAGACCGGGTTCATGGGGGAAAAGCAAATATCGTGCTTGAGTGGGCATATATGGTGTCTGGAAGTAGATAACCGCTTAATGAAAGTAGATATCCCCCGACTAAAAGAGCATAAATCTTGGTTGAAAGTAGATATATCCGTTGTATAAGAGCATATCTCAGAATTTTCATATAAAAAGCAGGCTAGCAAGGTTCCGCCTCTCGAAAGTTAGAGTAGAAAACTAACTTTCGGGGGGCGGAACTCAATCGCTAACCTGCTTTTTTTCATGTCATCATGCAGCTACCGATTTGGCTTAATAATCTACAATAGTGTATAAAATAAAAACACATTTTAATCTCAAGCAATTTAATTCTAATTATGGTAAAAAATAGTTAATATAACCTAGATGAAATTAAATACTACAAACCCGGGTTTTCACTGGAAAATGTAGGGTTTCAGGAGGATAGACAAATTTACTTGGGTAAAAGATACAAAGAAGCAGCTTGCGAATACCGGTTATAAAGTACCATTTTGTTCTCATTATAGAACTATTAACCCACTAAGATATATACATATTTAACCATTTGTGCCTATTTCCAAAGACTGTAAAAAGAGGTAACTTTATGATAGCCATGTATACGAAACGAACTAATTTTTGTGTCCGTTTTTTTACACATTCAAAAAAATTGTTTATGTGAGTCAATTTCATAATTACTTTCTTCAGTCATCTGCGAAATATATAGTTTGGAAATGGTTTTATCCAACTATATATTGTTGTAGGTGACGACAAAATTGGTATTATGAAATTGTTTATGTATATAAGTTTTAAAACTTTCTGGGAGGTTCCTATGAAAAAGGTTAGTTTAATAATTGCCGATCCTGACACGAGTTATATTGAATCTCTTGCACACTACATAAGAAATTCCGAGTTTATTTCAAAGTTTGATGTTAAATTATTTTCACATAAAGATCGTCTTGAACAGTTTTTATCAGGAGAAAAACATATCGATGTATTGCTAACCAATACGAAATTACTACCAGAAAATGTTGATCGTTTTCCGGCTGATTCGGTAATTACATTAAAAGAAAACAAAGATGATGAATATACAAAGCAAGACCTTTTTAAATATCAGCCCATTAGTAGCTTACTTTCACAGGTGCTAAGTATCCATTATGAACAAAGTGATCAAACGTTTGAAAAGGTGGTTAAAAAGGGCAATACACAGCTTATCTCTATTTATTCAGCATCAGGTGGTGCTGGTAAAACGACTGTTGCTATTAACCTAGCAAAACAGATTGCTGCACAAAACAAACGTGTTTTCTACTTGAATTTAGAGTTGATAAATTCTACGCCTTTATTGTTCAATATGGAGCAAGAATTACCATCGTCCCCGTTATTAAATCTCTTGAAGAATAAATCAGAACAACTTACTTCTAAATTAAATGAAATGAAAGCTACAGATAGAAGTACAAACATCGACTTTTTCAATGTATTACTGAGTGGGCAAGAAATGGCTGATTTAACAGAAGATGAGATAGACTTATTAATTAAAAAATTAGTAAACTCTGGAAACTACAATTATATCATTATTGATTTAGATAGCACGGTAAACAGTTCAGTGATAACAGCACTTAAGAAAAGTGATTACATCGTTTGGCTACTAAATAATGACATACAAAGCTTTCACAAAACGAGGTATTTGTTAGAAGAACTGCACGGAATCCTTAACGATGGAAGGTTTAGCAATAGGGTTTCTTTTGTACTCAATCGATATACAGGGAAATTAGATGTTAAACTAGCCAATTTCGGGCTAAAAATCGATGCTTTTCTACCTCTAGTTCCGCAATGGAAAGAGGTTTTATCTGGGAGTGAGATTACTTCAATTTCCGTATTTAATGAGTATATCGGCAAGTTATATCAACACCTCTCCGATCAATAATCGTTGACAATTTTACCGTGGAGGAAATTCATATTTGGTTTGGTTATATTCGAAAAAGAACAATGAAGAGAGGGGGACATTTCATGAGCACGAATATCTATGATTTGAACTACGATTATGAACAACAAAATGGTACCTTCATGATCATTAGTGGGATTGGCGATACAGGGTTACATAGCGATGATTTAGCCAAACTACAAGTGAATATGGTGAAATCAAATGAGGTTGACAAACTATTACCAATCGTAGTTGAGGAAATTGATTTTAATGTAAAGTTTTATTATGAAATAACCTCTAAAAAAATGCTGTCCCAAGCACTAAAAGAGAAGGAACTTTCTATAAAGCAATTCTATCAACTCCTTTATCAAATAGTTTCAGCAATGGAAGCAAGTAAAGAATACATGTTACATGAACATCATTTTCTCTTACATGAAGAGTTTATTTTTATCGGAAATAACTTTCAAGATATACATTTAACCTATTTACCTCTAGCAAAAATTCCACAAAAACATGACTTAAAAGTGGAGCTAAGAGATTTATTGTTTAAGTTAGTAGGATATGTAGAGGAGTTAACTGGTGACGGGGTGCAACAGCTAACTAAGTATTTGAATGATCCTAGCTTTAACCTGGCAGATATGAAGAAAAAGTTGCGAGCTCTTCAAGATCAGACAAATAAAGGAACGGAACAAGCTGTCTCAAATTCGAAGCAAATTATTCCTATTAGTAAGCCTGTTGTTGAAGATAAACCAAAAAGTAAACCAGTGCAAAAACCTGTGGGAAGAGGTCCCGGTAAAATCGAGCAGCAAAAAAATACATATGATAAGAGACTATCGACACCACGCAAGCCGACAAAACAAACACATAATAGAAAAACATTCGGTAGTTTTAAGGTCGTTGTCTTATGTGTTGCTTTACTTATCATATCAGTTGTTTGGGTGCTCTATATCCTGATTCCGAGTCAAACAATGTTGTATCTATCGATTGGGATTTCACTGCTTAGTTTAACAGTTTCTTCTTACTTCGCATTTGTTTATAAGAAAGTACCAAACAAAGTGCAACGATCCGCAGGTTCAAAAGTAAAGGCAAACAAGCAACCAGTGAAACGGAAAAAACAACAACCTAAACCAGTTCACGGAGGGATAACGCCAAAGCATGTAGATGAACATCAGCAGGTTAATGCGCACCAACAAGTGTCAGCCACAGTTGATAGCAAAAACTATTTTGAGAATCTACGAAATCAGACGTCGTTATTTAGTCAGCCAGATGCAACGGTTTTACTAGGTGAAGAAAACGAACCAAGTATGAACGATGCTTATATAGAAATTAGCCGTAATGGAAGCGAAGAAAAAAAGTATTTAACCCAATTTCCATTTGTTATCGGACGTAATCCATCTGCAGTCCAGTATGTCGAGGAAACGGTAGGCGTATCTCGAACCCATCTAGAGATTAACCAAACGAATGGCAGATTTACAATCAAGGACCTAGGATCAAAAAATGGCAGTAAGCTTAATGGGAAAGCAATGGTTGCTTATAAGCTCTATGATCTCGAAGACCAGGATGTAATCAAAATAAGTAAAACGGAATATACGTTCAACAAAGGGTAGTGCATATGAAACAAACACGACTAACGTGGGAGTATGGTTTATCTACACATATTGGTTCAGTAAAACAGTGTAATGAAGATAACTCTTTTCTGAAAATACTCGTTGACCCTTTAGGTAACGAATTTATCCTAGCGATTGTAGCTGACGGCATGGGTGGGTATCAGGGTGGCGACGTGGCAAGTAAAACGGTTATTAATGCAATCGACCGGTGGGTTGTGGAAAATCATTCGTTTTTTCTTACATCAAACCAGCCATTTTTATTCATAGCGGAGGCCATGGAGCGTTTATTACATGAGACGAATCAAAAGTTAATTAATTATGGTAAGCAATATGGAAAAAAGCTTGGTACAACTGTTTCCATTTTATTTTTATATAAGGGCAGATTTTTGATTGTCCATGTTGGTGACTGCAGGATTTATCAATTGGAACGTTTGGGGGCAACAACCACTGAATATACAGGAAAATTGCTCTATGACCAGGATGAAACAGTTAACTTAGAAGGTGAATTGATTCTTTCCCAATTAACAGAAGATCACACGTGGATTGAAATGAAAGTAAAGCAAGGGGTGTTATCTCGAGAAGAGGCCAGAAACCATCCAAAAAGAAACATACTAATGCAATGTATCGGAATTGAAAATCCAATTACTCCATTTGTAAAAGAAGGCTCCTATCACGCGAATAATTTATTTATTTTGTGTAGTGATGGATTCTATGAACTGCTTTTAGATAGAACAATTCTTTCGTTAGCTATGCTTTCAGAAGGAAGTAAGCAAAATTTGCAGTTATTTTCGGAGCAATTAGTCAATATAGCAAATGAATCCGGCGCAACAGACAACATAACGGTAACACTAGTTAAAGCATTGCCGGAAGAATTTGAGACTAGTTGGAAAGGAAGAATAGTAGAGCTATTTAAGAGTTAGTTCTAGTATGACTTTAGATTGAGTATCGGCCCGGTATGCCGTACTAAGCCGAGCTTTAGTGAAAGGAGGGGTGATGATGGACTTTATAACGACATATCATACGAGCACTGGCGTTAATAAAAATACCAATCAAGATGCGTTGATGATAAAAACGGCAAACACTAAAAAAGGCAAGATTGGATTGTTTGTTGTGTGCGATGGCATGGGTGGGTTAGCACAAGGAGAATTAGCGAGCGCAACTGTTATTAGGGGGATGTCGGATTGGTTTGAGCAAGACTTGCCTGAAATAATGGATGCAGATGAAGTGGAAGATGAATTGGAAAGAAAACTTGAAGATCACGTACGTTTTTTGAATCAAAAAATCATCAGCTACGGGAAAGAAGCTCAGGCTAAATTAGGCACAACGATTACAGCATTGCTGCTTTTAGAATTAGAATACTATGTTGTGCAAATCGGCGATAGTCGAGCTTACGCAATTGGAGATAACATACAGCAGATAACGAAGGATCAGTCATTAGTTGCTAGAGAAGTTGCACGTGGCACGATTACCGTTGAACAAGCAAGACATCATCCCAAACGTCATGTCCTACTTCAGTGTATTGGTGCTGTTGATACAATCGATGTGGTTATTACGAAAGGACAGGTAAAGCGTGGTACCTCCTTTTTACTATGTACGGATGGTTTTTATCACGAAGTTACGGAAGAAGAGATTATCCGAATAATAAAACCCGACGTTTACTCTAACAATAGATTAATGAAAGAACATGTGACGCAATTAGTTGATCTCGCCAAACAACGAGACGAGTTAGACGATATTTCCGTTATTTTAACTAAGGTGGTGTAGAAAGGAGGTTTTTGTCGTGTTGAATAATGGTGCTGTGATTGATGGAAGGTATGAAGTACTAAAAGAAATTGGCCGTGGCGGAATGAGTATCGTCTATCTAGCAATGGATAATAGATTAAATAAGTCGTTAGTCATTAAAGATATTCGCAAGCGGGATAACAGTGACAATGAACTGCTTATTAATAGTTTAGTAGTCGAAGCGAATATGCTTAAAAAACTAGATCACGGGGCGTTACCTAAGATTTATGACATTATCGAATCAGAAGGCGATATCTATGTTGTCATGGATTATATCGAAGGGGAATCATTAAAGGAAAAGTTAAGTAGAGAAACAAGAGTACCAGCAAAACAAGTCATTGAATGGGCGAAGCAATTAAGCGATGTATTGGACTATTTACACGGGCGCGAGCCACATCCAATCATATACCGAGATATGAAGCCGGACAATATTATGCTGACGCCAGATGGCAAGATTAAATTGATAGACTTTGGAACTTCCCGAGAATTTAAAATAGATCATTCGACTGACACGACTAACCTTGGTACAAAAACCTATGCAGCCCCGGAGCAAATCGCAGGAAAACAAACAGATGCACGAACAGATATTTATAGTTTAGGTGTGACGTTGTATCACCTTGTTACTGGAAAGAGCTTAAGTGAGCCCCCTTTTGAAATTAAGCCGATTCGCTATTGGGATGCTTCCTTGCCTGAAGGGTTAGAACACATCATTAACCTATGCACACAGATTGAACCGGATAACCGCTATCAAAGTTGCGAAGAGCTCTCCTATGATTTGGAGAATGTCGAGAAGTTGACGCAGGGTTATAAAAAACATTTACTAAAACGCTTTAGCTTATTTCTGGTACCAGCCATTTTATTTATTTGTTTTACGACCACTTCTGTCATGGGTTATAACGGGATGAAAACAGAGCAATTTGAAGATTATATGCGTTTAATTAACCAAGCAAGCAGTGCGCTTATTGATGGCGATGAAACCGAAACAATCGAGTTATTAGAACGCGCGATGGAAGTAGATAGTAAGCGCGCAGATGCCTATATTAACTTACTAGATTTATACATAAATAGAGACGAAACCGATATTGGTTTAGCAAAAGTAGAAAATTACTTGAATGATGGATACGGCAACATTGATAGCAACGATCAAGTGTTATTTAAGGTAGCGATGACTTATTTTGATATAAAAAAAGATTATAATGCTGCATTGACTTATTTTAGAAAAATTGATGAAGAGGAAATGCCAGATGCACGCTATTATAAGTCACTGGCTACAACAATGAGTAGTTTGAATATCAACTACAGTGAATTTGCAGAAAATTTACTAGAATTTGAGGAATACAATGATGGGTTAGCCAACGACGTTAAGAAAGTGGATAACTATAATTCCTTAGCCAATATCTATTTGTCTTATAAAAGTCAAATTCAAGATGCAAACACAAGGGCTATTGCCTTGATTGAGAAAGCCAATGAATTAATAACGATTTTGGATGACGAGGCATTGCAATTGCGTTATGCGCTCAATTTCGAACGAAAAATGGCACAAGCCTATTATAGTCGCGGTATTAATTCTAAGGATGAATTGACAGCTAGAGATGACTTTGATCAGGCCATTGTACATTATCGTAATTTGCTTGATGCAGATGTTGCAGAGGAAAAAGATGTGATGGTTACAATTGGAACGATTTATGGAGAGATGGGGGACACACAACAAGCGATAGAACAGTATTCTCTTACGATGGAAGAATATCCAAAGAGTATCGAGGCTTATGTTAAGCTGGGTAACCTTTTGTTAGACATAGAACAGAACAAACAAGAAGCACAGCGTAATTATCAAAAAGCGAAACAGATTTACGATCAAGTAAAAGCAGTTGAAGGTGCAACAGAAGATGCAGGATTTACTAAATTCACGAGACGTTTAGAGGACTTATCGATTATTTAAAATAGAGGGGTATGTAAATGGGATATCAAATCATGTTTTATGGTGGCTTGGCTGGTGTGTTTATTACCCTTCCTATCGTAATTTGGTTATTTTTAAAATTAGAAATCATTCAAGTTGTTGAGGATTTAACTGGCATACGACTTCACCGAGCGAAAAAGCAAAACTACCCATTTAATGGACGAACAGCTAGAACCGGTAAGCGAACAACAAGTGAAATAAGACTTAAAAAAGAAAATGCCCATCCAGAAATTGCGAGCTCTCATGAGACGGAATTGCTTGAAGAAACGAGTTTGCTTACGAATGAACAGGAGTTAGAAGAAACAACATTGCTATCAAGTGATGATGAAACAACGTTACTCACAGAGTCAGAACTGGCATTTATGATTGAAGAAGATATCATGATTGTTCATTCTGACCGAAAAATTTAATAGAATTATCAATTTCATAATACTATTTTAATGCCATTCACACCGATGTAGATGGCTATAAGGTAATTATGAAATTGACTCAGGAGGAGAAACGATTGATACAAATGTATAAAGAAAAGAAAAAGTTTTTGTGGCTTCCTGTATTTGTACTGACGCTTTTATTTGCAATAATTTTCACTAATCATGTATTTTCATCAAGTGAAATCGACATGAAGATCAAATACAACGAAGACACATGGGATTTAAGTAAAGCGTACCCATTTGATAAAGAATGGGTAACAACAGAGGAGCAAGTGACACTAACCGTAGATCTTAGCACGTATTATAAAGAGATGGCACAAGAACCGCCACAAGAAGAGGTTGAACCAGAACCAGATCCAGAGCCAACGGAGACGCTAGCTGAAAATTCGGAAGAAACACCAACACAACCAGACCCACCCCGAGAGGATCCACAACCAGAGCCAATTCCTAGTCAACCATTTGAGATAGAAGCGAAGTTTGGAGAAGAACAGAAAAGTGTAGCTGCCAACATAACTCCCATCAAAGCAGAGGACGGTACATTTTCTGGTAGTTATCAAGTTGTAGTTAACAACTTAGAAAATGACGGAACTTTAGCGATTGATTTGTCTATATTGGAAACAAATGAGTGGGGCATTTCTACACAACAAAATCCAATTGAATTTGAAATTATTAAGGATACCGTTTCACCAAGTGTGACGATTTCCGGGGTGGAAGATGGTGTGATGTATCATGCTAATTCCGGCGGGAAGCCAAGTAATCCAACAATGAATATCGAAGTTGTTGACAAAAAATTAATCGAAAAAAATATTGTAATAACGAAAAACGGAGAGCCTGTTGACCCTCCGACGGATTGGGATAAAAACGGGAATAGTTATACGACCGATTACACATTCACAGATGATGGAGCATACCAGGTTAACGTTTCAGCGGGTGATATCGCAGGCAATCAGGCTGCAAAGGATATTACATTTTATGTGCATAACGAAGAACCCGAATTAACGGTTTCATCGGATGGTAAGCAGGTTGAAAACAACAAAAGTGTAAATACAAATGCATTCCTTTTTGAACTAAATAACACAGTACCAATTGAACGTGCACAAATAGAAGTAACGAAAGACGGTTCAGACTACGAAAATATAGGTGAATTACAAGTCGAAGGAAATCAAGCGAAATTAAACCATACATTTTCACAAGATGGTACGTATCAAGTAACCGTTTCGCTGACTGATGCACATGGTGGAGAAACGCACCAGCTAGAGACGTTCACGTTTTCAATTGACCGTACAGCACCGGAATTAACAATCACCGATAAAGATGGAAATCAACTAAAGGAAAAATATGATCAACCAATTGATATTGTTATTAAAGCGGAGGATAGTAAACTAGACGACCAAGATACAACACTAGAAATTACACGAGAAGATTTTGAAGGAACAAAGGAAGTCGATGTAGATCTTGATTTTGAAGATGGCGTCGCAACGGCTAATGTTTCTTTAGATACAGACGGAATTTATACGATCAAGTTACAGGGGAAAGATACATTAAGTAATAGTGCGGAGCTGACAAAGGAAGTTACCATGTTTCATGATAGCTTACTGATCAATATGATAGACCTGACTAATGGTGCTGAAGTGAGCGACTATTACAATCATGATGTGAAAATTTACTTTGAATATTGGAATTTTAAATTCATTAGCCAAGACTCTACCTTCTCTGTAAAAAAATTAAATGAAGATACAGGTGAGATGGAAGCTTATTTAACAAATGATGATATAAACAGAGATTTCTTATTCAATAAATTGACACATACGTTTGGCGAAGGAAAGTATGTCGCAACCATAAACACGTTTGGTTACTCGGATGACGCCAAAACAGTTACCAAAACGTTTGTTGTCGATTCAACCGATCCTACAATAAATTTTGATAGCAAGGTTGCAGCAAATGATCATTTGACAAGCAAGTATATCAACGAACAAACAGCAGCAGTGCTATTTCCAATTACTGTTAACGAACGCAATTTGGCGTCTGAATCTGTAACAGTAACCCACGTTAATAGTGAGGGCGATGAGATTACCCTTACAGGTGAACAAGTAGGTACCTGGTCGCAAGTGGAAGGCAAAGACAACACGCGGAAATTTTCTATTAAAGAAAACCTGTTTGAAGAGAATGGTGAATATACAATTAACGTGGAAGCAGAAGATGAATCAGGAAGAACTAGTTCAAAATCCGTAACGTTTATTGTTGATAATATTAAACCAATTATTCGCCTATCGGATATTGATTCCTTTAATAACGAAGCATTAGTCGAGACTGTTGAGGTTGAGGAAAGCAATTTTGCTTCTAACAAGGTAACGATTAATGTACTAAAGCAAGATGATGACGGAAAGTTTGTCGTATATGAGAGTGATGCGTTTAAGGAATGGGAAAATAAACAGGAAATTTCTAAATTAGATTTTCCGTTTGAAGAAGATGGAAAATACAAGATAGTTGTAGATGCCATTGACAAAGCTGGTAATCTAGCAGAACAAAAATCGGATATATTCACGATTGATAAAGTTAAGCCTCAGCTTAGCATAGACGGTGTTACAAACAACGAACACTATAACCAAACGAAACAAGCTGAAATAAAGGTAAACGATAAGAATATAGATAAAAATAGTACCGTTGTAAAAGTGGATAAATACAATCATGAAACAAATCAATATGAGCCATACGATATCGAAACTCAGTTCGAAGTTGTAGATGAGCAAGCAACATGGAGCCATTCGTTCGCGGAAGAAGGAACGTTTAAAGTAGAATTGAGCGCAACCGATATGGCTAGCAACAATGCTCAAAACAAAGTAGTGGCGTTTACCATTGATAAAACAACACCAGTGTTGGATATTTCGGGTGTCGATGATCAGTCATTTAACCCGGTCAGTAAAGAAGTAACCGTATCTGTTGATGAAACCAACTTCACAGAAAATAATGTTACATTTAATGTGACGAAGAACGGCAATGATTATACGGATGAAGTCGAAGAGAAGGTCGGTAAGACTTGGAAAAATGCGAATAATCAAGCGACCCTTACCTATGATTTTGATAATGATGGCTTGTACACGATTCGTCTTCTAGCCGAAGATGCAGCAGGAAACAAGGCAGCTGTCACAGAAAGACAATTTACGATTGATACAACACAACCTAGTATAGCTATCACGGGCGTGGAAGACGGTATTCATTACGATGATAGCAAAACGGTTGCGATAGAAATTGAGGACGTGAATTTTGCGAACAATACTGTAGAAGTTACTAAAAATGGTGAGAGTTATCAGGTTGGTGAATTGGCCACTGAAAACGGTAAAGCATCACTGCGCCATACATTTGAAGAACAAGGTGATTATCATATAACCGTTAACTCTATAGATAAAGCAGGTAATGATACAAAAGATGAGATGACGTTTACGATTGATAAAACAAATCCAAATGTGGAAGTGAGTAAGAAAATAGCATCATTTGTGACAAGTGAATTTATCGATAAGCAAGGTGTAGAAAAACTTATTCCAATTTCACTAAAAGAACTGAATGCAAAAGATAAAAGCGTTTCTGTTACACGTACAAATCTTGATGGAAAAGAAACTAAGTTTAAAGAAAGTGATATTGGATCGTGGAAGCAAGAGACGGAGGATACGTACAAATTTGTTATCAAGGACGGATTTTTTGCTAAAGATGGCGACTACAGTTTAGAAGTAACGGCTGTTGATCAATCTGGTAGAACGGATAAAGACACATTATCTTTTACTGTAGATAACATCAAGCCGGAAATAAATCTGACAGATATTGATGATTACAACAAACAAGCAGAAACAGAGACGGTAAAAGTAACGGAACACAATTACAGCAACAATAATGTAACGATTAACGTCTATAAAGAAAATACAAAAGGTGAATTTGTTTCTTATAACAATGATGCCTTTAAAAAGTGGAAAAATGAATCAAGCGTATCATCGCTAGATTTCCCATTTGCGACAGATGGAAAGTATAAAGTCGTTGTGAATGCAGAAGATGCTGCTGGGAATAAAGCGACAACGAAAACAGACATTTTCACCATTGATACGATTAAGCCAGGATTGTCTATAACCGGTGTATCAGATGGAGAACATTACAACACAAGCAAAAACGCATCGATCACAGTAACGGATCAAAACATTGATAAAAATCGGACAACATTACGCGTGACAAAGCTAAATCACGCTACAGGTAAAATGGAAACGTACAAGTTAGCGAAACAACTAGATTTCAGCGCAACGAAAGCATCGCTCGTGAACACGTTTGATAAGGCTAGAGAAGGAACATACCGAATCCAACTCGACGCTACAGATAAAGCAGGAAACAAAGCAGAGTCGATTGCTGTCACGTTTACGATTGATAAAACAGCTCCAGTTCTAAGCATTGATAATGTGGATGATGGCGCTTTTTATCCAGCAAGTAAGCAAGTTAACTTTGGCATTGATGAACTAAATTATCAAGAAAATAGTGCGCAATTCAGTGTCACAAAAGATGGCCAAAGTTTTACCGATGTTGTCGAAGGAAGCAAAAGCTCGAACTGGAGATACGCTGCTAAGGTTTCCAATCTTCGGTACAACTTTAATCAAGACGGGTCCTACACTGCGAAAATGAGTGCAAAGGATGCAGCTGGCAATGTGAGTAAGTCTCAGCAGAAAACTTTTGTAATTGACACAGTAAATCCAACGATTGATATAAGTGGTGTCGACAATGATGCCTATTATAATGTGGATAAACCGGTCACAGTTACGATTAAAGATGTTAATTTCGATGTGAACACGATACGTGTAACCAAAGATGGTGCTAGCTACAATGTTGGTGGATTCTCAGTTACAACGAATCGTTATCAAAATTCAATCGCATCACTTCGCCACAACTTTAGTCAAGAGGGTGACTATGAAATAGTTGTGGAAGCAGTCGATAAAGCAGGCAACAGCTTCCAACAACAAATTGGCTTCACGATTGATAAAACTGCACCTGTGATAACACCTATGATTGGTGGAGAAAATAGTCCTTTAACAGACGGTGCCTATATCAACCATGTGTTCACACCGCAATTCCGTTTAGATAAGCCGGATGAGGATACGATTGAATCGGTATATTTAAATGGCGGATCCAATCTTGCTGGTAATGTTCCGATGGCATCAAAAGAAATGGTGTATAACTATAAGGTATTAGCAACAGATAAAGCGGGTAACCAAACAACGTTAGAGGTTGGTTTCACACTTGATACAACAAAACCTAAACTAAGTATTTCTGGAGTGCTAGAAGGATTTTTTAACGAAAATATTAAACCTTCTGTTACGTATTCAGATAAGTATTTAGACAAAGACAAAACGTCTGTAACATTAAATGGCAAGCCATTCGAAAATGGAATGGAGCTTGACAGGGAACAGTCTTACGTATTAAAAGCTGTCATTACAGACTTAGCAAGTAATGTCAGTGAGCGAACGATTGTATTCACAGTCGACAAAACAGCACCAGTTATTCAATTTAAAGAAGCTATTTCAGATAAATACTTGAATGAAACAATCATTCCTGAACTTTTCATTGAGGATATGTCAGCATATGACATCATTGCATTAACCTTAAATGGCGAAGCATATAATTTAGGAGATCCGATTGAAGAAGAAGGAAAGCATGTACTATTTTTTGAAGTGAAAGATAAAGCAGGAAATATTCAGCAATTAACCGTCGAGTTTATTATCGACAAAACGCCACCTGAAATAGTTTTTGAAGGTGCCGAGGAGAATGGGGAATACTTTGATCCAATTGAGTTACTGATTCGCTTATCTAATCTAGATGATAAAATCCAAACGATTACTGTCAATGGCGAAGAGTTCGAAGGAGAAATTGTTGAGGAAGATGGCGAACAAGTCATAAAGCTAAACTTATCTGATGTGGATAGTTATCAGGTAGAAGTGACTGCCTATGATGAGGCAGGAAATGAAGTGAAAAAAGCACTTCCGTTTGAAATTGCAGAGAAGAGTGGACTTGTTAAACTATATGAAAACAAACCACTATTCGCAGGAACGATTGTAGGTGTCCTAGCGGCTCTAGCTGCTGCAAGTACAGTCGTGGTAAGAAAAAGAAGAAATAGAATCAAGCCAGAAGAAGAACTGCTAGAAGAAGCAGAGTAATGATAAACAGTCAAAGCCCCAGTAGATCGGGGCTTTGACTGTTTTTGTGTGCTGGTAGTTAATGTGCAGTACGCTGTCTCTCACTGCAGGCAATTGTTAGGAGCGGGTTGATGGGGCGAGTGGGCA
This sequence comes from Aquibacillus rhizosphaerae, assembly GCF_030282825.1. Lineage (GTDB taxonomy): Bacteria > Bacillota > Bacilli > Bacillales > Amphibacillaceae > Aquibacillus_C > Aquibacillus_C rhizosphaerae. Next base: position 91,329 of record NZ_JASTZU010000001.1, read on the forward strand.
TATATTGGGGTAGTGCGGGCATATAGGGTGAGCGGAAGTAGATATCCCTGGAATGAGCGAGCATAACCCGTGGTGGGAAGTAGATTTATTCGGTTCGGGTGGGCATATCTTGCTTTTAGTTCGTAGTTAATGTGCAGTACGCTGTCGCTCCTGCATGCAACTAGTTAGGACCGGGTTGATGGGGGTGAGTGGGCATATATTGGGGTGGTGCAGGCATTTGAGGTGAGCGAAAGTAGATAACCACGCCATGGAAGTAGATATCCCTGGAATGAAGGAGCATAAGTTGTGGCTGGGGGTAGATATACTCGGTCCGGGAGGGCATATGTTGTAAGCTTTCAAGCGCTAAAATTTCATTTGAATATGGATGATTCATAGACTTAAAGTTTATGGTTATACAGTTATAATGAACCATTTTTTTACATATGTAGAACTTTAATACCATATATTTCCTATACAAATTTAACCAGTTATACCTATTTCCAAAAGTTGTAAATAGTAGTAAGATTATAAAATCCATGTCTTCGTACATATTTTATTTTTATGTCCGTCGTTTTTATTACATATGTTGTATTTTTTGTTTCTAATATTAAGAGAGGAGATGGGTTTATAAAGAAGTGTATTCTAATTATCGTTTTGATATTTAGTGTTACTGGTGTGGTGTACTCTGGATATTCTATTTATGTCCAAATAAATCAATATCAACAATCGCAGAATAAATATGATGAATTGAAAGAAATTTATCAAACATCTAGTGTTAGCGAAGTTAATCGAAATCATAAGAACTTGACTCAGATTAATGAAGATTATGTTGGGTGGCTCCGCATCAATAATACCAAAGTTAGTTATCCGGTTGTAAAAGGTGAAGATAACGAATTCTATCTGACGCATAATTTTTCAAGGGAACAAGATTTTGCAGGTTCAATTTTTATGGATTCTCAAAATACAAATGATGGATTAGATAAACACACCATCGTGTACGGACACAATATGAAAGATAATAGTATGTTCGGTGACTTGGAGAAATATCTGGAGCAAGAATACTATCAAGACCACACATTAATTAGTTTTGACAATCCGACAGATACATATGAATGGGAAATATTCTCTGTTTACACCTCAAGAGATGGAGATTGGTTGAAAACTGATTTAGAAAAGACTAATAGTTTTGCAGAATATCTAAATGATATAAAAAATAAATCAATTATATCCAATCAAACAGAGGTTAGTGAAGAGGACCGCTTTCTAACATTAGCAACATGTACAAATAGGGATATTGATGAACGAATTGTTGTTCATGCAAGATTGATTACCAAAGGGGAAAAATATGTAAATGAAAACTAGTAGACTAGTAGTTCTATTTATTTTAATTTTCGGAGTTTTTTTACAATCAAATGACGTAGTATTTGCGAATGAAGAATCACACTTAAAAGTAGATATTACAACGGACAAACAAGAGTATAAAGAACAGGACGAAATAACGTACACACTTACAATTTCAAATACGTCAGAAAATGAGGCAAATAATGTCATTGTAACAAGCACAATACCTGAGGGTTTAGAAGTTACCAGTGAAGATGCAAATATCAATGGTAATAAAGTGTCCTGGCATGTTGAAAATATGGAAAAAGCCAAGCAAGTGAATTTGGAGTTTACTGCAAAAGTTGAAAAAGAAACTGCTGTAACCCCAGTTGTGGAAGCTAAAGTGGAAGAAGATGCTAGTTCAGGTGGATCAAGTAATGTAGATGATACAGTAAGTGAAACTAGTGAGACTCCAAAAACGGGAGATAGTACAAAAATATTAGGGTATATTGTTCTGTTACTCGTTTCAACACTTACTTTATTTGTTGTAGTAAAGATGCTCAGAAAAAAACGCATGACTAAAGAAGTAGTTGTTTTATTACTTTTATCTCTGTTGTTACCTGCTTTTTCGGTTGTGAATGCTGAAGAGAATAAGGAAACAATTAAAGAAAGTATAACTGAAACACATAGGTTGGAAATTAATAATAAAGAGTATCTTCTGTCTACTACTGTGGAAGCGGAAATAGCTATTGCTGAGGATACGCCTATAGACGAACCGGATCAAGAGGAAGAAATTCCTGTTACTGGTGTTGTTTATGATGATGATCATAACCTTTTAACTAACGAGACATTGAGGATTACAAATAGTCTAAACGATGTACAAGAAGTGGAAACAGATAGTGAAGGTTATTTTGTTGTAAGACTAAAACAGGGTGAAGAATATATCGTTACAGGAAACGGCTTATCATCTGAACTAATTGCGGTAGATGTTAATGATATTCAACTAACAAATAGCGTAGGACAAATAAGTTTAGGAAAAACACTTATCAACGGTGATAATAAAGCAATTCTTCAGCCAAGTACAATTCATTTAACTGAAGAAGTAGCTGGGCAATTGGATGAAGTTGCTGATGATATGTCTATGTTGACTTTTTCAGGTGAGATTCCTTTAAAAAAGGATGATATATTCTTACTTTCGGAAATAGAAGAGTATCCAACTGGTCTTTCTTTAAAAGTGGTTAGTGTAACTGAAGAAGGCGGGAACACTGTTGTCATAACAAAGGAACCGAAGCTAGAAGAGGTGTTCAGTGCCATAATAGGCGATACAACAGTGAAACTAACTCCTGAATACTTTGTCCCAGCAGATGGTGTCACAGTAGAGTCGAGTGAGGAAATAGTTGAACCTATGATGCGGATATCGAGTCTCTCTAGCATCCAATCAGTGGAAGACGTGGTAAAAGTTAATTTAGGAGGTCTATTTCCAGACGATTCTCCGGTTAACTTTAAGGGTTCACTAGAACTAACAGGTAACTTTAGCGGTGAGATTGATTGGGCTGCTGAAATAGATTTAGTTGATTCTTGGGATTTTCATTTTGATGGGAGCCAAACATTAAAAGGTGAGTTCGCAGGTGAATGGAATTCTGATAACTTGAATATGTTTAAACCAAAAAGAATAGGTAGTTTTCGGATACCGACACAAGTTCCAGGCTTGATGGTTCACTTACCTATAGATTTAGTACCAAGGTTAGAAGGAAAAGTTTCAGTAGAAGTAATGGCTGGTATGAGACAGGATATAGGTATTAAGTATGCTGATGGTGATGGAGTAAACACTTACCCTGCCGATAAAATTCAGCCGATTTTTAATGTATCAGATCTAACGGGTAGTGGTAAAGCTTCATTAGGCGTAAAGCTGTCTGTTTTGGCTGAAGAAGCTGGCATTGACCTTGCAGGTGTCTCAGGTGAAGGTGGTATTTCTGCAGATGCGAAGACCTCTGTTGCAGGACCTTCAGGAATGTTTCAATGTTCAACGATTCAAACGGATTTCTATTCAAAGTTTCTGTTAGAAGCTCCTATTATAGATTGGAAATCAAACGATTTAATCTATGAGGTTAATCTAGGTAAAGGTGAGTTTGGTAATTGCGTTCGTTCTATTAGCGCTAATCCTTCTAATCTAGAATTAGCTCCAGGAGAAGCGAAATCATTTACTGTCACGTCTAAAGATGGACTTAATAATGTTGAAAATGTGGAGAATAAAGGTAATACTTTATATAGTATCTCCGATTCCAATATTATTAAAGTAGAAAAGGACGAGGACAGTGGGCAAGTATATGTTGTTGCAGCTGAAAGTGCTCAAGACGGGGATAGAGAAACAATAACAATTAGTTATAATGTTCATGATAAAGTAGTTAAGGATACAATTACTGTAAATATTGTCGATAACAGAGAGAAAGGTACGCTAGTCGGAAAGGTAATTGATGCTGTAAGTACGGAATCGATACAAGGGGCTTCAGTAAAAGTCTATAATGGAAGTCGTTTAGTATCAGACATTAAGACACAAGAAGATGGTACTTATGAGACAAGTTTAGTCCCAGATACCTATAAAATAAAGGTGACAAATCCAGGTTACATTACAGATACTTCAAATGTAACTGTAACGGCCACGAATACGACAACATATGATTCGAAATTACAACTAGTTGGTGATGAATATGCAGGTATAGGTACTGCTTCAGGTACTATTTCCAACGCATTAACGGGTGAACCAATAACAGGAATTACGCTTGCAGTTCGTGAAGGTAGAAATAATACATCAGGTGAAATTCTGAAAGATTTAACAACAAATGAACAAGGTGAATATTCTGTTGAACTTCCCGGTGGGAATTATACAATAGAAATAAGTGGAGAAGGTTATATTACAACTTCTACTAATATTTTATCAATAGGAGACCAAACCCGTGGCCATCAGGATGCAGCTGTTTCTCCAGAAGGTATAATCGGAGATGAAATTCGCGTTGTGTTAAGTTGGGGAGAAAGCCCAAGGGATATTGACTCTCATCTTACTGGTCCAACAGCTGATGGTAGTCGTTTCCATGTTTACTATAGCGATAAAATATTCAAAGATTCGGAAAATGATGTAAACTTAGATATTGATGATACATCATCATACGGACCAGAAACAGTGACAGTTGTAAAGCGAATTAATAATGGAACGTACACATATGGTGTACACAATTATTCGGATCGACATGAATTAAGTGATAATTACAACCTCTCTAACTCGGAGGCAACAGTCCGAGTTTATAGTGGAAATACACTGCTAACTACTTACAACGTTCCAATAAACAAAGAAGGAAATGTGTGGAGAGTTTTTGAAATACGAAATGGTCAAATAGTTCCTATCAACCAAATGGATTATATTTCTGGTTGGAATAATTCAAGCTATTTTCCTCCACAAAGTTAAGAAAAAGGAGACTGTCTTATGACGGTCTCCTTAAATTCATTCAATAGTCAACTTCATAATTACCTTAGTCAGTCATCTGCAAAATTGGTATTATGAAATTGATTAAATACATATGGAGGAGCAAATATTATGAAGAAAATCGCATTTATTTTTATACTATTATTCATCTTGTTTTTTACTTTTGTACCAATTGTAAAAGGATTATATATGGTAGTTTTTCAATCACAATCTTATCTTACATTTTCTAGTGAACTAGTATCCTATACAAAGTATTTTGGAGTTGGCACTATTTTATTTATATTAATTCTTATATTTTGGAAACTTACTTCTTTTGGTAAGAAAGTCTTGCCTATTCTAATAGTAACTCTTATGTTTGGTTTTTTGTTTACTAGTGTTTATTTTAATGCGGCTGATGAAGAACATATCGTGCAACAAAGAATTTGGAAAAGGGATGTAAAGACCTGGGATCAGGTTACATACATTTCAACAAAAGCTTATTTAGAAGATGAACTAGAAGTAAGAAGAAAGAGATATGCTGTAGCCAAATTTGAATATCGAATCTTTTTTAATGATGGCTCTTCAGTAAATCTATGGGATGATATACCCTCGCTATATAAATTACATACGTTTGTCTTACAAAAAGGAGTAGAGATTAGACATAAATCAGTAGATGAAGATATTAAAGAACGTGCAAGTTACCATATAGATGGGGACGTAGCTAAGGCTAAAGAAATACTAGGAATTAAATAAGATGGTCATTGCATAGACCAAAGAAGGAATGAGAAGTTGGTAATCTAGTTAATGAGCAGTTCGCTAACGCTCCTGCAGGCAACTAGTTAGGACCGGGTTGATGGGGGTGAGTGGGCATATATTAGAATTAAGCGGGCATATAAGCTCAGGGAAAGTAGATAACCGCACTCTGGAAGTAGATAACCCTCGATTGAACGAGCGTAACCCACGCCCGAAAGTAGATAAACCCCACCGCAACGGGCATATCTGACAATCTATAAACACTAAAAACCCAGACTGCCAAAAGCAGTCTGGGTTTCATTATATTATTTCCATGTGCGGTAGTTTGTGAAGTGGCTGCTCCAATAGCTGTTGCTCATGCTTGTGATTTGTACGCCACTTGAGCTTGCATGGACGAATTTATTGTCTCCGATATAGATTCCCATGTGGGAGATACCGGCTTTATACGTTCCGCTAAAGAATACGAGATCGCCGACTTTAGGGCTTGATACTTGTGTAGATTGGCTATAATAGCCATCTGTACTTGTTCTACTAATATCCATGCCAGCTGTTTTGTGTACATAATAAATGAATCCACTACAATCAAATCCACCTGGTGCTGTACCCGCCCATTTGTATGGTGTACCAACGTGTTTTTTTGCTTCCGCTACTACTTTATCTGCTAAACTCTCTGTTTGTTCTACTTTTTCAGGCTCAGCAGTTTTTGTTGGTGCTGTTAGTTTAATCGTTTGTCCAACATAAATCACATCAGAGGATAGATTATTCCACGATTTTATATTTGATATGGAAACACCATATCTTTTTGCAATATGAGATAATGTATCACCTGAACTAACTTTGTAGGAAGTAGTATTTTCTGGTTTACTACTAGAATTAGATTCTGAACCTGAAACGACTAGTTTTTCTCCTACATAGATTGTGTTGCTAGATTTACTGTTTAAACTTTTCAAAGTATCAACCGTTATACCGTGTTTTGTAGCAATTGCCCACAATGAATCACCAGATTTTACTGTATAAGTGGAACTAGAAGAAGATTCATTTCTACTAGTTTCTAATACTTGATTGATATAAACCGTGTTGGATGAAAGGTTGTTAATAGACTTTAAGTTTGCAACAGTTGTATTGTATTTTTGGGAGATTGCCCAAAGGGAATCACCTGATTGTACAGTATGAGATGCTGCTGCCGCTTTATTTGAAAATCCGGTTGAAATGGCTAGAGTAGCTACTACAGTTAATAAAGTTTTATTCATTTTATTCAATTCGCTCACTCTCCTCGTTGTTTTTTTCTTGATGGTAATTTCTCTATCTGCAACGAGTATAGCATGCTTATGTCGAAATATAGCAGTTGTTATCGACTTGTAATGCTTCTTAATAGAACTGACATAATAGCGGCGATTATTGGTAAATGTAGTTAAATTGACTAAAATCCCTTGATTTATAATCACTAGATGTTATTATCTATATATAAGAAATTACAATTGAAAAAGGCAAACTACTACGAAAGAGTAGGACGCAAAGCCCTAGGGTCTAAGGTTCTTTAGAACTAAGATAGCCTGGTTACCATCATATATTTTTTTCCCGGCGAAAAATATTTTGCGGCTATTCTTTGATTGAAAGAATAGTCGTTTTTTGTCGAAATTTGAAACTGTATAAACGACGAGTAAATCACAATGTAGTTATATAAACAGGAAAAATTATATGAAATATTTTATATGGAAGTGGGGATGTGCATGATGAAAAAAATCGTATTTATTAAAGCACCTTCATTGTTAAGAGATGGAATTGTCGGAGTAATGCAGCAGGAATTAGCAGACTTTGAAATTAAAACTTTTGGGCCGAATGAAGAAAAGGCTATTTTTAATGATGGAAAAATTGCAGACTTAGCAATTATTGACCTTGATACCAAGATAGATCGCCAGGCTACAATTGATTATTATAAAAGACATAATAAAAAAGTTGTTGTCTGGACTTCTAGTTTAAATAACCCGAGTTTAGTTGATCTATTTAAGCAAGGGTTACACGGATATTTCTTTAATGGAATGGAAAAAGATGAACTAATCGCAGCAGTAAAGACAATATTAAGTGACAAAATTTATATAAATGATGAATTGTCGCCAGTACTACTTGGTGATTACGTGAAAATGAATGAGAAAGAGCCTAATCGCCCAGTGGGTGTCTTTACTAACCGGGAGTGGGAAGTGATGGAGCTTCTTATGGAAGGGTATAGTAATGAGAAGATAGGTAATCACTTATTTATTACAGATAAAACAGTCAAAAACTATATTAGTTCCATACTAAAGAAGCTCGAAGTCCGTGATCGTACCAATGTTGTACTAACGGCACTTAGAAACAAATGGTTTTATGTATAAAAGTCATAAGGATACCTGTTACTCGACAAAAGAGTCACAGGTATTTTTTTGTCACAAATGTCGGATGGAAAATGTTATAATACGACAAAGGAGGTGACAATAATGGATACAAACCAAGTAATGCAAGCTATTAAAGAGTTAAGTGATACGATGAAAGCAGGTTTCGACCAGGTAGAACGCCGATTCGAGCAGGTAGATCGACGCTTCGAACAAGTAGAAACTCGGCTCGATCGAATAGAAACTAGGCTTGACAAAATAGAGATAAGATTAGGTGTAGTAGAAAATAATACTGATTTTTTATTTAACGAAGTAGGAAGCAATTCTTTAAAATTAAGAAACTGATTGCTCAGAATCCAAACTAACTTCTTTTCAGAGAATACTAGCTAGATATAAAAAAACGCAGTGACTTTTGTGAAAAAATCAATGCGCCATTATTTATTAATAAAATCGTTTAAATCCTTCAAAGTGCTTTTTCCAATACGAATTATCAAGGCTTGTTATTTGTACGCCCCCGTTAGCTGCATGAATGAAGCTATTATTTCCGATGAAAATACCCAAGTGAGAAATACCTTTACGGTACGTGTTCTCGAAGAATACGAGATCACCAACTTCCGGATTGGTTACATAAAAGGACCGGTTATAGTATCCATCGCTTGAATATCTTCCAATGCTTTTACCTGCTTTATTAAACACGTAATGAACAAACCCACTACAATCAAATCCAGTATCAATTGATGAACCGCCAAATAAATAGGGAGTACCTAGTAGTTTAGTAGCTTCATTTACTAGTTTCGTTATATCATCTGTTACGTTTTCAACGGGTTTCTCTGTTACAGATGCTTTCACCTGAAGAACTTGTCCAATTTGAATCAAATCGGATGATAAACTATTCCACTTTTTTAAATCGGTAATGGAAACACCTAAGTTCGAACTAATTTTCCAAAGGGAATCACCATTTTTTACTTTATAGCTAGAAGTTGTTGTTGGTGCTGCTTCCGTTTTGTTCGTGGCCGGTTTAGCTGTTACGGCCGGCTTGGTTGTCGCTGCTGTCGGTCGCTTCGTCGTTGTGCTTGCAGCAGCTTTAGTAACAGTCAGTACATCACCTGGATAAATGAGTGTTGTTGATAGCTTGTTCCACTCCATTAAGTTGGTTAGCGAGATTTTATGATTCGCTGCAATTTTACTTAAAGAGTCTCCAGACTTCACTTTGTATGTCTTCGCAGTTGTGGTCTGCGTTACTTGCGCTGGTTTCACGGTCGGAGCAGTAGAAACCTGATCGACTTTTAATATTTGATTTGGAAAAATATAAGCGTTAGAAAGCTTATTAATACTTCTTAACTGATCAACACTTGTATCGTACTTTTGTGCAATTTTCCAAAGTGAATCGCCTTTTTGCACCTTATATGTAGCGGCATCTGCTGGAGTTGCCGCATAAGCGGAAACAAGTAGTGCACTTGCAGTAAGTGTCATTAGCCTTTTTTTCATTCCGAATCCCCTTTTTTATAATAAATTAGATAAATTTTCCTATATTATAGCATGATTTCACTTAATAAATGTCGAATTTTTTGTAAATTAATGTATTATTTTGATTTAATTATTGCTTCGACAATAAAACCAATCAAGAGTCCTGCTAATATAAGTAAAAAACCCGTCATGGAAAGGAGTGGGGCGACAAAGACTAAGAAAATAGTAAAAGTGATAAATCCGATTAGGAAGATAAAAAAGAATTGAATCATAAAAGCTAGACTTTTTAGCATAAAGAACACCTCACCAAAGTTTATGACAGGTATCTATCATGTGTTACTACGCATCACGAAGCAGGCAGATTTTTTGAATTTTTGTGGTGGGAATAAGATAATAATACGTACTTAAGTTAACGAAATAGGAGGAATACATTTGAGTTCAAAAGAAGTGAGTCAGAGCGTAGAAAAGTTTCGTAAAGCCGATTATGATATTGATCCCATCTTTATTAATCGCTGGTCCCCTAGGTCCTTTTTGGATAAAGAAGTGTCTGAGGAACTTCTTTTTAGTACACTAGAAGCGGCACGTTGGGCACCATCGTCAATGAATGTTCAGCCATGGAGATTTGTGATAGCGCGCACGAAAGAGGATCGCGAAAGGTTCCATTCGTTTATCATGGATGGTAATCGGACATGGTGCGAAACAGCACCAGCGTATATCCTGCTTATTTCAGAAGCAAAAGGTCCACACGCTTTTGATACAGGAACAGCTTGGGGTTACCTTTCCCTTCAAGCAGCACAAAATGGATTAATCACACACGCAATGGGTGGATTTCATAAAGATAAAGCACGCGAGGCACTAAACATTCCAGAAGAATATGCCTTACACGCAGTAATTGCAATTGGATATCAAGGCGAAAAAGAGACACTACCAGAAGATATCCAAAAGCGCGAACAACCATCTGAGCGCAGACCTTTAAAAGAATCTATCTACGAAGGCAAGTTTAGTTAATGGCAAAAAGCAGATCACCTTAGTGGTCTGCTTTTTTTTATGTAGTTGGATATGCCCGTTCGATCTGTATATATGCTTTTTCATACATTAGGAATGCCTGTTCAAATTAGGCATATTCCCGTTCGCTCATGCGATATGCTCATTTGTTCGTAAGATATGCCCGTTCGCTCATACGATATGCTCATTCACCAAAAAAATATGCGCGTTAAATGCCTGTCCACTTAAGACCCACAACAATTTGCTTGTAAAAATTCACGCACTTCCTCTATAGGAATCCCCATTTCTTTTGCTTTAAGTAAAAGTAATATCCATTCTGGATCAGTAAATTTTGAATATGCCATGTTTATCTCCCCAGTCCTTTATTATTCCAATTGTTAAATAGAATGTAGTCTCTGATTTGTGAAAAGTCTTTTTTACTCATCCCTTCATTGATTGCCCGTGTTAACAATGCTACCCATTCATCATCAATCAAGGCTGCTTTTTGTGTGGACACCCCACCAACCTGACCATCAAGTAAATACTCAATGGTTGTGTCAAGGCTAACAGCAATTTTTGCAAGTACATCTAAAGAAGGGTTTTTCTGTAAACCACGTTCAATATAACTCAAGTAAGACTTTGAAATTCCAGACATACTAGCAAGCTTCGTTAATGACAAACCTTTCCGTTTACGTTCATTTTTCAAACGTTCTCCCAGCATCTTCATTCTCCTTTTTAAAAACGTTCTATTTGTTCATTATATAGAACTTGATGAATTTTATAAAAAACGATATTCAAAGAAAATCGAAGGAAAAACGTAAAAACGAACAATAATTGTTCTTTATTAAGAATAAACGGACGAATTTGCGGTTTTTCAATTGATTTAAAATATCTTATACTCCAGTTGTGAGTTCGTTAAAACGAACGATTGTTAAAAGAACTAACCACTATTAAATCGTTTGCAAATCCCTCGTTAGAGGATTTCAAAATATAAAAAGTTTTATATATTAGAGGAGGAAATAGGATGGGAATTAAAAAGAAGCTAGGTTTAGGAATCGCATCAGCAGCGCTAGGATTATCTCTAGTCGGGGGAGGAACGTTTGCATATTTTAGTGATACAGAGGCGTCAACAAATACATTTGCAGCGGGTACATTGGATTTAGGATTAGACCCAGTAGAAATTTTTAATGTTGATAACTTAAAGCCGGGAGATAAAATGCATCGTGAATTCGAACTGCAAAACAATGGTTCATTAGATATTGCAAGTGTACTTCTTGATACGTCATATACTGTTACTGATGCACAAGGTGACAATGCTGGTGAAGACTTTGGTGAACATATTGTCGTAAAATTCATTAAAAATGAAGGTCATCCAGAACATATTTTTGATAATGATGAATATACAGTAGTTTATCAAAAAACATTAGCTGAACTTTCAAACATGACTCCAGATAATCTTGCAGTAGAACTAGAAGATTTCTTGGTTTGGGATTATGAGCAAGATGGTATTCCTGTTGGTGGAGTAGATTACTTAGATGTGGTAATTGAATTTGTAGATAATGGTCAAGATCAAAACATTTTCCAAGGTGATTCTTTAGAACTTACTTGGGAATTTACAGGTGAACAAGAAGAAGGAGAATGGAGATAACCATTTGATAACAGGAAAGGTGAGCGCGTCTCACCTTTCCATCATTAATTATTTTCGTGGGGATATAAATCTAGTTATATTTTCACGAACATAATTAATATAAGTACCTAAGCAGGGGGAATTGGTATGAGAAGTTCGCGATTAATGAGGTATAGAAAAAAGTATAAGAATCTAATTATTGTAGCTCAAATTGTTGCTATTTGGTATATAACCTTAGTCTCTGCAGCTGTACTAACTTCAAGCACTGGAGCATATTTTAATGAAACAAATAAAGTAGGTACGACTGTACAGGTTGGAACATGGTGGGATGGAAGTGATTTAGAATTTACTGGAATACCTACCCAAAATGTGAAATCATGTCCGCAAACAGAAATAAGTGTAGAACTGAAAAATAATGGGTTTACGATGATCGACTCTACCGACTATGAAATCTATTATGTGGAAAACGGCAATCCAAAACAAAATGGAGTGAAAATTGCAGAAGGAAGCCTTGTCCTTATCAAGGCAGGAGAAGTTACTTCATTAACTTATGATGCAGATAAAGAAGGGTCTTACATGTTTAAAGCTTATCAAGTACCTGGATATAACGATGATTATGAATCAAGACAAGAAATCTGGAGCGAAAAGGTCATGGTGAAATGCTTGAAGGTAGAAACTAAAGAAAAAGAAAAAAAACAACCTGAAAAACCAGCTGAAATAAAAGAAAGTGTAACGACACCTGAACCAAAAGAAACAAAAGAAGACAGCGTACCAGACAAAAAAGAAGATTCTGTAGTGGAGCCGGAAAAAACGCCAGAACAAAACAATGAAGAACCTGAAAATAAACAAGATGAACCAAAAATAGAGGAAACACAAAAAGAAAATGTGGAACAACCTGATTTAACAGATAATCAGACTAAGGAAGAAGAAGTTCAAAAGAAAGCAGTAGAAACACCATTAAACGAGGACTCAAATGAAACAGGGGATGGTGAAGGTCAATGAAATTGAAAAAAATAAGAAAATGGGCTAGTCACTTTATTACCTTCACGCTATTTGTAACACTAATTTGTATGGTCTTTATTGTTATTTCCTCAAAAGCTTCCGGTGGAGAACCAGAAGTATTAGGTTATCAATTAAAGACTGTATTATCAGGGTCAATGGAGCCAGGTGTTAAAACTGGGTCAATTATAGCAGTTAAACCGGGTGGTGACATGACTAGGTTTGAAAAAGATGATGTGATTACTTTCATAGACGAAGAAGAAAAGTTAGTGACACACAGAGTAGTTGATGTTACCAATAGTGGTGACCATATCATGTATCAAACAAAAGGTGACAATAACAATACACCTGATGTTAATCCAGTCCTTGCAGATAATGTCGTAGCAGAATATACAGGATTTACAATTCCTTATGCGGGATATGTAGTGAATTTTGCTCAATCAAAACAGGGAAGTGCACTTTTGCTCATACTACCCGGGGTCTTACTATTGTTATATGCCGGATTCACGATTTGGAGAGCTATTTCACAAATTGATGAAAAAGATGGAGCGAAAGAACCTTTAGACGAAAAACTGAGTTCAACCAAATCCAATGGGTGATGGAAATCGTCCAATGAAGGTGATAATCATGGTGAGGAAAATAATTGCTAGCTTGATAACCTTTACGCTTCTATCCATATCTTCTGGAGCTGTGATATCTTTTGCTAGTACAAATCCGATAGATATTGGCACGTTTCCAGATAAAGTTTTATTCGACGCCGAGAACATGAAACCCGGAGATGGGATAAAAAGGGTATTAACGATTCAGAATAGAGGAACATCAGACTTTACTTATAATGCAATCGTGGATTTTACAGATGGGTCTAAGATACTATTTAATGCATTTTTATTGGAAGTTAGAGATTCAAAAGGATTACTATTTGATGGAAAACTAAGTGAATTTACTGGATTTGATAAGCGCGCACTTGAGGTCAACCACGAAGAGGAGCTAGAATTTGTCGTAAAATTCCCTGAGGAACTAGGCAACGAATACCAAGGCCTAGCGTTCCAAGTAGAAATTAAGTTTGTAGCAGAAGAGATAGTTGTTGATTCAGAGGAAGTAACAACACCGCAAACACCAATTGACCCGACAGATACATTAGGTGATGGTGACATCCTCCCATCAACCGCAACCAACATGTATAGCTTCCTTCTCATAGGTTTACTCATTGTCATTACTGGAACAGGATTATACTTATTTAATAGAAGAAAAACGAATGAATAAGCAGATCGCGATGCCGATCTGCTTTACTGTCTTGGTGTCAGGTCAGGATATGCCCGTTCGAGGTGGGATTATCTACTTTCTCTCGATTGATATGCTCACTCAACCCTATGATATCTACTCCCTAGCCTCTGTTATGCTCATTCCACCAAAATATATCTACTTTCAATCCTTCCGATAATAAACTCTACCCTTGTTCGCCCCGGTAAAAGGTAAACCCGATGAAGTTAACAAACGTGTTGCCGCGCGCCGGTCATTTAATAATAGGAATTCTCTGCACTGTTGGTTTGTAATGGTAGGGCTTATTAACAGAAGATAATCAATAATTGCCTGCTGGTAGGCAGTGGTAGATTCAAAGCGACAACTTGGACAACGCCACTTCCGGTAGATCTTATTCATTGCACGGTTTTTGCAAACCGGACAGAATACGCCTCGTTGTATGTCGTGTTCACTAATTCCGTACAACGTATGGATATCTTCAATCAATGGAGTATGTGATTGAATCAGTTGTTGACCGAGGAGTTTTATTTGTTGATTATCTAACTGAGGTTCGGGGTATTTCTTTTTTAACTCTAGATATTTCTGTTTCAAATAATCGAAATGTAGAACAAAATCGTAAATGTGCTCACTGCCAGGATTTGCTTTGATAATTGTGGCCGGATTACTAATGCCAACCACATACTCGATAGGCAATGAATCAAGTTGATAATTACATAACCAATCAATCAGCTGTTCGCGTTGCTCTTCTACCTGCATAATCGGATCTTGAAATCCTTCCTCTACACCATGATACACACGAATGAACTGCTTCGTGTTTGTATCAAAAATAAGTGTTCCAACAAGGCTTTTGATTTCAATGATGAGAGCGAAGGATGGAGTTAACAAGAGGGTATCCATTTGAAAGTGGTATTTGCGGTTTTTAATGCGAATGTCGTTAAAAATATGAAGATGCTGCTTGGGTAACTTATCTAAATAATAATCGATCGCTTCCTCCCCCTGAAAGCCAACCTGCCGAATAGCAAGGTCATCTGCAACTTTCTTCCTTTTGCGGTGATTAAGAGGCAAACGCCTTAATAATCCCTCATCCACATCAATCATTACCGGTTTCGTGCGCTGTTTTATTATCATTTATCTACTCCTTTCTGAAGTTATTATTCGACATTTTGTTCTTAGTTCCTTCTATAAATTGTTTTAGTATTCGCGTCCCCTGAATTTTTATATCACTGCTAGAAACGGATATGCCCATTCGTATTGAATAAATCTACTTCCGTCCAGTCGATATGCTCACTCCAAATGAGGATATCTACTTTCAGCATGAGGATTTGCCCGCTCATCTCAAAAATATGCCCGCTCAACCTTAATATATGCTCACACCACAGTCGGCCGGTCTTTAACTAGTTGCCGTCAGAAGCCGGCGACAGACCATTAACAAACTGCAAGAAACGCCCACTCACCAAGCATATATCTACATCCGTACCAAAAATATTCCCACATCAAACCAGGATATTTACACCCAATCAGCGGATATGCCCGTTCCCTAGCTCTATATGCCCTCCCAACCTCAAAATATGCTCACTCCATAGTCGAACACTCCCAACCTAGTTGCCATCAGGAGCAACAGCGACTGAATATTAACTAATCATAACCCCACAGTACAACAAAACACACCAACCTAAGCACATAGACCTAAAAGTGATAACGAAACAACCATACTTTAGGTATAAATATTCAATATATTGTAAAAATTTTATATCTTTTTGTCGAATAATGTAGTATTTTTAATATATATTATTTAAGACTCAGACAGGAGATGAAAAACATGTTTAACAGAAGAAAAGAGATAGACGCACAATTAAATTTTCAAGAATTAGATATGGTTAAAAGAAACAGTGCAGTTAACCTTGCTCTAACAATTGTTTCCTTGTTAATAATTACCATTATTACTGCAGCTGCCGCTTTCACTTTGCCTTCATTGATTATATTAAGTATTACATTAGCTATTTGGTTACCATTTATAATTCTTCACTTAACTAGGAAATGGATTTTTTATATAAAATACATAGCGATAATTGGATCTGCATTATCTACAAGCTATTCGGTTTTTACGTCGCCTGCTACAACAAATTTTATTTCCATTATCTACTTAGTTATCTTGGCGCTTATCTACATGGATATGAAATTATCTATATTTGTTAATCTTTATGGTTTCTTGTTAGTTTGTTACATGGTCTCTTTCCAAGCCAGTATATTAGGTTTAGAAGAAGGATCTGGAGTAACGTACATTATTTATTATGCACTTATATCGATTGTTGCTTTTGCTTTACTTAAGATATCCAGCAACATGATAAAGCAAATTAACACCTCACGAGAAGAGGCAGAACAATTAGCTATTGATCAAGAAAAGCAACAAAAAGAATTACAAGATTTAATTGCAACAGTTAGTGAAAAGACACAACACATCACTAGTAATAGTGAACAAAGTAATATTGCATTTAAAGAAATGAATGCAGCATTCCAAGAAATTGCTACCGGATCAAGTTCTCAAAGTAATTCAACACAAAACATTAACGAATCTGTCTCGGTCATGAGTTCTAAACTGGATGAAATGGGAACTACCATGAAGAGCCTAACAGAAGAATCAGTTAATTCAAAAGAACTATCTGAAACTGGCCAACAACAAATCTCGTCCCTAACACATACGATTGAAGACTTTAAAGGTGAAATTGACGGCATGTCTCAAGAGATAAGCCAGTTAATTGAAAACTTAAATGAAACACATCAATTCAGTAATACAATTAAAGAGATTGCCAATCAAACAAGCTTGCTATCTTTGAATGCTAGTATCGAAGCGGCAAGAGCTGGCGAACACGGTAAAGGATTCGCTGTAGTAGCCGATGAAATTCGTAAACTAGCAGAATTATCAACCGATTCAGCAGAGAAAATTTCCGAACAATTGAATGCCTTCTCAAAACAATCAGATCAAACAAGAAATAAAATGATACAAGTAGCAGAACGCATGGCCGAAAGCTACGAAATGACTGAAGAGACAAACAATTCATTCAAGCAAATTAACACAGCAATTATTAAACTAAACGACCTATCCGTTGCTAGCGATCAATTAACACAGTCCATCAACCAGTCTGTGAAAACAATCAGTGAATCAACCGAAGAACTAGCAGCATTCAGCGAAGAATCAAGTGCATCCATCCAACAAGTAACCGCAACCCTAGACAATTGCCTAGACAGTAACACAGACGTATTAAACAACCTTAAAGAACTAGAATCAACATTAAATAAAAACCTATAATAACAAAGAGCAGATTGCCCTTGGCAGTCTGCTCTTTTACTTGATATGCTCATTCATCAAGTGTATATCTGCTTTCAGTCCAAGGATATGCCCATAGCAACCAAACATATCTACACCGCATCACCGGATATGCCCGTTTACCCTCACCTTATGCTCATCCAGCCTAATTAAATGCCCGCTCAACCCAGCCGACCTGTCCCTAACTAGTTGCCGTCAGGAGCCACAGTGACTGACCATTAACCAATCCTATGTTATGCCCATACATCAAACAAATATCTACTTCCCTTCAGCAGAAATGCCCACACCAACCTACTATATCTACACCCCACCATCGGAAATGCTCGCCCAAGTACAATATATGCCCCTTCACATCCTATTTAACTAATAAAAATAGTTTATTGTCACATTACGCGTCAAATTGTGATACCATATTATTGTTAATTAAATAAAAAACGAATGGTGATACATATGAAGCAAGCTATTATTTTACTTTTATCTCTTATAACATTGATCGCTATTATTATTCTTGGTGAAATCCATTGGGAAAATCAAACCCCTGACACTAGCAGCACAGCAACATCGGCTGAACAGAATGACTCGACAACTGACACTTCATCAAACGGCCAGACATCTGCTGAAATGGAAGTTACCGCTACAGATGATGCCTGGTTATTAAGCCATGGCAACTGGGATCAAGTGGAGGTGGAAGACTGGGGAACAGTCATGCAAGGTACCCTCCAAAGTACAGGCGAACCAGCATACGGCAGAACCGCCAAGATTTCAACAAACAGCAGTTATGCGACACTTAAACAACGAAATATAGAAGGAACAGTTTCAATTTATGTTGATCAAGAACTAGTAACCTCAAAAGAACTTAGAAATGATGGAACAAAAAGTGAAATCGAAATCTTCACTGATAGCGAAGGCTGGCATGAGATTGAACTCGTATATTCCGGAGAGTCCGAACTAACGAGTCTATACTTGAGTGGGGATGCGGAAATCAAACAACCTGAAACAGAAGCATCCGACGAAAAGTTAGTTGTCATTGGTCATAACTATGGAGCAAGTACAAATTCATTCGTTACTTTATTAGAAGAAAAATTAAACATCACTGCTATTAATCAAGGTGTTGCTGGTACCGATGTTAACGTCAATCAGCCAGAGAATGCAGGAAATAGTGGACTAGCTAGATTGCAAGAAGATGTAGTCGAAGAAAACCCAACACAAATATTTGTGGTTTATGGTCAAAACGCTATGCCTGCATTAACGGACGGAACAATGTCTTACTCAACCTATTTTGATGACCTCTATCAGTTTCTCAATGAAATAAACACCGAACTGCCAGATGTACCAATCTATGTGAGCGGAGCAATAGCAACCCCATCATATAATGACAATGCATTATTCCGATTAAACGCTAATATAAAAGCTGTTACTGATCAAATCGAGATGGCCAATTATATCGATGTAACCGGGCAGTGGGACCAAAGTAACTTCGCGCAGTATATATCGAATGAGGGGCAATTAACCGAAGAAGGCAGCGAGTTTTTAGCAGAACGCTATGCAGAAGAAATGGAATAAAAGATATGCTTGAAGACGCCATCTAGGCGTCTTTTGTTTTACAATAAAAAGGATAGTCAAAACTCTCTCCGTAACTTATAATAAAAAACAGATTTGTATTTTATAAGAGACGAGGAAGAAGATGACGAAGAAACTTTTATATTCATTGCTTGGCATTATCCCTTTATTAATTGGTGGGTACTTTTTGTTCCAAAATTTATCTGGTAATTCTGATGCCATGCTGACTTATTTAGATGAAACCTATGATTATGGCATAAGATATAACGAGATAGTGAATCAAGAGGCTGCACTAACAGAAAGCGGTACAGAAGAGGAATTAATACTATTTACACAAGAAACATTAATTCCTGAACTAGAAAAAATCCACTCTGAGTCAAAAGCCTATGGAGAAAAAATTAAAGAAACAGAACTGAAAGAACTACATGATCTTGATGTTAAATCAATCGAAAAATATATAGCTGCGCAATATGCTTGGCTAGAAGGAAATCTAGAAGAAGTAGATGCACTATTCACAGAATCTGAACAGCTTACATCACAATACGAAGAAGAGATTGATAAACTAGCCGCCAAATGGGCAGTAGAAATAGAATGGGAAGAATAATAATATTCATTCAGAGTCAGCAAGATGCTGGCTCTTGTTTGTTCTATAGTGAGATATATGCCCATTCAAATCTATGATATTCACTTCCAAAAACCTAAAATTAAACCTGTAAAGTATCTTAATAGAAAAATAATTCTTTATTAAGAACCTAACTTCTCAACAATGAAAGCGGTATCAGTAAAAAATAACAACTATTCCCAATAAAAACTCCTCTATTCTTGTCCCACATGCTATATAATTGTGATATAATTTCGATTATGATGTGCGAGTAACGTCTTCATATTCTACTTATGAAACAAAATTTAATAGAAAACTAAAGTTAAATACTATTGCTATGTAATGTGGCATGAGAAATAAAGATAAACTATCGGAGGGAAGATGATGGAAGAAACGATATCCTTGAAAGAAATATTTGAGGTCTTAAAAAAGCGAATCCTACTTATTATCCTACTAATTATTGGAGCTGCAGGAATAAGTGCAATCATTAGTTACTTTGTATTAACACCAACCTATCAATCTAGTTCACAATTCATCGTTAGTCAAAATGCAAGTGAATTGGAAAACGTTGATATTAATCAAATCCGATCAAACGTTGAAATCATTAATACGTATAATCAAATTATCACAAGTCCAAGAATCTTAGACGGTGTAATTGAAGAATTAGATTTACCAATGTCTGCTGGAGCTTTAAGTGGAAGAATATCGGTAGCGAGTGCACAGAATTCACAAGTTGTTACAATAACAGCAACAGATACAGACCCAACCATGGCAGTGGATATTGCCAATACGACTGTAAGAGTGTTCCAGGAAGAAGTACCTGATTTAATGAATGTTAATAATGTTAATATCCTTTCAGAAGCACAAGTATCAGAAAATCCACAACCGGTTAACCCGAAGCCACTACTTAACATCGCAATTGCAGTTGTACTCGGTGGAATGGTTGGTGTTGGTTTAGCATTCTTACTGGAATACATGGACAACACGATTAAAACAGAAACCGATATTGAAAATAAACTAGAGTTGCCTGTAATTGGAGTTATCTCACACATAAGTGATGACGAGATTGCAACGAGTCGTTTTAATACAACTACCAACCGAAGAGAAAGGGGCGAGTTCATTGGCGAAAAGAAGAAAACAAGCTAGAAATAATACCATGAGGCACTTGATTACAAAGCTTAATCCTCGTTCTCCTATTTCTGAGCAATACCGTACAATTCGAACGAACTTGCAATTCTCTTCTGTAGACGGCGAATTAAAAACAATGCTTGTTACCTCTTCGGGACCATCAGAGGGGAAATCATCAACAGTAGCGAACTTAGCGATTGTTTTTGCTCAAACAGGTAAGAAAGTTTTACTTATTGATGCGGATATGAGAAAGCCAACACTTCATTATACGTTTAGAATGGATAACCGCAGAGGACTAAGTAGTGTCCTTGTTGGTGAAACAATCCTTGATGAATCGGTAGTGAAAAGTGATGTAAAGGATTTGGACTTGTTATCTTGTGGACCAATCCCACCGAATCCATCGGAACTATTAGGTTCAAAATCAATGGAAAAACTAATCAGTGACGCATCAGCTTATTACGATTTAATTATCTTTGATACACCACCAGTACTAGCTGTTACAGACGCACAAATATTAGCAAACATTTGTGATGGTGCGATGATGGTAGTTCGTAGTAAACAAACAGAATACGAATCAGCACAAAAAGCGCGTGATCTATTAAAACCAGCCAAAGCAAAACTACTAGGCGTTGTACTCAACGACAAAGAAGACAAAAAAGGTAGTTATTATTACTACGGCTCATAAAATAAAAAGACCTTACATCCTCATTGGAGGATGTAAGGTCTTTTTGAATGCCTGTTAATTAGTAACACTCCACGATATGCCCATCCAACCAAAGTATATCTACTTTCCCACAGTTCTTATGCCTGTTCAAATAACTTATATGCTCTCTCAATCCAAACATATCTACATTCAGCTCACCTATATGCCCACGCAGCCACCAGCATATTACAGCCCAATCCACAACTAGTTGCCGTCAGAGCACAGCGATGACACTTAAAAGTAATCTCCCTTGATATATGCCGACCCAACTAAAGTATATCTACATTCCCACTGTCCTTATGCCCGTCGCCCAAGTCATATCTAATTTCCCACAGTCCTTTTGCCCGTCCAAATATCTTATATGCCCACTCAACCCAAGCATATCTACATTTAACTCATCTATATAACCACTAATCCAATCCATACTAACTTTCACTCAACATTTATACCCGTGTCCCCACCCAATATGCCCACGCTAAACATATGAACTATACCCCGCCCCTGCAATATGACCCAGTGTCGAACTTCGGTGTCGTACGATTTAACTAAAAAAGTGTTCGATTTAACGAAAATCGACAAAGGTTCTTATCATTCAACAATTCATACATGATATCCTATATATAGGATAAAAAAATACTAAAAGTCCTAACTTAATTGGGATAATGTATAATTGGAGTGAGTAATTTGATTGATGTACACTGTAACATTTTACCTGGTGCTGATGATGGTTCGAGACATATGGAAGAAAGTGTGGCAATGGCAAAAGAAGCTATCAATCAAGGAATCGATACAGTGATTGCTACTCCTCATCATATGGATGGAAAATATCATAATTTCAAACATGAAATATTAAAATATGTAAAAGATCTTAATGATCGATTGCAATCAGAAGGAATTCCGTTAACCGTATTGCCGGGTCAGAACATCCGGATCTATGGTGAACTACTAGATAGCTTTAAGCAAGATCATTTACTAGAATTAAATGAAAATAGTGGCTATCTAATGATAGAATTGCCTATCAACCATATCCCGCAATATACAAATCAGTTAATCTTTGATTTGCAAATTCAAGGGTATAGACCTATTATTGTTCATCCTGAATTACACGAACAATTTATCGATGACCCGAATCCATTATATGAGTTAGTGAAAAATGGTGCACTCGTTCAAATTGGAGCTGGTAGTATCATAGGCAAAAATGGCAAAAAGGTGCAAAAATTTGTTCATCAACTAATCAATGCTAATCTAGCGCATTTTCTTGGTTCCGAAGCACATGACCATAACAATTATTCGTTCCAACAAGCTGTAAGGGAAGTTAGAAAGAAATATGGAAATGGTACAGTCTATTTGTTTACGGAAAACGCTCTATTGCTGATAAAAGGTGAGACAGTAATAGCAGATCAACCAACTAGAATTAAGAAAAAGAAGATATTAGGTTTGATTTAACCTTATAATCTTTAAAACTCCCTATATATGAGGTCAAACGCCTGGTGACTAAAACTACCTGAGCGTTTTTTTGTATTCAGAGTTAGTTATGTACGTAAAGCACAAGAGTAGCTAATTGGATAAAGTATATCTTTTTATACTTGATATCATATTAGAACAAAAATTTATGAAAAAGCTATTTTCGTGTTGCTCTCATAATAAATACACCTCTAGCAGTCATAAACTGCTTTTAGTAAACGACAATATATAGGAGTCACCCGTTAAAACGGGTTAAAATTTTAATTTATTGTAAAAAATATGTAATAAAGCGCTTACTGTTACTTTTGTTGTATGTTAATTGTTCTTTAATTTTGCTATAAATAAGAATAAGGAAAAAAACGGAAAAATTTGATAATTATGAATTCTTGTAGGTGGAGTAATCATTTAACTAAAAAAGATGGAGGAGGGATGAAATGATCGATATCAATTGTCAGATATTACACGGTTTTGATAATGGTGCGAAACACAGTGAAGAAAGCATTGCGATAGCAAGAGAAGCGGTCAAACAAGGGGTTGATACAATTATTGCAACACCTACCCATACAAGTGGTGATTTCCATCGTTTTAAATTGGAAACAGTTAATCAGGTGAATATAATTAATCAACGTCTGAGTGAGGAAAACATTCCGTTAACGGTTTTACCTGGACAAATCGCTCCTATAGATGAAGAGTTACTTACCAACATAAACGAGAATGTTCTGTTTATAAATGAAATAAGCAGTTACTTGTTATTAGAATTACCACCCAATGATATTCCTCATTATACGAGACAGTTAATCTTTGATATGCAAATACAAGGATATAAACCAATTATCGTTCATCCAGAACGAAACCAACAAATGATGTCAGAACCAAATCAATTATATGAATTAGTAAGACAAGGTGCTTTAGTCCAATTATCTGCTCAAAGCATAACGGGAGAACA
Organism: Aquibacillus rhizosphaerae; assembly: GCF_030282825.1. GTDB lineage: Bacteria > Bacillota > Bacilli > Bacillales > Amphibacillaceae > Aquibacillus_C > Aquibacillus_C rhizosphaerae. The sequence continues at coordinate 115,268 of NZ_JASTZU010000001.1, forward strand.
CGGGAAAAAAGTGTATAAATTAGCTCATGAGTTTATGGAAAACAATTTAGCTCACTTTATTGGATCGGAAGCGAATAATCAAGATGACTATCTATTGGAGCAAGCCTTAAAAGTAATTAAGAAAAAATTCGACAAAAGTACGGTTTCCTTCTTTGTAGAGAACCCTTTTTTGTTGATAAATGGCGAAACAGTGCTAGCGAATGAGCCTGTGCATATCACAAAGAAAAAAATATTAGGAATTCTATAAAACTTTAAAAATTCGTAAAATCAATTAGTGACTCAAGTTGGAAACACTTTCACAAATATTTAGTCATATTTAACCAGAAAAGCCATATGATTCAACATAATGTGACAATGTTTTCTATTTAGTTTCATGCAATTCCCTGTTATAATTACACTAATGTTGTTTAATTGGAAACGTAGACAATTAACTTATTAGGATGTGAAGTTGATGATCGATATACATTGTCATATTTTGCCGAGTGTAGATGATGGTGCCAAGCATTTCGAAGATAGTATTGCGATGGCAAAACAAGCAGTCAATCAAGGGATTGATACGATCATTGCAACACCACATCATTTAAACGGAAGCTATGAGAATTATAAAATAGATATAATAGAAGATGTGAAATCTTTAAATGCAAGATTAGCAGAAGAAAAGATTCCATTAACTATTCTAGCAGGTCAAGAAACACGAATAAACGGAGAAATGATTGACGGTCTTGAGCGAGGACACCTGTTGCCATTAAATGAAACAAGCGGATATTTATTCGTGGAACTTCCATCTAATAATGTTCCTCGATACACAAAACAACTCCTGTTTGATTTGCAGTTATATGGAGTAAAACCTATTATTGTCCACCCTGAAAGAAATAAAGAGTTAATAGAAAATCCAGATATATTATATGAATTTGTAAAGAATGGTACATTAACACAAGTAACTGCGGCGAGTGTGACAGGAAAATTCGGAAAGAAAATAAAAGAATTTAGTCATCAATTAATAGAATCCAACCTAACACACTTTGTTTCTTCCGATGCACACAACACAACGACGCGAGGTTTCTGTATGCAAGATGCCAACAATGAAATCAAAGAAACGTATGGTAGTTCAATGGTCTATTACTTCATGGAAAATGCACAACTAGTAGCGAATGGAGAGCTAATAGTTGGGGATGTACCAGATCGAGTGAGAAAGAAGAAGTTTCTAGGTTTATTCTAAAAACGGAATAACCTCCAAATTTCTACATTATCTTCGGGTGAGAAAGTCTTACAAGTTGATACCGTTGCTTGCTAGATTTATTTATGCTAAAGGTAAGTAAATCTAACAAGCGATAATGAGTTAGCCATTCAACTAGTGAAGTAGATATGGAGAGTAGTAAACACTTCACTAGTTTTTATTGTTTATATAGTTCTCAATAATGAACGGAAGGAAGGTTATAATGAAAAAGATCAGAAAAGCAATTATTCCAGCGGCAGGTCTTGGTACAAGATTCTTGCCAGCAACTAAAGCAATGCCGAAAGAAATGCTGCCAATTGTGGATAAACCGACGATCCAATACATAGTGGAAGAAGCGGTTGCATCAGGAATTGAAGATATAATTATTGTAACAGGTAAAGGAAAACGTGCGATTGAGGATCATTTTGACAATGCACCTGAATTAGAACGCAACCTTCTAGAAAAAGGAAAATTAGATTTACTTGAAAGAGTGCAGCATTCATCAAATCTTGCTGATATTCACTATATACGACAGAAAGAACCAAAAGGTCTTGGACATGCGGTTTGGTCAGCGCGTAACTTTATTGGAGACGAGCCATTTGCAGTATTATTAGGTGATGATATCGTTCAAAGTGATGTCCCATGTTTAAAGCAACTAATAAACCAATATGAAGAAACACAATCATCTGTCATCGGTGTACAACAAGTAGACGACGATCAAACACACCGTTATGGAATTGTTGATCCGAATACAATGGAAGGGCGTCGTTATCAAGTTAATAACTTTGTTGAAAAACCGGAAAAAGGAACAGCTCCATCAAACTTAGCAATAATGGGTCGTTATGTATTCACACCAGAAATATTCCGTTTCTTAGAAAAACAAGAGATTGGTGCTGGTGGAGAAATTCAATTAACTGATGCCATTCAACATTTGAACCAAATTCAAAAAGTATATGCATATGATTTTGAAGGTGTACGTCATGATGTTGGTGAGAAACTTGGGTTCATAAAAACAACAATTGAATTCGCCTTGCAAAATAAAGAAATTGGTGCTGATGTAGAAAAGATACTTAGAGAATTATTACCACAAGAAGTGAAAAATTAAACCTAAAATACAACTTGGGGGATAAAAAATGAAAATTTCTGTAGTAGGTACAGGGTACGTAGGACTTGTTACTGGTGTCAGTTTGTCAGAAATCGGACATACCGTTACATGTATTGATATCGATGAAAACAAAGTTAATAAAATGAGGCAAGGGAAGTCACCAATTTATGAGCCTGGCTTAGATGAAATGATGACGAAGAATATAGAATCAAATCGCCTTTTCTTTACAACTGATCATAAACAAGGTTTTGAAGGTGCAGATGTAATTTATATTGCTGTTGGTACACCAGAAAAAGAAGACGGATCTGCAAATCTTGCATTTGTTGAACAGGTTGCGAAAGATATTGCGACGAATATTAAAAAGGATACAATTGTTGTTACGAAGAGTACGGTTCCTGTTGGTACCAATCATAAAGTTAAACAAATCATTCATATCAATCTAGTCAATGATGTCAAAGTAGATATTGTTTCGAATCCAGAGTTCTTAAAAGAGGGCTCAGCAATTGAGGATTCCTTTCACGGAGATCGCATTGTCGTTGGATCAGAAAGCGCGCAAGCTGCAGATATAATAGAAGAAATCAATAAACCATTTGGTGTAACTGTCTATAAAACGGACATCCGCAGTGCAGAGATGATTAAATATGCATCCAATGCATTTTTAGCTACTAAAATTAGCTTCATCAATGAAATATCAAACATTTGTGAACGCGTCGATGCCAATGTTGAAGAAGTAGCAGAAGGTATGGGTATGGACAAGCGAATTGGTTCTCAATTTTTAAAAGCAGGAATTGGATATGGAGGCTCGTGCTTCCCGAAAGACACCAAAGCACTAATACAAATTGCAGGAAACGTTGATTATGAGTTTGAATTATTAAAAGGTGTCGTAAATGTAAATAAGAAACAACAAGCATTATTACTTAATAAATTAAATGAAAGATTACCAGACCTTAAAGGTAAAAGAATTGCATTGTTAGGATTAGCATTTAAACCAAATACAGATGACATGAGAGAAGCAGCTTCTATTGTTGTTACAGAAAACCTAATAAAAGCTGGTGCAGAGATTGTTGCTTTTGATCCAATTGCGACAGAAAATGCAAAGACTTTATTAAGTGAAAAAGTTAATTACGCTGAGTCAGCAGAAGAAGCTATTAAAGGCAGTGATGCAGCATTGATTTTAACAGAGTGGGATGAGATAAAAAATGTTAATCGTGAAGTGTTTGACACGATGAATTACCCACTTGTGATTGACGGTAGGAACTGTTTTAAATTGGAAGAGATGAGAGAGCGAAGAGTTGAATATCATTCAGTTGGTAGGCCGTCGATTAATAATGACTTTAAAAAAATATATGCCTAGAAAATTCAATTAGAAAGTTGGTGAACGTAATTGTCAGTGACAACTTCTAACGAAAGCACAGCTTCACAACAAGTGCAAAGTGTACCATTTAAAAAGATAGATACTAATGCTAGTAAAGCATACTTATATAGTAAAAGATTAATGGATTTTATATCGGCTTTACTAGGAATAGTCTTCTTATCACCATTATTCCTGTTAGTTGCTTTAATTATTAAAGTAGAAGATAGAAAAGGACCTATTTTATTTAAACAGATACGAATCGGTGAAGATGGCAAAGAATTTTATATGTACAAATTTCGCTCAATGGTTTCAAATGCAGAAGAACTAAAAGCATCTCTAATGGAACAAAACGAAGTAGATGGTCCTGTATTTAAGATTAAAGATGACCCGCGTGTGACTAAAATAGGTAAGTTTATTAGAAAGACTAGTATTGATGAATTACCACAATTGATGAATGTATTAAAAGGTGAGATGAGTTTAGTAGGACCAAGACCAGCCCTACCGGATGAAGTAGCTCAATATACCATTTATGAAAGACAACGATTGAAGGTAAAACCTGGATTGACTTGTTATTGGCAGGTTAGTGGACGAAGTAATGTTAGTTTTTATGAGTGGGTTGAGATGGATTTACAGTATATTCATGATAGGAATTTGTTAGTGGATGTGAAGTTGGTATTTAAAACGGTTGTGGTTTTGTTTGGGTCTAGGGATGCATACTAAATTAATAAAATCACATCAGATGTTAGCAATTGAGAAGGGGTTTATTATGGGATACAATGTTTTATTTTTTCCATGGAGAGATTGGGATTCAATGCAAAAGGAAGGTTTTAGGACAAGGGAAGCAAATCTCTTAATTGCAATGATGAAAAATCCTGAGATTAATAAGGTTCTTTGTATTAATAGGTCAAAAAAGCCATTTTATATACAAAAACTTATTGAATTTAAAAATGGTGGTGAGTTTGAGAAAGGGAAACAATTCAAAAATGAAGTGGACAATGTTTTCCAACCATCAGTGAACTATTCAAGTGGTTTTTCCAACCTTATTCAAGTTGATGAAAAATTATATGTGTTAAACATTAATTATCATATTCCAAATCCAAAAGGAAATAAGTTAGAAACATATAATTTTTTTAAAAATTTATTATATAAAGAGGTAAATAAAGCGATTAGTGCAATTGGTTTTACGCATTATCTTACATGGTGTTTCGATCTTACAAGAATAGACATTGCAAATAAATTAAAACAAGAGAAACTTATATTTGATTCTATTGATAATTTATTGGAGCATGACCAAAATCGAAAGGATTACAAACATTTATCAGAAATGTATAAAGTTGCTGAAGAAAATGCAGACGTTGTCTTTACAGTTTCTCGAGAAATAAAGGAAACATTATTTTCAAAACATATAAACACTCATTATATACCAAACGCAATAAATTTGGACTTATATAAAAGTAAGACATGGAGTAGACCAACCGATTTACCAAATGGAAAACCCATAGTAGGCTATATTGGATTGATGCAAGAAAGAATTGATTTGGAGATTATTGGGGATACTATTAAAAAAAATAACGGAATTAACTATGTATTTATTGGTCCAATACTGTCAAAAAAATATTTTAGAGATTTAAGAAGATATAGTAATGTATATCTTTTAGGTGCGAAGCATCATTCATTAATACCTAGCTACTTAAATTATTTTGACATATGTATTATACCTCATAAAGTAAATAAATTCACTGAATCTATGAATCCATTAAAATTGTACGAATATCTTGCTGCGGGAAAAGAGGTTGTTACAACTCCTGTTCCTCCTTCAGAAGATTACAAAGATGTAATTCATATAGCACATGATGAAAATCAATTTTCTCAAATTATTAATGGAATAGTTAATAAACCGTATAATGAATTTAGTAGGAAAGAAATTATTGAATCAGTAAATGCTCAAGATTGGAATTCAAGGTTGAATAATATGCTTAAGATAATTCAAGGAGAAGGAGAATCTGATGCATAAGGGAGTAATAGTGGTAACAGTAACTTATGGACAACGATGGAAAATTCTATGTGAAGTACTTGATAATATATTAGATATTGAGGAAATATACAAGGTAATTATAGTAGATAATAATTCGGAAGATGATATTTTTGAAATGTCACGTCAGATGTCTGAGAAAATTGATATTATTAAGATGAATAAAAATGAGGGATCAGCTAAAGGGTTCAAGGAAGGTATTATAAAAGCTATAGAATATAAAGAGTGTAAATATATTTGGTGTCTTGATGATGATAACAAACCTAAGAGTAATGCCTTAGAAGTGCTATTAGCTGAAGCGGAAAATAAAGCAATAGAATTAGAGGAGAAGCCAACTGCGTTACTCTCACTCAGGACTGATCGAAAAGAATATATAATGTCATCATTAAACAATGACGCTACTAAATTTTTCCCCGTGGAAAATAGTTTCTTGGGAATCCATTTTAAAACACTAGTTGCTAGGTTACTTAGAAAATTTAAAAATACAATTAGTGTAAATAATCAAAATAGTGAGTTTAATCAAGTTAATGTTCCAGTAGCACCATATGGTGGTTTGTTTTTTCATAAGCAACTGATTGATAAGATTTGGTTACCTAATGAAGCTTTTTATCTATATTCAGATGATTATGAATTCACTTATAGAATTACAAAAAAGGGAGGGAAAATACTATTAGTTCCTGATAGTAAAATAATTGATATAGATAAGACTTGGTTTGTTAAAAGTAATAATGGGTTTCTGCTCTCTTTATTTACAAGTGATTCTGACCTAAGGATATATTACAGTATTAGGAATAGAGTTTTCTTTGAAAGAAAAGATCTTGTAAATAACATAAAAATTCATAATATAAATAAGCTTATATTTCTTTCTATAACTTTTGTTCTTAGTATTTATTTTAAAAATAAGGATAGAAGAAGTTTAATTAAACACGCAATAAAAGATGGGTTAGAAGGTAACCTAGGACAATTGCAAGTCAGGGATAATACAATAACCACACTATATTTAGAAAAATATGTAAATGAGGATGAAAGTAATGACTAATGTATTCATTATCGGTTCAAAAGGGATACCTGCAAAATATGGAGGATTTGAAACATTTGTTGAAAACCTTACTAGTAGAAATGAAAATCCTGATATAAGGTATCATATTGCATGTTTATCCGAAGATTCAGACGAAGAATATATATATAATAACTCAAGATGTTTTAATGTTAAGGTGCCAAACATTGGTAGTGCCAAGGCTGTTCTTTATGATTTAATAAGCTTAAAGAAGTCTATCGAATATATAAAAAAAAATAATATACAAGATTCAATAATATATGTATTAACTTGCAGAATTGGTCCTTTTCTTGTTTTATTCAAAAAACAAATTGAAAAATATAAAATTAAACTATGTGTTAACCCCGATGGAAATGAGTGGAAAAGAAGTAAATGGAATAAGGGTGTTAAAAAATATTGGAAGTACTCTGAAAAGTTGTCAATTAAAAATATAAGAAATGTAATCTGTGATTCTAAGGGCATAGAAAAATATATAAACGAAGAGTATTCTAGTTATTCTCCAATTACTTATTTTATACCGTATGGAGCTGAATTAACCTCGTCCAGACTTACTGATAAATCCCAAGAATTAAAAAGATTCTATAATGAACACAAGGTTAAGAAGAATGAGTTTTATTTAGTAGTTGGAAGATTTGTTCCAGAAAACAATATACAAACAATTATAAAAGAGTTTATAAATTCAGATACAAGCAAAGATCTAATAATTATATCAAATGTAGAAAAGAATAAATTTTATAATCAACTGTTAGACGAAACGAAATTTGATTTAGACAAAAAAGTTAAATTTGTCGGTACGATTTACGATCAGGAGTTACTTAAGAAGATAAGAGAAGATGCCTTTGCTTATATTCATGGACATGAAGTTGGTGGCACAAATCCCTCGTTACTTGAAGCATTAGCCAGTACAAAAATTAATCTTCTTTATAATGTTAATTTCAATAGAGAAGTTGGAGGAGACAGTGCTCTATATTTTAGTAAGGATGACTATGACCTTAAGAATTTAATTGGTAAAGTAGAAGATTTTGAATGTAATGATATAAGAAAGTACGCGGGAAAAGCTAAAGAAAGAATTCGAGAAGAGTATAATTGGTCTGACGTAGTCAATTCATACGAACAGTTATTTCTAAGTATATGACCTCAAATATTCTTTGTAATTACCTGTATTAGGACATTAATTTAAAAAGGAAGATTATTATGGTAAGGTTTTGGATGCTATGACAACACTTTCAATGAATCGGAATAAAATTTCTATAAATCTAGTTGTAATTCTAGTGATATTCACTTCAATAACAATAGGAGTATTAGTTCCTTTGATTGGTATTTATTCACTAGCAATAATAATAATACCAATAATTGGTATTGCGCTTTACAAAGCTAAATTGAATTCTAATATTGCGATAGTCTTATTGATTTTCACTATATATGTTAACTTATTTCAGCCTCTTAGTATATTCCCGGTGTTATCATTATTAGTAGATGGTTTTGCGTTCTACTTGGTAGCAAAACACTTTATTTCAAATGGCATTAATAAAAAATATAGATTCTGGCTTGGAATTGTTATCTTATTTATAACTATTTCATTTTTACAAGTCTTTAACCCTAATATACCATCAATATCAGCTGGGATAGAGGGTTTTAGAAAAACCTCTTTTGCTTTTATTTATTTCTTTATTGGTTTAATCGCATTCTCATCAGTAAAACAAATAAAAAAGATAATTTTTACGTTATCAATTAGCTCTTTAATAGTGTTACTTTATGGAATTAAACAATACTTGTTCCCCTCGAATTTTGATTCTTTATACCTAAACTCGAATGATGCAGGTATCTATACTGGAATGCTCTTTGGGGAATCAAGAGCAACGTCAATTTTTTCAGGACCATTTCATTTTGGTATGTTTGCTGCTGTGATTTCAGTAATTAATCTGTATTTAATGAAAACAGCCAAAACAAGTAAAATGAAGATTATTTTCTTTTTATTGATGGCTATTTCAATATTTGCTTGCTATGGAACGTTAACTAGAACAAACTTGTTAGCCATGATTGGTGCACTATTTTTAAGTTTATTATTATCAGTACCCTTTAAAAAAGTACTAGTAATTTTCCCAATAATATTTATTATTATAGTTTCAATAATAAATATTATTGCTCTCTATGGAACAACTTTAATCAACTCAGAGAATAAATTTATCAGACTAGTAGGTACTATAGGAGAATTTTCCCAAGATAGTAGACTTTTAGGAAGAGTTGATGGCTGGGAAGAAATCTATTCTTTGTTTTTAAAACAACCAATCGCGGGATATGGTACGGGTTCTGCTGGAGATACTCTTCAATATATGTACGATTTTGAATATCATGTTACAAGCCATAACTTTTTTCTAAAGATATTAATGGAAACAGGAATAGTGGGTTTTTTACTAATAACAATTTTTTTAAGTGCAGTTTTTTATTCCTTGATTAAACAAATTTTAACTGAAAGTGATGTTCACCTAAAAAATTTATTGATATGTTGTTTCTCAATTTTTATAATCTTTCTGATTAATATACCAGTTGGTTCAAGTATTGAAGCATTACCCTCCTCAAGTTTGATTATGCTATTCGTAGGAATAGGTCTAAATATTGTTAAGAATATAAACAAGTATAAAAGTTTGTAGACGTATATCTATATAGTATTTATATAATATAAACTGTTTTTATAGGTAAAGCCTATATTTTTCCTTTATACCTGATTATTATTTTTCAGAAAAGAGGTAAACATGAATATTACTAATTATATAAAAACTTATTTTAAAAGAAGTTCTTCAAAAAAGAAAAAGATCTATATTGATAGGTTAGCATATTCGCTTAAATCAACCTTTGAAGGTAAAAATAGTATTGGGAGACTATGCGAGATAATTAATAGTGAAATTGGATTTGGAACTTATTTAGGAAACAATGTGAAACTTATAAATTCATATATAGGAAGATACTGTTCTATTGCTAATGATATTAGAATAAACATGGGTCAGCACCCGACCAATACCTTTGTTTCAACGAGTCCAGCTTTTTACTCACTAGATAATAATCAAATGAAAAAATTATCCTTATCTTACACAAATAAAGTAAAACATTTAGAAAATAGATATACAGAAAATAATTATTCCTTAGAAGTAGGTAATGATGTTTGGATAGGTAATGATGTTAGATTTATTGAGGGTATAATAGTTAATGATGGAGCTATAGTTGCAAGTGGAAGTTTAGTTACCAAGGATGTACCAGCTTATTCTATAGTAGCCGGAGTACCAGCAAAAGTTATCAAATATAGGTTTAACAATACTGAGATTGATTTCTTATTGAAACTGAAATGGTGGAATAAAAAAGAAGAGTGGATAATCAAGAATGCGGAATATTTTGATGACATAAATAAATTTATGGAGTTTGTTAAAAATGAAAAAAATAATTAGAAATATTAAAAATGTAATAGAAGTGTATCAAGGTGATATAATATTAATATATCAAATGGGGAAAGTTGGATCGTCAAGTATAGAAAAGTCTTTAAAACTAATAAAAAAAGATGCGCGACATATTCATAGTTTTGGTAATACTGATAATTACAACCTGGAAAACAGAAGTCAAATAGGAAATTTAAAAATAAAGGTGTTAAGAAAATTATATAAACTTGCATTTAAGTACAGAAAAAAGAATTTAAAAATTATTACTTTGATGAGGGATCCGATATCAAGAAATATATCTACACTCTTTCAAGAACTTTCTACAATGATTTATATCCATGAAAAAGAGAATAATAGACTTGAACAAAATATTTATAATATGTTGGATGAATTTTTAGAGAATTATGTAGATACTAATGTACCCTTAAAATGGTTTGAAAAGGAATTTAAATACTTTGTAGGAATTGATATATATAAATACCCGTTTAATAAACAAGAGGGTCATTTATATATAAAAAAAGAAAACATTGAAGTATTACTTTTGACAGCTGAAAAGTTAAACAACAACGAAAATGTTATTAGAAAATTTATTAATGATAGAAACTTCAGTCTGTTCAATACGAATGTTTCATCAAAAAAATGGTATTCAGATATTTATAAAAATTACAAGACTAATCATAAACTTAGCGAGAATGATTTGAATAAATTTTATGATTCAGAAGTAATAACATATTTCTATAGTGATGATGATATATCCAAATTTAAGGAAAAGTGGACAAAAAACAATTAATTAATCAGGACGGAACCCATAAGTAATATAGGAGAATCTGAATGCTATATAAAAATATAAGTAGCAAAGTCGAACAGAGATTAGGTAATAAAAAATATGGTGCATTATTAACTATGTTTGGGAAAGTATATTTTGCGATTATAAGCTATCTAAATTTAGTGATTATTGCAAGATTGTTGTCAATTGATGATTTCGGAGTTTATTCTTTTTTTCTTTCTTTAATCCCCTTTTTGGTGGTAATCTCCAGTGGTGGATCCGATAATATTCTACTTTCATTAGTATCAAATAGGAAGAGTAAAGGAAAACGTTTTTTTTACAACACAATATTCAGTGTATTACTTTTAATATTGATATATTCCATTACAATAATATTTATGTTTTTGTTATCGAGCACTATGGTAGAAGAAATAGTAAGTATCGACAAATATAGCGAAGTATTGAATATCATAATTTGGATTGTTTTATTACAAGTAATTATTATTTATTTCAGAGCATTAAATCAATCAGAATTTTTATTTTATGAAGCTGTTTTTCCTGAAAATTTATTACGTCCAACAATAATGTTTATATTAGTAGGATATATATTTATTTTTGTTGGAAGTAATCTATATGTTATTTGTATCTCACTTTTAATTAGTTATCTAACAACTACTATATATGTAATAATTAGAAGAAAGGATTTATTCGTTTATAAAAATATAAAACAGTTTAAATTTGACTTCCAAACAATCAAGCTTTCTCAACAGTTTATGACTATTCAAATATTAAACCAGGCATCAAATTTTGTACCAGTATTTATAATGGGAGTGTTTTTATCTTCAGCTTCTATAGGTGTATTCAAAGTTGCTCAACAAACTACCATACTAATATCATTGATATTAGTCTCAGTAAATATGGTTTTTGCTCCAACAATAGTAAAACTATTTAATGAGAATAACCTCTTAGAATTGCAGTCATTTTACAGGAAAATTACCAAATGGACCTTTATAATTGGTGGATTTATTTCTACTCTTGTAATTTTAAATGCTTCATTGATAATGAAAGTGTTTGGGGAAGGTTTCCAAGAGTGGAGTATGGTTTTAATTGTTTTAGCTTTAGGACAGTTATTCAATGCAGCAACAGGTTCTAGTGGATATATTCTATTAATGACAAAAAATCAAAGGTATATGATATATATATCATGTGTACAACTATTAATTGTTACTATATTGTCATTAATTACTGTGAAATTATGGGGTGTCTATGGCGTTGCATTTTCTGTAACTATAGGAATGATAATTATAAATGCTCTATCATTATTCTTGTCATGGAAAAACGTGGGTGTTAATCCTGTGAATAATAAGTACATTGGAGTATTCATTTCTATTGTTTTGACACTTGCTATTGTTCAATTTCTTAAAAATGTTTTTATACATGAAACTAATATTATAAATTCGGTAGTATTATCCTTTGTATATTGTGCGTCGTATCTATTTTTAATATTAAGGATAGCGTTAACAAGACAAGAAAGAAATCAATTATTTAATATAATGAGAGTGAAAATTAAATAGATACATGAATTGTTTATATATAGAAGGGTTAACTAACCAAATAAATATGAGGTTATAGATGGCTATTTATTTAATGAAATTTAAATGTACAAATATTGGAATGGTTTGCGGTAACATGTCTATATGATTTCCAGATTGTTAAAATCCTTCATAAAAATCCATGCTTTTAAATAAAATCAAATCGTTACAGTCCTTCAAAAAGAAATAATATTTTTTAGATGAAGATTACAGAAAATTTATTAAAGATAGAATGATGAATCTTAAATAGTAGTAAAAAAAGATACAATCGTATTTTCGGTGGAAGCACTTTTGTACGTTATGATGATGAAATTGAATACTTTAGAATAAACCTTGGTGACATTTTGGTTAACATTAGCTTAATACGGTGGATAAATCCTGTTTACCTTTGTCAGATGAAAACGACTCATTTGCTTACGCGAGTCCGGCTTCTTTGCTTATTTTGAGTTATGAATAATGTTTAGAAAAAGTAAATAGATATTTTTTCTTCTTTATTAAAAATTGTAGGTACCAATCGCAAAGAGTCTATAATTCATATTAGTATATTAGGTCCAAAGGCCATTTATGAATGTGAAAAAATCATTAAGAGTTTAATAAGGAACAAATGAACTTAACATATGTGAAACAATACTACGATATTGTAGATATAAACATGAGGGGGAATATACTTTGGTAGTTGAAGCACATGGTGGAATATTAATCAACCGCAAGGTCAATGGAGAAAAAAGAAAGGTAGCAATAAAACGAGCAGATTGTTTGAAATCCCTAACTCTATCAGATTGGGCAATATCAGATTTAGAACTAATAGGAATTGGTGGTTTCAGTCCACTAACAGGATTCATGGGACAAGCAGACTATGAAAGTGTTGTTAATAGTACTCGCTTAGCCAATGGAACAGTTTGGAGTATTCCAATTACACTTTCTGTAACAACAGAAGAAGCAGAAAGATTTCAGGTTGGTGAAGAAATCGCACTGAAAGGTGAAGATGGTATCATTTATGGAACACTGCAATTAGAAGAAAAATATAACTATGATAAAAAACTAGAAGCAGAAAAAGTATATGGTACAACAGATGAAGCTCACGCAGGTGTTAAGAAGTTGTACGAGCGCGGTGACATATATCTAGGTGGCCCAATTACACTATTAAACCGTCCTGATCACAGTGACTTTGCAGAATTTCACATGGATCCAATTGAAACACGTCAAATGTTTGCTGATTTAGGTTGGAAAACAATTGTTGGGTTCCAAACACGAAATCCAGTACACAGAGCTCATGAGTATATTCAAAAGTGTGCTTTAGAAGCTGTTGATGGTTTATTATTGAATCCACTTGTAGGAGAAACAAAATCAGATGACATTTCTGCCGAGATTCGTATGGAAAGCTATCAAGTGATTTTGAAACATTATTATCCAGAAAATCGCACAAGACTAGTAATTTATCCTGCTGCGATGCGTTACGCTGGACCTAAAGAAGCAATTCTTCATGCAATTGTTCGTAAGAACTATGGTTGTACACACTTTATTGTAGGTCGTGACCATGCTGGTGTGGGTGATTATTATGGGACGTATGAGGCCCAGGATTTTATTACTCAATTTGAAAATGAGTTAGGTATCCAAATTTTTAAATTCGAACATGCTTTCTATTGCACTAAGTGTGAAAATATGGGAAGTGCTAAAACCTGCCCACATGATAAAGAATATCACGTACACTTAAGTGGTACAAAAGTACGTGAAATGTTACGTAATGGTGAAAAACCACCGAAACAGTTCTCGCGTCCAGAAGTTGCCGATGTCCTAATTAAAGGTATGCAAGAAAACTAATCAAAGGATGACGGCTATGTCATTAGAAATGATATTTGTACTTATAATGGTTGTAGCTATGTTAGGTGGGTTACTTTTAGAAGTAGCTCGACCTGATATGGTCGTATTTTCAGTACTGGTTATTTTCTTGATTTCTGGGTTATTAACCCCTGAAGAAGCTCTGAAGGGTTTTTCTAATCAAGGAATGCTAACAATAGCACTGTTGTTTATTTTGGCTGGTGCTGTTCAAAAAAGTGGACTAATTGATCAAATGATGAAAGTGTGGTTGAACAAGAGTAAAAGCTTAAAAGGTTCGATGATTCGCTTTTATGTTCCAACGGCGTTACTTTCAGGTTTTTTAAACAATACACCTATTGTCGTGACCTTTACCCCAATTATTAAAAAGTGGTGTGAAGAAAGAAATATTGCCCCTTCAAAATTTTTAATCCCACTGTCATATGTGACTATTCTAGGTGGTACGATAACATTAATGGGAACTTCTACAAACCTTGTTGTACATGGTATGCTACTCGACTTTGGATTAGAGGGTTTTTCAATCTTTCAATTAGCAGTTGTTGGAATCCCAATCACATTAGCTGGGCTAGTCTATCTTTTTACTATCGGTTACAAGCTATTACCCGAGCATAAAGGATTCAGTGCAAAGGTGAAACAAGATTCAAAAGAATATATAGCGGAGATGACAGTAGAATCTAGTTTTCCTCATATAAATCAAACTGTACAACAAGCGGGTTTAAGAGAATTGAAAGGCCTCTATCTTATTGAAATTATAAGAGGCAAGGAACGAATATCTCCTGTCAGGTCGACTACTAGTATTCAAGCACAAGACCGGCTTATTTTTACAGGATTAATTTCAACGATCGCTGACTTACAAAAAACAAGAGGCTTAACACTGGAAACAGGTACAGATTTAGAGCTTGACGACTTAAAAAATGGAACATCACAGCTAATAGAAGCAGTAGTTTCACATCAATCATCCTTGCTATCAAAGTCTATTAAACAGTCCCAGTTTCGATCAAAATTTGATGCAGGTGTTATAGCTGTCCATCGTAATAATGAACGAATAAAAAGTAAAGTGGGCGACATCGTTTTAAAGCCTGGTGATGCCTTATTATTATTGGCAGGTCCTGACTTTATTGATAAATATCATGAATCACATGACTTCTATGTCGTGTCTACGATGGTTACACCTAAGACTTTAAATAGAAACCTAACCAAAGGTTGGTTTTCTATTATTCTATTAATGCTTATGATTACAACTGTAACATTAGGCTTGCTTAGTATGTTCAAAGCAATGGCGTTGGCTGTATTTTTATTATTGCTAACAAAGATAATATCAGCCGAAGAAGCGAAAAGGTATGTGCAATTTCATGTATTATTATTGATTGCTAGTTCCTTTGGTGTTGGTGCGGCGATGACAAAGACTGGGCTAGCTGAATGGATAGCAGAAGGATTAATCCATGTAGGACAACCATTCGGCTTAATAGCATTATTAGTTCTAATCTATCTCGTGACAAATATCTTTACTGAATTAATTACCAATAGTGCTGCTGCTGTGTTGATGATCCCAATTGGTTTAGAAATTGCCGAAAGTATGAATTTAGATCCAATGGGTTTTGCGGTTATTATAGCTATCGCAGCTTCTGCAAGTTTTATAACTCCAATTGGTTATCAAACAAATTTAATTGTTTATGGACCAGGTGGGTATAAATTTATTGATTATGTAAAAGTTGGAACACCATTAAGTATTATTGTAATGATTATTAGTGTGTTTATTGTAAATAATGTATGGTTCTAGGAGGAGAAAATAATAATGAGTAAATCAACAAACATTGTATGGCATGATTCCGCGGTAACGAAGGAACAAAGACAAGAGCAAAAAAAGCACAAGAGTGCAGTTCTCTGGTTTACTGGATTGTCAGGTTCAGGGAAATCTAGTGTTTCTGTTGAATTAGAAAAAAGGTTATATGATCTTGGTGTGCATTCATATCGTCTAGATGGTGATAATGTGCGTCATGGTTTGAATAACAATCTAGGGTTTAGCCAAGAGGACCGTACCGAAAATATTCGTCGTATTGGCGAAGTTTCTAAGTTAATGATTGATGCAGGGATTGTGACATTATCTGCGTTTATTTCCCCATATCGTGAGGATAGAGATAAAGTACGGGAAATCTTAGATGCAGATGAATTTATAGAAGTCTATGTAAAGTGTAGTTTAGAAGCTTGTGAAGAACGTGATCCAAAAGGCTTGTATAAAAAAGCGCGTGCCGGTGAAATTAAAGGTTTCACTGGAATTGATGATCCTTATGAAGAACCGGTTAATCCAGAAGTCATTGTTAAGACAGATAAGCAAACACTAGAAGAGTCTGTACAAGTGATTATTGACTATTTATATGAGAAAGGATATTTATCCTAATGAGTAGTATTGACTTAACAAAGTTGTTGAAAATTTCTTTAGATGCAGGAAAAGAAATATTAGATGTGTATGCACAGGACTTTGATGTTGAAACCAAAGCAGATAATTCACCACTAACAATTGCAGATCAACGTGCTCACAATGTAATTGTGAAGGGATTAAAAGCTGCATATGCGGACATTCCAATATTAAGTGAAGAAGGTGCGGAAATCCCATATAAAGAACGTAAAGACTGGGATAAGTTTTGGTTAGTCGATCCTTTAGATGGAACAAAGGAATTTGTAAAAAAGAACGGTGAGTTCACTGTAAATATTGCTTTAATTGATGGTAACTATCCTGAAATAGGAGCAATTTATGCTCCAGTATTAGACATCTTTTATTATGGTAAACAAGGGGTAGGAGCTTTTAAACTAGAACAAGCTTCAGAAGCAGTTATAACAAGCGAAAATGACTTAGTAGAAAAGAGCGTTCGTCTCCCTGAAGCAAAAGATAGTAATAGTGTCAATGTAGTTGCTAGTCGTTCGCACATGTCTGATGACACACAAGCATTTATTGATCAATTGAAAGAAAAACATGCACAAGTAGATGTTGTTTCTGCAGGTAGTTCTTTAAAGTTTTGTTTAGTTGCAGAAGGTAAAGCAGATTATTATCCTCGTTATGCTCCAACTATGGAATGGGATACTGGAGCTGGACAAGCTATTATTGAAACAGCAGGTGGAAAAGTTATTAGACATGAAGATAATAAACGCTTTTATTATAATCGAGAGAATTTGAGAAATGGTTGGTTTTTGGTGCAACTCTAATAAGTTAGCGGTGTGATGTTCTTGTCATACTGCTTTATTATTAATATTTGAAGGGATTGTATGTGATGAAAGGAATAATTTTAGCTGGTGGAAGTGGAACACGTTTATACCCATTAACAATGGTAACTAGTAAACAATTGTTGCCAATTTATGACAAACCAATGATTTACTATCCCTTATCAACCTTAATGTTAGCTGGAATAAAAGATATACTAATTATTTCTACACCCGAAGATACCCCCCGTTTTGAATCATTATTGGGTGATGGTTCACAATTTGGAATCAATCTAAAGTATAAAGTTCAGCCAAGTCCAGACGGTTTAGCACAAGCATTTATTATTGGGGATGAGTTTATAGGAGATGACTCAGTTGCAATGGTTTTAGGGGACAACGTGTATTATGGAAGTGGTCTTAAAAGTATTCTTAAACGAGCGAGTGAGAAAGAACAGGGTGCAACTGTATTTGGTTATCATGTTCCAGATCCTGAAAGATTTGGTGTGGTTGAATTTAATAAAAGTGGTAAGGTTTTAAGTGTTGAAGAGAAACCAGGTATTCCTAAATCGAACTATGCAGTTACTGGACTATACTTCTATGATAACCGTGTAGTGGAAATTGCTAAAAATGTAAAACCTTCTTCACGTGGTGAGTTAGAAATCACATCCATTAATGATGCATATCTTCAACTCGGTGAGTTGGATGTAGAACTTCTGGGAAGGGGCTATACATGGTTAGATACAGGTACACACGAAAGTTTAGTATCGGCTACTAATTTTGTGAAAACAGTTGAGGATCATCAAGGTATTAAAATTTCAGCGCCTGAGGAAATTGCCTATGTTAATGGATGGATAACTAAAGATAAACTAATAGAGTCTGGAGAGTTATTTTCAAAAACAGGTTACGGTCAATATCTATTAAAAGTAGCAAATGGTGACATTAAATACTAGGGGTGAGTGAATGAATATCATAGATACGAAATTAGCTGGTGTAAAAGTCTTGGAGCCAAAGGTGTTCGGTGATCATCGTGGTTGGTTTATGGAGACGTATAGTTCACTACAATTTAAAGAGGCAGGATTAGATATAAACTTTGTGCAAGATAACCAATCTTTTTCTGCAACAAAAGGTACATTAAGAGGTTTGCACTATCAATTAAATCCAAAAGCTCAGACAAAACTAGTTCGTTGTACGCGTGGGGCGATTTTTGATGTTGCGGTTGATATAAGAAAAGAAAGCCCTACATATGGTGAGTGGTATGGTATTGAACTCACTGCAGAAAACAAAAAACAATTGCTCGTTCCTAAAGGATTTGCACACGCGTTTATGACGTTAACGGAAGATGCAGAAGTACAATATAAAGTTGATGAATTTTATGCGCCGGATTGCGACCGTGGTATTATTTGGAATGACCCAGTTATTGGAATTGAATGGCCAATAGAGATTACGCCTGTATTATCTAAGAAGGATGAACAAGCACCAGTATTAAAAAACGCAGACAATAACTTTACAGTTGGGGAGTAATTTGATGAAACTATTAGTTACTGGTTACACTGGTCAACTAGGTCATGATGTTGTACATGAAGGATTAAAATGTGGACTAGACATGCATGGTGTTGGTCAGGATGAACTAGATATCACAGATAAAAATGCTGTTCATGATTATGTTGCCCAACTAAAACCGGATGCAATTATCCATTGTGCTGCGTATACAGCCGTAGATAATGCTGAGGATAATCAAGATGTTTGTTGGGATGTAAATGTAAATGGTACAAAGTACATGATAAATGCAGCAAAAGAAATAAACGCCAAGTTCATGTATATTAGCACCGACTATGTGTTCGAGGGAACGGGTGAGGAACCATTTACAGAAACTGATCCAACGAATCCAGTTGGTTATTACGGTTTGTCAAAGCATGAAGGGGAAAAGGTAGTTCAGGATGTGTTAAATGATTGGTTTATCGTTCGAATATCTTGGGTGTTTGGAATTAATGGAAATAACTTTATTAAAACAATGTTGAAACTAGCGGAAACGCGTGATGAACTAAAGGTTGTTGCCGACCAAGTTGGATCACCAACGTACACTTTTGATTTAGCGAAGTTATTGATTACTATGATTCAGACAGAAAAATATGGTATTTATAATGCGACGAATGAAGGTTATTGTTCTTGGGCTGATTTTGCAAAAGAGATATTTAAACAGAGTAATAAACAAGTAGAGGTACATGCTATACCTACTGAAGAATATCCGACTCGTGCTGTCAGACCCAAGAATTCAAGGATGTCAAAAGACAAGTTAGAACAAAATGGATTTAATCGCTTGCCAAGCTGGCAGGATGCACTAACCCATTATTTAAAGCAGTTAAATGAAGAGGTGAAATAAGTATGGCTAATAAAAAAGTAGTAGTAACAGGTGGAGCAGGGTTTATTGGTGGAAACTATGTCCAATATATGGTGGACAAATATCCAAACTATGATATTTATAATTTAGATGAACTTACTTACGCTGGTGATTTAACAAAACATCAGGAGTTGGAAAAAAAAGAAAACTATCACTTTGTTAAAGCTGATATTGCTGATAGAGATACAATTATGCCTTTGTTTGAGAACGAAAAATTTGATTATGTGGTACATTTTGCAGCGGAAAGCCATGTTGACCGTTCCATCACAGACCCTGAAATATTCATTCGTACAAATGTGCTAGGAACGCAAGTATTACTCGATGCGGCCAAGGCTATTACTGTTAAAAAGTTTGTACATGTGTCAACAGACGAAGTTTACGGCGAGTTAGACTTTGATCCAACGACCTTTTTCACAGAAGACACACCGTTGCAACCTAATAGCCCGTATAGTGCGAGTAAAGCTTCATCCGATTTTCTTGTTCGTGCCTATCACGAGACTTACGGATTACCAGTAAATATTACACGTTGTTCTAACAATTACGGACCATATCATTTTCCTGAAAAATTAATCCCATTAACCATTTCTAGGGTGTTAAATGATGAAAAGGTACCTGTATACGGAGATGGGAAAAACATTCGTGACTGGTTACATGTACAAGATCACTGTTCTGCTATTGACTTAGTCCTTCATGAGGGGGCGAACGGTGAAGTGTATAATGTAGGTGGGCACAATGAGCGTACCAATTTAGAAGTAGTAAAAACAATCATAAAAACTCTTGAAAAATCGGAAGACTTAATTGAATTTGTAACCGATCGTCTCGGCCATGATAAACGATATGCAATTGATCCAACAAAACTTGAAAAGTTAGGGTGGAAACCTACGTATAACTTTGAAACAGGTATCGCACAAACCATTGATTGGTATTTAGAAAATAAATCATGGTGGGAACAAATCATAAGTGGTGAATATAAGGATTACTTTGATAAACAGTATTCAATAAACGGGTAATATAGTTTTATGAAACAGGGTTTAGTGTTTTGTTGCTATCAGGGTAAACATAAAATAGTCCTCATCTGATTAATAGACGTGGACTATTTTATGTTGTAATGAGATTACTTGATTTTTTCTATTGACACGTTTCTGGAAATTTAAAGTAAGGATATTCCTTAACCAATCAAGACAACAATCGGTTATTTGTAATAATAACGAATATATTATATAGTTTAATATGAAAAAAATATTGGATGTGATGAATTTGGTAAATGTAGAACAGTTTGCGGTTAAAGGGAAAATTTTAAAAGAGAAGCACAATTCAAATCCAAACTTGAGGTTCTGGACACAAGATATAATGGATGAAAAAGTCTATATTGCAAAAGATTCACTTAATGATGAAACGTGGTACCGTGTAAGTATTATCAAAAGTGAAGTTGAAGTTTCAGAAATAACTTTAATCAGTAATTTATCTGATTTTGATTTTCATATTTAATTATAAATTGTTGGATGGTTGTTGGTGTAACTGAATATAGATATTTTCAAACACGAATTGTCGATAAGTATGGAGGTAGTAAAAGAAATATCACCAACACCGGATGTCCATCTGTTAATTAGCAGGTACATTTGATAATTAATCGACTTCAATAGATGGATTAGGGTGTAGGCAATTCCTAAATAGTAAGTGGAAATTACATAAATGGCTAACCAATTGTATGATACCTAACAAAGAAATAATTGTTATTTTAATCATTTTAGTATAAGAATTATTTAGAATTTAAAAGTTTTCTTAGTCATGTGTGGAAGTCTATTTCTTTTTTCTTAATAATCTGTTATAATTCGATAAAAATAACGTTCTTTTTAGAGAACGTTATTTTTATCGAATTATTTTTCTGGAAATTTAAAAAATAGGAGGTTGATGAATCATTAACCAGCAGTTAGATACAAGTATATTTTCACATGAGTTACACTTATTATTAGCTATTTTGAAGGTTGATAATGATCCTATGTATTTGGATGAAAATCCTGAACTACTTATGAATGTTAATTGGGATAGATTTCTAGACTTAACAAAACATCATCGTGTGTACCCACTTGTTTATATACAGATGGAAAAAAAAAGTAACAGTCTGATGTTACCAAATTACGTAAAGCAGGAATTAAGAGATCTTTATACTAAAAATATGTTTAAGATGCTCGAATTAACAGCTGAACTAGGCAGAATCTGTCGAGTATTTAATGAAAATAATATCAGATTGCTTGTATTAAAAGGGCCAGTTCTCGCGAATTTCTTATATGGTGATGTTTCAAAACGTACATCAAAGGATTTGGATATATTGATACCCATAAACGATCTGGAAAAGGTGGAAGAGATGCTCTATTCTTTAGGGTATCACCTAGATCGAAATCTTCCAATGATTCTAAATAATTGGAAGAAAAAAATTCATCATCTTTCTTTTATTCACCCCAAAAAATGTATTCAGGTTGAGGTTCATATTCGATTAAGTAGCGAAATGGGAAAGGTGCCTGATTTTGGTGTTTTGTGGAATAGAAAGCAGACTAGTGATTTAGCAGGAAATCCTATTTACTTTCTTGGTAACGAAGATTTATTTTATTACCTTGTTTCACATGGTGCTCGTCACGCCTGGTTTAGGTTAAGATGGCTAGTTGATATCGATAGGGTTATATCTAAAGAGTTTGATTTCAACTACTTATTAGAAACATCAAAAAAATACGGTGCCATGAAAATTAATGGGCAGACCCTTTTACTTTTAACTGAATTTTTTCATGTAAAAGTAAATAGTCAATTTAACGAAGTGATTAGCGACAAAATAATAAATAAGAAACTATCACAAAAATCCATTTACTTTATTGAAAAAGGGTTTATCCCTCATTCTGAAAAAAATACTGCAGACTTTCGAAGGCACTATAACAACTATTTATTTTCTATTAGAACATTTAGACAAAACTTATATACGATTCCAACAAAAATATATCCAAGTTATAAAGATGCAGAAACATTACCACTACCAAAGTTTCTACACTTTCTATACTGCCCCTTACGTCCGTTTCTATGGGCTTACCGGAAGTTTAAAAAGATAAATAAGTCGGTAGTGAAAGATTAGGTTCTACAATCTATAAAAAAACAATAATAAATTCAAATTTGTAAACAGAGGTAAGATTTAAATATGGTTATAACTGTAGATATTAAATAAAGAGCTAAATAGAGATATAAGCGAATTTACCAGTTTACAAATATATAACCTGGAAAACTGTTATTTTTTTAAAAAATAACATCATGACAAAAAACGACAAAACATCCTATTTCTATCTTTGTTTATACTTGTTATACTATCTATATGTTCTTTAAAAAGAACGTATTGTATTATCTTAATGCTTAAATAAGAACTCTTGGATGGGGAGTGATACTTTTGATAGATATCCATAGTCATATTTTGATAGACAATAATGGTGGAGCAAAACACACAACAGAAAGTCTATCAGTTGCACGTAAGGCTCATGAACAAGGAATCGACAAGATTATAGCAACCCCCAACCTAAAAGCAGACAGTCAACGTGGTTCTAAAATAGATCTAGTCAAACAGGTTCATGAATTAAATAAACGGTTAATGGATGAAGGGGTTCCCGTAACCGTATTACCTGGTCAAAAGATGGACATTAACCAAGATATACTAGCTTTATTAAATAAAGGTTACGTACTTCCATTAAACGCAACTAGCGATTTCATTTTTATTGAGCTACCAACAGATCATATGCCTGTCCATTTAAGAAACTTGTTATTTGATATTCAAGTACATGGGTATCAAATAATTATAAGCCAACCAGAAACGAATCGATTGTTTATGGAAAACTCCGATTTACTATATGAAATGGTTAAAAATGGTGCGTTTATACAAATATCAGCGTCTAGCATAGTTGGAAAAAACGGACGAAAAGTACAAAAGTTCACCCAACAATTAATCGAAGCAAATCTGGTTCATTTTGTCGCATCAAGTGCAACCGAAAATAGTGGGGTGTATCTCGAAGAGGCATATGCAAAGCTTGAAAAGCAGTTTGGGTTGGAAAAGGTATATTCCTTTATAGAGAATACGCAAGCAATAATAGATAATGCCTCGATTTTTATAGAAGAGCCTTTTCGAATACAAAAGCGTAAAAGTGTCCTAGGTTTATTAAAATAACGAAAAAAAAAGATAGATACTAAATCATGCAGCAGTTTAGCATGAATTTTTATTAAACAAAACGTTCTTAATTAAGAACTAAATAAATTAAATTTAACGGTGACGTTTTCTTACCTCTATCAATGAAAACACTCGGTCATACTGTGGGTTTAAGTATCTAATAACCTTAGCGCATGTCGTCGGTAGTATGGTGTGAGGATGGGTTAGATGCCCAGGGGATAATCAGCACTATATCAAAAGATAATCAAAGGGGATAGGTAATTGTGAACAAAGTAAAAAAGTTTCTATCCTTGCCTTTAAATAGAAAAATATTATTTCTAGAAGCCTTTTTCAATCTCGGATGGGCTCGAATCTTAAAAGGCTTGCCTTTTACCAATGTAGCTAAAGGGTTAGGAGTACAAGCGGTGGAGACTCCTAACGATGCGTATAGCAACCCATCTATGATTAGACATATATCAACGACAATAAACATCATGAGTAAATATACAGTATGGGAAAGTGCATGCCTAGTCCAAGCAATTGCAGCAATGAGAATGCTGAAGCGTAGAGGGATTGAAAGTACACTTTACCTAGGTACAGCAAGAGATGAGAATCATAAAATGATTGCTCATGCATGGGTAAGAAGTGGTCCTTTTTATGTAACCGGAGCAGCAGAAAGGCATCGTTTTACTGTTGTCCAAACCTTTGCTAGTTCTGTGAATAAAGCTCAAGAAGAACAAAAGAAAAAAGTATTACTAAATCAATCAAATGATTAAAGTTTAATGTGAATATACTAGATAATGAGGGATTGTTATATGAGTGCAATAGCTGGCATTTTACATGGGGATAAACAACCTGTTACACCGGAACAAATAACGAACATGATGGACGCATTTAGCAAGTTCCCGGCCGATGATATTCGTGTTTGGCATCAAAGTAACTTGTACCTAGGTTGTCATGCCCAGTGGATCACACCTGAATCTGTTGGTGAGCCAGTACCATACTATGACAGCGAAAGAGACTTAGCCATTACAGCTGATGCTATCATCGATAACCGACAGGAATTGTTTGAGATGTTACAGGTTGATAAAGAAAAAAGACTCCTAATGCCTGATAGTGTATTACTACTCCTTGCTTACATTAAATGGGGAGAAAATACACCGGAACATGTCATCGGTGATTTTGCATTCATGATTTGGGATGGAAAGAAACAAAAACTTTTTGGTGCAAGAGATTTCTCAGGAGCAAGAACCTTGTATTACTGTCATCAAAACCAAAGTTTTGCTTTTAGCACAACGATTGAACCTCTACTAACTCTACCCTTTATGAAAAAACATCTAAATGAAGAATGGCTTGCTCAATTTCTAGCAATTACCGCCGTCACGCATACCTTAGATTCAGCACTTACACCTTACCGAAATATATATGAAATTCCGCCTTCTCATCGTATTTCAGTTGTGGGTCAAAAGGTGACGATAAATAGATATAACACATTAACAAATAAAGAAAAATTGCACTATAAATCGAATCATGACTATATCGATGCATTTCAGGAGATCTTTCAACAGGCAGTGGATGCAAGACTCAGAACGCATCGGGGAGTGGGAGCGCAATTAAGTGGTGGCCTAGATTCTGGATCGGTTACTAGTTTTGCTGCGGGGACATTAAAAGAACAAGGGAAACCATTACATACGTTTAGCTATATTCCACCGAAAGATTTTGAAGATTTTACACCAGGATATTTAATTGCTGATGAACGACCGTATATTCAGGAAACAGTCAACCATATTGGACATATAACCGATCATTACTGTGATTTTAATGAAAGTAGTCCTTATTCTGTGATGGACGAACTCTTACATGACATGGAGATGCCTTATAAGTTTTTTGAGAACTCCTTTTGGCTTGCAAAGATGTTTGAGGAAGCGCAAGCGAAAGATATCGGGATTTTATTGAGTGGTGATCGAGGAAATTTAACTATCTCTTGGGGAAATGCATTGGACTATTATACAAAGCTTTGCAAAAACATGCGTTGGATAAAGTTAGTTCAGGAAGTACATCAACATACACTACATCTTGGTGGTTCTCGACTAAAGAAATTAAAAATGATTAGAAAACATGCTTTTCCGAGTAGTAAGAGTGCGGAAGCCCCAGCTGATTATATCCTGCCACAAGTTATTAATTCACAATTTGCAACGCAAACGGATGTGTTTACGAAATTGCAAGATTACGGATTTGATGACACAGGCTGGTATGGAGCTGATCAACAGGATTTAAGGCTAAAACACTTCGAGGATGTGTGTCATTGGATTCCCACCAATACAGTCTCAACAAAGCTATCACTACGACATAACGTGTGGAAACGCGATCCGACAAATGATCTTCGTGTTATTCGATTTTGTCTATCCTTACCTGATAATCAATTTGTTCAAGATGGCTATGACCGAGCATTGATTCGTAGGGCAACAGAAGGTTATTTGCCAGATAAAGTTCGTCTTAATCAGCGAATACGAGGGGTACAAGGTGCAGACTGGGTTCATCGAATGGCACCTTCATGGCAACTGTTTGTAGAAGAAGCGGAACAGCTTAGCAAGGATGATGACGTGCTCCAGTTTATCAATAAGCAGGCAATAAACGATGCATTAAATGTCGTAAAGAATGGACCATGTCTCGATAAGGACAATGATCCCCATTATCGAATTTTAATGCGCAGTTTGATTGTATATAGATTCTTAAAGAAGTTTCATTTAAAGGAGGTGAAGTAAATGAAGACAGAATGGACTAAGCCTCAATTAGAGGTTCTTGATGTGAACCAAACAATGGCAAATGATCAGGTTGGTACTCGTCTAGATGCATCTTGGCAGGCAGGTACTGCATATGATGATTTAACATGGAGCAGCTAATTGGTATTATAGTAATTTGTATGATCAAAGGGGATGTCTAACTTAGATATCCTCTTTGATCATTACTAACATAATTTATTCTAATTCCGTTTGGGGGAGTTTGATGATAGAAACAAGTAAACAAATATACCATGCATTCGGATTAAATATAGCTAGTGATCTTACGTTACCTGAATTACCAGTGATTAATCAGCCTATAGAGGCTATAGATATCATGATTTCACGAAAAGAACTTGATTATGTGGATGACTCTGCTGAATCGGCAAGCCATTTTGTTGTAAATAAAGAAAAAGTTATTTTTCATGTGCCGAATACAGCAGTATTTGTGATTGAAAAGGGTACAACGATTATCGTCTCCCCACTTAATGAAACGAAACAAGATCACATACGGCTTTACCTGCTAGGTACGTGTATGGGTATTCTTTTATTGCAGAGAAGAATACTTCCTTTACATGGAAGTGCGATTGAGATAGACGGAAAAGCTTATGCGATTGTTGGCGATTCAGGGGCTGGGAAATCAACTTTAGCTACTGCATTTTTACAAAGAGGCTATCAATTATTAAGTGATGATGTGATTCCAATTGTATTAACAGCGGATGATAAACCAATTGTGATTCCTTCCTATCCACATCAGAAGCTATGGTCAAACACACTTGATTATTATGGTACGGATAGAAGTAATTTAAAATCCATTTTTGATCGAGAAACTAAATTTGCCGTGCCTGTTACTGATCAATTTTGCACGAAAGCTCTGCCGCTAGGAGGAGTTTTTGAGCTGACTAAAACAACAAATCAAGCAGTTTCCATTCAGTCGGTAGAAAAGCTTCAACAGTTTTATACACTGTTCAGGCATACATATCGAAATTTTCTAATTCAACAGATTGGATTAATGGATTGGCACTTCCAAATGGCAACAAAAATAGCTAGTAATAATGATTTATTTAAGATTGAGCGACCAAGCGATCGTTTTACCGCTGAAACGTTAACTGATCTAATAGTAACGACCATAAAAAAGGAGGCAGCAATACATGAGTAAAGTCGAGGAATTTTCACTTAGTCAACAGGTGAAACAAGCAGAAGGAAATATTGTAAGTGACATGAACGGGGAGAAAGTCATGTTATGTGTGAAGAATGGGAAATATTATAATTTGGGTGTTCTTGGTGGGCAGATTTGGGAAATTATCAAACAACCTGTATCAATTGAAGAAGTAGTTACCAAACTGATAGAGCAATATGATGTAGAACAAAAGCAGTGCGAAGAAGAAACGATTGCTTTTCTCCAACAATTAGTGAAAGAGGGGCTAGTAGAGATAGAATAGGTTGTTAAATCATTAGGATGGGGGTGATTATTTGAAACACGTTATATATTTTTTAAAGCAAATACATGGACATACCGGAAAGATTCTCTATGTGAACATGCTCGCGATGATGGGGATTGGTTTGCTAGATGGTCTCGCGGTGTTATTGCTCATACCGATGATTAGTTTAAGTGGAATTGTCCAGTTAGATGCAGAAGAATTGCCTTTTACAGGAGTCTTTCAGTATTTTGATAGTCTTCCTATTTCGGTAGGATTGATGATTGTTTTAGCCATTTATGTTTGTATCGCTGTCGGACAAAACGTATTGCAACGCCACCTTACGATTCGGAATACGATCATTCAACAAGGTTTTTTACGTTATTTACAAATAAAAACCTACGATTCCTTACTCAAAGCGAATTGGGATTTTTTCATAAAAAAAAGAAAATCGGATCTTATTTATATCCTATCAACTGAAATTGCCCGTACTAACGCAGGAACACAAGCATTTCTAAAATTAATGGCCTCGTTTATTTTTACCGTATTACAGATTGGCCTCGCATTTTGGTTGTCCCCTTCGATTACGTCCTTTGTATTATTGTGTGGGATTATTCTCATTTTCATCAATCGAAAGTTCCTAAAAAGATCGCTCGTATTAGGTGAAAAGAGTGTCGAGCTTGGTAGAAGCTACATGGCTGGTATAACCGATCAAATTAATGGGATGAAGGATATCAAAAGTAATTCTTTAGAAGAGCCTAGAATGGATTGGTATCGCTCAATTACCAAGCAAATGCAAGACCAGCAAGTAGATTTTGTCCGTGTGAAAACTACCTCACAAGCGTATTATAAGATTGCTTCAGCCGTCTTCATCGCAGCATTTATTTTTGTTGCTATTCAAATGTTTGCAGCACAAGCAACACAACTGACTTTGGTTGTCGTTATCTTTTCACGGTTATGGCCAAGAGTTTCTGGGATACAAAGTTCCATGGAAACCATAGCGATGGCGATTCCTTCCCTAAAAATTGTGCAGGCTTTGCAAAAGCAAACAAGTGAGGCAAAAGAATTTGACCAAAGCATGGAACAGCATGTCGAGCCGATTCAAATTCAAGAGGGTATTCAATGCGATAAAGCATCATTCCGCTATGATAAACAAAAGAAAGTCTATGCATTACAGGACATTGATTTATTTATCCCTGCGAATAAAATCACTGCGATTGTCGGTAAATCTGGCGCTGGAAAGAGTACGCTGATTGATTTGCTTATGGGAATTAACCTTCCAGAAACGGGATCCATTACTGTTGATGGTGTACCCCTGACAAAAGAAAGAATTCTAGCACTTCGGAAATCGTTAAGCTACGTTTCTCAAGATCCATTTTTATTTAATACAACGATAAGAGATAACCTATTGATTGTTTCGGCAAATGCGACCGAACAGGAAATAAACAAGGCATTGACGTTTGCTTCTGCATACGACTTTGTACAACAGCTACCAGACGGACTCGATACCGTGATTGGTGATCGAGGTATTAAATTATCTGGTGGGGAACGACAACGGATCGTATTAGCAAGAGCAATTTTACGAAAGCCTTCTGTCCTTGTTTTAGATGAGGCAACAAGCGCACTTGATTCAGAGAATGAAGCAAATATTCAACAGGCAATTGTACACTTAAAAGGCAAGATGACGATGATTGTCATTGCCCATCGCTTATCCACGATTCGTGATGCTGATCAAGTGATTGTGCTAGAGAAAGGTAAGGTAATCCAACAAGGGGCATTTAATCAGTTGTCATCCACAACTGGTGCATTTAGGATGATGTTAGGGAAGCAAGAGCAGATTGGTGGGTAAGTGATTTATATGTAAGAAGACTTTGTAACTACATACCATGCTGGGCGGTTGGCCATCTCCTTTAAGAAAGATGTGGTAGGGAAGACGACATTTGAAGCTTTAAGGCTAATGGATGTTAGGCAAAGTTGAGATATTAGCACCCTGCTGTAGACAAATTAAGAGATTTGTATCTGTGGAAAAATAACTAGTGTGAGAGTTACTATGTTAGAAAATAGTAGCTCTTTTTTAGTTTATTTGTAATGCAGGGTAATAGATATTGTTGAAGTGTATTAGAGTGTTACACTATTATTTTGCATTGACACCTACCAAACCATTTAATTACATAATCCTGCTAATCTAGCTATTTTTAAAAAATTTTTAAGAATGCTTTTTTGCCAAGGGAAAAGTGGATTTGGTATCCTGGTGCTAAATATCATATTACATTGTATTCGGAGGACTTCATTATTTCATGATGAAGAGGACCGTTTGGAATATTTCTAGCTTGGAAGAGACAATGATAGTCACATTGTTTATTCTCCATATGTATCTACTCATGACTAGCCATATTCATCTTCAATTGAAACCTTTGATCATTCTACTGGTAACATTATTAAATTGTTCATTCCTAATATGCAACATACTTTAATCAAAAACACCATTATTCCGGTTATGTTTTTAGAGCCACTGGTGCTTGTCACCACTCGAAAATTGGCAGATTTTTTGAGAACTATTACAATTGTTATAGTATAATTATGGTTCAATGAGTCAGGGGACAATTAGAAATGGCAGGAATAGCAGAATCTTTTGCTATTGCTATATCTAAATTACAATCAGGGATGCAATGAGGTGAACTAGCATGTCAAAGAAGAAATTGCTCGTAACTGGTGGAGCAGGTTTTATTGGCGGGAATTTCGTTCAATATATGGTGGATAAGTATCCGGATTATGCGATTTATAATTTTGATTTGTTAACCTATGCTGGGGAACTAACTAAGCATAAGGGGATAGAAGAAAAGAATAACTATCATTTTGTGAAAGGTGATATCGCTGATCGAGAAGCTATTATGCCTTTATTTGAGAAAGAAAAGTTTGATTATGTTGTCCACTTTGCTGCTGAAAGTCATGTTGATCGTTCGATCACGTCCCCAGAGGTATTCATTCGTACCAACGTGTTGGGTACACAGGTGTTATTGGATGCAGCGAAATCGGTTAATGTCAGCAATTTTGTTCATGTATCAACGAATGAAGTATATGGTGAATTAGATTTTGATTCAACTGCCTTCTTCACCGAAGATACGCCGCTTCAGCCTAATAGTCCTTATAGTGCAAGTAAAGCATCTTCGGATTTACTCGTTCGCGCTTACCATGAAACGTATGGATTACCTGTCAATATTACCCGTTGTTCCAACAACTATGGACCATATCAATTTCCAGAAAAATTAATGCCATTAACGATTTCTAGAGTAATGAATGATGAAAAGGTCCCTATATATGGCGACGGAAAAAATATTCGGGATTGGTTACATGTGCAAGACCATTGTTCGGCGATTGATCTCGTCCTTCATGAAGGTGCTAGTGGAGAAGTGTATAACGTTGGTGGGCATAATGAAAAGACGAACTTAGAGGTAGTTAAGACCATTATCAACAGACTAAAAAAATCAGAAAATCTAATTGAATTTGTTACTGATCGATTAGGGCATGATAAGCGTTATGCGATTGACCCCATGAAATTAGAAAAGCTTGGCTGGGCACCAACCTATACCTTTGAAACCGGTATGACACAAACCATAGATTGGTATTTAGATAATAAGAAGTGGTGGGAACAAATTATTAGTGGTGAATATAAAAGATATTTTGATAAACAGTATTCGATAGAATAGAACTTGTTATATTGATGGTTGCTTATAAATTCCATCATCCTTGATATTATTTATACTGTTCATTGATATATTTACTGTTGAATGAAAGTCCTACATTTATTATCTTTACAAGATGTAGGAGTTTTTTTGTACACTGTAGTCCCAGTCCCATCAATAAAATAGGGGTTTTTTCAATCTTTTTCATGACTATCTGCATTTCCATTTCAATACCTATTTCATGATACAGAATCACTACGTGGCGCACGAAGTAATACGGAAATTATTGAGTTTTTATTCAAGCAGGGAACGATT
Source organism: Aquibacillus rhizosphaerae (assembly GCF_030282825.1). Classification (GTDB taxonomy): domain Bacteria; phylum Bacillota; class Bacilli; order Bacillales; family Amphibacillaceae; genus Aquibacillus_C; species Aquibacillus_C rhizosphaerae. The sequence goes on from NZ_JASTZU010000001.1 coordinate 147,614, forward strand.
CTCTTAGGGGAAATCGGTAGTTTTCGAGAAAAAAGGCACAATTCAGCTATCAAAGCTAATTCTGCCTTTTTCTCATTGACTAATGGTAACTACCCAAAAAGTTCTGTTTTTAATTGGTTAGGTGATGTTTCTGGAGTAGCATGTAATGAATTAATATGCTCTTGAACTTCACTGACCTTAATTTCCGGTAAATGATTGTGTGATTTCTGATAATTACGTCACACGTAAAGAATTAATGGTGAGCACAAAGTAATCGTCAACGAATTCCCTTTACAAAAGAGAAAATGTCGTGTTTTATTGTGTGAGTATAATGCATAATGTAAATCTATTTACCTATGTCATCACTAATAATCCACCTAAAAACCCACGTCGTAATTGGATAAAACAGGAAATATGGACTGTACCAATTTCTCAACCGAATCGCTACCATAGGGATAGGAATATTATGGGAATGAGGTGGGGGATTGAAGGTACTAGATTCAAAAGCTTTAGTAGCTACCATGAATGAAAGGCAATCTCATTATCGAGAATTGCGTGGCCAACTGGCTGGGTTAAAACGTGATTTTCAAGGAATGGTTCAGGCAGATGACTTTCAAGGGCAAGGGGCAGAGGCCATCAAAGGCTTTTATCAAGCGCAGGTGGATGTGGTAGAAGCTTGGCTGAGATTAGTGGATCAACAGATTGCTTTTTTCAGAGGAATCAAGGGAACGTTAGAGCAGGAAAAATTAGGAGGAAATACCTTTGTACATACAGCTTTTCTTGAGGAAGATGTTCAACAAGGGGAACGGCAAGCAGATGGTCTAGTCACGGCACAACGGAATGATTTAGAAGCGATTTTTCGAGGGATGCAGTTATAAAAGTGCCAAAACCTTTGATACCATCAGGAAAGCAGAATTAGGTATCTATGGATTGGTGTCAAGCAATGGGTTTTTGGAAAACATAACGTTCAATACGTATATCTATTAATTTAGTGATAAAGGTCTAATGTCACTAGTAGGAAACGGCACTACTTTGCTAATTGGCATTCTTGAATTCGGTAACCAAGCATTGTAGATATAAAAATTGAAATAATTTTGTTTCAATTTTAAATTAAATACGAGGATGTGTGTTTGTGAAGAAATTTATGTTATTGATAATTAGTTTTACTATTTTTATGCTATTAGTTGCGTGCAACACAGAAACAAATCAAAAAAATGAAAAGAGTGAAAATGGAGAAAGCACAAATGTAATCGAAAATACAGACGATATTAAAGGTATTTCTTTTGATATTGATACGCCAACATTCATACATAAAAGAGATTTTCATGAGAAAGGATTGAATGTAACTGTTCATTCAGCCGGCTATGTAGACGGGAGAATAGATGGTATCTTTGAATACTCCAGTTTAGCAGTAAGTTCAGCAACAGGTCATTATATGTTTGATGTCGAATTAGAAAATTCAAGCAACGAAGAAGTATACTTTGGTGGTTTCACTCTTTATGAACAGGAAATGAATCCCGAGGATGATTTAGATGGATGGATACGCTCAACAGATGTTTATAGAAGTATCGCTTCTGATTACGCTTCCGATAAAGACATTAAAGAATTTTTCAATAAATACAAAATAAATGTTCAAAATTATTATGAACAAGGGATTAGCGTTCAACCAGGAGAAACAATTAGAGGCATGTGGTCCGTCACAAGCAAAACAGGATTTAATGATTCAATGGAAACAATCTATGTTTACCCTAATGATTTTCCTGATGATATATTAAGATTCAAATTGACACCTACTGATAATGAATGGAACTTTTCTGATATTGATTATAAAGATTAAATGTTAATTATAAGAGAATTTTTAAAAAACAAATTAGGGAGTTTAATCCTTAAGTTGTTTTTTCGTGATATCTGGGGTCAACCCTCTCCCGTGGACAATTTGAGTGATTTGGTGAAATGAACGAGTGCATGAAAAATTAATTTGCCTTCAGAGCGAACTGAGTGATAATCACTTTTCTAGGATGGGAAAATTCAGATGGAACAGTGGTGGATAATATGAATAAAGTTTTGAACAAAGTAATTAATCTAGAAAAAGCTTCATGAAACACTAGAAAGAGATGCAACGAATGATGATATTGTCATTGATGCTACTATCCAACGCTTTGAATTCACCTACGAACTTTCGTGAAAAATTTTGAAAGCCTATTTAGAGTATAACGGACTTCTCTAAGTATCCAGTCTAAGAAGAACAATAAAGGAAGCTTTTAAAGAAAGAATAATAACAAATGGCGATAACTGGCTTAAGATGTTTGTAAATCGAAATAGAACTTTACATACATAGGAAGAGACAACTGCCTGGGAAATTTACAGAAACATAAAAAGCATATATATTAAGTTTTTCGATGAGTTGTTAATAGAAATGAAAAGGAGAGTATGAACATCTCCTGTTGATTGGCAGTTCCTGTCACCACACGCTTTAATCAGGGATATTGGGGTCAGTCCCCGTCTGTGGACAAATTGAGAATTTATCTCTGTCGGAAGAACAGTTAATTTGTGAGTTACTAAGGTAGAAAATAGTAGCTAACTTTTTAATTTATTTGTAAAATTTTCAGGATAAAAGATATTATTGAAGAATATTATTATTTAAAGTATTTCGCTACTCTTTCTGCTCAGCTAAATCCTCAACCAATTTTCAGTCAATACAATCAATCCCTATAATAAAATGATTCTGCCAATCTAATTCTATTTTATAATTTGCAAGGAGGTCTTTTTTTGCCAAGGAAAAAGCGGATATGGTATCCGGGTGCGAAGTATCATATAACAAGCCGGGGCATTCGAAGGACTTCATTACTTCATGATGAAGAGGACCGTTTGGAGTATTTTCAGCTTGGAAGAGACAATCATAGTCAAACTGTTTATTCTCCATACGTATCGCCTCATGACTAACCATATTCATCTTCAAATTGAAATCTTTTATCATTCTACTGGCTATTAATGGTGAGGACAAAGTAAGCGTCAACGAATGCCCTTTACATAAGAGAAAATGTGGTGTTTTATTGTGTGAGTATAATGCATAATGTAAATCTATTTACCTATGTCATCACTAATATTCCATCTAAAAACTCACGTCTTAATTGGATAAAACAGGAAATATGGACTGTACCAATTCCTTAACCGAATCGCTACCATAAAGGTAGGAATATTATGGGAATGAGGTGGAGGATTGAAGGTACTAGATTCAAAAGCTTTAGTAGCTACCATGAATGAAAGGCAATCTCATTATCGAGTATTGCGTGGGCAACTGGATGGGTTAAAACGTGACTTTCAAGGAATGATTTATGCAGGTGATTTTCAGGGGCAAGGCGCTGATGCCATTAAGGGCTTTTATCAAGCACAGGTGGATGTGGTAGAAGCGTGGCTCAGATTAGTAGATCAACAAATTGCTTTTTTAAGAGGAATCAAGGGAACATTAGAGCAGGAAAAATTAGGCGGAAATACCGTTGTACATACAGCCTTTCTTGAGGAAGATATCCAACAAGGGGAACGTCAAGCGGATGATTTAGTCACAGCACAACGGAATGATTTAGAAGCGATTTTTCGTGGGATTGATGATATCATATCGTTAGATGTATTCTCGCAAAATAGTTTTGATGAAAATATGGCGAAAGCCCACCGAAAGCGACGGGACACAGTGGAAGCGGTGGAAAAGGTCGATGCATGGTTGACGGAAGAATATCAACAATCAGAATATGCAGAAGGTTATGTAGTTGCATTATTTCGCGCCTTATTAGATGCAACCCAACAAGGAAATACGATTCAACCAATTCATTTTGATCAAAAGGCCTATCACGCCAGTGACGTGTATCAGGTACAAGATGAAGCAAAGCAACAAACCGCAGATTATTTAACGTTTAAAAAGCAAGAAGCGAACGCCCGAGAAATTGAAAAACGTCCGTGGTATGAAGACGTATGGGTAGGTAC
>NZ_JASTZU010000002.1 GCF_030282825.1 Aquibacillus rhizosphaerae
TGCATGTATTAGGCACGCCGCCAGCGTTCGTCCTGAGCCAAGATCAAACTCTCCATAAAATGTGAGCTTGGTTGCTCATTACTTAACTAGCTTTTCTTACTTAACATACTGATTGTTTTGTTCAGTTTTCAAAGATCAATATTACGGCGTTGTTTTTTGCGACAACTTTTATATTATATCATTCCACCTCAGTTGAAGTCAATAACTTTTCGAATAATTATTGAAAGGTTATTGTCCTATCAAAAGCGACTTTTTAAACATACCACATTATCACACTTAAAGTCAATAACCTTTTTTAAATCCATAAATTCTCTTAACACATTAAACGCCCGTTTTTCGGGCGGATTAATAATATACCATGAATTCTTTTGGAGTTCAATAAATAATATCATTCCAATTTTCTACAATTATTATTAATCCAAATTTTCCTTTAATAGAAGAATATGCTTTCTAATACTTTTACGTATAAAAAAGGACGCAATATATTGCGTCCTTTTTCTCATTCTGTTTCTAATGTTACATTTTTAGATGGAGCGAATGTCGAGATTGCATGCTTGAATATAAGTTGTTGCTTTCCATCAGTATCAAATAAAACTGTAAAATTATCAAATGCTTTCACTGATCCTCTTAATTGAAAACCATTTGTTAAAAATACAGTAACCTGGATACGATCTTTTCGAAGTTGGTTCAAATATTGATCTTGAATATTTACTGATTGAGACATGAGATTTCCTCCTCTTTTCTATCTATACTTACATTATTTCTATTTATTTTTTAGCTTTCCTGCTAAATCGTTTAAAATAATTTCAAACTTTTCCTCTTTTGAATCGACTGTTATAGAATACCAGTCAACATCCATTTTATTCTTAAACCAAGTATATTGTCTTTTTGCAAACCTTCTAGAATTTTGTTTTAACAACTCTATTGATTCAGCAAGTGACTTTTCTCCTTTAAAATACGGAATCAATTCTTTATAACCTATAGCTTTCATTGACTGCCTGTCCTCTAAACCCTTTTCATAAAAATATTTCACTTCTTTTAATAATCCATTCTCTAACATAGTATCAACACGATTGTTAATCCGATTATAAAGCATTTCCCTATCCATTTCTAATCCTATAAGAATTAAATTATAGGGTGAGTTTACTCGTTGTTTGTCGTGGTATTCACTCATGGTCATACCTGTTCTATCAAATACTTCTAAAGCTCGAATCACACGACGAACATTATTAGGGTGTATCCTTTTAGCTTGTTCAGGATCTATACGCTGAAGTTTTTCATAAACCTTTTGAATTCCTTCTATTTCAATTTCTCTCTCAATATTCTTTTGATAAGAATCATCTCTCTTATTTTCAGAGAAATTATAACTATACAAGGCAGCCTGAATATATAATCCTGTACCTCCAGCAATAATCGGTAAATGATTTCTTTCACTGATTAAGTTAATATAAGTATCAACGTTGGATTGAAAGTCTGCAACAGAAAAAGAATCAGAAGGATCTTTAATATCAATCATATGATGAGGAATTTTTTGCTTTTCATTTTCGGTAATTTTAGCAGTTCCAATATCCATCCCCGAATAGATTTGCATCGAATCCCCACTTATCACTTCTCCATTAAACCTTTTTGCTATTTCAACACTTAAACTTGTCTTTCCCACAGCAGTTGGGCCAACTACTGCAACAACCGTTTGTTTCATATTTATATTCCCTTTCAATATGTAAAAACTGTAAAAAATATTGTCTGTTCATTATACACTAACTAAGATATTCTGCAATAACTTAGTAATTACTTGTTTTTTCTTTACATAAACTTTACTTATTTTCATATATTTCAATAAAAAAAGGTTGTCATAGATGGACAACCTTTTTTTATCATTCGTATGCAATATAAGCTTTTAACATCCAAACGTGCTTTTCAAATCTACCATGAATATCATTTAATAAATCTGCAGTTGGCTGATCATTAATTTCCTCTGTCAAGGGAACACCGGTTTCTTTGATTTCTTTGATCATTGTTTTGTAATCCTCGGACAATTGGTGAATAATTTCGTTTTCTTTGTCATCCGCTTGTGCTTCATGCAGCGTAGTTTCTTTAATGTATTTGTGCATCGTAGCTAAAGGTTTACCACCGATTGCTAGAATCCTTTCAGCAATTTCATCTAAATCTTCAGCTGCTTCATTATACAAGTCTTCGAAAACTTCATGAAGTTTAAAAAAATGGCGGCCTTGCACAAACCAATGATAACGGTGAAGTTTAATGTAAAGTACTGCAAAGTTAGACAATTCTTGATTCAAAAAATTGATTAGTTTCTGATTTTCTGGCATAAACTTCCCACCTAACCTAGATTAATAACATTACTATTTTTAGTTAGAACTGGATTTTTATACACAAAAACGCCTAACTAAATAAAATATAGCTAGGCGCCAAAACTTCCCTACATTACACGTTTGAACATTTTTTCCATCTCATATTCCGAAAAATGGATTATAATCGGACGTCCATGCGGACATGTAAATGGATCTGTAGATTGTCTTAAATCCTCTAGGAGGCGAAACATATCTTCATTATTTAAATAATGATTCGCTTTTATTGATCGCTTGCAAGACATAAGGATTGCAGCTTCTTCCCTTATTTTATATAAGTTAACTTTTTCATCAGCAATTACTTGATCTACAATTTCGCGAATTACTTCCTCTTCAAAACCTTTAGGAAACCATTGTGGATGAGCACGGATTACATAGCTTTGTTGACCAAAGTGCTCAAAAAATAACCCTACTTTTTTTAATTCTTCCTGATATTGTTCAATCATCAATGCTTCCTGCTTTGAGAAATCAAATGTTAAAGGAAGTAATAACTCTTGTAATTCATTAGGTACATCCCCTATTTTATCACGGAAAAATTCATACTTTATTCTCTCTTGCGCTGCATGCTGATCAATGATAAACAAACCATTTTCATTCTGGGCCAATATATAGGTACCATGGTGTTGCCCAATCGGATACATGACAGGTATTCGTTCTTGCTGTATCTCTTTCGGCTGTTCCTTATTTTGAACAGGAATATCAGTCATTTCGCTAAAAGATTCACTTTCCAAATGATAGTCATGCATTGTTTCTGCCGCCGCTTCTTGTGTAGAAATTAAAGACGCTTTTTCCGTCTGTTTTTTAGTATCATATGGTAATGGAGGTCGATTTTCCTGAAAATCAATCGTGCTATCACTGCTTTGCTTTGGTTCATAAAAAGAAAAGGAATGTTGTGTACTCTGTTCCTTTCGTTTTTTTGCTTGCAACACGTCAGGAATAAGAGACTGTTTACGAAATTCTTGTTTAATAGTCGATTCAACAGCTTCATATAACTCTTTTTCCTTACTAAAACGCACTTCTAATTTTGCAGGATGAACATTAACATCTACTAATATAGGATCCATTTCAATAGACACAACAATTAGCGGGCTTCTTCCAATCGGTAACAAAGTATGATAGCCATTAAGTATTGCTTTATTTAGACCGATACTCCGTATGAACCGACCATTTATAATTGTTGAAATGTAATTTCTAGAAGCACGTGTTACTTCTGGTTTGGCAATGTATCCTTTTATTGAAAAATCAAGGGTTTTATATTCAACAGGTATCATTTTTTTAGCAACACTCATGCCATAAACTTGGGCAATAATCTGTAGTAAATCTCCTCGACCTGATGAATGAAACAATTGTTTTTCATTATGAATTACTTCAAAGCGGATTTCGGGGTGTGATAATGCCATTCGATTAATGACATCCGTGATATGACCTAGCTCGGTATGAATTGTTTTCATATACTTTAATCTAGCAGGTGTATTAAAAAACAAATCATCGACTACTATTTCCGTACCTTGTCTTGCATCCCCTTTTGTTTTGCTAATTACTTTTCCACCTTCTAAATTAAGAATGGTTCCTGCTTGTTCACCAGTAGATGTTTTTAACTTAAGCCTACTGACTGCAGCGATACTTGCTAGAGCTTCTCCACGAAACCCTAAAGTTTTTACGTGAAACAGATCATTTTCATTTTTAATCTTACTTGTGGCATGTCTAAAGAATGCACGTTCACAATCATCTTCAGACATACCTTCACCATTATCTATTATTTTAATTTGTTGAAGTCCCGCCTCTAATACCTCGACTTTTATTGATGTACTGTTTGCATCTATACTATTTTCTACCAACTCTTTTACGACAGAAGCAGGTCTTTCGACTACCTCTCCAGCTGCTATTTTATTGGAAAGAGCGTCAGGCATTTGGATAATTTTCATCACTAATCCCCCTCCGTTATTCCTCATTGGCTTTCTTTTGTAGTCGGTACAATTCATTCATTGCTTCCATTGGTGTCATTTCCATAATGTTTATTTTTTTCAATGACTTCAGCAAATTACTATCTTTAACTTTGTGTTTTGTTAAATTATCTTTTTGTTTATTTTGTTCTTGTCTGAAAAATGATAATTGTTGATCATCTTCTGCGACTAACGTTTGTTTTGTTGTTTCTCGTGTTTGATCATTTTCAAATTGTTTTAATATGACTGTAGCACGATCTATTAATGATTGTGGAAGTTCAGCTAATTTGGCAACATGAATACCATAACTTTCATCAGCCGCGCCATCTTGAATTTGATGTAAAAAAACAACTTTCCCTTGATACTCCTCTGCACGCACATGAATATTCTTCAATTTAGCTAACGATTCTTCTAAACTCGTGAGTTCATGATAGTGAGTAGAAAATAGTGTTTTAGCATGCACTTCTTCATGTAAATATTCAATAATAGCTTGAGCAAGCGCCATACCATCATACGTGCTTGTCCCTCTTCCAATTTCATCTAATAGGATGAGACTATTTTCTGTGGCGTTTGTAATGGCATGTTTAGCTTCTAGCATTTCAACCATAAAAGTACTTTGTCCGGATACTAGATCATCAGCAGCGCCAATTCTGGTAAATATTTTATCAAAAACTGGTAAATTAGCTGATTGGCAGGGAACAAAACAACCAATCTGTGCAAGAATCGCAGTTAATGCGAGTTGCCTCATATACGTACTCTTACCTGACATATTCGGTCCAGTAATTAATAATATATCATTCTCATCATTCATGTTTACATGATTCGGTACAAATGAATCGTTTTTCATAACCTTTTCTACAACTGGATGACGACCATCTTTGATAGTTATTCTTCTTTCGCTATTAAAGATCGGACGGTTATAATCATTAAGTTCGCTAACAGATGCAAAGCCTTGCAAGACATCAATTTCACTTATTTTTTCAGCTAATGCCTGCAATTTAGGTATATATGCCTTTACTTGTTCACGCAGTTCACTAAATAAGAGATACTCTAAATCAACACTTTTTTCTTCCGCTTCCAATATGAGTGACTCTTTTTCTTTTAATTCTGGTGTTATATATCGTTCAGCATTCGTTAACGTTTGTTTTCGCTCATACTTTCCCTCTGGTAATAAATGAAGATTTGCTCTAGTAACCTCAATATAGTAACCGAATACTCTGTTATAACCTATTTTTAAGGACTTAATACTTGTTTCTTCTTTTTCTTTTTTTTCTAGCTCAGCAATCCACTTTTTTCCGTTTCGCGAAGCATCTCTATATTCATCTAGTTGCTGGTTGTAACCATCTTTTATTAATCCGCCTTCTTTTATCGAAATAGGAGGATCTTCTATTATACTATTATCTAATAAACCATATAAGTCTGTTAAAGGATCTAAATGGTCACCTAGTTTATTTACTCGTTGATTAACAAATTGTGTAAGTAATTCTTTTAATTGCGGAATTTTACTCAAAGAAACTTTAAGTTGATTCAAATCCCTAGCATTAACATTACCAAACGAAACTCTGCCTGATAAACGTTCTAAATCGTATATAGACTTTAGAATTTCCCTAATTGCTTCTCGTTCCATGAACTGCTCTAAAAATCCTTCTACAAGATCATATCGTTTCTCTATTGCATTTTGTTGCAACAAAGGTCGTTCTAACCATTTCTTCAACATTCTAGCACCCATAGCTGTGACAGTTTGATCAATCACCCACAAAAGGCTTCCTTGTTTTCCTTTTCTCATTATTGTTTCAGTAAGTTCTAAGTTCCTTTTTGAATACATATCAAGTGTCATAAATTGTTCTAACTCAATTATTTGCACTGGTTTCAAGTGATCTAATGTACGTTTTTGCGTTGATTGCAGGTAGTTTAGCATTCTTCCAAAAGACTGTATAAGCTTTTCCTCTGAAATCGTCTCTACTAAATTTGTAAATGCTTCATTAATTAAAGTCTCATCCATGTAGGACAGCGTAACTTGTAAGCGTTCCGTCAAATCATTCTGATATTTCTCTTCTAAGTCACTAGAAATTACTATTTCTTTAATTGGACGATTAAACAACTCATTTAAGACAGCATCCCACCCGCGATCTATAATAGCAATACTGTTTTCACCAGTTGATAAATCATTATATGTAATAATAAATTCACCGTTAGAAATGTAGGAGATACTTGCTAAGTAGTTGTTTTCTTTGTCATCTAGCATTGTACCTTCCATTACCGTACCTGGTGTGATTAACTGAACTACTTCACGTTTTACGACACCTTTAGCCTGTTTAGGGTCCTCAACTTGTTCACAAATCGCAACCTTGTACCCTTTTTCCACTAAATTTTTTATGTAATTAGCCGCAGAGTGATATGGTATACCGCACATTGGAATTCGATCTTCCCCGCCACCATCTCTACTTGTAAGAGTAATCTCTAACTCTCTTGAAGCAGAAAGAGCATCATCAAAAAACATCTCATAAAAGTCACCTAAACGAAAAAATAAAAAACAATCCTTATAACTAGCTTTTATTTTTAGATACTGTTGTATCATTGGTGTAAATTCCGCCATTGTCTTTCCTCCAACCGACCAGATTCTTTTTCTATTATAGCATACCAAAGCGAGCATTTTTATCGTCCTGTTTATGGAAACTCTGTAAGTCAAAAAGTAAACAGTAAACATTTCTTTAACTAGGAAGGTCTTATAAAGCTGTCAATTCAAAAACAAAAAAACTGAAGTGCAATTGTACCATGCGCACTCCAGTTATAACACCCTACTTTACTCTTCTTCTACATTAGCTAGGAAATCAGGGTCAACGTTTTCGAATTCCTCATCTGATAACTCGAAATCCCAATCGTCATCATCAGCTACTGTACCATTAGGATCCACTTTAACAGTAACCTTTGTTTCACCTATTACTTCTACTAAAAATTCACGCTCTACTTCTACCTTAATTTTGTGATCATGATTTGCAATTGTGCATTCGAGACAATTTGGCTGCTGAATTACTTTCGCAAATACTTCCACTTCATCACCAAGCGTTTGCTCATCTTTTACAGATAATTTAATGTGATCACAATAGGTCACACGCTCCGTAACTACCTCTGTTTTTGTATTGTCATTGTAAGAATACCAAACATTCACATCATAGCTACCATTCACTTCTACAATGTCGTCTCCTTTTTTCTTTGCATTGTATAAATGGTTAATCACCCAACACCCAAGTATACTAGATGGTCTATGCGATGGTGTGATTGTATTTGTATCCTGAGTAAACTTTCGCCCTTTACCAATAACAGCTTTTGTAATAATTTCTCGATATTCTTGATCAAGAAAAGACATAGAACTAAAACCTCCTCCGTTTTTTCATTGTCATTTTATGCATGGCATCTACCTAAAGTGCATAACGTATTCTCTTGTAGAAAATTGATAGTAGACCAGCAAAGGTTTCTAGTTCATCCTATGCAATAGCCTAACAATGTGTACGAATATCACAGAAAAAAGTTATATAAATTACTTTCCTAACGCTTATCATTAAACATCTTTAGGTGTATAACCAACAAAAGCACTGATATATAGTATTAGACAAGGGAAAACATGTGAAAGATATTATTGAAGATAACCACAAGAGAAGTTTAATGAAGAGGTAATTATAAAACATTAAGATAAATGCTAGCACCTCGCTCACTTTTTCCCAAAAGATTAAGAGATGCCTGTATCATACATGGCTAAAAGATAGTCTTAATCAGTTGTGGTTGAGCCACTGAGCTGAATGAGCTACTCGAGTGAACGAGTGTACACATACAATATATTTTAAAATCTCCTGACAAAAAACTGACTCAACAAATTGTTGAGTCAGTTTCAGATTATATATTAATGACCACAAGAGCTACCACTTACTTTAGAACCTGTTTCTCCAGCAAGTAGATCGCCGTCTGTAGAGCGGATGACCTCGTTTGTAACTTCTCTCGCAATTGTATTAGATACAAGTTGTAAGATATCGTTAATCACCACTTGAGTATCTTTAAACTCTTGTACAATAGGTATTTCATCAATTTCTGTTTGTAGTCGATCTATTTCAGCCTCTACTTTTTTTAATGCTTCATGTTTACCGTAAGCTTGAAAATTAACAGCTTGTTTTTGTAATGCTTTAATTTTTTTAATAATAATTTGGATTTTCTGATTTTCATTAAGTTTAGCCTCAATTTGTTTAAAGCGATCTATTTCTTCGATATCAGCTACCATTTTAGCTAGCTTATGCGCTTCTTCTATAACTTCTTTACGTGTGTATTGCGCCATTACTATACCACCTCTACCACTTTTTTCACTAACTCTCCGTCAAGAGACCAGGTTTTTGCTTTTGTAATTTTCACTTCTATAATCTTACCAACAACTGACTTAGGTGCTCTAAAGTTAACCAACTTATTTCTTTCCGTATAACCAGAAAGAACGTCAGGGTTCTTTTTACTCTCACCTTCGACAAGTACTTTAACTATTTGGCCTTCATATTTCTTCATTGCTGCTGCAGATTGTTCGTTAACAAGTGCATTTAATCGTTGTAGTCGCTCTTTTTTCACTTCCATAGGGATGTTATCTTCCCATCTCGCAGCAGGTGTTCCTTCTCTCGGAGAGTATATATACGTATATGCCGCTTCAAATCCTACTTCAGCCATAAGTGTCATGGTATCTTCGAATTGCTCATCTGTTTCATTAGGGAATCCTACTATGATATCGGTAGTTAGCGTAGCGTTAGGCATTGCTGTTCTAATTTTATCTACAAGTCTTAAATATTCTTCTCTCGTGTAGCGACGTGCCATCACTCGTAATACGTCAGAACTTCCTGATTGAACCGGTAAGTGGATATGATCAAGTAAGTTCCCACCCTTGGATAAGACTTCAATTAAGCGATCATCAAAATCTCTTGGATGGGAAGTAGTAAACCTTACTCTCGGAATATCAATTTTACTAATTTCCTCCATCAAGTCACCCAGTCCGTATTCTATTTCTAAATCTTTTCCATATGCGTTCACGTTTTGTCCGAGTAAAGTTATTTCTTTATAACCAGAAGCAGCTAATTGGCGGACTTCTTGAATGATATCTTCAGGCATTCTACTACGCTCTTTCCCTCGAGTGTAAGGTACAATACAGTACGTACAGAACTTATCACAACCGTACATGATATTAACCCAACCCTTTATTTTACCTTTACGCACTTTTGGTAGGTTCTCAATAATATCGCCCTCTTTTGACCACACTTCAAGTACCATTTCTTTACTGAACATCGCCTCTTTTAACAAACCTGGCAAGCGATGAATATTATGTGTACCGAAAATCATGTCAATAAATGGATGTTTTTCAAGTATCCGATTCACTACCGATTCTTCTTGAGACATACATCCACAAACCCCAACAATTAAATCCGGTTTTTCTAATTTCAATGGTTTTAAGTGTCCAATTTCACCAAATACTTTATTTTCAGCGTTTTCCCTAATAGCACACGTATTTAAAAGAATAACATCAGCTTCATTTGTATCATCTGTTGATTCATACCCCATATCGGTTAGTAAACCAGCCATTACCTCTGTATCGTGTTCATTCATTTGGCATCCATATGTGCGAATTAGAAATTTCTTTCCATTTCCTACATTTTGCATTTCCTCTGGAATACTAAAATCATAATGAACTTCTACATCTTCTCTTCTTCGTTTTTTCGCTTTTTTTAAATTTGGGGGCTCATATGTCGCCTGAAAGTACTTACCAATTAGTTCATCTGAATCTATATTTTTAATTCGTTCAAGGTTTGAATCCGGTGCGGATTTTATGTCCGATGGATCTACCTGTTTAATTTGATTCGATTGTTTCCGTTGTTGTTCATTCATAGTAAAATCTCCTTTCTTGGACATATAAAACTTAACGTGAAAAATATTGTTTGATTCCACATTGTTGTTTTGTTCCAATTTAACTATTATATCAATTTTTCATTAGAAAAATAAAGGACTTTCTTCATCATTATATGGTAGATTATTGACAAACACAACAGACTCAACAATTAAGAGCCTGTATGTGGGAATTTTTCTATGAAATTTTGCAAACAAATTTTATGTAATTTATCTCTTTCTATCGTTTTTGATAATTCTGTCAAAAGAAGTTCATAGTCTGAATAATCGTACATACTAATAATATATTTATCTGTACCATCAAAATCCGAACCAAAGCCCAGACATGATTCACCACCCATTGTTAAATAATAATTAATATGGCGGATGATATCCTCGCGTGTTCCCCCATTTACCTCGGACAGAAAATCTGCTACAAATGTAACGCCAATCCAACCATCTTGATCAATTAATGCACGTATTTGTATATCATCAAGATTTCTTTTATGTGACGACAAACTTTTTGCATTTGAATGTGATGCCATAGGAAATTTCGCGATGTTCATTACATCAAAGAATCCTTGATAAGATATGTGTGAAACATCCGTCCAAATTTTTTCTTTATTTAGTAAATGGACAACTTCCTCACCAAACGAACTTAATCCAGCCCCTCTTTCCTCACCAATACCGTCACATACTGCATTAGCCTGGTTCCATGTAAGTCCAACAGATCTAACACCTAAACGAATCAATGTTTTTAGTTTGTTAATATCATTGCCAATCACATGACACCCTTCTAAGGTTAAAATTGCTCCAAGTTCATCATCATTTAAATTTATTAAGTCATCTTTGTTAGAAATAAATTTAACATCCTTATAAGGCTCAATGACTTGCTCAAAAAACAGACTTACCATTTCTAAAGCTACTGTAAATTGCAATTCTTCAGGAACATTATCAGGTACAAAAATTGCGAAGCACTGAACTTTAACTGAACTCTCTTTCCATTTTATATAGTTTACTTGTAATTGATCACTAGAATAAAAAGATAAATTATTTTCCCAAAGCTTCAATAATACATCGCAATGTGCATCAATAACGTCCATAGTCATCCCTCCATCTTTCTATTAAAATATAAATCTATATGAAATGCAAAAAAAACCTGTTTGCATATGCAAACAGGAGGAATTCTATTACCTAGGTTCAATTATAAGTTTAATAGCTGTCCGTTCTTCATTATCAATCATAATATCTGTAAAAGCTGGAATACAAATTAGGTCAACTCCACTCGGGGCAACGAATCCTCGTGCGATAGCTACTGCTTTGACGGACTGGTTTATAGCACCAGCGCCGATCGCCTGAATTTCTGCTGAGCCACGTTCTCTTAGTACATTCGCAAGCGCTCCTGCTACTGAATTAGGATTTGATTTAGCTGAAACTTTTAATATGTCCATTCCTAGTACCTCCTTTGTTTACTAAAGTTGTTCCACTTTTACTATATTCTTGGAGTTGATAGTTATTACCTTTTATTATGAAGTAATTTGTCTAAAAATTCAAATAATCACCCGAAAAACGGGTGATCATCGTTAATTAATATACGCTCTACCTTTGTAGCTATACCTGATTCATTATTTATATCCACCAAAAATCCGTTTAATTGAGTTCTTCCTTCCTTATCAACCTCAAATCGGACTGGTAAATTAGTCAGGAATTTTTTAATTACTGCATCTCTTTCTGTTCCAAGAATACCATCATATGGTCCTGTCATTCCAACTTCCGTTATATATGCACACCCATTTGGTAGTATCCGCTCATCTGCTGTTTGTGTATGGGTATGTGTACCAACTACCGCGCTAACGCGACCATCAAGATACCATCCCATTGCCTGCTTCTCACTTGTAGCCTCTGCATGAAAATCTACAAAGATAATATTCGTTCTTTTTTTTGCTTCTTCAATTAATTGATCCGCCTTACGAAAAGGATCATCATTTGGGGGCATAAATGTTCTACCTTGAAGGTTTATGACTGCTATTTCATGCTTATTTGATTTAACGAAAAGCAAACCTTTTCCTGGTGTATCTTCAGGGAAATTAGCAGGTCTAATCATATGCTTCGCATCATCTATAAATTCAAAAATTTCTTTTTTATCCCAAGTATGGTTACCCATCGTAATCGCTTGAGCACCTATTTCTAAAAATTGTTTATAAATCTTTTCAGTAATGCCTTTTCCTGCTGCAGCATTTTCACCATTAACAATCGTGATATGCGGTTGATACTTTTGTTTTAGTTTGGGTAAATATTGTTGTAACATATCTCTTCCAGGTGAACCAACAATATCACCAATAAATAAAATTCTCATTAAATGTTTACCTTCCTATCTCTTAAATTATGTTAAGTTTTACACATTAACAAGTGAAAGTCAAAATAACGAAAACTTTTTCAAATTATATTCTTACCAGATATTTGAACTTTTTAATGCCCTATTTATTTGTCTATTTTAATTTTTCGGTAAAAAAATAAAACGACCCTAAGGTCGTTTTATTTCGCATACTCAACTGCTCTTGTTTCTCTGATAACAGTTACTTTAATATGGCCTGGATAATCAAGTTCATTTTCTATTCTTTTTCGAATTTCTCTCGCAATTCGCAATGATTCCAGATCATCAATTTCATCAGGTTTTACCATAATTCGAACTTCACGACCAGCCTGAATTGCAAATGATTTTTCAACACCATCATATGATTCAGATATTTCTTCTAGTTTCTCTAGTCGTTTAATATAATTCTCCAATGTTTCACTTCTAGCTCCTGGTCTAGCAGCAGATAACGCATCAGCTGCAGCTACTAGCACCGCTATTACAGAAGTCGGCTCCTCATCACCATGGTGGGAAGCTATTGAATTTATGACAACTGCATTTTCTTTATACTTGGTTGCAAGTTCTTTACCGATTTCCACATGGCTACCTTCTACTTCATGGTCAATGGCTTTACCGATGTCGTGAAGCAATCCTGCTCGTTTAGCGAGCGTTTGGTCTTCACCTAGTTCAGCAGCAAGTAATCCCGAAAGATACGCAACTTCCGTTGAATGTTTTAATACATTCTGACCATAACTTGTCCGATATTTTAAACGGCCTAATATTTTTACTAAATCTGGATGTAGACCATGTACTCCTACTTCGAACGTTGTTTCCTCCCCAACCTCGCGAATATACTCATCTACTTCACGTCTTGATTTGTCAACCATTTCTTCAATACGTGCCGGATGGATACGTCCATCTTGAACAAGTTTTTCTAAGGCTATTCGAGCGGTTTCTCTTCTAATTGGATCAAATCCAGAAAGAATTACTGCCTCTGGAGTATCATCTATAATTAAATCGATCCCCGTAAGCGTCTCGAGGGTTCTGATATTTCGTCCCTCACGACCAATAATACGCCCTTTCATTTCATCATTCGGAAGATTGACAACAGATACAGTTGTTTCTGCAACATGATCTGCAGCACAACGTTGTAAAGCTAGAGACAAAATATTCTTTGCTTTCTTATCAGCTTCTTCTTTCGCACGATTCTCAGCTTCCTTAACCATAATTGCAGTTTCGTGGCTGACCTCTTTTTCTACACGTTCTAGAATAACTTGCTTAGCTTGATCAGTAGTATATCCGGAAATGCGTTCTAGCTCAACTTGCTGCTCGCTTAACATAGCTCCCACTTTGCTTTCCGTTTCTTCAATTTGTTGTTGTTTTTCTGCTAGCGAACTTTCTTTCTTCTCTAACATGAGCTCACGCTTATCTAGCGTTTCATCTTTACGGTCCAGATTCTGTTCTTTTTGCATAAGACGGCTCTCTTGCTTTTGTGCTTCCATCCTTCTCTCACGAAGTTCTTGTTCCGCTTGTTGTCGAAGTTTATGGTTTTCATCTTTAGCTTCAAGAAGCGCCTCTTTTTTGGCAACTTCGGCATTTCTATGCCCTTCTTCAACTATTTGTTTTGCCAATTCTTCTGCACTAGAAATTTTCTTTTCTGCAATAGACTTACGAATCAGATAACCAACAACAATACCGACGATAAGGGTAAGCAAACTGGAGATGACTACGGCTAATATTAATTCCATGGTTTCACCTCCTCTTGCTATTAAATTTGTACAATCAATTTTTAGTCGGCATGTACAGTCTTACAGGTAATTAAATCTGTTTTAAAAAGAATGTATAATAAATATAAAATTATACATGATTAATTTTAATCCTGAGGGTATATAATGTCAAGGAAACGTCAATTTTATCTAGAAATTTTATCCATTATGGATAGAATTCTTGAACTTCACAAAGGATTTTGCCACCTTTTATCTAAACATATCGTTTTTTGTATATGTATTTTACACAAAAAATTTTAAATAGTTGATCTCCGTCAACCAATAATGCTTTTCCAAAATAAAAATCCCTAACTTCAGTAGCTAGGAATTTTTGATTTTTATTATTTTATATCCATCGTTTCTTGATCTTCTTTTTGTGCTTCAGTAGCGTCGTTATCCATTTCATCCATATCATAATGAGCACGAACAGCAAGATAAATCTCTTGAGCAACTTCTTTATTTTCTTTCAAGAATTGCTTCGCATTTTCACGTCCTTGACCAAGACGCTCTTCATTATAAGAATACCAAGCCCCGCTTTTTAATACGATGTCAAGTTCGGAACCAATATCAAGTAGCTCTCCTTCACGAGATATACCCTCACCATACATTATGTCAACTTCAGCCATTCTAAATGGTGGTGCTACTTTATTCTTCACTACTTTAATTCTTGTTTTGTTACCAACCATATCATTTCCTTGCTTTAAAGTTTCTGCTCTACGCACGTCAAGTCTTACAGAAGAATAGAACTTAAGCGCACGCCCACCTGGAGTTGTTTCTGGACTCCCGAACATAACTCCAACTTTTTCACGAATCTGGTTAATAAAAATAGCAGTAGTTTTTGACTTATTAATAGCACCTGATAATTTTCTTAACGCTTGAGACATTAAGCGTGCTTGCAAACCAACATGCGCATCGCCCATTTCACCTTCAATTTCAGCCTTAGGTACTAATGCTGCCACTGAGTCAACTACAACAATATCTACTGCACCACTTCGAACAAGTGCTTCAGCAATTTCAAGTGCTTGTTCCCCAGTATCAGGTTGAGATAGTAATAATTCATCTACATTTACACCAAGATTTCTAGCGTATTTAGGATCTAAAGCATGCTCAGCATCAATAAATGCTGCTTGTCCGCCTTGTCTTTGTGCTTCAGCAATAGCATGCAAAGCTACTGTCGTTTTACCAGAAGACTCTGGGCCATATATCTCAATTACTCTTCCTCTTGGATATCCACCTACACCTAATGCCACATCTAAAGCTAAAGATCCACTTGAGACAGTTGCCATCTTCTGTTCGACTTGATCTCCCATTTTCATAATAGACCCTTTACCAAATTGCTTCTCTATTTGCTTTAACGCCATATCTAAGGCTTGTTTACGATCGCTCAATTTTTGTTTCCCCCTCGTATTTAACTACTACTATCATAACTTGTTTTTTGAGATTTAACAAGCGAAAAGCGAATAAACGTTCCCTTTTTTTATAAACACTTATTTTAAGGAAAATTCATTTATGATTAGCAAGTTCATGCAATATAGATATACTACACTATATAAATTTTAAAATATACCATTTTTAAAAATTCATTTCAAATAAGATTTAATAAACAATTATAGATCCTTTAATAATCGATACAATAGCTCAAATCCTTTTTTTATAGCTCTTGTTCTAATAGTGTCTCGATCACCCTGAAAATGAAATGCTTCGGTATTCATTTCACCTTTATGACCATGACCATGAACACTGATAAAAACAGTTCCCGCTGATTTCCCTTCTGAATCATCAGGTCCAGCTACACCAGTAAAACTAATACCAATCGATGAATTAAGCTTACTACATACATTTTTCGCCATTGCTTCTGCACATTGTTCACTAATAGTTCCATGGACTTCAATTAACTCAGGAGAAATGCCTAATAGATGTTGTTTTGAATATACAGAATAACAAACAACACTACCCATATATACTTGTGACACACCACTTAAGGAAACAATCTCATTTGAGAAACCGCCTCCTGTTAAACTTTCAGCTGCCGCTAACGTAAGTTTTTTGCTTTTTAACAACTCAAATACACATTCATGAATGGAAGTACTGTCATAACCATAAAAATAATTACCAACTTGCTCTAAAACGCTTAACTCTGTTTTGTCGATTAGCTCATTTGCCTTTTCTTTTGATTCAGCTTTTGCAGTTAATCTAATTGCAACTTCACCTTCAGAAGCTAACGGAGCAATAGTCGGATTTTGCTGCACATCGATGAGAGGTTTAAGTTCATGTTCTAATTGGGACTCTCCAATTCCAATAAACCGTAACATTCTCGACTCAATAACAGAAGTAAGTAGAAAGGTTCTTTTAAGATACGGTATGACATGCTCCGTCGTAATAGTTTTCATTTCTCTTGGTACGCCAGGTAGAAACACCCATTTCTTCCCATTAAAATCTACAATCATTCCAGGTGCCATCCCTGTGCTATTTTGAAGAACAAGTGAATTTTCAAAAACCAAAGCTTGTTTTCGATTGTTTGGAGTCATCTTACGCTTCGTTTTAGCAAAATACCCTCTTATCTTATCGATAGTTTGTTCATCTTCTTTTAAATGGTTATTCGTAATTGCTTGAAAAGCTTCCCTTGTCATATCATCATCTGTAGGCCCTAAACCACCAGTAACAATGATAAGGTCAGATCTATCTGAAGCTAGTTGAAATGCCGTCTTAACTCTTTCTAAATTGTCACCAACAACACCGTGAAAATAAACACTAATTCCCTGATTGGCTAGTTTTTGAGATAACCATTGTGCGTTTGTATTGGCGATTTGACCAAGTAGTAATTCGGTACCTACTGCAATAATTTCCGCTTTATATTCACCCATTATTTTGAATCCCTCATCACATGCCAATTTTTAACAAAGTAATCGTATCCAGAAACAACTGTAATAATTAAAGCAAGATATAACATAACGATTCCAAATGGGAAACCTAGGTAAGAGAATGGAAAATCATGTAACAACAATAGAGAAATAGCTACAATTTGCAATACTGTTTTTAATTTCCCCATTTGACCTGCTGCAAGTACGACACCTTCGCCAGCTGCAACAAGACGTAGACCTGTTACTGCAAATTCACGGCTAATTATGACAATAACAATCCAAGCAGGTGCTAAGCCAAGTTCTACTAACAGAATAAGTGCTGCTGAAACTAGTAGCTTATCCGCCATAGGATCCAAAAATTTCCCTAAGTTTGTTACTAAATTATGTTTTCTAGCATAATATCCATCAACCCAATCTGTTGTTGATGCAACAATAAATAATAATGCTGCGACAAAATGAGAAATTGGTAATACTTCTTCTCCAATGTTCCACACACCCCAGTTAAATGGAACGGTTAATAACATAATAAAAATTGGTATTAATAAAATTCTTGAGATAGTAATTCTATTTGGTATGTTCATATTGCCTACTCCTCCAATATTGATTTCTTATTTACGTAAGTTAAACCCTTCCCATCAAGGTTTGATGAAAAGGGCTCAACATTACTTAAGCTTATTCTGAATCTTTTTTGATATTAATCCAAATATTTTGTGTTACTTTTTCATTTCGATCAACCTCATATTCTAGTTCTACTCCGTTGACTTTTATTGTTAAATCAGCAGCATTACCTACGTTAATGTATATTTGTTCTTCACCTGTCATATCAATTTCCAACGGAGAATTATCCGGCGATAAACTCTGTGATTCAAACACTTTCCCTTTACCGTTTTCAACTTGAAACCAAGCATTTCCTGCTGATTCAAGCTGTAATGTAACTTTTTCCCCTGGATTAACAAGGTTATAATTTGACGTAGGTTTACTACCATTCTCATTTTCGGTCTCCACAAAATTCAGAGCAGTATCATTATTACTTGTATCTTCTTCGTCAGCTTGCTCTTCTTCCGTTTCTTCATTTCCCGTGTCCTCTTCCGTTTCTTCATCAGCAGAATCATCTGTTTCTTGTTCATCTGGAGGTAGTGTAACTGTGTCTCCACCGTTATTCCCTTCCGTTTCTTCAAACTGATTTCCATCATTGTTACCATCTAAGAAACCTTCTTGATTAAACCACCAAACCATAAAAATAATCCCTACAATTAATAAGACAAACATTACTGTTGGTAAGAAAGAAAATATAGCTGGACTTTTAGTTGAGGAAGTATCTTTTCTACTTCGTTGTACGCGCGAATATTGAATCGAGCTCTCATCACTAGATGAAGGCAATTCACCTCGATGTTCTTCCATCAATTCTTCAGGGTCCAAATCCACTGCTGTGGCATATTCTTTAATAAATGCACGTATATAAAAATTACCTGGCATTACTTCATAATTACTCTTTTCAATGGCTTGCAAATATCTCGATTGGATTTTTGTTATTTTTTGTAAGTCATCTAAAGATAAATTTTTTGCTTCCCTAGCTTCTTTAAGCTTTGAACCTAATTCCATAATTAACACCATCCATCTTTAAAAATCAAACATTGAAAAACCATCAGCCTGTGCAAAAGACGATTTTTCTATTGTATCATATCTTATTTCTTCATTATCATCTGTTCGAAGTTCTATAATATAGTCAAAGTCTTCAAGCTTATACTCTGTTTGTTGTACAAAGATATCTGGATGTTCAACTACTTTTGTAGCTGGCAAACGCATAACTTCTCGTACTAACTCCCAATGTTTTTCACTAGCACGTCTAGTAGAAACAATTCCATCAATAATATATAAATTATCAACATTATATTCATCTTGTATTAATTGATTTCTAATAGTCTGTTTTAACAATGTGCTGGAAACAAATAACCATTTTTTGTTTGCGCATACGCTAGCTGCAACAATTGACTCGGTTTTACCCACACGAGGCATCCCTCGTATACCAATTAGTTTATGCCCATCCTTTTTATATAATTCAGCCATAAAATCAACTAACAGACCGAGTTCACTGCGAATAAATCGAAATGTCTTTTTATCATCTACATCACTATGTATATACCTTCCATGCCTAACAGCTAATCTATCTCTTAATTTTGGTTTCCTTAACTTTGTCACATTTATTGTGTCCATTGTATTTAAAATTGATTTTAACCGGGTAATCTGTTCATCTTTTCTAGATAATAACAACAGTCCCCTTCTTGAATTTTCTACCCCATTAATTGTTATGATGTTAATGGAAAGCATACCCAATAAGGAAGAAATATCACCTAATAAACCAGGACGATTATACTGAATTTCATACTCTAGGTACCATTCTGTTTGTTCCATTACTTTACTCCTTTAATGAGGAATTTACTGTTTATACTTAGTATATTCAAAAAAGCTATGATATATTTCACTTTGATTAAACACTACTATTATCATATATGATTTTCAACTAATATAAAAGGACATAATTTGTTAAAATTCAACAAATAATCATTTATATCTAAATTAACAATTATAAACTAATTTAACAAGACAAAACCCTTGCAGTTAATTTCAGCAAGGGTTTTGTCTTGGAATAATAAGAACTTTACAGAACTTATTTTCCTGTTCCTTCATTCTGTACAAGTTTAACCATAATATTAGCAATGGCATGTTGCTCTTTTTGGTCTGCTGCATTCCATAGGTCTACTAATACAGCTTCTTGTTCATTTTTAGCTTCGACCTGATTAGAAAGGTATCCGCCAATATCATAAGCTAATTCAGAAATTGCTTGTTGGTTCATCCCTTGACCTTGAGCTTGGTGTAAGCGATCGCCAAGGAAATCCTTCCAAGATTCAAAATTATCAAGAACAGACATTGTTATATTCCTCCTTCACTTCAGCTTACACAGTTAGCATTTGATTTTTAAAAAAAATTTATGCATGAATGAAGAAAGGTTATCTTGAAAATTTATGACCAAGCACCAGAAACATTAATTATTTCACCTTGTATATAATTTGAACGATTATCCAATAAAAAAGAAACCGCATGAGCAACATCTTTGGGATGTCCTGCTCTATTTAAAGGAATTTGCTCTATAATGATTTTTTTCTCTTCCTCTGAAAACTCATTATTCATTTTAGTATCAATGAATCCTGGACTAATCCCATTAACAGAAATATTACTTCTCCCTAGTTCTTTCGCTAAAGATTTTATAAAACTGTTCTGTGCACCTTTTACGCTTGAGTAAACCACTTCACAGCTTGCACCAACATCTCCCCATATAGAAGAAATGACGATGATATTACCTTGTTTCTGTTGAATCATATTAGGAATTAATTGTTTTGAAATCATCCACGGTGCCTTGACATGTATATGCATCATTTCGTCCATAACATCTTCAGTCGTATCTTGTAATAACCCATAATGACTTTTACCACTAGAAAATACAACATTAGCAACAGGAATTTTCATGCTTTCAATAAATTTATTTATTCCAGAACTGGTTTTAAAATCACCATATATTACATCTAAAACAGATTCTTCTGGTAATTGACTTAGCAACGTTTCAATCGTTTTGTAATTTTTATTGTAATGCAATACTAATTTATTTCCTTCTGAAGCAAGTCGGTTAGCTATTGCCATACCAATTTCACCACTTGCTCCTATTATTAAACAATTTTCATTCATTTTGTCACCCTTGTGCCGGCACAATCTGGCATACCGCTATTCTCTCTTCATCAATCCAATCTTTAAGAAACGCATTAGCATCGCCTACAGTTAAACGCTCGATTGTTGGTAGCACTTCAAATAAATCGATTCCTAATAAGTTATAATGAATAAATTGATTTGATATAAATTCTAATGAATTCATTGAACGTAGAAAATGACCGATTTTTTTTCGTTTAACTGTACTGAATTCTTCTGCAGTTAATTCAAATTCTCTCAATCCTACTAACATGGAAGTTAATTTTTCAGCTAACTCATCTGGTTTGGACGTATTGCCTCCAAGAATCGAAAAACCAAAGTTTTTTTCTATATTCGTTTCAAAGCTAAAGCTATTGTCAATTAAATCATTTTCATACAGATCTTGATAGTACTTTCCACTTTTGGAGAAAAAGTGGTCCAAAAGTATATCTATTAACAGTTCTTTTTCTAGAAAATCCCTGTTATCCTTGTGGTCCATATTTTCCTTAAGACCGACTAAACATTTTGGCATTGACACAGGCATTTCAATCACATGTTTCTTTTTAGCCACTTTACTGGGTTCCTCAGGAAATGATCTTTGAATAGCCTCTTTCTCTGGGAATGTTTTTGCACTTTGATTTTCTTTAATTAACTGCATCATTTCTTCTGGGTTGAAATTACCTGCTACAAAAAATGTCATATTTGATGGATGATAAAAAGTATTATAACAAGTATATAAATCATCCTTTGTTATTTTATCAATAGAATCAATCGTCCCTGCGATATCTATTTGCACAGGATGATTATTGTATAAGCTTTGAATTGTACCAAAAAAAGATCTCCAATCAGGTTGATCATCATACATCGTAATTTCTTGACCAATAATTCCTTTTTCTTTTTCTACAGATTGTTCAGAGAAATAAGGATCTTGGACAAAGTCTAATAAAGTTCTAACATTGTCTTCAATATTACTTGTAGATGAAAAGAGATATGCTGTTTTTGTAAATGACGTAAACGCATTAGCAGATGCCCCGCGTTTAGTAAAATCCTGAAAGACATCTCTATCTTCTTTTTCGAATAGCTTATGTTCTAAAAAATGCGCAATTCCATCTGGTACAGTAATCTGTTCTGTTTCACCAATAGGGACAAAAGTTCGGTCTATTGATCCATAATCAGTAGAAAAAATACTGAACGTCTTTGCCATTTCAGGTTTTGGTAATAAAAACACACGTAATCCATTATCCAGTTTTTCAGAATAAACCGTCTCTTTTAATTGGTCATAATTTGTTTTATTCATTAATAGATCCCCCTTTGCTTGTTAAAAAATAGACAGTGTCTAATTGTATCTTTTCACCAACAGCTAGAAGATCATCTTTGGTAACTTGACTAATGCCTTCAATCATCTCTTCAGGTGCAATATTATTATTAGCCAAGACTTGATGATATAGAATTTCAATTAAACCCTGTGGATGGTCCATTGTTTCCTTTAGCTGATTTACAACCATATTTTTGGTTTCATCAACTTGTTCTTCTGTAAATTCACCTTTTTTCATCGCTTCCATTTGTTCAAGTATAATATCTTTTGCCTTTTGAAAATCAGCTGGAGCAATACCACTGAAAACAAACAATAACCCTTTATGACTTTCAAACCGAGATGCTGCATAATAGGCAAGACTATGTTTTTCTCTTACATTCATAAACAATTTAGAACTTGGAAAACCACCAAAAATTCCGTTAAAGACTTGAAGTGCATAGTATTCTGGATCATTAAATCGAATATTCGTTCTAAATCCAAGATGTAGTTTTCCTTGTTGAACTTCCATTGCTTCGGTTATCTCTTTCACTTTGGTTACATCTTGAGTATTTGTTTCTACTTTATCTTTGTTCGTTGAGACCTCTCTTGAGAAGTATTCAGCAACTTGATTTTGAATATCCTTTCCTTCTAAATCTCCAAGAACATAAATGTCTAATTGGTCTTCTACTAATAATGAGCGATAGTATTCGTACAAGTTTGTTTCATTGATTAAATTTAAATCATCTGTATATCCATGTACGTGAAGGCGATAAGCCTCTTCCTTACACATCTCATCAATTAACCGCATATTTGCATAACTCATTTTGTCATCAACAATGGAATCAATCTTTTGTTGCAATGTTTGTTTCTCACGTTTAAAAATACCTGTATCAAAACTATCTCCATTAGATTTAGGGTGAAAGACAACTTCGTTTAATAAGTGCATTGCTTTTTTAATGATTTGTTCGTTTGAAGAGAGGTATGCTTCATTCGCAAATTCTATGCGAATACTAATAATATGATTTTCACCTTTCTTTGAACTATCAATATTAAAAACCGCTCCATACAAGTCATCTAAAGCAGTTCTTAGCATTCTTGCGGATGGGTAATTTTCAGTTCCCTGTTGAAGGATATAAGGTATTAATGCCCTTTGCGTAATTGTTTCTCTTTTAAGTGGTGCTTTTAACTTTACGACTACATTTATCGTTTTGTACTTTTTCGTTTGAATAACGTGTAAGTTATACCCATTAGTTGTTATCTTCTCTTCACTAACTGATTTCATAAGTAAATCCTCCCTAATCTAATTTATATATGTATAGCATTACAAAATCTCCACTGAACTATCCCAAATATAAAAGTTTGAATTCAATTCTCTTTTTTCTCTTTACATAAAACCTCTTTTCGAAAACATTGCTGCTTTATAGTAAAGTTTTCATTAACTTTACTGTAATTTCCTTCTGTCAATACAAGATGACTATCTGTCTAGCTCTACGAAAAAACACTCGCTTTCCGTAGGGAACGCTTGAGTCTTCTTGCAAGCAAATGTTTTCGGGTGGGCCCGAGTAACCGCAGGCTAGCTAAAGTCATGCTCATGAAAAGCGAAGTATTCCGCTGGAACGTACTAAGTCACTCCATTATCATTGCAAAGGAAAAAAATTGCTAAATAGTTCAGAATACATAGTGCAGACTTTATATTTTATTTACCTGTAATTAAAAAACAGTCTACATAAAATACTACTACTTTGTAATATTATGCGCATTTGCTCTATTACAGTGTAACGAAAAAGGAACCCGGTAACAATTACCAAGTTCCTTTTTTATAGAAAATTATCTACTTCCCTTAATATAAGGCTGTCCATTGGCCTTTGGAGCTTCTGCTCGACCAATAAAACCTGCTAATGCAAAAATAGTCAACACATAGGGTGCTATCGTTAAGTATATTTTTGGAACATCTGCCAAAAAAGGTACTCCTGCACCAATTACACTTAAACTTTGAGCAAAACCAAAAAATAATGCTGCTCCCATTGCACCCAGTGGATGCCATTTTCCAAATATTACAGCAGCTAACGACATAAATCCTTGACCAACAATCGTTGATTGTGAAAAGTTTAATGCAATCGTTAAAGCAAAGACAGAACCGCCAAGGCCACCTAGCGCACCTGATAAAATAACCGCTACATAACGCATACTGTACACATTAATACCATTTGTATCAGCAGCCATAGGATGTTCACCTACGGATCTTAAGCGTAAACCAAACGATGTCTTATATAATACAAACCATACAACTATAGCAGCTAAAATTGCTATATAGGAGGTAACGTACACTTTTTGAAAGAAAATAGGGCCTATAATTGGAATATCAGATAACAAAGGAATGTTTTTAGAATAAAATGGTTGACTTACCATGTCTGTTTGACCTTTACCATACCATTGTTTTGTTAAGAATACTCCCAATCCAAGTGCTAAGAAATTTATTGCTACACCACTTACAACTTGGTCAGCTCGAAATGTTACAGATGCTACAGCGTGAATCACTGAAAAAATCGCCGAAACAACCATTGCGACTAAAATCGAAACCCAAGGCGTTGCAGTACCGAACACATCAGCAAATGCTAAATTAAACACAATTCCAACAAATGCTCCCATTACCATTAAACCTTCTAGACCGATATTAACAACACCTGAACGTTCACTAAATACGCCACCTAAAGCAGTGAAGATTAGAGGGGCTGAATAGAACAATGCAATTGGAATAATGGATTGTAAAACATCTAACATATTAGTTCCCCTCCTTTTTAAAACGTAAAAGAACCCATCGAATAATATAACTAGAAGCTACAAAGAAAATGATCAATGCAATGACGATTTCCACTAATTCTCCTGGAACACCTGCTCCTGTAGGCATATTTAAAGCACCTATTTTGAGAATTCCAAATAAAAATGCAGCAATAACAGTTCCAAGTGCAGCATTACCACCAAGCAATGCAACAGCAATTCCATCGAAGCCAATGTTTGTGAAAGCGGCATGGGTTGGCATATATCCAAAAGTTCCCAGGCCTTCCATGGCACCAGCTAAACCAGCAAATCCACCGGAGATTACCATTGCTAATATAATATTTTTTCCTACTTTCATTCCTGCATATTCAGATGCATGACGATTATACCCAACTGACCTTAATTCAAATCCAGTCGTTGTTTTTTCTAGTAAAAACCACATGAATGCAGCAGCAACTAATGCAACTAGGATTCCCCAATGGAGTCTTGAATAACTAGTTAATTCCATCAACCAATTAGAAGCAAGCGAAGCGCTTTCTGCAACACGGTCTGTTGTATCCTGTTTGTCAGTTAACACATTCCGTATCAAATGGTTAGATAAATAAAGCGCAATGTAATTCATCATAATAGTTATAATAACTTCGTGAACACCTAGTTTTGCTTTTAGTAAACCAGGTACGAACCCCCATAAACCTCCAGCTAAAGCAGCAACTATCAAAGCGATAGGTAAATGGATAATCATAGGTGCCTCAATCGTTGTTCCTACCCAAACGGCAGCTAACCAGCCAACAATTACTTGACCTTCTGCTCCTATATTAAAAAGTCCAGCTCTAAAGGCAAATGCAACAGCTAAACCTGTTAATATATATGGAGTAACCTGTCTAATTGTTTCACCAAAGAAATAAGCATTACCAAATGCCCCATCTAAAAGTGCAGCATAACCTTTAATGGGATTGTATCCAAAACCGAGCATAATTATTGCACCAGCTATAAGTCCCAACAATACCGAAATAACCGGAACTACTGTATTAAACATACGATTTGCAAACATTACTGCTCACCAACTTTCTCTTTCCTACTTCCAGCCATAAGCAGACCTAGTTCCTGCTCATTGGTTTCTTCTGGTTTAACATTTGCAACAATATTGCCATCAAACATAACGGCAATTCTGTCACTAATATTCATGATTTCATCTAGTTCAAACGAGATTAATAACACACCGCGTCCTTTGTCACGTTCTTCAATTAATTTCTTATGAATAAACTCTATTGCACCAACATCTAAACCTCGTGTTGGTTGAGCAGCTATAATAAGATCTGGGGAACGATCTACTTCCCTTGCGATAATTGCCTTCTGCTGGTTCCCACCAGATAACGCTCTTGCTTTTGTATATTCACTTGGTGTACGAACATCATATTCTTCAATTAATTTATTTGCATGATCATAAATACGTTTAAAAGATAATATACCATTTTTAGAATAAGGTTTTTGATAATATGTTTGTAGAACCATATTTTCTCCAATTGGAAAATCTAAAACTAACCCAAATTTATGTCGATCCTGCGGTATATGAGAAATACCAGCTTCTGTAACTTTTCTTGGTGACATATTAGTAATCTCTTTTTCATTAAGTGAAATTTTACCTGATTCTGTTTTTGATAATCCTGTTATTGCTTCTATTAATTCAGATTGTCCGTTCCCATCAACACCAGCAATACCAACAATTTCTCCTGCTTTGACTTCTAGGTTCAATCCTTTAACCATTTCTACGCCTCTTGAGTCTTTGATGCGTAAATCTTCTATAGATAAAATATTATCTTTTGGTTGTGCAGGTTTTTTTTCTGTTGTAAAACTTATTTCTCTACCAACCATTAAGGAAGCTAATTCATTTGGATTAGTTTCAGAAACTTCTACAGTGCCAATCCCCTCACCCTTACGAATTACGGTACAACGGTCACACACTTCCATAATCTCTTTTAATTTATGCGTTATCAAAATAATCGATATTCCTTCTTTAATTAACGATTTCATAATCCCAATTAGTTCTTTAATCTCTTGTGGTGTTAATACAGCTGTTGGTTCATCTAGAATTAATACTTCAGCACCTCGATATAAGGTTTTTAAAATCTCCACACGCTGTTGCATACCTACTGAAATATTTTGGATTTTCGCTTTTGGATCCACGCTTAACCCATAACGATCTGACAATTCTTGAACATCTTTTTCTGCTTTTTTAATATCAATCATTCCAAACCGTTTTGGTTCACTACCTAAAATAATATTTTGAGTTACAGTAAAAGTTTCAACAAGCATAAAGTGTTGGTGTACCATACCAATTCCTAAGTCATTTGCGATATTTGGATCCGTAATATTAGCCTTTTCACCTTTTATTCGAATTTCACCCTTCTCTGGTTGATATAATCCGAATAACACATTCATTAGTGTTGATTTTCCTGCACCATTTTCTCCTAATAACGCGTGTATTTCACCCTTTTTCACTTGTAAATTGATATTATTATTTGCTACGATGCCCGGAAACTCTTTGCGAATATTCAGCATTTCAACAACATAATTATCCAAATTTCCCACTCCTCTATAGTTACTTTCATATTGGTGGTATGTATTTTGATGGCGAAATTAAGATCGCCAAATGAAAAGTCCAAAAAGACCCTTCATTTGAAAATCTTCCATCAAATTAAACAGTAGTAAAAAAAGGCTAGAAATAGAAATCTAGCCTTTTTTCTACTTAATTAAAGAGATTCAAGATAAGCTTCTAATTCTTCATCTGTAGCTGGCACTTCAACATCACCATCAAGAATTTTTGTCTTCCATTCTTGAACTACTTCATCAATTTCAGCTGTATAAGCTTCTTCATTTGTTTTGGCAACACCAACACCATCTTCTTGAATACCAAATGCTAAAA
Organism: Aquibacillus rhizosphaerae; assembly: GCF_030282825.1. Taxonomy (GTDB): domain Bacteria; phylum Bacillota; class Bacilli; order Bacillales; family Amphibacillaceae; genus Aquibacillus_C; species Aquibacillus_C rhizosphaerae. The sequence continues at coordinate 27,924 of NZ_JASTZU010000002.1, forward strand.
TCTCTCCACCTGGAAATTCATTTTCTAGAGCTTGTTGTGTAACGCTTTGTACGGCAATATCAACTCTCTTAACCATTGATGTTAGCGTAACGTTTGTATCTCCAACTGTACCCTCTTCATATTGATCACGGTCAACACCAATTACCCATACGTATGCATCAGGATCGTTGTTTTTTATATCTTTTGCTTGTGCAAACACACCATTTCCTGTACCACCAGAAGCGTGATAAATAACATCTACATCACTATTATACATACTAGCTGCAATTGCTTTACCTTTATCAGGTGCACCAAAAGAATCAGCATACTGAGGTACAACTTCGATATTTGGATCAACAGACTTTACACCAGCAGTAAATCCAGCTTCAAACTTTTTGATTAAATCTCCTTCAACACCACCAACAAATCCAACTTTATTTGATTCTGTTTTAAGAGCTGCCGCTACTCCAACAAGGAAAGATCCTTGATGTTCTTGGAAAGTAATACTTGCAACGTTATCAGCTTCAACTACAGAGTCCACAATAGCAAAGTTTGTATCAGGATTTTGTCCTGCAACTTCAGTAACTGCTTCCGCAAGTAGATAACCAATACCAAATACAAGATTGTAATCTTGTTGTACTAAACGGTTAAGGTTTGGTAAATAGTCCGCATCATTTGCCGACTGTACATAGTCAATTCCTTCACCTTTTGAAAGACCATTTGCTTCTCCAAATGCCGTTAGACCTTCCCAAGCTGATTGGTTAAATGATTTATCATCAACTCCACCAATATCAGTAACCATACCTACTTGGAAATCAGTTGCTTCTGTTTCTTCTTCTGTAGCTTCATCAGTACCTTCAGTTCCTGTATTATCGTCTGTTTCATTCGCTGAATCATCTTCATCCGTTCCACAAGCAGCTAGTACAAGACCAAGAGATAACAACAATACCAAAATAAGTAGAAAACGATTTTTCTTCAAAATAATACCCCCATACTATAATTTAATATAAATTTTTGTTGATGTTGATACACTTAACAGTTACAAAAAAAAGTAGTGACCACCTCCCTAATTGAATGCACACTATCTTTTTCTTACCACAAAGAAACTGAAGACATCTGACCTAAAATAATTCGCCGAATAAAGTACCGGTTCATCATTTGCAGTATAATGCACTTGCTTTAACAAAAGTAATGCTTGGTCTGGATGACAGTTAAGGATTGGAGAAATCTGCTCATGATACCCAATTGGCTCGATATAAGTCACCGCATATGATATATGTCTGTTACTATAGTTCTCTAATAAATTAAATAAAGAATCTTCTGTATGGACTTGATCTAACGGTATTATATTCTTATCCACTTTATCTATACAATATACGACAGGCTCTCCGTCTGCAGTTCTAACTCTTTCTATTTGAGCAATAATATGTATATCTTTTGGAGCAAATCTTTTTTTATCATTATCTGTAGGTTCTATTAACTCAGTAGATATATACTGAGAACCAGGAATTTTTCCTGATTGTTTTATCATTTCTGTAATACTACCTAATTGTTCAATCCCAAAAGAGAAAATTGGTTTTGTATTAACAAAGGTTCCAACACCATGTCTTCTCGTTACAATGTTTTCTTCTTCTAGTAATCGTAGTGCTTCTCTTAAAATTGGTCTAGATACATTTAACCTTTTCGATAATTCAAACTCCGATGGTAACTTTTGCTTTTCTTTAAACAACCCTTTATCTATATCTAATTTTATTTGCTTTACAACTTGTAAGTACCCATCCCTTTTCTCTGATCCCATTGATATCATTTACCCCCAGAAAATTACAATCATACAATATATGTGCACAAAAGATTATCAAAAATAAATATAACACTTTTAATTCTATAAATAAATAGAAATCTAAGGAATTGAATGGATAAATATCGAAAAAGAGAGAACTTTGTCAGATAATCTCACAAACAATTTCTTAAATAACCCTAACTATAATGAAAATCTATAGTTAGGGTCATTCATTACTTACTTGTTTAGGAGGACTTTTCCTCATTATAATCAGATACCAAGACCGATCTTGGTTTAGAACCTTCGTAAGGTCCAACAATACCTCTATCTTCCATTGCATCAATAAGTCTTGCTGCTCTTGTGTAACCAATTCTAAATCTTCTTTGTAACATAGATACACTTGCACTTTGCATTTCAATAATTAATTGGACTGCATCATCAAAAATATCATCCGTTACATCATTTTTAACTTCTGTCTCTTCTTCTGGAATCATTTCATCTTGGTATTGGGCTTTTTGTTGCTCTATGCAATGATCCACAATTCGCTCAACTTCTTCATCGGATAAAAATGCCCCTTGAATCCGCGTTGGTTTTGACGAGCCTACCGGAATAAACAACATATCCCCCCTACCTAGTAACTTTTCTGCTCCACCAGAATCCAAGATTGTACGCGAATCTGTAGCAGAGGAAACACTAAATGCTATTCTACTAGGAATATTTGCTTTAATAACACCCGTTATAACATCAACAGAAGGCCTTTGTGTAGCAATGATTAAGTGAATCCCTGCTGCACGCGCCATTTGCGCTAGTCTAGTAATTGCATCCTCAACATCATTAGATGCAACCATCATTAAATCAGCTAATTCATCTACTAGCACAACGATATATGGAAGTAGCGGTTGTTTTTCATTTTCAGCTAAATTATATTTCTTTATATACTCATTATATCCTTCAATATTCCTTGCTCCAGTGTCAGAAAATAACTCATATCGTCTTTCCATTTCAGATACAACTTTCTTTAATGCCCTAGATGCTTTTTTAGGATCTGTAACTACTGGTGCAAGTAAATGCGGAATGCCATTATATATATTTAATTCTACTTTTTTAGGGTCAATCATCATCATTTTTACTTCGTGTGGCTTAGCTCGCATAAGAATACTAGTAATAATCCCATTAATACACACACTCTTACCACTTCCTGTTGCACCGGCTACAAGTAAGTGTGGCATTCGGTTAAGTTCTGCCATTACAGCTTCCCCAGAGATATCCCGTCCTAAAACAAAAGCTAATTTTGATCCTTGTTGAGCTTGTTTTGTGTCTAAGACCTCACGTAATGATACCATGGCAATTTCTTGATTAGGGACCTCTATTCCAACTGCAGATTTGCCTGGTATAGGTGCTTCAATTCGAATATCTTTCGCAGCCAATGCTAATGCTAAATCATCATGTAAGTTAACTATCTTACTAACTTTCACACCTGCATCTGGATATATTTCATATTTAGTTACTGCTGGACCCACATGCACTTTTGTTACTTTCGCCTTCACACCAAAGCTATGAAATGTTTTCTCTAACTTTCTAACAACAGCCTGAATTTGCCCGCGTTCTTGTTGTTGCGTATTGTTAACAGGTTCTGTTAATAAATCAAGTGAAGGTAGTTGATAATCAAAGTTTTCTAACTCGGTCATCGGTAAAGAATCTGAGATTACTTCATCTTCCGTATTATCTTGTTTTTCATCTTTTTTTGTTTTATTTTTTTCTTTGTTTGCACTCGTGTCCATGGAATAAGCAATATCAGTAAACTCTTGAATCACAGGTTCTTCTCCAACACTTTCATCTGGTTGTGCAATTTCCAACTCCATCTCCTTGTTAGTCGATAGACTAGCTTTTTCTTCTTTTAGTTGTTTCTTGTTCGCTTTACTTTTTTTCCACTGTTCTACTTGTTGATTTTTAAAAACTATGAATTTTGTCCACAGTTTTTCGATAAAAGCTCCGATTGAAAAATCAGTAAGAAACAGAATACCTACTACAAATGAAAAAAGAACGACAATTCTTGCTCCATCTGACGAAAATAAATAATGACTAAATGCAAAAAATATCGAGCCTATCATTCCTCCACCTAAATTAGAAGACGGTACGTTCCCATTTAAAAAAGCAAAATAGTGATTCCAAGTAGTCATGATAATAGATGGGTTAAGTGAATTTTTTAAAATCGGCTCGAAAGCTTGGATATGAGTTAATAAGATAATGCCTGAAAAAATAATATAAATCCCTAAAAGTCGTCTGTTAAGTAAAAAAGGAAATTTTCTTTTAATCATTAAATATAAACCAAGACCTAATAAAAATAGCGATGCAACAAAGTACCAAATACCAAAGAAGAAACGAAAAATATGCTCTAAACCGGCTGGTATAGCACCTTCACTTATTGTGCTTGCTCCACTTCCAAAAACAGCTAGAAAAATGAGTAATATACCAATCAACTCATATTTCACCTGACTCTTATATGTCTGTTGTTTTTTATTACTTTTTCTTCTTTTTGCCATGCTTATCACCTCTGCGAATAATCCTAAGATGCTCTATTAAAAGTTTAGTAAAGAGGTTGTATTACCTCTATTATGCTAGAGCTCAATAATCAAGATAAACCCTTGCCATATGCTGACAAGGGTTTCACATCTTGGGTCAAGTGGTAACTGCTTCCACTATAATAATTCTATTATATCACAGAGTTCTACTTATTTGACTAGTTAGTTAATAATTTCATTAGTAGAAATCACTGAACCAGGGGCAAAATTCTGATTTAAAAAGTCCTCTGGATCCGTGGAAAGTAATTGTATAATCCTGCATGAGCCATTATTTAAATTTTCTACCTGCATCAGTTTTCCTTGCACGTTAACTGTTTGGTTATTTTCGAAATGTTGCTGTTCTGTAGGATAAATGTCTTCTTGAGATAATGGCGTATATAAAATCATTGAATCATCGTCCCATCCGTTTTATTGTTATCAATTAACTCATTAAGCTTTTGTATGGCTTCTTTCACACCACCAACAGAATCAATAAGACCATATTCAACAGCATCAGTACCAACTACATTTGTGCCAATGTCTCTTGTAAGATTGCCTTTTTCAAACATTAGCTCTTTAAACTTTTCCTCTTTAATATTGGAATGGTTAATAACGAACTGAATCACACGTTCTTGCATTTTGTCTAAGTATTCAAAAGTTTGTGGAACACCAATAACTAGTCCTGTTAAGCGGATTGGATGAATTGTCATTGTTGCAGTACTTGCGATGAAAGAATAATCAGCCGATACTGCTATCGGAACACCAATCGAGTGTCCACCACCAAGAACAATCGAAACGGTAGGTTTTGAAATAGATGCTAACATTTCTGAAAGAGCTAAACCAGCTTCTACATCGCCCCCTACTGTATTTAAAATCACAATCAAACCTTCTATTTTTGGATTTTGTTCCACAGCAATAATCTGAGGAATTAAATGCTCATATTTTGTTGTCTTATTTTGTGGTGGAAGCTGGATATGACCTTCCACTTGTCCAATGATAGGTAAAACATGAATATTGGAATCTGGCGCAGTTGGAACTGATGATTGACCCAACTGTTGAATTTTTTGCACCAAAGATGATGGATTTGATTGATCTTCTCCTTGATCTTTCTTCGTTGTATTATCCTTATCTGACATAATAAAACGCTCCTTTCTTTTTCCTAAGTCTAGTATGAACATATGAAATTAGTTGCATACAAAGAAATAGAGGTAATTAATAATTCGTTACTAAAATAATGAAATAGATAATGTTTAAAAGCTTACATCTTCACAAAGTAGGAAGAACTCGGGGCACCTTCGAAACAAGAAAAAAACTTATTTATGCGATGACTTTCAATGTAGCGTTCCTTTATGCTAACCTAAGGCAATTAAAAGAAGCCTAGGCGTGCCCACACAAAGTGATTTGACTGGGATAGCGGTAAAGTGGCCGTAGCTGTTTCTATATGCTATACACATCTAGTGATTTTGTTATTTCCTGGACAAAAAAGAGGGAATGATTGGTGTACCAATCTGGACTAACATAAATTAGTGAGACAATATAAAACACCTTCGGAAATGGTACACTTAAGACAAGTACTAAAATCGGAGGTGTTTTTCATGGGGAAA
>NZ_JASTZU010000003.1 GCF_030282825.1 Aquibacillus rhizosphaerae
CGGTTTTATTCTGAGTTAGCTGAAGCCGTGCCTGCGGAAAGGGAGCCAATTTTGCTTGAGGAGCGAGGCCAGTGCTCTATTGCGTACTTTATATTAACTTCGTAGAAGCATCAGTTTAAAAATAGGTTTTGTTCAACGATGAAATTAATTGTTTAACGGAGATATAAATGAATGTTGACAGATATAATACACGTCTATATAATAAATCGAGTAATTATATATCATTCCGTTAGAAACGGGAGAGGTTCTTAGCTACAAACCCTCTATAAAAAACTAAGGACATATGATGTGATCATAGCCATGTCCCTTAGGGAATGGCTTTTTTTGATTGTAATAATAGTAGAACAACGAGGAGGTAGACAACAATGACTGGTAGAGAAGATGAAGATTTAACAGAGCTATCTTTGCTCGGGAGTCAAGGAACAATTTATGCCTTTGATTACACTCCTGAAGTGCTAGAAGCTTTTGATAATAAACACCCTAACCGTGATTATTTCGTCAAATTCAACTGTCCTGAATTCACAACACTTTGTCCAAAAACAATGCAACCGGACTTTGGGAGTGTATATATAAGTTATATTCCAGATGAAAAAATGGTGGAAAGTAAATCATTAAAATTATATTTATTTAGTTTTCGTAATCATGGTGACTTTCATGAAGATAGTATGAATATTATTATGAATGATTTGATAAACCTCATGGATCCACGCTACATTGAAGTGTGGGGTAAGTTTACGCCAAGGGGTGGTATTTCTATTGATCCTTATTGCAATTATGGAAAGCCTGGTACTAAATTTGAACAAATAGCAGATCACAGATTAATGAATCACGATATGTATCCTGAAAAGATTGATAATCGCTAATGAGGGTTAGCTTTGAAGCCTCTACAGAAGAGGAGAAGATGAATTGTTTATTTATTTAAATGCGCTATTTGTGGGACTATTAGTTTTATCCAATATATTAGGTGTAAAATTGTTTAGTGTAGGCGAGTATATGTTGCCTGCTGCGGCAGTGGTTTATGTTGTAACGTATTTACTAACAGATGTAATAAGTGAAGTTTATGGGAAAGATGCAGCACGTAAAACAGTACAGGCTGGTTTCTTTACACAGGTCGTTGCATTAGTTTTCATATTTGTTGCTATTCAATTACCAGCAGCGCCTGCCTTTGGTTTACAAACAGAATTTTCTGCGATTCTTGGAGGAAGTTTTCGAGTAATGTTAGCCAGTCTAGTGGCGTATGTCATAAGCCAAAATTTGGATGTTTCTATATTTCATCGCTTGAAAAAGAAACATGGTGAAAAAAAGCTATGGTTGCGCAATAATTTATCGACAATGTCAAGTCAACTTATAGACACAACCATTTTTATTACTATAGCTTTTGTTGGGTCTGTGCCAATGCAAGTACTACTTGGTATGATTGTGACACAATACGTATTTAAATTAATTGTAGCTGCTGTGGATACCCCATTAGTATATCTACTTGTTAAATGGGCGAAGAGAGATAAACAATACCCAACTTATACTGCAGAAGCAAAGGCTTCTTAAAGATAGAAAGTAAGTAATAAAGCAGGTGATTTTAAATCACCTGCTTTATTTCATATTCTGAGAAATGATAAAATTAAAAGTGGGACTAGGACTCCCGTCGCTTTTATTCTTAATTAATGTTAATTGTGAACTTCTTAACAGAAGTGGGTTTAGATTGTATGTATAATATTAGACAAACCACACATTAACGTTTATCGCCACCCTTGAATAAATTGTAGATAGGCGGTGATAAACAATGATAAAACACTTTAAGGTAATACAAAACAAAGATTGTATTAATGTTCAACAAGTATCCAAAATAGCTTTTCATCACATCTGTTTGTATTTAGATGGTCAGTTGGTGGCGGTATATTATCGTGGAGATAATTTTTATGTTACATTAGAAAAAAAACATAAACACTTGATGGTAGTTGGATTCAGCCTTAATAATCAAATGAATGTACCAATTGGAGAACAGTATGTATTAGGAACTTCTGGCACTAGGGGAAGGGATTTTAAGGCAGGAGATGTTTTGGTTGCAAGTGACAATGTATTTCAAGCCTTGACGGGCTATATGGGCCACTCCGCAATTGTAGTGGATGAACACAATGTAATTGAATCACCGGGTGGTCATCCAGCAATAAGAAAAGATACAATTCAGCAGTTTCTGGATAAGCATCCTGAACATGCGCAATTTAGACCAGTATCTTCGGAATTAGGTGAATCTGCAGCAAGTTATGCAAAAGAGTATTTAGCTGCTTATCAGCAAAAGTTAGAAAAAGGAGAAAAAAAACCGGTGTTTTCCTTTAAACTAACTCAATCTCTTGAAGATCCTTGGGAATATATTTACTGTTCTAAACTTATTTGGTTAAGTTATTCACTAGGGGCAGATTATAAGTTGGATAATGATTATTTATGGTATTCTCCCGAAGATCTATATACAAATTTAAAAGAAAATGATGATTTCAAAACAATCTATCAACATGAGTTTGTGAAATTTCATATTGATACGTAACGCATCGATTGGTGCGCTACGTATTTATTTTATAAAAAAGTAAAAGGAGAATTATAATAATGGTCGAAACATTTAAAGCATTCAAACTACGCCAACAGGATAACGAGTTTACCTCTCAAATTGAAAAGATGACGTTACCAGAATTACCGACATCGGATGTACTCATCCGTGTGCACTACTCAAGTGTAAATTATAAAGATGGTTTAGCGAGCACTCCCAAAAGTACCATCGTAAAACAATACCCGTTTGTCCCAGGGATTGATTTGGCAGGGGTAGTAGAAGAGTCAAATGACGATAGATTTAATAAAGGTGACAAGGTTATCGCAACAAGTTATGAAATAGGAGTATCGCATTTTGGTGGATTTAGTGAATACGCAAGCATTCCAGCTGATTGGATTGTTCCCTTGCCTGAGGGACTCACATTAAAAGAAGCGATGGTATATGGAACTGCTGGTTTTACTGCAGCTTTATCAATTCAACGTTTAGAAGAAAATGGAGTAACACCTAATAAAGGAAATGTACTCGTTACAGGTGCTACTGGAGGAGTAGGGACTTTAGCTATTGCAATGCTAAACAAACTAGGCTATCAAGTGACTGCTAGCACGGGGAAGCTATCTTCAATGGACTTTTTAAAACAACTAGGTGCAACAAATGTGATTACACGAGAAGATGTTTATGAAGAAAAGGTCCCAGCGCTGGCTAAACAACATTGGGCTGCAGCGGTTGACCCCGTAGGAGGACAGACATTGGCATCGATGTTAAGCAAAATTAACTATGGTGGTTCTGTTGCTGTTAGTGGTTTAACTGGAGGTACATCAGTTCCAACAACTGTATTCCCCTTCATTTTACGAGGTGTAAGTTTAATTGGTATTGATTCTGTCTATTGTCCAATGAATATAAGAAAAAAGATTTGGGACCGCATGGCGAATGATTTAAAACCGGAAAACATGGGTAGCTTAACGAAAGAAATACACTTAGAAGAGCTGTCCACATCATTAAATAACATATTAGAAGGTAAATCGTTGGGAAGAACAGTAGTCAACCTTATTGATGAAAATTAAATAGCAAGTCATGTATAGAATCCTTTCCGATTGCAGAAATTAAATTGAAATTCGGAAAAGGAGATGAGTAAATGAGAAAATTAACTTCATTCATTCTAATTGCTGTTCTTTCTTTATCTTTTATAGGGTTAAGTACTATTTCGATAAGTGCTGAACATGACCATGGCAAAACACCAAAATATAAAGAGGTAAAATTAACAGATGAACAGACAGAGGAATTAAAAGTGTTGTATGAAGACCTTGTTAATCAAAGAAAAGGGATTATCAACAAGTACTTAGAATTTGGTGTTTTAACTGAAGAAGATGCAACTAAAATAAAAGGACACTTAGATACTTTTTATGAAAAGATGGAAGAAGATCGGTTTATACCTAAGTGGGAAAAACACCATAAAAAGACAGCAGAATAAATCTTAAATTAGAACCTTAATACATTAGTCATTGTATTGAGGTTTTTTGATGTAAAATAGTCAAACTTGTTTATTATCAATAATAAAAAATAAATGAATTTTGTCAAAAAGGTAGCATATAGTTGTATGGAATATAGAATTAAAAATAATATTAATATGGAAAAGAATATATCTTATAAAAAAATAATCTTTTAAAAACCTTAATATATTACAGTTTCTTTAGAAAATAGTGTAATTTTTTAAAAATTATATACTTATGTATTGATTGTACGTACGAATTATATTACTATAAAAACTAAGAATGAAAATATACGTACAAGAATAGTGTTTTTAAAAAGTATATGGAAAGGCGTTGATAGATTTGTTAGAAAATTTAAAACAACAAGTTTTAGAGGCTAATCTGGCCTTACCTAAGTATGGATTAGTAACATTTACCTGGGGTAATGTAAGCGGTTTCGACAAAGATTCTGGACTAGTTGTAATTAAGCCAAGTGGAGTTCCTTATGAGGATCTCTCTGTGGAAGATTTAGTTGTGTTGAATTTGGATGGGGAAATTGTTGAAGGGAAACTAAAACCTTCCTCTGATACACCTACCCACCTAATATTATATAAAAATTTCCCTGGTATTGGTGGGGTTGTGCATACGCATTCACCATGGGCAACTAGTTGGGCTCAAGCAGGTAAACCTATACCTGCACTCGGAACGACCCAAGCCGACTATTTTTATGGGTCAATTCCTTGTACAAGAAGAATGACAGAACAAGAAATTAAAGGTGAATACGAGCTAGAGACAGGTAATGTCATCGTAGAAACCTTTAAAGAAATTAACCCACTTGAAATTCCGAGTGTTTTAGTTCATAGCCATGCACCGTTTAATTGGGGTAAAGATGCTAATGAGGCGGTCCATAATGCCGTAGTTGTAGAAGAAGTAGCTAAAATGGCATTACGGACATACCAAATTAACCCAGATGCACCTCCAATGGACCAAGAGCTATTAGATAAACACTATTTGAGAAAACATGGTTCAAATGCTTATTACGGCCAGAAGTAATAAGGAGGTACTATAAGTGGTAAAAAAGTATGCGATTGGTGTAGATTATGGAACTGAATCTGGTAGAGCAGTATTAGTATCCTTAGCAGATGGCAGGGAAATAGCAGATCACGTTACACCTTATTCGCATGGGGTAATTGTTGATAAATTACCGGAGTCAGGTATAGAGATTGGATTTGATTGGGCTTTAGAACACCCTGCAGATTATATAGATGTATTAAAATATTCTATACCAGCAGTACTCAAGGAATCTGGGATAGATCCTAGTGATATTATTGGTGTGGGAATTGACTTTACTGCATGTACGATGCTTCCAGTGGATAGGGACGGAGAACCATTAATGTTCGATCCAAAGTGGAAAGATAATCCCAATGCTTGGCCAAAGCTTTGGAAACACCATGCAGCACAAGGTGAAGCAAATAAATTAACTAAAATTGCCGAAAAGCGAGGAGAGAAATTTCTATCCCGCTATGGTGGGAAGATATCTTCCGAGTGGATGATTGCAAAAGTATGGCAAGTCCTCAATGAAGCACCAGAGGTATACGACGCAGCGGATAGGTTTGTTGAAGCGACAGATTGGCTTATATCAAAAATGACTAGTGATTTTGTTCGTAACAGTTGTGCTGCAGGTTATAAAGCGTTTTGGCACAAGCAAGAAGGCTATCCAAGCAAAGAATTCTTTAAAGCACTAGATCCACGTTTAGAAGATTTAACGGCAACAAAATTACGTGGAGAAGTTCTACCTTTAGGATCAAAAGCTGGTGAGTTAACAGAAGAGATTGCAAAGCTTACCGGGTTAAACATTGGGACTGCAGTAGCTGTTGGAAATGTAGATGCACATGCGGCTGTGCCTGCAATGGGAGTAACATCACCTGGTAAACTAGTAATGTCAATGGGTACATCTATTTGCCACATGTTACTAGGAACTGAAGAAAAACAGGTTGAGGGCATGTGTGGTGTTGTAGAAGATGGAATCATACCTGGGTTTTATGGATATGAAGCTGGACAAACAGCTGTAGGAGATATCTTTGCATGGTTTGTAAAACAAGCTGTACCAGCATATGTATTAGAAGCGGCAAATAAAGAAGAAGTGAATGAACACCAGTGGTTAGAACAAAAGGCTTCAGAGTATAAGCCTGGTGAAACAGGACTGTTAGCTTTAGACTGGTGGAATGGTAATCGATCTGTATTAGTAGATACAGAATTAAGCGGACTTCTGATTGGTGCGACATTACAAACGAAGCCTGAAGAAATTTACCGTACTCTATTAGAGGCAACAGCATTTGGTACTAGAAAAATAATTGATGCATTCCAAGATAATGGAGTAGCCGTAGATGAATTATATGCATGTGGTGGTTTACCTCAGAAAAACAAATTATTGATGCAAATATATGCCGATGTTACAAATCGAACAATTAAAATTGCTGCTTCAACACAAACACCTGCTTTAGGTGCTGCGATGTTTGGAGCTGTGGCAGCTGGTGCTGATAAAGGTGGGTATGATTCTATTGTAGATGCCGCTGGTAAAATGGCACGAATTAAAGATGAAGCGATTACACCAATACCAGAGAATGTAGCTATTTATGAAAAGTTATACCAAGAGTATTCAAGACTGCATGACTATTTTGGACGTGGAGAAAATGATGTTATGAAACGACTGAAATTTATCCGTTCAGAAGCAAAATAAAAATGAACTTATTATTCAATTTATCTAGGAGGAAACGCAATGTTAAAGACAAGAGATTACGAATTTTGGTTTGTTACAGGTAGTCAAAACCTATATGGTGACGATGCATTAAAGGAAGTAGAAAACAATTCAAAACAAGTTGTAGAGGGATTAAACGAAAAAGGTGAACTTCCATTCAAGGTTGTATTCAAATCTGTGCTAAAAACTGCAACTGAAATTAAGCAGTTAAGTTTAGATGCTAATAATGATGAGAATTGTGCTGGGTTAATAACGTGGATGCATACATTTTCACCTGCAAAAATGTGGATAGCTGGTTTAGCTTCCCTTCAAAAGCCATTATTGCACTTGCATACACAATTCAACCGTGATATTCCATGGAGCGATATTGATATGGATTTTATGAACCTGAACCAAGCGGCTCACGGTGACAGAGAATATGGATTTATCGGTACTCGTATGAATATATCACGTAAGGTAATTGTTGGGCACTGGACAAATAAAGAAGTAACAACAAAACTATCGGACTGGATGCGTACTGCTGTAGCTGTAACAGAAGGTTCTAACATAAGAGTAGCTCGTTTTGGTGACAATATGAGAAATGTTGCTGTAACAGACGGAGACAAAGTAGAAGCACAAATCAAATTTGGTTGGGTTGTTGATTATTACGGAATAGGTGACCTTGTAGAAGAGATGAGTAAAGTTACCGATGAGCAACTGGATAACCTGTATAAGGAATATAATGAATTATATGATTTACCAGCCGAAGCTAGTGAACCTGGTGCAGTGAGAGATTCTATTTTAGAGCAAGGACGGATAGAATTAGGACTTAAATCATTTTTATCAAAAGGAAACTACAGTGCATTCACAACTAACTTCGAAGACTTGCATGGCATGAAACAATTACCAGGACTTGCAGCGCAACGCTTGATGGCTGAAGGATACGGTTTTGCTGGTGAGGGTGATTGGAGAACTGCTGCACTATTACGTTTCATGAAAATAGTTTCTGGTAATAAGAGTACTTCGTTTATGGAGGATTATACGTACCATTTAGAGCCTGGAAACGAAATGGTTCTTGGTTCGCATATGCTGGAGATTTGTCCAACTGTGTCAGCGACTAAACCAAAAATTGTTGTCAACCCTCTTGGAATTGGTGGTAAAGAAGATCCGGCACGTTTAGTCTTTGATGGTAAAGGTGGAGATGGTCTTAATGCTTCCCTTGTGGAAATGGGTGGAAGATATCGTCTTGTTATAAACGAAGTGAAAGCAGAACAACCAACAATCGAAACACCTAACCTTCCAGTTGCTAAAGTATTGTGGAAACCGCAACCTTCATTAAGTGAAGGAACAGAAGCGTGGATTTATGCTGGTGGTGCACACCATACTGTATTCTCATTAGAAGTAACAACGGAGCAGCTATATGACTTTGCGGATATGGCTAAGATAGAATGTGTTGTCATTGATAAAGATACAAACGTTAGACAGTTCAGAAATGAACTAAAATGGAATGAAGCAATCTGGCGTTAACAGTTACGCAGAGATTTACAATGTAAATCTCTGCGTTATTTTTCTATCGAGTGTATATGGAGTCAAAAATAAAACAGGTTTCTATCGTTGATAAACTTACGTATTATAGTAGTTACTAATTCCGTACATGAATGCTATAATATTATAGTTGAACTTATACCTATATGTAGGCAAGAGATTATACCCGAGGTGATAGTATGGAAACAAAATACAATATTGTAAAGCAAGCTATAAAGTCTAAAATACTGGATGGTTCCTTTCAACCCCACCAGAAAATAAGTTCGGAAAGTGAATTAATGAAACAATTCGAGGTTAGTCGTCATACTGTTCGTCTTGCTATCGGTGATCTTGTCAATCAAGGTTGGTTATATAGGGAACAAGGGGCAGGGACTTTCTGTGCAGATAGATCGAAGGAAGAAAATAAAGCAAATGGAATGCCGCAAAAAAACATAGCAATTATTACTACGCATATTTCTGATTATATTTTCCCCTCGATAATTAGAGGTGCTGAATCTTACCTAAGTGAGCAAGGCTATCATGTTAGTTTGTTTAGTACGAATAATGACCATGATAATGAAAAGCGCTTTTTAGAAAAAATATTAACGCAACACTTTGATGGTGTGATTATAGAACCTACTAAGAGTGCCTTAACAAATCCAAATATAAATTATTACTTAAATCTAGAACGTCAAAACATACCGTATATCATGATAAATGCTTACTATGATGAGTTAGAACCACTTAGTATAGTCTTAGATGATGAAAAAGGCGGTTATCTTCAAACAGAACACCTTATTAAGTTAGGTCATGAAAATATAATCGGTTTTTTTAAGTCGGATGATATTCAAGGTACCAAACGTATGAAAGGATATTTAAAGGCACATCGTGCTTATAATATTCCGATAAATCCAAACAATATTGTCACTTATAAATCTACTGAAAAAGCAACAAGGCCGATACAAGAGTTAAGTAGTTATTTAGATAAGTCCAATGTAAACAAACCAACTGCAATGGTTTGTTATAATGACGAGCTAGCGATAAAGTTATTGGATGTTCTCAGGGACAAAAATATGCAAGTGCCAGATGATATTTCTGTTGTTGGCTTCGATGATTCATTTTTAGCGAAAGTTTCTGAAGTTAAACTGACAACCGTCGAGCATCCTCAAAGTGAGATGGGTAAAATGGCAGGAAAAGTAATTCTTGATTTGATTAACACGAATATTGGTAATCAAAGAAAAGTGGAGGAAAAAGTTGAATCAGTTGTATTTGAACCAAAATTGATTGTTCGAAGCTCCACTGCAGAACTAAAGAACAAGTAACTTACTTAAAAATAAGAACGATATGAATCTATCTGTAGATGGATTTCATATCGTTTTTTTAATGGCAGGAAAGATGCTTGTGCCGCATCTAGCTTCAGCGCCTATCCGAGGCAAACATTTTTATCGGATAGATGTTTGTCTTAAATTCCATTCTTAAGCGAGTATTTTGAACGTTTGTGAGGTTTGCAAAAATTGATTGATAAATATTAAATTTAAATAAATAAAAATGTACGTACATATTGTCGATTTTAGTTGAAATTTAGTATAAATATAAGCTATTATATATACATGGTTAAAATGAATTAGATTAATGATGAAATATGTAGATTTCTCCACTAAACAAGGACTAAAGTTCTACGTTTCATCAATCTAATGAAGTTAAATGGATATATTGAAATTAATTGAGGGGAGTGGGTTAACACTGTCTTTATGGGCAAAATCACCAAATTAATGAAAGCGATAACATGAGTGTGATAAGAGTTATACATACAAGTGTAAATTGGAGGAGGGGTTAATTTGAAACAGTTTTTTAAGAATATCACTCATTTTTCAAACAAGCCTAGAAAAAGAAATGGTGTGAAAAATGGGATGTTTAATAATTTTAATATCGGTAAAAAATTTGGTGTTGCTTTAACAATTGTCTTTATATTATTTGGTATTTCTACTGCAATAGTAGCGAGTCTAATCGCTGGTATAGGAGAAAATGTTGATGCATTAGATAGAAGGTCTGATCGAGCTTTAGATATTTCTGAAGTAAATACGCTAACACAAACGATGGGGCTTCGTATTGCGAATTACGTCCATTATTCTACGCAGTCTTATGTAACAGAATATAATGACCGACGTCAGCAATATAATTTGCTAATAGATAAATTAGAGCCTGAAATGGATACCCCGGAACAAAAAGAATTACTAACTCAGGTAGTTAATAACAATCAACTAATTGATGAGAGGTTCACGCAAGATATTATTCCAGCTGTAGAAAATGGAGACTTTGTCACAGCAAAAAGGACAGCTCAAGAAGTGGACGGTCTTCAATTAGAGACGGTTGTTATTTTAGATATACTTCGTGATATTGTGAATGATGAAAGTCAATTAGCGGTTGAAGAAGTGAAAGAAAGTCAACAATTAACCTTTTTTGCATTAACCATATCAATGATTGTATCGATAGTAGTAGGTAGTGTTCTTGTATTTTTCATTAGCAGGAAAGTATCTCGCAATCTTAAAAAGGTTGTTGAGGTCAGTGATAAGATAGCGGACGGTGATCTTTCTATCCAATCAATAGATTACCAAGGTAAAGATGAAATTGGTCGTATAGCAACTGCAATTAATGTTATGGGTTCGAATTTAAGAACAATGATTCAAAATATAGTTAACGTTTCAGAAACAGTAAATAGTCAAAGTGAAAAACTCTCACATTCAGCCAATGAAGTAAAGTTAGGTTCTGAACAAGTTGCTTCTACAATGGCGGAATTGGCGACCGGTACGGAATCACAAGCTAATCATATCAGTGAATTTTCTGTGGCTATGGGTACGTTTAGTGAAATGGTGAGTGAAGCAAATGAAAATGGTGGACTTATTCGTCAATCATCTAATACAGTCTTGGGAATGACAAAGAATGGTTCTAACTTAATGAATTTATCAATAACACAAATGGGAAAAATCGATCAAATTGTAAAGGATGCTGTTCAGAAAGTACAAGGGCTTGATGCTAAGTCTCAGGAAATAACTAAATTAGTATCTGTTATAAAAGATATATCGGACCAAACGAATTTATTGGCATTAAATGCGGCAATAGAAGCTGCTCGTGCTGGAGAGCATGGCAAAGGATTTGCTGTTGTAGCAGATGAAGTTCGTAAGTTGGCAGAGCAAGTTGGAGTATCGGTGAAAGATATTACAACTATTGTTCAAAACATTAAAACAGAGTCAAGTGTTGTAACAGAGTCTCTGCAAAGTGGATATAACGAAGTCAAAGAAGGTACCAGTCAAATTAAAGCAACGGGTGAAACTTTCACTGATATAGATCATGCAATAAATAGTATGGTAGAAACTATAGAAAATGTAACAAACAATTTACTTAATATCACTGCAAGAAGCCAAGAAATGAATGCTACGTTACAAGAAGTGGCATCCATATCTGAAGAGTCAGCTGCGGGTGTAGAAGAAGCTTCTGCCACAACGGAACAAACAAGTGCTTCGATGGAAGAAGTTTCAGGTAATTCAACTGAACTAAACAAGTTATCTATTAAACTAAAGGATATAATTGGAAAATTCAGAATTTAAAAGGTTATCTATATGAAAGAAAATTAGGATAGTTAGTTAGAATAGTAACTAGCTATCCCTTTTGTTAGTTTTACTAATGGTTTTGGAATAAGATGCTTACGTTTAGACAACGTCATGAAGAAGAAAAATTACAAAAGTAAATAATTACTACTCAAAAGCATGAGGAGGGATATCTTTGGAAGTTAAAGTTATAGGTGTTCTAACACCTATATTAGATGGTTTTTATTATGGTAACCTATTAACAGGTATCTCGAAACAAGCAAGAGAGTATGATGTGAAAGTAGTTGTAGTAGGAACATCTGCAAATTATTATTCAAATGCATTTGCTCTGGATTATGTCGATAGCTGGATTGTTATCATGGATGCCGTAGATCAAAAATACATTGATAAGCTCAAAACGCAAGGTAAACCAGTTGTGGGAATTAATACTTTATTAGACTGTGACAATGCTATTTCAATTAATAATAAAAAAATGATGAAAAATGCAGTGGCGCACTTAATCGACCATGGGCATCAAAGAATTGCCTATGTTGGTGATAACTATTTTTATGATGCAAGAGAACGTTTTGAAGGCTATCTTGAACAATTAAAAGATAACCAAATAGAATTTCAGGATACATGGTTTTATAATACGTTAGAATTAGAGATTAACGACATTGCTCAAAAAATAATCGATAATAAACTGCGATGCACCGCCATTGTTTGTGTGAATGATAGCATAGCAGTCGAGTTAACCCATTATTTTAAACAAAATAATATAAGTGTACCGGAAGATATAGCGATAATAGGTTTCGATGACAGTCCTAATGCTAAATTAAACAACCCATCGTTGTCTACAATACATCTCCCAGTCAGTGAAATAGGGGAACGAGCAGTAACGACATTGGTACACGATTTTAAAAGTAAATTGTCGACAATTATTTCTACACATCCGGTATACCGAAAAAGTTGTGGATGTAATGATATAGGACTTGAAAATAGTAATGTTGACCAATCTGAATCTGTCAACTATCTAAGCAATATGGTTGCACGAAATTTTAATTTAGGGCAGTTGATGCAATCGTCAGATTATAAAGATATTATCGACATGAGTTGGATAATCCACACCCCATTTAGAAGAGGGGTGTTTGGGTTATTAGGTGAAAACAACAGACAAGTTCTTGATATAAAAAAATATGTATTAGAAGTAGATAAAGAAACGCCGGTGGTTACACAAATGGATAAGTGTTATCCAAATCAATTTCCACCCAAAGATATTCTCTTTGACGAATCTTTTATGCAAAATGAAAATGTAATCATTATTATTCCAATAATACAAGAAGGTAATGAATTGGGTGTAATGGCTTTTGTTGGTTTAGAAGATGTTGCAAAACAGTTAACCCCGTTAAATACTACCTATCAATTAGTGAATTTTTTTGCATCATCACTCCATCGGAATGCTATGAACAAGGAATTAAATACGTATTCACACCAACTTGAAATTATTTCGCATATTATGTACGACGGGATATGGGATTTGGATTTTACAACTAAAAAAATCAAAAGTCGTGGTGGAATAAATAAGAAACTAGGATACTCAGATGTTGTATTAGAAGTGTCCATATCCAAGGCTATGGAGAAAGTTCACCACTATGATTGGATTGCAGTCGAGAATAGTTATTATAATCATGTAAATCATGGCAAGAGTTTCGAAGTGGAATGCAGGTTATCCCAATTTAATGGAAATTACACGTGGTGTTATATTACTGGACAAGCCATAAAAGATCCACATGGTGAAATTGTGCAAATGCTTGGGTCAATTATGGACATCTCTAAACGAAAAAAATCAGAACAACGTATCAATGAACTTGCGTATCAGGATGCGTTAACAGGTTTATCTAATCGTGTGTATTTTGAGGAGCAGTTAATTTTAATGTTAAAAAGAGCAGACAGAAAAACAAACAAAGTAGCTCTTTTGTTATTTGATCTCGATCGTTTTAAAGTTATTAATGATAACTTTGGGCACCAAGCAGGAGATAGGTTATTAAAATCCGTAGCAGAGCGAGTTCAAACTATTGCAAGTCAAGACTATTTAATTGCCAGAATAGGTGGAGATGAGTTTGTGATTGCGATACCGGATTTTGATGAAGTGAAAGAGCCATACAATTTTGGTGAAATACTGGTATCTACCCTAAGTTATCCTTTTATAGATGGTG
The DNA here is from genome assembly GCF_030282825.1 of Aquibacillus rhizosphaerae. Classification (GTDB taxonomy): domain Bacteria; phylum Bacillota; class Bacilli; order Bacillales; family Amphibacillaceae; genus Aquibacillus_C; species Aquibacillus_C rhizosphaerae. The sequence continues at coordinate 14,067 of NZ_JASTZU010000003.1, forward strand.
CTATAGAATATCATGTATCTAGTAGCATTGGATTAAGTGTTTATCCTGATGATTGTTCGGATGCAGAAACAATGATGTTACATGCAGATATCGCGATGTACAGAGCAAAAACTACTGGAAGAAATCGCCTGCAAGTGTACTGTGATGAAATTATAAGTTACCATTCAGAGCACTTATATATGGAAAACCAGTTGAGAAAGGCGTTAGAAAGAAATGAATTCTCGATTTATTATCAACCAATATTAAATTTAAAATCAGAAGAAATATTAGGGTTTGAAGCACTATTAAGATGGAACTCTAAAGACTTGGGAGTTGTAAAACCATTTGATTTTATCCCTGTAGCTGAAGAAACGGGATTAATAACCCCAATTGGAGAATGGGTTCTTTATCAAGCTTGTTTATTCAATAAAAAATGGAGTGACAAAGGGGAAAATCATAAGGTTTTTGTAAATATCTCACCTCGACAATTAAATCATCCAAATTTCCTAGAAAAACTAAAGAATATCTTGAAGGAAACTAAAATCAATCATGATAATCTTTGTTTGGAAATTACTGAAAGCGCAATGTTAAATGATATCGTGCACCATTCAAAAGTGTTTAACGAAATAATAAAGCTAGGAGTAGGAATAGTCATGGATGACTTTGGTACGGGTTATTCATCACTCTCATTACTGAAAAATTTTCCAATTCAAATGGTAAAAATAGATAAAACATTTATAGATGATGTAGAAACAGATATAAAGGATAGATCTATTGTAGAGGCGATTGTTAACATGTCTCATGTTATGTCATTAAAAGTAATTGCAGAAGGAATTGAAACTGAAGAACAAATGGAACTCTTAAAGGAATGCAAGGTAGACTTTATTCAAGGTTTTTACTTTAGTAAACCATTACCATCTGAGAATGTAGAATCAACTCTATTAAATAATAAGTTTTTATAGATGTGAAAACCTGTACGAAAAGGTACGTATGAATGAAAAAAATATTCTTTTCATAAGTGACATTTTTCTACAAAAAAGTGATTGACACGTCCGAACAAGTGTATTATATTAAATACATGAAGTATGCGTTTTCACTTCTGTCACAAGCGAGTTTAGAGGGGGAACACTTATTTTTTTGAGAAACATGTAAGGGTTTGCAATTAGCGCTAGTTATGTAGTTCATTTTAATTAAAGATACGGAGGAAAAAGAAATGAAAAAGAAGTCTTATCGTATAGTTACTGCATTATTATTAATCTCTATTTTATTGTTGAGTGCTTGTGCTGGCGGTGGAAGTGAAAAAGCTTCTGGAAGTAAAAGTGATGATGGAAAAAAAGAGTTAACCTTTATGTTTAGAGGTGGAGAAGCTGAAGAGGAAGCTTATGGTAAAGCAATTGACAAGTTTGAAGAAGAAAATCCTGGTGTAACTGTTAAGATGATTGTTACAGCGGCTGATCAATATGCAACAAAATTAAAAGCGTCAATTACAGGTAACCAAGTACCTGACGTATTCTATATAGAACCTGGAACTGTAAGGTCTTATGTTCATAGTAATGTGTTGTTAGATTTAACAGAGTACGTAGAGAATAATGAAAATATTAACCTAGATAATATCTGGAAATTTGGAGTAGATACTTATCGTTTTGATGGTGAAACACAAGGTAAAGGTAGTATCTATGCAATGCCTAAAGATGTTGGTCCTTTTTCTCTAGGTTATAACAAAACAATGTTTGAAGAAGCAGGTTTAGAATTACCGGATAAAGATACGCCTATGACTTGGGATGAATTTATTAAAGCTAACCAAGCGTTAACAAAAGATACTGATGGAGATGGCAAAATTGATCAGTATGGTACAGGCTTCAACGTGAACTGGGTATTACAACCTTTCGTATGGAGTAACGGCGGAGATTTCCTTGATGAAACTCAAACAAAAGTAACCGTTGATACACCAGAATTTGCAGAAGCATTACAATGGTTTGCAGATCACCAAAATGTGTATGAAATAACACCTTCCATTGAAGATGCACAAACGTTAGACACATATCAAAGATGGATGCAAGGTCAGTTAGCTTTCTTCCCAGTAGCGCCTTGGGATTTAGCAACGTTTGATACAGAGTTAGATTTTGAGTATGATGTTATCCCTTATCCAGCAGGAAAAACTGGTGAATCAGCTGCATGGATTGGCTCTTTAGGAATTGCAGTAGGACAAAACACAGAGCATCCTGATTTGGCTACTGAACTAGTTTATTATTTAACTGCTTCTGAAGAAGGGCAACAAGCACTTTCTGATGCTAGAATTCAGATTCCAAACTTAAAGGATATGGCTGCTGAATGGGCTGCAGATGACACAATGGCTCCTGAAAATAAAGAAGAGTATTTACAAATTGTAGAAGAGTATGGTCACGCATTACCAGCTAATAACACGTACAATGCAGAGTGGTATGATTATTTCTTCACCAATGTTCAACCCGTTTTAGACGGTGACAAAACTGCTGCAGAATATGTAAAAGAAATTCAACCGAAAATGCAAGAGTTTCTTGATAATGCAAGACAATTAGAAGAGCAAGCTAAGTAAAGTAATTTAATATTACTAAGTAACTAGATGGTTGGCATTACGGGGAATGATGTTACGTTCTTTTAAATAACTATAAGAGCTGGCATCATTTCTCGTTTTTATTTAAAAATTTAATATTAATGTAATAGTCAGGGGTGAACAGCCGAATGGAAACAGCAAAAGTTGAAGTGAATAAAAACTTACAACCAAACGTAGACGCGAGTAAAAATTCTAAAAGAGTAAAAAAGAAAAAATCAAACTTTTACAAAAAAGAATCAAGAGCAGCATTAATATTTATATTGTCTCCTTTAATAGGGTATTTAATATTCACTTTATATCCATTTCTTTTCTCAATATATGCATCATTCACAGCTTGGAATGGTTTAGGTTCTATGAACTTTGTTGGTATAGATAACTACGTTAAGTTATTTACAGATGATTATTTTGGAAGATCTCTATTTAATACATTGTTCATGATGGTAGGGATACCAATCGGTTTATTAGTTTCATTAATGTTAGCGATGGGACTTAACCGTAAAATTCCAGGAACAACAACATTTCGAGTAATCTATTATATTCCGGTTATTTCCTCTCTAGCAGCAATATCAGTGCTATGGCAATGGGCTTATAATGGGGATTACGGGTTAGTAAACCAATTTTTATCGGTTATTGGAATCGATGGCCCTAACTGGTTGCAAAACAAAGATACAGTTAAACCAGCGTTAATGATTATGGCAATTTGGAAAGGCTTAGGATTTTCCATGTTACTATATTTAGCTGCACTTCAAAGTGTGCCTAGAATCTACTATGAAGCTGCAGAATTAGATGGGGCAAATGCATTTCAACGGTTTAAGAATATTACTTGGCCAATGGTAAAGCCTGTTACGTTTTTCTTAGTTATCACAAACATTATTGGTGGAGCGCAAATGTTTACAGAAGTAAATATAATGACGCCAACAGGTGGTCCTGAATATAGTTCAGCAACTGTTGTATTCTATATTTGGCAAAAAGCTTTTAATAACTTACAAATGGGTTACGCATCTACAATGTCCGTAGTATTAGGTTTAATTATATTTATTGTTACACTTATTCAGTTTAAGCTAAACGATAGATCATCGTTTGAAATCGATTGAGTATAACAACTAGTCTTATATAAATTTTGAAATTGAGGTGAGTTAGTTGTCGCATAAAAAAAGAACAAAAATTGCCGATATGTTGATTTTCGCTGCGTTGTCAGCAGGAGCAGTTGTTATGATTGCACCATTACTATGGATGTTTTCGACATCATTGAAACAAAAATCTGACGTTTTTGCGTTGCCGCCTGTCTGGATACCAGCAGATATTAACTGGGGGAAGTATCTCGAAATATGGGAAGCGGGTCCATTACTAACTGGTATCCAGAATAGTTTAATTATATCTTTATCAGTATGTTTAGTTGGTACTTTTTCATCAAGCCTAGCGGCATTTGCTTTTGCTAAGCTAAGACTTGCTTACAAAAATGTAATATTTTTGTTATTATTGTCAGCAATGATGATTCCATACCCGTCCCTTATGATTCCGCAATTCTCCATGTTTGCTGGAATGGGCTGGGTAGATACATTACTACCTTTAATTATTCCACCTATCTTTGGTAACATAGTTATGATCTTTTTCTTACGACAGTATCTTATTAATATACCGAATTCTGTTATAGAGGCTGCTAAAATAGATGGTTCATCATTCTTTGGAATGTTCACAAAAATTATCTTCCCTTTGATTAAACCAGCAGTAGCGGCACAGCTGATTCTTTGGTTTATGGGTGTATGGAATGATTATTTAGCGCCAATTATATACTTGAATTCACCAGAAAAGTTAACGATTCAATTGGTTATTGCAAACTTCAACGCAAACTATGCGATCCAAACGGATTATCCTTTAATTATGGCGGCATCAATGATAGCCTTATTACCAATGTTAGTTGTATTTCTTATCTTCCAACGTCAAATTATTGAATCAATCGCAATTTCCGGTGTGAAAGGGTAATAGTGACAGATTAAAGAGTTTATATTCTTCTCCGCCACTATAATAGTTGGTGGAGAAGTTGTATATTTGGGGGACATGGTAAGACTTTAAAGATAGGAAAACATGAATCATATTAGCAGAAAATAAATTTACAACTTAGATGAAAGGAGCAGATCGTATGGAAGGAAATTGGGCTGTAACTATTATGAACATGATTGATAAGATCACCAAGTTGATATATATAAATGTTTTATGGGTGTTTTTTGTACTAATAGGGTTAGGATTATTTGGTTTTATGCCTGCGACTGCTACCGTTAATATACTTGTGAGAAAATTAATGATGGGTGAAGAATTATCCGGTGTTTTTAAACGTTTTTGGACAGTGTATAAAGAAAGTTTTGTATCATCTAACTTAGTGGGCTTATTGTTTTTGATTATTGGTATATTTCTATATGTTGATATCAATATTTTATTAGGCACGCAATCAGTTATTGGGAAAGTTGTCCTTTCACTTCTTTTTATGATTTTAATTATGTTCACAGCTACAGTTCTACACTTTTTCCCTATTTATGCACGCTTTGAAATGAAAACTTTTAATTACATTAAACTATCATTTGTAATAGCTATGTCACAGCCAATAACAACAATACTAATGGTATTGTGGCTTTTAGTAGTAGGTATTTTATCTGTTCAATATACGGTAATGTTACCCTTGCTATTTGTAACGATGATAAGTATAGGAATAAATTGGTTGAGTATAAAAAGAATTGAAAAAAAGAATCCTTTGAGTGAGTAGAGGGGCTGACAATTAGGGATAAATGCGTGATTATTTGCTTGAAATGAAAATAATACCATTTCTCAATATACAGTTCACTTCTAATGAAGTGAACTCAGAGAAGTTATTGTATATGTTTATAAGTTTAGATATAATTGTGTTAATAATGAGTAATCAGTAATTAAATTAAACTGCTTTTTTCCAAATGGAAGTTGGTTAACCTTTGTAATCTGCGTTTAGCCGTCTCCCATTTGGAAAGGAGTTTAGCTGGGGTTTGCGAGAAAAGTATATTTCACTACTCGATAAAACATTTTTTGAAAACGTTGACATTATTTAGTGTACTATATAACCCTGTTAAGTTTTTGCTTGATTATCAAAGTTATATTTTATAATGAAAGAGGTGAGAAATAGTGGAACCTAAATACAAGTTTATCAAGCAATTAATAAAGTCTAAAATTATAGAAGGAACTATAATCCCCCATCAAAAAGTAAGTTCCGAAAGTGAAATGATGAAACAATTTCATGTTAGTCGACATACTGTTCGTTTGGCAGTAGGTGAATTAGTAAATGAGGGTTGGCTGTATAAAGAGCAAGGCGCGGGTACATTTTGTGCGGACCGTGTACAAAATTTTAATGCACAATCATTTAATTCATATAATAAAAGTATTGCCATTATAACAACGTTTATTTCAGAGTATATTTTTCCTGCTATCATTAGAGGAGCAGAAGCGATTCTGAGTAAGCAAGGGTATCATGTTAATATCTTTAATACGCAAAATGATTATAATAAAGAGCGAAAAATTTTAGAAACAATACAAGCTCAACATTATGACGGTGTCATAATTGAACCAACAAGGAGTGCGTCCTCTAATCCTAATCTGTCATACTACTTAAACTTAGAAAGACTGAATATTCCGTATATTATGTTAAATGCTTATTATGAAGAATTGGAACCGTTAAGTATAACAGTAGATGATGTAAAAGGTGGATTCATTCAGACAGAACATTTAATTAAATTAGGCCATAAAGACATAATGGGAATTTATAAAACCGATGATAAACAAGGTGTGCAACGTTTAAGGGGATTTATTAAAGCGCACAGAAGTAATGGCATTGCAATAAACCCGAATAACATTGTTACTTATAATACAAGTGATACAAAAGCGCCAATTAGAGCACTAGAAAAATCCCTTTCCTTAAGAAAAGACTTTCCAACTGCATTAACTTGTTACAATGACCAACTAGTGTTACAGCTGTTGGATGTAATAAGGATGAAAGGATTACAGGTACCAAAAGATCTTTCTATTGTCGGTTTTGATAACTCTATCTTAGCGGAAGTATCGGAAGTAAAACTTACTTCGGTCACCCATCCAAAGCATAAGATGGGTGAAGAAGCGGCACGTTTAATTATAGATTTAGTCAAAAACAATAATGGAAATAGTAATAGAAAATTAAGTTCGATTGTCTATGAACCTGAATTAATCATTAGAAATTCTACTGGGAAAGTAGGTCAGCAAGTTAAATCGGTGGTGAACACTTAAAGACTATTGACCAAAAAAATTATGGACTAACCAACAATATACTTAAAAGTAATTGGGTGAAATTGATAATAATACCAATAATAAAAAATATATCCATGGATATTCTTTTAGATGAATCTATTATAGGAAACGAAAAAGATTATAAAACTAATTTTGCTCTAGCATAGGAAGTTATAGGTTTAGTGTCCTGTGGAGAACTGAATATTAGTTTGTGCCATGTCCAGCTACAGCGATTACCTCTCGAGTCTTAAGGCAAACACCTTTGTCGTAAAGACCACCCCATAGATGTTTGTCTTAAGCTTGTCGGGGGGGGGGGAGCCAGGCGCCCCACGCCTATCTTAATGACTAGCAAATAATAAAGATGGTGAAATAGTATTAAGTATTCTCTACTGATGCACAATTCGGAAGTTTAATGACTTAATTGGCTACAGGTAGGAAGAGCTTTTGAAGGTGTTCGTAGGACGCGGAAAACGTATCGAAATATCATGTTCAAGTTAACACTAGAAAATAAGAATATAAGCGGTGAAAGTAACCGATTGTAGGGACAGTGGAAAATGGAGTCGTACATTCGCGTTTATGTGAAAAGATAAGCATGTAGACGTATATATAGATAAAAATATAACATAATAAACATACCCCCCTTGAAAATCGAAGGGGGTTTAAATGTGTAATCTAAACAATATCTAATATTGATTGGCAATTATAAATTTATAATATATAACGCTTGACATGCTTTGTTTTTTTTTCTAATCTGAATATACGTACAATTTTTAAATAACATCTCATTATAAGTAATATGTACGTTCAACTTGATGATCTGGTTTAAACATTATGAAATAAACATTCTAAAATGTCATAATGATGAAAGCGTTTAAATTTTAGGTTGAACAAGGAAGTGTGAAAGAGAGATTTTGGTAACAATAAGTTTTTTGAGATTAATAATTTCAACTACTAATAGAAAGGGAGATGTTTTATGGCTCAGCAAATAACAAAAGCAAAGATGGCATTAGATAAGGAATTTGTGATATCAGAGATTGATCCACGATTATATGGGTCATTTATCGAACATTTAGGAAGAGCGGTATATGGTGGGGTTTATGAACCGGGTCACCCAACAGCTGATGAACATGGATTTCGACAAGATGTAATTGACCTTGTTAAAGAACTGCAAGTACCAATAGTAAGGTATCCTGGTGGGAATATGGTATCTGCTTATAATTGGGAAGATGGAGTTGGACCTAAAGAAAATCGTCCGCGCAGATTGGAATTAGCTTGGCGTGTAATTGAAACGAACCAGGTAGGTACGAATGAATTTATGGATTGGGCTAAAAAAGCAAATACTGAAGTAATGATGGCGGTGAACTTGGGAACTAGAGGGATTGATGCTGCTAGAAATCTACTTGAATATTGCAACCACCCAGGAGGGACCTATTGGAGTGATTTGAGAAAAGAACATGGATACAAAGATCCACACAATATTAAAACTTGGTGTTTAGGAAATGAAATGGATGGCCCGTGGCAAGTGGGACAAAAAACTGCTCATGAATATGGGCGACTAGCTGCAGAAACAGCTAAAGCGATGCGTCTTGTAGATCCATCGATTGAATTAGTTAGTTGTGGAAGTTCAAATTCAGATATGCCTACATTCCCGGAGTGGGAAGCAACCACACTTGATCACACATATGATTATGTGGATTTTATCTCGTTACACCAATATTACGGGAACCGTAGTAATGATACAGCGAACTACTTAGCAAAATCTATGGATATGGAAAACTTTATTCAAACAGTAATTTCAACATGTGATTATATTAAAGCGAAAAAGCGTAGCAAAAAAACGATTAATCTAAGCTTTGATGAGTGGAATGTATGGTTCCATTCAAATCAACAAGATAAAGAAATTGAACCATGGTCAATTGCACCGCCTCAATTAGAGGACGTCTATACGTTTGAAGATGCATTACTTGTTGGAAGCCTTTTAAATGCAATGCTACGTCATGCCGACAGAGTGAAAATGGCAGCAATGGCACAATTAGTAAATGTAATTGCTCCGATCATGACAGAAACTGGTGGTGGTGTGTGGAAACAATCCATTTTCTACCCTTACTATTACACTTCTGTTTATGGAAGAGGAGTAGCTTTAAATCCAGTTGTAACTTCTCCAAAGTATGATAGTAAAGATTTTACTGATGTACCTTATCTAGATTCATCCGTTGTATATAACGAAGAAAAAGAAGAACTAGTCATTTTCGCAACAAATCGTCATTTGGAAAACACTTTAAGTGTAGATATAGACATTCGCTCATTTGAAGGTTTTGAAGTAGTGGAACATGTAGTGCTTGAAAATGAAGATGCTAAAGCTATTAATACATTACAAAATGAACAAGTGAAACCACATAATAAGGGAGAGTCTTATAATGATGGTGGTAAATTAGTGGGAATTCTTCCTAAATTCTCTTGGAACATGATTCGTTTGAAAAAAACAAAAAATAAATAAAATTTAAAATTAGTTTATAAGTATGTGAGGTGGGGTGCCAACGTTAAAATAAATCTAACAATTTTGGTACCTCGTTTCTAGAGTGAAAGGGTGTATAGTTATTGAAACACCATCAATACGCACAAACACCTCCAATGGGGTGGAACAGTTGGGACTGTTATGGAGCTACCGTTAGAGAAGATGAAGTAAGAGGTAATGCGGATTATATGGCTGAGTATTTAAAACAATATGGCTGGGATTATGTTGTAGTAGATATTCAATGGTCAGAAGCTGGAGCTGTTTCATCTGCTTACAGACCATTTGTGCCATTAGAAATGGATGAGTATTCAAGGCTAATTCCTACTGCCAATAGGTTTCCTTCATCGGTAAATGGAAATGGATTTAAGCCCCTAGCTGATTATGTACATGAATTAGGACTTAAATTTGGGATTCATATTATGAGAGGAATTCCACGCCAAGCTGTCCATCGAAACACTAAAATACTTGGAACAAAAGTGACAGCAAGAGATATAGCTAAACCCAATTCAATTTGCCCTTGGAACACAGATATGTACGGAATTGATCATACGAAAGAGGGCGCTCAAGAGTACTATAATTCTCTGTTTAAGCTATATGCTGAATGGGGAGTCGATTTTGTTAAAGTAGATGACATCGCAGATTCCAAGTTATATAGTACTCACACAGAAGAAATCAAAATGATTCGAAAAGCAATTGATAACAGTGGGCGAGAAATGGTATTAAGTCTTTCTCCTGGACCTGCTCCGTTAGAACAGGCCAGTCTATTCCAAGAAAATGCGAATATGTGGCGAATGACAGATGACTTTTGGGATTTGTGGGAATTGTTATATAACATGTTTGAACGTTGTTACAAATGGAGTAAGAATATAGGGCCAGGTTATTGGCCAGATGCAGATATGTTGCCGCTAGGGCATATAGGCATTCGTTCAGTAGATGGTGGAGCTAGTGATAGGTATACTAGGTTTACAAAGGATGAACAGGTAACGATGATGACGTTATGGTCCATTTTCCGTTCGCCACTTATGTTTGGCGGGGAACTACGTGATAATGATCGATGGACTCAATCTTTATTAACTAATGAAGAAGTACTTGACATGCATAAATATAGTTTTGGAGCACATCAAGTATATAGAGAAAATGATAAAGTAGTATGGTCTGCTGAAGATGAATCTGGAAATGTTTATGTAGCTTTATTTAATTTGTCAGATCAAGTTAAAACAGTAGGTGTAAGTCTTGAGCAGCTTGGATGCAGTGATAAAAGAGAGGTTAGAAACCTTTGGGAGAAAAAACAACTACCACCAATCACCGGGGAACTAAATTTTGAACTTTCCCCTCATGCTTCGGTGTTGGTCAAATTGACTAGCTAGAATGCAAAATGGGAACTAATATATATTCTATAAAACTAAAAGAGGTGTAACAATGGAGAAAAATAAAGTTGTAGTAAATGCTGATGTTACTCAAGGTACGATTAATAAAAATATTTATGGTCAGTTTGCTGAACATTTAGGTCGTTGTATTTATGAAGGATTATGGGTTGGAGAGGATTCGGCAATTCCAAATACTAAAGGAATTAGAAACGATGTATTAGGAGCACTTAAAAAGTTAGATATTCCTGTTCTTCGCTGGCCTGGTGGATGCTTCGCAGACGAGTATCACTGGAAAGATGGTGTAGGTCCTCGTGAAAATCGTAAGCGTATGGTGAATACACATTGGGGTGGTGTTGTTGAGAATAACCACTTTGGTACCCATGAATTCATGATGCTGTGTGAATTACTAGAAACAGAACCATATATTAATGGTAATGTTGGTAGTGGAACGGTTCAGGAAATGTCTGAATGGGTAGAATATATGACATTTAATGGTGAATCGCCAATGGCAAACTGGAGAAAAGAAAATGGACGTGAGGAACCGTGGAAAGTAAAATACTTTGGCGTAGGAAATGAAAATTGGGGTTGTGGTGGTAACATGCGCCCAGAATACTATGCTGACCTGTATCGTCGTTTTCAAACGTATGTACGTGACTATGGTGATAATAAGATTTATCGAATTGCTGGGGGAGCCAATGTGGATGACTATAATTGGACAGAAGTACTTATGAGAGAAGCTAGTCATCTTATGGACGGTCTTAGCCTACACTATTATGTGCATCCAGGTGGATTCTGGGACAAAGGATCAGCAACTAATTTTAGTGCAGATGAGTGGGACGAGTCTATGTATAAAGCAATGTACATGGGTGAGTTAATTGAAAAACATGGAACAATAATGGATAAGTACGACCCAGAAAAACGCATTGGCATGATTGTTGACGAATGGGGTGCGTGGTATGCAGTAGAACCAGGAACGAATCCAGGTTTTCTATATCAGCAAAATACAATTCGTGATGCATTAATTGCGGGTGTTACTTTTAATATATTCCATGATAACTGTGACCGTGTGGTGATGGCTAATATAGCTCAAATGGTAAACGTTATTCAAGCGATGGTGCTTACTGAAGAAGATAAAATGCTTCTTACTCCAACGTATCACGTGTTTGAAATGTACAAAGTACACCAAGATGCAGAAAAAGTATCGTTAGACTTAAATGTAGGAAACCTAGCGTATGGAGATAAAACATATCCACAAGTATCAGCTTCAGCGTCTAAAAAAGATGGTGTAGTAAACATAAGTCTATGTAATCTAGATAAAGACAATGCTGCTACATTAGCATTAGATTTACGTGGTATAGATTTATCAAATGTGACAGGTAGGATTATTACCGCAAGTGAAATGAATGCAATGAACACATTTGAAAATCCTGAAAACATAAAACCAGAAGCATTCACTAGTTTTGAAGTGAATGGAAGCCAGCTAGATATTGATTTACCACCTATGTCAGTTATTACGTTAGCTGCGAAATAAGTAAGAATAATGAATGAGTCGATGGGGGTTAATCTCTATCGACTCATTCCTTTAACGGAGGAGGGTATATAGATGGACAAATTAGAAGAGGTATATAAACTTGCAAAAGAAGTTGGGGCAAAGGACATAAGTCTCCCTGAAATAATAATAGAAACAAAAGCAATTGATAAAATAGCACCATACTTAAAGTCAAATCAATATCAAAAAATTGTAATAGTTGCAGATGAAAACACTTATAAAGTGGTTGGGAAGCATGTGCAACAAATCTTGTCTGATGATAACCATGAAGTGGAAACAATTTTATTAACACAAACCAAACATGGTCAGGTTATTGCGGATGAAGCGACTTTAGTTCAATTATTAGTTGAGGCTCCAAGTGGTACGGATGTTTTGCTTGCTGTTGGTTCTGGTACGATTCATGATGTGGTTCGTTTTGCTGGTCATAAATTAAATATACCATTCATTTCAATCCCAACTGCAGCCTCTGTGGATGGCTTTGCATCAAAAGGTGCTCCGTTAATTTTACGTGGTGTAAAGCAAACGATTCAAACCGCCTCACCGGTAGCTATTTTTGCTGATCTAAATATTTTAATGGGTGCACCAAAAGAAATGACTGCTGCAGGTTTTGGAGATATATTAGGGAAATACACGTCATTATTAGATTGGAAGATTTCTGATTGGATTGGTGGCGAACCATATAATCAACTTGCTGCAGATATGACAAGAAGGTCGTTGGAGAGTTGTGTGAATAATGTTGATAAGATTGCTGCTGGTGATGAAGCAGGAATGAAAATATTAATTCAATCACTTATTGAATCAGGATTAGTCATGTTAGTGTTAGATTTCTCTAGGCCTGCTTCTGGGGGAGAACATCACCTATCACATTTCTGGGAAATGGATTTATTAAAGAATAATGCAGAACAACTACTTCACGGCGCCAAAGTAGGAGTTACAACTACAATAATAGCTGAACTATATAAAGATTTTGCAAAACAATTAGATACAAGTTCAATTAGGAAAAATCAAACTATATATAAGGATAAGTTGGACCTTCACTGGGAAAAGATAAAATATGAAATAGAACAACTGCCTACACCTATATTCTTAAGAGAGTTACTGAAAAGTGTAGGGGGGCCAGCCAGCCCTGAGGAGCTCAACGTTCCTGACGATTTAGTAGAGGAAAGCTTAAATCAGGCATATAAATTAAGAGATAGATGCACGGGTCTATTATTAATTAATCAGTTAAAAACGGAAAGAATTAAATATTCGTTCTAAGTCAGTTAGGTCCATGAATGTTAAAAGAAGTTGGTTACCCTCAGGAAACAGGGGGTGCCGGCTTTTTTTATGTTGGTCATCTTGCCAGAACGATTGTTTCTTGTTAAGTCAAAACATTGTGTGGATAATAGGAAAATAGACCTAATTATACTCATATACGTATATGTTTTAAATAAATACATGTAAAGTCATTGACATATACGTACTAAAAGTGTTAACTTTTTAATATAAGTTTTTAAACATAATTTTTTGTAACATCTGAATACGCTTACAGTTATTGCAAGGAAACTTTTAATGTATAATTTTGGAGGTGAAAGCGATTACAGGTTTGTAAGCGGTGTATTCAAGTTCAAGTGCATTTTAAAATAGTACAGGGGGTAGAGATTTTTTATGAAGAAAAGCCTATTATTCTTAATTATTGGTCTTATGTCAATGGTATTAATTGCTTGCGGAGGCGGCGGTGATGACGACGACGCAGCTAGCGAAGCGGAGGAAACAGCAGTAGTTGGTGAAGATCTTGAAGATGCAACTGAAATAACTTTCTGGACATTTGTAGGTCAACACATGGATTTGTATAGTGATGCAGCTGAACGTTGGAATGAGGAAAACCCTGATCGACCTATTAAACTATCAGCAGAAACATATCCTTTTGAACAAATGCATAACAACTTATTGCTAGCAGTTCAATCAGGACAAGGTGGACCTGACATTGCTGATATAGAGATTGGTCAATTTTCTAACTACCTTCAAGGTGAAGTGCAGTTAGAACCAATGAATGAATATGTTGAACCAGTTTTAGAAAACGCTGTCTCATCTCGTTTTGAAAACTATGCTCAAGATGGAAATTACTACGGAATTCCTACTCATGTAGGTGCAACAGTAATGTACTATAATACAGAAATCATGGAAGAAGCAGGAGTTGATATTGAGTCTATCCAAACATGGGATGACTTTGTAGCAGCAGGTGAACAAGTAGTAGCAAATACAGATTCTGTAATGTGGAACGTAGGAACAGAGGACTGGTTGATGGATATGTGGCCAATGATTTCTCAACAGGAATCTGATGCGTTTAATGATCAAGGCGAAGTTATTTTAGACAATCAAACGAATATTGATACATTACAATTCTTGCAAGATGCTATTTATGAGCATGAAATTGCTGAACTAACTCCAGGTGGTATGAATCAATCGGAAGAGTTTTATGGCTATTTCTCTGAAGGTGGAGCAGCTTCTATTTTAGCACCACTATGGTACATGGGAAGATTTCTTGATAACATGCCTGACTTAGAAGGTAAAATTGCAATCCGTCCATTACCAGCATGGGAAGAAGGCGGAGATCGTTCAGCAGGTATGGGTGGAACTGGTACTGTTGTAACAAACCAAGCAGAAGACCCAGAACTAGCGAAAGAATTTTTAGCTTATGCTAAACTTTCAGAAGAAGGAAATATTAAACTTTGGACAGAGCTAGGATTTGACCCTCCTCGTTGGGATACATGGGAAAGTGAAGAAGTAAGAGCAGACAATAAATACTATGATTATTTCGGCGATGGAATCTTTGATATGCTTCTTGAAGTTAGAGAAGAAATCAATCCGTTAAATTTCACAGAACATACACCTGATATAATCAGTGAGTACCATACCAATGTTACTCAAACCGTATTACGACAAAATAATCAGACTCCAGAAGAAGCGCTTAAGGCCGCGGCTGATGTAGTCAGAGATCAACAGTAATTTTTGAAAAACAAAAGATATTCGTGTTTAATAAGCGGATATCCTTTGTTTTTCCCTTTTAAAGATATGAATTTAAAGCTTCAGATTTTTGATGGTTTCAAAGACTTTAATGAGTAAATAGTTACTTAATATAAAATTCAAAATGGATTGCTCATCAACTAGTAAAGACATTTAGAATTATATTTTGAGTGTAGAAAGAAAAGAGCGACAGATTTATTCTTGTCATAGTCTGTCGCTCTATTTAAATTAAAAGGAGGTTTTAAATATGTCTTCTGATTTGCAAAGTAGTAACGCTTCATCTGAATTGCAAAAGAAGCCCTTCAAGGAACCCAACAAGCTATTGAAGTTTCTTAATTCAAAAAAAGTGGTTCCGTATATTTTTGTTTTCCCTTTTATCATTTCATTTTTAGTACTTACCTTATATCCTGCTGTGCATGGTATAATCATGAGTTTTCAAAAGATTTTGCCAGGACAAGTTGAATTTATAGGGTTAGAAAATTATTCGAGAGTTGCCAATGCGAATTTTTATAAGGCGCTTTCCAATACAAGTATTTACGTGATTTTAACTGTATTAATTTTAACAATAGTTCCGATGCTTTTAGCAGTTCTGCTAGATTCAAAATACCTTAAATTTAAGACATTCTTTCGAGCGTCACTATTTATCCCAGCATTAACATCAACTATTGTTGGTGGTATGATATTTAGATTGATGTTCAGTGAAACTGATTCATCTGTAGCAAATCAGATTGTGAGTTTATTAGGAATGGAATCTGTTGATTGGCGTTATAATGCGTGGTCAGCGATGTTCTTAATGGTTATTCTAGGATCTTGGCGTTGGATAGGTGTTAATCTATTGTATTTTCTTGCACAACTTCAAAGTATATCTGCTGAACTATATGAAGCTGCAGATATCGACGGTGCAAATGGATTTCAAAAATTAAGATTTATCACGATTCCACACCTAAAACCAATTATCATTTTTGTTAGTACAATTACGATTATTAATGGTTTTAGAATGTTTGAAGAAAGTTTCGTGTTCTGGGAAACAAGTTCACCAGGTAACGTTGGTTTGACAGTTGTTGGTTACATTTATCAACAAGGTATAGGTCAAAACGACATGGGATTTGGTTCGGCAATAGGTGTAGTATTGATGTTAATCATATTTGTGATTAGTATTATTTATCTAATCCTTACAGGTACATTTAAGAGAGGTGATGAATAATGAACACGAAAAAAGAAAATGTTGCATTAAAGTGGATTGCAAATATTAGTTTTGCAATAATTTCACTAATTGTTTTATTTCCGATTATTGGATTATTAGTTTCATCATTTAGACCATCATCTGACTTAATGAGAGATGGTATATCTTTTACTATTGATTTTAGTAATATGAATGTAGATAACTATATGTATATCTTTAATGAAGCTTCTCAATATTGGAGTTGGTATGGGAATAGTTTAATGATTTCAGGAATGACAATCGTTCTATCTCTATTCTTTTCATCAATGGTTGGGTATGCTCTAGCAATGTATGATTTTAAAGGTAGAAATCTATTTTTTGTACTTGTTCTATTAATTCTCATGATTCCATTTGAGATTTTAATGTTACCACTTTACCAAATGATGGTTAGTGCGCAAATTGTAGATACTTATTTTGCGGTGGTGTTACCATTAATTGTCGCTCCAGTAGCCGTATTCTTTTTCAGACAATATGCTATGGGTCTACCAAAAGAATTGATGGATGCAGCGAGAATTGATGGTAGTACAGAATATGGCATATTTTTTAAGATTATGCTACCATTAATGGGACCTTCACTAGCAGCAATGGCAATCTTACAAGGTTTAGCTAGTTGGAATAACTTTTTATGGCCGTTGCTTGTATTGCGTTCTAATGACATGTTTACATTACCAATTGGTTTGGCGACATTATTGACGCCTTATGGTAATAATTATGATATATTGATCGCTGGTTCTGTTTTAACGATAATTCCAATTATTATTCTTTTTATTTTCTTCCAACGATACTTTGTTGCCGGACTAACTTCCGGGGGAGTAAAAGGATAATTATAGTGGTATAATTTCATTATTAAAAAGACCATAGTTTTTCTTCATAGAAAAATTATGGTTTTCTTAATTTTGAAAAACTGTTTTAGTAAATATAGTAAAAGGATGGCTATCAAGATGAATGGTAAAAGCATTGCAACAACGTTGGATAGGGTTATGCAATGGGTAACTCGATTAGCATTATTGAATATTTTTTGGATTTTATTTTCTATTTCTGGCTTATTAATAGTCGGAATCTTTCCGGCTACTTCGGCGGCACTTGGTGTTTCAAGAAAATGGCTAACGGGTGAACATGATATAAAGATATGGAAGACCTTTAAACGGATTTTTCGTGAAGAGTTTGTTTCGTCAAACATTATTGGTTGGATTTTAACATTACTAGGTGGCTTATTTTACTTAAATTATCGAGTGATGCTTGATGCAGGAAGTGAAATAATGGTGATTATACCTTTTGCTTTTTATTTAGTTATTTTTTTATTTCTTATTATTGTTTTATGGGTATTTCCGTTAAATGTTCATAACTATGCAAGTATAATCCAACAGTTTAAGAATGCTTTCATTATCGGGATAGCAAAGCTGCACATTACCATTACAATGATGCTACTATTATTTTCCATTATGTTTTTCTCTTTAGATTTTCCGGTGTTACTTTTTTTCTTTACATTTAGCCTAAGCGCATTGGTATGGATGTGGTTATCTTTGCGTGTATTTTCAAAAGTGTTAGATAATCCAAAAGAAGAATTGTAAGGAAATTAGTTTTAGTTAAGAGTATTACCAAATTTTCATCTTGGTAATACTCTTTTTTTGTAGTTGAATTTATGATTAAAAGGACTATTTGGAATGTGGAGGTCTGTACATAAGAAAGTTGTTAAATAGATAATTTTGTACCCTAGCATCTCGTGGGGAAGGGTTATTCGTATATGTAAAAACTTATTTTATTGAATCTGTACATAATTTAACGGTAAAAGAATATACATACATTAACAACTATAGTTTAAAATATTGTACTACTAAATAAGTATAAAAAAAGGTGTATTTAATTTTGTAAACGCATACATTAATGTTGTTTGTTTACTTGCTTGATAAAATGTTATTTATTTTGTGGTCCATTCATTTAGTTGAGGTAAATTTCATAATAACCTTATTCAGTCATCTGCTGGCAATATATAGTTTGGAAATAGTTTTATCCAACTATATATTGTTGTAGGTGACGATAAAGTTGGTGTTGTGAAATTGATTAAGTTTAAAAAATAAATAGGGGGGTTAATGAAATTGTTACCTACAGTATTTAAAAGGACAAGACCAAGTTTTAAATCAGGTTCGAATAAGTTCTTAAAGATGCTGAATTCAAAAAACGTAGCACCTTATTTATTTGTTTCGCCATTCATTATTTCCTTTCTAATCTTTTCCTTTTATCCATCGATAAAAGCGATTATCATGAGTTTTCAAGGTATATTACCTGGCCAAATCACCTTTGTTGGAATGGATAACTATACTAGAATTTTTAATCCAACATTTTATAAAGCACTATCAAACACAACTATTTATGTCATTTTAACTGTGGCGATATTAGTAACAATTCCAATAATGCTAGCGGTTTTACTTGATTCTAAACTCGTGAAGTTTAAAACGATATTTCGTTCGTCCCTATTCCTACCTGCTTTAGCATCTACGATTGTTGCGGGGATGATTTTTCGTCTATTGTTTGGTGAAACAGATACAGCTGCTGCTAACCAAATTCTTAATTGGATAGGTTTAGAATCAGTAGATTGGCGATATAATGCTTGGTCAGGAATGTTTTTGATGGTTTTGTTATGCTGTTGGCGCTGGATGGGTGTGAACGTATTGTATTTTTTGGCTGCGTTACAAAATGTACCCAAGGAATTATATGAAGCGGCAGAAATAGATGGTGCTACAGTTTTCCAGAGGTTTTTGTTCGTCACGTTACCATTTTTGAAACCGGTCACAATATTTGTTTCAACGATTTCAGTAATAAACGGCTTTCGGATGTTTGAAGAGAGCTTTGTATTTTGGGAGTCTGGTTCGCCTGGAAACATTGGGTTAACGGTTGTTGGTTATATTTATCAACAAGGAATTCAACAAAACGATATGGGTTTTGGCGCAGCGATAGGTGTTATTTTAATGCTAATCATCTTTGTGGTAAGTTTTGTGCAGTTAATTCTTACTGGAGCTTTCAAAAAGGGGGATGAATAGATGAAAAATAAACATTCAAAAAATAAAGGAATTATGATTTTGGTTAACATTAGTTTCATTATTATATCAATTATAGCCTTGTTTCCAATTTTAGGATTAATTCTTTCATCGTTTCGGCCATCCTCTGAACTAATGCGAAATGGAATTAGTTTAACTTTTAACCTAAGTACGTTAAATCTAGATAACTATGTATATATATTTACAAAAGCTAGTCAATATTGGACATGGTATGGAAACAGTTTAATTATTTCAGTGATTACGATTGTTTTATCTTTGTTTTTTTCATCGATGGTGGGATACGCGCTTGCGGTTTATGACTTTAGAGGAAAAAACTTTTTCTTTGTTCTCGTTTTGTTTATCTTAATGGTTCCTTTTGAAATACTCATGTTACCACTTTATCAATTAATGATAAGTATGCAACTAATCGACTCTTATGCAGCCGTTATGTTACCTGCAATTGTTGCTCCTATTGCTGTTTTTTTCTTTAGGCAATATGCACTTGGTCTACCGAAAGAACTAATGGATGCAGCTAGAATCGATGGATCTACCGAATATGGAATATTTTTTAAGATTATGTTACCACTAATGACTCCTTCTCTAGCAGCTATGGCTATATTACAAGGTTTAAATAGCTGGAATAACTTTTTATGGCCGTTAATTGTATTGCGTTCCAACGATATGTTTACCTTACCAATAGGATTAGCTACTTTATTAACTCCTTACGGTAACAATTATGATGTTTTAATTGCTGGTTCCGTAATGACAATAATTCCTATCATTATTCTATTCATATTTTTCCAACGTTATTTTGTTTCAGGGCTTACTGTTGGGGGAGTAAAAGGTTAAGTGATAAATGTGTAAGCGTTATCAAAAATGTTAAGGTTTGAATATAGGGGGTGAGTAGCCAATTGTATTTGTGTTACGAGTGAACTATCTGAATTCTAAAATAGGGGGTAAAAATGTGAATAAGAAAAGCTTTTCGGCTATTATTTTTGGGGTAATGGTATTGATGTTAATGGCTTGTGGTGGCGGTGAGGAAGAGTCGAGTTCAGAGGGAGCTACAGAAACCGAAGTAATTGGAGATGATGTAGAAGATGCTACGGAATTGACTTATTGGACTTTTGTTGAGTTGCACATGGAGTTTTTTAAGGATGCTGTTCCTCGATGGAATGCAGCTAATCCAGACAGACCAATAAAACTAGTTGCAGAAACATATCCGTATGATCAAATGCATAATAATTTGTTGTTAGCTGTTCAGTCTGGTACCGGTGCACCGGATATATCAGATGTTGAAATAAGTCGGTTCCCGAATTTTCTGCAAGGTGAACCGCAATTGTTACCAATGAATGAATATGTAGAACCCGAATTTGATAACTTTATTACATCTCGCTTTGAAGTCTATAGTAAAGATGGTAATTATTATGGTATGCCAACGCATGTAGGAGCATCTGTAATGTATTATAATAAAGAAATTATGGATGCGGCAGGCGTAGATATTGATTCGATTGTTACGTGGGATGACTATGTAGAAGCAGGGAAAAAAGTTGTTGCGAACACGGACTCTATGATGACAACAGTAGCTACGGCAGATTACTTGCCGATGTGGCAAATGATTAGTCAAAGAGATTCGGATTGGTTTGATGCGGATGGTAATTTAACTATTAACTCGCAAGCAAATGTTGATACCCTTCAGTTTTTGCAAGACATGATTTATAAAGATGAAATAGCAGAGTTAACTCCTGGCGGAGAGCCACATGCAGAAGAGTTTTATGCATATATGAATGATGGTGGGGCAGCTTCGATTGCAATGCCAATGTGGTATATGGGTCGATTTACTGACTATATGACAGATCTTGAAGGGAAAATGGTTGTTCGTCCATTACCTGCATGGGAAGAGGGTGGCAAGCGTTCTGCTGGTATGGGTGGTACTGGAACGGTCGTTACCAACCAAACAGAGCATGCGAAACTTGCTAAGGAGTTCTTAGCTTTTGCTAAACTTTCAGAGGAAGCAAATATTAAATTATGGCAAGTTCTTGGATTTGATCCTCCACGTTGGGGTGTTTGGGAAAGTGAAGCAGTCAAAGAGGATAACAAGTTTTATCAATTTTTTGGGACCGATATCTTTGATACTCTACTTGAAGTGAAGGATGAAATAAATGCAGTAAATATTACAGAGCACACTCCTGATGTTGCAACGGAAATGAATACGAATGTTTTTGATAGTGTGCTTAGACAACAAACGCAAACTGCTGAAGAGGCCTTAAATCAAGCCCAAGAAACAGTAGAAACAAATATGCAGTGAATAAAAGAGCAAGGTGCTGGATTTACATTGTACCTTGCTCTTTTATTACCATAAAAAGTCTGTGGTTTTCAAATAAAATCTTTTAACATTTTATAAAAAACGATAGAATAGTAGATATACTTATCGAAGGAGTCAGGATAAAATATGCCAATTTTCTTTAACGAGAATGCGAAGGAGTTTCATTTACAAACAGGTCAGACGAGCTACATATTAAATATATTAAAAAATAAACAACTAGGACACTTATATTATGGGAAGAAATTACGCCATAGAGATTCTTTTGCTCATTTACTCACTACTGGCCCTAGAGCTACTATGACTAATCTGTATGAAGGAGACCATTCGTTTTCTTTAGAGATAATTAAGCAAGAATTTCCTTCATATGGAACAACAGACTTTAGGGAGCCTGCTTTTCAAATACTACAACAAAGTGGTAGTCGTATTACTAATTTCCAGTACCGTCAACACCGAATATATAAAGGGAAACCATTTTTGAAAGGGCTTCCATCTACATATGTTGAAGACGATAAGGAAGCTACTACGTTAGAGATATCTTTATACGACGACCAAATTGATGCAGAAATAATTCTTCGATATTCTGTTTTTGAACATATGAATGCGATTACGAGAAGTGTGGAGTTTAAAAATCATGGTAAAGACCATCTGAATCTAACACGAGCAATGAGTGCGAGTATAGATCTAAACGATGCAAATTATGAAATGATACAATTGTCCGGAGCGTGGGGAAGAGAGCGACATGTTAAGGAAAGAAAATTGCAACCTGGAATACAAAGTATAGCTAGTACAAGGGGAGCCAGTAGTGGTCAACAGAATCCTTTTCTTGCTTTAAAGCGTTCACATGCAACAGAGGATTCTGGAGAAGTGTATGGCTTTAGCTTTGTGTACAGTGGAAATTTTTTAGCTCAAGTTGAAGTTGATCATTTTGATTTAGCGCGCGTAATGATGGGGATAAATTCTTTTGACTTTAACTGGTTACTAGAAAGTGGTGAGAGCTTTCAAACACCTGAAGTGGTGATGGTTTATTCTGATCAGGGGCTAAACAGGATGAGTCAAATTTTTCATAATTTGTATCGTAAAAGGTTAGCACGAGGGAAATGGCGTGATTTAGAACGTCCAATTTTAACGAATAATTGGGAAGGTACGTACTTTAATTTTAATGAGAAAAAGATTCTAGATATGGCACGTGATTCAAAAAAACTAGGTGTGGAGTTGTTTGTGCTAGATGATGGATGGTTCGGTAAACGAGATGATGATACAACATCACTTGGAGACTGGTTTCCTGATAAAGATAAGCTACCAAATGGTATTACAGGTTTAGCAAAGAAAATAAAAGACCTTGGTATGGACTTTGGACTTTGGTTCGAACCGGAAATGGTATCTAAAGTTAGTGAACTCTATAAAGAACACCCTGATTGGGTTATCCATGTACCTAATCGAAGTCGATCGCATGGTAGAAATCAATATGTTTTAGATTATTCTCGAAAAGAAGTTGTAAATAAGATTTTCGAGATGATGGCAGAAATACTTAGAGAAGCACCAATATCCTATGTGAAATGGGATATGAACCGTTACATGACGGAAATTGGATCTTCAGGGTTAGCTGCGAATAGACAACAAGAAGTGGGACATCGGTATATTTTAGGTGTCTATGAACTATATGAAAGATTAATAAAAGAGTTTCCAGATGTACTATTTGAATCTTGTGCCAGTGGAGGATGTCGATTTGATCCTGGTATACTTTACTATGCCCCTCAAGGGTGGACTAGTGATAATACAGATGCGATGGAACGGCTTAAAATTCAATACGGCACGTCACTCGTGTATCCAATTAGCTCGATGGGTGCGCACGTCTCAGCAGTTCCAAATCATCAAGTAGGAAGGGTTACCAGTCTAGATACAAGAGCTAATGTTGCTTATTTTGGTGCATTTGGATATGAACTAGATGTGACAGATATGAGTGATGAAGATAAACACACAATGAAACAGCAAATCAATTTTTATAAAGAGACCCGTAGATTATTTCAATATGGCACCTTCTATAGAATCGAAAGTCCCTTTAAAGATGGAGGTAATGTTACTAGTTGGATGGTTGTTTCAGATGACCAAAAGGAGGCAATTGTTGCACGTTATCAAGTGTTAGAGGTTGTTAATGGAAGCTACAGTATTTTGATGATGAAAGGGCTTCGTGAAGATCTTGCTTATCGAATTGATGGGGTGGAGGGTACATTTTACGGTGATGAATTAATGTATGCTGGAATCCAACTTAATAATGAGAGAGTTGCTAGTGGTAGGAATCCTCAGGATTTTTCTTCCTTACTATTTAAGTTGAATGCGATAAATTAATTTATGAACAAGTTAGTGTGCAAAGTTAATGATAAAAGAATTTCATTCGGTAGTTTAGCTTGGACTATGTTTAGATAAGTGTAAAAAATAAGGGATATTTAAACGTGCTCATATCTCCTTGGGGTCTTAAGTTCTAGTATCCATGTGGAAAGTAATTCCACGTGGATACTAATTTTACTTATTTAGATTCAATTACCTTAACCACATACTTTCTATTTCTTGGCCCATCAAATTCACAGAAATAAACGCCTTGCCATGTTCCTAATACCAAACTACCGTTTGAAACTAATAGTGTTTGTGAATGACCAACAGTACTCGTTTTTAAATGTGCTGCAGTGTTCCCTTCTCCGTGTCGATCTCTTGGGTGCTCCCAAGGGTAGACTTCATCCAATCGCATTAGGAAATCTGACTTGACGTCTGGGTCGGCATTTTCATTTACAGTTATTCCAGCAGTGGTGTGTAAGGAGGAGACAACCAAAATCCCATTCTTAATATTATTGTCACTAATCCAATTTTCTAATGTTGAGGTTATTTCGACCATGTCAGCGTGATTTTTTGTTTTTAAGTGAAAAGTATTTTCCATATAATACATCCTTTCTTAAATTAATTGTTAGTTGTTATTCTACTAGAAATCAATAATATGTTAAAATTTTAAACATAAGAATGGAAAGGATGATTATAATGGTAAAGGCAATTCAAACAGATGCAGCTCCACAAGCAATAGGTCCATATTCACAGGCAATTGATCTTGGTGATTTGGTTTTTGTTTCTGGTCAAATCCCGATTAATCCAGCAACAGGGGAGATTGAAGAGGGTATTGAAAATCAAACCGCGCAAGTAATGAAAAATATCCAATCGATATTAACGGAAGCAAAGCTAACTTTTGCAAACGTTGCTAAATTTACCATCTACATAACGAACATGGATGATTTTGCGAAAATAAATGAAGTATATGCTAAGTTTCTTACAGAACCATATCCAGCGAGAGCAACTGTAGAGGTAAGTAAGTTACCAAAAGGTGTTGGAATTGAAATGGATGTAATCGCAAAGCGTTAGTTTAAAAATCAATTGTTTGAAAAAGGTCTTTCTTCTATGAAGAAAGACCTTTTTGTATTGTTAGATTTTTGGAGGGTTAAAAATATATTAGATAAAGTGAAACATTTTTGTATGACTCGTTTAACATTCTGTCTAATGTTATCTATGTGATTAGGGCTTAAAATGTAATGAAACGTGACACGACTTGTTACTTGGTAGTTATATTGTTAACAAATATGACGTTAACCAGTGAAACCCAAGAGAAGGGAGAGATTTCTATGACCATAGTTAGAACTCCGGAAATACAATTAGACCAAGTGAGTATGCTTTACAAGACCGATACAACGGAAGTTTTAGCATTAAAAGATGTTACCGTTGATATAAAACAAGGTGAGTTTGTATCATTGCTAGGTCCATCAGGTTGTGGGAAAACGACGTTATTAAGAATAATGGCAGATTTAATTCAACCCACAAATGGGGAAATAAAAGTTGCGGGTGAAACGGCACGTACAGCAAGGTTGGCACAAAAGTATGGAATCGTCTTTCAAAGTCCTGTACTTTATGATTGGAGAAAGGTTAAGCAAAACATTAACCTCCCCCTAGAGATGTTAGGTGTAAAAAAGGCAGAACGTGAAGATCGGGTAGATTCTTTATTAGAGTTAGTTGGTTTGGAAGATTTTAAAGATAAATACCCATGGCAATTAAGTGGAGGGATGCAGCAACGTGTAGCGATTGCTAGGGCACTTGCGATGGAGCCGGAAATATTACTTATGGATGAACCATTTTCTGCATTAGACGAGTTTAGTCGTGAACGTCTCAACGAAGAACTCTTATCAATTTGGAGTAAGGTTGGAAGTACCGTTGTCTTTGTAACCCATAGTATTCCTGAATCAATTTTTTTATCAGATAGAGTTTTTGTATTATCTCCACATCCCGGAAGACTTTCATCCATTGTGGATATTCCTCTTCCTAGACCGCGAACGCAAGGAATGAGAAATAGTCCGGAATTTTTTCAATTAATATCTGATATACGCGACAGCTTTGAAGGAGTGTAACTGATGGGCATGCAAAGTGTGCTGAATCGTCGTTGGCTACCAACTTTTGTTTGGATAATAGGTTTGGTGTTATTTTGGGAGTTGGCTTCATGGTTCCTGCTTCATGTTTCTGAAGCTCCAATGGCACAATCAAAAATTCCATATATTCATGAACTCATCATTACATTTACCGAATATGGAACCACTCTTTTTATAGAAGGAAGAGCTACTTTTTCTAATGCAGCAATCGGTTTTTTGTTGGGAGCAGTTCTAGGTGTAACGCTCGCTGTACTTATGAGCGTATCAAAATGGATTGAGCAATTAACATTCCCATATGCTGTTGCTTCTCAAATGATCCCAATCCTTGGCCTTGCACCAATTGTTTACGGTATTATGCGTGATGAACAAGTTGCGCGGATTTTGATTGCTGGTTATATTACTTTCTTTCCTGTTGCTTTAAACATGCTAAGGGGCTTAAGGAGTGTAGATACTTCTGCACTTGAGTTAATGTATTCCTATGCGGCTAAACCGTGGATGATTTACTGGAAGTTACGATTCCCAGCCGCTCTACCCGGTTTGTTCAGCGGATTGAAAATAGCTGCACCTTTGGCAGTAACTGGAGCAATTCTAGTAGAGCTAATGGGTGCTCAAAATGGTATTGGTGTCATCATGCTGCGTAATCTTTATTATGGTCCTTCACACAATTATATGTTTTGGTCAACTGTAATTGTAGGTGCTTTCCTTGGTGTGATGAGTTATTTAATTATTAGTCTGCTTGAACGTTTTTTAGCCCCATGGCAAGCGGATTTTCGTACTAACGGAGGTGATCGGTAAATGGAAGAGAAACCAGTTGAAAAAAATATGGGCTGGTCAGATCAAGCCATTGTAAAAACAACAAGTAAATATGCAAAGCCGGTGTCCAAAGTTAGTATAGACAAACAAAAAAGTAAGTATAAACATCAATTAGGTAAAAAGCTTACGCAAACATTACTACCTCTCATTGCCGGGGTAATTATGATTATGTTATGGGAATGGCAAGTCTTTCATAGTCTTTTTAATTTACAAACGTACCAATTACCACTCCCTTCTACAATTGTTGAGGCGATGATAGACAATCGTGCAATATTATTATCCTATGCAGGCTATACCATGTCAGAAGCAGTTTTAGGTATGTTATTCGGGTCTGTATTAGGCTTTGGATTCGCTTTAACAGCTACTGCGTGGCCTAAATGGGGAAAAGGTGGTTTGGTGTTAATAGCATCACTAAATGCAGTGCCGATTGTTGCACTAGCACCAATTATGAACTTGTGGTTTGGTGATGGAATGGGCTCAAGGATTGCTATAGTAACGATAATGACAATGGCTGCTATGGCGATAAATGCGCATAAAGGGATGAGTGTGGTTGATCCTTTAGCACTTGATTTAATGCATTCCTATGCAGCAAAAAAACATGAAGTTTTCAGGTATTTAAGAGTTGCGAACAGTTTACCATTTGTGTTCACGGCATTAAAGATAAATACAACTGCAAGTATGATTGGGGCAATAGTTGGTGAATTTTTCTTTTCATCCAAAGGATTGGGCTACATGCTTTCCAATTCGATAAAAGTAGCTAAGATGCCATTAGGATGGTCTTGTATAGTGGTTGCTGCTATTGCAGGAGTTGTTTTCTATCTTGTTGTAGAGCGGATGGAAAAGATATTTTTAAAGTGGCATTCGTCTCAGAGGATTTAGTAATACCATACGATTATTGGTCATATCACAATACATCCGTCTGGACCAAACTTTGCAGTAAGAGTTGGTGCCGGCTGAACACATAGTTCGAGGTGTTTATTTAGTTCCATTCTACAATTTAACCAATTTAGGGGGAAAATAATGAATAGAAATCTGAAAGCTCATCGTGTAATGTTTATGGTGCTTGTTTCTACCTTGTTTGTGCTTTTATTGTCAGCTTGTGATAATGATTCTGCTTCAGGAAATACGGATGATGAACTAATTCCGGTAAAGCTACAATTAAAATGGGTTCCTCAAGCACAGTTTGCCGGATATTTTATGGCGATTGAACAAGGGTACTATGAAGAGGAAGGTCTTGACGTTGAAATTGTTGCTGGGGGACCGGATATCGTTCCAGAACAACAGGTTGCTAATGGTGCCGCCGATATTGGTATAGGTTGGGTAGCTAGTTTACTGCCTCACCAAGAACAAGGACTACCTCTTGTGCAGATTTCTCAGGTCTATCAAAAAAGTGGTTTAGTGCTCGTATCGAAAAATGAAGTAGGTATTTCTTCTCCAGAAGATCTTGCTGGTAAGAAAGTTGGAAACTGGATGGGTGGAAATGAATTCGAAATACTAGCATTATTTGATAAATATGGCTTGGATCAGAATTCAGATCTTTCTTTTGTTAAGCAAGGGTTTACAATGGATCAGTTCTTGTCAGGAGAAATCGATGCTGCTTCAGCAATGACGTATAACGAATATCAAGTAGTACTTGAAGAAGGGTTTGCTGAGAGTGATCTGCACGTTATTGATATGAACGATGAAGGTGTAGCGATGTTGGAAGATAATTTGTTTGCAAATACCGAATGGTTAGAAGAAAACAAAGAAACTGCAGCGAAATTTGTTAGAGCATCTTTAAAAGGATGGGAAGCGGCAATAGAGGACCCTGAAACAGCTGTAGATAGTGTAATGTCTGAGGCCGAAGAAGGTAGTACTTCAAGGGATCATCAGCTTAAAATGATGGAAGAAGTAGCTAAACTTATTCTCCCTGAGGGATTTGATCCAGCTGATATTGGAAAAATAGACGATGAAATGTTTAAACAAACAGCAGATATAGCTCATGAATATGGAGTTATAGAAGAGCCGGCAGATTTAGATAAAGCTTATACACATGAAATTATGGAAATGGTAAATGAAGAATAAATTCATCATAAAAATAACCTGAATCCAACCGGATACAGGTTATTTTTATGCGGGAGCTCTTTTCGTACACATTGTTGTTTTACAGCCGTCAAACTTGATAGAAAGTTTGCACTAACCCTAACGCGATATATTTTCTTTTCAGGATGACATATAGTGACGCGCTGAGTAAAATTCACTACGCTTTCCACGGGCTTGCGCTAAGCTCCTTGATCGCAAATGTTTTAGGGTGGGCCGAGTAACCGCAGGCCCAACGAACGTTTCCTTGCAAAAGAACAACGCTTTTTCTGCGTGCGATGTCATTTCACTGGAGCTTTCCTTACTCTGTGGTGTCTCATCGTCTTTGCCTGTGGAAAGCGAAGTGTTCTGACGGAACGGAGTACCACTCAAACATCATTGCAACGTAAAAGAATTTTCACATAAGTAAAGAATGCCTTAGTGCAATCTTTATATATTATCTGTCATAAACAACAAACTTTACGAATCTTTAACACCAAGTTAACTCTAGATAAACAGTTTTACGTTACATTTAATATAACGATTATTTAGGAGGAGATTTGGTGATTGATTCAAACGGAGCGTTTCCGATTTATACTAGTGATCCTTATGATATAAAAAGTATGGAGTTAATCAAAGTTTCCGGTGCATTTCATCCATTTTTAACTATTGATGTATTAAATAGATTAGGAGCGCCCAAAAGTTTAGCGACCATAGCTTTATCTATTTTAAATGAACAATCTTCATTTGGATTTATTTCAAGCCATAGTGTTGAAATAGCACAGTTCTTGGAGTGGAAATCGAAGGCGTCATATGTGGGATTGAACTTGGCAGATACAATTTTTGTTTCTGAACAATTAAATGAATTTGAAATTAATGATATTATTACTAGAATTTTTCATGGTAGCAGTTATCGATTAGATAAACAAGTAACTTTTGTCATAGCGGTTAACCGTTTAGGTGAAACGGTTAGAAGTGAAGGATTGAGATTATATCTAAAAAACACAAA
This sequence comes from Aquibacillus rhizosphaerae, assembly GCF_030282825.1. Classification (GTDB taxonomy): domain Bacteria; phylum Bacillota; class Bacilli; order Bacillales; family Amphibacillaceae; genus Aquibacillus_C; species Aquibacillus_C rhizosphaerae. The sequence continues at coordinate 44,268 of NZ_JASTZU010000003.1, forward strand.
TCATGAAGAAAGTACAATATGTGATGTGGAAGGATTACCGTTTGGATGGATTGGTGAAAGACAATTAATTAATGACCAATTTAATGGAGGAATTACCCTAATATTAGTTGATAAAAAAGGGAAAACTATATGTATTCCAAGTACTGCTGAGATAGAAGTTGAGTGTATCTGAATAACACTGAAAGATAAAATCAATAGTTATTCAGAAACATCTCAAGTGTTACTTAATCTCTTCCTGGTTGATCCACTCTATATAATTAGACATTTCCGTACGTTGCCTACCATTCGGAATTTTTTTCGGATACCCGACTTGTAGGACTGCAATTAATCGGTGTTGTTCAGGTGATAGGCCAACATCTTTAATAAATGTAGGGTCTAATAAAGTAGGCTTGGAAGTCCACATTGTACCAATTCCTTTTGCCCAAGCCGAAAGTTGGAAATTTTGAACATACGCACAAACTGCTGCATAGTTTTCATCATCCAAGTAGCCTCCGTCATCTTCTTTTTCCATAAAAAACAATATGTGATGAGGAACCGAATTGAAGAATTTATGGTAACCTTTCCGTAATTGTTCAATTTTTTTCGTCTCGGTTGTTTTTATTAAGCCCAAACGAAAATAACTGTCAACAACCTTCTCACCAAAAGTTCCTCTAGCTTCATCTTCATACACTTTGATTTTCCAAGGTTGTTTCATATGGTGATTCGGAGCCCAAGCAGCATAATTAAATAGTGTCTCTAAAATGTTCCGATCAACTTTATCTGGTCTATATTCAAGGATTGTCCGTCTGGATTCAATTGCTTCAAATATATTAATTACTAACACTCCTAAAAATATATTGTATTTTTTATTAAAGTACATTAAGACTAGCCAACATGTCAATAAAGCTTTAACATGTACATTAGCGTATATAGTAAATTATTCACTTTCATTAATTTTCAAATACATGCATAATATATCATTAAGTATTACATTTAAAAAGGAGAAAAAATATGAAGCGTTTAACTATAGTAACAATCATTTTTGCGATGATCTTTGGAGTTTTAAGTATCTCGTCTAGTGTACAAGCTAGTACTGGTGATAATAGTGACAGTATCAATGAAAAGTTTGGATTGCCAATTGTTGTGTATGGAGAATCATTGTCAGATAATCAAAAGGCCGATGTCAGGAGTTTGCTAGGTGTTGAAGACCCTGAAATGGTTAAAGAGCTTATTGTTACTGCAGAGGATCTTGTAAACTATATTAATGGAGATCCGAGTTCTAATATGTATTCTTCCGCTAAGATTACGCGTAAGGATGAAGGGCATGGATTAGTAATTGAAGTTGTAAACCCTGAAAATATTACAGAGGTTACAAGTGAAATGTATGCAAATGCATTGCTAACTGCGGGTATAGAAAATGCGCTAGTCGAAGTTGCTTCACCTATAAAAGTGAGTGGTCATTCTGCTTTAACTGGGGTTTATAAAGCATATAATGTTGACGGCGAATCGTTGGATAAAGATAGAATGGAAATAGCAGATGAAGAGCTCGGTGTAGCTACAGACCTTGCGGATGAAGCAGGAATGGATCAGGAAAAAGTAAGTGAGCTATTAACGGAAATAAAAAAGGCAATATCAGAACAAAATCCTGCAACAAAAGAAGATATAGAACGAATTGTACAAGAACAATTAGATAAGCTTAATATTGAATTAAGTCCTGAGGACCGAGAAATGCTAACAAACCTTTTTGAAAAAATGCGTGCGATCAATATTGATTTTGGTAATGTAACTAGTCAATTAGAGGATATTGCTAGTGATATTCAGGGTAAAATCGAGGAATTAACAGGAGATACTGGATTTTGGACAAGTGTTAAAGAGTTCTTTCAAAATATATTTCAAAGTATAAGTAATTTATTTAAATAACTGATGGATAAAGAGATGCACTCTGGGCATCTCTTTATTTTTTGGTCCATTTAGTAATCTTTGTTGTCTTTTAAACTTCGTATTTTATATAAAGTGTGCAGTAAGACATTCTTTACTTTTGTGAAAACTCTTTTAACTGGCAATGATGTTTGAGTGGCACTCCGTTCCGTCAGAACACTTCGCTTTCCACGGGCACGGCTTCAGCTAACTCAGAAGAAGATCGCTTCTGAGTGGATCTTCAGCCCGCGCTGTTCCCGTAGGAGTCTACGCATTCTGCC
>NZ_JASTZU010000004.1 GCF_030282825.1 Aquibacillus rhizosphaerae
ACTCTCCATAAAATGTGAGCTTGGTTGCTCATTACTTAACTAGCTTTTTTCTTACTTAACATACTGATTGTTTTGTTCAGTTTTCAAAGATCAATTGGTGGGCCTGAGTGGACTCGAACCACCGACCTCACGCTTATCAGGCGTGCGCTCTAACCAGCTGAGCTACAGGCCCATTATAATAATGGAGCGGGTGAAGGGAATCGAACCCTCATCATCAGCTTGGAAGGCTGAGGTTTTACCACTAAACTACACCCGCATAATAAAAGTTTTAAAAAATGGTCGGGAAGACAGGATTTGAACCTGCGACCCCTTGGTCCCAAACCAAGTGCTCTACCAAGCTGAGCTACTTCCCGGCATTGGCGCGCCCGAGAGGAGTCGAACCCCTAACCTCTTGATCCGTAGTCAAACGCTCTATCCAATTGAGCTACGGGCGCTTATCAAAGCGACATGTTTAAATATAACACATAACGTTTGACATTGTCAATACATTTATTTAATTAAACATTACGATCACTTCTGGTGCGGTCGAGAGGACTTGAACCTCCACGGGGTTTCCCCCACTAGGCCCTCAACCTAGCGCGTCTGCCGTTCCGCCACGACCGCATTAACTTAAAAGGTTACTAATCGAATGGTGCGGGTGGAGGGACTTGAACCCCCACGTCATAAGACACTAGATCCTAAGTCTAGCGCGTCTGCCAATTCCGCCACACCCGCTAAAAAGTGAGCCATGAAGGACTTGAACCTTCGACCCTCTGATTAAAAGTCAGATGCTCTACCGACTGAGCTAATGGCTCATCATAATATTGTTTTCACTTATAATAGTAATTTGATTCACCCTGTTATCTCTACATCTAATAATGAAATTATAAAGTTCACTTATCTTTACTAAACAAAATAGAAAATATTATAGAAGCTTATATAGTAGTTAACGGTGAAATTACAGAGGTATGATACTCTATAAAGAGTATATATAGTGAAATTAAATGGCTGGGCCAGCTGGATTCGAACCAGCGCATGACGGTACCAAAAACCGTTGCCTTACCGCTTGGCTATGGCCCAATAAAAATGGCGGTCCGGACGGGACTCGAACCCGCGACCTCCTGCGTGACAGGCAGGCATTCTAACCAACTGAACTACCGGACCGTACCTATTTGAAATTTATAAAGTGACCCGTACGGGATTCGAACCCGTGATACCGCCGTGAAAGGGCGGTGTCTTAACCACTTGACCAACGGGCCATAATAGATGGCGGAGAAGGAGGGATTTGAACCCTCGCGCCGCTTGCGCGACCTACACCCTTAGCAGGGGCGCCTCTTCAGCCACTTGAGTACTTCTCCATGGCTCCACAGGTAGGATTCGAACCTACGACCGATCGGTTAACAGCCGATAGCTCTACCACTGAGCTACTGTGGAATAATTAATCATTAACTTTCATTTAAACACCTTTATTTGTTTATCAGCGACGTTATATATAATATAACAATTCCGATAATAAGTCAACACGTTTTTTCGTTTTTTTAAATATAGTGTATCTAAACGAATGAGACGAGTAATAAACACATAAACTATTGTACTAATACCTTGAACATTTGGTCAAGTATAAACTTCAACTTTTTCTTAATTCGCACCCTTGTTTCAAGGGCTTATTTAATTTACCATGGAAGAGTTCATTCGTCAATGGTTTCTGATCGCTTTTCTGTTTCCATTTAATGTAAATGTTTTTTTAACTTTCCTTTACACTTACCACAGCGGTATTTCTTAGTATTGATTACCCTCCTTCTATAGTATTCTTGGCTACACTCTAAACATATGTATTTATGAACTCCTTGTTTTTTCATTGATGGTAACGGCTGACAAAACCTTGGTGAACCTGTCCTTTTTAATAACTCTTTGAATTCTAAATCACGGTGACTATATCCTTTACCCTCTATATGTAAGTGATAGTGGCATAACTCATGTTTAATAATACCGAAAAACTCTTCTTCTCCTAACTCGACAGGGTATTTGGGATTTAACTCAATGGTTCTTCGAGAAGGAATGTATCTTCCACCCGTTGTTTTTAAGCGGTAATTAAATAATACTTTATCAAGAAATGGTTTATTGAAATACACTTGAGAAATTTCATTTACTATCTGTTCTAATTCATCTTGTTGTATGTTTACCATACTAGTAATCACACCCTCCAACTTTTTTGCATATGTTGTAATAACTAGCACATACGCCTAGAAACCTTAAGTTTTATAATTGCACCCCCTCTATACCTATCTAAAATCAAATTTTGTTGAGGAGGACAAATAATGCCTAGTTGGTTTAAAAAACAAATGACAGAAGCCTTCCTTGAAAAAGACTTGTATCAAATTAGAATACTTAATCAATGCTGGTTCTTTTACCGGAATAGAATATTGTAGGAAAGATACCAGACAAAAGCCTGGTATCTTTTTTTATTCTTTAACCATGGAAAGCGCTATTCTTTGTTTTACACTATCTACTTTATCAACCCAAACAGTTACTACATCACCAACCGACGCAACGTCCATTGGGTGCTTTATAAATTGTTTAGACATTTTCGAAATGTGTACAAGTCCATCTTGTTTTACTCCAATATCAACAAACACACCAAAATCAACTACATTGCGAACCGTACCTTGCAATTCCATTCCTTGATGAAGGTCTTCCATCGCCAACACATTTTGTTTTAACAACGGTTTAGGTAAGTCATCCCGCGGATCTCGTTCTGGACTGACAAGCGCCTTGATAATATCCCGCAACGTTGGTTCACCAATATCCAATTGGTTTGCCGTTTCGGCTAAATTAATCTGCTTTAGCTGTTCTTGTAATTTAGCATCACCTAGATCATCGGTTGTACAGCCTATCATTTTAAGTAAAGCTTTTGTTGCCGGATAACTTTCAGGATGTATCGGCGTACGATCTAATGGTTCTTTCCCATCTAGTACACGAAGAAATCCTATACTTTGCTCATACGTCTTATTTCCAAGCCTAGGTATTTTTTTCAATTGACTTCTGTTTATAAACTTACCAGCTTCATCTCTTTGTTTAATAATATTATTAGCCACAGTCTTACTTAAACCAGAAACATATTGTAACAATGATGAAGATGCTGTATTGACATTTACCCCGACCTGATTAACTGCAGTTTCAACTACAAAAGTTAATGATTCGTTTAAGCTTTTTTGACTTACATCATGTTGATATTGGCCTACCCCAATTGATTTAGGATCTATTTTCACCAATTCTGCTAATGGGTCCTGTACACGTCTAGCTATTGAAACAGCACTTCGTTGTTCTACCTGAAACTCAGGAAATTCTTCTCTCGCTAATTTAGATGCTGAATAAACACTAGCGCCAGCTTCGTTGACAATCATATAAGAAACACTCAGATTTTGTTTTTTTATCATTTCTGCAATAAACTGTTCCGTTTCTCTTGAAGCAGTACCATTTCCTATCGCAATTAGTTCAATCGGATATTTTTTTAAATATTTTAATACTAGCTTTTCAGCACCTTCAATGTCATGTTTGGGGGCGGTAGGATAGATAACATCAACCGAATGCACCTTTCCAGTATCATCTACTACAGCAAGTTTACATCCTGTTCGAAACGCAGGATCCACCCCTAAAACATTCTTTCCTTTTAACGGCGGCTGAAGCAATAAGTTTTTAAGATTTTTAGAAAACACATCGATAGCTTGCGTTTCAGCTGTTTCTGATAAAGCACTTCTTACTTCTCTTTCAATGGAAGGTTGTATTAAACGTTTATAACTATCTTCAATAACATTCTGTAATAAATCTCTAATTTCTTTAGACGCGCTATGCTTAATCACCTGTTTATTCAAATAACTGATTATATCCTCTATAGGAGGAAGAATGGAAACTTTAATAATATCTTCCTTTTCTCCACGGTTAAGCGCTAATATACGGTGCGATACGATGGAACGAACCGGCTCATCATATGCATAGTACATTTCAAAGACACCTTTTTCATCCTTATCTTTACTTTTTTCTTCTGACTGAACTGATCCACGCTTAAATGTCCGTTCTCTTATGTATTCTCGGTACTTGGGATCATCTGATATCCATTCAGCAATAATATCACTAGCACCCGCAAGCACCTCTTCGATAGTGTTTAGTTCATTTTCTTCTGAAAGGTAAGCTTCTGCTTCATTACGGATTGTTTTGACCTCTTGTTCCCATATTAATTGTGCAAGTGGCTCTAACCCTTTCTCTTTCGCCACGGTAGCTCTTGTTCTTCGTTTTTGCTTATATGGTCTGTACAGATCTTCAACTTTTTGCAATTGTGAAGCCTGATTAATCTCCGCTACTAACTCTGGTGTCAACTTACCTTGTTCATCAATAAGACGGATAACTTCCTGTTTACGCTCTGCTAAATGGTTTGCATAATCCCATTTTTCTTGCACATCTTTAATTTGAACTTCATCTAATGTACCTGTTTGTTCTTTTCGGTACCTTGCTATAAACGGTACTGTATTCCCTTCTTCTAAGAGGGATATTACTTGTTTAATAGAAGAAACATTAACTTCTGTTTTCTTCGCAACCCATTTTATTAAATCTTCTTTTTGTATTTCTTCTTTCACGATAACTTCCTCCTTACTTCCTCATCTTGTTATTTTAGCAGACAAGTAAACACTTTCCCAATATGTAATAGAAGTTTAACTAATATTTCCTATTAAAATAGCTTTGCCTAATAATAATTATAAAAACTAATCAACTTCTCCTATTGAAGAAATTATAGTACAAAAAACTCCCATTCGTTAAAATAGGAGTTAACACGACTGTCCAGCTCTTCTATGAATACTTCATCGCAATTAATGTAGTGTCATCATTTTCATTTGGACCAATATAAGAAGAGAAGGTTTCCGTTATTTTTTCTACATCTTTCCCAAAGAAATAATTTTTAGATAAATCCTTTGGATTCACACCGTCTGAAAACATGATGAATACCATATCTTGCACAAGCTTTTCTCTTGAGACCTTTACTGGTCTAGGGTATCCACCTAAATAGCCAGCGTTGGGAATATTGCGTTTTTTTTCATTCTTAGAAAAAAGAGTCATGACCCCAATGTTTCCTATGGAAGAAAAGGTGTAGTACTCTGATGCAAAATTTATCTTAAGTACCCCTAACACAACCCCACGTTTTCCTATTAAGCTCTTATTACACTGCTTAATAATATGTTCTACTGTCGAATGAATATTATCTTCAATTATTTCAATAACCGCTTGTGAGGATTCCTTTGCATACTCTCCACTACCTAGTCCATCAGCTAGAGCACAAATGAAATCATTTTCTGTTTCCCTAAAAAAGTAACTATCACCACAATAATAATTACCTTTTTTAGGTTTTTGATAAACAGAAACATCCATCCGTTTATTGTTAAGCATTAACGAATGACCTCCGAACTATCCGCTTGCAATGATTCTCTAAGTTTTCTTAAAGCTCGTCTTTGAATTCTTGAAACATGCATTTGCGATATATTCAGTAATTCCCCTGTTTCTTTTTGACTCATATTATCAAAATAGGTGCATTGAATAATTTCTTGTTCACGTTCATTTAAGATTGGAAGTATCTTTTCCAATAACATTTGTTTATCAATATTTTCATATCCTTGATCAGAATTACCAACCAGATCTAATATCGAAACAGTACTACCATCTGAATCCGCTTCTAATTTCCGGTCGACAGATAAGGCTTTATAACTCTTCCCCATCTCCATCGTTTCAAGAACATCTTCTTCTGAAACCTCTAAATAGTCGGCAATATCTTGAATAGATGGTGATTGTTGCTGCTCAGATGTTAAATGTTCCGTTGCCTTTTTTATCTTCGGCCCTAATTCCTTTATCCTGCGGGGGACATGAACACTCCAGGTTTTATCACGTATAAATCGCTTGATTTCTCCAATGATTGTTGGAATTGCAAATGATTCAAATGATTTTCCAAAAGATGCGTCATACCTTCTAATCGCAGCTAGTAGGCCTAGCATACCAACTTGAACAAGATCTTCATGAATTCCGCTATTTTTAGAATATTTCCTAGCAACTGAATGTACTAAATCTTGATATGCTAAGACAATTTTTTCTTGAATCTCTTTATCATGAGGATTTTCTTGAAGATGCTCTATCCATTGGTAAACCTCATCCTCACGTCTATTGTGTGGTTGAGATTTGGTCGTCATCTAATCCCACCTCATTCTCATTTGTATGCAAGTATTTAGTCATCAATACGATTACTCCATGGTCACTCTTTATCTCCACTTTATCCATTAGAGCATCAATTAGAAATAAACCAAATCCACCTTCTCGTAAACTCTCTATTGACTCTGATTGTTGATACGGGCCAATTCCATCCTTTACTTTGCTCAAATTAAAACTTCCACCATGATCAGCTACCATTACTTCCAATCGGTCAGAATAAACACCAAATCCTATCGTTATTTCGCCTTCTTCTCTTTCATCATATGCATGAGTCGCCGCATTAGACATCGCTTCAGAAATAGCAACTTTGAGATCTTCGATATCTTCGTATGTAAATCCCATACGGTTAGCAATTCCTGACGTACTTAGTCGTATTACACCTACATATTCTGATTTCGCCGGCACCTTCATTTCTATGAAATCAAAAGCATTCATTTACTTTCCACCTCGAACTGTTGTGTCAATTGTTATAATACTATCCAATCCTGTTATTTCAAATAACCGCTTCACTCTATCTTGTACATGGACAAGCTTTAACTCACTACCACTTTCTTTTGTTGCTTTAAGCGCACTAATAAATACACCTAAGCCTGTACTATCTAAATAATTGACTTTTTCTAAATTCACTTCTATCAAAATACCTTTTTGCTCAGCAAAAGGTAATAAAGCCTCTTTTAATTTAGGTGCTGTATAGGCATCTATTTCACCAGCAAGCAACACAATAGCCGTTGATTCTTTTTCGACCACTTCAACTTCTAAATTTATGTTCATGTGCTTACCTCCAAAAATTTATTATTTTACACTAATACCCTAAATGTTTGATGGTCAAACATTTTTACGAATGATAATTAATGTGAAATCATCCCGTAAATGAAAATCTTGTAAGCGCTCAAAGTGTTTAAATACTAATTCCACAGCTTCTTGAGCAGGCAAATGCGCATACTGTTTAATAACATCTAAAACTTCGTCACGTTCTATGAATCTGTCTCCAACACGACATTCTGTCACACCATCAGTTAGTAGAATTACCATATCTTGCTCATTAATCTTTATTTCGAATTGTTCATATGTTACATCGTTCATTACTCCAAGTACTAAGCCTTTTGCTCTAATTTCTCTATATTCATCTTTTTTAGCATCGTAGAAAAATCCTGGTTCATGGCCTGCAGAAGAATACTTAAATGAACTAGTTAACGGGTTGTATAAGCCATAAAACATGGTAATAAACATACTAGGGTCAACATTACGTTCTACAACCCTGTTTAGATTTTGTAAGATTTCGCTTGGAAATCTTTGATTCTCGGGGAAGCTATCCATGGAATACCTAATCATAGACATAGCTAATGCCGCTGGAATACCTTTTCCAATCACATCTGCAATAGCAATACCTAAGGTTCCTTGGTAATCTGTTACAAAATGATAATAATCACCATTCATTTGATTTGCAGGAACACTAATAGCACCTATTTCCAAACCCTCTATTTCAGGTTTATCCGTTGACAAAAGTGTTTGTTGCATACTAGCAGCAACGGATATCTCCGACTTTAACTCTAGCTGTTTTTCCCTTAATGATTGGAATTCTTGATAAGCTAATCCATAAGAAATCATAGCTTCTAGTAGAAATTCCATCGAGTTATCTACTTCTTTGGGAAGATCTGGATATAGTTCTCTTAATGCTTGAATGTGCACATGTATAATTTCCTCTGGAGAAATGTTATGTTGCATCGATAATTTGCTGAATTGTTCAGCTTGATAAAGGGATGTTTCATCTTGTGTAGTAATGTATTGATTCAATAAATTACGGTAATTCTCTAAATCAAGCTCTAACTCTTTCATCTAGTACCTCCTAGTCTAGCGGACCCATTTCACCGTTCTTATTTCCGTACCTTTACCTGGTTCAGAATTTATTTCGAACTGATCCATTAAACGCTTCACACCTGGAAGCCCTGCACCTAAACCACCGGAAGTGGAATAACCATCCTCCATCACTTGGCTAATATCATCAATACCTGGCCCACAATCAATGGCTAAAATACGTATTCCTTTGTGTTGTAAATCGTCTATGGTTTCGAAAACTATTTTTCCATTTTTAGCATATAAATAGATATTTCTGGCTAGTTCTGATATTGCTGTTGCGATCCTAGCTTGATCAACTGTGCCAAACCCCAATGCTTTTGCACGGTCACGCCCTATTTGACGAGCCCCTACAATATCCCATTCTTGTTGGATTTTAACCGAGGATCGTAAGTTCATACCTCACTCCTCCACTTCCTGACGAAGTTTTAACAACCCTTGTTCTAAGTCCAATGCAGTAGGGACACTCTGCATGTGTATGCCTAAATCAATTAATGTCATCGCTACAGCTGGTTGGATTCCAGTCAAAACAACTTTTGCTCCCATCAGATCTGACATCGTTACGACATCACCCAATACTTTTGCAATAAATGAGTCTATAATATCAACTGACGTTAGGTCAATGACAACTCCAGTAGCTCCACTCTTGTGTATCTTACTCAATAGATCTTCTTGAAATTGAATTGCTGTTTGGTCATCTAAATCTATTTGAATGGAGATTAATAAATAGTTGTGGAGTTTTAAAATAGGGATCCTCATGATAATCACTCCTTATTTAGAGAATCTAATAATCTTTCAATACTTTCTTCAGAATCATCTGATTTTACAATTCTACGATTTGTTAGCTCTAGCGCTGTTTGGAATCCCTTCCTTAACGAACTTTTCGTAGGGAATCTGCCTAAATCAATACCTAAATTAACAATTGTTTGAGCTATCTCTGGTCGAATTCCTACTAAAATACAAGTGGATCCAATTAATCTAACAGCTTCAGCTGCTTGAATAATGTGATGTGCAACCATTGTATCAACTATAGGTACTCCTGTTATATCAATTAGGACAACCTCTGCATTATGCTTTATGACACCATCAAGCAAGTTCTCCATAATTAACTTAGCTCTTTCTGTATCTATTGTACCGATTAAAGGCATTATTGTTATATTTTCCATTACTGGAATTAACGGTGCAGATAACTCCTGTAAAGCAACTCGTTGTAGTGAAACCGTATGCTCCCAACTACCTGAATACTCATTAACTAATTGAGTTATGATTGGTTCGACCCACTTATCTACCATCACTAGTACATTAGCGAAGTATTCAGAATCCACTTTTTCTGTTTGACTAAGAATATAATCAATAGTAACCCTTCTAAATGCCTGTAAGCCTTCTGTAAGATAACTTAAAGGCCAACCTAGATTAATCAACCTCTCAGAAAAGTCATCAAGTTCTGTTGTAATACCTTGTTGATCAACACTTGTAAAAATCACATTGACAAATTCTCGATTGGTGCTTTGAAATAATTCATCAGAGATTGCAGAAGTGTAATCATTACTTCGATTTTTTGAAACTTCTTCTAACCAGTTTTTTACTATTTCATCGCTATTTTCTACTACGATTTTTTTTAGGTTATTGTTCATCAGCTTACCTCCACCTACACTGTTATAATTATATATTGTTACATGTTTCGCTGATACGCGCAAATTTTCTACCTTTTTTTAAAAACTAAAATTGAGACTTATCTTTAGACAGAAAGCCTAGGCTCTTCCTGTATTACTAATACATAATTACACAAATCTAATGCACACCGATTACCTAAGTTTTGTATCTATTAAAAAGCGAAACCCCCTTGTCTATATTCATAAGACAAGGGGGTTTCGAAAAGCATTCATTTCGAAGATAAAAAAATCAGAAATCAGTAAGTCCTAAACTAATTTCTAAAGCTTTATCAATATTTTCCATCATACTTTTATCTAACTGTGTGATTTTATCTGTTAAACGTTGTTTATCAATGGTTCTAATTTGCTCTAATAATATTACAGAATCTCGCTCAAAACCATATTTATCAGCATCTATTTCCACGTGCGTAGGCAACTTTGCCTTTTGTATCTGCGCGGTAATGGCTGCTACAATAACCGTTGGGCTAAAACGATTACCGATATTATTTTGCAAGACCAATACTGGACGAACGCCCCCCTGTTCCGAACCAACCACAGGGGAAAGATCGGCGAAATAAACCTCGCCTCGTTTTACAATCAAATCTTTACACCCCGCTCACTAAGCGCTCTAGGGTGTTTTCAGCCTCCTCTTCAGCTTGAAAAGCTTCTGAAGCGATGTTTAGATTGATTTTAGCCATTTCCATATAGCCTCTTTGCATAGATTCTCGGATATGACGTTTTTTCTTTTCACGCAAATACGATTTTGTAGCCTGACAAATAAAGTCGCTCAGATCACTGTTCTCACTCTTCATTAGGCCGTCCACCTCATTTAGTAGGTTCTTTGGTAATCTCACTACAATCTCTTGTAAGCTCTCTGACACAACCATACACCTCCACCAACATCTACAAGCCCGTTTCTTTAATCCACTAATATCATATCATTCACTAAAGCGCTTTGCAAAGGCATTTAGGAACTTTTTTATAGAAATATTTGGCTTCACACCAAAAGATGGAAATTTATATTCCTTTTGTGAAAGTAAAAACCCTACACAGCAGTTAAAGATGTAGGTTGTTTTCTATATATTGCAATGATATTTATTCAGTACAGAAAATTATTCCTTCTATCATTTTATACAATTCAATCAATTTAATGCATTAATTTCTATTTCTAACTAAAAGCCTCACTTATAAGTTCTAGGAACACGATTACTAATCATACAAGCCACTTCATAATTAATTGTTTCTAATTTAGCTGCAATTTCATCCATTGTGATTTCATTATTATATTGTTTTCCAATAAGCGTTACTTTTGTACCAACCGGATATTCACTTTTCAACCTGATCATTAATTGATCCATACAGATTCTACCAACAATTGGTGCACGCTCACCTTCAACCAGTACGTCTTGACCTTGTAATTTTCTGCTAATCCCATCAGCATAGCCTAAAGGAATAGTGCCAATCCACTCATCTTTACTTGCTTTATAAGTCGCACCATAACTTATTGACTCACCAGCAACTATTTTTTTAACGTGAATAAGCTTGCTATGAAGAGATAACGCAGGTTTTAAATCAATCGGTTGTTCATCTTTTACTACATCCGATGGATATAAACCATATAAACTAATTCCAAACCTTACATAGTGATACATATCTTCAGGAAACCTCATGCTAGCCGCACTATTCCCAGTATGAATAATTACTGGCTTGCTCCAATTGGAGCGAAATACATCAAGCAATTGATTGAATTGATTTTTTTGTACACGGTAGTATTCTTCATCTGCTTCATCCGCCGTTGCATAATGAGTAAAAACACCTTCCAATTCTAATCGGGTATCATTTAGTTCCGAAAGTATATCTTTCAATACACTTTCATCCCTTATTCCGATTCTACCCATTCCTGTATCCCATTTCATATGGAGTTTCAAACTTTCGTTAAACGATAGATTTTTCACCTGTTTTAACCACTCTTTTTGAAAAAAAGTAACGGATATATTTTGATTAGCTGCAACCTGAGCATCTTCTGGACGAATCCATCCCATCACTAAAATCGGCGCGTTTATTCCATTTTCCCTTAAACGAATAGCTTCATCTAATAACGCAACAGCTAATCCAGTAGCCCCTGCTTGCAGTGCTTTTTCAGCGACTTGAACATCTCCATGGCCATACCCATTAGCTTTAACAACAGCATAAATATTTGTTTGCTTAGAGAGACGACTTTGTAATTGGTTTATATTATAAGCAATATTGTCTAATTCTATTTCAATCCAAGAATCCCGATAAAATTTTTGATTCATATTAATCTCTCCTAGTACTCCTTTGAATATAACTAACTATTAACAGTTACTATCTTACTTGATAGTCAGTACACCAATAATGATTTTCTTCATTATTCTACTTAGGTGTAGCATATGTCAAATCAAAAATTATTATCGAAATTCTAAGATTAATACATCTATACTTTATTCCTCTATAAAAAATGGCTGTTTTCTAAAAGTTTGTTATTTATGAAAGAATAAATATAGAGTTTGCATTAACTACCTTGCATTTTTTCTAAGATGAGTTCTCGCTCCAACGCTACGAAAAACACTCGCTTTCCGCGGGGAACGCTTCAGTCTCCTCGCGAGCAAATACCGCTCACTGTGGGGCCTTCAGACTGTTCCTTTCCCACAGGAGTCTCGCATTTTTCTCCGCTAAGTATAGCTCTTTTATTGTAGAGAGAAAATCCGTTCAAGCAAGTTAGTATGAGTAGAATGATTTTTTTCTACCATCTCATAACTAAAACAACAGCTATTCATCTTGTGATTGTT
>NZ_JASTZU010000005.1 GCF_030282825.1 Aquibacillus rhizosphaerae
GAAAATAAAGAGCCATTTTCTTCGTGTGGGGTAAATTCATGGATGTCATTTCAATGTCCTATGGGAAAGGAACAGTCTGAAGACCCCACAGGGAGCGTTCTTGGCGAGCGAGGAGGCTGAGGCGTTCCCCATGGAAAGGGAGTATTTTCCCGCAGCGCCGGATTACCACCCAAATTGGAAAGAATGCAAAAAAATTAAGAATGTCTTACGGCGTACTTTATATATTTTATTCAGTAACAGTTCTTTCAAAAAAAAAGCGAGCAAAGCTCGCTTTTTAAAGTAATAGTCATCCACTGATTATTATAAATCGCCTAATTGTTGATTTCCCAAGATCATAACTTGCTTTGCTTCTATTGAAATAGTGCCAGATTGTATCTTATCAGTTAACAAATTTGTTCTTTCACTTTCACCAAGATACACATTCCTTGATTCATCCGCATGATTCAGAACAAATAAATAGCTATGTCCATTTTTGGTACGCTCAGAAACTTCTACACCACTATCAGCTTGCAGCAATGTTTTAATATTCTTATCCTCACAGATTGATGAAACAAAGTCATTTAAAAAAGTATCGTCGGGACTTGAGGCTATATACCATGCATTACCATGACCAAATGCATTTTTGGTGAGCACGGGCATTCCTTTATAAAAATCATCTCCATATTCAGCAATCACTTCTGCTCCCTCAGCATGAATTAAATCAAATAAAAGATTACACTCGTATTGCCCTTGCAAATTCCCTGTTTTTTCTTTGATAACTATTTTATTTTTGTTATCTGGATGAAGTGCATCAATTTCTTCTGCCCATATACCAAGTAGCTGTCTCAACTCACCTGGATAACCTCCCAAAGTGACAAGATCATTTTCATTTACAATACCACTAAAAAAAGTAGTTACAAACGTTCCACCATTTTCAACAAACGTTTCGACCTTTTTAGCATAGCCTTTCTTAACCATATAGAGCACGGGGGCAATTACAATCTCATACTTACTAAGATCTTCATCAACGCCGATCATATCAACTTGAATTTTTTGTTCATAAAATGCAGCATAATATTTATGAACTTCTTCGATATAATCTAGAGCAATCGAAGGACCACTTGATAAATTAACTGCCCAACGATTTTCCCAATCAAATACGATTGCAACCTTTGCATGAACACGTGCGTCTACCATTTGCTCAGATAGATGTTGCAGTTCTGTCCCTAAGGCTGCTGTTTCTCGAAATACTCTTGTTTGTTCATGGCCAACATGCTCGATTACTGCTCCATGATACTTTTCTGTTCCCCCAATAGATCGTCGCAATTGAAAAAACATAACCGTATCCGCACCACGAGCGATCGCTTGATAGCTCCATAATCTCATTACACCTGGTCTTTTCAGTGCATTATAAGCTTGCCAATTTTGCTGACTAGGCGTTTGCTCCATGAGCATAAATGGTTGCCCACTCTTTAAACCTCTCATTAAATCATGATTCATTGCGGTCATACTTTCTGGTGTATCAATACCCGGGTAGTTATCCCAAGAGACTACGTCCATTGCTTTTGCCCATTTAAAGTAATCAAGTTCTAAGTAAGTCCCCATTAAATTGGTAGTAATAGGTATGTCTTTAGTATGTTGTTTAATTGCATTGTATTCTAATTGGTAACATTCCAATAAGCTATCAGACATAAACCTTCTGTAATCCAATGATATTCCCTGAAAAAAACTTACCTCTCCTGGTTGCTCTTCACTTAAAATATTTGGTAAGACAATTTCATCCCAATCGTAGAATGTGTGCCCCCAAAACCTTGTATTCCAAGCCTTGTTCACTTCTGTAATTGTCCCATATTTATTTTGTAACCAAACCCGAAAGCTTTTCTCACATTGATCACAGTAGCAGTATCCTCCATATTCATTAGATACATGCCAAATCAATACCCCAGAGTGATTTTTGTAGCGCTCTGCTAATTTACTAGCTAACCTTTCTGCATATTTTCGGTATGTTGGACTGTTTGGACAAGAGTTATGTCTAGCTCCAAATTTTCTTTTCCTTCCAAAGAAATCAACACGCAGTACATCTGGATATTTTTTTGCCATCCATGCGGGATGTGCTCCTGTACTTGTTGCAAGGCAAGTATATATTCCATTTTTATAAAGTCGATCTATCTTATCATCAAGCCAGTCAAAATCATAAGTTTCTTCATCTGGTTGGTTTAATGCCCAAGAAAAGACATTTAATGTAGCAACATCAATCCCAGCTAATTTAAACATGCGAACATCTTCATCCCACGTTTTCTCATCCCATTGTTCAGGATTATAATCTCCGCCATACCATATTTTAGGTAACCTTTCATTAATCACTTTTATCCCACCCCATGATATAATTTAATTACATTGTATTCGGTTTCAAAACACTTTTATATATAATATATTAGTAAGGGATATAAGAATATGGCAATTAAACGGGGGATAATATTAATGGAGTTAAAACGATTTGTACTAACACCAATCCGACGAAAAGCTTTACCTATTTATCCGGAAAGTATTGGAATTAACCCTAATGAACAAACAGTTAACAGACCCCACGGCTATCCTCATTATCACTGGCTTCAAACAATTGAAGGGAAAGGCGCCTTTGTTTTTGACGGACAAACGTTTACATTAAGCTCCAATAGTGGAATATTGCTCAGTCCATTTCAAAATCATACCTACTACCCTCTAACGGATAAATGGGTTACATGTTATGTAACATTTAATGGTGATATGGTTTCAGATTTATTAACACATATCGGTTTAAAAACTAATGTATGCTTTCAATGGGAAAAACAAAGTCCTGTCGCGAATGAAATTATGCTTCTTATTAGTAAGTTAGAGAAGCATGAGGATATATTTGGTTTACATGCCTCAACTTATTTATATCAATTCTTATTAATAATAAATAACTATGCCAAATTACAAGACTTTTCACACGTTTCTACTAATATAGAAAAAATTGCACCACTTATTGACTTTATGAATAATAAAATTTCTGATCCGGAAGTTGGGCTACAAGAATTTTCACAATTACTTGCCATGTCACCACGACAGTTACATGGGATTTTTCGTGACACATTCAACTTTTCACCATATGCATATTTTGTTCATCTTCGAATAAAAAAGGCTAAACAACTCCTGTTGGATAAGAAGATACTTACCATTAAACAAGTAGGTGAAAAAGTGGGGTTTAGGTCTACAAGTCATTTCATTGCTTCCTTTAGAAAAATTGTTGGTTTGACTCCTGAACAATTTCGTCAACTACAATAGTTATTATAAATAGAAACTTAATGAAGGCTTTTGCTTGGAAATTTTAAATTACATACATTCACCACACACGCACTTTCTTTGTAAGTTATAATTAAATAGAATTAGTTATTTTTAAAAATTCATTATTTGTCTTGTGTTTTGGTTCACAAAAAAGTATATTTATAGATATAATTCTAAATATTCGTATATCTTCGGACCACTGCATCTTATTGACTAAGAGCTCTGAATATTTTGGAAAAGGAGTGATTATCTTGAAAGAGACAGAAGATTGTGAAAAGAAAATTGAAGCTTTAAGAAAACAATTATTTGAATCCTATAAAGAAAATCAATTAAGTGAAGAAGTAGTTCATATATCGCAAGAATTAGATAGGGCACTTAATGAACTTCATTATTTAACATTAAAATCAAAAACCAAGTTAGTCTAAACTGACTTTAACGATACAATCATTTATCTTTAACACTATACTTAACCTTCTTCGAATACCAAATTTTCAAAAAAAACCTCACCTTCCCCCATTTTTTTATATAAAAATTAAAAAACTTATTTTTAGACTTCCATCATCAAAAATGTTATCGTTTACATACATATAATAGCAATGTTTTAATATATATCTATCTATCATTACTATTCATCTCATTACAGAATCGATTTATACGTTTGAAGTGAATATTCATCTAGATTTGCGATATATTTTTGAGTTGTCAGAAAATATTACAGACTAATTAGTTATTTTTATCAAAAAAACATGTTATGATATAAATATATTTTCTACGAAAGAAACACACGGTCGTAGATTGTATAGGCTTTAATATATAGCCTTCCCCGAAAAACATTAAAAACTCTCACTTTAAAAACTAGCTTATTAAAAGCTTAATCTTACTTTGATAGATAATTCTGTGATTGTTTAATAAATCTATATCCTAAAAGAATGTATTTATGCTGATAAGGGCATACATATCTTGTCAAAACAAATCACAAGTTCTCTAACTTAGTACAGAAGCAATGCTAGTCCATCCAGATTGTCATACTATCATTTAATAACTACACATGCGATGATAGTATAAATAACCAAAGCAATAATTTCTTGAAAGGAAGTGGAAAGATGGAGATTAAAGCAGAAGATAAAAACACGTTCTCCCTACATAGAGATGTAGAATATTTAAGTAAAATTCTAGATAATGTTTTACTACATGAAGGCGGAGAAGAATTATTAGAAAAGGTAAATAAAATTCGATCATTGTCTAAAACATTAAGAGAAACACAGGACCAAACCGTCTATCTTCAAATCAAAGATGAGATTAATAAATTAGAACCTCCGCTTAGACAAAGTGTAATACGAGCTTTTTCGATTAATTTGCATATCTTTAATATAGCTGAGCAAAATTACCGAAGTCGTCGTCGTCGTGAATATCAAGCACAAGACGCCAATATTATACAACCGGGATCTCTTGAAGACGGCATCAATAAACTCCAAGAAAATTCGGTAACGCCTGACATGATTTCAAAGTTACTTGAAACATTGTCTTTGGAGTTAGTAATTACAGCACATCCAACCGAAGCAACACGAAGAACCATCCTACAAATTCATAAACGGATAGCTGATTTACTTAAAAATTGGGATTATGCTTACACACGTTATGAGAAAAAGGTTATTCAAGAAACCATTTATAATGAGATAACTATTTTATGGCAATCAGATGAAATTAGAGAGAAAAAACCTTCTGTAATGAAAGAAGTATCTAATGGACTCTATTTCTTTGACAAAGTGTTATTTGATGTACTACCAAAGATTCATCAAGATTTGGAAGACTTATTATATGAAAAGTATAATCAAAGATGGCAGGTTCCTTCTTTCCTAAGATTCGGTTCTTGGATCGGCGGAGACCGTGATGGAAACCCTAACGTCAAAGCAACAACTACTTTTGAAACTCTAAAAACACACAGAAAACTTGTGCTGCGAAAATATAAAGAATCGTTAGATAGTTTAAAAGATCGTTTAAGTCATTCTGCGAAGAAAGTTGATGTTAGCCAGGAGTTAATTCAATCGATTGATGCGGATAAACAACTTTTAGAAGAAAGTGGTTGGCACAAAGAAGATGAGATTTATCGCGTTAAATTATCTTTAATGCTGAAAAGATTAAATTACACAGAAGAAGACCATTCATTAGGCTATCAGTCAGTGGAAGAACTTTTATCTGATCTATACCTAATTCAAAGTAGTTTAACTAATCATCATCCAAACAACAATCCAATCAAATTGCTTCGTCAAGTGATTCGTCAAGTTGAAATTTTCGGTTTCCACTTAGCATCATTAGACATTCGAAACCATAGTGGCGAGCATGAATCAGCACTTTCAGAAGTACTTAAAACTGTAAATATTGATTCGGATTACAAACAATTAAGCGAAACTGATAAAGTGAAGACATTGACGTCTATCCTTGAAGATCCTAGACCGATGATTTCCATATATGATGAATTCACTCCTGAAACACAAGAAGTAATCAATACATTTCGTATGATTAAAAAAGCACAAGACACATTTGGTGAGCGTGCAATTGAAGTTTATTTGATTAGCATGACGCAAACGGTAAGTGACCTGTTGGAAGTACTCGTTCTAGCTAAGGAAGCGGGTTTGTATCGTGTGTTACCAGATGGAGAAGTAATTAGTAAGCTTCATGTGGCTCCACTATTAGAGACCATTGAAGATTTGAAGAATGGCC
This sequence comes from Aquibacillus rhizosphaerae, assembly GCF_030282825.1. Lineage (GTDB taxonomy): Bacteria > Bacillota > Bacilli > Bacillales > Amphibacillaceae > Aquibacillus_C > Aquibacillus_C rhizosphaerae. Next base: position 6,007 of record NZ_JASTZU010000005.1, read on the forward strand.
CAGAGATGGTAGAACAACTATTCAACATCCCACTTTACCGTAAACACTTAGCTTCACGAAGTGATTTACAAGAAGTAATGCTTGGTTATTCTGATAGTAGTAAAGATGGTGGAACATTAACTGCTAATTGGGAATTATATAAAGCCCAACAAGATATCCATGATATCGCTTCTCGATTTGGCGTTAAGTTGAAGTATTTCCACGGTAGAGGTGGATCATTAGGACGTGGTGGTGGACCACTATATTCAAGCTTGTTATCTCAACCACCAGTTACACTTGGAGATGGTGTTAAAATTACTGAGCAAGGAGAAGTACTTTCTTCTCGTTATTTATTATCTGATATAGCATATCGTAGTTTAGAACAAGCTACATCTACTATGATGACTGCAATCATGGGAATTGATAACTCAAGTGAGAGTACACAAATGCCATCAAATGATGCAGAAAAGGCAATGAGCGATATTTCTGATTATGCTTTAGACAAGTATCAGTCTCTTGTATTTAATGACCCTGGTTTCTTGACTTATTTCAATGAAGCTACGCCATTACATGAACTTGGAGATTTGAATATCGGTTCACGTCCAATGAAACGAAAAGGCAGTAACAGATTTGAAGATTTAAGAGCAATTCCTTGGGTATTTGCTTGGACACAGAGTCGTCAACTATTACCTGCATGGTACGCAGCAGGAACGGGATTAAATACATTCATTGAAAAATCTGGTAACTTAGAACTTTTACAAGAAATGTATGAGAAATGGCCGTTCTTCCAAGCAACAATAAATAATTTGCAAATGGCTTTAACAAAAGCTGATTTAACAACCGCAAAAGAATATACTAAAATGGTTAGTGATGAAACAATTCAAAAACGTATATTCGATCAAATAACGGAAGAGTATAACTTAACAAAGGCAATGGTATTAAAAATAACAGGTCAATCTGATTTATTGGATAACCAGCCCAATATTAAGGAATCTGTGAGACTACGTAATCCTTTAGTAGATCCACTTAACTTGTTCCAAGTCGATCTGGTTTCAGAACTTCGCTCAGGAACTGAAGTAGATAAGAAAGCTGATGACTTGTTAACAGAAGTACTTCTCACGATTAATGGTGTAGCGGCCGGTTTACGTAACACAGGCTGATTTTACAAAAAAGACTAAGAAAGAGTTTCTCAATCAATAAAAAACCCCTGTTTTCACAAATTATGTGAAAACAGGGTTTTTTATAATCCAGAGAATTATACATTCACGCTAAATGTTCTTCGATGTTGCTAAATCTTCTTCAACAAACCAATCCACATCAAACATCGGTAACGAAAAGTAAAATGTTGTCCCTTGACCCTCTTCACTTTCCACCCATATCATACCATTGTGTTGAGTGATAATTTCTTTGCAAATTGAAAGTCCTAATCCATTTCCCTTTGTCATCTTCTGATTGCTTTTCGTATAAAAACGATCGAATACAAATGGAATTTCTGACTTCGGAATTCCAAAACCTTGATCTTTTACACCTATTATTGCTTCTTTTGAATCGTTAAAATGAATTGTAATTTCAATCAAACCAGTATCTGTGTAGTTTATTGCATTCATTACTAAATTTGTCATTACTTGTTCAATCCTAAGAATATCGACCTCTACTAACAAATACTCAACACTTCCTAAAGGTGGTAACTCCCACTTGTATCCAAAACCTGCTTGCTGAACCTCTAATTCAAATTGACTACATAAATGAGTAAATAACTGATCAATAGGAACAACATCCACATTAAAATCATTTTTACCATTTTCAAGTTTTGCTAGTTCAAATAAATCCTGAATTAAAGCATCTAAGGACTGTACTCTTTTCTTCATGATTTGCAAATAATCACGTTGTTTATCAGGATCTTCTACTAATCCATCCAAGAATGCATCAATATAACCTTGGATAGCAGCTATAGGGGAGCGCAAATCATGAGAAACATTAGATAGTAATTGACGCCTCATTTCTTTTGCTTCTGCTAACTCTTGGTTAGCAGTAATTAAGTTTTGATTAGCCTCATTTAAGAGTTCTGTTCTTTCATTTACCTTTTTCTCAAGGTTTGCATAAAGATATGCATTTTCTATTGAAACAGCTACTTGTGAAGATAATAAGGTTAGTAAATCAATCCTTTCTCTTGTAAAGACATGGGATGATTGATTATTTTCTAAATATAAAATGCCAATTAATTTGTTTTGATGCAATATCGGAACACATAAAACAGATTTTATTTGATTTTCTACTATGTAAGTATCACCTACAAAAGCACCTGTTTGTGCTGCATCTTCCAGTACAACCGACTCTTGCGTACTAGCAACGTAATTAACAATCGTAGTAGAAAAATTTATAACACGCTTGATTGGAATAGCATTGGAGTGTATCTCGACTCCTACGCCCACATGATTTGAAGCAACTAATTGTAGTTGCAAATCTTGGTACATGATAAAATAAGCGTGTTCAGCACCTGCATTAATGAGTACTATATTCATCATTTTTCTTAAAAGTTGATCAAGAATTATTTCCCCTGATATGACTTGTGCTGCTTGAAACATCGATTTAAAGTCTAAATTATTATCTGTTACTTTTGCACTCTTAAACTCCTTAAACGACTTCATGATAAGGTTGGGATATTGATGATAAAGTGCATCGGCTTGTCTTTGTGCACCCCATTTTATATATGCTTCATAGGCTCCTGTCATATACGTCATAGCTAATCGTTCAACATTGTTTGCTAAGTAATAATGTCCAGCACATTCATTTGCAATAGCAACATCCTGTATAAACCCATTTTCTTCTGCAAGTGAAATCGCTTGATCATAATACGTTATAATCCTATTACTTTTTACTGTTAAGGCTGTTATTTCAGCCTTAACTAGTAAGTATTTATGTCTATAGTTTTCGGGCGAGTGTTTAGTCCAGTTTTTCAACTTAATACTACTTTTTTTCAATTTTCTTTTTGCTTGTAATCTACTTATATTTCCTTGCCTCGTTAATCTAATTGTCCATAACGAATGATAAAAGTAATAATCTGGTGTTATCATAAGCTTAAGCGTATCATCTACCAAGTTTTTTAAGTCATTTAATAAGGACTGGGCTATCCCGTATTCGTTAAATAAATAAGACATTTGCAACCTTAATGTCTTATGAATAATCTCAGCAGATGCATCATCTGTAATTGCTTCAAACTCCCATTCAGGAACACCCTTAGGCGTCCTTAAATACGTGATCCAGTTATTCAATTCTTCTAAAAGATCACTAGATAATCTATAATCATTTTTATTAGCAAATCTCCATTGCCTTTCAATTCCTTCAGTAACTTCTTCTAGACTTTCTCCTTTTATAAACAAAGCTAATGCAATAAATGGCCCGTTTGCTCCTGCTAAATGTAAATTTCCCGTTTCGATACACAATTGTTGGGAACGTTCCAAATAGTCTAAGTTATATCGAATATGATGTTTCCAATGATTCACAAAAGTACCGAATACAAAATAGACTCTTGCTTGCAATGCAGTATCTCTATTTTTTTCAGCATGTTCTATTGCAAGTTTTCCATATTTATAACTACCATCATAATCATTAAATCCAGCACTTAATGTAAGGGCATAATTATTATAAACGAGTGCAGATAAATCCATATCCCCATATTTTAGCATTTGACGGATAGCCCTAAGCATTAAGATGGTAGCGAGATTTTGGTTTACATGATAAGTTGGTGCATTAGTATTAATCAAGGTTCTCATGATTAACCGCTGATCAGGATCCGTTACCGGCGATAAGTTTAATAAGTCTTCTGTTTTTTTTCTTCCTAAAGCAAACTTTGTTAACATATACTCTTTGGCTACGTCTAATTTGCTAGGGTTTTCTTTGAACTTCCAACCAAATAAGCTTAAGCCAGTCAATCCCGAATTCGTAGCTTCCATCACTTTATGAATATGTGTGTATAAGGTTATTTTCAATTGATAGATAGATAGTTTTTCTTGTTTTGTTTTAACACGGTAGAGGAGCTGTTCAAAGCTTTTTTCTGCTTCCTCAAACATATGGTTCAAATATTGCGATTCCCCTAACCCTGTCAACATATCACGTGTTATCTCATAATGATTTTCCCAACTATCTTTTGCTAGAAGTTTGCTACCTGTAAAAAAAAAGTTTAATGCTGCATCAAAAGCCGCAGCTCCTTTTGCTTTTTCCCCAGCATTTATATTCCATCTTGTTAATTGGACCCTCTGCTCACTAGACAATAAATCACTACAAAGATTCAAATGATTGACAATCGCAAAGATATGTTCGTCTATTTCCTTTTGAGTAAAATGTTTTACTAATTCTTGCCCTATTATCAAATGATTATTTTTACGTTTTTCTACAGACATAGATGAATAGAAAGCTTGTTGCACTTTATCATGTATAAATAAATAAGACGGTGGATTTTCTTCTAATACAGATAAATTCTCATCGGGATATACCCATTTATATCGATCATCTAAAGGAATAATATGTCCCTCTTCCAGACCATTCCATAGTTTTTCTGCTACTTCACTATAACTTTGACTAGCAATAGTTGCTAATGACTTAAGATTAAATTGATTACCAAAACATGAGGCTAGCTGCAGTATTTTTTTTGTTTCTTCTGGTAGTCGGTCAATTCGTTTAATTATAATGTCCAAGATAGTTTCCGTAACTGGTATATACTTTAAAGAATCCAACTTCAGTTGCCAATTACCTTTACTAGAATCAAAACTAATCACTTTGTCTTCATATAGAGATTGAAAAAGCTGAATGATAAAAAAGGGATTACCCTTCGTAATTCGAAACATGATTTCTACTAAAGGGACTGCGCTTTTATTATCTATTGAAAATACCTCTTCCACCCATTCTAGGATATGATTATATTCCAACGGTTCGACAGGCACGTTATAAAAAGTAATAGATTTATCTTTTATATTTTTCAATAATGCTTCAAATGGATGTCCAATTTCGATTTCATTATCCCGATAAGCCCCCACTACAAATAAATACCTATCTTCTTGAGTTGTTAATAAATGTTCGACTAAATCCAGCGTAGCATCATCTGACCACTGTAAATCATCAAGAAACAATACTAAAGGATGTGCTTTAGTAGCAAAAACATCAACAAATTTTCTAACTGCTAAACGAAATCTATGGTGAACACCTTGTGGAGGTAATTCTGGACTCTCTTTTGTTGGAGTTCCTATAATCCATTTTATTTCTGGTATAAAGTTTGCTAAGACATTTGCATTAGCACCTAACGCCTCTATCAATTTGTCTTTCCAAACATTTATGTTTTCAGGGCTTTCCTTTAATATCTGTCTAATCAACGATTGAAAGGCCTGGATTAACGGCGCATAAGGAATTTGCTTTTCTAGCTGAACAAATTTCCCGGAAATAAAATAACCTCTCTGTTTAATAATCGGTGCATGCAATTCATTTACTAAAGCAGTTTTTCCAATTCCAGAAGGACCTGGGACTAACAAGAGAATAGGTACTCCTTTTTGAACTTGCTCAAAACTATTATATATCTGTTTGATTTGATACTTTCTTCCATATAATTTGTTAGGCTTCTCCAACACACTATTGGAATCTTTATCTGCTAATGTAAAAATTTCTAGTTCACCAGTTGTATTTAATTGTGTAAAACATCTCTCTAAATCTTCTTTTAAGCCAAAGGCCGATTGATATCTGTCTTCTGGCATTTTATTCAATAATTTCATAATTAAATTTGAGATAATCAGTGGTATATCTTTATTAATTTGATGTGGCTCTATTGGCATTTGAGCTAGATGACCATGAATAACTTCCATTGGGTCCTCCATAGCAAAAGGAACACTACCGACTACTACTTCATAAAAAAGAACACCTAGCGAGTATAAATCTGTTCTATGATCTAAGGTTCTATTCATACGCCCTGTTTGTTCAGGAGAAATATAATCCAAAGAATATTTTACTTGAAAGGCAGATAAAGTTTGTTGGTTTTCATTCATTAATTTTGTTGATTGATGAAAACCAGTTAGTTTTAATTCATTCGATTTTGAATTGTATAAGATATGCTCTGGATGGATGGCTTTATGAATGATGTGATTTTGGTGAATGTGTAAAATCGTTGTAGTAAGTTTCATTGCAAACTTTAGAAAAGAATTCAACTCAAATGAATGGTCAACTAACCAATCACTTAACAATTCTCCGCTAAACTGTTCTGTAACGATATATGCTTCGAGTCCATTTTTCTTTAATTCTAATGGCTTTAGAACACCATCAATATTCAAGTCTTTTAGCATATGGTATTCGTGGATACTTTCAGCAATTGTTTGATCATGATTGCGTTGACTTTTTCTTTCTTTTAAAAGCACTAAATTATTGGATTCAATCGAAAGCGCCTTGTAAAAAACCAATGAATCATTCTCGATATATTTGTCAATTATATGGTACCCTGAGAGATTTTTCATATATACATCACCCTAAAAATTAAAATTTTAAGTAAACTTTAATTATACTTTAATTTAACTTATACTTTCTCAATTATACTTATAATTGTACGGAGCAAAGGGGGATATAAATGATTACTACACAAAAGGAGAATTGTTTTAACAATGGTGACTCAAACCAATTGGATAAGGAATGGCTAAGCCTAATCTTAATTGCTAAAAGTCAGGGGCTTACCGCACAAGAAGTAGAATCTTTCTTTAAAAAACACCAAACTTTTCACAATAATGAATCTGAAAACGCGTGAAATTTGTAGCCAATTCCACGAACTGTTTCAATGTAGACGATATCATCTGTATGCATTTCTAGTTTTTTACGTAAATTGCTAATATGAACCATTACAGTACGGTGATCTCCAAGACCTTTTTCACCCCAGACTAATTCAAACAATTTATCAATACTATATACTCTTTCAGGGTTACTTGCCATTAAACATAGGATTTGATATTCTTTTGCAGATAAATTAACAACTTTGTTATTCACTCTTACTACTGCACTTTCTAAGTTAATTTCTAACCCTGGAAAAGAAATAAGGCTAGTCGGTGTAATTCTACTATTGCTCAAGGACTTTTCATTATCTAAGACCCTCATACGTCTTAAGTGTGCTTTTACCTTAGCAACTATTACAGCAGGGCTAGTTGTTTTCGAGATATAATCATCTCCACCAACTCCAAGACCTAGAATGGTATCCATATCATCTTCTTTTGAACTTAAAAACAAAATTGGTACGTCGGTTTTTTTTCTTATTAACTGACACAGTTCAAAACCATCAAGATTTGGCATCATTACATCCAAAATTATCAAGTCTGGTGGAGTATGTTCAATAATGGAGAACGCATCTAGTCCGTCATTTGCTGTATATACTACATAACCATTATTCTTCATATACAATTCCAATATTTTTGTCATATCTAAATCATCATCAACCAATAATATTTTTTCACTTGCCATAAAAACAACCTCCAGTCTTGAATCAAAATTAAATAGCATAATCGTTTTACAAAAGAGGGAGATTCAAACTTAAATGGAGAGGAAAGCATAAACCTATCTAGAAGTTTGATATGAAATCTCAAGAGGATAGTTCGTTTGATCTAGAGTTATTCTGAAAAGAACAATAAAAAAGTTGTTTCCCACTCTATTATAGATAAGTATATTTTACTAGGATAGCATCCCTAAGTATACATCTTCTACAAATTTTTAACATTTTTTTCAAATTAGCCAATTTATCTGAATGTTACCTTGTCATTTTATGGGAATAATTAGGGGGTAGTAGTTTTTTACATTTTATTAGAACACAAAATTACATTTTAAACAATATATAATTGTGACAAAAATATGAATTAACTGTTACATTTTTGTGAACATAATGTTATAATTGATGCAAACCCTTACAAGAGTATTAGTTTCTTTACTTGTACTATTAGGAGGCATTGATGATGGATATATTATTAATCTTTTTACTGATATTTAGTGCTACACCACTTGTGCTTTGGTCAGAAAATTGGAAGAAAACTGCTATATTTCAAATACCATTTATTTTTGGTGCTTGGTTAGCGTTTTTAAACATTGTTTCTAATGGCATCGCACCAGCCGAATCTTTTTTATGGTTCTTATTTTATGGAAACTTAGTTTATGGGCATATAGCGATTTTTATGTTGCTTATTAACATTAAAAAATCCACTTCTAAATCTGTTTCCTATGCAAATTAATATTATATAACCTAAGCAACAAAAGCGTAACTTCCATCAATGGAAACTAAATACAATGTTAATTAAAACAAATAAGTGATGTTCACTTATTTGTTTTTTGTCGTTACTTTATATGTACAGTCTAGCTTATGAATTATTATGCGTAATCAATGACAGTTTCATTGGACACGTCTATAATAGAACTTTAAATGCACTTACAGAAAAGGGGGAAGTACCATGAATGCTGAAATAACCGTAGCTGCTTCGAAGGAATATAATTATTCATTAATGACATTTGTTTTATTTTGGGCTGCAATGACCGTTATGTGTGGTTTATATATGACAATCCCTCTTATCTCCACATTTGCAACAACCTTCCAGGTATCAAATCATGAAGCTGCATGGGCAGGAAGTGCTTTTTCTCTTTTCTTTGCTGGTGGCTGTTTATTTTATGGTGCATTATCGGATCGATATGGCAGGAAAATAATTATCGTAATTGGATTAGGTGTACTTAGTGCCGCAACTATTAGCGTAGGATTTGCAGGAAACCTATCTACACTTATACTATTAAGAGCAATCCAGGGTGCAGCAGCGGCCACCTTTTCACCAGTTGCTTTGGCTTATACAGGTGATATGTTCCCAAAGCACAAAAGAGGAACAACCATTGGTTTTATTAGTACGGGTTTCCTATTGGCTGGTATTATAGGACAAGTATTAAGCAGCACATTAAATCAATGGTGGCATTGGCATTATGCTTTCTATTTCGTAGGAGGGGTCTATTTTGTAACGACTATCTTAGTTCTTATAATACTACCAAAAGATGACATGCAACAACCTGAAGGAAATATTCTTGCTCCATTTAAGCAAATCAAAGTTATTGCTCAGAAAAAATCTTTGCTTTTATGTTATCTGATTGCTATTACAATTTTACTTTCTTTTGTCGGCATGTACACTTCTCTGGAAAATTATTTAAGTAGCGAGGTATATGGATTTTCCAGTGAAGATATTCTCTTTATTAGGTCGATTGGAATCATCGGTATGTTGTTATGTCCTTTTACTGGTCGTTTTGTAACTAAGTTTGGATTCCATTTTGTTCTTAGAGGTGGGTTTACACTAGCAATTCTTGGACTATTAGGATTGGCGTGGAGTAATAACTTGATTTTATTAATTATAATGAGTGTTGTATTTGTTTCGGGTATTGCAATTTTAGTACCAACACTTATTTCACTGGTTGGGCAATTAGGTGGAAAATCAAAAGGATTAGCTACTTCTTTATATACGTTTGTGTTATTTATAGGTGCTAGTCTAGGTCCCATTTTAGCTGTTGCTTTATTACAAATGGGTCTTGATTCATTGCCATTTTATATTTTTTCATTATTACTTTTCCTAGCATTTCTACTTACCTATTTGATAAACACAACTGAATAGCTTTAGCTACTTTTGAAATCAGAATAAATATAGAGTTTGCACTAACTACCTTGCATTTTTTCTAAGATGAGTTCTCGCTCCAACGCTACGAAAAACACTCGCTTTCGTGGGGAACGCTTCAGTCTCCTCGCGAGCAAATACCGCTCACTGTGGGGCCTTCAGACTGTTCCTTTCCCACTGGAGTCTCGCATTTTTTCTCCGCTAAGTATAGCTCTTTTATTGAAGAGAGAAAATCCGTTCAAGCAAGTTA
>NZ_JASTZU010000006.1 GCF_030282825.1 Aquibacillus rhizosphaerae
AAAAGCACATTTTTAAAGTGTCATGGTCATTCGAATAAAGGTTTATTAAGAAACATAGAAAAAAACGCTAGTTTTTCACTGGTCCCGGACGGTTCTCTGCTTCCTATTAAATGAAAGGAAAACTTTCACTACTATTAGGTTCTTCTTCAAGTGTTCATAAAAAAGTCATAAAACTGTATTTCTAGCAATACTAACAGATCACATAGCGCCTGAATTAGTCATGATTACTGGATTCTTTCGTTCAATATCTTTCATAATGAATTCTTTTTTTGTACTAAAAAGTTCTAATAGTATCCTAAATGATACTAAGTCACTTCAAAGTGCTCTCTTGTTTGTATGTGTTTACTTTCACATAATGTAAAGTGAAAGTATTCATATTATAAAAAGAGTAAAACATTGGGGGAAAGAAGAATGAATATTTTAGTTGTAAAAGCAAACAATCGTCCGTCAGCACAAAGCGTTACTAGCAAAATGTATGAAACATTTATGGAGGCGGTACGAGAAGTAGAATCGTTATCAGTTACTACTTATGATATATTTGCAGAAGATATGCCGTATTTGGGACAGGATTTATTTGATGCCTTTGATAACTTGCATGCCGGTGAAGAATTAACGGATATCCAGAAACGAATATTAACTGCAAAACAAAAGGCGAAGGATGCACTAATTGCAGCTGATCTAGTTGTATTTGCTTTCCCAATGTGGAACCAAACAATACCAGCAAAGCTACAAACATTTATTGATTATGTGTATGAGGCTGGTTTTACATTTAAATTTGATGAAACAGGAAATATGGTTCAATTAATGACAGGTAAAAAAGCGATTCTATTAAACGCACGTGGCGGTATTTATTCTACACCGGAAATGGCTAAAATAGATATGGCCATAAATTATATGCGGAATGTAGTAAGTGGTGTATTTGGTCTCGAGATTTTGGATGAAGTTATTATCGAAGGTCATAATGCGATGCCTGATCAAGCGGACCAAATTATTGAAGAAGGGTTGCACAAAGTAAAGGAAGTTGCACAAAATATAATAACACAGACTGTTGTAATGAAATAAAACAGGAAGCAGGGGACGGTTCGGGACCAGTGAAAAACTAGCGTTTTTTTCTATGTTTCTTAATAAACCTTTATTCGAATGACCATGACACTTTAAAA
>NZ_JASTZU010000007.1 GCF_030282825.1 Aquibacillus rhizosphaerae
AGACTCCTCGAAAATATAAATCGATTTTCATCGTGCGATGTGGATTCAAGTAGTTTTCCTTGTCCTACGGGAACAGCGAATGTTTTAGGGTGGGGCGAGTAATCGCAGTCCCACGAGCTGAAGATCCACTCAGAAGCGATCTCCTTCTGAGTTAGCTGAAGCCGTGCCCGTGGAAAGCGGAGAATTCTGCCGGAACGGAGTATAAAGACTCCATCATCATTGCCACCGAAAAGAGTTCAACAAAAGTTTAGAATACTTAATGCGGACTTTATATCAAGTACGACGTAACAACAATACTTACTAAAATAGCTTTAATTTAAGCTTAATAACCGTATTTACTTAAGGTTAAAGAAATACGGTTATTTGTTTAATTAATTTGATTGATCAATATAGGGCATACCTGTACGAAGCAAACCTCTTGTTTCCACACCACCAAGGCCTTTATCACCTGTTAACGTATTTCTAAGTGCATCGTAAACCCCCACCTTATCCATAAATGGCGTATATGCAATTTTAGCTGCTATATAGACTGGATCTAAGGCGTGTATATTAATTCTTGATGGTGAGCTGGCAAAGTTTGCACCTGCCCTTATTAACGACTCAAAATGTGACTGACAGGCACCTGCAAAAATAACAAGTTGATCTAAATTTGGGATCACCTTTCTTGCTTCCCTTACCGTCTCAGCAAAGTATTTGGAGTGACGGTAAGCTCGGATATCATTTTTATCTCCATTATTTCTTGAAAATGCATCATGGCCTGTAATTACAATGATATCAGGTTGAATTTTCTTTACCAAAGAACCAATTTCTAATGACATTTCTTTTTCGTTTAAATGCACACCATGAACTTGCAAACCTATTCGTTGGTATAAATCAATACACTTTTTTAAATATAATCGGTCACCATCTAAATGGAGAACCCTAGCAGGAATTTGAAAGTAATTTGTTGGTTGATGATAACCAGCAGTAGATTCGTATTCTCGTTTTTCTTTCATCAGCTGATAATCTTGACGGAATAAACGATAGGAATAGTCTTCTTTTTCTTTAATACTCTTTCTTCTTTTTTCTAAGTCTCTTTCTTCGACTTTTTCAAGGTCTTCGACATGTGCATCTGCTTCTAAGCGGATATCTTCCCCGTGAAGCAATACCGTGTCGTTATGAATATTAATAATCCGAAACAAGATATCATGTTTATAAGACGCGCGTGTTACTAATTCACCCGTACTTAGATTCATTTTTTCACCTCACACATAGACCGTTCGTATTTTTACATAATAATTAATTCGAGTATGCTATTATCGTTATAAAATAGCCTATGTTGAGATGAAAAACTTGTTCCTTACTATACACACCCCTAAAAGAAAATTCTATTATGCTGGGTAAAATGAATTTGCTAAATCTGCAAATTCATTCATATTCAAAGATTCTCCTCTTCTTGTTCCATCAATCCCGGCTAGTTGTAATTTACTTTCTATTTGTTCCTTGGTTAACGTATCAGAAAAGTGTCTTGCTAAATTATTACGTAGTGTTTTTCTTCTCTGTGCAAAACACGCTTGAACTAACGTAAAGAAGAAAGATTCATCTTTCACTGTTACCGGAGGCGTTTCTCTTAGTGATAAATGTAACACAGAAGAATCAACATTTGGTTGCGGCATAAAAACAGTCTTAGGTACGTTTACGGCTACTTTTGCATGAGTATAATATTGAATCGCAATAGACAAAGAACCATAACTTTTTGTATTGGGTTCGGCAGCCATCCGATCGGCCACTTCTTTTTGAATCATTACCGTAATACTAGAAACAGGTAATTGCTCCATAAGTAAATTCATAAGTATTGGTGTAGTTATATAATAAGGCAAGTTTGCAACAATTTTTACTTCTTGGCCTTCTTTAAAAAACTTTTTCATAACACTTTTAATATCTGCTTTTAATATATCTTCATTAACGATTTCAATATTCGTATAACTTTGTAATGTGTCTTCTAAAATAGGAACTAGCCGTTGATCAATTTCAAAGGCAACCACTTTACTTGAGTGAATCGCAAGCTGTTCTGTTAACGCACCCATCCCTGGCCCAATTTCGATAGCAGCTATCTCTTTATCTATTCCAGCAACTTCTATAATTTTCTCTAGAATATTTACATCGATTAGAAAGTTTTGTCCCAAGCTTTTCTTAAAGGAAAATCCATATTTATTTAGAATCTCTTTTGTTTTTGTTGGTGTTGCAATTGCTTTATTGTTGTTCATTTTTTTCCTCCTGTACAATTCGCTCTATCGTCTGCTTAAAAGTTGCTTTTGTAATATGAAACATATTAAGTCTTTTTAGTAGTTGCTTCCCGTTCGTATAGCCAATGCGGAGTTCTAATCCTAATTTTTGTCTCCTATCTTTTGCTTTTGGTCCACCTAGTAAGCCACATGCAAGTAAATCTTCTTTTGTAAGTTCATTATTATATCCACTGCTTAATTCATAAACACTAGCAAGCGCTTGTCGTATTGTCGCTAAAGAAGCATGCTCTATACCAATTCCTTTATCATGTTTTGCTTTTGCTTCTGCTTTTGACAAAAAGGCATGCTTACAACCCGGAACGGAATTGGATACAATATGTCTTATTCGCTCTCCAGGGTAATCTGGATCAGTAAAAATGATTACACCTCTTATTTCATTAGCATGCTTTATCTGTTTAATAATATCAGCGTTAATAGCTGATCCATTTGTTTCTATTGTATCTGCATCAACGGCCTGTTTTATCTTTGCCGTATCATCTTTTCCTTCTACAACGATTATCTCTTTAACTTTCAATGTTATTCCTCCATCTTAATCCATGCCCCTAATTATAAATCAATTCTATATGAAGTATAGTTTCTCTGTATATGCACACTTTCTATCGTATTGTAATATAGTAAAAAGTGCCAGCTTCATGAAAAAAAAAGCTCTTACCATTATGGCAAGAGCTTTTTAAAGATATCAATCTAAAATTTTCACTTGTACATTCCTAGAACCAAAACTATACGCTTCACTTTTAGAAGCTACGTGTAAATCAATTTTGTTTCCATTGATTGCTCCACCTGTATCACCAGCAATTGCATTGCCATATCCTTCTACCCATACTCTCGTACCGAGTGGAATGACACTTGGATCTACAGCAATAACTTTAGCATTGGGATTACTGTTTAAATCAATCCCTGTTGCAGTTATCCCTGAGCACCCATTACAATTAGCAGTATATGCTGTTGCATTCATATAAAGTGTTTTAGAACTGCTATTGCTATCTCCTCGGGATACTGTATTACTGCCAGTATTGGCACTTGTATTTGTTTTTGGAATTACTTTTGTACCAACCGCAACAACACGCTCTTCACTTTCTTTTTTAACTTCTTCTTTCACTAACTCACGGGATACTTCTTCACCATTTTCAAGTACAACTTCGTAATGTTTCTCTACTAAGCCTTCTGCTCCTGAAGAAACAACTTTTTCTTTTCCTTTATTTAATGAACTGTCACTTTTAGTAACTACGGAATAATCTATCGTTTCCTCTACAACATCAGTCACCTTTTCTACACGTGTAATCTGTATTGTAGATTCTTTCGAAAGCTTATCTGATTCTTTAGGTTCTAACCTATCTAAATCACCGAGTTCTATTTTTTCGCTAGTTAATAAGTCATTGACGGTACCTCCAGTGGTCCAAACTTCCTTTTCTTCACCACCGTCGTTAACCGTAACTTGATATGCCTTTTTAATACTGATATTCAGGCCATCTTCAAGTCCCTTATCTTTTCCAACTGACAGCTCATCGTGTTCACTTATTTCCAACTTGTTTTCAGTTAGAAAATCACCTACCGTATCAACTGTTGAGTAATACGCTTCGTCTTCGCCATCTATTGTTACTATGATTTGTTTTGCTTTTTCATATTTGATTTCCATATCGGATTGTATTAGTGCGTCTTTGGCATGTGAAAGGGAATCATATTCTTCCACTTCGATTTCTAGATCATTAAGTAGTTCATCAACTGTTTCTGCATGTGTGCGTACAGTTATAACTTCTCCATCCTGAATGACTGTAACTTGTGCTTTTGTAACTTGGTAGGTTCCTAATCCCACTAAAAGTAATAAAGCAATTACTGTGACAATAGGTAAAACCAGCTTTTTGTTTAATGCCGGCAATAGCTTTGAAAAGTTTTTCATGCTCGTTTGCCTCCTTTATTCCCGCTGTTGTATTATAGTAATACCATAATTGACTGTCAAATGATGTTTCGTACATTAAATTAGCCAGGAATCCTTTTACAACAACGCTTATAGCTACTTTTGGTTAAAATATTTCAAAAACATTAAAAATAGATTACATGCTTAGAAAATATAAAATGAAATAAAGGTTAAGTCTGTTGCAAGCACCTTTGTAGCTTTATCTAGGCAATTAAAACACATATCTATGTTGTCCTCTTTACCACAAAGATGTTTGTCTTTAGACCTCGGGTGGGGTAGGTGTTTAGCTTACATCTACGTTTTTTTTTGCTTTCTTAACTCTTGAATAAACTAATCGTTAAATTAAATTAGAGGAGTTCCCTTCGATAGGAATCTCCTCTGATATTCTTAATAAACTAATTCTCTATAATTTAATGTTAAATAAGTTTAAAGCATTATTTGTTGTTGCTTCACTAACTTCTTCTATAGAGATATTTCTCAAATTGGCAATTTGTTCAGCTACCAACTTAACATAGGCTGGTTCATTTCTCTTACCACGGTTAGGATGTGGTGCAAGAAAAGGGCAATCTGTTTCAATTAATAATCGGTCTAATGGAACTTCTTTAGCTACTTCTTTTGGCATCGTTGCATTCTTAAATGTTACTGGCCCTCCTAGTGATATATAAAAATTCATATCAAGGCACGCTTGAACATAGGCTGTTGAATCGTTGTAACAATGCATAATACCACCAACGTCTTCAGCCTTTTCTTCTTGTAAGATTTGTATAATATCTTCTGTCGCTTCACGGTTATGGATGATTATAGGCATGTTAACCTTTTTAGCTAATTGGATTTGTTTGCGAAATACATCTTTTTGTACTTCTTTTGGTGATTTATCCCAATGATAGTCTAGACCCATTTCTCCTAATGCAACAACTTTAGGATGAGCCGCTAATTGTTCCAACCATTTAAGTTCTTTATCAGTCATATCGACGGCATCTACAGGATGCCAACCAACAGCAGCGTATATAAATTCATTAGCTTCTGCTAGTTCAATTGCCTTAGGTATCGTTTCATGATCAAAGCCAACAACAACCATAAATTTAACACCCGCTTCATTTGCACGAGCCATTACTTCTTCACGGTCTTCATCAAATTGACTTACATTCAAATGTACATGTGTATCAAAAAGCATACTATGTTCCTCCACTTCTTATATCTTTAAAAGGAAAAACGCCTACCACATCATTCAAATGGATAAGCGTTTCATTACTTATTTCACAATGGACCCGTTTGGCAGGTTTTGTTCCACTGTTGCAAGAACTAGTCTACCTGATTCATCTTCTCCAGATAAAATCATTCCTTGAGAAAGCTGGCCACGAAGTTTTACAGGTTTTAAGTTTGTGACACAGATAACTTTTTTACCGGTTAATTCTTCTGGACTATAATGCTCCGCAATTCCCGAAACTACTTGTCTTTTTTCACTACCTAAATCTAATTGAATTCGTAGCAACTTGTCAGCATTCTTCATTTTTTCTGCTTTTAGGACTTCTGCAACACGAAGGTCTAATTTCATGAACTCCTCAAATGTAACTTCATCTTTTACTTGTTGTTCAGTTTCTTCTTGTTTTGATACAGGTTTTTTCATCATATCTTTAATAATTTGAACTTCTTCCTCAGCATCCAGACGTGGGAAGATAGGGTCTTTCTTGCTTACTGAAGTTCCTTCTATAACAACACCAAAATCCACCAGGCTTTCCCATTCTTTATCCTGTTCATTTTCGACACCAATCTGTTGAAATATCTTATTAGGCGTTTCTGTTAAGAAAGGTCTTAGTAGTATAGCAATACGACGTAATGAATCGACTAAATGAGCCATTACATTGCCAAGACGATCTTTATTTACATCATCTTTAGCTAATACCCATGGTTTTGTCTCATCAATATACTTGTTGGTCCTACTTATATATTGCCAAATAGAAGTTAATGCGACAGAAAAACCCATATTTTCTAAAGCATCTTCAACCTTTTTGACAGTTTCAATACCTAGTTCTTCGATATGTTTATCAAACTCATCCTCTGATAAAGTAAATGCAGGTATTTTACCATCAAAGTATTTTACTACCATCGCCACTGTACGGTTAACTAGATTCCCTAAATCATTTGCTAAGTCATAATTAGTTCTCTCAACGAACCCTTCCGGTGTAAATACACCATCAGACCCAAAAGGAACCTCTCTAAGTAAATAATATCGAAGCGAGTCAAGACCATAACGGTCAGTTAAATCAATGGGATTAACAACGTTTCCTTTGGATTTCGACATTTTTCCATCTTTCATCAAAATCCACCCGTGTGCAAAAACCTTTTTAGGTAAAGGCAAATCTAATGCCATTAACATAATTGGCCAATAAATCGTATGGAATCTCACAATTTCTTTACTCATTAAGTGTACATCTGCCGGCCAATATTTCTGGTACTTTTCATCATCATCTGTTCCATAACCTAATGCTGTTATATAGTTTGATAATGCATCAATCCAAACATAAATCACATGTTTAGGGTTTCCAGGAACTTTTATTCCCCAATCGAATGTAGTTCGAGAAACTGCAAGATCCTCAAGCCCTGGTTTAATGAAATTATTAATCATTTCATTTTTTCTGCTTTCAGGTTGAATAAACTCAGGGTTTTCTTCATAATAAGCTAATAGTCGATCTACGTATTTACTCATCTTAAAAAAGTAGGACTCTTCTTTTACATTCTCAACAGGTCCACCACAATCTGGGCAGTTACCATTTTCTAATTGTCTTTCGGTGAAGAATGATTCACATGACGTACAGTAGCTTCCCTCATACTCATCTAAATAGATATCTCCTTGTTCTAAAAGCTGAGCAAAAATTTTCTCTACTACTTTTTTATGACGTTCTTCTGTTGTTCGTATGAAATCATCATAGGATATATCTAATTTCTCCCACAAGTCTTTGATACCACTTACAATTTCATCGACATATTTTTGCGGTGTAACACCATTTTCATCTGCTTTTTTTTGAATTTTTTGGCCATGTTCATCTGTACCTGTTAAGTACATAACGTCATATCCACGCAAACGTTTATACCTTGCCATTACATCCCCTGCGACTGTGCTATAGGCATGCCCAATATGTAAATTACCACTAGGATAATAAATTGGTGTTGTTAAGTAAAAAGTCTTTTTTTCAATTGGCACTTATATTACCTCCTCTATATGTACACCATGTAATTATTCGACAAGCGTTTTGATAAATAGTCTGTTTACATTGTAGCGATTTTCTAATTATATTTCCATATTTTAAAACAATCCACACTATAAAAGTTTATATACTCTATTTAAATAGTCTTGAACATAGTTAACATAAGATAATTATACCTGGGTAAATATAACTGTTATACTTTTTTTCGACATTATACAATGAAAAAATTGTCGAATTTAATCAACATTCAAGTGACTAAGTTTACCAAAAAGGAAAATTAAACCTTTAAGATAACGTTTATCAATACTTTTTAGTGGTAACTTTCCTGAAAATATGCAATAATATCAAAAACCAATTGACACATATGGCAATCGTTGGTAGACTATTAATAAAGTTGTCGAATAATGACGAAATTTTTTTAAAAAAGGGGAGTTTGGATAAATGAAATCGACTGGTATTGTTCGTAAGGTTGATGAATTAGGTCGTGTTGTAATACCAATAGAACTTAGACGTACACTAGGAATTAATGAAAAAGATGCGCTTGAAATTTATGTTGATGATGATAGGATTGTGTTAAAGAAATATAAACCAAGTATGACTTGCCAAGTTACAGGTGAAGTATCTGATGATAATTTATCACTTGCTGACGGTAAACTTGTTCTAAGTCCTGAAGGTGCAAAATCACTAATAGAAGAAATACAATCACGTTTTAATAAATAACCTGATTCCCCTTTCCAATTAATTTGGTAAGGGTCTTTTATTGTGTATATTTATTTCCTACTACTCCTAATCAACATGATACGCTTGATATACATCTCTTTTAGACTGCTTTCTTTCATCTGCGACTCTTTTAATTGCATCCTTACTCCTTATACCTTTTATTTCGACATAGTGATCTACATGTTGTTTTATACTTAAGTTATTCCACCACTGCGGTTGGTCTTGTATTTCTTCCTTATTTCCATCAACAACAATACAAAACTCCCCTTTGATTGTTGCCTCTAGAGCCCAGTCCTGAACTTCTGATAATGTTCCTCTTATATACTCTTCAAACCGCTTGGATAATTCACGTACAATTGAAATGCTTCGATCACCCAGATGTTCATGTAGGTACTGCAATGTATCTAATAAACGATGTGGTGATTCATAAAAGACTAAAGTAGCTTTTATAATACGTAACCGCTCTAGTTCCTCGTCTCGATTCTTTTTCTTTCTAGGTAAGAAACCATAAAAATAAAATTCATCGGTTGAAAGACCCGATCCTACTAAGGCACATATCGCCGCATTGGCTCCAGGTAATACTACCACCGGTATTTCTTCTTCAATAGCTGTTTTAATTATTTCATACCCAGGATCAGATATTCCAGGCATACCTGCATCACTAACTAGTGCAATATCATTTCCTTCGTTAAGGATTTCGAGTAACTTTGACTCTCGTATTTGTTTATTATGTTCATGATAACTAACCAGTCTTTTTTCGATTTCAAAGTGGTTCAGTAATTTTTTTGTGTTTCTTGTATCTTCAGCGGCAATGATTTCTACTGATTTCAACGTATTTAAAGCACGGATTGTAATGTCTTCTAAGTTACCTATTGGAGTAGGCACAACAAACAATGTTCCTGCTGATGTTATGCCTTGGAAGCTACTTTGCGTCTTCATCTACCATCCTACCCTTCCTGATAAGAATTAACCATCATTTCCTTTTCTTTTCGCTTCAATCTCTTTATCTTATATTCAAACTTCATTGCTTCTTTTTTGGTTGCAAACTGTTTGGAGTACACCATTGTGAATGGCCCTCTTCCTCTTGTAAATTTAGCACCTTTACAGGAAAGATGCATTTTTAATCTTCGCTCTAAATTATTTGTATAACCTGTATATAGTGAACCATCTTTACACTTTAATATGTAAACAAAGTGATTACTTGTTATTTCCATATAGAATTTCCTCTAACTCACTTGAATAATTTCCATTTTCATCAAAAGCATATAATGGAGGAAGAATTTTCAAATCTGGACTACCATCCCTGACTCCTTCGATTAATAATGTATTGGCCTCTTTTCCTACTTTCGGATATACCAATCGCATCCTTTTAGGTTCAATTTTATACTTCTGAAACAAAGATAATATCTCCACCAGTCGATTAGGACGATGAACCATAGAAACTTTACCACCTGACTTAGCCAATTTACTACACGCTATTACAACCTCTTCTAATGTGCAGTGAATCTCATGCCTAGCTATAGTTAAGAAATCATTTTTGTTTTGTTCCCTTTTGTTTGGCGTTTTAAAATAGGGCGGGTTCACCGTCACCAGATCAAATTTGTCATTACCAAACCGAGCAGGCATATCCTTTAAATCACCATGAATCATCTTTAATTGTGTTTCTAATTTATTTACTTTTACATTTCGTATAGCCATATCATAAAGACGAGCTTGTATTTCCACTCCTATTATTGGAACATTGGACTTTCTACTTAATAGCAGTGGTATAACTCCATTACCCGTACATAAATCAATAATTTTTCCTTTATTTAGAGGAACATAGGTAAAATTTGCGAGGAGGACAGCATCTAGCGAAAAAGCAAAAACTGTTGGACTTTGTATAATCCGCATATTTTCCTCAGCAAGCAAAAAATCAAGCCGCTCGTCCCCTTTTAAATCAGCCATAAACTCTATCCCCTTCTCCACTTTCTATATTATGACAATCTTGATTGTTTGTAATTCTAGCTTAATATTAACCAAACAAAAGGACTGACTCAAGAAGGTTTGTCTATAAACCTTGGATAGCCAGTCCTACTAATGAGGATACTTCGTTATTAGTATGTTCTTAAAAACATATCTACTTTGTTTTGTTTAAAAACAATAAACAAAACAAACAATCTTCATCTTGTCTTGGGCTCCCAAAATGAACATTACAAATATGGAAGCCTTCTTCATAAAGCCTTGCTAAATTATCGTACCCTTCACCCACGGAGTTATCCTTGCCATCAATATCCTCTGCTGCAATTTGATTGCCTTCTTGGCTACCGTCAAGTCGATTACGTAGATGATGATTTTCTACTGCAAGTCGATGATTTTCCTCTAGAAGTTCACTAAGGTGATTTTTCAAATCACCTAGTTGTTGATAAAGTTGACCAATTTGCTCCTCCATATAGGACACTTGTTCAAAAACTTCTTTTTTATTCACGCTACCTTCCACCCCATTATTCCGTGGCTTGCGTATTGATAACTCCCTCATTTATAAGCTCATCTAAGGTGTATTCTATCACTTTTTCTTTATCAGGAATTTCAATTTGAATAATGCGTTCTAGAATATTTAATCCGACTACTTTCCCCTTACCATAAGGCGTTTTAACATGCTCGCCTAAATCTGGAAGTTGCTTTTTAGCTGTTTCATAGTCATCATTTTCATATTTTAAACAACACATCAATCGACCACAAAGCCCTGAGATTTTTGCAGGATTCAATGATAGATTTTGATCTTTTGCCATTTTAATTGATACAGGCTCAAAATCACCTAAAAAGGTTGAACAACATAGCATACGTCCACAAGGGCCAATGCCTCCTAATAGCTTTGCCTCATCGCGGACACCTATTTGTCTCAGCTCTATCCTGGTTTTAAATATAGATGCAAGATCTTTTACAAGGTCTCTGAAGTCTACCCTTCCATCTGAGGTAAAGTAAAAGATAACTTTGTTGCGATCAAACGTATACTCTACATCCACTAGATTCATATCTAAATTGTGTTGTTGTATCTTTTCCTGACAAACTCGATATGCTTCTTGAGAATTTTCTTGATTTTCAGCAACAGACAATTTATCTTTTTCATTTGCTAATCGGATGACTTTCTTTAAAGGAAGCACAACATCCTCTTCATCAACCTTTTTATTCGATATTACTACCTTACCAAACTCTATACCTCTAACCGTTTCGACAATCACATAATCGTCTTTAACGATTTTCATTTGACCCGGGTCAAAATAATATATTTTACCCGCTTTTTTAAAGCGGACGCCAATCACTTCTACCATTTATTTCACCTCTGCATTTGAAGTGTTAATTGCTCCATTACTAAAGTTGGATGTACATTTTGATCTAATTTTCTTCTAGCTTCCATAATGCTATTTAAGCATTTAGTTGCATGTTGTCTTGACCAGTGCATGGTGGACTGTACTATAGTATCTCGATGATTTATAAAAACAATTAATTCCTCATTACCTATATAGTAATAAATGATGTCTTTATACCATATAATTAATAAGTCTAATCCTTGCTGCAATTGGTTACGATCTTTAAAATGTGTCATCCACTGATTATTAATAAAAAGTAAAGATTCATCAGGTTTAGCTTGGAGCACTTCTACCAATTGTACCACTAACTTTCTAGCATTAGCAAACCACTCATCCTTACTTAACTCAATTGCATCGGAAATATTATTTGTTAAAGCTGCCATTAATTTAGCATTCTCCCCTGATAATCCCTCAACTTGTAATTTTTTCTCTATATTAAGTGGATTTAAAGGTTGTAATGCCATGATTTGACACCGTGATCGTATTGTTTGCAAAATAGATTGGCTATTTTCTGTTAGTAACATTGCTGTAGTAAGTTTACTCGGTTCTTCCAAAAACTTTAGCAAGCGATTGGATGCATTATTAGTCATCTTATCTGCATCAACGATAATATACACTTTGCGATTTGACTCTAATCCAGTATAAGTGAATTCCTTTTGCAAATGTAGAATTTGCTCTTTTTTTATCGATTGACCATCAGGACTAACTAGGTGTACATCAGGGTGATTCCCTGTGTCAATACGATGACAGTCCTTACAATGATTACAAGGTTCTCCACTTTCTTTATTTTTACAATAAATACTCTTTGTTAATAGTAACGCAAGTGACTGTTTGCCAGTACCTTTTGAGCCTTGAAATAAATATGCATGTGAAATACGCTCTCTATTAATACTATTCGTTAGCATCTTACTAACTAATGGTTGTACTGTTGCCATTTCTGCCCATGTATTCATATTGCTCCATCCTTTATTAAAACCATGAGGAAAAGAGAGAGATTTGAAAGAATCTCCCCCAAACAATGATCTTTTGATATTTTAGAGAGTCTGTTTATGAATATAAGTTAATTAATAAACCCTTTATTTCACCAATGACATCGAGTAGTCCAATTGATTTTTTTTCTTGCTTCATCACTAATTCCGTCAATTCAACAAGCTTTTCATCCACTTGCTCAACTAATGTTAATTTTCTACTATTTCCTTCCAGATTCCAACTATGGGACTGTTTTAAATCCATTCCATATTGAACAGCTTCTTTAACAAAATCTTTTACCATACGCTTATATTTAGCTAAGTCTTTAAATGAACGGTAACGAGCAAGCTTTTCCCCTTGTGCAGTTAGTTCCTTCATAGACTGTTGAAGTTCAGCATCTTTTAACTTATGGGATTGGGTTGCTATGATATTATCAAAATTTTTAGGACTGTTCGTCTGTTGAAGAGGATTCTTTTTAGTCGAATCTAGTTGAGATCTTAAATCATGATTAATTTTCATCTAATTATCCCCTTTGGGCCCCAAGATTAATTTAAAATTGAAAGAAAGAATCAACAGGTAAAACGAAAACAGTAGCTCCTCCCACCTCGACATTAATAGGTCTTGGAATGTATGAATCTGCATTACCACCCATAGGAGAAATTGGGGCCACCATTTGTTCCCGTTGACTACAATTATCTTGAATTACTTTTAATGCATCATCCACGTAATCATCGTTACAACCGATCATCAAGGTTGTGTTACCTTCTTTTAAAAAACCGCCTGTTGTCGATAACTTTGTTATTTTAAATTCATAATCACCTAAAGCATCTACTAAACGATTACTATCCTTATCTTGTACCACAGCTAAAATTAATTTCATAAATTTCGCCTCCTTTTCATTTACTTTAATTATATTCGAATCTCCTCTTGTAGTTGTCTAGGAAGTAATTTGTTATTTCTTTGAATTTATAAAAGTTTTTATCCTGTTGTAAGTTGCCAATTCAACTTCTTTAATACTTGGTGTAGCATCTATTTGAAAGATACGCTTCGAAAATTTATCCATTAACAACTGATACCCTTCATATACCTTTTTGTGAAAATTCAACTTTTCCAAGTCTAAACGATTTTGCTCTCTACTTTTATTCGCCAAAATACGCTTCAGACCTTCTTCCGGCTGTATATCAAAAAACAATGTTAAATCGGGCATACAATTTTCAATAGCAAATTGATTCATTTGATAAACCTCGTCCATACCAAGTTCACGTGCATAACCTTGATAAGTTAAGCTACTATCAATAAATCGATCACACAAGACGAGTTTGCCACTACTTAATGCTGGAAGCACTTTTTCTACTAAGTGTTGCCTTCTTGCTGCCGCATAAAGTAGAGCCTCTGTTCTACCATCCATTGCAGTGTGTGCAGGATCAAGGATGATACTTCTGATTTTTTCTGCTATTTCAATTCCTCCTGGTTCTCGAGTTGTTATTACATCATAGCCATCTTTCCTTAACCTATTTGCTGTTAGTTGGAGTATTGAGGTCTTGCCTGCACCCTCCCCACCCTCAAAAGTTATAAAGTATCCGGTCACTGTAATGCTCCTTTTTATCCTATAAAAATACGTTCAAGCCATAGTTAATATTTACATTTTGAAAACTTGTTCCTTTTAGCAAAAGATACTTGATTATGTTTAAGTGTTGGGTCGTTACTACTTCCCCCTTAACAAGGATTGGTATACCTGGTGGATAGGGGATAATAGCTTCTGCAGCAACATGTTCAAATACATCGTCCCATTTTAAAAACATCGTTTTTTTATTTTTCATTTCCTCGTAAGAGTATATAAGACCCTTTATAGTATCTGGGAAATAGTCTATCTTACTTTCTATTGTAGCATGCTTAGTCTCGAATTTTAATTGTTCATTTATCTTTTGTACTGCATTATTTAACCAATTCCAATCCTCAAACGGTTCTAGTCCTAATACAAATAAGATTTGATTATATGTAGCTAATTCAGGAAATAACTTTTCATGCTCGAAAAGCTTCGCTACATCCAAGCCATTAATACCTTTTTCCATTTGAATCGTCACCTTTAAAGGATCATTAACACCAAAAACATTACTTTCAACATGCCAAAAAATGCTATTATCAAGACATTCACGAAATTCAAATACACTTTCGTTCAATAACTGTAATTGGTCTTTATTTATCATTTCTAAGTAATACCTAGCTAAATCTAGGCTTGCCATAATGGGATAAGATGGACTGCTTGATTGTAACATAGTAAGGTAACCAGTTACTTTATCAGTCGGAATTAACTTTGATTTCACATGTAAATATGCCGCCATCGTCATCGCTGGGGCCATCTTGTGTGCTGACTGAACAACTATATCAGCACCTTGCTCTAAAGCAGTTTTTGGAAACATGTTACCTACTGAAAAATGTACACCATGCGCTTCATCCACTAATACAGGTATATTGAATTGATGTACATCATGTACGATTTCTTCTAAATCAAATGTACAACCAAAATAATCTGGGTACGTTAACACGACTGCTTTAGCATCAGGATGTGCGTTTAGTGCTTCATTTATCATAGCTTTAGTTGGAGCCGTATACCTATTTATTTGTTCATCAAATACCGGTGCAACAAAAATAGGTCTTGCGCCACTAAGCTCCAACCCATTAAGGATAGATTTATGACAATTTCTCTGAACTATTACCTGATCTCCTGGAGCACAGACTGCTAATAACATTGCAAGGTTACCAACTGTGCTACCCCCTACTAAAAAATGGGTTTGTTCTGCACCAAACCAACTGGCTGCAAGCTGTTGGGATTCTTTTATTACCCCAGTTGGAGCATGTAAATCATCTAAACCAGATAGTTCAGTAATATCCAGCTTTAAAATACTTTCATATTCTCTTTTCCCTAAATCAGTAAATATCTTCCCGTTTTTATGTCCTGGTACATGAAAAGACATTGATTCTAATCTAGAAAAGGACTTTAATTTTTCAAATAAAGGTGCATGTTTGTTTTTGTCATTCATATAATTTCATCCCTTTTCGATCTATAAAACATTCTTCTACTAATATAGTGTTTTATTTCTTAACCTACATCTATTATAACAATTCTTACTAAAAAAACCCTTATCGTAGGGGGGAAACGATAAGAGTTTTTAAATAAATCTATGAATATAAAGTTGGTTGATTAATATGTTTAAGCTTTTGTAAGTAATATTTGTATTGCTCTTCTGTTGGCTCTGTATGAATCATCTTGTGTTCACATTCGCAGCAAATAAATAAATTATATAGATAAATTCCTTTCTCTTTCTCTTCATCACATATGCCACAGCTTTTTTGTTCTTTAATTATCTCCATTTCTCCACCTCCGCTAGTTAGTATCTCCTAATCTAACGTTATCTATACATAAGACTTTTAAAATAGTTATATTCTATTCTATGGAAAGTTGCCTCCTAACTTGTTTGTACAGTTATAATTTTACTTGTACTTATTTAGACTTTTAAATATTTTTTTAAAATAATGCAATTAAATTTAGGTTCTATACTAAATGTGGTGGTGTCCTCAGTCCTATCAAGGGAGTAAAGAACAGCAAAAAAATACACTCATTCCCCTTATTGAAGGGCCAATTGTGTCCAATAAACCTGTATAAATTTCTCTTAAAAAAAAGACGCTATTTGTGTAAAACTTGTAGTTATACTTTTTATGAACAACTTCAGATGGTGAGTCATTATCAACGGTGTACCAGCTCTATTCAAACGACTGCGTTAACGTGTACAGCTGTGGGTTCTTTTACTAGCGCTCCAGTTAACTGGAATGAGTTCCAATCGGTTATTGCGGATTTTTGAAAGACAACAAGTAGATACGAAAAAGATACTTCCCCATGCAATAGCGATAGATGAATTCAAGGGTTGTGCAGGTGGATAAAGGTTTCAGACTGTGGTTGCCGACGTGGAAAATAAAGAGATTGGGGATGTTAGGTAAATACAATCAAGGCCTATTGACAATCGTGTGACACAAGTAATGTTCAAATTTTTGTCATGAATTTATCAAAGTCTTTCAAACAAGCCTTTGCGTAAATCATTAGGAAATCCATTAATCATCGCGGATTGTTTTCACTTTATGCGACAAGTGTATTGGGCACTAGTTGGAGTTAGACTTGAAGTTCAACGAAATCTAGAGAAAAAAGAACGAATCCGTATGAAACGAAGTAAAAATTACTGTGGAAATCAACCTATAAGTTATCAGAGGAAGAACGAGAAAAGGTAAATCAACTACTTCAGTACATCCTCAATTACAAGAAGCCTATGAATTGAAAAATAAGCTAGATCAATGGTTTAAAGAAAGTGATGAATTTACTGCAACGAAAGGATTAGAAGAATGTTTAATGGCTATGAAAGTTTCTAAGATAGATGCTTTTCATAAGGTGATGAAGACATTTAAACGTTGGAAGCAAGAGATTATATAGTCATCTATGTATCCTTTTAATAATGGATATATTGAGGGTGTAAACAACATGATTAAAGTATCGAAACGTATGTCTTATGGGATAAAAAATTACAAACGATTAAAAAAGAAAATCCTATGGCGACAAGAAGTTAGAAGAGCTTTAGCTTAAACGAAAAAAAAGAGGTGGGGGAGTGAGAATCACACCACCACATTTGCTAGAGAACCTTAAATTTATAAAAATTAATCTAATGTGTTATTAAACAGTTAAAAACCCTAAAGAAACAATATTCTTAAGGGTTTACTTTTGGCCTAGCGGCGTCCTACTCTCGCAGGGGCAAAGCCCCAACTACCATGGGCGCTGGAGAGCTTAACTACTGTGTTCGGCATGGGAACAGGTGTGGCCT
>NZ_JASTZU010000008.1 GCF_030282825.1 Aquibacillus rhizosphaerae
GCTCACACCACGGCAGGCGTCCTGTCGCTGGGCGGATATGTCCTTCCCGTGGCTGGATTTGCCCGTTCAACCTTGTTTTATGACCGCGTATGCCGAGGTTATCTACTTTCAGGCGTGGTTTATGCTCGTTCCACCCTCATATATGGCTGGTCAACCTTCAGTCCGCCGTATCCACATAAAAATAGCTAGTATGAAGGGGCAAACGCATCTTCATACTAGCTTATTTAAAGTTACATACTATCTGGTGCACTAACACCAATTAACTTTAGGCCGTTGGCAAGTGTAATCCGTACAGATTTCATGAGTGCCATTCTAGCCTTGGTCCGCTCAGGGTTTTCTGGATCGAGAACTTTTTCTGCATTATAAAAGCTATGCAGGCTCGATGCAAGGTCAAATATATACTGGGTAATACGGTGTGGTGTACGGTTTTCTGCTGCATCCGCAACGACTTGTGTGAATTCACCCAAGCGTTTTAACAGTTCTTCTTCTTTTTCAGCAGTAAGTAACGAAGCATCATACGTATCTGCATTAAAACCTTTTTCGGTAGCTTGTCTTAACATCGAACAAATACGCGCATGAGCATATTGCACATAATATACAGGGTTCTCGTTAGATTCAGAGCGTGCTAAGTCCATATCAAAGTCAAGGTGAGAGTCAGCAGAGCGCATGACGAAGAAATAACGCATTGCATCAATGCCAACCTCTTCCATAAGTTCTCTTAACGTAACAGCTTTCCCTGTACGTTTACTCATTTTGACTCTTTCACCATCTTGGAACAGATTAACCATTTGGATAATTTCAACTTCTAAAGTATCAGCTTGATAACCTAGTGCCTGAATCGCAGCACGCATTCTTGGAATATAGCCATGGTGGTCGGCACCCCAAATATTGATTAGCGTTTCAAAACCACGGTCCAGTTTGTTTTTATGGTAAGCAATGTCGGGTGTTAAATACGTGTAAGTTCCGTCATTTTTAATTAGGACACGATCTTTATCATCACCAAAGTCAGTTGTACGGAACCAAGTTGCACCATCTTGTTCATAAATATGACCCTTTTCATGAAGCTGGTCTAATGCAGGTTGAATTTTTTTATCCGTATATAATGAAGTCTCAGAAAACCAAGCATCAAAGTTAACTCGGAAATGCGCTAAATCCGTTTCTAATTTTTTAAGCTCATATTTTAAACCATACTCACGGAAAAATGCGAGGCGATCTTCTTCCGATTTATCGGCCCACTCATCTTTAAACTCTTCCACTAACTTTTCACCTAATTCAATAATGTCTTTACCATGATAACCATCTTCAGGCATCTCCCACTCTTTACCGAGCGCTTGCATATAACGCGCTTGAACAGATGTAGCAAGATTAACTATCTGGTTCCCAGCGTCATTAATATAATATTCTCTTGATACATCATATCCTGCTTTTGCTAAAATATTACAGAGTGAATCCCCTACTGACGCACCACGAGCATGTCCCAAATGAAGGTCTCCCGTTGGATTGGCAGATACAAACTCCACTTGAATTTTATGACCCTCTCCGGTATTAGATGCTCCATACTGGTCACCTTGCTCAATAATGGTTGTGACTAAATCTGATAAATACGCATTGTTCATAAAAAAGTTAATAAAACCTGGACCCGCGATTTCTAGTTTGTTTATCGATGCTTTTGTTTGATCAAAATTAGCAATAATTTCTTCGGCAATTTGTCTAGGTGCCTTTTTTGCTATTTTGGCTAGTTGCATCGCAATATTAGTCGCGTAATCACCATGTGCTTTATCTTTTGGTTGTTCTAAAATGATGTTTGGTAGTTGTTCTTGGGTAGCAAGTTCCGCTTTTAATACTGCTTGATTGATTTCCTCTTTCAACGTTTCTTGCATTTGTTGCATTATATTCATCGGTTATCCTCCTGAATAGTAATTGTTAAACGGTGTCGTCTTTCTCCTTCACCATTTAATTTTGTTGTATAACTAATAAAAAGCCTACCACTTTTCCCGTCAACCGGTTGCTGGTATGTAATTTGATCTGTATGTGTTTCCATATGAATCGTCCCGTAAGCATGACGATATACGTTTTCGGTCATTTGTTTTTTTCTGAATTGTTGAAGCATATCAACTGGGCCAGTTCGTTTTACACTAACTTTATCTGGGTGAATCGTGATTAGTGAGTTTACATCTTCCCCATTATCATTGTGTTCAACATAACGTAATACAGATGTTTGACCTTTTTGTATAAACATCCCGTCTTCTTCGACAACTGTTATGTCTTTTGCACCGAGGTCTCTTATCTCTGTGACGAGTTTCACCTTAACTGGAATTTGATTTGGTACCATTTTTTCACCCTTTACAAAATCGAATACGAAATTAAGTATAAGAATGAAATGATAAAAATACAAGTTTTGTGAAGGAAAACTTAATCGTTCTCATTCTATATGTAGGAAAAAAAGCACGAGGCACCTAGGTATGAAGAACAAACTTAAAGAGTAACATTCGTGCTCCCTCAAAGGTACATAATTCAATAATCTTTGAAAAAGCGCCTCCTCATAAAGGAAGCGCTATTGGAATGCGTTCAGTTTTCTTAGCTCATAAACAGGAAGTTTAGCATAAAAATAATCACTGCGCTCATTAATAAAACGGTGATAAGATTCTTGCAACAATTGTTCGTCTTGTAATGCTTTACCTAGATAATATTGTTGAAATGGTGTTAGCGTTTCCGCATTTCTTAGTATTTCAATACACGTCTTATAATCTCCTTTTGCTAATGCAATATGGGCGATTTCCGATTGAATATTTGAAGAAATACCTTCCGTTTTTCTATGATAGGCACAAATAAAAGGAATCGTAAAATTATTCAGCCCTTGTAAAGCAGATACCGAATTTATTTCTTTAGCAATCTCTAACGCTTCGTTAGCATGATACATTGCTTGTTGATAATTATCATATAAGTAGCCTAATGCCATCATATTGTGGATATCAATTTTTTTCTTTTGGCTCTTGGTCGCATTTAAAATTCGATAACCGAACTTTCTTGCAAGTATCATTTCGTTTCTTTTCCAATGAAATATAGCAAATGCTTCATCTAATCGAGAAGAAAACAAATCTCTAATTAAAGGATCATCAATCTGTTGAATCATCTCCCTTAACCGTTCTGAATACGTGCCAAAGTTCCTGTATTGGTTAATGTCAAACTCACAAAAAATACGAAGAAAATCATTTAGACATTGAAGTTCTACGCCTGATATATCAATATCATTTAAACGATTTAAATAATCCATCGGTTGCGCTATGTCGAGTGGACTGTTATCACTTCTTTTCCGGTCATTCATAATTTGATATATCTTGGCCCACTTCATATTATCTGGGTTATTTGTTTGGAGATTCGTAGCGATTAATTCATCTAGTTCATCCAATAAACCATGTGAATAAAGGAATTCCAATCCTATCTTCTTATTTTCATCAGATCTTGCATACATACATAAATCCCGTGTACGTTTTATCGCAACATCTATATCTTTTTCAGTAACAGATATTAATTGAAACACTTGATGCAATGGTAATTCCATTCCATCAAACATAAACGGCTCCCATTCATTACTGTTATGAACCTGTTCTTGATAGCAGTAGTTACTCTGACGATGTTTTCTATTCAATGAAATCCCTACCATTCTTATATTTAATGGGTCAACGACAGAATACGACAAATTTAATATAGTGAATCATATTTTAACATAATCAATAAAAATATTACAAAAACTTTACAATAAAATTCCCTTGTTTGGAATTCTTAAACCACAATTTAGACTTTATTTTGTCAAATCTTTTACAAATTTAGGTAGCGCAAACGAAGCATAATGAATTTCATCTGTGTAATATTTCGTGTCTATCTCCTCAAAACGCTCTTTTTTCACTTTTAATGGATCATGAATTTTACTTCCCATTGTAAATGTCCATAGCCCGCTTGGATAGGTTGGAATATTGGCTGTGTACAAATTAGTTTCCGGGAAAATCTCTTTTACATCGTGATAGATTTGATGAATAAGATCGGCTTTAAACCATGGATTGTCCGTTTGTGCTACGAATATCCCCTCATCTTTTAATGCCTTTGATATCCCAGCATAAAAACCTTTGGAAAATAAATTAACAGCAGGACCAACTGGCTCTGTGGAATCAACCATAATCACATCATAGTCTTTTTCACTTTTTGCAATATGCATAAAGCCATCATCTACTTTTACTTCTACTCTTGGGTCATCTAAACTTCCAGCAATCGATGGTAAATATTTTTTAGAGTATTCTATTACCTTTCCATCAATTTCAACAAGTGTAGCTTTTTCAACTGATTTATGTTTTAACACTTCGCGAATGACACCACCATCACCGCCACCAACTACAAGAACATGTTTTGGATTAGGGTGTGTAAATAGAGGTACATGGGCTATCATCTCGTGATAAACAAACTCATCCTTGTCGGTAGTCATTACCATTCCATCAAGAACAAGCATGTTTCCCCACTCTTCTGTTTCAATCATGTCTAACTGTTGAAAGTCTGTTTTTTCTGTGTGATGTGTTGTTTTTACTTTAGCTGTAATCCCAAAATCCTTCGTTTGTTTCTCTGTGTACCATAATTCCATATTTAAAACTCCTTTAATAAATTCCTAATTACTAGGATTTGTTTTGAATTTGATTTTATGCCTTTTCAATCATATAGATCCTAAAAATCATAATGAACTAGCCGCACGGACTTGTCTTTTCCACCACTTTTACTAACTCTACTGTTTCTTTTCATATTTACCAATCACGTTAGATTCAAACAATCTAATTTTAGAGAATAAATGCTAAAAATCAAACTTTTTTATAAGGGCTACAGGTTTCAAACGTTTCTATTTACTTTTTCTTTTCGTTTAAATCAAGGTAATCGTTCACGATAATGTCATTTCATGTTTATTTTTTCGTTCAATTTCCCATAATGGATAGATAGCTAAATCATTTTCATACTATCAAGTTTGTCGTAGGTGACTGAATAAGGTAATTATGAGATTGACTCTAAAGAAAAAATCCTGACACTATGTTATAGGAGAATTCGTATGCTTTCATTGCTAAAGCGATTATTATTTAAAATAAAACATAAACCGCTCCGTTGGTTAATTATCTCTTCCTGTAGTATCGTTTTTCTAATGGTTGGCTTTGTCATGGCAATTTTTGTGTATGCTTATAGCCTTGGTCCCCCAGCTTTAACAAATGAACAAAACACGGTCTATTATAGTGATTCCGGTGATGTGATTGGTGAAGAACGAGGCCCTGAAAGCCGGTATTGGGTGGACTTAAATGACATGGATTCACAATTAATAGAAGCAACACTTATAACGGAAGATCGCCGTTTCTATGAACATAGCGGTTTTGATTTAAAGCGCATCATTGGAGCTGCGATTCAAGATATACGCTCCATGTCCATGGTTCAGGGAGCCAGTACGATTACGCAACAGTATGCTCGTAATCTGTATCTTTCACATGAAAAGACATGGAAACGAAAACTTAAAGAAGCATTATATACAATCCGCCTTGAAATGTTTTATGAGAAGGATGAATTATTAGAAGGGTATCTAAACACGATTTATTATGGTCATGGCGCTTATGGGGTGGAAGCTGCTAGTAGATATTTCTTTAACACTTCAGCAGATAACTTGAGTATTGCTGAAGCAACTCTACTTGCCGGTATTCCAAAGGGACCTACTTATTATTCACCCTTCCATCATTATCAAAATGCTAAAGATCGACAAGTTCAAATTCTTAATAGTCTTCATAAAGAAAATTTAATTTCTAAAAAAGAATTCTATTTAGCTTCCCATGAAAAAATGAATCTAACTGAGCCGGAAAATCGGTCAAAAAAAGTAATTGCTCCTTATTTTCAAGATGTTGTCTTACAAGAATTACAACAACTCCTTAATGAAGATATTGAAGAGATTCGTTCTGGTGGATATCAGGTTTATACTACATTAAATACAGAAAACCAACAGCAACTTGAGACCTCAACAAACAAGACGTTAGATATAAATACAGAAATGCAGGTTGCCGGCTTAGCGATGGACCCAAAAAATGGAGCGATTATTTCTCTTATTGGAGGCAGAGATCACGAAAAAAGCCAATATAATCGAGCTTTCCAGGCCAAAAGAATGCCTGGTTCATCATTTAAACCATTTTTATATTATGCAGCTTTAGAGAATGGCTATACTGCTACAACTTCATTAATGAGTAAGCCTACAAATTTTGAGCTGGCTGATGGAACTGTATATCAGCCAAGTAATTATAACGGGTATTATGCTGACAAACCTATTACACTCGCACAAGCAATTGCTTTATCTGATAATGTCTATGCCGTAAAAACAAACCTGTTCATTCAACCAGAAAAGTTAGTAGATACCGCAAGAGACTTTGGGATAACAAGTAAGCTTCGCCCCGTTGCCTCACTAGCACTTGGAACAGAAAGTGTAAGTGTACAAGAGATGGTAGCCGGCTACAGCATGATAGCTAATGGTGGACAATCGGTCACTCCACATACAATAAAAAAAGTAACGGATTCAGAAGGTAATGTTATGTATGAGCGTCCAGAGAAAAAAAGCGAACCTACATTAGATCCTAGAAATACTTTTATCTTAACGCACTTAATGACAGGAATGTTTGATGAATCATTAAACGGCTATATGCAAGTGACTGGGGCTACAATTGCAGATCAGTTGTCTCAAAACTACGCAGGAAAGTCTGGTACGACGAAGACTGATAGTTGGATGATTGGATATAGCCCTTCCATTGTCACTGGTATTTGGACTGGATATGATAAAAATAAACCAATCGAAAAAATAAATGAACAACAATATTCAAAACAGATATGGGCTTCCTTTATGGAAAAAGCACACGAGGATAAACCTTTACAATCATTTAAAGTTCCTGAGGGTATCGTTGGTGCCTATGTAGATCCAATCTCTGGAGATCTGGCTACACCATACTGCAAGGAGCAGCGTTTAATGTATTTTGTGGAAGGAACCGAACCTAATTCCTATTGCTCTGTACATAGGCCAGACGATAGTGAAGGTGAAAAAGAACCACAACCAGAAGACAGGAAGAAAAACATTTGGGATTGGCTTCCTTTCATTGGTGATTAGCAAAGAAAAAGACCGGATATAATATCCGGTCTTTTTCTTGTCCTAGCAACATGGTATCACCATGTGTACATATTTTACAAATTACTAGACAAAATCACAAGTTGTTTCATCGATTTTCATCATTGTTCACAAAATGTTCATTTTTCAGGTAAGGCTTGTTTTAATTCATCTGTTGAATTTGTCCACATATTATCATCGAAGTTCCGAAGAAAATCAGCTAGTAATTTCTTAGAAGGCTCATCCATATGTTCAACGATAATTTTTCCCTTCATCGACTTATCCATGTGGTTAACATGTTCTGGCATCGATTTATATGCACGCTTTATCGAGCGATCTACCCTTACTTCACTACCAGCTACTCCTGAGAAAAAGGGGCCATTCTCACCACGTTCTACTGTCACCCAAACAATCCAATAAAGTTTACCATTAGGTACTTCCTCTTTATTTGGAATAAACTTTACCCTTCTTTCTATTTCACTTCGAGCATGCATCGCACCCATATCAACAAAAGCTCTATTTTCATTTGGATCAATAATAACCGGAGATATATTTTCTAAACTGACTGAACCAACTCCATAGCCTCCATGGCCATCTGTTGAATCATCCTTCATAATTGTAAACGCATTTGATTTCTTTTGATTGGAAGACTTTTCCGAACTCACTTGTATTCCTCCTTAAAAAATATAATAATTACTTATAGATATGTCTATTTATACTATACCGATTTTATTGTAGCATATCCAAAAATAGGATTTAATCTAGGATATTTTTTTCGAGTTTGTTGTTTATGACAGATAAAAGATAAACTGCACTAACTGCTATGTGATTTCCGCTCCGGGCAGTCGCTTTCCGTGGGCAACGCTTCAACTTCCTCGGAAGGAACCCAATCCTTGAAAAAGGAAAACACTTTTTCTGCGTGCGATGTTATGCTTTCGAAGCTTTACTTGTCCTGCGGGATTTTCAGCTGTTGCTTTCCCACAGGACTTTGAATTTCCTTCCTGAATTTGCATCGCACGCAGAAAATTGAAATGTATTTTCAAGGATCGACTGCCCTACGCTCTCAATCAACCATCATAAGTAGGAATAGCTAAATATTTGTAAAACGATGCACTATGCAAACGGTAAAAATAAACTAAGCTTTTCGATGGCAGGCAAGAGCGCTCACTTATGGGTTCATTGTCTTCGTTTGCCCTTAGGGCAGTATTTGATTGCATAGCACGAAGAAACATCTTTGTATTTTCTAAAAGACTTCGTATACTTCTTCTCTAGAAAAGAGAGTTATTCTAAGCGAAGGCAAAATGCTAGACTCCTCGAAAATAAGAATCAATTTTCTTCGTGTGGGGTAAATTCATGGGTGTCATTTCAATGTCCTATGGGAAAGGAACAGTCTGAAGCGTTCCCCATGGAAAGTGAGTGTTTTTCCGTAGCGCCAAGTTACCACTAAACTAAAGTATTGCACAAAAGTTAAGAATGTCTTAGTGAAGACTTTCTATCAAGTTTGAAGGATGAAAAGCCCCTTATATTTAAAAGTACTTTCATACATTATTGACAATATTTTTTACAATTTATACAATTTGAGTTATCTTTATACTATCAAATAGAGGAGTTGTTTTGTATGCCGTATGTAACTGTTGAAATGTTAGAAGGTCGTTCTGACGATCAAAAGAAAGCATTAATTGAAAAAGTGACAGAAGCAGTTGTCGAGACAACTGGAGCACCGGCAGAAAAGGTAGTTGTCTTTGTGGAAGAAATCAACCAAAGACACTACGGTGTTGGTGGCAAAAGATTAATTGACTAATCTAGAAAAATAAAAAGTAGCTTAGTTGGTCCTAATGTGGACAACTAAGCTACTTTTTTATTAGGCTGTTTCTAAAAGCCTTTTGTTAATGCTTTACTTTCAGGTCACTTATAAAATCCCACGCTTCTTGTAAATCTTGCTCGTTATAATTCTGCTTCTTTTTTACTGCTTGTATTTTTTCTTCGACTTCTTGTTTGGATAAATGGTCAAAATAGAGCATCGTAGAGACAAGTTCAAGAAAACGGGAACTTTTCTCTTTCATTAAAGCAATTTTTTCATCCATAACTGGTAAATCCACCTGTGAATGATTTAAAAAATCTTCTCCTTGTGAAGTCATTTTATAACGATATTGAAAATAATTGCTTTTCTTTTCTTTCACTTCAGAAATAAATCCTAGATTACATAACTCTTCTACACGCAAAGTTAATTCCTCTGAATAAGGTCCATAGAAATGAAATTCATATTTTTCTTCAAATGGAATTTCGCATTTTTTTAATATATATATCATCTTTTGTAATTTTTTTCTACCTGTGATTTCATCTGACGCTAAAAAGAACTTCATTAATTTTGCATGATTAGCTAACAACTCAAACATCCCCTATCCAAACTTGAAAATTCATCTTTTTCTATTTCAATCAATTTCATAATACCAATTTTGTCGCAGATGGCTTATTAAGGTAATTATTAAATTGACTCATCAATTTCATAATACCAATTTCATCGTCACCTACAACAATATACAGTTGGATAAACATCATTCCAAACTATATATTTTCGCAGATGACTGATTAAGGTAATTATTAAATTGACTCAGTTAAATAAAATTTCAAAAATACGAGCTTTTTCTTTACTATCATCAGGCAGTGCCTCAATGAAATCTTGTGGAAAGTACAGTTTGTGGTCTGTCCTTTTCTTTCCGGATATTGACTCGACTACGTCTGACAGTCTTGATAGCTCCTGCAGTTCCTGATTTGGCATCAATAAGTGAATTGGTAACCTTTCTTCCTCTTCACCTGGTCGATAAAAATCATAAGGCAAGTCCGATGAAGAATCAACTACTAAATAATACTCCGGATCAATGCCTACATCTTTAAATAAACTATATAATTCCATCCATTCTTGCATTTGTAAATTCGGGTTAAACTCAATATATTTAAATAAATGGCGGTTACTAAATCGCACACATAAATCACTCAAAATCGAGTCTTCTTCATCTGCCCACATTTGGAAATAATACAATACAACAGGCTCGTCCAACCTGATGTAATCATCTAATTTCACATCACCTTTAAAAAAAGATAAAAAGTGAGTTGGCTTTAAAGCAAACTCATAATTATTTTCATACAAATACTTGGCGCGGTGGAGTATTTTTGAAAGAATTACTTCTGCACTGCGCGTTACTGGATGAAAATAAACCTGCCAATACATCTGATAACGACTCATTATATAATCCTCTACCGCATGCATTCCCGATGCCTTGATAACAACTTGATCTTCCATTGGTCGCATAACTCTTAAAATACGTTCCATATCAAAATGACCATAACTCACACCAGTAAAATAGGCATCTCTTTGCAAATAATCCATGCGATCGGCGTCAATTTGGCTTGATATTAAACTAACTACAAGCTTGTCTTCGTATGTTTTATTAATGACATCAGCAACTTTTTGCGGGAAGTCATCACTTACTTTAAGTAATATTTGTTTTACATGGGTATCTCCAAGAACAATCTTCCTCGTAAAATCTTCATGGTCTAATTTAAATACTTTTTCAAATGAATGTGAAAATGGACCATGTCCAAGATCGTGAAGCAAAGCTGCACATAAACATAGCAATCGCTCTTCGTTATTCCAATTTGGCCTATTTTCAAAATTCAACAAAATTCGCCGAACAATTTCATATACACCAAGCGAATGGTTGAAACGACTATGTTCCGCTCCATGAAACGTTAAGTATGTTGTTCCTAATTGCTTCACCCTACGCAAACGCTGGAATTCAGGCGTTCCAATTAAATCCCATATTACCTGATCTTTCACATGAACATACCTATGAACTGGATCTTTAAAAACCTTTTCCTCACTTAATTGTTCATCCTTATATGACATCATTTAATCCTTCCTGTATGTGTCTATTCAAAAAGTTTTGTTAAAATAATAACCATGACCTTTTGAACAACCTTTATATAGTAATTGTTAAGAAATTGTACATTACTTACCCCTACCACTTATTCATTATTTATAACTATCATTATATAATAGATTAGCATGAACAAAAATGCTTTTTAGTTAAAACCTTTTAAAAATATAACTATCTAAGCGACAAAGAAATAACTCTGGTATAATGATACAGGCTAAAGCAAGTGAAGGAGAAATAGAAGATGAGTAATTGGAAAAAAATCATAAATGATTCTACTTTTCGTTATATTGATCATAGTAACACTAGCGAATTACCTTCTGCAATGGCATCATTTGCAGCTGATGATGCTCTTGCTATATCAGTAGGAAACAATGATTCACCTCCTACGGCAAGACTGTGGGTTCATGATCAAACGATTGTATTAGGGATTCCTGATGCGAGACTACCCTATATTGAGTCTGGTATTCATTTCCTCCATAACCACGGCTATCGTACAGTCGTTCGCAATTCGGGGGGGCTTGCGGTTGTTCTCGATGATGGAGTGTTGAATATGTCCTTCATTTTTCCGGATGTAAAAAAACTCGGTATCCATGAGGGTTATCAGGTGATGGTTGATTTTACAAAGCATATTTTTAGTGATCTTACTGATCAGATAGAAGCGTTTGAAGTGACAGGATCTTACTGTCCAGGTGAATACGATTTAAGTATTCAGGGGAAAAAGTTTGCAGGTATTTCACAACGTCGTGTTAAGAATGGATCAGCAATTCAAATTTATTTGTGTGTCGAGGGTGATGGAAGCGAACGCGCTGCCCTGATCCGTGATTTTTATATTCATGGACTACGAGGTGAAACAGGTCGGTTTGACTATCCTACGATTGAACCTGAAACAATGAAGTCACTAGCTCAATTGCTAGATACTAATCTAACAGTTGATAATGTTAAAGAACGTATCTTTGATGCGCTTTCTTCCTTAACAAAAGATGTCATTACAGATGATTTAAATGAGCATGAACTAATTGAATTTCAAAAACGGATGGAACACATGATAGATAGAAATAGCAAAGCACTTGGTGATCTTGCATAACACCAAGTGCTTTATTTATGTTTTTTCATGCTACTTCTAGCAATGTTATCTTTTGTGAACCTCAACATACCTACGCAACTACTTACTAGTTTTTTATTACTTTTTTATCTATCCGATAACGTGTTATTGCGTCCCAATTTATATCATGACCGATTCCTGGCTGATTCGGTATCCGTACTTGACCATCAGTCATTTTAACTTCTGGTTGGATAATATCATGCTCCCAATATTTAGAAGATGCCGATGTATCACCGGGGAACTGAAATTGTGGCAGTGTTGCAATTGCTAAACTATGCGCTCGCCCAACCCCTGCCTCTAGCATCCCTCCACACCATACTGGCACATGATGTTCTTGACAATAATCATGGATTTTTTTTGCCTCTGTAATTCCTCCGACACGAGCAAGTTTCATACTAATTATTTTGCAACTACCTAGTTCTATTGCCAATCTCACATCAGAGAAAGTATGAATACTTTCATCCAAACAAATGGGCGTAGAGAGCTCTCGTTGCAATGTTGCGTGGTCAAGAAAATCGTTATGGGCTAGCGGTTGTTCTATCATCAATAAATCTAAATCATCGATTTGTTTTAAAAGATCGATGTCTTTTAATGTGTATGCGGAATTGGCATCCGCCATAATTGCTAGATTAGGAAATTGTTGCCTCACTTGTTTTAAAACGTGAACGTCCCAGCCAGGTTTAATTTTCAGCTTCACACGTTTATACCCTTGGGCTACATATGTATCAATTAGATGTAAGAGCTCCGGTATAGAGGCTTGGACCCCAATGGCAACTCCTACATCAACAGCCTGTTTAGTTCCACCTATCGCTACGGCAAGTGGTACGTCATTTATTTTTGCGTATAAGTCCCAGACAGCCCCTTCTATGGCAGCTTTAGCCATATTGTTTCTCCTAACCACCTGAAATCGCTGTGACACTTGATCGGGATGGGTAATTGGTTTATTCATCAATAAAGGGATAAGAAATGATTCCATTACATGCTGCGTGGTCATTGTCGTCTCCTCGGTGTACCATGGACTCGGAAAAGCAGCCGTTTCACCATACCCACTGAGGCCGTTAGAATCAATTACTTCAACAATAAAGAAATCTTTCTTTTGAAAATCACCTATGTTCGTTGTAAAAGGGTGTTTTAATTGCATTACTAACCGGTGGAGAATAACTGTTTGTATTGAAATCGGAGCATTCATTGACATCTTCTTACCTCATTTCAAAATCTAACTGTTACTATTTATGATAATCGAATAGCATCTGTAGGAAAAGAAAAAGAAATCTGAATATAGAATTGCATATGAAAAAGTAGGCTCTCCACCTGAAATTATTGTTATTTTATATCTTCATATGTGGTATGAAATCCGACAACGTAAATGTTAATTTAGACTACTCAAAGGGAGTCAAATGTTGTTTACTGACAACAGTAGTAAGAAGTGAAATTTGTGTTATCCTGCCTATTAATAGTCCCTTTCGTATTATGGCTCTGTTTTGGTAATTGCACTAGAAAGTCTGCAATACCAATTTAACCCACGTCATTACGATAAGGGGCTAGTTTCATTTATGATAACTCGCCTGAAAATACTTTATGCCTGTTAATCTAAGAAACCTTATCCTATTAGACAGGTGGCCTAAGTTTGACCCTCAGAATGGCAGTGTATTACCAAGCTTCACATTACTACTCTATTTAACCCAAAAGTTATGACGCAAAATACTTAAAAATAGGAAAACGAGCTTGAAGGAAATCAAGCTCGTTTTTGTTTCTTGCATGTTTATATAATTCTTAGAGCAACTAATAAAACCTATAG
Organism: Aquibacillus rhizosphaerae; assembly: GCF_030282825.1. Classification (GTDB taxonomy): domain Bacteria; phylum Bacillota; class Bacilli; order Bacillales; family Amphibacillaceae; genus Aquibacillus_C; species Aquibacillus_C rhizosphaerae. The sequence goes on from NZ_JASTZU010000008.1 coordinate 13,992, forward strand.
AGATTGGGCAGCAGTAATAATCGCTAGTTTATATACATCATCAGAGTTACAGCCACGAGATAAATCATTTACAGGTTTATTTAAACCTTGCAAGATTGGGCCAACTGCATCGAAATTGCCTAAACGTTGTGCAATTTTATATCCAATATTTCCGGCTTCTAATCCAGGAAATACAAAGACATTTGCATCCCCCTTAATCACGGAATCCGGCGCTTTCTTTTCTGCTACTGATGGAACAAAAGCTGCATCAAACTGGAATTCACCGTCAAGCACAAGATCTGGTCTTTGTTCTTTTGCAATTGTTACGGCTTTAGAAACTTTTTCGGTTTCTTCCGATTGTGCAGATCCTTTGGTAGAAAAGCTAAGCATAGCCACACGTGGCTCTATGTCAAACAACCCAGCAGTATCCGCACTTGCTAATGCAATCTCAGCTAAATCCTGGCTATTTGGTGAAATATTTATTGCACAATCAGCAAAAACATACCTTTCGTCTTCGCGAACCATGATAAATACACCAGAAGTCTTCTTAATTCCTGGCTTCGTTTTAATAATTTGTAGTGCAGGTCTTACCGTTTCTGCAGTTGAATGTACCGAACCACTTACCAATCCATCCGCTTTTTCCATATATACTAACATCGTACCAAAGTAATTCTCATCAAGAAGTAATTTACGAGCGTCTTCTTCTGTTACTTTTCCTTTACGTCTTTCCACAAAACTTGTTACCATCTCATCAAATTGATCATATTTACTCGGGTCGATGATTTCTGTGTTTGCAATATCAACCCCAACTTCTCTTGCCTTCTGTTGTACTTTTTCTTCATCACCAACTAGTACAGGCACTAAAACACCCTCGGCACCTAGCTGACTTGCCGCTGTTAGAATCCTTTCATCTAACCCCTCCGGAAACACTATACGTCTGCCGTTTTCTTTTAATTTACCTTTTAACTTTCCAAATAAATCACTCATGTAAATACCTCCAACATTCTATCTGTTACATATGATACGCCATTTTGTGTATGAATGAAAGTGATAGACTATTTTTTCCTAATTCTATTTTATTTTCGTTCATGTATTTGTCAAAATCATGACAATTACCTTTTAGTGTTAGCTAACTTTTTGATATTATTACATGTTAAACGCTGCAACTAAAGGGGTTTTCGTCCATCCATACATATATTATGGTTTATATCGTTCCCCATGATTATATTTCCCCAATTATGTTATATTAAAAACAGTAGTACAATGAAGGAGAGATTTAAATGGCTGAAGCAGTAGAAACAATGGATGGTTGGTATTGTCTACATGACTTAAGAACAATTGATTGGACATCTTGGAAGCTTGCTTCTGAAGAGGAGCGACAAGCTGCAATGAGTGAGTTTCAATCACTTATAACAAAATGGGAGCAAGTAGAACAAGAGAAAAATGGAAGTCATGCCTTATATTCAATTATTGGACATAAAGCTGATTTTATTTTTATGATACTTCGACCAACAATGAAAGAAATTGGTGAGGTTGAGTTAGCTTTTAATAAATCTAAATTAGCTGAATTTACGATTCCTACATATTCTTATGTATCTGTCGTAGAACTTTCTAAATATATGGTGAAAGAGGGCGAAGATCCAGAACAAACACCTGAGATTCAAGCACGATTAAAACCTCGCCTACCAAAATGGGAGCATATATGTTTTTATCCAATGGACAAGCGTCGTCAAGGAAATGATAATTGGTATTCGCTACCTATGGAAGACAGAAAAACATTAATGTATGAACATGGAATGACTGGAAGAAAGTATGCAGGTAAAATACGCCAAATCATTACTGGATCTATGGGTTTTGATGATTGGGAATGGAGCGTTACCTTATTCGCACATGACGCACTTGAGATTAAGAAACTTGTCTATGAAATGCGTTTTGATGAAGTAAGTGCACGCTACGGCGAATTTGGAGCTTTTTATGTTGGTAATCGCTTAGAAAAAGACGAAGTTCCAGCATTTTTATACGTTTAAAACTTTAATGAGCATTGAGGTTCACTCACGAGGAATTCCCTCCGTAAGAGTGAATCTCTTTTTTTAATTTATTTTTCTGTATGGTACTTTTTCCATCCACCTTTTTATAAGATAAATAGCTTAGTAAACGTCACACTTGATATAAAGTACGCATTAAGTATTCTTTGCTTTTGTGCATTCTTCCCTAGTTTAGTTGTAATCCAACGCCAACGCTGCGGAAAAACACTCGCTTTCCACGGGGAACGCTTCAGTCTCCTCGCTCGCAAATACCGCTCACTGTGGGGCCTTCAGACTGTTCCTTTCCCATAGGACATTGAAATGACATCCATGAATTTACCCCACACGAAGAAAATGGCTCTTTATTTTCGAAGAGTCTCGTATTTTCCCTGCGCTTAGTATCGTTTTCTTTTCAAGTGAGAGGTAGTTGGGCCTTGGTTAAATGCACTGTAACGGAACATATTAAAAAACTTTACAATCATAAGAAAGATTATTCAATAGATGCTGTTTTTCAGCGTATCAAGTTAAATTGGCGACACTC
>NZ_JASTZU010000009.1 GCF_030282825.1 Aquibacillus rhizosphaerae
AAAGCACATTTTTAAAGTGTCATGGTCATTCGAATAAAGGTTTATTAAGAAACATAGAAAAAAACGCTAGTTTTTCACTGGTCCCGGACGGTTCCCTGCTTCCAAATCATACTTTTTGCAGTTGATTTTCATAAAACCATTCTGGAATAATCCCCTCCTCTCGTCTTGGATAATGCGTTTTTCTGAACTGATCTTTATCGTGAAGATTGTTTACTTGTACTAGCCTGCTACTTTCCCAGGCTAATAGGATACTTTTCACATAGCTCCAATTGAATTTATTGTGTTCCAGTGCAGATTTCATTGCTTCCATTACCAACGTATCTCCAAGTTTGTTCGTCCATGCATATAATTCTTGTGTAATATAGTGGCTACTAGCTCCGAAGTTACTTTCATAAAACTGGATGGCAGATGAAGATTGTCTTATAACTTCGTCTGTGGACCGACTGTTGGACAGCATCTGGTCCATTAGGTCATTTGTAGAACAGTGTGTGATATCGCTTTCATTATTTATTAAATTCGATATAAGCTTCATCTCATACAAAGTTGCTTGGTTTCTGCCTAGGGAATGAAACTGGATCAATCCTTTATCTCTTAATTCTTCGCGTGCCCGTTTGAAAGAGCTAGGCTTTAAGCCAGACTTCACACGTAAAACAGGAGCACTTACAGTGAATTGTTTTTTCAAACCAGCTTGGTTATTTACTTGCATAAGTGTGTACCATAGAAGAGTGGCAGACGCTGAAAGAGGGTTGACTTCCATTTGATTGAGGTCTAGTTTTAAGACAGCTTGTATCTTGAAAATAGTATCAGATGATGCTAAAGATTTTCCACGTTCAAGTTCACTTATATGCTTGGTACTCAGGTTTGAATACTCTGCTAACTCCTGTTGTGTGTACCCGAACACTTTTCTATGGTTGTGTATGATTTTACCCAATTCTTTTTGATATATTTTGATTTTATCCAACCTGATCTTCCTTTCTGAACCCATTATCTATTTGGATTCAGAATGTTTACACTAGCTACAGGCGGTATTTTGGCAGTATTTGTATAATTGGGAGTATTTTTTTACATTATTTAGGTGCATGCGTAGTACAGTGGGGCTGAGAATGTGTCCTAGTTTTAGAAATGGTTGATGCTCTCCCTGAACAAAAAGGTATGGAAGGATTCGTCTTTACGATCCTTTAATATATACTGGTTCCGCATAGTGCTCTTACTTACAAGGAAGCAGGGAACCGTCCCCTACTTCCTTACATTTGCAATAGTTTTCGTATTTTGGGCTTTGCATGTCTTGCCCAATTCTTCACGGCATCTTCCGTTACATTTAACGTTGCGGCAATTTCTTTTATTGGTCTGTCGTTTAGTACAAACATCGTGAACCACTTCATCTGATTCTCAGTTAAGTTTTCTTCAATCATATGTAGGAGGTAAGGATCAAATCCTATTTCAAATGAGTCGCTCATTCTAGCTCTTTCCATTGATAGGCCTGAGACGCATGCTTCTTGTTTTTCAACTTGATGGTTTTGACTGCGTATTAAACTAAGTAATCCCTTCTCTATTAGAAAATAGGCATAACTAGAGAATTTCCCTCGACTTTCATCATAGGTTTTAGCTGCCTTCCAGAGCGCAATCATCCCTTCTTGATAAAATTCTTGATTATAGTCACGTATTCCACATTTGTGAATCAAGTGATGAATCATATTTTCATGCTGCTTTACGATCTCTTCAAAATCACTTATCTTTTCTACCACTAGTTTAGCCTCATTTTAAAAGGCGCCTTTATCAATTATTCCGTCGGTAGGGTTAGTATAGTAGCATCAATAACATCGTTCATATAAGGAAAGTTGAAGTTTCTCGGTGGCAAGTAGTGATAATAGGTAGAAAATAGCGATATTATCTGTGGAATACGCGTTTTCTTTGTGAGTTAGTTGAAGTTTCTAAAGAGTTGCGACTTGTTGTTAACAAGTGTTTGGTTTTAAGTGGCTGTTAGACAAACTGAAATTGGCTGGTGATAGAAGTACGTATATAGGTGCCTTTGGTGGATGTGAGGTGAGCAGTCATGATTTCAAGTTAAGACGAGACGGTTTAGTAATAGAAAGAATAAACTTTTAAGCTACTTATATAAAGTTTGAAAATGGAAAGGGTGTACAAAAGTGTTCTGCTTGGGCTCAAATTAATGTACTTACTTTTATAGCATCCTGTTAAAGATGTAATAAACACACCGGAAAAATCACTGTGAAGACATTTCAATAGGTGGCGAAGCATGTTCAAGCATTCCTAATTTCTATCATACTGCTATAATGGAAGATGAGAAATGGAACCGGTCTAAATATGATATATGACTTATCTAACTAATCCCATACAACACTTACGTTTTACCCGTGAAGAAAACCTAAATGATAAAAAAGTATTTGTATTTAACCAATTTGGATTAAGCTGTGAAATGAAGTATGAACAGAGTCAGAAATATTTGTTAAGGCCAACGATTTAACGGAGTTGCAACTAATTATTTGAACAATTACCTTGCTTGGTTTCAAGTATTAGAAAGTATTCAACATCAGAGAAATGAAGTTACTATGAATGAGCTGTAAATTAAAGGTGGTAATACAAAATGTGGAAAGTTGTAATTTACTTAAGTAATCTAAGTTCACAATATAAACATTTTTCTTGTTTCACGAGGATAGTGACTACAGCTATGGAACTTATTTTGCAGAAATACGTCTATTCTATTATAAGGTTGCAACAAAAATTCGATGATAAATGGAGGTATATATGAGGGGTTTATTTATTATCTTTTCAATCATCTTGTTAGTTTCGTGTGATAATCTAACCTTATCAACAGTTGTTGATGAATACGATGTTAGTAAATTAAGCAGTAATTATGGTAATAATAAAGCATATGAAATAGGCGCTAATGTTGAAGGGCTTCCTATTTTCAAAGATGCTCAAAAAGCTTTAAATCAGATAAAATTGGACTGCAAGGAAGGCTTTGAAGCAGTAGCCACGGAATTTGAATTGAACCCCATTAGTCATAAAAATTATGAAGATTATAAAAAATATGCGTGGCAAATTACTGTTAAGGATAAAAGTGTTCAACAACAAGGCGTTGAAATTTCAAAGTTTCTTGATATATATGAAAATAGTTTTGAGTGAAAAATATTATTAAGTTAACGGATGCATCAGAAAAAAAAATGAATGGACTTCCAAATAATTGGAAATCCATTCAACTACATAGATATCAACAATGAACTTTAACAAAGCTATCCAGAAATAAGATTATAACTACAAGATCTACTATTTCCCCTTATATGTCTACGATAGAGTATCTAACCGAAAATAAAAATTTAACTTCTCATCGATTAATAGCTTATTAACATGTCTCAGTGCAGATATTGTTACCTATCACCGGAGTTTGACAGGTAATCGTATAACACACATCTCATCCACAAAAACTCCCAATTATAAATAGTATTTATTCTTTTTTAATTTCTACTCTTGACTTAAAACTTTTAAATTTGCTTTTCGTTTTATAGTTAGAAATAGCCAGTATACAAAATAACCTGAATAAATCAAGTAAATAGGAGCAATTGGCGCACGGTATCGCTGTTTACCTACTAACAAACCTAGAGAAGTAAGTCCAACAAATCCTAGTATGTAGAATAAAAAATAACCATGAATCAATCTGTTTTTCTTATTAAAAATAAAAGCAAGTAAAAAACCAATGATGCTGGATACTAATAAAATTGTGTCTAAACTGGAAATCCCTTTAAAGAATAAGAGTGATTTTTTAATCATTCTTTCGATTGTATCAAGCGGATGGCTCATAATATAACTAACAGCTTTATCCTTTAAAATCTCACTTCTTTTGCCCAATGAAAGGTTTTTATACTCGAAGTATTCTTTGCCAACAAACTCCTCAAGGCGACCAGATGAATAAAATGCAACTTCTGTTTCTGGATTATTAGCAATGTACATGTTTTGGCCACTATAATTTTCTAATAGGACGAATTCATTATGAGTTATATAGTTATGTGTGCCATTTAGCGTAAGCAAAATTACTGGAATGATAAACATAACTATTGCTATAAATTTAATTTGTTTCTTTACAATAAAAGCAAGCAAAAGAACACTCAAGATTAAGAAAACATAGAGCAAATGTGGGCGAAACAATAAACTAATAGATAAAATCGTGATCAGGAAAGCAAAAGTTTTAATATTACTAGGGTTTCTTAACCACTTCACTGATAAAATAGAAACAATAATAATAAATGTTATAAATATTGTTTCTGTTAACAAATATTGGGGTCCATTCATGATGATAACAGGATGTAGAACATACAAAATAGATGTCACTATTGCAGGTAAACGAGAATGAAATAATATTTCTACAAAATAGAATAGTAAAACGCTATTAATGCCAAACAGAATATATTGAAAAACTATAAAAGCGACAGGGTCGTTAAATATAAATACGAAAGGGACCAAAATTAATGAAAAAAGTGGTGGAACAATAATATCTTCAATTCTAACTGTATCAATGAGACCGTTTCCGCGGACTAAATTTTCAGCTAGATTGTAGTATAGCTTCCCATCTGGTGATATTTGCATAAACGGTTGATTAGATTGAAACATGTATGCTAAAAATATAAGTTCTACAATAAAAAAGATATAAAAATAAATGCTATACTTAGATTGTAGTAATTTCATTCTGTTACCAACTTTCAAAAAATATTATGGTGAAAAACTAGTTTGCAACTTCAAGGTTATAAGATGTAAGGTGAATTTCTATTTAGAAAAGCCAATGAAAGATACTCCAGTCATAATTAATATTACTCCAACCATTTTGTAGGTTGTTAAAGGCTCCTTGAAGATAAAGAAGGCTCCAAACACGGCCAAAATATATGCAATTGATTGTATAGGATAAGCGATACTCAAGGGTACTCTGGTCAAGATAAATAGCCATAAGACTGTTGCAAAACCATATAAAAAAAGTCCCGAAAGTATATAAGGTGACAAGAAAACTTTAATAATTGATCCTATAGATGAAAAGCTATCAGTCTTACCTTCCATACCAAATTTCCAGAGAAATTGTCCGCACACTAGTATTGTGGTATTTAACAAAATTAAAAAGAAGTTAATAAAATTCATTTTCTTTTTCCTTCCACGTATCAGTTTCTTTTTTATAATCCTCGAATTCCTTCGATAAAAAGGCTACCTCTTGAACAAGTCTTTTGACTTTTTCTTGTTGTTTAGAGATAACAATCGTATGAAAAATTAACAATGATAAGACAATAAAAAAAGCCGACATAAAAACAAGTGTAGGCATATAGGAAACACCTAGAGTTGTTGCCAACTTATTTAACCAAGGTAAAAACAGGGCAACCAGAAGCGCACCAATAGCAAAAACCATCCACATAAAAGCTTGTTGGTCATTCAATCGGTTACGTGCTGTTAAAGTAACAACTATAGCTAAAAATAGAGAAGCTGAAATAATCGAAATGAGTTGTACTGTCTCCATAGATAGGCCCTCCTTAAAATACTGAACGTACAATCGAAATGTAAGTTACTTTTATCATATAATATAATGATTTAAATGGAGTGATTGACGACTTTCCGCCTTGTCTCGCACTCATATTCACTTTGATCTCTTTTATATGATATTTCTTATGAGCTAACTTTACTAATACTTCAACCTCGGGGTAGTCAACTGGATAGTAGTTAGCAAATTCATGAATCACTTTAGAATTCACAATCCTATAGCCAGATGTAGGGTCCGTTACTCTGATTTTTGCAATAACTCTTAGCATGTTGTAAAAGTAATATATTCCTAATCGACGCATAAAACTACCTTTATAATCAGTCTTCTCGATAAATCTAGACCCGATAACCATATCACATTTTGAGGTTTTAATTTCTTGAACTAGATATTGTAAATCTGCAGAATCATGCTGTCCATCAGCATCTAGTTGAATGGCATAATCATAACCATGTTTCAATGCATAAAGAAAACCTGTCTGCATGGCACCTCCAATTCCAAGATTTACAGGAAGTGTAATGTGATTGACATCATTACCTTTCAGGATTTCATCTGTCCTATCTGAAGAACCATCATTAATTACTATATAATCGTATAAACTGTTTCTTTGTAATTTTTGTACAGTATTAAGAATAGAGTCTTCTTCATTGTAAGCAGGTATAATTACTAATATTAGTTCACCCATAAATACTCTCCTTTGTAATAAAATCAATTTATTACAAATGTAAATTATACTATATCTTTATCTTTTTACAAAGGTAAGATATATTATGTAGTGTTTTTTTTAATTCAATTACATCCTAAATGCATTCGAGCTATCTACTTCATATCATCCTATTACATTGAAACTAGTATAATGCTATACAGACCAACCATTAATGGTACTGATTACCTTCATACGCATTTCCATATAATCAAGCTCATTCGTATAAGTCTTCTTATCATTATAGTGATTGGTGTAGATGACTGATTATCGTAACAAGCTGATTTACTAATTTGATCATTAGCTTGGCAAAAGACCAACCAGTTATGAGGAGTTTGGTCGGAATGTGATTGAAGAAGGTCGTGAATCCGATTATATAAAATTTGTGAATCGGTACTAGGTACACTTAAAAAGAAGAAAGCATCTACATAAAACAGCTCTGCATTTAATGGCTATTGATGGGCACAGGGGAATTGATAAAGACTACCACCATAGAGTAGAAAGTTACTAGTTTACATTAAACTAATCGTAAAATCCTTAATTTATTGTGTGAATATAGTCCTGAGGAGAGTCTGAATGTATGTCAAGAATACACTCGACCACTTCGTTAATAGATTAGGAAGCACAAATTCTAAAAGGCGAGGTTTGGAAATAACTATGAACCAAAAATATAAATCGTTGGAAGCAAAAAGATTACAGGCTCCTATATGACAAATGCCCAATTACAGTTCCTAAATGATTTTAGTAAATGACCCAAGTTGATATGCATACTTGGGTCATTTAATTTATATAGATTTCGAACTAGAGCGTAGTTCGTTACATGACGAAAGGTAATTGAAAATATAGTGATTCGTTTGATTTCGACAAAAACTCTTATTCCTTTCATTCTAAATAGTTGATATACTATGATTAAATCGTTCTTTAATGAGAACAAAAATATAAATTTAAATCATTTAAAACGAACGTGAAGGGGTGGTCTTGTGATAGATGTCAATAGTTATACGCTTCAAAATACAGGAATAGAAAAGTGCATTTCACAAATGAAGAATGCTGCGGATCATGGCATTGATACGATTATTGCAACCTCAGATTTTGATGGATTTGCATCTGAGGATGAATTTGATGTGGTTAACTATGTTCAAGATCTAAATAAGAGTCTACTGGATGATAATATACCAATCACCATCCTTCCAGGTCATAGAATTTTTCTTAGTGACAACATAATAACAGATTTAAAAGATGGATTTATTCTTCCACTTAATATAAACAGTGGTTTTCTCCTTGTAGAACTACCAGCGGATCACGTTCCAGCGTATTTTAGACAACTACTTTTCGACCTTCAAGTTTTGGGTTATCAAGTAATCATTAATCAGCCTGAAAGAAATAAAGGATTTATTGAAAATCCTGATGCGTTGTACGAGCTTGTAAAGTGTGGTGCGTTATCGCAAATTGCAACAACGAGTATTGTTGGCAAAAGTGGCAAGAAGGTGCAGAAGTTCACGCAACAATTAATTGAGTCTAACCTTACACATTTCGTTGCCTCTGGTGCTAACACAGGTGATAACTTTTATCTAGAACAAGCTTACGCACAAATTGAAAAAATGTTTGGTACTGAAAAACTATATCTGTTTTCAGAAAATGCCCAAGCAATAGTAGATAATCAAAGTGCGATGATAGAAGAACCAGTTAGGATCAAAAAGAGTAAGATTCTTGGGATTTTTTAGGTTGATTTATAGAGAGAATGCGAGGAACTTATATTTTCATAGACATAATTGATATTTATAAAAAGAGATAGGACGGGAAATAAGATAGAGCCTTTTATTTCTTAAGGGGGAAAACTTTAAAAAATGCTTAAGCATACAGTATTGGTCGGAGAATACCAAATGATGTTTCGTGATATAATAGCAAACTCTATTAAGGAAATGACAGATTTTAAAGTTATTGCAAAAGTGAGTACTGGTAAAAGTGTGGTTCATTTTATCGAGAAAACAGAAGTAGTACCATCCATTTGCTTGCTGGATTTACACATGCCTGAGATGAATGGGTTTCAATGTACGGATTATCTAAAGGATAACTATCCAAATGTAAAAGTCGTGTTGTTAACGGCATATGACGATGAGAAGAGTCTTGAAAAAGTAATTGCTGCAGGTGCAGATGGTTATATAATGAAGAACTCCAGTTTGGAGCATTTCAAGCAAGTGATCACGTGTGTTGCGAATGGTTATTTTATTGCACCACAGAAACTTGTTTCTAAGTTTTCTAAAAGATTAGCGGATTTAAAGCAATTAGAGATAGAAGGGTCACCATCCTACATTCTTGATTCGCTTGATAAAAAAATAGATTTAAATGAAAAAGAAATGAAGCTTATTCAGCTTGTAAATAAAGGCTGGTCTAATCAAATGATTGCGGAACAATTACAAGTTAGTGAAGGAACGGTAAAAAATTACTTATCTAAAATGTATAACAAGCTTAATGTAAGAAGACGAACAGAATTAATGCAGTTATTTTCTGTTAAGCGTAGTTCCTAGTTGAAATAAATGGTTTGTTTGGATGCTAAGTTTACTAAGGTTAGGGGCGACAGGTTTGAGAAAAAGAAAATTCGTTTCATGGATAGGTATGACGATAGCTACATTATTCGTCCTGTTTATTGTGTCAGATACACCTTATGCCAATCAGGATATAAAGCCCTTTCTCTTCGGTAAAGTGGAATTTCTAGATGGAATTTTACCGGATATATCCTTTCACTATGGTGCGCAGTATGTGTCTACAACAAATATATATAGTTTTATTGAATTTATCCTAAGGAAACTTGGCCATATCGCTGGCTATTTTTTATTAACCATCTGTTTATATGCCACGTTAACATTCACAAAATTATCTGAACATAGAAAAATAATGTTAAGCTTCATCATCCCTATCTGTTACGCAATGCTAGATGAGTGGCACCAAACAACCGTCCCAGGAAGAACTGGACGCCTCATTGACGTCTATACTGTAGACGCCCTCGGAATCCTCCTTGCTATTATTATTATCACTGTTAATCGGAAAATGGTACGAATGGGTTAATTGCTAGAAATTGGCTTGTTCATCTTAAGGTTAGTTTCTTAGGTGCTATTTAATAGCTATGGTGAATGATTTTGATCAGAACATGTCGAGTTACATAATAAACGGAGAGAAACGTTAGATTAGAAGCAGTTGAAGAGCTAGATGAAGCACTGATAGTTGACTAAGAGTCATCGGAGTAAGAAGAGTCTTATGCTGTATGATTTTTTAACTAAAGGTATTATTGTATCGGAAAATATTGCCTCTTGCTTTTCGACAGGGTTTCATCCCCCATGCTATAATAAATAGTAGCTAATCCGTTAATGAACGTCTTTTTGAAACAAGGAGGCTTATGTATGAAGATGGAAAAAGAAAGTGCGTATGGCTTAACAAGCAATACATTTTATACAATAATTAACACACTTAAAAAATACTCGAATATCATTGAAAAGGTTATTTTGTTTGGTTCTAGGGCTAGGGGAGATTATAAGATTACATCCGATATTGATTTGGCTATCATTTTCAGAACCGACAACGAAAAAATATATAAAATTATTGATGATCTTTCAGAAAAAAACATCATACATACTTTGGATATCATTGATTATAACAAGATTAACAATCAAAAATTAAAAAATTATATAGATAATGAGGGAAAGATAATTTTCCTTACAAATTCAGATGGAAAAGTGGTGGATAATATGAATAAAGTTTTGGATAAAGTAATTGATCTAGAAAAAGCTATAAAAAAGCTTCATGAAACCCTAGAAAGAGATGCAACAAATGATGATATTGTCATTGATGCTACTATCCAACGCTTTGAATTCACCTACGAACTTTCATGGAAAATTTTGAAAGCTTATTTAGAGTATAACGGACTGCTCGAAGTATCCAGTCCAAGAAGAACACTAAAGGAAGCTTTTAAAGAAAGAATTATAACAGATGGCGATAACTGGCTTAAGATGCTTGTAGATCGAAATAGAACGTCACATCCATACGAAGAGGCAACTGCCTGGGAAATTTACAGTAACATAAAAAGTATATATATTAAGCTATTCGATGAGTTGTTAATAGAAATGAAAAGGAGAGTATAAAACATCTCCTGTTGATTGGCAGTGCCACTCGGAATTTGCCGAATTACGTTTAATAGAAAAATCCCCAGCAGCTTCCTATAATTGGAATTAGCCTGGGGATTTTTTATCCTTAATTTCCGTAAATTTCTTCTTGGGTCAAGTAATTGTCTTTTATAATGGTAGAGTCGATATTCTCTTTTGTAACAGTTTCAGGTTCAAGTAAATACGAGGGTACATCGATTTTTCCGTTATTTACCGCATTGTTTGTCTCTATCTCTTCATTTTGAGCTACTTTCATTGCCATTTCCGCTGCGGTCTCAGCTAATAGGTTTATCGGCTTATAAACGGTCATTGTTTGTTTTCCAGCTACGATTCTTTTTACAGCATCTAATTCAGCGTCTTGACCCGATACAGGAATATTGCCATCTAATCCGTTCGTAGCAAGTGCCTTTACCACTCCACCAGCGTTACCGTCATTTGCGGATATAACAGCATCAATTTCTCCAGATGTTTGTTCTAACGCTTCTAACATGTTTTTCTCAGCAATAGCTGGGTCCCAGTTGTCGGTGTATTTATCATAGACAAGGTTTATTTTACCTTGGTCGATTTGTGGTTGAAGGACCTTCATAGCACCTTCTCTGAATAGAACTGCATTATTATCAGTTTCTGCTCCGCCGATATAAGCAAAATTACCATTAGTTGTATGTTTGAGGACTTCATTTGCTTGTAATTCCCCAACCTTAAGATTATCAAATGAAATATAGTAATCGACATCAGCATTTTTTATTAGTCGATCATACGAAATCACCTTTGTATTGGCTTTATGTGCTAACTCTACAATTTCAGCAGCGGCATCTGCGTTATAAGGAACGACAACTAATACGTCTACACCTTCTTCGATTAGTAGCTTCGCTTGTGCTAACTGAACACTCTCACTACCATTTGCCGCTAATGTTTTAACATTTCCGCCAAGTTCGGTTATTTTTTCCTCGAAAAGCTCTTTGTCTTTATACCAACGCTCTTGTTGAAGCGTATCTAGTACAAATCCGATATAAACTTTGTTCTCATCCGTTGTTAATTTAACTTCATCCGTTTTTTTTGGTTCTACTTTGGCCTCATTGCTACATGCGCTAGCCAAAATAATTAATATTAATCCTAGAAAAACTAGTAATCTATGTTTTTTAAAAATCACCTAATATCCTCCTTCGTCAAGTTTATAGCTTGAATTTATTCATCAGTTGTTTCATATTGCTAACCATGCCAGAAAGTGTATTAGAACTGTCTGATATATTTTCAATCGATTGAGTTTGTTCGTGAACGGATGCTGATATTTCCTCCGCTCCTGCTGCTGATTGCTCCGAAATCGCAGCTATGCTTTCAACTGCCTCATTAATCTCTTTACTTGAATCCTCCATGTATTTAAAAGTAGAGGAAATTCTTTGAATTCGTTGATCCATTTCTGCTATCTTTTCTCGGATATTTGTAAAGTATTTACCTGTAATTTCAATATCTTTCGCACCTTTATTTGCCTCTTCATAACCATTATTCAATGTAGTGGACATCGTGTTGGTTTCTTCCTTAATACTGAAAACAATTTCTGTAATGTTTTCGATTGAGCTAGAGACCTCTTCGGCAAGTTTTCTTACTTCTTCTGCGACAACTGCAAAGCCCTTGCCTACTTCACCTGCTCGTGCAGCTTCAATGGAAGCATTAAGTGCCAGTAAGTTCGTTTGTTCTGCAATTGATTTAATAACATGAACTATCTCAGTGATTGAATTAGTTTTTTGTTCTAGACTTTTGACATTTTCGACAGATGTTCGCACTACTTCATGAATAAGATTCATTTGGCTTAAAGATTCCTTCATCTGTTGATCGCCTTCTGTTGAGACGTTTTGAACATTTGTGGAAAAAGAAACAAGGTCGTTACTGTGTTCATTCGCTTCTTTTAGTTTATCCATAAACGATTTTGTCGTTTCTGAAATAGTAGTCGTTTCATTTGCTTGATTTGTAGTGCCATTTGCTAATTCTTCTATTGTTATTGCTACTTGTTCACTGCCTATTTTCACTTCATCAGATGCACTTGCTAGCGCGTTACTTTGTTTATCAACTTCAGAAGATAGAGTAGTAATTTCCTCAATCATAGTGCGTAGATTGCTACTCATGTCATTAACAGAAACGGCAAGCTGACCAATCTCGTCGTTACCATCGTTTTTCAATGGTTGAATGGACAGATTTCCACTAGCTATTTCATTACTTGTTACGACTATATGATTAAGATTTTTACTAATTCTTCTACTGATTAAATATAGTAGGGTGAAGGAGATGATAATAGATACTCCACCAGATAATATCAATAACAAAATAGTGTTTGATATGTTATCATTTGCCTCAGAGATTGCTTTATCGTTAGCGTCTATAGCTAAAGACTTTAGCTTGTCACCAATCTCAGTGGTATTACTTTTTAACTCATTAGCAGACTGTTGAAGCTCTGCAAATTCTTGTGTATTTAGTTGCTGTACTTTAGGCACTGCCATACTGAAAAAATACTGATCTAGTTCATTGTTGTTCTCGATTAGCTGATTGAATAATTCTAATTGTTCTTTACTCGTAATTGTACTCTTTAACTGTTTGGCCTTATCAACGAATTCCATACTAGTAGCTAAGTAATTCTCTAGCTGTGCTTCTTCAGACAAAACAATATATTCCGGAATATAAACAAACTTTTCATTAAAAAGTGTAACCAAGTCAGATGACAATAACGAAATTCTATTTGTCTCTGTTGTTTCGTCCATTTTGTCACGCGTCTGATCTAGTAGAATATAAGTTAATAGTACTGAACTTATAAAGGCTACTGCCATAACCGAGAAAATAACCGTGTATTTTCCCCCTATTTTAATATTCTTCCATCTTAATTTTTCTAACAATGGAGCTCCCCCTTAAAATTGATGTGTTATATAGGTGTCATTATCATAATATCGACGCAAATCGACAAAAGTTAAGCTGAAAGTTACCTATATACGCCCGCTAGAACACTTTTGTTGATAGTAGATAGGTTGTTATTTTGTTGCTTTAAATAAACCCATTAAAGGACTGGTGAAGAGTTGGTGCCTAGTCACCACCAATTTTTTATTGGACCAGGTGGAGAAGATTATAGAAGGGCTATTAGACATGCGTCATTCGGGGAAAGCGGCTATCTGTGTCAGACACCTCAATGGACAAAATGAGAGATTTTTCTTTGTGGGAAGAACAGTTAGTGTGGAGTTACTATGGTAGTTTTTTGTAGTGAAATGCATGATGTAAATCTATTTACCTATATAATCACTAATATTCCATCTAAAAACCTAGGACATAATTGGATAAAACAGGAAGTTTGGACTGTACCAATTCGTCAACCAAATCGCTACCATAAGGAGAGGAAGATTATGGGAATGAGGTGGGGGATTGAAGGTACTGGATTCAAAAGCTTTGGTAGCTACTATGAATGAAAGGCAATCTCAATATCGAGAATTGCGTGGACAACTGAGTGGGTTAAAACGTGACTTTCAAAGAATCATTTATGCAGGTGATTTTCAAGGGCAAGGTGCTGATGCCATTAAGGGCTTTTATCAAGCACAGGTGGATGTGGTAGAAGCGTGGCTGCGATTAGTAGACCACCAGATTGCTTTTTTAAGAGGAATCAAAGGAACGTTAGAGCAGGAAAAATTAGGCGGAAATACTGTTGTACATACAGCCTTTCTCGAAGAAGACGTCCAACAAGGGGAAAGGCAAGCGGATGATTTAGTCACGGCACAACGGAATGATTTAGAAGCGATTTTTCGTGGGATTGATGATATCATATCGTTAGATACTTTTTCCAGGAATGATTTTGATCAGAACATGTCGCAGGTACATAATAAACGGAGAGAAACGTTAGAAGCAGTTGAAAAGCTAGATGAAGCACTGACAGTTGACTATGATTCATCGAAGGAAGAAGAGTCTTATGCTGTAAGACTGTTCCAATCCTTGCAGGAAGCTACGTCACAAGGGGCTAGTATTTCTCCGATTCACTTTAACGCAAAGGCCTATCATCAAAGCGAAGTCTATCAAATCAAAGCAGAACAAGAACGTCGGACAAAAGCTTACTTGAACAAACAAAGGCAAGGGGAACAAACAAGTGTTGAAGATATTGTTTTAATATCAAATACGGCACTCCAAACGTTGATAGGACAAAAGGTAAGTCAGATTCCTTATAACGTCATGACTACAGAAATAGTACAAGATCGAGTAAAAGCTGCAAAATCAGCAAAAGCATCCATGGAAGTTATGAAAAATATTCTGCTAGATGAAGCAAAAAAGATGGGTGTTAAAACGACGAATAGTGTTTTAGAAATTTTCTCTACGATAGTCAACGATCATATAGAACGTTCCGATAAAACATTCGACTCTGTGGGTGACTTTGGTAATGCGATGACCTTTGGTGTTCCCAAAGGTATCTAT
>NZ_JASTZU010000010.1 GCF_030282825.1 Aquibacillus rhizosphaerae
TTCAATTGGTTGAACAATTCAAGGGGAAGTACACAATCACTTCTATTTTGTCTGCCCTAGAAGTGCCACGTTCTACATTCTATCGTTGGATGAATAGTGGAATCACCTATCGGAATCCACATGAAGATATCATTATAGAACTATGCAAAAAATACAAATATCGTTGTGGTCACCGTAAGATTAAAAAGTTGTTGAAGCGTGATCATAATATTGAATTACACCGAAATACAGTACAGAAAATCATGCAAAAACACAATGTACAGTGTAGAGTGAAACCAAAGCGAAGATGGAAATCACAAGGGGAATCAGAAGTAATTGCACCGAATATTCTACAACGTGACTTTACTGCTTCTAAACCAAATGAGAAATGGGTAACGGATATTACGTATATTCAATATGGGAGCGAAACCTTATATCTTTCATCCATTATGGACTTGTATAGTAATGAAATCATTGCATATAAGCTGTATAACCATCAACAGACGCCGCTGGTGATTGATACACTCGAAGAGGCATTAATCAATCGTCATAATCCAGAAGGTGTCATTCTTCATTCAGACCAGGGGAGTGTTTATACATCGTATGCCTATCAGAATAACGCGAAGAAAAACCATTTTGTCAGCAGTATGTCAAGACGAGGAAATTGTTGGGATAATGCCGTAATTGAATCCTTTCATTCTAGTTTAAAGTCAGAGGAATTTCAGTATATTAAATTCAATTCTTTATCCAACTTTACTGTTGTTGAGAAAGTGGATGAATACATTAAACATTATAATGAGGAAAGAATTCAAGAAAAATTAGGCTACCTTACGCCAAAAGAATTTGGCGTCGTGGCAGCCTAAAATAGGTGTTTTATATGTGTCTCATATCGCTATGTCAGTTCAATGAGTACCACTCTTTTTAATTACTGGGTTTTGTCCCAGCCTCTTTATATATTTGTATGACGCTATTTTCTTCAATGTTTTTCTTGGCTTTTAGATATTTCCTCTAATTCATTGCTCAGTGAATTAATTTTATTTATTGTACCGCTAGTAGATGAGACATCTTGTATTAAATTTTCCATTGTCGCAGCTACTTCTTCAGTAGATGCTGCCTGTTGCTCAGAGATACTAGAGACATTTTCTATTTGTTCCTGGATAGATCTAATGTTAGCAGAAACTTTTTCAATCAATTCGGTTTCGGTAGTAACGGATTGATTCGTTTTTTGAAAGCCTTCTGTAAAATCATTGAAATACGTTTGTACTTCTTCTAATATTTCATTCCCTGATTTTAAGGCTGTATCTCCTTGATTGACAGATTTTAAAGCATCTTCTGTTTGTGCAGAAAGTTCATCAATAATCGTGTTAATTTCGTTTACGATACTCGAGCTTCCTTCTGCAAGCTTTCTTACTTCGTCCGCTACGATTGCAAATCCTTTTCCGTGTTCACCTGCTCGTGCAGCTTCTATCGATGCATTTAGTGCAAGTAGATTTGTTTGCTCTGCAATTTCATTGATGGAATTAAGACTTCTGACAATATCATTTGTTTTGCTTTGAAGCTGGTTAACAATTGTTAAAGAAGTACCTACTGCATCATTGATTGTATTCATTTGGTTACCCATTTGCTGTACCTTTTCAGTACCACCTTTAACCTTTTCCATCATCTGGTTTGTGTTACCTGATACATCATTTGATGCTTTCTTGGTTTCTTCCATCTGGTGCGAAATGTCGTTCATACTATTGTTTATAATACTAATACTTTCTGCTTGGTGCTGGATACCTTTTGCCATGTCATGAACAGTGCTATTAACATTTTCCGTTGTTTGCATATTTGAATCCATGTTTTTTGTAAATACTTGAATACTATCATTAAGCACCTTTGATCCGTCTTTAACTTTATGTAGAGTACTATTAATTACATCTACTAGACTGATAGCTTCGTTTGCTTTGTCTTGGGAATTCTTGATAAGGTCAGCCCCCCACTTATTTAGAAAGTATAGACAAGCAATGATTGCATTTAAGTTAATGAGTACGAGCAGGAATAAGCTAAAACGTGTTTGATCACCTAATACTGCTTGTGGATTTATGATATACACTGTGATAACAACAATATTAATTAAAATTCCGTGTGATAGTACCATCTTTTTATTAAAGTACATAGACACAACTGCAAGAGAAAGAAGAATGCCGTAAACAGCATTAAATTCCATCCCTGGTGTAAAAAAGTTATTTAAGCCAACCAAAGTAATCAGAAGAGCATAACAGACTCCTTTTATATAGCTGTTGAGCTTAATGAAATAAAACGCTGAAACAAATACCCCTACAATAATAACAGGAATTGCAGCTTTAAACCCCTCTGCAACACCCAATTTAGTAATTGCCACGGTCATTGTTAAAAGAACAATCAAATCAATAATAATCGTACTCACTTTATCGGCATTCTTAAGATGCTTATGCAAGATGTTCGCCCCCATTTAATATATTTTAATCTACAGTACATTTATCGACATATTTCGCGTTTTCTTTAGCGGTGTGTGTCATTTCTATACTTTTATAGGTTATTGAACATTTTTAGTTTGATTTTAAAGATAAAGGAGGATTAGCATTGTTATTCGATATAAAACGTGATGCATATAATATTACACTCTCTTGCAACTATGTGCATGTTAAGGTTGTACAACACCTACACCAGCATATTGAGTTACCATTGATTTAAGCTGGGACATAACTAGCCAAAAATAATGAAAAAGGTTCCGACCATCATCGATCTATGATGGTCGGAACCTTTTTCATTATTTTCATATTCTGTTGTTACTCTATTTAATTACTGGGTTTTGCCCCAGCCCTATTTTTTATTGTTTCGTTAACTGTCTTGTCTCCCATTTCCGAGATTGCTGAATAAAATGGCCAATTTTTTCTAATACAGGTTCAATCGATGTATTATCATTTACTAAATCATAATCAGCTATATTGATACGAAGGATTGGACATGAATTAAAACTATTAATCCAGTTTTCATAGCGATGGTGCATTTCTTCCCAATAGCTTAACGGCGTTTGTTGTTCCATTGGTCTACCACGTTTTTTTATTCTATCTACAACGTCATCAAATGTCCCTTCTAAATATATAAGTAAGTCTGGGTGTGGAAAATACGGTGTCATTACCATTGCATCAAATAGACTTCTGTAAGTTTCGTAATCTACAGGAGTCATTGTTCCTTTTTCATGATGCATTTTTGCAAAAATACCTGTATCTTCATAAATTGATCTATCTTGGATGAATCCTCCACCATATTCAAAAATCCGTTTTTGTTCTTTGAAACGTTCTGCTAGAAAATAAACTTGAAGGTGAAAGCTCCAACGCTCAAAGTCAGCATAAAATTTATCAAGATAAGGATTTGTGTCTACTTTTTCTAGAGAGGTACGGAAATTTAATGCGTCCGCCAACGCATTAGTCATCGTTGATTTTCCAACGCCTACAGTGCCTGCAATTGTAATTACACTGTCATGTGGTATTTGGTATTTGTCTCTTAAGTTCATTGCATAACTTCCCCTTTTTTTAGATAATCCTCGACTTGATTAATAATCGCAGTTAAATCATCCTGATGCTTAATAAAGTCAGTTTGATCACCATCAATACGGATGACTGGTATATCTGGATTCATTTTTTCAAATGTATTCATAAAATCATTGTAATCTTGGGATAGTTGCTCCAAATAAGCAGGTTGTATATTTTTTTCTAACTCACGACCACGCATTTGTATTCGTGCTAATAGCGTGTCCAAACTAGCATCTAAATAAATCATCATATTTGGTTTTGGCATATCAATAGTTAGAATATCGTATATTTTTGCGTACTTATGGAATTGTTTATCATGTAAGGTTCGTTTGGCAAATATCATATTTTTTGATATATGATAATCAGCTATAACTGATTTACCTTGTGATAAGTATTTATTATCTATATCTTCTAACTGTTTATATCGATTACATAGGAAGAACATTTCAGTTTGGAAGCTCCACTCTTCAATATCATCATAAAATTTGCCTAAGAAAGGATTTTCCTCAACGATTTCCTTTAATAAATGAAGTTCAAAATGAGAAGCTAACTTATTAGATAACGATGTTTTTCCAACCCCAATCGGTCCTTCAACAGCGATAAAAGGTAATTGACTCATATATTCCCCTCCGATCAATAAGTCAAAATCCAACAAAAATCTATCTTTTAGACAGACAATCATTATTTTATCATATCATGATACCTACGGACAGTCCCACCACAATTTAACAAATTATTTTTAAATTGTAAGAAAAAAAGAAAAACCTTTAGAAGAAGTTTTTCTTTTAATAATAGGTTCAGTTCATGTATGGTGAGTCTTCTTGAGTGGGCTTATTAATTCCACTAAAAGTCCAATGAATTGACCAAGAACTAACTTTAATAATAAAAAATTATTTACATTATAGTTAATCTTACTTTAAAAATGGTTCGCTGTCTTGTATAATAAAAAAACATGACCAATAAATAATGTTGATTTGGCTCCATAGCTCAGGGGATAGAGCGTTAGTTTCCTAAACTATGCGTCGCAGGTTCGAATCCTGCTGGGGCCACTATATAGAAAGAAAGAGCAAGGAGTAAACTACTCTTTGCTCTTTTCTTTTTAGGCAGCTTTGCACCTTTTAATATTATCTTATTAAAAAGTAAGTAACAGGCGATGCCAATGCAAGGGGAATTAGCATTAAGATTGCAATTCCGCCAAGCTTGTTATCATTTTTGAATTGTATTCTAGCATAGGAAAGACAATAAAAAGCAACGTAAGTAGAAATACCAAGGAACAAAAGTAACTGCATCTTAATCCCTCACTTCGGATAGATTTGTGTCATTAAGCATTTTACCAAATCCCAATCGTTCCAAATCAAAATTAATTGTAATATCTGCATTTGGATATATCTTTTTGTTCCAATCAGCTTCTTCATATGCTGGTACATCTTTAAATTCATTTCGAATGAATAACGACCAATAAAATGGCTCGGAACTATATTCTTCTTGTGTTTTTTTTAT
The DNA here is from genome assembly GCF_030282825.1 of Aquibacillus rhizosphaerae. Taxonomy (GTDB): domain Bacteria; phylum Bacillota; class Bacilli; order Bacillales; family Amphibacillaceae; genus Aquibacillus_C; species Aquibacillus_C rhizosphaerae. The sequence continues at coordinate 5,037 of NZ_JASTZU010000010.1, forward strand.
TAAATCATCCGCTTTTTTCTCTAAATCTTCTTCGATAGATTGCTTTAACATCTCTTGGTATTCTATGTTTTGAGCATAATCGACTAAACTAGGAATAGCCAACACTTCAATTTGAAAAGGCACCGTCACATCGATTTTTGTTTTTTTATTTTTTTGATAATCAATTTTAACTTCGGCTGCTGTCTTTTGTATATAATCAGCAGAAATTCGGTATTCGTGTTTGATAGGATCCGGATATGTAGAAAGGAGTTCATCCATATCAAGTGTGTAATCTAGTACGTGTGATAGTCGTGTGGCCTGTCCATCTAATACATCGATCATTTTACCCTCCTTAAAAACCGCTGATCCCATAAATTGTGTTTCACTACCACCTTCATGGGGGATTTCACCAGCAATAAATTCATCTTCATTCCCATCTTCTTTTGGTTCACTTTTTTCATTCGTAGCATAAATAGCTAAGAAAAGGTCAGCATCTCCTTCTGTTATTTGAAAGAAACGATGTATATCGGCGTCAGGTATAATGCCAGTTTGTTTCGCTCGTGTAATCATATATTGGAAATATTTATGTGTTCTCGCTTCCATCTTTGGCTTAATATTATTTAGGAAATCTGCAGCTTTCTCTTTCGATACGACAATTTGAACAGCACGGCGAATTTGCGTTGTACGTGATGCAGATTGAATAATTTGAATAAAATCACCAGATCGTGCAAGTTCTTCGGAAATAACAATTACTTTCGTATGATCTAACGTCATCCGTTTAGAAACAAAGGAATTTACTGTACTCATTGCCGTTAAAATGTCACTCCCTGTCGTTGTCACTGTTTCATTAGGTGGTTCATCAGCACTCCCACCTCCAGCGGAATAACCTACTTCAGGGTTAGTAATTTGAAAAGTAAATCGGTAGACACCTTTTTCGTCCGTTTGATCGACACCTAGTGCTACAGCATATGATTGTTGTTCTAATTCAATTTTGTCATAGCACCCCACTAGTAGAAACAAAAGAAATAGGGATAATAGTAATCGTATTTTCTTGACTGTCATTTCTTTAAGTCTCCTTTACAAAGTGCAATGAACCATAATAAAAAAGGAAATAGGACAAATAATGGTGTCATTACATCAAGTAGTACATCTCGTATGACCATTTCATTTATGATTGAGTTTTCAGGAAGCATTCCAATCATGACTGTAAAAAATGCAAAGGGTAGTAACAAAGGTTCAAATTCATTTATATTAAACACGGTACCGAATATCCATGTTATTAAGTAAAGGAATATGATGAATCGCATAAATGCTCCAAAAAGCCAGAAAACCATAAAGAACGTCTCTATGTTCGTAAAATAGTCACCAAAATTAATATATTGAGTAATCTCGTGAAAAGGAAAGGCAATTTTTCCAATCGAATTATAATCAAAAACAATGGTGTACAAAAGAAAAAATAAAACAATTTCAACAACAACAAAGGCACTACCTAAATAACTACCTCTTCTAAAAAATTTTGTATCCTTAAAAGATGTATAAGCTATCGTTAATAAAAAGAACTCCATGAAAATAGAGGAATTTTTTACACCTTCCATTGTAATAATATTCAATCCTGAACCAAATAGAGGAAATATCCGATTCCAAACAGCCTCTCTTAAAACTAATAGGGCCAATAAAAAGACAGCAAATTTAATTAATGGCAGCCCAATCCAAGAAGTAAATCCGATTACCTCAAAGCCTCTTTTAGCACAAAAAAAAGCAACTAACATAAATAATCCAAAAATAATAAGTGTAGGTGATTGAGGGTAATAGAGTAACTTGATTTGTTCCACATAATTTCTGCTATCAAATATTAATGTGCTATAAGCAAGTAAAAAAATAATCAATCCTAGCAGCTTACCACTAAAGGTGCCTAGTATGGTTTCTAATAACTCTACTAAGTTTTTGTCTTTGTATTTTTTTAATAAATAAATGAGTAACAGAAAAGATGGAATAACGACTATAAAGGAGACAATAGGAATTAACCAAAACCCATTCTGCCCTTTTTGTGCTAATAGGGCAGGCGTTGTATCTGCAAATTTAATTCCAATCAGTAAAGTTACTAATGCAAACATGTCTCGAGTCGTTAAGGTTTTATAATCTTTCATTTTAGCCCACCTATTTCGTGTTTGTTTTTCCTTTTTTTCTTAAATCTTTTGGACGAATATTTCCAGGTCTAAAGAATTCCTTTTTCGCTATTTTCCGGAATATCGTATCACCAGTTGATTTGAAATGTGGTGCAAGTGGAGAAAAGAAAGGTACACCAAATGATTTTATAGAAGCAGCATACATAAACCAGACTAAAAAAGCTGCAGCTAAACCGAACATACCAAAGGTTCCCGCTGCCCCAATAAAAATAAAACGTGTAATACGAACAGTGAAATTAATACTAACATCAGCGATTGCGAAGGAAGTAAGCCCAGAAACAGCAGCTACGATAACAATAATAGGACTAATAATGTTTGCTTCGACTGCTGCTTGTCCTAGTATTAATGCACCGACAATTCCAAGTGTAGGTCCTAGGGGACTAGGAATTCGAATTCCAGCTTCGCGAATCAATTCAAAGGCAACTTCCATAATAATCACTTCAAAGATTAATGGAAAAGGAACTCTTTCTCTTGACGCAGTGATTGCTAAGAGCAAGTCTGGTGGTAACATTTCACTGTGAAAGTTAGTAATCCCAACATAGGTTGCAGAAATCATTGTAGTTAAGTAAAAAGCAAACATACGAACAGCCCTTGTGAAATTTCCATATAGAAATCGCAAGTATCTATCTTCTTGCGAATGGAAAAAAGACCAAAAAGTGACAGGGACAATTAAACATGCAGAGGAGTTTTCCATTAAAATAATAATATAACCGTCCTCTAAAAAAGAAGTTGCTTTATCAGGACGCTCTGTATAAAGAATTGAAGGGAAGATAGAATATGGACGTTCCTCGATAAATTGCTCTAATATTTCTACATTTCTTAGATTATCAACATCAATATTTTCTAATCTTTCTTTTAGATTATCTAATATGTCATCATTAACTAGATCACTAACATATAGGTAGTTAACCTCTGTTTTAGATCGTTTACCTAGTTGTTTGGACTCGGTTATAAGCTGTTTGTCATGCATTCTTTTTCTGATTAGAGAGATGTTAACGTTGAGTGATTCAGTAAAGGCTTCGTGTGGCCCTTTTATGACACTTTCATTTTCTGCCTTTCCAATACTACGAAACTGAAATTGAGCTACATCGATAGAGTATCCTTTGTTGACTCCTTCTTGAAATAAGACCGCTTTTCCACTATTAATGTGTTCAATTACTTCCTCAAAATTTTCTAGCTCTGTTACACTTTCAACCGTAATAATATTCTTTAACTCTTGTCCTTCTGCTTCTAATAAAGGTCGTAAAATTGCTTCGTATATCTTATCGCCATTAACGATGGAAGAGTAATAAAATAAGCACATATTTGTTTGATTGTATTTTGCAGTGAGTTCTCTAGATGAAAAGTCTTTATTTAACCCATAGGAAAAGAGTTGTTTTACGTGTTTTGAATTTTCTTTTAAACTTTTTTGTATCTGGAAGTTCTCTTTTTCCTCTGATGAATGTTGCTTTGTTTTTTTAAAAAGGTTAAACACAGCCTCATCCCCTAAAAAATAGATATATTATAAGAGATAGTCTTTGTAAGAAGTGGATTTTTATGAAAAATAATTTAAGTAGGGATAATATAGTGGAATCACATCATATATTCAAACAAAAAAATAACCGCAACAGGGTATTATGCCTGTTGCGGTTATTCGTAAGCTTATGCTTCTAGCATAGCTTCCATTTCAATTGTAAATTTGATATCGTCACCGATAAGCACGCCGCCTGTTTCTAGTGCAGCATTATAAGTAATACCGTAATCACTTCGTTTGATTACGCCATCAGCACTAAAACCAAATACTTGGTTACCCCAAGGATCTTGACCTTGACCTTCAAAATTCACATTAAATGTTTCAGTTTTAGACTTTCCGGCAAGTGTAACATCACCAGTAACTTCATATGAGTTATCCCCAGTTTTTGTTACTTTTGTTGATTTAAAAGTTATGTTAGGGTGATTTTCAACATCGAAGAAGTCTGCCGAGCGAAGATGCTCATCACGTTGACTATTACGTGTATCAATACTTTTAACTCCGATATTAAATTCTATTTCAGCTGTTGTTAAATCCTCAGGATCAGCAACAAATTTAACATCAAAATCGTGAAATGCCCCTTTCACCTTTGATACCATCATGTGTTTTACCGAAAAATCAACACTAGTGTGTGTTGGGTCCACCTTAAAAGTTTGTTTTGCCATTTTAAAAACCTCCATTTTTCTGTTATTAATAATTATTAAGTTACTTTATGTAAGTAAGTATAAATAAGTAAATCTTATACGTCAAGCCTTTTATCTCGAAACTAGGATGTTATCATAAAAAAGATTATTCTATAATAACCTTTCCTTAGATTTGTTGCTTTTAAACTGCACAATTGATAGAAGTTGAAGTAACTTAATTATGATTTTTAAATCTCTTACCAGATGAGTGGTAATACGCCGCCTTTATAAATAACAATATGGGTAATAATGGAACAAAGTTCTTTAGTTTTTAGGTTGAATAGTCTAAAATGTATAATAAGTAAAAAAATTAATACTTTATTCTTTCTTTCATAGAATGAAGGAAGAAAGTAATGTTAATTGCAAGCGTTTACAAATTTTAAATGAGGTGATTTGATGGATATGCAGCCAATTCCAGCTAGAGAAGGTAATCACAATTTAAAACAATATCAAAAGAAACGTCAAAATTTTGATTGGAATGAAGTAAAACAAAACTTTAGTTGGAATCAAACTGGAAAGGTTAATATTGCATATGAAGCAATAGACCGGCATGCTGAAAATCCAGATAAAAAAGATAAAATTGCATTAATTTATTCTTCTCCTGACCGGGAAGAATCGTTGACATTCAATCAATTAAAAAATAAGAGTAATCAGTTTGCCAATGTGCTAAAAAAACACGAAGTAAAAAAAGGAGATCGTATATTTTTATTTATGCCAAGAAGCCCTGAGTTTTATGCTAGTTTCTTTGGAATATTAAAAATAGGCGCAATTGCAGGGCCACTGTTTGAAGCATTTATGGAACAAGCGGTTCGTGATCGACTTGAAGACAGCGAAGCAACGATGTTAATTACTACTCCAGAACTATTACCAAGAGTTCCACAACATGAACTACCTCACTTGAAAAAGATTGTTTTAGTAGGAGAGTCTAAAGATATTTCTACAGATTATATTGACTATTTTAAAGAAATGGAAAGCGTTCCAGAAGAATTTTCTATGGAGTGGGTAGACTTAGAAGATGGAATGTTACTTCATTATACTTCTGGATCAACAGGTAAACCTAAAGGTGTCTATCACGTTCATAATGCGATGATACAGCACTATGCAACAGGTGATTGGGTGATAGATCTAAAAGATGATGATATATATTGGTGTACTGCTGACCCTGGCTGGGTAACAGGTACGAGTTACGGAATATTTGCCCCGTGGTTACACGGAATTACTAATGTAGTTCGTGGTGGGCGTTTTACTCCAGAATCATGGTATGGAACAATTGATAAAAATAAAATTAGCGTTTGGTACACCGCTCCTACAGCTTTGCGTAAATTGGTTAGTGCAGGGGAGAAAGTAGTGAATCAATATGATATGTCTTCCTTACGACACATCATGAGTGTTGGTGAACCTTTAAACCCAGAGGTTATTACATGGGCTCTTGATGCGTTTAAATTACGGATACATGATACGTGGTGGATGACAGAAACTGGTGCGATGCTAATCGTTAACTATCCTGTTATGGATATAAGACCTGGTTCAATGGGGAAGCCAATACCAGGAGTTGAAGCTGCAATTATCGATAATGAAGGTAACAAACTGCCGCCAAACCAAATGGGAAACCTTGCAATTAAACAAGGATGGCCATCAATGATGCGAGCTATTTGGAAAAATCCAGGTAAATATGAAAGTTACTTTATTAATGGGTGGTATGTATCCGGTGATAGCGCATATATGGATGAGGATGGTTACTTCTGGTTTCAGGGTCGTTTAGATGATGTAATAAATACATCAGGTGAACGGGTTGGACCATTTGAAGTAGAAAGTAAACTAATCGAGCATCCCGCAGTAGCCGAAGCAGGAGTTATTGGTAAGCCAGACCCAGAGCGTGGAGAAATCATAAAAGCATTTATTACGCTCAATGAGGGCTATTCTTCTTCCGATGAATTAGTAGAAGAAATACGTAAATTTGTAAAGATGGGACTTAGTGCACATGCTGCACCTCGCGAAATCGAAATAAAAGATACCATTCCTAAAACTCGTAGTGGAAAAATTATGAGACGTTTACTAAAATCATGGGAGCTTGGTCTACCAACAGGTGATACATCAACATTAGAAGAATGATAAAAAAATCCCAGAGCTTACAAGGCTCTGGGATTTTTTGAAAATTAATCAAGACTCTTTGAAGGGCCAAAAAATTCAAAATTAATATCTTGTGGCATGACGTTCCATCTTTTAAGTTCTTGGTAGACCGTCTTCATAAAGCCATCCGGACCGCAGAAATAAAATGCTGCCTCATTAGAAGGAAGTACAGATTGTAGCCAATCCAAATCTATTAGCCCAACTTTGTGATAGTTTTTTGTTTTTAGGTCTTCAGCAGTTGGATTTGAATAGATAACATAACTATTAATTTTTGCATTTTCTTCCGATAGTGATTGAATTGTTTCTTTAAAACTATGGACTGCCCCATTTTGTGCAGCATGAATAAAGTAAACACTACGTTCCGGTTGTTCCGCAACAACTGTCTCAAGCATGCTTATGAAGGGAGTAATACCAACTCCACCGCTGATTAGTACCAGCGGTTTTTCTTCCGCTTTTAAGATGAATTCACCAGCAGGTGCACTAACTGGTAAGATATCCCCTTCTTGTATCCTTGTATGTAAAAAAGTAGAAACATCACCATCAGGATTTCCATTAATTCCATCTTCTCGTTTTACACTTATACGAAAGTAGGATCCGTTTGGCTTACAAGACAAACTGTATTGACGTAAGTAGTGATATGGAGCATCAGGATTTTCAATTTTAACTGTTATATATTGACCTGGGTTGTAAATTGGGAGATTACCTCCATCTACAGGCTTAAGATAAAAGGATGTTATAACATCACTTTCTTGCTCTTTCTTTATTACCTTAAAATCGCGAAAGTCACTCCAACCACCAGTTTGTATCTCGGTTTCTTTATACATATCAGCTTCAATCTCGATAAAAACATCAGCAATAACGCCATATGCCTTTTCCCAAGCTTCTAGTATCTCAGGTGTAGCAGCATCACCCAACACTTCTTTTATTGCTAATAATAAATTTTCTCCAACAATAGGATAATGTTCGGGTTGGATATTTAAGCTCACATGTTTATGTGCAATCTGTTTAACTGTAGGTAAAATCTCTTCTAACTTGTCGATGTTTACAGCGGCAGCATAGACAGCATTAGCTAGTGCCTGTGATTGTTTTCCCATCTTTTGATTTGTTTGATTAAAAATATTTTTTAATTCTGGATAATTTTCAAAAAGTAATTGGTAGAAACGTTTGGTGATTTCTTGTCCATGTACCTCTAGAACAGGTACTGTTGCTTTAATTGTATCAATGGTTGTTTTATCTAATATAGTTGCCTCTTGGTTGGTCATATAAAACCACTCCCTAAACATGTATTTTAAATACATCTTTATTGTAAAAGTATATTAAGTATAAAATCAATAGCCTATCTTGATAAGTCATGACAATTTTGTTAACTAAAATGCAAGACTTATTTCATCATCTCTTGTAAAATTGAGTGTAAGAAGGGGGAAGTCAGCATGAGATTAAAGAAATACACAGACTACGGTCTACGCGTGTTAATATATACTGGTTCTAAACCAGAAGGAGAACTATCAAGTATAAAAGAGATATCGGAAACTTTTAATATTTCGACAGAACATGTTAGAAAAGTAGTACATCAATTAAATAAACTTGAGTTGATTAAGACCGCCCGAGGAAGAAACGGTGGAATGTTTTTGGCAAAAGAACCGGAAGATATAAACATAGGCAGAGTAGTAAGAATGATGGAGAATGATTTCGTATTATTGGAGTGCTTTGATTGTAATACAAATCGGTGTGTGATCACCCCATCTTGTGAATTAAGGCATGTTGTAAATAGAGCAATCCAAGCCTTTTTTCAAGTATTAGATGAATTTACATTAGAAGATGTTTTAGACAATAAAGAAGAATTACAAATTTTAATGGATATAACGTAGTATTCTTGCATTAAAATAATGAAGAAAAAGCTGTTTGCCCCCCTTAGACAAATGAAGGAAGCAGATAATTAACTGCATCCTTTGTATCCTAATATTTATAAATATTTCTTTCCTTAGCTGTTATTGCAGATAATTAGGATGATTATTCTTATGTTGATATTTAATTTCGTCAAAGATTTGATCATTACTTTTCTGCTGATCATTATTTTTATAAATAGGTAGTTCTGAAGGATTTAACATGCTAGGATTAATCATTTTCTTAAATTCCCCAATAGTTAGCGGTCTGGCATCTTCTTTTAATTCGTATCCTAATTTCCCGTTAGGCTCTAAGGTAGCGGTTTTTACATCTGATATTTTGTTGATTCCTTTCTCCCTTACAAACATTTCTAATTGGTCGACAGTTAAGCGGCGTTTGCGCAGTTGATCGAATTGTATCTGTCCATCCTGAATAACAATCTTGGATTTTCCTGTTATCAACTTTTCAATAAAATTAAATTTTATCTGTAACCACTCTATTAAAATCAAAGAGAAAATAAATATACTTGTAGCAATAATTGTCCTTGTTACACTCGTTTCGATAATGGGTTGTATGATAATAGAACCAATAGAAATCATGATTACGGTTTGTGCTAAAGTCATTTGCGATATAGACTTTCTCCCTGCAATCCTTAATAAAAATACACCAGCAAACACTAAAAAGAAGCTATTAAAGATAAAACGTAAATCAACATCCATTTTATACTCCTCCTATTCTAAAAACTCATAAGAATAGTTTGAACGAATAAGATAAAATTACTCTAAAAACATACTTGCAAATTTTTAAATTTGGAAAACAAAAGAAGAGGCGCCTTTGAAACAAGAAAAAGCTTTGTTTCTGTGATCTCTGTACAGTTCTTTATGCTACTTAGGGCAATCAAGACAAGCCTCGGCGTTGCACATTAGAGATAGACTCAGGGACTCGAGATGGTAGGCGGTGGAGTTGACGTAATTTTTTGGACAATAAAAAAGTCGAAGGAGATTCCTTCGACTTCTTGTTAACCTCTTTTGCGAATGGTGAAATTATCTTCTAATAATAACCAATTTTGTGGAAATGCTAGACCTAATTTCCAATAACTAATTCCTCTTAAATTTAATTCTTTTATTAAATCATATTTTGCTTGGATTGATCTTGCATCCTCAAACCAGACTTCATGTCTATTACCTTCATTATCTGTATAAAAGTAGAATGGAGCCTGTGCTTCTTGGTCATAATCGATAGCAACATTTTGATCTCTGGCTAAAATAATAGCTTGTTGAGGACTTAAAGCTTTTGCATATTTTCCACCAGCAACATAAGGTAGAGTCCAATCATAGCCGTATAGATTTTGTCCAAGCATTATTTTATTTGCAGGCATTTCAGTTAATGCGTATTCTACGACATCTCTTACGGGTCCAATAGGAGATACTGCCATCGCAGGTCCACCACTATAGCCCCATTCATATGTCATTAATACAACAAAATCAGCTATTTCACCATGTGCTGCATAATCATGTGCCTCATACCATGCACCTTCTTGAGTAGCACTAGTTTTCGGTGCAAGTGCAGTAGACATTAGCAAACCTTCTGTTGAAAGCCGTTCTTTCGCTTTTCTTAAAAATGCATTATAGTTTTCACGGTTTTCTGGTGGTAAAAACTCAAAGTCAAAGTGTATATCGCCGAAACCAACCTCATTTGCTGTTGAGATAATATTATCAAGTAATGTATTTTGAACAGTTTCGTTGGTTACAATTAGACTTCCTAACTCGTCACTAAATTCCCCTTCTTCTAAATTTGTAACAACCATCATAAGTGCAGCATCGTTGTTATTTGCAATAGCTGCAAAGTTGTTTAGAGGTGGACTAATTAACGTACCGTCCCTATTTATTTGATAACTAAAAGGGGCAAGGTATGTTAAATTTGGTGCATGCTTCCTGGCTGCATTTTCTAATGTTTCAGATACACTTCCTCCAAGTGGTTCGACATAAGCATTTGTTTCAATAGTAGGTTCGGGAGTTTCAGGAATATATAAACGAAAGCCTACTTGTAAATTTGTATCAGGGGATATATTGTTAACTCTTGCCAACTCCTGATATGAAATGTTAAAGCGTTGTGCAATAGTATAAAGACTTTCTCCTGGTTGAACAAAATAAAACTGACCTACAATTGGAATGACTAATGATTGCCCAACTACCAATTGATTAGGGTTATCGAGCTCATTAGCAGTATTGATGGCACTATAAGTAGTGTCATAAGTGTTTGCAATAGAATATAATGAATCGCCTTGTTGTACGACATGAATTTGCAAACTTATTCCTCCTCTCAAAATTACATTTATCCTTTAGTAGCCTATGAGGAAAGGTGTATGTTGGTGAATCATATATTTCTGGAAGTTTTTTTAGTTAGAAAGGGTTACTTTATTGGAGCTAGACTAATCTTCTGATAAAATTTAATAAAGAATTAATGATTCGATATAGAAAAGTGGGATACAAATGGATGATCAATATTATATGGAGTTAGCGATTGCAGAGGCCCTTAAAGCAGAACAATTAGGAGAGGTTCCGATTGGAGCAGTTATTGTTCATAATGAAAAAGTAATAGCAACAGGTTTCAATTTAAGGGAATCACTACAAACAACTGCATCCCACGCAGAGTTAGTTGTTATTGATAAAGCCAATCAGATTATTGGCAGTTGGCGATTAGAAGATTGTACATTATATGTAACCTTGGAGCCATGTCCAATGTGTGCAGGGGCTATTTTACAGTCTAGAATTCCTCGTGTAGTCTTTGGTGCTTATGATTCAAAGGCTGGTTGTGTAGGATCTTTAATGAACTTGTTAGAAGATAATCGTTTTAATCATATCGCAACAGTTCAAAGTGGTGTGCTTGAACAAGAATGTGGTCAATTGCTCACTAATTTTTTTAAAAACTTAAGGGGAAAACGAAAGAGTAAAGAGTAAGTTAATTGGTAGTTAGAAAATATTAACAATCAATAACCATTGCAATTTAGTGAAAAAGTCGCTATACTTGTATTTGCCGTGCTAGGCGGGGAGGTAGCGGTGCCCTGAACTCGCAATCCGCTATAGCGAGGTTGAATTCCCAACCGAGGTGGAATGACTTTAGGGTCTGCCTTAAGGGATTGGTGTTGACACTCGGGTCCTGCGCAATGGGAACCCGCGAATCCTGTCAGGTCCGGAAGGAAGCAGCAGTAAGCGGTCATTCTCGTGTGCCGCGGGGAAGCCTGAGTCGAGCCATGAACTTAAGTAACGCTTAGGGTTGTTTCATCGAAGTTGGGTGCACGGCTTTATAATAGTACATTTACTACCTCTTGTCTATACCGGCAAGAGGTATTTTACATACAGTCTCTTTTTGTAGTTCACATCGACGTAGAAGACAGTTATAATAGTAGAGAAGTTAGCAGAGAGGATCGTGAATTATGAGCTATCAAGCACTATATCGCGTATGGCGTCCTAAGGGTTTTACGGATGTTGTAGGGCAGTCACATATTACTCGAACATTACAAAATGCGATAATGCAGGAAAAATTTTCACATGCTTATTTATTTTCTGGTCCTCGTGGTACTGGGAAAACAAGTGCTGCAAAAATTTTCGCTAAAACGATAAATTGTGAACAGTCACCTGTATTAGAACCTTGCAATCAATGTCCTTCTTGTTTAGGAATTCAAGACGGTTCTATTTCTGATGTAATGGAAATTGATGCTGCTTCAAACAATGGTGTTGAACAAATTAGGGATATACGAGATAAAGTAAAATATGCTCCTAGCGCTGTCACATATAAAGTATATATTATCGATGAGGTACACATGTTATCTATTGGTGCCTTTAATGCGTTATTAAAAACGTTAGAGGAACCACCAAAGCACGTAATTTTTATCTTAGCAACTACGGAACCTCATAAAATTCCATTAACGATTATATCACGTTGTCAACGATTTGATTTTAAGCGAATCTCACAAAAGGCAATGGTTGGAAGAATGCAAAAAATTGTAGAAGCAGAGCAAATATCAGTGACAAGTGAGGCATTGGAAGCTGTAGCCTTATCAGCTGAAGGTGGTATGCGTGATGCGTTAAGTTTATTAGATCAAGCAATCTCTTATAGTGAAGATCAAGTTGAAATCGATGATGTCTTAGCTGTCACTGGATCCGTTTCACAAGAGAAACTAATGAATGTAATTCAAGCAATGCATGAAAAGGATGTTCAACAAGCATTACTCCAGGTAGATGAATTAATTCAAGCAGGTAAAGATCCTGGTAGGTTCATTTTTGATTTAATTTACTATTTACGTGATATATTACTATATCAAACTGCTCCACAATTAGAGAACATATTAGAACGAGCGCTAGTTAATGATGCTTTTAAACAGTTGGCGGAAAGTTTAGATTCTATTTGGATACAGCAAGCAATAGCGGATTTAAACCAATGTCAGCAGGAAATTAAATGGACAAATAGTCCAAAGGTGTTTATAGAGATTTCGATTTTAAGAATTACTGATCAAAAAGCTCCAGGTAATGCTGCTGATAATAACGCATTGGATGTCCTAAAACGAAAAATAGAAGTTTTAGAAAAAGAGGTAACATCTCTTAAACAAAACCCTCCAGCAGCTGAACAAACTGGAACTACAAATACAAATACACCAAAACGTTCCCAATCTAAAAGTAAAAACAGTTATAAAATTCCTTATGAACGTATAAGACAAGTGCTTGGAGATGCATCAAAACCAGAAATAAAACTAGTGCAATCACAATGGGCCAATTTCATGGATGCTTTAAAAAAGCAGAATGCGCCAGCACATGCTACGGTTCAAAATAGTAAACCAAGAGCAGCTTCAGAACAGGCATTAATCCTTGCATTTAAATATGAAATACACTGTTCACTTGCTTTAGACCATAAACAAACGATAGAATTACTATTAGCTGAAATGCTTGGTAAAGAATTATCGATTATTCCGATTCCTGAAGTGAATTGGCAAGAAATACGAGAAGATTATGTTAGTAAACAGCGAGAACAAGATAGTTTAGGTCAGGATGAATCACCTCAAGTTGATCCTTTAGTAGAAGAAGCAAGAAAACTTGTTGGTGATGACTTACTAGAAATAAAAGATTAACTTTAAAAACAATAAGGAGGGATTTCCATGCGTGGTGGTGGAAACATGAACAAGATGATGAAACAAATGCAAAAAATGCAGAAGGATATGATGAAGGCTCAAGAAGAATTACAAGAATTGAGCTTTGAGGCGACTGCAGGTGGCGGTATGGTTAAGGTTATTGCCAATGGTAAAAAAGAAATTACTGATATCCAGATAAATGAAGAAGTTGTAGATCCAGATGATATAGAAATGCTACAGGATTTAATCTTAGCAGCTACAAATGAAGTACTAAAACAAGTAGAAGAAAAAACAAACGATACAATGGGACAATTTACGAAAGGTATGAATTTACCTGGAGGAATGTTCTAGGAGGAATGCTTCGTGTATTATCCAGAACCGATTTCAAAGCTAATTGATAGCTTTACAAAGTTGCCAGGAATCGGGCCGAAAACGGCCGTACGACTGGCTTTTTTTGTTTTGAATATGAAAGAAGATGATGTGTTAGATTTTGCTAAAGCATTAGTAAATGCAAAAAGAGAGCTAACACATTGCTCTGTTTGTGGTCACATTACAGATCAAGATCCTTGTGCCATCTGTCAGGATGAATCAAGAGATAGCTCACTTATTTGTGTCGTGCAAGATCCTAAGGATGTAATTGCAATGGAAAAAATGAGAGAATTTAGTGGTAGGTATCATGTTCTTAATGGAGCTATTTCTCCTATGGATGGTATCGGGCCTGAAGATATTAATGTTCCTAGTCTCCTGAACCGTCTAAAAGATGAGGAAGTTAAAGAATTAATCTTAGCTACTAACCCGAATATTGAAGGAGAAGCGACTGCGATGTATATTTCTCGCTTAGTGAAACCTTCCGGAATAAGAATTACTCGAATTGCTCATGGATTACCGATGGGTGGCGATTTGGAATATGCTGATGAAGTAACCCTATCTAAGGCGATGGAAGGTAGAAGAGAACTATAATATAGAGGTAAGTTTGGTCGGTATTGCCGTTTAGTTTGCTTTTATTTGGATTATGTTTCTTTAGGAAATTAGTTAACTCAGGTTTGCGGGAAATCTATACACCGTTAAATGTGGGAGTAAAGTGGGTGACAAGATTGCTATCTAGTAAAAAGATAAAAAAGAATGAAGTAGATAAGCAACTACTAGACGATATATTTAAATTGAAAAATGAATGGATGAATTTAAAATCTATTATTGAAAGAAGTTTTGAACCGAGTGAAATTGGATTATATGATCTCTCCATTGCAGAAGCAAAGTATTTCTTTCTTTTAAGGGAAGCTCGTCATAGGAAAATAAGTGCACTAAGATAATAGTAGATAGAAGTTCTTTTTCCCTTTTAACTTTCATAGTTTTTAAAAAGGACAAGTTAAGGGAGGAAGTAAAGTGGACTCAACAGTAGTGATCACTAGTATGGTTGTCTTGATTGCTTTGCTTTTAATTGTTGGTGCACCAATAAAGCCAATGCGATTTTTAGCACAAGGTACGGTGAAATTAGTAATCGGTGTTTTGTTTTTATTCTTTTTTAATGTTTTTGGAGCTAGTATAGGCCTTCATCTACCTATTAATATTTATACTGCAGTCATTGCAGGTTTTTTAGGAATACCTGGTCTTGCTTCATTAACAGCTTTACACATATTTGTTTTTAGTTAAGAGCTATCGTTTGGTAGCTCTTTTCTACTTTATAAATAAGAGTAATTTCTGTGTTGAATGAAAAACATAAAAAAGTATTGCTTTAATATTTTCAATATGTTATATTATTATAAGTCGCTTAAAACAAGTGGCAATGCAAAAAAAACATAAAAACATAAAAATAATTATTGACAAAACAATTTCATTTTGGTAAGCTATATAAGCTGTCAAAAAAACGACTGCGTTACATTGATCTTTGAAAACTGAACAAAACAATCAGTATGTTAAGTAAGAAAAAAGCTAGTTAAGTAATGAGCAACCAAGCTCACATTTTATGGAGA
>NZ_JASTZU010000011.1 GCF_030282825.1 Aquibacillus rhizosphaerae
TTCAATTGGTTGAACAATTCAAGGGGAAGTACACAATCACTTCTATTTTGTCTGCCCTAGAAGTGCCACGTTCTACATTCTATCGTTGGATGAATAGTGGAATCACCTATCGGAATCCACATGAAGATATCATTATAGAACTATGCAAAAAATACAAATATCGTTGTGGTCACCGTAAGATTAAAAAGTTGTTGAAGCGTGATCATAATATTGAATTACACCGAAATACAGTACAGAAAATCATGCAAAAACACAATGTACAGTGTAGAGTGAAACCAAAGCGAAGATGGAAATCACAAGGGGAATCAGAAGTAATTGCACCGAATATTCTACAACGTGACTTTACTGCTTCTAAACCAAATGAGAAATGGGTAACGGATATTACGTATATTCAATATGGGAGCGAAACCTTATATCTTTCATCCATTATGGACTTGTATAGTAATGAAATCATTGCATATAAGCTGTATAACCATCAACAGACGCCGCTGGTGATTGATACACTCGAAGAGGCATTAATCAATCGTCATAATCCAGAAGGTGTCATTCTTCATTCAGACCAGGGGAGTGTTTATACATCGTATGCCTATCAGAATAACGCGAAGAAAAACCATTTTGTCAGCAGTATGTCAAGACGAGGAAATTGTTGGGATAATGCCGTAATTGAATCCTTTCATTCTAGTTTAAAGTCAGAGGAATTTCAGTATATTAAATTCAATTCTTTATCCAACTTTACTGTTGTTGAGAAAGTGGATGAATACATTAAACATTATAATGAGGAAAGAATTCAAGAAAAATTAGGCTACCTTACGCCAAAAGAATTTGGCGTCGTGGCAGCCTAAAATAGGTGTTTTATATGTGTCTCATATCGCTATGTCAGTTCAACTAAAGCCTTTCATTACTTTTTATTTTTCTACAACATCTAAACGATTTATTGCTCGTCTTAGTGCTAGTTCTGCCCTTCTGAAATCAATATCATCTTGTTTAGTTTTCAGACGTCTTTCAGCACGTTCCTTTGCTTTACGAGCCCTTTCTACGTCAATTTCTGAAGGTGCTTCTGCCGATTGTGCAAGTATGGTCACTTTGTCAGGTCGAACTTCTAAGAAACCACCATTTACAGCTATCTTAACAGTACCATCTTCACCTTTTAGACGTACAGCGCTTATCGATAAAGGAGCAACGAGTGGAATATGTCCTGGTAATATACCAAGCTCTCCACTTTCCGCCTTACAACTAACCATATTAAATGAATTTTCCAGAATAGGGCCATCAGGAGTGACAACACTCACAGTTAGTGTTTTCAATCAAACCCCTCCTTAGGCTGGAATAAAGTAGCTGTTACTCAACCACTCCAAAAAATATTATATCTGCGGTAGCATTTGAGCTGCGGCTCCTAAGTCCTCGCTGAGACAAGCATAAGCTTTCCATGGGTAAAAGTGCAAAGCCTTTTACAACATTCGGCTTATCCATTTCGGAGCTGAACAGTCACCTCCACATTATAATGAAGTCTAACTTCATGGGCTAAATTGCTTGTAACATAAGCAGTTCACCTTCCGTGACCCAAGACCTGGTTACTTACAGGCACTCTGCTTATGTATCTCGCATCTGAACAAGCCCGTTACACTTTCTATTAAACCATTTGTTTTGCTTTTTCGACTACTTCTTCGATACGTCCGACTAATCGGAATGCATCTTCTGGAAGATCATCGTATTTACCATCAAGAATTTCTCTGAAGCCTTGAACAGTTTCTTGTACAGGAACATAAGAACCTTTTTGACCAGTAAATTGTTCTGCAACGTGGAAATTCTGAGATAAGAAGAACTGGATACGACGTGCACGCGAAACCGTTAATTTATCTTCATCAGATAACTCGTCCATACCTAAGATTGCAATAATATCTTGTAATTCTTTATAACGTTGCAATGTTTGTTGAACTTCACGGGCAACATTATAGTGATCTTCCCCTACTACCTCAGGGTCAAGTGCACGAGAAGTGGAAGCTAATGGATCCACAGCAGGATAAATACCTTGCTCGGAAAGTTTACGATCCAAGTTTGTTGTAGCATCTAAGTGCGCAAACGTAGTCGCAGGAGCCGGATCTGTATAGTCATCCGCAGGTACATAGATAGCCTGGATTGAAGTAACAGAACCTTTATTCGTTGACGTAATACGTTCTTGCAATTGTCCCATTTCTGTAGCAAGGGTTGGTTGGTAACCAACGGCTGATGGCATACGACCAAGAAGTGCTGATACCTCTGAACCTGCTTGCGTGAAACGGAAAATGTTATCGATAAATAATAGTACGTCTTGACCTTGGTCATCACGGAAGTATTCCGCCATTGTAAGACCAGTTAATGCAACACGCATACGTGCTCCTGGCGGTTCGTTCATTTGACCGAATACCATGGCTGTTTTTGTGATAACACCTGAATCTTTCATTTCGTAGTAAAGGTCATTACCTTCACGTGTACGCTCACCTACACCAGCAAATACCGAAATACCACCGTGCTCTTGAGCGATGTTGTTAATAAGCTCCTGGATAAGTACGGTTTTACCAACACCCGCACCACCAAATAGACCGATTTTACCACCCTTAATATAAGGGGCTAGTAAGTCTACTACCTTAATACCAGTTTCTAAAATTTCTGTTTCTGTTGCTAGGTTTTCAAAATCTGGAGATTGACGGTGAATTGGATCACGGCGAACATCACTTGGTAATTCCTCATCAAGGTCAATCTTTTCACCTAACACATTAAAAACTCGACCTAGTGTTACGTCTCCTACAGGTACAGAAATTGGTGCACCTAAATCAATTACTTCAGAACCACGTTGCAGTCCCTCAGTGGATGACATCGCGATTGTACGAACACTATCGTCTCCTAGATGTAAAGCAACTTCTAAAGTAAGACTTTCGCTCTTTTCATCCTGAGACGGGACTTGCAAAGCGTTATAAATATCGGGAAGCTGGCCGGTTTGGAATTTAACATCTACGACCGGTCCCATGATTTGTGTAACGTATCCTTTGCTCATCGATTTCCCTCCTAACTGACTTTAAGTCTTCCAATGTATATGAAATATTAATTAACTAAAACGCGATATACATTTGAAGAAATTATTCTTGCGCTGCTGCTCCACCAACAATCTCAGTGATTTCTTGAGTAATCGCAGCTTGACGTGCTCTGTTATATGCAAGTGAAAGATCATCAATTAAATCATTTGCATTATCTGTTGCACTTTGCATAGCAGTCATACGTGAAGCGTGTTCACTTGCTTTACTATCTAGTAAAGCTCCATAAATCAAGCTTTCGGCATACTGTGGCAGTAGTACATTAAGAATTTCTTGTTGATTTGGTTCATATTCATATTCGATTGATTTTTTGGTAGCTTCCTCAGCTACATTAGTAAGTGGCAAAAGTCTTGTTGATGATACTTCTTGTGAAATCGCGCTAACATAATGATTGTAATAGACAATCAATTCGTCAATTTCTTCATCAATATATAATTGAACTGTTTCAGATGTTAGATCCTTTATATCCGTGAAATTAGGCTGATCGGATAAACCAATGATCTCATTGGTCAAAGGAATATCGCGTTTTCTAAAGAAATCACGACCTACTCTACCCACAGCAATTACTGTGTACTCATCTTTTGACTTATGACGTTCTTGAATCGTACGATAAACAGATCGCAAAATGCTACTATTAAAAGCACCAGCTAGTCCTCTATCGGATGTAATTACAAAGTATGCTGTTTTTTTAACTTCTCTTTCTTGTAGCATCGGATGCTCTGTATCTTGATCACTACCAGCGATACTTGCAACCACTTCCTGTATCTTTTCGCTATATGGTACAAACGCTTTTGCATTTTGTTCTGCTTTATTCATTTTAGAAGCAGATACCATTTGCATTGCTTTTGTAATTTGTTTTGTTTTCTGTGTCGAGTTAATCCGGGTTTTAATATCTCTTAAAGATGCCACGTATTTCACCGCCCTTTCTTCAGGAGGATTAAGGAAGAAGTGTAACTTTTATTCAGAAACTACAAATTGTTTCTTGAATTCTTCTACCGCACTATTCATATCTTCTGTTTCTGCAAGTTTACCTGTTTCACGAATTGTTGTTAGAATGTCAGCTTTATTCTTATCCATCCACGCTAAGAATTCAGATTCAAAACGAGTAATATCTGCTACAGGAATATCATCCAAATAGCCGTTAACTAACGAATAGATAATCATAACTTGTTTTTCAACAACAAGTGGCTTATGTAAGCCTTGCTTTAATACTTCAACAGTACGTGCACCACGGTTAAGCTTTGCTTGTGTAGCTTTATCAAGATCAGAACCAAATTGCGCAAATGATTCAAGTTCACGGAACGATGCTAAATCCAGACGCAAGGTACCAGCAACTTTTTTCATTGCTTTAATTTGTGCGGATCCACCAACACGTGATACGGAAAGACCTGGGTTAATCGCAGGACGAACACCTGAGAAGAATAGATCTGACTGTAAGAATATTTGTCCATCCGTGATGGAAATAACGTTTGTTGGAATGTAAGCTGAAATATCACCAGCTTGTGTTTCAACGAAAGGAAGAGCTGTTAAAGAGCCTCCACCTAAAGCATCGCTAAGCTTTGCTGCACGCTCTAATAAACGAGAGTGTAGATAGAATACATCACCAGGGAATGCTTCACGACCCGGCGGGCGTTTAAGTAAAAGTGATAATTCACGATATGCGTTTGCTTGTTTAGAAAGGTCATCATATACAACAAGAACATGCTTGCCGTTATACATAAATTCCTCACCCATAGAAACGCCGGCATAAGGTGCTAAGTATTGTAGTGGTGCAGGTTCAGAAGCACCGGCAGATACAACAATAGTATAATCTAATGCACCATATCTCCGTAGTGTTTCAACAGTACCACGAACAGTTGAGTCTTTTTGACCAATCGCTACATAAATACAGATAATGTTTTGGTCTGCTTGGTTTAAGATTGTATCGATAGCAACAGTTGTTTTACCTGTTTGACGGTCACCAATGATAAGTTCACGTTGTCCTCTACCGATTGGTACTAATGCATCAATCGCTTTAATACCTGTTTGTAATGGTTGATCAACAGATTTACGATCCATAACACCAGGAGCTGGTGATTCAATCGGACGTTTTTTACTAGTTTCAATAGGTCCTTTTCCATCTAATGGTTGACCAAGTGGATTAACTACGCGTCCTAATAATTCCTCACCTACTGGCACTTCCATAATACGTCCAGTACGACGAACTTCGTCACCTTCACGAATGTCAGTGTAAGGCCCTAGAATAACAATACCTACGTTGCTTTCTTCTAAGTTTTGCGCCATACCCATGACACCATTCGAAAATTCAACGAGCTCACCAGACATGACTTTGTCTAGTCCATGAGCACGAGCGATACCGTCACCGATTTCGATAACTGTACCAACATCGTTGACTTCAATATCAGATTCATAATTTTCAATTTGCTGTTTAATCAGCGCACTGATTTCTTCAGCTTTAATGCTCATGCCATTTCACCCCTATCATCATTAATTTGCAGTTACGATATTCCGTTCTAAACGATCTAACTTACCTTTAATTGATCCATCGTAAATGGTGTTACCAACCTTGATTTTTACACCACCAAGAATAGTAGGGTCTACGACGTTCACAATTTTAAGTTCAGTTTTGTTTAGCTTTTTAGCAAATACGTTTGACAAGTGTTGCCTTTCGTCATCCGTTAGTTCACGTATGGAATATACTTTTGCTTCTGCAATTCCTTTAGCATCCTGTACTAATGAAACAAAATGACCAACGATGGATGTAACAGCATGTTCGCTATGTCTATCCACCAACAAATGTAATAGATTATTTACATCTGAAGAGAAACCTTGAAACGAATCTTTAATTAATTGTTTCTTTTTCTCTTTTGCCACTCTTGGATGTTCTAGGAATGCACTTAATTCCTTATTATTCATAAAAACTTCTTTCACAATTTGAAGTTGTGCTTCAAATTGTTCTAATTGATTCTTTTCTTTACCGATTTGAAAAAGAGCATCTGCATAGCGTTTTGATACCTCTACGTTACTCATCGCTCTTCTCCTACCTCTTTAATGTACTCGGAAATCAATTTTTCTTGATCCTGTGCATTAATTTCTTTCTCAATTACTTTACTTGCAATTTGTACAGATAATGTAGCCACCTGTGCCTGTAAAGCTTGAACAGCTTTTTCTTTTTCGTTTTCGATATCTTCTTGTGCAGATTTCTTTAAACGTTCAGCAGCTTCTGTTGCTGCTTTAAGAATAGATTGTTCTTGTTCTGTTGCTGATTTCTTTGCTTCTTCAATGATTGCTTGCGCTTCTTGACGTGTGTTTTTCAACTGCTCAGCTGCTTCTAGAGATGCTTTTTCAGCTTCGACACGGTTTTTTTCTGCGACATCAATCTCATTTGAAATATAGTTTTCACGCTCTTCCATCTTATCCATTAATGGACCCCAAGCGAATTTCTTAAGTAGAAATAATAGTAAAGCAAAGCTTAATAGAGAGAAAATGATATCTCCAGGGTTTAACCCACCCACCTCGGCTCCAACAATCAGCCAATCACTAGATAATTGCACAGTATTCACTCCTTTCGGGCATCTATCGCTTCTGTTTTTTCAATCTTTAGGTTAAATGAACATAAAGGAAAGGCGAAGGTTCTTTTTAAAGACGAACTTCGCCATTCCATGTAATATCTTTAAATTTAATTACATTACCATAAATGCGATAACTACGGCGAAAATAGGAATCGCCTCTACTAGTGCGATACCGATTAACATTGTTGTTTGAAGTGGACCACGTAATTCAGGTTGACGAGCGATCCCCTCTAATGCCTTACTAACGATCTGACTGTTACCAAAACTTGCACCTAGTGCTGCTAAACCTACTGCTATTGCTGCTGCTAAAGCTTCCATATTAATAATATCCTCCTCTAAGAATTTGAATTCTTATAATTTTTTATAATATCTTAATGGTCAGTGCTCACCTTGTGAGACATATAAACCATTGTTAACATAGTGAAAATAAACGCTTGTATTGCTCCAATAAATAAACTAAATCCTTGCCATGCCATCATCGGAATTAGCGCTCCAACAAAAGTAACCGGAGCAAGTACAAATGCTAATTTCGCAATTAAGGTGAGGAGAATCTCCCCGGCAAAAATATTACCAAATAGACGAAATCCTAAAGTCATCGTATTTGTAAACTCTTCCAAAATCTTGATTGGTAGCAAGAACGGTACTGGCTTCATATACTCTTTTCCATAGTTTTTAAACCCATGTAGTTTAATACCGTAAAAATTGGTAAGAATTATTACCATCGCTGCTAACGATAAGGTAACACCTGCATCAGAGGTTGGTGATTTCCACCATAAATACTCACCATAAGTAACCATTGTAATAACACCTAAAATGTTACTTATAAAAATGTAAGTGATTAGGGTTAGTCCAAGAGGCAAGAAAACTTTCCCTGTTTTCCAATCCATCGTATCTCCAATAATCCCTTTCACAAAATCTACAATCCACTCCATGAAATTCTGAACACCAGTAGGCTTCATTTGAAGTTTACGAGTTGCTAACGTACAAATGACAAACACAACGACACTAGATATGAATATCATTAGTACAGTTGATAGGTTAAAATTCAACCCTGGTATTCCTAAAAAATCATAATACATCGGTGCTTTATGATCCAAGCTGTTTCACCTCTCTTTCATGTATTAGTTTTTGTTTCGAAAATGGAAAAATCTATCATAATGACTATGTAAGTCGTCATTAATCCAATAATTACGGAAATCACGTGGAAGTAATCATCAAAACGAAGGGCGGTTACTACTGCTAACACTGCAACAGTTAATCGGGTTACTGTTCCTATACCCAATATTCTTTTCCCTTCGATAACTGCCTGTCCAAATTTATTAATCTTCTTTTGAAGAACCCATAAATTAAAAAAGCTAAGCACTGAGCCTAATAAAAGGCCGAGGAATACAGTTGTGTATGGCGTGAATCCTGCACCAAGAACAAGCACAGAAATAAAGTAGAGCATCCATTTACGTTGTCGGTTTATCATTTTCTTATAGATTTCATCCTGCATTTTTATTCGTCCCCTATGTATTTTCGAACTAAGTAAATGGTACCATATATACCTGCTATTAAACCTAATACGAAACCAATAATTAAAAAGATGGGTTTGGTAGAATAATAATCATCTAAAAACCTACCTATAAAAATGCCAATGAGCGGACTCCCAACTAATTGAGACAATATACTACTCGTAATTGCCATACCATAAAACGGATTATCACTTTGCTTTTTGCTCATTAAAACCGCCCCTGTATCATAAACAAGTGCCAATCACAGTGATAAACATCACACTTTGCAACCCTTTTCACCCATACTAAAACAGTGTACAATAGGGGTAAAGTAATGTCAATTCATTTGGGGGACATTTTATGAGTTGGATAAAATCCCCAATATATTCAGTTTAAGTTAAAGGTGAGAAGTGTATCTTTAATTATAAAGGAATATACCAATTACTTAAACAACTATTAATGTGAACTTTTTGTGACAATTCATACAAGATGTTTACACTTCTCAACACTTAGGGGAAAAGGTCTTATTCAATAGATAAGACCGTCTGATAATTATATGTTTTATCCTCTGTTGTCTTCACTTCAACATTCGCTATAAATTCACCGTTTTCTGTTATGTTCCTCTTCTTTAATGTTCCTTCAATCACACCAGCTTCTGTATCTTCCAGGGTGACTAGCGTTTTTTGGAACACTAAGGAATGTGGATCATACAAATCTATAGTAACTGATTTTGCTTCTTCCGGTAGGTAAATTCGATATTCATACTCCTCTTTCGAGAATGTTTTAAGTGCAAATTCTAATCCCATCGCTTTTGGATAATCTGCTTCTCGGTTTATAAATAAATATGGTAGTTGGTAGCTTGTATCTTTCGCCTTTAACGTAATCCAGCCCTGATGTAACCCCTTGTCCATCATATTACTTATTACAGAAAGCTGAATGGAAACATTTTTCTTATCCCCAGGCTCTAGTGTGAACGATTTTGGTAGCTGCCAGCTTAAACCATGTGTATTCTGTGGTAATTCAAAATGATAAGTTTTTGTTTCCTTTGATACATTTTCAATTTTCACATCTACTGTTTGGGAGTCTTTCAGCTTATCTATTTTCCCAAAAGCCAACATTGGGTTATAAATAATCGTTTCTGTGTCAATAGCTGCTTGTGGTTGCATCCGTCCCATACCTTGATCAATTGGGTTATACAATCCTTTGCCATTCTTTAATGGTAAAGCTGTCGTTAGCAATGCACCCTTTAATTGCTCAGGTTTCCAGTCTGGATGGGCTTGCTTAACAAGCGCTAACCCACCTGCAACATGCGGAGACGCCATGCTCGTTCCTTGCAGTTCTCGGTAACCGCCAGGGACAGTACTGACAATTGCTGCACCTGGTGCAACAATTTCAGGCTTAATATTCCAGTTTGTAGTAACCGGGCCTCTTGAGCTGAAATCCGCTATTTTGTCTTGAATATTTTGATAGGTCGTATCAATCCAATATTCACCTTCTGTTACGTGATCCATTAACCATTGACCATCTTTCTTTCCTACAGCTGCAACCGGTATATCAATCGGGCCTTGACTATCATCAAGTGAACCTTGTAATATTCCTTCTTCATTGTTATAAATAATGAGCGCATTTGCACCAGCCTCAGCTGCTTTCCTTGCTTTTTCAGAAAAAGGAACTATTCCTCTTTCCATGATAACGACTTTACCTCGGGCATTGGGAAGTTCTTCTTCTCCCAAGCCTCCATCTATTAGTGGATATTCTTTTTCAAGATCCCATGGTTTTGATCCCGCTAAAGGAGCTAATTCAATTCGTTTGTCTTCAAAGGAATCTTCCAGAAAAGGAATTTTCATTGGTGGAGTTGAAGCACCAACTGAAACGGCTTTTGGTGATGTAGCTGGTGAACCAACCGTCCAATTTGCCGGGCCTGAATTTCCATTAGCTATTACGATAGATACGCCGCGATCAACGGCATGGTTAACAGCAATACTCGTAGGCCAATCTGGACCATTGACTGTATTTCCTAGTGACATATTAATGACATCCATGCCATCTTTGACAGCTTTTTCAATGGCTGCAATCACTTGAATCGATGTACCCCTCCCGCCTGGGCCAAGTGCACGATATCCATATAGATCTGCTTCTGGTGCAATACCTTTCATGTTGCCGCTTGCTGCGATAATTCCCGAAACATGTGTCCCGTGTAAAGTTGGCTCACCTTGTTCAGGTAAGGTTTCCATTGGATCATCGTCTAAATCCACTAAATCATAGCCACCTTTATAATTAGCCGATAAATCAGGATGACTATAATCAACTCCCGTATCGATAACACCGACCTTTACACCTTTTCCTGTAAATTTCATTTGTTCTGTGTCGATATCATCCGTTTCTGTTAAAAACGGAACACTACGGTTAATATTTGTTTGATACGTGCGGACCGGATAGGACTTCTTAACAAAATGCAGGGATCCCATCCGTTCTAAGTTACTTGCTTTTCCTTTCAAAGCTATTCCGGTAAAAATTGTATCGTATACTTGAACTACTTCAATTAATGGGTGGTAGTCTTCAATGTATTGCCTATGTTTATGCGGATCGCCTTCCACTTCAATAATGATTGATTGTTCCTCTTCTATTGCTTTGATATGTACAGAGAAAAAGATCGTGGTGAAAAAGAAACATAATAGTATTTTTGTGATTACTTTCATATTTGAACTTCCCCTCTTTTTCTATTTAGTATGAGAGGATTTATTGATTTTCATGCATGGTAAATTTGCTTAGGAAGAGTTCGTATTTACTTTTGCCAGCTTTGGCATATGGTGGGATAATTATTATGTAGGTTTTCTATTAATTAGGGCTATTTTTGAACTAGCTTTTTTCTAAAAGTTTGTTGTTTATGACAGATAATATATAAAGTACGCAGTAAGACATTCTTAATTTTTTTGCATTCTTTCCAAGTTGGGTGGTAATCCGGCGCTGCGGGAAAATACTCCCTTTCCATGGGGAACGCCTCAGTCTCCTCGTTCGCAAAAAGCGCTCTCTGTGGGGTCTTCAGACTGTTCCTTTCCCATAGGAGTGTCGCATTTCCCCTCCGCTTCGTATAATTTTCTTTCTAAGTGTGAGGGTAGTTAGGGTTTGATTTCATGCACTATAAAGAAACATATTAAAAACTTAACTACCAGATGAAATGTTATTCTAATCTAATAGATGCTGTTTTCAGCGGATCAAGTTAAATTGGCGACACTCCTGCAGGAACAGCGCGAGCTGAAGATCCACTCAGAAGTGGTTTTCTTCTGAGTTAGCTGAAGCCGTGCCTGCGGAAAGGGAGTCGATTTTGCTTGAGGAGCGGGGTCAGTACTCTACTGCGTACTTTATATCAAGTTCGCAGTTGTAAAGGGACAATGTTTTCGAAAAGAGCCTTGTTCTAATATTTTTCTGAGCTCGGTCTGACTAATTTCTATTTTCTACTGTAATGAAGCTTATTTCAGGTCCATCTATATATAGAGATGGACAATTTGAATTGCTTTCAAGTATAAAAAAACTATCGAGAAATTCTCGATAGTTATACGTTAAATGGATCTGGTTTAGAATCTGATTCGTTAAAGAAGAAGCGGATTGCATCTGCAATTCTTGCTGATGCTTGGCCATCCCCATATGGATTAGATGCTTGTGCCATTTGTTTATGGGCTTCTGGATTCGAAAGCAGTTCATTGGCTAAATTAAAAATGTTATCTTCTTCTGTTCCAGCTAATTTTAATGTACCAACTGCAATTCCTTCTGGACGTTCTGTTGTATCACGCAATACAAGTACAGGAACACCTAAAGATGGCGCTTCTTCTTGGACACCACCAGAGTCTGTCAATATCAAATGGGCTCTACTAGCAAAGTTATGAAAATCGACAACTCCAAGTGGTTCTATTAATTGAATGCGGTCATCGTTACCTAATATTTCGTTGGCAGTTTCCTGAACGACTGGATTCAAGTGAACTGGATATAACACTTGTATGTCATCATGCGTTTCCACTAATCGTTTAATAGCTCGGAACATTTGCTGCATATTTTTCCCTAGGTTTTCACGACGGTGAGCTGTCATTAGCACAAGCCGCTTATTCCCTATCCCTTCTAATACAGGACTTTGGTACGCGTTGTTAACCGTAGTTTTCAGCGCATCTATTGCAGTATTACCTGTAACAAAAATATTATCAGCAGGTTTATTTTCATTTAACAAATTTTGTTTTGATTGATCTGTCGGTGAAAAATGAAGATCAGCCATAACGCCAGTAAGTTGTCTATTCATTTCTTCTGGATACGGAGAATATTTATTCCATGTACGAAGTCCCGCTTCCACATGACCAACTGCAATTTGATTGTAGTAAGCGGCAAGCGACGCTGCAAACGTTGTCGTTGTATCACCATGAACAAGCACAATATCTGGTTTTGTTTCTTGCATCACTTGATCTAAACCTTCTAAGGCCCTCGTTGTGATTTGAGCTAACGTTTGTCTGGACTTCATTATATTTAGGTCATAATCAGGTGTGATACCAAAAATATCTAATACTTGATCAAGCATCTCTCTATGCTGAGCCGTTACAGTCACAATCGCTTCAAATTGTTCCGGCCTTTTTTTAAGTTCTAACACTAACGGAGCCATTTTGATTGCCTCTGGCCTTGTACCAAATATAGTCATAACTTTTATTCTTTTACCCATTAAACTCACTCCAATTGCTAGCTATTTTTAAATTCTACTTCGTGCCGAATAAACGGTCTCCAGCGTCACCTAAGCCTGGAACGATATATCCATGGTCATTTAACTTTTCATCTAAAGCTGCTAAGTAAATATCAACATCAGGGTGTTCCTCTTGGATTACTTTTACACCTTCTGGCGCACCGACTAAACACATTAACTTAATGTTTGTTGCACCACGTTTTTTTAGTGAATGGATCGCATCATTTGCTGAACCACCTGTTGCCAACATTGGATCAATGACGATAAGTTCACGTTCTTCGATATCTGAAGGTAATTTAATATAATATTCGACCGGCGTTAATGTTTCTGGATCACGGTAAAGTCCAACATGCCCTACTTTTGCTGCTGGAATTAAACTGAGAATACCATCAACCATCCCAAGCCCTGCACGCAAAATTGGCACTAAACCAATTTTTTTACCACTAAGTATTTTGGTTTTCGCAGTCGTTACCGGTGTTTCAATCGTTATTTCCTCGACAGGTAAATCTCTTGTAATTTCAAAGGCCATAAGCCCAGCTACTTCATCAACTAGCTCACGAAATTCTTTTGTTCCTGTCTTTTTATTTCTTATGTAGGTAAGTTTATGTTGAATTAATGGATGATCCAGTACAAATACATTACTCACGATACGATCACTCCTTCTATTTTTTACATCCTTAAAAGTGTACTGAAAAAATGGCTTGCTTTCAAGCGAAGATACAATATTTTTGTCGATAATTCAAGCAAGTTCATGCAATTGTTAGTTTTCCCAATCTATTTACTTTGATTACACATCCATTTAATAGCGTTCTTTAGATATTAAAACAGTCCCTCACCACTTCAAACAGAGGACAAGGGACCACATCTACTATTGATATAAGGGAAATTTACCGGTTAAGGTTTTGACTCTTTCTCTCGCTTCTTCTAATTTTGCATCGTCATTTATATTCTTTAACGTAAAAGCAATGATCGATGCAACTTCTTCCATCTCTTCCAAACCAAATCCTCGAGATGTAACCGCAGCTGTTCCTACACGAACTCCACTAGTCACGAATGGACTTTCTGGATCAAAAGGAATAGTGTTTTTGTTTGTTGTAATACCGATATCATCCAATGCTTTTTCTGCATCTTTTCCAGTTAAGTTAAGACCACGAACGTCTAGTAATAATAAATGGTTATCTGTACCACTAGAAGAGATGCGAATACCTTCTGCTTGAAGAGCCTCACCAAAACGCTTGGCATTGGCAATGATATTTTTTGAATACTCTTTAAATTCAGGCTGTAATGCTTCCTTAAAGGCTACCGCTTTTGCAGCGATTACGTGCATTAATGGGCCACCTTGCATACCAGGAAATACTGTCTTATCGATTTTCTTGGCAAATTCCTCGTTGCACATAATCATTCCACCACGAGGTCCACGTAATGTTTTATGTGTTGTCGTTGTAACAAAATGGGCATGCGGAACCGGATCTGGGTGAAGACCACTTGCTACAAGTCCAGCAATATGAGCCATGTCGACCATTAAATATGCGCCAACTTCATCGGCAATAGCACGGAACTTTTCGAAATCAATTGTACGTGGATAGGCACTGGCACCAGCAACAATTAATTTAGGTTTGACTTGTTTCGCTTTTTCTAAAACAGCATCATAATCTAGTTGTTCAGAATGCTCGTCCACACCGTATTCTTCAAAATTGTAAAGTAAACCACTGAAATTCACCGGACTTCCGTGTGTTAAGTGGCCACCATGACTTAAGTTCATACCAAGAACTGTGTCTCCTGGTTCTAACACCGTGAAGTAAACAGCCATGTTAGCTTGTGCCCCGGAGTGCGGCTGTACGTTAACATGTTCAGCTCCAAACAGTTCTTTAGCACGGTCACGAGCTAAATCTTCCACTACGTCTACGTGCTCACAACCACCATAATAACGTTTGCCTGGATAACCTTCAGCATATTTGTTCGTCAATACAGAACCTTGAGCTTCCATCACCGCTTGCGATACAAAATTCTCTGATGCAATCAGTTCAATTTTGTCATTCTGACGGTTTCTTTCATCTTCAATCGCATTAAAAACATCTAAATCAAATTGTTTAACGTGATCCATTCGTATTTCCCCCTTATCCTATTTCTTATTTATAGTAAGATGTTGTTTACCTCCGTTAGGAAGTATGCACATCATTGTGCAAAAAGAGATACCTTAATCACAATGCTCTTGTTGTATTTCATCTGCGTAAACTGCTCGTTCCCCGCCAATTAATTTTGGCCGCCTTCTCGCTGCATTGACGCGTGCATTACCAACGTACCGTTGCTTTAAACGTAAAGGAATTGCAACTTTTTTTATGTGCATTCCTATCATCGTTTCACCGATATCGATGCCTGCATCTGCCTCAATCTGTTCTACTAGTACGGGTTGTTTGAACTGTTTATAGGCGTATGAAGCCATGGAACCTCCAGCCTTAGGAACAGGAATGGCACTGACTTGTTCATAACCAAAAACACGCATGGTTGATTTTTCTACAACGAGCGCTCTGTTTAAATGCTCACAGCACTGAAATGCGAGTTGTACACCCGCTTCTTGTTTTAAGCGATTGACCTGTTCAAATATAGCCGCTGCAATCTGTTCACTTCCAGCTGTTCCAATATGCTCACCGGCTACTTCACTAGTCGAACAGCCAATCACAAATAAATCACCTTCCTGAACATAACCATTCGTTAACCATTCATCTATAATTACTTTTAGATTCGTTTGCAACTGCTCCACTTCAAACATTCCTTCCCAACCTTACTTCGTCTCGTATTCACTTACTTTCCCGATACGATTTGCATGTCGGCCACCTAAAAATTCTGTGCCTAACCATGTTTGTACAATTTCTCCAGCTAAACCAGCTCCGATGACCCGCTCGCCCATCGCAAGCATATTTGAATCATTATGCTCTCTTGTTGCCTTCGCGCTAAACACATCATGAACAAGTGCACAACGGATACCTTTGACTTTGTTTGCCGCAATTGACATACCAATTCCAGTACCACAAATTAAAATACCTTTATCAAACTCACCATTCGCAACTCTTTCTGCTGCTGGAATCCCGTAGTCCGGGTAATCCACCGAATCCGCACAATTACACCCGATATCCTCAAATTCAATCTTTAAGTCTGTTAAAAGTGTAGCAATTTCCTTTGATAAATTAATCCCACCATGATCAGACGCTAGAATAACTTTCATTTTCACATGCTCCTTTTACGGTAATTTATTAACTTAATCAATTTCATAATACCAATCTTGTCGTCACCTATGAATAAGGCAATTATGAAATTGACTCAACTAGTTAGTTTAAAACGACGAATTTGCTTCTTTAACACTTGTGCATGGTCTTCTAATGTAATTGCCAGTTCCTCTAGATGTTCTGAAACAGCTGTTTGTTCTTGGACCGAGGCGCTCATTTGTTGTGCTCCTGCTGATGTTTCTTCTGCAATCGCTGAAACCTCTTGTGATTGTTTCGATGTTGCTTTGATTTCTATTAATTGTTTGTCGACAAGCGTTGCTATTTCTTCAATCGTTCCTACAACTTCTCCAACGGATGTTGACATATTTTGAATAACCTGGTTAGTATTTTCACCTTTTTTAGCTTCATCACGTGTGTGATTCACTTGTTCCGTCATCTTCGTAACAACTTGGGTTACATCTTGTTGCATATTTTTAATAAGATCAGAAATCCCTTGAACAGCCTGGGTACTTTGATCAGCCAGTTTTCTTACTTCCTCAGCAACAACAGCAAACCCTTTTCCATGCTCCCCAGCCCTTGCTGCTTCAATAGACGCGTTAAGAGCAAGTAAATTAGTTTGTTCAGCAATATCTCCAACCATTGTAATAATATTTTCTACTTCTGTTGCATTTTGTGATAGTTGCTCAACATCTTTTAAAGACGCTTCTTGATTTTCAGCTAATGCGTTAACTCCAGATATTAATGAATGAATAACTTCTTTACCACTATCTAAATCTTTCATCATCGCATCAGACTTATGTTTCGATGTATTTGCTTTCTGGCTAACTTGACTAGCAATCTGTGTCGATTTATCAATCGATTCAGCCGTTCGTTGAATCGATTTCGATGATTCTTCTGCACCTGCTGATATTTGCATAACCGTCTGTTCTATCAAGCTTGTTTGGGACGCTGAACGTGAAGCTGCTTCCTTGATCTCATGAACAGATTTATTTGTTTGTTCAAAGTTAGCATCTATATTCCCAATAATACCTTTTAGGTTTGTTAGCATTTTACTGAATGCTACTGTTAGTAACCCAATCTCATCCATTGACTTTGGCAGTTCTATTTCTTGTTGCAAATCACCATCTGCAGCTTTTGATGCAACCTCTTCTAGTTTTATTAATGGTTTTGTAATGAAACGTGCTGCAAAAAATGCTAATATCCCTGACCAAATGATACCGAGTACTAATGTAATTAAAACGAATTGTGTTTCTGATATCCCGATATAGGACTCTACCTGATTAAATACTAGATAAATAAAAATAGCACTTGTTGAATAGGTAACGATTGCCAATAATGTTGTAAAAATAACTAGTTTTAAACGCAGGTTTAATCTTGATCTGTTTTCCATTGGTTCTCCTCCTGATGTATAGGCAACTAAAATGAGTGGTAATTTAAAAACTTCAACTATTTCTATTCTCTATTTTTTTCGCCAATAGTTCAACATACTTTTCCATTTCTTTTAAAGTTTTTTGATAAACAGACACGTCCCCACCAAATGGATCAGATATATCATAGTTCGGTAATCTCGCTTCTAGTACTTGAATATCACTTATTTCTGTTCTTAAATGGTCGTATAGGGCACGATCCATTTCATTATGATCTAATTCTTTTCCCCTTTCAGCAATAAAAACAGCTCTTTTATCCTCTAATTCCGAATAAGCTTTTTTAAGTCTTTCCCATATTTCATTATCTTCTTGGTCAACGTATTCTTTTAAGGTAAATAATTTATCATTATAGGTTGGGTATTGAAGGGCTAAAGCTTGCTTATGGCTAGTTGTCATTGTTAAAA
Source organism: Aquibacillus rhizosphaerae (assembly GCF_030282825.1). Classification (GTDB taxonomy): domain Bacteria; phylum Bacillota; class Bacilli; order Bacillales; family Amphibacillaceae; genus Aquibacillus_C; species Aquibacillus_C rhizosphaerae. Next base: position 17,906 of record NZ_JASTZU010000011.1, read on the forward strand.
CAAGGTCTGCCCATTTTAACAAGTCAATGGATACAGGTTGTGACCTGTGATTAAGGGCAATTCCCTTTTGACGAAGTACGTCAAGCGTTCCTTGCGAAGCCTGTTGCCCGTCACCCGCATATATCCCTGCAGATTTGACTTGTGCTGAAGATAACTTTTTAAGTAAAGCCTCCGCCATCGGACTACGACATGTATTTCCGGTGCAAACAAATAATATCTTCATTACTTTAACCTCCATTAATTATGAAAATCTTAGGTGCCCTGTTTTTTTCCATGAGACAATCTAACTTGTTATGATGAACTACTACCTATATGCCTATTCTTCGAGTAAGTGTAGTGGAACCATTGAAATAAATTCTCTATGTCAAAAACTATACCACAATCTTAGGTAGCGACAAAGAAGCAAGGGCTTAAGTTTACTATTTTTTCAACGTAGTAAACATGAGTCCTTGCTTAGTAATTCCTATTATTATTTTTATACTTTTTGATAGGTTATTTTGCGTTACCTACTCATTAAGTCAAAATCGCTCCGCTTAAGCTGTAACAACTATGTATCGCCTACACTATTATTAGGCGATGTTCTATGTGTTTATACAATTGAAAGATATTTACCCAAATATTATCTTTAATCCAAAGCCACACAGAATACTTCCACCAAGCAATTCACTATAGACTCCTAATAAACCTCTTGCTTTTTTACCTGCTAATAGGCCTGTCCACGTCATAAACATACTAGCTAGTCCAAAAAGCATGAGTGCTAGGAATGTTTTTACTCCTGATAACCCTAAACTTAAACCAACGGAAAAACTATCTAAACTTACACTAAAAGCAAATAGCATAAGTCCAATTCCTACTGGTTTCATAATTTGTTTTCCATCACGATTAAATGAATTGAGTACCATTTGCACACCTAATCCAAATAGTAATAAACCGCCACCTAATACTGCAAATCCTTCCATTCTTGTCGAAATAAACTTGCCAATAACAATCCCCAGGAATGGCATAGCAATATGAGAAATGCCCACTGTTACACCAATAAAGAAAATCCTTTTTAATCTTAACGCTTGCATCCCCATCCCCAGACCTACTGAAAATGCATCCATTCCTAAAGCAATTGCCATAAATAAAAGAGAAAAAAATTCCCCAATAAACGCCACCGACATCCCACTACCCCTCTCTCCGGACATGCTATTTCACTATATGCTTTGAGAGAGGGATATATGCGCAAGTTTCCGCTACTAGTCTTGTGTAATCTTGCGTGTTGCCGCTTTATTTAAACGATTCATAATTGCTTGACCTACACCAGTTTCAACGAAAGTTTCACATAGAATGATATCAACATCAGTTTGTTTAAAAGCCCTAAGCGTATCGTATAGATGGATGGCAATATCTTTCAAGTCCTGACGTGTACCGCATGAAATAATCATTTTAGCTTGAATCTCACTCTTTAATTCTACGCTTCCCATCACACCTACCTTTTTCCCTGCTTCTACTAGTTGGTTAATTTGATCTTGAAAAAAGTTCGCATCGCCGTTAATTAACCACAAAGGTGCGTCTGGCTGGTAATGGTTATATTTCATCCCTGGTGCTTTAGGTTGATCTTCGGTTTTTGTTAATGCAGGGTCTAGCATTACTTCACCTATTACTTGTTTCAAGTCTTCTATCGTTATGCCACCTGGTCGTAAAATCACAGGAATTTCACTCGTGCAATCTATTACCGTCGATTCTAACCCAACACCTGTCGCTCCACCATCTACAATGCCAGCTATTTTGCCATTTAAATCATGAAATACATGATCTGCTTTTGTTGGACTGGGCTTACCAGAAACGTTTGCACTTGGGGCAGCTAGTGGAAGATTGGCTGAACGAAGCAATTCAAGAGCAATGGGGTGATCTGGAATTCGTACAGCAACGGTATCTAGTCCTGCTGTCACATTCTTAGCTATCTTCCCATTACTTTTTAAAATGATAGTAAGTGGCCCAGGCATAAAGGCTTTTATCAGGTTCCTAGCTATATCAGGAATACTTGTAACATATTGCTCTATTTGATGTTCATCTGCGACATGGACAATTAACGGATTATCAGACGGACGGCCTTTTGCGACAAAAATTTTTGCTACAGCCTGTTCATTTGTCGCATCTGCTCCAAGTCCGTACACAGTTTCCGTAGGGAACGCAACTACTTCTTGATCTTTTATTAATTGAGCCGCTTCTTCCATTGCTATTTTATGATCATCTTTTATTTTGTCAATTTTCCAATACTTTGTTTCTTTTTTCATTATTTACTCCTTTTACAACCATTCGCTTTTTATCAACACTTTATCCACATTATGAAAGGTACCTTTTATTTTCGCAAGCACTTCTGCTATTTGAGGAAGAAAGGAAAAAGCTCTTTGCCTAATTGTAATTAGGCAAAGAGCTTTTATTTTAGCGCAAAATCGGCGAGATAGATGTAAATTTAGCGTTATTAATTTATTTCGTTCAAAAGTTATCTGTATGTTATCCACAACTATACACAGTTTATTAACATAGTTTATCCACAGTTGTTGATAACTATATCAATTTGTTTGGGCTATGCTCGTTACATCCATTTTCCACCAGGTACCATCCTTACATTCAAGACCTTCAGCAAAAAAAGGTTCTTGTTTTTTTTCAAAGTTCATCAGAGAAAGTAGAGAACTTAAAGCGTCTTGATGACTATTAATATATAAATAAGAACCTAAATTATCCTTTGCTAATGTAATCGATGCTTCAATAATTGCCAGTGGGAAAGACGAAGGGACTCCTTCTTTTATGTATAAACTTTTTAACCAAAATGCTTGTTCTTCCACAGGCGCTAGCGCGAAATACGCTTGATAGACACCCTTGTGTTCGACAAGATACCCATATTCCCTTAAGGACTGTTGATTATCAAACGTCTCCCATTTTTCTTCAAAAAATTCATGTAGTACACTAGCCTTTAAATTTGATGTATTTACAAATTTCATTTACTTTCCACTCCCTATTAATCATTTTTAGTAGTTACTACTACTCTATGAAAAATAGAGAGAAATATGCTAGATTAGCTAAACCAATCTAAAAAGAAAAGTTTAAACGTGACTTCTTTCTTCTCTTCATCATCTTCGTCCTTGTCTTTTTTCTTTTTCTCTTCCTCTTTAGGCTCTTCTTTTTCTTCTTTCTTTTCTTCTTGCGCTTCTTCGTCAACACTTGTGCCATTTGAGAAATCTAAAAAGCATAATGGAGGAAACAAAACGCACCACCAATTTGCACCCTTGCCTTCTCCTAACGTGATTAAAATTGCTTCATATTCACCTGCAGGATATACATAAGCACCGTAAACTTTTGTAGGAAATTGAACGTTATCCCCATATTCAACTTTAACGTCTTGATCTATCCCTTTTTCTTTTAGGACTCTTTTAACTATTGCATCAATATCAACTAAACGATTTTCAATCAATTGTCTTGCTTGTTCAATTTCAGTAATCTCTTCTACCCATTCTGTAATTTCCTCATTTACTTGGTCACGAATCTCACGTTTTAGCACTTGATCTTTTTCATTATCACTATTTGCTAATATTCGTAAACGGATTGCCTCATCTGGGATGACTTGATAATCCGATGTTGTGTATTGCTCCTGCTCTCCTGTACTAAATCCCTTGGCTGGAAATGAGCCGAATAAAACTAAAAATATAAAAAATGCCGCTAGATACCTTTTCATAATAATTCCTGCCCCCTTATAAACTGTTATCCACAGTATGGGCAGGAACTTTATCTTTTAAACTTGTAATCTAGTATTTTTTTAAAATAAAAATGTGGATATGTTGATTATCCACATTTCTTATTAGTTATTTATGCAAAAATCTCCGCAAATACCATTCGATCTTTACTATTAATGTCTTTTTTTACTTCCACTTTACTATGGGGAAACTTACGTCCAATTAGTTCACTTACTTGTTTTCCTTGTTGATGACCAATTTCAAAAGCAATCAGTCCCGGTTTTTTTAGGACGTGTTTGGCATTGTTAATAATTTGTTGATAAGCAGCTAAACCGTCACTATCTGCAAATAACGCGAGTGCTGGATCGTAATCTTTAACGGTATCATTTAATGTAGCTTCCTCATCATACGGAATGTATGGTGGGTTAGAGACGATGACATCCACTTCTATGTCATTCTCTATGAAAGGGGACAAAAAATCCCCTTGGAAAAAGTCAATGTCTGCATCTAAACATTTGGCGTTTTGCTTAGCTACATTTAATGCGTGCTCTGAAAGATCACTAGCGTTTACAATCAGTTCAGGATTCTCTAGTTTTAAGGTAATTGCAATAATCCCACTACCCGTACCAAGGTCGACAACAGAAACCGGTTTTGGGTACTTGTCCACTCGTGCCAATACACCTAACACTAATTCCTCTGTTTCGGGCCTTGGGATAAGTACATCTTTATTTACTTGAAATTCTCTACCATAAAAATCTTCGACTCCGGTAAGATGTTGCACAGGTACGCCAGTAGAAGCATGACGTTTAATATCCTTTTCAAAAAGGCTCAACGTTTCCGGATTAATTTTATCTCTTAGTGACATTAACAATTGCGATTTAGTCATATGAAGGTGGTGCATCAGTAATATTTCTGCGACAGGTGTTTCACGATGAAACTCTTGTAAAAAAAGAGAAGCCCAACGAAGGGCTTCATGAATAGTCATTGGTTGTTTCGTCATATTACTCACCAATCTGTTCCATTTTCTTTGTTTGTTCTTCAATCATTAACGCGTCGACAAACTCTCCCATTTTACCTTCCATGATTTGATCTAACTTTTGAATCGTTAGACCAATACGGTGGTCTGTTACACGGTTTTGCGGAAAATTATACGTGCGAATACGCTCAGAACGATCCCCAGTACCGACTGCGGATTTTCTTGTTTGATCGTACTCTGCTTGCGCTTCCTGTTGAAACTTATCATAAATACGAGCGCGCAATATCTTCATTGCTTTTTCTTTGTTTTTAATTTGAGATTTCTCATCCTGCATCGAAACAACAATTCCAGTCGGCATATGCGTTAAACGAACAGCAGACATGGTAGTATTAACACTCTGCCCTCCTGGACCACTAGAAGTAAATGTATCTACTCGTATATCATTTTCATGAACATCTACTTCTACTTCTTCCGCCTCCGGCATAACAACAACCGTTGCCGTAGATGTATGGATTCGTCCGCCTGATTCTGTTTCAGGTACACGTTGAACACGGTGTGCACCATTTTCAAATTTAAAACTTGAATACGCACCTTTACCATTGATCATAAAAATGATTTCTTTATAACCGCCAACACCAGTAGAGTTAGCATCCATTACATCAAGCTTCCAACCTTGTGTCTCTGCATACTTCGAGTACATCCTGAAAAGGTCACCAGCAAACAAAGCAGCCTCGTCACCACCAGCAGCACCTCTTATTTCCATAATAACGTTCTTATCGTCATTTGGATCTTTTGGAAGAAGTAATATTCGCAGGCTTTCTTCAAGTTCTTCCTTTTTCTCTGCTAACTCACTTATTTCTGATTTCACCATTTCATACATGTCATGATCTAATTTATCTTCTAGCATTACTTTTGCATCATTTAACTCGGAACTAACCTCTTTATATTCACGATAAGCTTGAATAATGTCTTCTAAGTCTGATTGTTCTTTTGAATACTCTCTTAACTTTTTTGTATCATTAATTATTTCGGGATCACTTAGTAATTCATTCAACTTATCATAACGAGCTTCTAATGATTCTAATCTATCTAGCACGTCTTCCACCTCTTTCTCCTTAACAGTCTAATTATAGTACAAGAGAAAACCCCCGTCAAAAGGCGAAATTCGGAGGTCATGATTCTGTTGTGATTTTAATCTCGTATTCTTGAGTAACTGCCTCAATAGCAGATTTGATATTAGCTTGGAGATCCTTTCGTTCATTGCTACTAAGTGGTGTACTAACTTTTACCGTTACATGCGCTTCATTTTCCATAATAGCTACCGATACTACTTGAACATCCGGCATTCGTTCTGCAGCTTTTTTTATTGTTTTCTTATCTTCTATGATATCATGACTTTCTCCATTTCGACCAAATGTCCTTGGACCTGGATTATTAGTTTGAGTATATCCTTCATCTGTCGTTTCAATTTCATCTGGACCAAGAGGCGACTCCGGATCTCGAAGCACCTCTGAAGGGTTTCCTTGCTGACATGCAGTTAGCACCACTATCGTAAACATAAATAAAACAATCCGATATTTCATATGTATTCCGCGCCTCCTCTACAAGTTCATACTTACTCTATAGTATGACCAGTAAGCAGATGCTTTATAAAAGATCGGTATGTAAAAAATTAGGCCCAGGTATACTTATACCTGGGCACTCATGCTATGAAACATAAGAATGAGGATCAAAATATACCATTCCTATTTTCATTCCTATGTAATTATCCTATGGCACGTAACCTGTAATCACTTTTCGCTTAGTTATGTTATTGATTGAAACTAGCGATATCTAGATCAAAAAAACGAGCTCGATTCAAATCGGGCTCGTTACTCTATTATTTATTATTAGCAACCTTAGAAGAACTTAAATCTAATGCTAACCTCGGACGATTCGGTACTTCATGATGATAACGACATCTCGGCTCGTATGCCTCAGAAGCTCCCACAAGGATTATAGGGTCATCGTAAGAAGCAGGCTCTCCATCTATTAAACGTTGTGTTCTACTCGCTGGTGACCCACAGAGAGGGCAAATAGCATTCAGTTTTGTTACGGACTCGCTTAAAGCCATTAACTTAGGCATCGGGCCAAAAGGTTCTCCGCGGAAATCCGTATCTAAACCCGCAACGATTACACGATATCCTAAATTCGCAAGTTCATCAACGACTTCAATTATTTTATCATCAAAGAATTGAACTTCATCAATTCCAACCACATCAATATCTTTATCCATATTATTAATAATATCATCGGCACAATCTACAGGTCTTGCCAAAATTGATGTTCCATTATGAGAAACCACAGATTCCTCAGAATACCTACTATCAATGGCTGGTTTATACACTCTAACAGATAAATTGCCATATGTAGCACGACGAACACGTCGAATCAATTCTTCTGATTTTCCTGAAAACATGCTTCCGCAAATTAGTTCTACCCATCCAGTATGTTTCATTACGTGCACTTTACAGGTCTCTCCCTTCGATAGTTAAGTTATATGTGAGATTCGTCTTATTGTTTATTATAAACCGAACTTTTAAAGACTTGCTCTAAAAATCCAATTATTTATAAGGTTTATTGTAAAAAATAGCGATTTCTAGAAGAAAAAAGGATAATTCCAGTAAAATAAAAGTAAAAAAACAGGCAAACGTTAGACAATTTGCCTGTTTTTTGGATTCTGGTTAAAGAACCACTTTTATTTAATCTTGGTAGCAAACAGCTTAAGCCGCTGTTCAGCTACGACTCCTAACTCCTCGCTATGATAAGCAATCCATATATTGTGTCGAAGTTCACGACACTATAGCTGTCTTTCTTATCCAGCCTGAGTTAACCAGTCGTCTCCGCTTTTTAACCAAGATTGTATTTTTTCTTGAATCGGTCTACACGGCCGCCAGCTTTGTCAGCTTTTTGCTTACCAGTGTAAAACGGGTGTGATTCTGAACTAATCTCAACACGGATTAATGGGTATGTGTTACCATCTTTCCACTCGATTGTCTCTTCAGAAGTCTTTGTAGATCCAGTAAGAAACTTGTAATCAGAACTTGTATCAAGGAAAACAACTTTTCTGTAATTCGGATGAATTGCTTCTTTCATGTCTTTCCACTCCTTTTGCCCTGAATCATTTAGAAACAGAGTTATTATAAATACCTTTGCAATGAAAAGTATTTTATTTCATACAGAAAGATTATAACAGTGTCAATTTTTGTTTGCAAGAGCTTGTTTTTTTTATTTTGACAAACGCTTGTTACTTATTAACCATTAAGACCTACGAGCTGTACCTTTACGCTTCATCTCTTCCTCCACATTTTGGAAGAACTCTTCATTGTTTTTTGAAGCTTTTAGTTTTCTTAAGAAACGCTCCAAGAAATCAGGAGAATCCTGCATCGTTTTACGGATTGCCCACATTTTTTCCAAATGCGGTTTAGGAAGTAGAAGCTCTTCTTTTCTAGTACTAGAACGTATAATATCGATGGCAGGGAAGATTCTTCGTTGCGCTAAATTACGATCTAAATGCAACTCCAGATTACCTGTACCTTTAAACTCTTCATAAATGACATCATCCATACGAGAGCCTGTCTCTACTAGCGCAGTCGCAAGAATCGTAAAGCTTCCACCTTCTTCGATGTTTCGTGCAGCACCAAAGAAACGCTTAGGTCTATGGAATGCAGCTGGGTCAATACCACCTGACAATGTTCTACCACTTGGTGGGATTACTAGGTTATACGCTCTTGCTAATCTAGTGATACTGTCCATCAAAACGATGACATCTTTTTTGTGTTCAACTAAACGCATTGCTCGTTCCAACACCAATTCAGATACTTTGATATGATTCTCCGGCACTTCATCAAATGTTGAGCTCACTACGTCTACATCAGGATGAACCGAACGTTCAATATCTGTTACTTCTTCAGGTCGCTCATCTACTAATAAAATGATTAACTTAGCGTCTGGATGATTTTTTGTAATGCTGTTCGCTATTTGCGTAAGTAGCATCGTTTTCCCAGCCTTTGGCGGGGCAACGATTAGACCACGTTGGCCATAACCAACCGGTGAAACTAAGTCCATAATCCGTGTAGAAATATTTTTCGTTTCTGTCTCTAGACGCATTAATCTATCTGGATATAGAGGCGTTAGTGCAGGAAAATGCACACGTTCCTTTGCAGCTTCTGGATTCTCTCCATTTACTGCGTCCACATGCAACAAACCATAATACCTCTCGTTTTCTTTCGGTGGTCTTACTTTACCTGATACTTTATCTCCATTTCGGAGGTCAAAACGTCGAATTTGCGATGCAGATATATAGATATCCTCTGCACTTGGTGAATAATTAATCGGACGTAAAAAACCAAACCCTTCTGATTGGATGATTTCTAATATACCATCCATAAAGAGAAATCCGCCTTTTTCAGCCTGAGCTTTCAAAATCGAAAAAATTAATTCCTTTTTTGTTAGTTTTGCATAATACGATACTTTAAATTCTCTCGCTTGCGCATAGAGATCTTTTAATGTCATCGACTCTAATTGAGAAATTGTTACTTCAGCCACAAAATCACCACACCTATTTAATTTTTCTTTTTTTATTTCATACATATAATCTTTAATTTTATTTAGAGCATAACGAATAATCAGGCTACTATGTAAGCCACTCTATTCAATCATAAACGGATGAGTCAATTTAAGAGAGGTCTTTTCTCCTATACCAATATTACGACTAAATTAAAATCATAAATAATACTCCTTGGGTTATACAAATCTTTAGAATGAAGTCTTTTGGCAAGTTTATTGAAAATAATTTATTCCACACATAAATTATTGAAGAATTCTAGTGGAGTTAATAAACCAATGTGCCAAGAAGAATGAGAAGGAAAACATAAAAGCTAGAATTGAAGTTTTCTCTATTAAAGGTTCCCTAAACTAGATTGAGTTAAACCTCTTTCATATTACCTTTTAAAATTGTTTTATTCAACTCTATTTTATAGTTAAATTTAAAAAGTTATAGAAAAACTCACTATTTAGACATGATTTCGATGTTTTTTGGTTTTTTAACTAGAAATAATTCCGAAACTATCTATGAAGATCGGATGAAAGAATCTCCACCCGACAGAATCACTGGGGCTTAACCATAGTAAAAAGGGAAGCCACAAACGAGACGGCTTCCTTTTCAAGGTGTAAAATATGTTAGGTCATGAATTTTGAAATTGTTCAATTTCTTCTTCTGTCATTTCTTCACGCCAAATGTCTGCACCTAACTCTTTCAATTTTTCGGTTAACTTCTCATAACCACGATCAATATGCTCTAATCCTGTTATTTCTGTGATACCATCTGCCATTAAACCGGCAATAATTAATGCCGCTCCAGCGCGAAGGTCACTCGCTTTCACTTTCGCTCCTTCTAATTGTACAGGTCCTGACACAATAGCGGAGCCACCTTCCACCTTGATTTGTGCATTCATTCTCCGCAACTCGTCAATGTGTTTAAACCTCGCTTGATAAATCGTGTCTGTAACAACACCTGTACCTTGCGCACTCGTTAACAACGATGTAAATGGTTGTTGTAAATCTGTTGGGAATCCGGGATGAACTAAGGTTTTTATATCAACACTCTTCAAGTTCTTACTAGAAGTGATAAGTAACTGTTCTTCCCCTTCCTCAATATTAACACCCATTTCCCGAAGTTTTGCGAGCAATGGTTCTAAGTGCTGCGGGATTACATTATCAATTAACACTTTTTCTCCTTGAGCTGCAGCCATAATCGTATAAGTTCCTGCTTCAATTCGGTCAGGAATAATTGTGTGCATACAACCAGTAAGTGTTTCTACACCTTCTATACGAATGACATCTGTACCAGCACCTTTTATTTTTGCACCCATACTAGTAAGAAGTGTAGCAACATCGATAATCTCCGGTTCTCTTGCAGCATTTTCGATAATGGTCTTACCTTTAGCCTTAACTGCCGCTAACATAATATTAATGGTAGCACCGACACTAACTACATCTAAATAAATTCTCGCACCTCTTAATTCATCAGCACGAAGATAAATTGCGCCTTGTTCATTTGTTACCTTAGCACCAAGCGCTTCGAATCCTTTAATATGCTGATCAATTGGCCTGGGTCCAAGATGACATCCACCTGGTAAGCCAATAACTGCTTTTTTAAAACGGCCTAACATTGCGCCCATAAAGTAATAGGAAGCGCGAAGTTTTTTCACTTTGCCGTTTGGTAATGGCATCGCAGTCATCTGACTTGGATCAATGTGAATTGTTTGACCTCGCCATGAGACACTTCCACCTATTTCTTCCAACAAATTACTCAAAATATCTACATCTGAAATTTGAGGCAATCCTTCAATGATCACTTTCGAATCAGCTAAAATAGCAGCAGGTATCAAAGCAACCGCGCTATTTTTCGCCCCGCTAATCCTCACTTTACCAGTAAGAGGATTGCCACCTTGTACAAGTATTTTTTGCATTTGGAACTCCTCACTTTTAAGGTAAATCCTTTCACTTCTTAGTTTGCACATATTTACCAAAACAATACAGTATTATTTTTTAAATCAACAACTTCTCGTTAATTATGCATAAGAAATGTCATTTCCATTAAAAAATAATAACCGTGCCAACTGGAAGAAATTCGAATTTCCTATGTACGATATTATAATTACCAACATTAGAAGAAGTTCTTCTTTAATGAAAAACTAATTTAATTTATATTGCCACTTTATAGCAACAATTATAACTATTATAAATGCTTTTAAATTCTTTTACAATTAGAACTCGTCTTTAGTTAAGGTTGTTTTCTAAAAGCTTATTGTTTGTGACAGATAAAATATAAAGTACTTCGTAAATAAAGGGCAAATGGTTTAAGTGCTATTATACCGTTCTAGCAGAATACTTCGCTTTCCGCGGGCACGGCCTTAGCCTCATCGAAAGCAAAAAACACTTACTGCGGGGTCTTCGGACGCGTGGGACTGCGATTACTCGCCCCATCGGAAACATTTGCTGTTCCCGCAGGAGTCGAAGCATTCTACCAAAGCTAGTTTACAGGTTTCTAATTGATACTAAGCCTTCCTCTCATAACATTAACGTTCATGGAATTCTTCTTCTCTTTGGGTGGGGCAAATTCATGAGTGCCATTTCAACGTCCTGTGGTATAGTAACAATGCTTAAGAATGATTTTATTATTGTTAAAGTGAATAGAGAATTTCTTATCACATAAAAAAGGAACTGCAAGTTGCAGTTCCTTTTTTATGTTTAAAAATATACTTTTTATGCTTGGTTAGATGAACCAAATTCACGCATTTTACCGATTACAGTTGCTTTAATTGCATCGCGGCCTGGTCCTAGGTATTTACGTGGATCAATCATTTCAGGGTTCGCATCCAACACTTCACGAACTACCTTCGTTTGTTGAATTTGGTTTTCAGTATTTACATTGATTTTAGATGTTCCGTAAGAAATCGCACGTTTAATATCAGCTGTCGGGATTCCTGTTCCGCCGTGAAGTACAAGTGGAACACTTGCAGCTGAACCGATTTCTTCCATTTCTTTAAATCCAAGGTTTGGTTCACCTTTGTATGGTCCGTGTACAGAACCTAATGCTGGAGCTAGGCAGTCAATACCTGTACGCTCAACAAGTTCTTGACATTCTTTTGGATCTGCATAAATAACGCCATCAGCGATTACGTCATCTTCTTGTCCACCAACAACACCTAATTCTGCTTCAACAGATACACCATGAAAGTGTGCTAATTCAACAACTTTAGATGATACTGCAACGTTATCTTCAAATTCTCCGTGAGAAGCATCAATCATTACTGAAGTAAATCCAGCATGAATTGCTTTAGCACATGCTTCAAAGCTAGAACCGTGGTCTAAGTGAATGGCAACTGGTACTGTAGTACCTTGTGCTTCCATTGTAGCTTTTACCATCGCAACTACGACACCAAATCCACCCATATATTTTCCAGCACCTTCAGATACTCCAAGAATAACTGGAGACTTTTCCTCTTCCGCTGCTTGTAGAATAGCTTGTACATATTCTAAGTTATTAAGGTTGAACTGACCAACTGCATAGCTTTTGGCTTTTGCGTCTTCTAACATTTCTTTCATTGAAACTAATGGCATTTCATTTCCTCCTTTAAATTAACTAAATAATAAAATATCAATTCTGATAACCAACATTATAAGAATACCAACTACTTGACAAAGGTGCAACAAATCAAATAATAGTAAGCGTTTTCTCTGGTTAATTTTTGCTAATTTCTTATTAGTTATTTGTCATTTACAATAAAACATACTTAAAAATCGCACTTGAAAAATCCATAAAATAACGCTTTTTAGCATGTTAATCTTTACCCACTATATCAAACTTTAATAAATATGTATAAATTATGAATTATTGAAGTTCTAACAAACGATTGATATGTCTGCGGGCTTCTTCTACATTAAATGGTTTTGCGAATACTTGTTTAACTGTTTCTAAACCTTCACATTTTTTTGCTGCCTCATCTGCTAATCCACTCATTAATATAGTTGGGATTCTAATATCTTGTTGTTCCAGCTGTTGGATTAATGTATGACCGTCCATTATTGGTAATTTAAAATCAATTAGCAATAAATCAGGCTTTGTTTGTTCTATTTTATCTAGAGCCTCTTTGCCATTTTCAGCAGTAAAAACACTATGTCCTTCGCTCTTAATAATCTCTTCTAATAACAATCGGATCCCTAGTTGATCATCTACAATCATTACCGTTTTTTTCATTATAGCTCAACCCTTTCTTTAAATTTAGAAAAACTTGGCTTAGCGATATAGATTGATATTTTATGATAGTTTTACTAAATTCAACGCCTATAAAAATCCACCTAACTTTTGTTATATTTATTTAAAAGGAGAATTTTTAACTATGAGACAATATATTTATTAATTTTTACCAACTATTACGTTAAGTGTAACACTTTTCACAAAAACACAAGCCCCTTAAATAACATTATTTTCACGATAAATTAAAATTCCAAAAGATTTTCTACTTAATCAAAAAATAACTAACACTAAATATTCTATTAAAAGTTAATTTTTCCTGCTATTCCTACAAAAAAACTGTTTTTTTGTATTTTTATGGTAAAGGTGTAAACGAAATAGGAGCTCTTACCTACTATTTAGTAAATAAGAACTCCTACTGTTATTCATCTAATTTATTTCTCTTTTTTATTAACTGATGCTCCTATAAATCCGTAAAACAAACGTTGAGGGCGGTTTGGTCGTGATTTGAATTCTGGGTGGTATTGAGATGCAACAAACCAAGGATGGTTTTCCAGTTCAATTGTTTCAATTAATCGGCCATCAGGGCTTGTACCAGAAAAGATAAATCCTTTCTCTTCCATTTGATCTCTAAACTGATTGTTGAATTCAAAACGGTGACGATGTCGCTCATAAATGACATCTTCGTCATTGTACACTTCTCTCGTTTTAGTACCTTCTTTTAACCGGCATGGATATACACCTAGGCGCAATGTTCCACCCATATCAGATACATCCTTTTGCTCTGGCAATAAGTCAATAATTGGATAAGGTGTTTCTGGATCAAATTCTGCAGAATGTGCATTTACTAAACCAACTACATTACGCGCGAATTCCACCGTTGCTAGTTGCATTCCAAGGCAAATACCTAAAAACGGAATCTGCTCTTCTCTAGCAAAACGAATTGCTTCAATTTTACCTTCAATTCCACGGTCTCCAAATCCACCAGGAACAAGGATTCCATCGACACCTTGTAGTTGCTCAACTACATTTTGTTCATCTACTTCTTCCGCATTGATCCAACGAATATCAATATCCGCATCAAAAGCGAACCCTGCATGTTTTAATGACTCCACAACAGAAATATAAGCATCTGGCAACTCAACATATTTTCCAACAAGGCCAATGGTAATTTTTTTCGATAAATTTTGTACACGTTCTACTATTTCCATCCATTCCGTCATATCCGCTTGTCCACAATTAAGACCGAAGTGATCACATGTTAGCTGGTCTAATTTTTGTTCTTGTAATGCTAGAGGGATATGGTATAACGTATCTGCATCTCGCATTTCGACTACTGCTTTTTCATCGATATCACAGAATAGCGCAATTTTTTCTTTCATTTCTTGACTAATTTCCATCTCTGTACGAAGAACAATCACATCTGGTTGGATACCAAGCGAACGTAGTTCTTTTACACTATGTTGGGTTGGCTTTGTTTTAAGTTCACCGGCTGCTTTGATATATGGTACAAGTGTACAATGAATATACATGACATTGTCTCTACCAATATCACTTTTTATTTGGCGAATGGCTTCAAGGAATGGAAGTGATTCAATATCTCCAACAGTTCCGCCAATTTCAGTAATTACAACGTCTGCGTTTGTTTGTTTACCAGCTTCAAATACTTTATCTTTAATTTCATTCGTAATATGAGGGATAACTTGCACAGTCCCACCAAGGTAGTCGCCACGTCGTTCTTTCCTAATTACGGTGGAATAGATCTTACCTGTTGTAATATTGCTGTACTTGCTTAAATTTATATCAATGAAACGTTCATAGTGACCCAAGTCTAGATCTGTTTCTGCACCATCTTCGGTTACAAATACTTCACCATGTTGGTAGGGACTCATTGTTCCTGGGTCCACATTTATATAAGGATCGAACTTTTGTATCGTTACCTTAAGCCCTCTATTCTTTAACAATCTACCCAATGATGCTGCTGTGATTCCTTTACCAATTGACGAAACTACCCCACCTGTTACAAAGATATAATTTGTCACCTATATCCCTCTTTCTATATTTTTATTTTGTTAGTATTGGAATAACAATACATTAATCATGCGCTATTACAAAAAATCGTTGTTAGTACAAAAATTAGGATAGTTTAAAACATTTTTGTTATTAGATAAAGTTTCATATGTGAATAACACAATATATTTAAACATAGCATCCTACTATTCATCGAAATAAAATAAAGCGCTCCCCTTGAAACAGGGGAACGCTTTTATAAATAAACGAATGGAGCCCAAATAGAATTTTACTTATTTGTATTTGGAAAGTCAAGCACGTTTTTAGTCTTCATCCTCTTCATCATCGTCTTCATCTGATGTAGTATCATCACTTTCATCGTCATCAAAATCGTCATAATCATCACTATCTGAAGCATCATCTAGATCATCATCGTCATAATCATCTAACTCTTCGTCTAAATCGACATCATCAAAGTCTAAATCTTCTTCGTCTAAATCTTCTTCTACAGGTTCTTTGACCTTAGCTTTTCGTTTCGTAGCTGCTTTTTTCTTTTTCTTCTTTTTCTTTGGCGCTGCTGTTATTTCTTCATCAAATTGTTCAACAGTGTACCAACTTTTTAGTCCCCACAGATTAGAACCCATCGTCATAAAACGGCCATCAATGTTTAAATCAGTATAAAACTGAGAAATGTATTCTTCTTTTTGTTTTTTTGTAAATCCTTTTAGTTCTACGATTTCATCATATACTTCTCTGAAGTCTGTTGCTTTATTTTTTTCAATTAAAATTAAGTTTGCTAACTCAATCATAGATCTTTCTGCTATTTCTTGACTGCTATATTTTTTTAAGCTCACGGACAAAGCACTCCCTTTATGTGATTATTAAATTCACGCTAATCACTACGGATTAGCTAGTGAAAGCTTTCTATTCCCTTGATTTCCTCAGGCAAGTTGTACGTCTTTTATGTAAAATTTACTTTAAATTGCAAAGCCTACCATACATTATATTGTTATAAAAATCAAAATGCAATATGCTACGCTCCTAGCCTGCACCATTATTATATTTTTTAAAACTGTAGATATATCCTCTAATCAAACTTTTTCGAACAATATAAAGTAATACCCATCGTTTAGAAATTATAAACGGGCACGAATTCATGAAACAAATTCGTACCCGTTGGGCTTGTGCGTAACAAGTATTATTCTTCTCTCCAGCTTGGTTGTCTTTTCTCAATAAATGCTCGGATTCCTTCTTTGGCATCTTCGTGCTCACTATTAAGTGCGATAACTTCAGAGGCATAATTAAGCGCTTGAAAGTCCTCCATATTTAATTGCTGATAAAATTCTTTCTTACCAATAGCTAGTGTCGATAAACTGTGACGACTAACTGATTTAGCAAGGTCTAATGTAACTTGATCTAGTTGTTCATGCGCTACTACTTTATTTACTAAACCATGTGCCAATGCATCTTCTGCTGGAATTAGATCGCCACTAAAAAGCATTTCTGCGGCTTTTTTTCTGCCAACATTTCTACTAATAAAAACAGCAGGTGTACTACAAAACAGACCAATGTGAACACCTGGTGCTCCGAAACTCGCCTTCTCACTCGCAACAGCTAAATCACTTGCGGCAACCAATTGGCAGCCAGCAGCAGTCGCAATGCCGTGAACTTTAGAAATAATTACTTGTGGGATATCTCTCATTGTTTTCATAAGTTGTTCACACTTTTTAAATAATGCTAGATTTTCTTGTGATGTTTGACCTTCAATTTCTCGAAGATTATGACCAGAGCTAAATACTTTACCGGCTGCTTGAATAATGACGACATGCACATCACTTTTTTCGCCTATTTGTGCTAGTAATGTGTTTAATTCTTCGATAAGTGGAGCAGATAGTGCATTCCGCTGCTTATCATTATCTAATGTAACATAGCCAATTTTTGCATCTTGTTGATACGTAATATATTCCATTCATCTCATCCTTTTTATATAATTCAAACATTTCGTTAGTGAGGCTGACTTATACTTGTATTTCCGCTAGCAATTGTTTCGATATGGTAAATTCCGCTTCCGTCTTATCTTTCACTTCGGCTAATGTAACCCCCGGCTGTAACTCTTTTAAATATAAACCGTCTTCTTTCACTTCAAATACAGCTAATTCTGTAACAATAACATTTACTTTCCCTGCTGCAGTAAGTGGCAATTTACACTGTTTCAATATTTTAGAAGCTCCAGATTTGTTTGTATGAGCTGTTGCAACGATTACTTTTTTAGCGCCAACTACCAAATCCATCGATCCACCAACTCCAGGTGAAAATACCCCTGGAATAGACCAACTAGCTAAATTGCCGTGCTGATCAACTTCTAATGCTCCTAACACTGTTAAATCAACGTGACCACCTCGGATAATTCCGAGTGATAGGGAAGAATCAAAAAAAGCTCCACCTTGTTTAACAGTTACCGGCTGACCACCCGCATTAAATAAATCTGGGTCTTCAAATCCTTCCTCCGGGGACCGTCCCATTCCAATCATTCCATTTTCCGATTGTAAAATTATTTCAATCTCATCAGGAATAAAATTCGCTACTAAAGTAGGTAACCCGATACCGAGGTTCACAAGATCGCCATCATGTAATTCCTTGGCAACTCTTGACGCAATTACTTCTCTAGAATTTAAGGTCATGAGATTTTGCTCCCTTCTTTGCACACGATATAATCGATAAAAATATTTGGCGTATGAACTGTTTCCGGGTCTAAGTGGCCTACCTCAACAAGACTATCTGTTTCTACTATTACTGTCTCAGCAGCCATTGCCATAATTGGGTTCCAGTTACGCGTTGTTCCCTTATGAAATAAGTTTCCTTTTTTATCGCAAATACTTGCCTGAATAAAGGCGATGTCAGCCTTTAATGCAGGCTCTACGATAAATGACTGTCCGTTCACTTCTATTATTTGTTTTCGTTCTGCAATCTTCGTTCCGAGTCCGGTTGGTGTTAATACTCCACCCAACCCGGTTCCTCCAGCACGGACCTTCTCGACAAGCGTACCCATTGGAACAATCTCTACTTCCAACTCACCTGCATTCATTTGTCGTTGTGTTTCCGGATTTGTACCAATATGACAGGTGATTGCTTTTTTGACTTGCTTATTTTTTATTAACTTGCCAACACCTGTATTTTCATAACATGTATCGTTACTAATAATCGTTAAGTTTTTAACGTTTGCTTCTACTAATGCGTCCACTAATGTTTCCGCAGCATTTAAAAATCCACCAAACATGATCACTGCACCATCTTCCACGTGTTTGACAGCGTCTTTTGCATTAATAATTGGTTTCAACATCTTTCTCGCCCCTTTTATGTGAATAGTCATATTGTTGCAAAAATTAAGTATACATACTAGCGAATTTATCGCTATATTGTTCTTTTCTTGTTCCGCTTCTAATTAGGCTATGGCTGTATCCGCAAAGCATGTTATCTGCTAAAGCGATAAGATATCGTTTTTTCTAAAAATTAGAGCGAGATTCCGTAAAACCTACCTTATCTGAGTCAATTTCATAATTACCTTATTCAGTCTAAGTGACGATAATGGTATTATGAAATTGATTAATCTAGAAAAATAAAAAACTCGCTTCCAGTTTAAGAAGAGAGTTTTGTCTACAGTGGACGTTCTCTTCTCATCTTTCAAGATAAAATATCCTGCAGGAATTGGCACCTTTTCAAAATAATTGACGGTTGCCGGGTTTCATAGGGCCAGTCCCTCCACCACTCAAGATAAGAATTTTATTTAATTAGTGTAAATTCTAACCTATACCCTTTTATTATTCAATAGAAAAAATCGACAATCATTACTGGAGAATAAATGCAAACGTTAACATTTTTATTTTTCAAAATATACCCTTTAATGATTAATTTCATAATTACCTTGTTCTTTCATCTGCGACAATGTATAGTTTGGAAATGTTTATCCAACTATACATTGTTGCAGGTGAATACAGTATTGGTATTATGAAATTGATTTAAGTGATTGACAAATTATTAATTACCACGTAAAATTCTAGAAAATCGAAAAAACTAAATAGTTTGAAATTTCCTTATCAAGAGAGGCTGAGGGACTGACCCTACGAAGCTTCAGCAACCATGCAATCATTGTATTGCAACGGTGCTAATTTCAGTGGCTACAACCTGAACTTTTCAGTTGTACCTGCAGATGAGGAAGAGGATTGTATATCGTGCATACAGCCCCCTTCCATGAGAAGGGGGCTTTTTCGTTCACTATTTAGCTATTCTAATCTTTATATTTTACAGAAGGAGTGTCATAAATCATGAGATTTGCAAAGCCATTATTTAGTTTACTAGTTTTTATTTTATTCGTAACAGGGTGTCAAAGTGCTACCGGTACTGAGAATGCTGGTGATACTAACAGTGAAGGTGAAACAGACGAACTTACACCTGTTAAAGTCGGTTACTTACCAACAACTGGACACAGTCTTTATTATATTGCTGAAGAAGAAGGATTTTTTGAAGAAGCTGGATTAGATATTACGTTAAGTTCATTTAACAATAGTGGAGAAGGGATTAATGCTGTTGCAGCTGGACAATTAGATGTTGGTACATTTGGAACTGCTGCTCCACTTAAGTTTGAAGAAGAGGGTGCTGAATTCATTTTCTTTGGTGGACAAATGGGAACTGGTGCAGGAGTTGTAGCAAAGGCTGACCAGGCCGAAGCATTAAAAGACCCTGCTAATTTTGCTGGTAAAAAGGTTGCTACTGTATCACTCGCAACAGGTGATGTTGTTTGGAGAGGCGCTTTAGCGGAGGCTGGATTAGATTGGGAAGAAGATCTAGAAATCATCGAGATGCAAAGCCCTGCTGATGTAATCACTGCGGTTAATCAAGGTGAAGTTGATGCTGGTGTTGTATGGGTGCCGTTTGTTGAAAAGGCAAAACAAGAAGGTTTAGAAATCGTATCCTATAGCGATGATTACTTCCCTGAACACGTATGTGGACGTCTTATTGCGAATCCAAGTAAGTTTGAGGAGAATCCAGACCTTTATGTTGGTTTTATGGAAGCAATGATTAAAGCAGAAGCATTCTTACAGGATGAAAACAATAAGGACAGTGTTATAAAAGACGTTGCTAAGTATATCGATGTCGATGAAGAAATCATCGAAAAAGACTTATATAGTGATTATTTAATTCAGACTGCTGATCCTGATAAAGAAGCGATTCTTGCTTTTAGGGACACAATGGTAAACATTGGTTATCTTGAAGAAAGTCGTGATGTTTCTGACATCATCAATATCGATGTATATAAGCAAGCGTTAGATAATGTCATGGAACAAGATACCGATAATCCATATTACGATCAATTGATTGATCGTTATGAAGACAGGAACCTAGATTTGTAGGAGGAGTTTAGCTTGAGCACAATCGTTTATGAAAATGTAGGCGTCACATACGAGTCAAATGGACACCAAGCAATCAAGAATTTAAACCTCACCATAAACTCAGGTGAAATTATATCCTTTATCGGACCCTCTGGGTGTGGTAAATCTACAGCATTAAATGTGGCGGCTGGTTTAATCGAGCCGTCCCTTGGTGCCTTTAAAGTTGATGATGAAATCATTACAAAACCTGGCACTGACAGGGGAGTTGTTTTCCAAAACTACTCACTATTTCCGTGGATGTCTAATTTGGAAAATGTTCGTTTCGCCCTAGCACAAAAGGCAGATTTACCAAAAAAAGCATTAATAGAAAGGGCTAAGGAATTACTCGACAAAGTTGGGATTAAAGGGAAATCACAGCATGTGTATCCATCTAAAGTATCTGGTGGTATGCAACAGCGTGTTGCCATAGCTAGAATGTTTGCACTTGATTCGCCCATTTTTTTAATGGATGAGCCCTTTGCTGCAGTCGATGAAATTACACGAAAGCACCTGCAACAACTTCTATTGGATCTATGGGAAAAAGAAAAATCACGAAAAACGATTGTACTAGTCACACACAATATCGAAGAAGCTATTTATTTATCGGATCGCGTTATTGTCTTACACGAGGGTGAAGCTATATTAGCAAAAGAGATTACCTTTAAGCGACCAAGGAATCGTCAAAGCTTGGAAGCAGACACAGAATATTTAACGATACGAAATCAATTGCTAGAAGCGATAGAAGGAAAGGTTTAGGAGGGCTCTACATGAAGTCATTACGTCATCTTATACTACCTACCATCTTAACAGGTTTTGCCATTCTTCTAACTATCTTACTTCCTTCCGTTGAAGATGGGGTGGAGAACGGCTCTATCATTGGTTTATTTGTTAGTATATACGTGCTATTTATTTTTATTTCATTTATTTTTTATAAACACCCAATATACAAGCAAGTTACCTCAGATATAATTTCTATTATATTCGTACTGCTTATCCTTTGGGAATTATCAACAAACCGGTTTGAAATTTTAACTAGCTTTATTTACCCTACACCGGGAGAAGTAATGCAACAATTTAAAAAGGATGCACCTGATTTAGTATTACATTTGCTTGCTTCAATTAGGTTACTTGCATCAGGGTTTTTACTTGCTGTTTGTTTGGCCATACCACTCGGTATCATCAGCGCATGGTTTGGACGTTTGGATAGAATTATGCGACCAATCGCAAGCGTCTTAGCGCCGATTCCGCCAATCGTATTGATCCCTTACGCTATTGCAATATTACCTTCATTTAGAGCATCGTCCATATTTGTTATCTTCATTGGCGCTTTTTGGCCAATCTTTGTTGCTGCATTAAATGGTGTTGCTGGGATAGACAGAAGGTATATTGATTCTGCACGCACATTGGGGTTAAACAATTGGACATTATTTAGAAAGATTATTTTCCCTGCTGCACTTCCTTCTATATTTACTGGTTTAACCATTGGGATGATCTTAAGTTTCATTTTACTTACTGCTGCTGAAATGATTGGCGCCAATGCCGGTATCGGTTACTATGTAAAACTAGCAACCGACTTTGGAAATTATACAAGAGTTGTTGCAGGTATCTTATTTATTGGTCTGATCGTAACCATCGTCATGACAATTCTCACACAATTGGAGCGTTATTTGTTGCGTTGGAGAAAATAAAGAGCTTTGTCGCAAGCGCTTGTATTAGCGCTCGATAAGCTTAGCTAGGTTCTGTAAAAAAACAGATGATCAGCTAATGATCATCTGTTTTTTTTATTTATTGTTCTATAAACTGAATAAGCCCTTTTACTTTTTCTTCTGTTAGTTCACCTGAGTTATCAAAAATGTTAACACTCGACTCTGGTATGTCCCAATTTATTGTAGGTACAAAATCTACTCTTGTTTCATATGAACTCCAGTTTTCTAGTTTCCATGTATCTCGGATGGTTCCACGTTCTTCAATTCTATTTTTCTGTGTTTCAATATCACTTAGTGTAACGACAATCACTTTCACATCTACTTCATCTTTTGTTTTGTTACTTGCTTGAAGTACATCTTCTATCCATTGTTTGTTTTTTAATTCAGCAGTAAATGGTGAAATCATAAATACATTTTGACCAGCTGCTAAATTCTCAATACAAATATCCTTTGTCGTGTCGTACTCTAAATCTCTAAGGTTTGCTTTATAAAACTCAGAATCACGGTCGTCCTTATCTAACCCGTTATCTTCCAAAAATTTCTCAACAAACCTTCCACCGACTGTGTCACGATCAAGAAATGCACAGGCTTTATGTACAGCAATTTTTTCTGCGACGGTTGTTTTTCCCGTCCCTGCTACTCCAACAAAAAACACTAACTTTTGCAATCTAAACACCTCTACTTTTTCATTCGAGCACTTATTTGCAAACGTTACCTTTTACGAACAAATAGCACTCTACTTATTAACTCTATGTTACCTTATTATCACGTCAAACGCACCTGATAACTTTAAATATCTGCGTGATTTGCCAAATAGGGCGAAAATAATGAAATTAGAAGACCAAGAAAAAGTATTGATGAAAGTCCCAACACAACAAATAAAGGAGAGAATGCGAATAGATTATTTAACACCATACCTAATGAGAGCATAGGTATTAATACGAGCAAGGATATACATTTTGAACGTGACGTTATTCTATGTATTGTTCCGCACTGATTACATTACGCTTTCCTATTAGAATTCCATAGGGAAGTATAGACTTTTTTCCAGCCAAATGGACGTTTACACACCTTACAATTTGGTAGTTTCATTCCGCCCCTCCGTCATCAATGAATTTTTCACAGGTCATTGGCAATCTGGATCAAATTAAGATTTTTAAAACTTATACATTTACTCTAACATATATTCCCGAAACTATTATGAATGTAAAAAAAGTTTTATGATATTTATTCGTATGTATATTAAAGGAGTAGATAAAAGTGGATTACCAAAATTATGAATGTCCAAAATGCGGAAACAATAACACATTAAAAGGTACACAGCATAATCAAGCAAATATATTTCCAGAGGGTAGAAACATTTTTAATATGGGTTCTGAAATTTTGCATGTATTTTGTGCAGACTGTGGTTACATAAAAGAAAGTTATGTTAAAAGTCCTGAAAAGTTTAATAAATAATTGATCTGGAATGGATTGAATTGCAAGCGATATACCATATTCCTTTAATTGGATATTTTATAATAAGCGCTATTTTAATTTACCGCTTATTTAAAACTATTAAAAATAAAAATGAGAACAATATTCTAATTTTCGCCAGCATAATTCTTTTGGGCATTTCCAAAGTTCATTATTTAATTAACATTATTGGATTTGTCTCAGCGGTTGTATTGCTTCTTGTAAATAACAAAAAATGAACCGCACAAAACGAATTGGTTGAACATCCTTATGTTTCTTGTGCTAAAGGAGCTTTAGTTTAATAAGCTTATGAATGTAAATAGAAGAAAAATCTCAGTTCAGTGAACTGAGATTTTTTTAATTTTAATTACAAATACATCTACAAAAAACGGCACAATTTATTATACAAATCTAGGTACATTTTTAATATAATTTCGGGTTTTGCGATAGTTAACGGAACCCGTTATGCTATTTGCACCCCTTCCTTCACTCGAAAACTAAGCCCCTAACTATAGCTCAAATGGCTGTTTGCTCTATTTTATTCCCACATACTGATAGGGCCAATATTTCTGCCACATCCATTGTTCCGATATCATCCTCTACTTGTTTTGCCTTTGTACCATCACTTAACATCGTTAAACAAAATGGACACGCACTAGAGATCATTGTTGGTTTTACTTTCATTGCCTGTTCCGTTCGTGCTTCATTGATCCGATTACCAGTATTATCTTCCATCCACATTAAGCCACCTCCAGCACCACAACACATGCCATTCTCTCGGTTTCGGTCCATCTCAACAAGTGTAATGCCTGGGATTGCTTTTAGTATTTCTCGTGGTGGATCATAAACACCATTGTACCTACCGAGGTAACAAGAGTCGTGATACGTTAACGTTTCCTTGATTTCCTTTGTTGGAACAATTAGGCCTTGCTCGATCCAATCATATAATAATTGTGTATGGTGATACACTTCTGCTTCAAATCCAAAATCAGGATATTCATTTTTGAAAATATTATACGCGTGTGGATCAATGGTAACTATTTTTTTGACATCATTTTTTTCGAATTCTTTTATATTTTTCTCAGCGAGTTCCTGAAATAAAAATTCATTTCCTAACCGACGAGCAGTGTCCCCTGAATTTGCTTCTTTATTACCGAGTATCGCAAACTTAATTCCTGCCTCTTGCATTAATTTTGCAAATGCTATAGCGATTTTTTGACTACGACTATCATACGCACCCATCGAACTAACCCAAAATAAATAGTCAAAACTTTCTCCTTGCTTCTTTAATTCTTTGACCGTTGGAATCGTAGTAGTTGAATCTAAATCTCTCCAATTTTCTCGTTCACGCTTTGAAAGTCCCCACGGATTTCCTTGACGCTCAATATTAAGCATCGCCCTTTGCGCATCTGGATCCATCTTTCCCTGAGTAAGTACTAGATAACGCCTTAAGTCGATAATTTTATCAACATGTTCATTCATAACTGGACATTGATCTTCGCAATTACGGCACGTTGTACACGCCCACAGTTCTTCCTCTGTAATGACATCCCCAATCAGGTTAGAAGCATGTTCTCCATCCAGACCTGCAGCTACTTCATCTGTAGCTGTCTGGCCTACTTTAGCCATGCCAGCTAATTGGTTACCTTGAGTATTTGCAAATGCTTGTGTTGGAACCCATGGTGACTTTCCAGTAACAGCGGCACCGGTGAGTGTTAACTGGTCTCGAAGTTTAATAATTAAGTCCATTGGCGATAGAATTTTCCCTGTTGCAGTTGCTGGACAAACATTGGTACAGCGTCCACATTCTACACAAGCGTAGAAATCAATCATTTGCAGTTGCTTAAAGTCTTCTATTTTTCCAACTCCAAATGTAGCATGCTCCGCATCTTCTTCGTCCAAATCAAAATCGATTTTCTCTAGCTTTCCCGGGTTCGTTTGTTTACTAAAAAACACGTTTACCGGGGCGGCTATTAGATGTGCATGCTTTGATTGAGGGACGTAAACTAGAAAGCTAAGTAACACAAGTAAGTGAATCCACCAACTAATAAAGAAAAGAATGCCCGCAACTGATGGACCCACAAAAAAGAAAGCGTTTGCAATTAATGTCGCAATTGGCTCTGTCCAAGAACCCTGCTCCCCGTGTGTGATCAATTCCATCCCATTTCCAAATAAAACAGATAACATAAGCGAACCGATAAATAGCAACACAAGGCCTGCTTTAAATCCTCTTTTTAGTCGAACTAGCTTTTCAACGTAGCGCCTGTAAAAAGCAAGAACCACGGCAAGCAGGATCATCACAGTGACTAACTCTTGAAAAAAAGTAAATGCTGGATAGAAAATCCCTAAAGGTAGATGTCCACCTGGAACTAGTCCTTTATAAATAAAATCTATCGCACCAAACTGGACCATAATAAAGCCATAGAACATCATCACATGGATGATACCAGACTTTTTATCTTTCAATAACTTCTTTTGACCAAATACATTGACCATAATGTTAGTTAAACGCTGTTTAATTTGCCCATCAAAATTTTCTTTTTTCCCTAATTTAATATAAGCAATTCGAGTTCGAATCACCCTTGCGAATAAATATCCTGCATATACAGTTACAGCCAAAAACAATAACCAATTTATAATTAGCAGTTCATTCATCTATACTCCCCCTTGTAGTAAAAGTCGTTTCCCCCATCCCTATATGTATACTGTAAATTATGAATGAACATTCAGTCAATATTTTTCTTTTTTATTTAATTAATTACATTGCAAATGGGAATAGTAATTTTAGAAAGGCTTTGAAAGGAGAATATATTTGATACCACTCACCATTATCCTAACATTACTAGTCATTATCGTATTGTTAGTTATCGATTTTCATCTAGGAAAACGGATGTATCAAAATAAAGCTCCTCATTTTGATTTTGGTATTAATGATGCAGATTACGAGTTATTTACGAATGGAAATGATTTATTTTCATCTTATTTTTCGGAGATAGAAAAAGCTAAAACATCCATTGACATTATGTTTTTTATCGTTGGAAATGACAATATCAGTACACAATTGTATCATTTACTTAAACAAAAAGTAGATGAAGGAGTTAATGTGCGTTTACTTGTCGATTACATGGGAAGTTTTTCTTTAAAAAGAGATGTTATAAAAGGCCTAGAGTCGAATGGTGTTCAATTTCAATATAGTGATAAACCATCGTTTCCTTACTTTTTTTACAAACTAAATCGCCGTAATCATCGAAAAATTACAGTTATAGATAAACAAATCGGTTATTTTGGAGGATTTAACGTCGGCGAAGAATATCTAGGCAAGGACACAAAATTCGGTCCGTGGAGAGATTATCATCTAAAAGTTACCGGAGATGTTGTTAACAGCTTATCGCAAGTATTTGATTACGACTGGGATTCAGCTAAAGGGCAGGTAATTACACCTACTATTGAACGTAAATCAGATGTCCCAAACGAAGACCAAGCGCTTAAACTTATCGTCACCGAAAGCGGTCAGTTGGAAGGTAAGTTTGTTGCTTGGATCAATCAAGCTAAATCAGAAATTTTAATTGGATCGCCCTATTTCATTCCAAGTGAACGGATGTTTGAAGCAATTATTGCCGCTCTTAATCGCGGGGTAGAAGTCAATTTACTTGTTCCGATAAAAGGTGATCATCCTTTCGTTAAGCCTGCTGCATTTCCCTATTATCGAAAGTTGCTTCAAGCAGGTGGGAAAGGCTATTTATATACAAATGGTTTTTATCATGCAAAAGTTATTATTATTGATGAGTCCTTTTGCGATATCGGTACTGCTAATTTTGACAACCGCAGTGTCATGCTAAATAAGGAAATTAATATGGTAATCGATACAAATCCCAAATTTGTTAAAGAGATTCGCGAAGCGTTTTTTAAAGATATGCAAGCAAGTAATTCGTTAACAGAACAATGGATGAACAAACAACCGATCACGACTAAATTATCTGGCTTAATTGCTGCATGTATTAAGCCATTGTTATAGGAGGAAATACTGTGGGAGAAGTAATACTAGCTTTACTTACTGGAACCATCGTAGGATTTTTATTTGCACTACTCAAACTACCAATCCCAGCTCCCCCCGCACTTGCAGGGGTAGTCGGAATAGTTGGTGTGTATTTAGGATTTAAAGTTTTCCAAGCCCTTGAACCAATGATACGAAATTTTTTCAGCTGAGCTTAAACCTTTTCTTTAAAGGTTTAAGCTCAGTCAAAGTAATACATCGTCCAATAACCAATATCCTCAAAACCAATTCGTTTATAGATCTTGCCTGCGGTTGGATTATCATAAAACAAACACAATTCCTTACCTTCATTTAAGACATCCAAACAGAGTTTGGTAACACATTTTGATGCATAACCTCTTTTTTTATATTGTTCATCTGTTGCAACGGCAACGATCATCGCCGACTTACTATTTTCTGCAGTCGTAGATGCAGTTGACACCATCTTGCCATCACTTTCAATATAGTAAGCACGTGTTACACCCTGTTCCATGTTTCTTTTTTTGCTTTCTACATTAAACTGAATATTATCAAATTCGGGTATGCTCGTTAACAATTCTTTTAGCCTTGGTAAATCATCGAAACTAACCTGTTTAATATCATCTGCTTCTATTTCTTCCATCTGAGATGTATTTGTACATTTTGCATAATATAGTTGTTTTTTCTGTGTGATCTTCCTGGAGAGGAATGGTTCTAACTTTTCAGTAACTTGCTTTAATCCTGAAAGCATCTTAAAATCATCATCCTGATTCATAATAGCTGCAAATCCTGCTGCATTATATTCATCAAGTGAAAAAGGCAGATAATTTTTTTCATATTTTAATAGAACAGCTCTTAATTGATTTTGATTATCAAAATCTCCCCATATTTTTTGAAAAGTTTGCTTGTAACCATACGCCTCAATATCCCCAATAATAAATAAATTTTCGGCTGGCCTTTGTTGAATAAGTTGCTGACACTGCTGATTATCTGCTTCCGTTAACTGTCTAATCACTTCGTTCCCCCCCACACTTCTCTATATAGTTTTTAAAGAATATATTACCATTTAAAAATAGTGAAAGTAAAGATATTTTTAATCATTGAATTGAATGGGCATTTAATGATGTTGAAAGGTCATATTAGTAGATTTCAAAGTAGATATCTCAGAGCTGAACGGGCATATCGTTGGATATGCCCGTTCAAACATGCTTTATGACCGCTCATGCCGGGGTTATCTACTTTAAAGCGTGGTTTATGCTCACACCGGCAGGCGTCCTGTCGCTGGGCGGATATGTCCTCCCCGTGGCTGGATTTGCCCGTTCAACCTTGTTTTATGACCGCTCATGCCGGGGTTATCTACTTTAAAGCGTGGTTTATGCTCACACCACGGCAGGCGTCCTGTCGCTGGGCGGATATGTCCTTCCCGTGGCTGGATTTGCCCGTTCAACCTTGTTTTATGAC
>NZ_JASTZU010000012.1 GCF_030282825.1 Aquibacillus rhizosphaerae
GGAAACCGTAGAATTGACTGAAGGTGAATCAAGTCAGTTAACAGCAACGGTAATTCCGGATACAGCAGTTAATAAAGCAGTCGCATGGGTTAGCAGTAATGAAGAAGTAGCAACTGTCGATGAAAGTGGTAACGTAACTGCAGTTAAAGCTGGTACTGCATTCATTACAGTGACTACAGCTGACGGCGGTCATATGGCAACTAGCGAAGTAACTGTAGAAGAAGCAACTGATACTACACCAGGTGATGATAGGAATGAATTAACATTAGGTGGAGATTCACAAGAGGTAGAAGCAGGTGAAACATATACGGTTACAGGTACAAGTGCAAAAGTAACGATGCCAGCAGATTTACCAGTAGGAACAAAAATGAAAGTGGACACGAAAGATATTGAAGAAACGAATTACGAAGGCTTAACACCATCAGGTGAACAGTTAACGTTTACGTTTGAATATCCCGAAGGATCCACAGAACCAAGTGAAAGTTTCCAATTAACATTAGGTTATGATACCGGTGCTGATACGGAACAACTAGCAATCTACTACTATAACGAAGCCGAGGATAAGTGGGAGCTTCGTGGTGGTGAAGTAGATGAAGAAAATCAAGTCATAATGTTAGCAGTTCCACACTTCTCTACGTATGGTGTATTTGTTGAAACACCAGATGACGATCAAGACGGTGGAGACGGTCAACCCGGTGAAGACGGTCAAGACGGTGAAGATGGCCAACCTGGTGAAGACGGCCAAGACGGCACAGATGGTGAAGCCGGAGAAGATGGCCAAGATGGTGCAGGTGATCAAGCCGGAGATGATAATCAAGATGGTGATGAAGCTTCAGGAAAAGATGAAAAACTACCAAATACAGCAACCAATCTATTTAACTACCTATTAATAGGTATGATTTTACTAGTAGCCGGTGGCTTAACAGCGTTGTATGCTAGAAAAAGAAAAATGAATATGAAGTAAGAGTAAAGTAGTGGCTTCCAAGTTTAATGACTTGGAAGCTTACTTTTTTGTATTGGCGAAGATATAAGAAATACTTAGTAGATTAATCAAATTCATAATACCAATCTTGTTGTCATCTATGGCAATATATAGTTGGATGAAATCATTTCCAAACTATATATTGCCATAGATGACCGAATAAGGTAATTATGAATTTGACTCAGATAAATATTAATAAGAATAGTTTATAAACGAATCACATTTTTATATAAATCCTTTAAAAATGATAAATAACACACAATACTCAAAAAAATATCTACTTTAAGGAATATAGTTTCCTGCTATGATAGAAGAGAAGTGTAATATTTTTCTAACTAAATTAATTCGAAGCATTGTTAACGCTTACATTATTTTTATAACTCTATCTATTTATTAGAGTTATTGTTAATCCAAGAGACTGTCGTCACTTCAATAATATTGCGTTGTTGATTGCAGGAAAATGTAATTATGAAAGTTATCCAATTAAGTGAAAAAGTTTCACAAACATTTTTTTATCCTTAGTTATCTCTCCCTCTTAGAAACCACAGGAATAAACACCTAAAAATATACGTAAACAGATTTAAATATCTTTTGAATTTCAAATGCATACATAATAGCCACTGTTATATTATCTCCTAGTTTATTAAAGGAAGAATTTCAATATATATAGTTGATTCGTGACTTTTATTTGGAGGAGGTGAGGCCTGTAAATAGTCCAATTCAGTATTTCTACAATAGAGCATTCAAATTAATTAAGCGCTTTCAATAGGGTTCGATTTAGTTTTAGATAAGTGTGGTTTTCAAGATGCAAATATTTATTAATGAAACAAAACCAAAACCAAGTTCTTATGTTGCTAATCAAGGAGGGGGAAAGGTATGAAGTTTAAAAAGCAGATTTCCATATTGATGTGTGTGTTAATGTTTTTTTCATTACTTCCGACAAAATCGATGCTAGCAGATGAAATTGAAAGTGGTGAAAGTATGGAAGGTAGTTTGATTGCCCACTATGATATGTCACAAGCTGATGGTAAATTAACGGATGTTACAGGTAATGGATTAGATGCAGAATATGTTGGTTTTGAGGAAGATGATTTCATTACTGAACAAGATGATACCATTCTTAATTTTACTGGAGACAAGTCCAAATATGTAAAACTACCATCAGGACTTATTGAAGATGAAACATTTTCAATTGAAACAACTTTTAGTACAAGCACGAACGCTAACCACTGGCTTTATACTCTAGGAACAAAAGAAGCAGAATATCCCAATGTAAATAATTATGTCTTTTTAAACCCGAAACAGGGTGATGGAACTGTTCGTTTCGGGATTAAAGATGATGCAGATGAACTGCTGTTCCAAGATGCTACACTCCAATCAGGAGAATATAGTACATT
This sequence comes from Aquibacillus rhizosphaerae, assembly GCF_030282825.1. Lineage (GTDB taxonomy): Bacteria > Bacillota > Bacilli > Bacillales > Amphibacillaceae > Aquibacillus_C > Aquibacillus_C rhizosphaerae. The sequence goes on from NZ_JASTZU010000012.1 coordinate 2,380, forward strand.
CACAGCTACATTTGCGGATGGAAATATATCAATTTACATTAATGGAGAACCTGTAGGAACACTTCCTCATACATACTCTGTTACGGATATACTTTCAAACGGTGTAGATGCAGAGGACTTTATTGGATATATTGGGAGATCGTTGTACACACCTGATCCAGCATTTACTGGTCAATTAGCTGATTTTAAAGTGTACAACTATACATTATCAGAAAAAGAGGTTAGACAGAACGCTGGATTATCTGAACTAACTGATGAAGAGATCTTTCAAAACGCAGTCGATAACCTGGAAATTCCAAATGCAAATGATGTTCGAGGTAACATTACGTTGCCTACAAGTAATGACGATGGTGTAACCTTTGCTTGGGTGTCATCTGAGCCATCAATCGTTATGGATGAAGCAACTGGACCTAATGGTGAAATTCCAGCGGGTGTGGTAATAAGACAGGATTCAGATACACAAGTGACAGTAACAGCTACAATTACGTATAAAGATATGAGTGAAACAAAGGAAATTCCGCTTATTGTAAAAGCAAAAGCAGCAGAAGAAGAAGAGGACTATGATGCATATTTAATGACACATTTCACTGGCGAAAGCTCAAATGGAGAGCAGATTTATTTTGCGGGCAGTGAAGATGGTTTAAATTGGGAAGATTTAAATCAAGGGTCTCCGGTATTGACATCTGACATAGGGGAGAAAGGGGTTCGGGATCCTTACATTTTACGTTCACCTGAAGGCGACAAATTCTACCTTATAGCGACCGATTTAAGAATCGCAAGTGGTAAAGGTTGGGATGTAGCGCAAAGATCAGGTAGTAAGTCAATTATTGTATGGGAATCAACGGATTTAGTAAATTGGTCTGAACCACGAAAGGTTGAAGTAGGCTTACCAAATGCTGGATGTGTTTGGGCTCCAGAAGCAATATATGATGAAGAGACTGGTGAATATATTGTATTTTTCGCTTCTAGATTGGTAGATGAAAATGGCGATCTTAGTCTTCAGGATGTTTACTATGTGAAGACAAGAGATTTCTACACATTTACTGAACCACAAATATTTATTGACCGATCAGATCGACATATTATTGATACAACGATTATAGAAGATGATGGTATGTATTATCGTTACTCAGCTGATGGTCAAATAACAATAGAAAAAACTGATACATTATTAGGTGATTGGACGGAGGTTGGTGCATTTACTTGGGATGAGATCAGAGGTAACGCAGTAGAAGGTCCATTAATTTTTAAATTTAATGATCGAGATGAGTGGAATCTAATGGTCGATCAATATTCAACAGGGGAAGGATATCTTCCGTTAATTTTATCTGATCTTTCAGTAGATGAATTTGAAATAGCTTCTGGCTCTCTAGGCACGAATAGAAAGAGACATGGATCTGTCCTAACTGTTACACAAGAAGAATATGAGGCAATCCAGGCTGAATGGGGAGAGTTGGATACACCAAATCCTGTTGATCCAGAACAAGAAGAACCAATTTTAGAGTATAACTTTGATAAAACAAGTTCAGAGGAAACTATTGAAGACGATTCAGGAAATGAAAATGATGGAACTTTAAATGGGAATGCAGCTTATGTTGCGGATGAAGAAAAAGATTCACAAGTATTATATTTGGACGGTACGGACAATACATTTGCAGCTTTCCCACAAGGTTTCTTCGATGGAAGAGATACCGTATCCATTTCGATGGATATTAAAGCAGAAACTGTATCTGGAAACTTCTTTACGTTTGCCATAGGGAAAGATAGTGACAGGTATATGTTCTTAAGAACTAGAGATACTGAAATAAGAAATGCTATTACGGAAAATACTTGGGAGAACGAACAAGAAGTGAAATCTAGCACTTCTTCTATAAAAGATAAGTGGATGAATATTAATCTTGTCATTACACCAACTAGTATGAAGATGTATAAAGATGGAAGATTACTAGATGAAAATAATGATGTAACTACATCAATGTCTGATTTAGGTACAGATTTATTAGCGTATCTAGGGAAATCTTTCTATTCGGCGGATTCATACTTTGAAGGTTATTTTGATAATGTGAAAGTATTTAACCGTGCTCTTTCAGAAGAAGAAGTTCAAGAAATGGCACTACCTTCAACAGGAATTGTTAGCTTTGAAATACCAGGACAAAAAGGGCAAACCCAATATGATTCAGATGAAAATACAATTTCACTTGGCTTTAAAGGTAAAGGTACTGAAGTGACAAATTTAACACCAACAATAGATGTGTTACCTGGTTCAACTGTAAACCCAGCATCAGGTGAAGCACAGGACTTTACTAATCCTGTCACGTACACAGTTACTGATGAAGAGGGGAACAAACAACAATGGACTGTTAGTGTGGAAATGTATCCTGAAGGAACATTACCTGGTCTCTATGCCGACCCACAAATCTATGTTCATGGTGATACTTATTATATGTATCCAACAACAGACGGATTTGAAAGTTGGTCTGGGACACAATTCAAAGCCTTTTCATCAAAGGATTTAATAAACTGGGAAGATCATGGTGTAATTGTTGACCTTGCTACTGATGATGTCGAGTGGGCGACTGGAAATGCTTGGGCACCAGGATTTGCTGAAAAAGATGGATATTTTTATCACTATTCCTCTGCCAATCAACAGATAGGTGTAACGAAATCTTCATCTCCTACAAGTGGGTTTGAGGATCCGTTAGGTGAACCGCTCATTCCAAGAGGACAATATTCGGGACAAGCGATTGACCCGTATGTATTCACAGATGATGATGGCGAGTCCTATTTATACTGGGGCAATGGATCTCTTTGGGGAGCCAAATTGAATAAAGATATGATTTCGCTTGCCGAAGAACCAGAGAATATGACTCCAGCCAATTTCAGAGAAGGTGCCGTTGTATTTAAACGCAATGGAACATACTACTTAATGTGGTCAGAAAATGATACAAGAGATGAGGATTATCAAGTTGCGTATGCAACAGGGGACTCTCCATACGGACCTTGGAAAAAGCATGAAGTAATTTTGAGTAAAGATTTAGATCAAGGTATTAAAGGACCAGGTCATCACTCGGTATTAAATGTACCAAATACAGATGACTATTATATTGTTTATCATCGTCATGCAATTCCTGATGGTAACGGATTTAACCGAGAAGTAATAATTGATGAAATGAATTTTAACGAAGATGGAACTATTAAACAAGTACAACCGACTTTAGAAGGTATTACTGAACCAGTGTATATTCCTGGTACAGAAGTTGACGTAACCGGTGTAACTGTTAGTCAAGAAGATGTAACGTTAACTGAAGGTGAAACAACGCAGTTTACAGCAAACGTCACCCCTGAAAATGCAACAAACAAAAATGTTATATGGACAAGTAATGATGAAAATGTTGCAAAAGTTAGTGATGGCGGGACAGTAACAGCAATAGAGGAAGGTTTAACAGTAATCACTGTTACTACGGAAGATGGTGGATTTACTGCTACTACAGAAGTAACTGTTCAAGATCAAAGTAATGGGGAAGAACCAATAGAAATAATACCCGGCCAAGATTTACAAGAAGTAGCAGCAGGTAAGACTTATACCATTTCTGGCACAAATGCGAAAATAACTATGCCAGCAGACTTACCAGTAGGAACGAAACTAAAAGTAGAAATAAAAGATGTAGAAGAAACAAACTATGATGGGCTCGTACCATCTGGCGACAATTTAACCTTTACATTTGAATTTCCAGAAGGTTCAAAAGCACCAAATAGTGATTTTTCATTAGTAATGGGTTATGACGAAGGTGGAGATGCAGCTGGTGTAGCAATCTATTATTACAATGAAGATACTCAAACATGGGAAGAGCGTGGTGGAAACATAGACGAAGAAAATCAAACCATAACCATAGCTGTTTCACACTTCTCCACATACGGTGTGTTTGTAGAGGCTGAACAAACTCCTGGAGAAGGCGGCCAAGATGGTGAAGATGGCTCAGATGGGTCAGATGGACAAGACGGTAAAGATGGCGAGGATGGCGCAGATGGTGAAAATGGGCAAGACGGTGAAGATAGTCAGGATAATACAGATGGTGAAGGTGTTTCAGCCGGTAAAGATAATCAAAATGGTGATGGAACTTCAGGGAAAGATGAAAAACTACCAGATACCGCTACGAATCTATTTAACTATTTATTAATAGGAATGATTTTACTAGCAGTTAGTGGTTTAACAGTTCTGTATGCTAGGAAAAGAAAAATGAATATGTAATAAAATGAGCTAGCTTTCAAGTATTATACTTGAAAGCTAGTTTTTTTAAGAGCTAAGAGATGTCTAGTTCCAGCGTCCACCCACGCAGATTTTCGTCTTTTATAATTACATGATCCAGTCATCAACAACGAAACATTTTGATTCAATTGGTTGTGTGAAATGGATTAAATACATAGTTATAATTTTAAGCCACTACGACTCTTGAATCGACGTAATAAAATATGACTCTCAACACGCGTAATGCCCTTCAATGCATATAACTCCTCATTGATGAAACTTTCTAGTTGAGTAAAATCGTTAACGAGCACATGCATATGGAGTGTACTTGGGCCTGTCATTTGATAACAACTTGCAACAGCGGCATGATTTACTAAGTTTTCTGCAACTTCGACTAAGTAGGAAGGCTCACAATCGACCTCAAAAAAAGCAGATACGCTTTTGCCGACTTTCTCGCTGTTAACGACACAGGTGAACTTTTCGATAATGCCTTCGTCCGTTAATTGATTGACACGCGAACGGACAGCAACACGTGATAGATCTAATTCTTTACCTATATCTGTATAGGAAAGCCTTCCATCCTCAACTAGTAATTCCAGTATTTTATTATCTATTTCATCAAGTTTCATACTTTTCCCTACTTTCTATATTTATCGATTTAACTCGGTGATAGTAGCTTCTATTAAACATAGATGTTTATAATTAGTTCTTTTTCTTTATTTTATATTATTGTTCAGATATAATGAAGTATATTATACCATTTGTTAACAAATTTTATTAATTTTATTAACAAACGAATATAAATATTGCCTCTTGAATATTAATATAACGAATAGATGCGTGTTTTATTAACAATTTGATTATAAAAGGAAAGCGCCTAGCCCTTGAGTCCATGCTTAATCTAAGATAAACACAAAGTACAGGATTAATACCACTAAAACAAACTGCTTTTCTAGTTTAGCTTTAAAAATGATTGAAATTATTACTTAGGGGGAGATTGAAAATGTTGAATTTATCATTTGATCCGTTAGCTTATCCTTATCCTTCGCAACGAATGACTACGGTAGCTAACCGAGGCATGGTTGCAACATCACAACCATTAGCTGCTCAAGCTGGATTAGATATATTAAAAAAAGGCGGAAATGCCATTGATGCAGCTATTGCAACAGCTGCTACGTTAACGGTTGTGGAACCAACTTCTAATGGAATTGGTAGTGATGCATTTGCGCTTGTTTGGACAAAAGGTGAACTGCACGGGTTAAACGCTAGTGGACCTGCTCCAAAAGATATTTCAATTGAAAAGGTTAAAAAAAGCGGACATGAAGAGATTCCATTGTATGGCTGGACCCCAGTTACGGTTCCGGGTGCTCCTTCAGCATGGGCAGCGTTGTCAGAACGGTTTGGAAAGCTATCTTTAGCCGAAACATTACAACCAGCCATTGATTATGCGGAAAGTGGCTATCCGATATCCCCAACCTTAGGATATTACTGGAACAAATTATTTAATAAATACAAAAAAGAGTTCCAAGGGAAAGAATTTGAACAATGGTTTAACACATTTGCACCAGAAGGAAGAAGTCCACAAGTAGGTGAGATTTGGAAGTCACCTGTTCATGCTAAAACATTGCTTTCCATTGCTGAAACGAAAGCCGAGTCTTTCTACAGAGGTGAAATTGCAGATAAAATAGCTCAATCCTCAAAACAGTATAATGGTTATCTTACGAAGCAAGACCTAGCTAACTATCAACCGGAATGGGTTAAACCAATCTCAGTAAACTATCGTGGCTATGATGTGTGGGAGATTCCGCCAAATGGCCAAGGGCTGATTGCGCTTCTTGCATTAAACACAGTAAAGGGATTCCAATTTGATCAAAAAGAATCGGTTGATACATACCATAAACAAATCGAGTCTATGAAACTAGCATTTACTGATGGAAAAAAGTATATTACCGATGAAAAATTCATGTCAGAGCAAGTAGAGAATCTCTTGTCAGACGATTATGCAGCAGAACGTCGTCAGTTAATTGGTGATAAAGCATTAACACCTAAACCTGGCACTCCTCCACAAGGTGGTACCGTTTATTTAGCGACTGCTGATTCAGAAGGTAACATGGTCTCCTTTATCCAAAGTAACTACCATGATTTTGGATCAGGTATCGTGGTTCCTGGTACGGGTATTGCTTTACAAAATCGCGGGAAAAACTTTTCGCTTGATCCAAATCATGAAAATGCCTTGGCTGGTGGAAAAAGAACGTATCATACGATTATTCCGGGGTTTTTAACAAAGAATAAGGAGGCAATAGGACCGTTTGGTGTAATGGGTGGATTCATGCAACCACAAGGCCATATGCAAGTAATTATGAATGCGGTAGATTTTCATTTAAATCCACAAGCGGCATTAGACGCACCAAGGTGGCAGTGGGTCGAAGAAAAGCGTATCCTCGTTGAACCTCATTTTCCAGTTGATATTTCAAGAGCTTTGGAACGCATGGGGCACGAAGTAGAGGTCATACTAGATAAATATACATTCGGCAGAGGTCAAATCATTTGGCGTGACAATCAAACTGGAACTTTGTATGGCGGAACTGAATCTCGTACAGATGGAACAATTGCCTCCTATTAATTTTAAAGGAATTGATAATAATGAAACAATGGAATATTTTCTTAGCCTTTTTTCGAGTTGGAATGCTTGGTTATGGTGGTGGACCATCATCTATTCCACTCGTTCAGAAGGAAGTAGTTGAAAAATATAAATGGATGGACGATGAAGAGTTTGCTAACATACTAGCTTTAGGTAATTCATTACCAGGTCCGATTGCAACAAAAATGGCAGGGTATATTGGATACCGGGTATCTGGAATCGTAGGCATGATTAATGCTGTACTTGCAACGATTGTACCGACAATTTTTATTATGATTATTTTGCTAACTTTTTTATCTTCCATGAGTAATCAACCATGGGTGAATGGGATGACTCAAGCGGTTGTACCAGTAGTCGGTGTCATGTTAGCAGTATTAACGTATGACTTTTTGAAAAAAGCACAAGGAGCACTAGGTTGGATAATTACGATTATATTAGCGATTGCTTCGTTACTTCTAATTGAGTGGGCAGGAATACACCCTGGTATTTTAATTGCTATATTGTTGATTTATGCATTAGTGAAACCGGATAAAAAAGAAGGTACAGATAAGCAGAAAGAAGGGCAGTCTTCATGATATATTGGGAGATATTTATAGCTTTTTTCATTCCTGGAATCGTTGGGTATGGCGGAGGACCGGCATCGATTCCGTTAGTAGAGAAGGAAGTTGTTGATCGATTCGGATGGATGTCGGTAAATGACTTTAGTGAGATGTTAGCAATGGCTAATGCGTTACCAGGTCCGATTGCGACGAAAATGGCCGGATATATTGGATTTGAACAAGGTGGGATTTTAGGAGCGATTATTGGTGTTTTCGCAACAGTAGCTCCTTCATTAATTTTAATGATTGTATTATTACGGATTTTGATGAGATTTAAAGACTCGCCAAAGGTTAAACGAATGACTACATTAATTAGACCAACTATCGCTATTTTGCTTGGAGTTATGGCGTTTAGTTTCTTTCAAACGTCTTATATCGATTCAGGTATTTGGCAAATGCTAGCCATCGCTATTGTTAGTTTTATTTTAATGGAGAGATTAAAGGTTCATCCTGCTTTTGTAATTGTGGCTTCTTTAGTGTACGGAGCGGTATTTTTAGGATGAAAATTGATTTGCCAGGCCTGTATTCAAGGATACCTTGATACAGACTTATATAATGTTTATTGTCATGAAAATAAGTCTTCAATTGTGGCAATTCTGTGGAAATGTTGTAATTAAAATGTAAAAACATCGAAGGAAGACTGTTATAACAGGAAAACGGTTTTATATGTGGAAATGAAAAGGTTGAAACGAAACAAGCCTTATGTTTAAATGAAAAAGTAACAAAAAAAGTAACTATTTAATATGTAGATGATGAAAGATAAGTCATGGTTTACAACCATTATGGATATGTTACAAAATTAAGCAACATATGCGGAAGGAGAATTTTTTTGAGAAAAAAATCATTTTTAAGTTTAATCCTAGTTGTTCTGGTATCTTTATTAGCTGCCTGCGGCGGTGAGGATGAAGCAACAGAAGAAAACAATGCAGACCAACAAGAGGAAGAAACAACTGAAAGTGCAGAAGAAACTGAAGGCACGGAAGGCGAAGCTGCAACTGAGGCACCAGAACCTGATTTAGAAGGTGTTCCTGAAGTTGTTGCGGAAGTAAATGGTGAAGAAATATTAAAAGAAGAATTTGAATCTGCGTATGTTGGGCAATTCCAACAAGCTGCAATGCAATCCCAAATGTCTGGCCAACAGCTTGACCAGGATCAATTAAAAACACAGATTGCAGAAAGTTTAATCGGACAGAAACTACTTATCCAAGAAGCGGATAACAGTGGTATAGAGGCTTCAAAAGGAGATATTAATGACACATTAGTAGAATTAGCTGAACAAAATGGTCTTGAATCTAAGGATGAATTCCTAGCTGCACTGGAAGAACAAGGCATGAGTGAAGAAGAGGTAATGTCACAAGTATCAACACAAGTGAAATTAGATCAATTAATTGCAAATGAATCTGGTGATATCGACCCGTCAGAAGAAGAGTTGCAACAATTGTATGACCAATATAAAGCTCAGCAAGAACAGATGGGTGGACAAGATGGAGAAGCAGCAGAAGTTCCATCTTTTGATGAAATGAAACCACAATTAGAACAACAAGTTAAAAGTCAAAAACAAAACCAAGCGTATCAAACACTTGTTGAAAAACTTCGTGAAGATGCAGAGGTTACTAACCACTTGTCATAACGTTTAAAACCAGGTCCGAACAGGACCTGGTTTTTTATGTTAATACACAATCCGATACAACCCAAATGGATGAGCATATAGACTATAATAATCCAAGTTATAGCAATATGCAGCTAAGTAAAATTGTAGCAAGGTTAAGTTACCACTTAGTGCTAACTGGAAATATTCTTCTTTATGATCATCGGGGATAGCTGGATGTAAGTGTATCTCATTGATTAAATCTGAAGTATTCGTCTTTATGGCTCTTTCTTTGTATTGATCTGGAATAGATGCTTCCAGCTTATATTTACTAATTTCGCTTACTTTTTTATCAAGTTGTTTTGCCATTTCTGAACAATCGATAGAAAACTCCTTCGTTAGCACTTGAATCAAATTATATTTAAATCGCCAACTAGTAGCTTCTCTGTCCATACCTTGTTTTAATACTTTTAGCAGACGATCTAGTTCCGTACTACTCTTATCCTCAGAAATGATACAAGGAAGTGGTCGGTTTTCATGTAAGTGTTTAGCCGCATCGTAAAATTTAAATCCACTAATTAAAAAATATTTTCCATTAGCTTCTTCTATTTGAAATCTTATCGTGTTTCGGTTTTGAATGGCAGCACTTCTTTTTTTAGCAGTTTCGTGATTTACATCATCAACAAAATAGGAGGTTATTTGGTTTACGTTTAAAAACCTGAAAGTTACCAATCGCTACCCCTCCCATTCAATTTGTAGTTACAGTTCATTTGTTTTATTGTATGAAGGAAATAGTTTGTCTTATGCACTATTTAATCTAAATAGGAACTACTTTTAGCTGCCTTAAAATTTGTTGAATCCGATGTAACTACTAAATAATAACAAAATGGATATTTATGTTAAAATAAATGTAGAGTTTTTCCAAATATGTTTTGTTTAAAAAAGTTCTTTTCGTAACCATTGTTGCATTATAGCCGTCGAACTTGATAGAAAGTTTGCACTAATTCTAACGCGATATATTTTCTTTTAAAAATGCCATATAGACAGGAACTGCGGAAATTCACTACGCTTTCCACGGGCTTGCGCTGAGTCTCCTCGCTCGAAAAGAACGCTCTCTGTGGGGTCTCATCGTCTTCGCTTTTCCCGTAGGAGTCTCCGTGAATTTCCTTCGCTAGTATGATTTATTTAAAAAAACACGAAATAGTTTCTCCCTGAAATGTAGATTTGTTATTAGAATGTAACTCTTAGATTTAGTTTGAAACTATATTAGTGAAGGCAGAATGCGCAGACTCCTCGAAAATATAAATCGATTTTCATCGTGCGATGTGGATTCAAGTAGCTTTCCTTGTCCTACGGGAACAGCGAATGTTTTAGGGTGGGGCGAGTAATCGCAGTCCCACGAGTTGAAGATCCACTCAGAAGCGATCTTCTTCTGAGTTAGCTGAAGCCGTGCCGTGGAAAGCGGAGTATTCTGCCGGAACGAAGTATTACAACTCTATCACCATTCAAACAAAAAAGAATTTTACAAATGTAAAGAATACTTAGTGCAGACTTTATATATTATCTGTCATAAACAACCTTTTAGAAAACAGCTTTAACGAAAGTAATGATGGGAAATAAATTATAGATTACCCGAGGTGACATTATGTTTAAAATAATTGTTCTGATTGTCTTTATATTTCTTATATATCTAGCTCTAAAAGGAGAAAGAAAAGCTGTCAAATTTACCGTTCTGACCTATTTCTCTTTATTGTCGATCATATTTATTTCCGGAATTATTAACATTTCAAATAAATATCATCTATACGATGGCCCTGTTTTAGATAATGGTTTCAGGAGTCTTAACGATTGGGTTAGTGTATTTTCATATTTATTCATTATTCCTACATTTTTGATTATTGCTTACAAGCTATTTAAATTAGCTCAAAGTCGGTATGATAGGATTTTGATAAAAATTGTTATGTACATAGTTTGGCTAGCCGTATTAATGGGAGTAAGTTATGTATCATTGTTTATTTTCATCCTAACATTTTATGGATTTGCTCCTTAAATTACCTCGTTTTTGTGGAAAGGGTATAGGCAAAGAAAAAGATTATTAAAAAGTACAAAATGAATCGTGCATTGTATGTAGAAGGAGTCCACCACAATATTTATAGTGGTGGACTCCTTCTGATTCGTATTGAGAAGATCTAAACTAATACCCTTTGGATTGTTACGGCTCCCTATAAGCTATGCAGGTCCAACTGAAAGGAATCCACAACTATCTCGAATTTCTTTTAATTGATTTATTAGTCTAGGAATTTGTTAAGAGGTTAATTTCTTCTTTTTTAAAACGATTATGTAGCTGTTGAACAAATGGTAGTGTATTTGGACTATCTCCATGAAGACAAATCGTGTCAGCCTTTATAGAAATTTTATTTCCTTGCATCGTTGTTGCTGTGCCTGTCTTTATCATTTGGATAACCTGATTCATCGCTTGTTCATCGTTTGTAAGGAGGGCACCGGTTACTGTTCTTGGAGTTAGCGTTCCATCTTCTTGATAGGAACGATCAGCGAAAACCTCATGAGCCACTTTTAATCCTAACTTTTCCCCGGCTTTGGTTAGATGACTATGTGATAAACCAAATAAAGTTAAGTCTGAATCAATATCGTAAATAGCCTGTGCTATTGCCTCCGCAATTTCTTGGTCATTTGCTGCAAGGTTATACAAAGCACCGTGCGGTTTAACATGATAAAGGTTACTATTGTTCACTTTGACAAAACCGAATAACGCTCCAACTTGATACGTGATTAGTTGGTAAGCTTCCTTTGCAGTTATATGCATGATACGTCTGCCAAATCCATTTAAATCGGGAAGACCGGGATGTGCGCCAATTCGAACATTATGTTTGATGGCTAGTTTAACTGTTGCATCCATTGTTGCAGGGTCACCAGCATGAAATCCACAAGCGATATTAGCCGAGGTAATATATTTAACTATTTCTTGATCATTTCCAAGCTGGTAGTTACCATAACCCTCTCCGATATCGCAATTTAAATCGATGGTGTACATACGTTCCATTCCTCCCATTTTAATTGAGTGGCAGCGCGTAAGCTGTTTAATTCTTGTTCTTTTTTATATAATAATGCCTGGGCTTCTTCCAACGAGCATTTTTTAAATATGAATCCTTGACTAGGTAATAGTTGACTCAGTTTTGGAATATCCGCTTGAATCACTTGGCCTATTTTCGGGTATCCACCAGTTGGTTGGCTGTCAGCCATAAGCACAATTGGTTGTCCATTTGCTGGTACTTGGATTGTTCCAAATGTAGTAGCCTCCGTAATTAAGTTTTGTTTCGTTTTTAGTTTGAGCTTTGCTCCTGTTAAACGGTAACCCATTCGATTAGATTGGGTTGTAGTATAAAAAATTTCAGATTCAAAGTCTTTAATCGATTTATCCGTGAACCAGTGATATTGTTGCCCTTCTATAAAATGAATGACAGGCTTCTCCATGTTTAAGTAACGAACGATTGTGGAACCTAAACCCCAATTGAAGTTAGAACTTTTAATTGGGGTATGAATAGGAATTATATCTCCAGCTTTTAATGTGCGCCCTTCGTATCCACCTACTTGTACGTTTAAGGCAGTACTCTTACTGTTTAAAAATGGTGGTATGTTGAATCCACCTTTCACAGATAAATAGGTATGAAGGCCATTTCGGCCAGTTCGAAGTTGTAACGAATCTCCAGCATGAACGGCTAGTACCTTATTCATCAACACAGGTTTACCATTTATTTTTGGAGACATATTTGCCCCTGTTAAAGCGATCACCATATCTGATTCGAAGCTAATACTCGGACCAATGAAACTCATTTCAATAACAGCTTCATTATCATCATTGCCTAGTAGGATGTTTGCTAGTCTCATGGCTTTGGAATCAATGGCTCCGTTTGTTGAGAAACCGAGTGATTGAAATCCAAATCTCCCTAAGTCCTGTATAGTAGTCTGTAATCCTTCTTCTATGATTCGAATTGCCATTGTTTCCCCTCCAACCTATCAAACTCTTGTTTTGTAATCGAATAAAATTGGACTCTGTCACCAGCTTGCAATAATGTTGGTTGCTTTTTATGTAATTGTAGGAGGGGAATTGGAGTCCGGCCGATAATTTGCCATCCACCAGGTGTGGAACTAGGATAAATACCTGTTTGATTACCAGCAATACCTACAGATCCGGCTTCTATTTTTTTCCGAGGTGATTGTTTTCGTGGTGTAGAAATTTTAGTATTCATTCCACCTAAAAAAGGAAATCCTGGTGAAAAACCTAAGAAATAAACAGGATAAGTAGGTGCAGTGTGTAGTTCGATTACTTCTTCTTGCGATAAGTGATTTACTTTTGCAACTTCTTCTAAGTCTAGAGCGAATGGATCTAGATAACAAACAGGAATTCGGACGGTTTTCGAGTTAGTCTGTTGTTGATCAAGTTCTTTTATATAAGCCTTCAGCATGACACAAAGTTTGTTAAACGGGAATTTCTCCATTACCAGTGGTTCATAATAAATCGTTAATGTCGTATAAGTTGGAACTGCTTCAATGAATCCATTGAAAGGGTCTTCTAATAGTTTTCTAGCTAATTGATGAACTTTAGCATTTGTCTCCGTGTGTATTTCGTTTCCGAAATGCACGGTAATTGCTGTTTCATTTAAAGCTGAGTAAGTAACGTTGTTCATAGCAAACACTCCATTTCTATACTTGTTTTTATTTTACCGTATCCAATAGGGGAATAGTAAATAATACGATTAGAAAATTTGTTCTAAATAGGTCTATTTTTAATAGAATGAAAGTATGAGATTAATAGATTTTGGAGATGCTTGAAGATATAAGCTTTGAGGGGGAGAATGATGTTTCGCAATTGTTTAACACTACTAGGAGTATGGACTTTGTTGCTTTTAGTCGCATGTGGGAGTTCCATCGAAACAAATGAAGCAGAGTTAAGGTCTAATACAGACAAGAGCTCCATCGAAACAGATGAAGCAGATTTAAGATCTAATACAGACAAGAGTTCTACCGAAACAAATGAAGCAGAGATAAGATCTAATACAGACAAGAGCTCCATCGAAACAGATGAAGCAGAGTTAAAATCTAATACAGATAAAAGTAAGGATACACCGCCAAAGATAACCAGACAAGAGTTAGTGGAACTGACGGATCATTTAGATGAGGTTCATCGCGAAGTGGTCGATACAATCGAGACGAATGGTTGGTATGAGTCTATGGATGAGATAATACCCTCTGAAAGTCAATTTGAAAAGGAAGTACGACCGATTGTCACTCCTTTTTTTACAGATGCATTTGTTACAAATACTATTATTGAAAATATGGAGGCCTTTTTTTGTTATTGTGATGCCCCAGGGCCTCTTCAAGGTACAATGAAACCGGATCTATCCGCAGAAATTGAGCAGTCAGATGACCGTGTTCAATTTCATGCCTATCGTCCTGCAAATGAAATAAATAGTGGTAGCAAAGTAATGGTGACCGCTTTATGGGAACAGAATCAATGGAAAATTAATTCGTTTGAAAATGTGTTTAGCTCGCATGAGCAATCATTTAAGCTATCTCTGGAGCAAATTATCGAATACTATAAAACCAAAGATGTGGAAATTAGTCACGTAGATACGAAGGAAATTGCAACAGAGGATGTCGTGTATATTTTTGAAACAAAAAAAAGTAAGGAATTAATTGCTGTACATTCTCGTGATTGGTTTACGATTGAAGGTGAGAAGCAGATTGAACAATTCTATCCATAAAAAATGAGCGGACCATTTGATGACCGCTCATTTTTTATACCAATTACCTTTGTTAAGAATCATTAATGATTGCTTCTACCAAATTAAAAATGGATAATAGTTCATATAAAATGATAATTTCTGCACTGAAAAAAGTTGTTGAATTACTTTCTTGTCGCTTTCCCTCACTTTTTTTACTTCGCCAAAAATGTTCCATTAATCCGTGTACTTGTTGTTGGTGATTTTTTAATGAAAAATGATCAGGATATTTCATTGCATCGACTAACGCATCAACAGCGTCTATCAGTTGATCACTCTCTTGCTTGCTCCAATTCACCGTATCCAATGGAGTATTGATTAAGTTACCGATATGATAATGAATTAGGCGTAAGGAAGACAATTTGTCTTGCTCGTCTTCGAATAGTTTCTTTGTCGCGTTATCTAACTTATGATATTTCGCTTCTTCTTTTTGAAACCGGACGAGCATGTCGTTATGATCCAATTCTTTTTTTAGTCGTGTAAATGTCTGTTTAATCACTAATGGATTGTTTTGTCCATTATCTTTATTTTGAAACAGGTGGTGCGTGATGACTTCAAGCTCTTCTCCAGTCGTTTGTAGAAGGCGATCGATATTTGTTAAAATCCTTTTGGAGTAGTTGGGTGGTAGTACAAACATATTTACTAGCGTGGAAATAATTAAACCAATTGTTGTTGTCCCAAGACGGATGAAAAATGAAAAGAGGAAATTACCGTGAATAACCTCAATCATTGCTACCGAGGTTAATGTAGCCACAAGTAAACCTGCATGTAATCTTAATTTGAAACATGTAATGATGGTAAACAATGCTGCGCCCGTATATGTAATGGGGGAGTTCCCGAATAAAAAAATGAAAAGCACTGCATAAGCTGATCCAATTGCAGATGCAGGAAATCGAACGATTCCTTTTTTAATAGAATCTGAAACAGTAGGTTCAATGGTGACAATGGCAGTAATTACCGCAAAAACGGCAGGCCAATCTAATGCTTGGCAAATCAATGAAGTTAAAAATACAGCCAAGCCTGTTTTAACAATTCTACTACCAATAAATTTGAAACGTAATTTTTTTATCATTTAGGTCCACCCTCTATGCATACTACCCTTAAATTATAACGAACATTCTATGGAAAGAACAAATTATTTTTGAATTAGACTTATTTCGTAAATATTGTTACTGTACAGCCGTCTAACTTGATAGAAAGTTTTCACTTAGTACTCTTAACTTTTGTGAACTTCTTTTCCGTTGCAATGAGTCTTGAGTGGTATTACTCCGTTTTGGCAGAATACTCCGCTTTCCATGGGAACGGTTCAGCTAACTTTTAAGAAAAGCGCTTCTAAGTGGACCTTAAGCTCGCAGGACTGCTATTACTCGCCGAATCGGAAACATTCGCTGTTCCCATAGACAAGGAAAGCTGCTATCGAGGAGGCTCAGCGCGAGCCCACGGAAAGCGTAGTGTATTTCCGAAGTGATGGACGAATCACTAATCTAACGAACTATTTAGGAAATCACCATAGCAGTTACTTCATAAACTTTTAGAAATAACTTTATTTAAAATTAAACAAAGAAAACTTTTAAGTTAAATAATTATGTAAACGCTAACATAATCTGTTAATATATAATTAAATACTAATAAAAACAAAAAAAGTATTAACTTTGAGGGAAGTCATATCATATAATACATTAATATCACTTGTTACTCAGTCATGAAATAAATAGTTGTATCGTATGTTCAAGTAAGAGGTAGTTGTAAAAAGTGCTTCATTTTCATTAGGAATTGGTAGTCGATTGATTAGCCTAAAGGGGGTGTCGGGATGCTTTCTGTTAAGATGTTGAAACCATATTATGTAAAAGAAGAAGCAGACGTTATTAGAGTGGTGCTAGCATATCAATATTTTTCCTTGTCGTTAGACGACAAAGTGTATCAATTCGTCCCACTAGAGTCTCGGGAAATTCGAATAAACAGGCAAACGCAAAAAGTGGAAAATGATCAAGATGTTTTTGTTTTCCAGAAAGGCAAAGAGTATAGTCGTGTCGCTTTATCCGAATTATTGAAGTTGAACGACTTTATGACTCATTTAAAATCCATCATCCATCCTTATTTAAATGGTGATAAAACACCAATTAAAGACGAAAAAATTGATCAAGTAATCATTGAGTTAGAAAAGGAAAATATTAAGCGGCTTATTGATCTAGCGCTTAAGGAAAGAAATCATCAACAATTTATTGATTATACGGATAAACTAAAAGAAATGTGATCATTCCAAAGTTAGAAGAGCTGGTTGTGCAAAACAACAGAAGCCAAGGGTTTCTGTTGTTTTGCATGGCATAATTAGTAAGTGAAGTAGGTAACGGTATGCAAAAATAAATACGATAACACTGTTAATCATAATCAAGTACGTATATGCGGATATAAGGTGCATACTTTGCTCGTAGCTGATTCTGTAAATGGTTAGTAAAATAGTGTAAGATAAGAAATGAAAGCGCAACATTGCTAATCTAGTAATTTAAGTTATAAAGGTGGTTATAAAATATGAGCAAAGTAAATTGGGGAGTTTTAAGCACGGCAATGATTGGACAAGAACAGGTAATTCCGGCTATTCAGCGCTCTTCTAACGGAGAAGTGGTAGCGATTGCAAGTCGTGGAGAAAAAGCAATAAGTGTAGCGGAGAAACTTGATATTCCAACGGCTTATACAAGCTATGAGGAATTATTGGCAGACCCAAACATTGATGCCGTTTACATTCCATTACCAAACAGTTTGCATAAAGAATGGGTATTGGAAGCTGCGAAAAAAGGAAAGCATGTATTATGCGAAAAAACAGCCGGATTAGATTATGATGAGTTAAAGGAAATGATAGATGCGTGCGTTCATCATGGTGTTACTTTTATGGAAGCATTTATGTATCAGTTTCATCCACAGCATGCGAAAGTCAAAGAGTTAATCACATCAGGTGCAATCGGTGATGTTTCATTTATGCGAGCTAGTTTTTCATATTTGCTAACGGACGAAAGCAATATTCGTTTAGATAGAAGTCTCGGAGGAGGCGCTCTATATGATATTGGCTGTTACACAATCCACTCGATTTGTAATATATTAAATGATCAACCAACTGATGTTTATGCTAATGCGAGAATTCCAGAAAAGTTTAATGTCGATACAACTGTTGCCGGTGTATTGTCATTTGAAAATGACATACAAGCTTCGTTTGATTGTAGTTTCGATGTAACACCTAGACAAACCTATCAAGTCGTTGGCTCACAAGGAACGATTGAAGTAGTTGGACCTTATCGACCTGATGCCAATGAAAGTGGTGAGGGGTTCATCCGTGTGGTGAAATCAAATGGTGAGACAGAAGAGTATAGTGTGGCAGGCGACCAATATAAGCTTCAAGTAGAGCACTTTGTAGATTCAGTTATTGAGAAGAAGCAACCTAGCTATACTAATGAAAAAATGTTGAATCACATGAAAGTGATGGATGCAGCCTTTCATTCTATTGAAACAGGAAAAAGTATAAAGTTAAGTTAATCAAAAAACAGGCCTAATCGCATTGGTGCGATTAGGCCTGTTTTAAGTTGGTAGAGATTGAGGGAACTAGGACGTTTTTCGCTTGAAATTCGATTGGAAAAGTTACTAGAGTACACAACTAAGGCCACCCTTTACTGGAGAATAAGTAAAGGGTGGCCTTCAATTAACAACTTATCTTATTTCTTGAAATATATCTGCAACTTTATTAACTACATAGCCACTTCCACCAGATTGCTCTTCTGTATGTTCAACCATCATTGAAATAATGATATCCTCTTGGGCAGGGTATGCAACAAACCAACCATTTTCTTGGCCGTCCTCTTCATCTTGGGAAGATTTGAGTTCGGATGTACCTGTTTTACCAGATAATTGAATGTCATTCATATTAGCCCCGCGAGCTGTTCCATTGGAGGCGGTAACCACTTGTCTAAGAGCCTCTTTAATGACGCTAACATGTTCGCTTGAAATAAGGTTCTCTTTCCACACTTGACCTGTTTCTTCACTACTATCTAGTATTGGTTGAATCATGTTTCCATCATTTATAAAAGTCGAATAGGCTGTAGCTAAATGAAGAGCGCTCATTTGCATTTCACCTTGGCCATAGCTTGTATCTGCTAGCAAGACCTCTCTATCAATCTCACCATTTGCAGAAATAGCACTTGCTTCAATTGGATAGGTGTAAGGGAAATCTTCACCGAATCCAAATGCTTCTAGCCCTTGAATAAATGCATCACTGCCAAGTTCGATTGTTTTTTGGGCGAAATAGATATTATCCGACCGAATTAATGCATCCGTTAAGTCAACTGGACCAGATGATTCAGAAACTCTGCGAACTTGATAGTTTCCCCATCCGTCTTTTGACCATGTTTCTCCATTAATTTCTATACCTTCACCAGGCACGATTGTTCCTTCGTTTAAACCGATAGCACCAGTGATTGGTTTAATTGTTGAACCAGGTGAAAAGTTGGCTGCAAATCTGTTAAGTAATGGTGACTGTGGGTCTTCTTGTAACTCTGTCCACTTGTTTTGATTAATTCCATAGGCCAACTGATTCGGGTCGAATGATGGACTACTAACCAACGCAAGTGTTTCACCTGTTTTAGGATCAATAGCTGCCGCGGTTCCAGCATCTTCTTGATAAGATGTGTAAATTGCTTTTTGAATTTCAGCATCAATTGTTAATGTGATACTTTCTCCATCTTCTACAGCTTTCTCTGCTAGTACAACATCTTCTTGCCCTTCTTGTGTAATGAGTATTTTAATCCCTTTTTTCCCTTTTAATCTTTCTTCAAATAACTGTTCCAATCCTCGTTTTCCAATCAAATCATTCTGAGAGTAAATCGCAGGATCACGTTCTTCTAACTCTTCAGCAGTAATATTTCCAATATAGCCAGTTAGATGTGCTGCTGCTTTTCCATAAGGATAGATCCTTCCAGTTGTATCCTTTTTATATATGGGACTAAGCGCAAATAGTTTATCAAGTAATTCTTGATTCGCTGTTGGCACCTTTTTTAATGGGACGAACGTGTCCGGACCCACCCAGTCAGCTTCTAAGGCAGAATTAATCGATTCTACATCCATTTCTAATAGATTAGCAATTTCTTGTTTTGTTTCTTCCGCATTATCACCAAAATCTTGTGGAACAACACCAATTTGATATATGACTTCATTAACAGCAAGTCCATTACGGTTCCGGTCAAATATTTGTCCCCTTGTTGGAGTTACCGATGCTATCTCAATTTCTCCACCATCTTTTAGTTCGGGAAATATAAAACCTGGATTCCATTCTACGTACCAATTTAACTCTTCTTGTTTTTCTAGTTGGACCATTGTCATTTCAGACTGATAAGAAATTGGTCCTGCAATGGTTTCCATCTCTACTTGGACAGGGAATGTTCGAATTCCTTCTTCTTGCTCGGCATCCTCAGCTTCCTCTTCACTTGGTACTTCATATGTAACATTCAACTCTGTTACACCTAAGTCTTCATATATATTTTGATAACGATCGATATAATCTTCCGTTGCATAGGCTTCTTTTGTTTGATCAGATACCATCTCATACATGTCTGTAAAGCTTTGTTCATTCCATTTCTCTACATATTGGTCTAATCTTTCTTCTGGTTTAACTTCATCGTCAGAACACGCAGCTAATAATAAAACAACGATTAGAGTTGTGATAAGTGCTGTATATTTGCGCATAAGCCAACCTCCTTATTCAAAGATTGATTCGGTTATCATCATTTTATCATATACATTAGTAGAAGCGTATATGATAGGATTGTAAAATTATAGAAAAAGCAATTTTCTTATTTAGAGATTTTTAAACCCCTCTTGTGAAGGAAAATAGTCTTGCCATATTTTGTATTTAACAAGAAGAAATGTAGTTTTGTGATAATATAATCTATAAAGGAACAATAACTAGGAGGTTTGGTTAATGTCGGAACTAATTGTGATATTTTTATCAAATCGACCATAGTAGAAATCTAACTATTCGGTGCGTTTAATCAAACGGATGAACGGAGGTTTTAAGATTGGTGAAATGTGATAACTGTAATACCACATTTAATTGAAAACAAATTTATCGAGCAAACTGGAGCTACGGCCCAGTGCAATGTAAAAAATGTAGATCTACGTACAAAATAACCTTTCCTTCAAGATTCATTGTAGTCGGTCTAACCATCCTACCAATGATGGTATTTGGAAACCTTTCATTATCCTTGAATAATATTTTCTTTACACTACTCATAGCTATCAGTACGGTCACTATTGGTTCTTTGTTAACTCCTTATTTGGTTAAATACAAGAAAATACTGTAAAAAGAAGAAACTTTTCTGTTTTTGTAACGGACTTGGCACGAACGAGATAATAAAAGAAACGCTCAGGGATATAACACTGAGCGTTTCTTATTACATTTTTTTTATCTACTCAACCGTATCTGTTACCTTTTTCGTGACCTTTTATTAAGAAGCGTTCATATGGTCTTTGATTTCCGTTTTAATTCTTGACCACTCTTCGTCTGGAACTTCATAGTACCAAACACCGCCAATTGTGCTGCCACTACCTTCTACTTGAATGGTGTTGACGTTGTTTCGGGTTTGGCGGTAATTAGAGAACATTGATTGGAAGTTGTCCATCGTTAAGTTCGTTTGAACATTTCCACCGAGGATATCAAATATTTCTCCCACTTTAGTGACACTTGAGAAACTTGCAGCTTCACCCATCGCAGCTTCGATTACTTGGCGCTGACGATCATTTCTACCAAAGTCACCACGAGGATCTTGTTTTCGCATGCGTGTATATTTTAATGCTTGTTCCCCTGTTAAATGAATCTGTCCTTCAGCAAACGATTCACCATCTTGATCAAACGCAAAGCTGTTATTTACTGTAACGCCACCTAATGCATCAACACCTTGGACAAAACCTTCCATGTTAACCTTCGCATAATAATGAATAGGTACATCGAGTAATTGTTCTACTGTAGTTAATGTTAAATCTACACCACCGTAGGCATAAGAATGGTTAAGTTTGTCCATACCACGTTCAGGAATATTCACGTAGCTATCACGAGGAATACTCATCATGATCATTGATTCTGTCTTTGGGTTTAATGACATGAATATCATTGTATCTGAACGACCAGCATCTGTTGCGCGTTCGTCGACACCAAGGAGTAGCATATTAAAAGAATCTTTATCATTAAAAATGCCTTCCATTTCCTTTTGTCTTTCTGTGTCTCTTTCTAATGGTTGATGCATCGCATCAACAGCATTGTCTAGTTGGTTATATACATAAACACCATAGCCAATACCAGCTACGATAAGTGCTAATAAAATTCCTCCAACCCAATAAAGCCAGCGACGTCTTTTGGATAGTTTCTTTTTTTCTGATCTACTAGCCATCTCAAATCTCCCTTTACAAAAATATCAAATTCTAATCAAGTTATTATAGCCTATTGAAATTCGGACGTCTATAAAATTTTTATTTGTGACTACCTATGACTCTATGTTTTCTTTTTGTTGGACTTTAAATTACGACACTTGCGGAATTCAACATCCTATTAAAAAATCGAGCTGGGTGATTCCGCTCGATTTTTTAGTACTATTATTCTTCAATTGGCTTTGCGTATATGATGTAACGTTCTGGGGCATTTCCTACATATGAAAATGGATAGCATGTCGTAATCACTAATTCTTCTTCAGGTGCTGTAGATTTTATAATTGTTCGGTCATCAGCATCAACAATTTTAGAATCAACCATCTCATAGGTGAATTCTCCATAAGGGAGTTTAAGAATGAAGATGTCTCCTATCTCGATATCACCTAATTTGCGGAAGACGGTATCTCGGTGTCCAGAAAGAACAATTTGATCTTGTTGTCTAGGATATGCTGTTCCTTTATAATGGCCGACACCTTTTTCTAAATCATCGGCATCCGTACCCTCTACAATCGGGAGTTCAGCATCGATACTTGGCATCTCAAGAATACCAACCGTCTCCCCCATATCTGGGAAGAACTCAGACGGATCTGTCTTTGTATTCGCCTCATCCTTTTCTACGTTTAATAATTGGTGTGCTTCATTTAAAGTGTTTCTTTCTGCAGCTTTTGTTTTAATAAGCTCGTATCCACCGATAGCTACTAAAACAAGACCAGCAATCATAAATAGTATCGCTAATTTTTTCATTGGCTCCGCTCCCACTATTAATATACTTATTTCCTATTATACTAGTAAAGATGTAAGCGTATCAATCATCTTATGTAAAAATATAGTAAAAAATTAATTTCATATGCACAAATCATTAATAAAAATTATATAGTAAACTTCAAAAATTAATTTCTGGTAAAAATGGTTTAGAAAAATACAAAAATAGTACTCGTTCGACAAAACAAGTCATACACCAACGTCTTCTTATGGTATAAAATATACATAACAAAAAAAATTGCTTCTTCAGCAAAAAAGGGCAAACTTATTGAAAGATAAGGACGCAAAGTATCAGGTCTAAAGCAATTATTGCTAGGATGGCTGTGCTGCCTGAATGGGTTTAGTTAGGGAGGAAACCTTATGGAACAAACACTACATAAGAGCCTTTTGGACAATGAATGGATAGAACTGATGGAAGAAGCGAAAAGGATCGGTTTATCAGTAGAAGAAGTGCAATCATTCATAGCAGAATATCATCTGGACATATTTCAATAAAATTTGTAGAACATTAATGTGCTTTATATAGAACCATTCGCTTTGATATGTTATAATGCATGTTGAAAGAAGGTGAATGGCGTTGATCGGGGACAAGATAAAACAATTACGTAAAGAGAAGAAAATGTCGCTATCAGAACTAGCAGAGCAAGCAAGTGTAGCAAAATCATATTTAAGTTCGATTGAACGCAACTTGCAGTCCAATCCTTCCATTCAATTTATCGAAAAGATTGGTAATGTATTAGGGGTTTCCGTAAATGAACTTTTAATGAGTGAAAGCGACCAAGAGTTAAAAAGCCAATTAGATGAAGAATGGCTAAGGTTAGCTCAGGACGCCATGAAATCCGGTGTGTCGAAACAACAATTTAAAGAATTTCTAGAATTTAATCGTTGGAAACAAAATCAACCTAAATAAAAATAGCACTAAAAAACCAGCAAAGCCGTAGTTGGATGCTTTGCTGGTTTTTTATAATGGTGTACGTTACGTTTATTTTTTGAATTAAAGGGGAACAAATCATGAAGAAATGGATGTATTGGATATTTCCAATTGCCTGGATGGGTATGATATTTTACGCGTCAGCACAACCGTACCAAGACCAAGACATCAAACCGTTTTTGTCCAATTACATTGATCTTTCATTTTTAGCACCTTACTTAGATTGGATAACGTTCGTCTACCATCAATCTGAAGTAAGTGTTGCTGCATTAGGTGTGCTTGGTTTGATTGAATTTTTTATAAGAAAAGCTGCTCACGTGACTGTTTTTCTTATTTTATGTTTAGCTTTTTATTTTGCGATAAATAAGACAAGCAAGCTTATAAGAAAATATCAGGTGCTGTTTGCACTTGTTGCTACGATTATTTATGCTATTTTTGATGAGATTCATCAAGGATTTACACCAAACAGAACTCCATTTATCGGGGATGTGTTTTTGGATAGCTTTGGTGCGTGTTTGGGTGTAGCTTTGATTTTTATTTTCAGAAGGCGTTTATTATAAACATAGTTGCTGTGCAAGATTCGAACTTATATAGAAAGTTTGCACTAAGCTAATTATCAATTTCTTTTCCCTTACAAGATGGGCTATAATACACCGCTACGGAAAAATACTCTCTTTCCATGGGGAACGCTTTAGTTTCCTGAGTGAAATGCACTCACTGTGGGGCCTTCAGACTGTTCCTTTCCCATAGGAGTATCGTATTTTCCCTTCGCTAGAATTATTATTTTTCTAGAAATGTATGGTTGAATTCTTTGAACACCACTATCCTAACGTAGGAAATACACGGAGACTCCTGTGGGAAAGCGATGACGCTGAGACCCCACAAAGAGCGTTCTTTGCGATTGAGGAGGCTCAGCGCGAGCCCACGGAAAGCGCAGTGTATTTCCGAAGTGATAGATGAAGCATTATCTAACCAACTTTACAGGAAATCAACATAGTAGTTTATAGATTATCTGTAATAAGCAACAATTTTTAGAATACAGTCATTTAGAATTGAAATCTAAACGATGAACCAAAGCCTAAGTAACTACATAAGATGTATTAGGGCGCCTGAAGTACTGTAATGACAATGGGGTGATAGTTTGACAGAACAGGATATTTATAAAAATGTTTTAGCTAACATCATTGATCGAACAGAAAAACTTCAAATCAATAACTCTCAAGAATTAGTAAGGAATTTAATACATGAATTAGAAAATCACCAAATGCCTAAATCTTAGCTGATTCTCTGAGAAGAAAACAAAATTATTAAGGATAGCAATCCGATCACTTCACAAAGAGCGACTATAAACGTTATAGTCGCTCTCTAATCGCAAAGGTATAGATTTAGGATAGAATGTCGAAACTTTTATTGCCTGGGAAATATTTGTCGCATTAAATCTACCGTTACATCAAACATCTATTTCTAAATATTTGGTAGTACCATCAGCCAACTCAACTTGATTACTTGTTAAATCAATTATCCAATTTGTAAATTCTTCTTGTTTTCCTTCTTCCACAAATATGGACAAGCGAACCGTGTCGAGGTATTCAATATGATCTAATATGTAACTTGAATTAATCAAAACATTTTCTAACTTGCCAAGTAGGGAGTAGTCTGCAGTAACGAAGATCTCTTTCATTAACCGACGTTCAACTACACCAGTTGTATTAATTGCTTGCGATGTCGTACTAGAATAGGCGCGTATTAATCCCCCTGCACCAAGCTTCGTACCTCCAAAGTATCGGGTGATAACTACAGCAGTGTCTTTTAACTGTCTTTTTTTTATGACTTCTAATATTGGCACACCAGCTGTTCCACTCGGTTCCCCGTCGTCATTTGCTTTTTGGATTTGATCACGTTCACCAATCATATAGGCAGAGCAATTGTGCGTGGCATCATGATGTTTTTTCTTTATGGAATGTATAAAAAGTTGTGCTTCTTCTTCTGTTTCTACACGTTTTACATATCCGATAAAACGTGATTTTTGAATGACAACTTCATCAGAACCTTCTTGTTTTACGGTGAAATAGTTAGGTAACATGATAATCGAAAAACCTCCTAAATAATATTATATAGAGTACCATTAACTGCCGCAAATGTATTATAATGAATAGGGACATAATAAAATCTTACATAAAAGTATAAATTTAGTACGTAAAACTCACCTCTTTTATAACTATACCCCCGTAAATCGAGTGAGTCTAGACGAATACTATCAGATGGGAAGTTGGTGAAGGCATAATGGCAAAAAAAGCCGATCAAAAAGCATTAGATTTCATTATCGACGAGATGATTGATGCAGTTGAAAATAGTAAGGATGAAATCTTTTTTATAAGTGAAGAATCAAGGAAAGAATATGATAAACTGAAAAGAGAACTAGAGGAAATCAAAGAACAAGTTATTAACTTAATTGATGAAGGTGATCGGTTAGAAGTAAGTGCCCGCCAATCTAGAAACCGGCTTGCTGAAGTAAGTAAAAACTTTAAAAACTATACAGAGGAAGAAATTAGAAATATATACAATCAAACACACGAATTACAAACAAACTTGACAATGGTTCGTGAAAAAGAGCATAACCTCCGTGAAAAAAGAGACGAAATCCAACGTCGCCTACAATCTTTAGAACAAACGGTCGAACGAGCGGATGGACTTGTTGGGAAAATTTCAGTTGTGTTAAATTATTTAAATGAAGATTTTAAACAAGTTGGTGAGTTAATTCAGGATGCCAACGAAAAACAAGAATTTGGCCTGAAAATTATTGAAGCACAAGAAGAAGAGCGCAGACGTCTATCCAGAGAAATGCATGACGGACCAGCACAAATGTTGGCGAATATATTATTGCGCTCAGAGTTAGTAGATCGCACGTTTAGAGAACGGGGCGTAGAAGAAGCGATAACAGAAATGAAAAGTGTTAGAACAATGGTACGTTCCTCACTCTACGAAGTAAGGCGAATCATCTATGATCTTCGTCCAATGGCACTGGATGATTTAGGTTTAGTACCTACGATTAAGAAATATTTAGCTACAATGGAAGAATATAATAAAGTTAAAATTCACTTTGTCTCACTAGGCTTAGACAAGCGATTGAAAAGTAAATATGAAGTTGCGTTGTTCCGATTAGTACAAGAATCTGTCCAAAATGCAGTCAAACATTCTGGGTCATCACTAATTGAAGTGAAATTAGAAATTCGTAAAAAATGCGTCTACATTCTAATTAAAGATAATGGAAAAGGTTTTGATGTCAATGTTAAAAAACAAGATTCCTTTGGTTTGCTTGGAATGCGTGAACGTGTTGAAATGCTAGATGGCAAATTGAAAATTAACTCTTCGATTGGAGAAGGGACTAGTGTATTAATCGAGGTTCCCTCAATAGAAAGATAAACAATTAATACAAATGCTTGATTATCATGTATAATAATTAAAAACTGGTCCGTACACCAATGAATGGAAATGTAGATAATAGACACAGTGAAAATATAGATAAAGAAATATAGGAGGAGCAGAATATGACAACTAAAATAGTATTAATAGATGACCACAAGTTGTTTCGAGAAGGTGTGAAACGCATCTTAGAATTCGAACAAAGCTTTAGTGTCGTCGCAGAGGGGGATGACGGTTCCTCAGCATTACCATTGGTAGAAGAACATCAACCCGATGTCGTCTTAATGGATATCAATATGCCTGACACAAACGGGGTAGAAGCAACGGCAGCGTTAATCAACAAATTCCCGGATGTAAATGTGATAATTTTGTCGATTCACGAT
Source organism: Aquibacillus rhizosphaerae (assembly GCF_030282825.1). Classification (GTDB taxonomy): domain Bacteria; phylum Bacillota; class Bacilli; order Bacillales; family Amphibacillaceae; genus Aquibacillus_C; species Aquibacillus_C rhizosphaerae. The sequence continues at coordinate 30,215 of NZ_JASTZU010000012.1, forward strand.
GACGAAAATTATGTGACGCACGCATTGAAATCAGGGGCACAAGGTTATTTATTGAAAGAAATGGATTCCAATTCTCTCATTGAAGCGATTAAAGTAGTAAGTGACGGTGGCTCTTACTTGCATCCAAAAGTAACTCATAATTTAGTACAAGAGTATCGTAGATTAGTAGAAGAAAATACGAGTAAAGGCATGGAGAAATTCATAGAATATCGAAAACCTTTACATCTATTAACGAGACGTGAGTGTGAAGTATTACAATTATTAGCAGACGGAAAAAGTAATCGTGGTGTTGCAGAATCCCTGTACATAAGCGAAAAAACAGTCAAAAACCATGTTAGTAATATTTTACAAAAAATGAGTGTAAATGATCGTACGCAAGCAGTTGTTACAGCGATACGTAATGGGTGGGTTGAAGTATTGTAAACCGCTTAAGGTCCGGGGTTCTTTTATTTAAACACCGGACCGCCTCCTCTGCACCAAGTAAAGCACTCCCTCACCGTCTTGTATATACATAAGCAAAGCGCAGTGGTTCAGAAAGAAGAAAGATATTTAGAATAAGGGCTTCATACTTGCGATGCTTAATTAAACCTGTATGAGAGTCCTTATCTGTTTGTAATCTAGTATATAATTGAAAAAGCGAAATTATGTCTATGCATTCTTTGCATTCGTGTTGTAAAATAATGAAGAAGTATGAAATTAGCTTGTCCTATGTATACTTAGCCTATGTGGTAAATGCTCATAGGACGATGATAAGAGAAAGAAAATCTGGACAAGAAGGGTACGATTAATACAATGAAAGTAGCTATAGTTACAGATAGTACAGCGTATATCCCTTCTGATATACGAGAGAAGTGGAATATACATATGGTTCCATTAAACGTTGTTTTAGAGGATGCTTCTTATCAAGAAGAGGTTGATTTAACGACAGATAAATTTTACGACCTCGTGCGTGGTTTAGAAGTTTTACCAAAAACCTCACAACCATCCATTGGTTTACTTACAGAAACATACAATCAATTAGCTGAAACGCATGATGACGTAATTTCGATTCATTTATCAAGCGGGATAAGCGGTACGTTTCAGACAGCTCTAGCCGCAAACCAAATGGTAGAGGACATCGACATCCATGCGTTTGATTCAGAAATCAGTGCGATGCCACAAGGCTTTTATGTCCTAGAAGCAGCCGAAATGGCTGAAAAAGGTGCAACAGCCGCGGAGATAATGGCTCGTCTTCATGAAATGAAACAATCGATGCGTGCTTATTTTATGGTGGATGATTTAAGTCATCTCCATCGCGGTGGTAGGCTAAGTGGTGCACAGGCACTTTTAGGCAGTGTGTTACAAGTAAAACCACTCTTGCACTTTGTTGATACAAAAATTGTACCTTTTGAAAAAATCAGAACACATAAAAAAGCGTTAAAAAGATTACAGAGTTTATTTGCAGAAGATGCACAAGCTAGAGTTCCAATTCGCGGGGTAGTCATTCATGCGAATCGACCACAAGAAGCAGAACAACTAAGACAAGAGTTACAAGAGCAATATCCTCATGTTGAACTGACAGTAAGCCATTTTGGTCCAGTTATTGGTACCCACTTAGGTGAAGGTGCACTAGGTTTAGGTTGGTATCTAAAATAATTAATTAATGCAATTATATTTTTATATTCCAAGGTGCCAAGTTTTTGGCACCTCTTATATAGGAGATGATAAATACATGGTTGAAAAGCTTTTTACCTCCATCCAGTCATTTCTAAGTCCTACTTACGACTGGTTACCTACATCAGATGACAAACCTCCCTTACATGAAAGTCTAGATTACGCCAAACACTTCGCCGGAAAACTATTACTACGTCAAGAAATTCCCCTAGATGATCAAACCCTCCATTCCTTACTTTCCAATCAAAATTTCGTATCGATTGATGCCATCGAGCAACATCTATGGGGCCATAGGTGCAGACGTTGTGGCAATAAACAGAAACATCTTTTTGCTGATATTCCCTGTGCACGCTGCAGTCATACACATGTCTATTGCCGGAAGTGTATTGAAATGGGCAGGATAATGCAATGTGAACCTTTGTATTATTGGATAGGATCCAAACCTATTTGGTTACAACAAGATAATCCCTGTGAATGGCAAGGGGAACTAACGCATTACCAGCAACATGCATCGGATGAAATTACGAATACGATGATGAAGGGTAATTCCGAGTTACTCGTATGGGCTGTCTGTGGAGCTGGTAAAACGGAGATGTTATTTCATGGGATAAGTGAATCTCTGAAACACAGCAAACGCGTCTGTCTAGCAACACCTCGTGCCGATGTTGTTAGGGAACTGAGGCCGAGATTTCAAAAGGCTTTTCCTGAAACGGAAATCGAAGCGTTATATGGTGGAAGCGAACAGAAACAAGGAAAGGGACAGTTGATTATTGCGACAACCCATCAACTCCTCCGATTTGCTCATGCGTTTGATGTAATGGTTATCGACGAAATCGATGCCTTTCCATTTCACGCTGATGCCTCGTTACCGTTTGCTGCGGGGCGTGCAGCGAAACCGGATGCATCAACAATTTATTTAACTGCTACCCCACGTAAGAAACATCGTAAACAAGTCCAATCAAAAAAACTTTCAGCCGTCTTCGTTCCAGTTCGTTTTCATGGACATCCGTTACCATTGCCAATCCTTCATATGTGTTTTTCTTTAAAAAAATCACTGAGTCAATTTCAAGCACCACCTGCCTTTTTAAAATGGTATAACAGCCGTGTTAATCCTAATAGACAGTTACTCATATTTGTACCGATGATTGAACTTGCTGAAAAGTTAGTAGGTCATTTAGTGGACCAACAACTTGTAGCGAAAGAAAAGATTACTTCTGTTCATGCCTCCGATTCTGACAGGGAAGAGAAAGTAATCAAGTTTCGTGAAAATAAGTTGACTCTACTCATTACAACGACAATTCTGGAACGAGGAGTGACTTTTCCTTCGGTCGATGTTGTTGTATTAGATGCTGGGCATGATGTGTTTGATGAAGCGGCACTTGTGCAAATTGCAGGACGTGCTGGTCGAAGTCCAAATGATCCAACCGGTGAAGTGATCTTTTTTCATGATGGGAAAACAGATGCAATGGTTGAAGCGATTGCGTCGATTAAACAAATGAATAAGCGTGGGAGGAAACTGTAATGCATTGTTTATGGTGTGAGGCGGAAATTATTGAAGAAGTGGATTGGATAAATTTCTTTTATCCTGATAAGGTCAAAAACATTTGTGAAAGTTGTAAAGCGCAATTAGATGTACTTGATGGGCAGCTCTGTAAGTATTGTGGTCGCCGGAGTGAAAAAGATGTATGTTCTGATTGCGAGCGTTGGGAAAGTGATCCGCATTGGAAAGGTGTCTTAACATTTAATACATCCGTTTTTACGTACAATCCGATCATGAAGGAGATTATCACAAAATGGAAATATCGAGGTGATTATGCTTTGGTTGAAATGTTGCGTGAAGCTTTTTGTGAGAAATTTAATCAGGTTTTTAAAGAGATTAAAAAAGATGCTGTTATTGTTCCAATCCCATTAAGTGAAGAGCGATTATATGAGCGTGCGTTTAACCAGGCTGAGGCATTAGCTCGACTGTTAGAAATGCCTTATACTCAGATGTTAACTAGGATGGAAGGTGAAAAACAATCTAAAAAAACTAGGAAAGATAGACTAGGTACAAGTAATCCTTTTCAATTAGAAAAACAGATTAATCAGCCTGTGATTTTAATTGATGATATTTATACAACGGGGACTACAGTGCGCCATGCTGCAAAGTTGTTAAAAGAAAATGGATGCCTGGGGGTCTATGTTTTTACACTCGCCAGGTAATAATATCCGTAAAATAATCGACCTTATTCGACAGTATCTATGATATAATGGACCAAAAATAACTAAGGTGGGTTACTATGGGTGAATTAGCAAATTGTCCACGTTGCGATGCCCTGTTTGTTAAGGGATTAAGAGATATATGTCAAGATTGTTTTAAAAAGGAAGAACTAGCGTTTCAAACGGTGTATGATTATATGAAAAAACGAGCAAATCGAACAGCAACTGTCATGCAAATTGTGGAAGAGACAGAGGTAGAAGAAGATTTAATTATAAAATTCGTTAAAGAAAAGCGTCTTCGTGCATCACAGTTTCCTAACTTACATTATCCATGTGAAAAATGCGGGAATCCAATTATCGAAGGGAAATTATGTGGTCCTTGCTCCAAAGGATTAGTTACCGAATTAAACAAACAAGGTGAAATAGATAAAGTTTCACAAAGAAATAAAGCGGAAGATAAACAGAAAGCAAACACGTATTATTCTGTTAAAAAAGATAGACAATAATCCTTATTTTTAAAGCAAGCAAAAAAATGCTTGCTTTTTAAGTATTACTATTAAACATTCAGATAGAGTTACCGATATAAGGATTAGAGAATCGTGCGAATTTTACGGAAAGAGGTGAACGATCTTGAAAATACAAGGTCCTAACAACTCTAATTTTAATCCATATCAAAAACAATTAAACAAACAAGCGGAAATTAAAAAAGACATGCAATCAAAGGAAGATAACCTGCAAATATCTGATCAAGCGAAACAATTACAAGGTTCAGATAACCCAAGTGCGCTTCGCCAAAAGCATGTGGATGAAATTAAGCAGTCGGTACAGTCTGGTCAATATAAGGTAGATCCACAAACAACAGCAAAGAAAATGCTGAATTTCTGGAATAGCCAAGGATAAGAAGGAGGACGCAAGATGTCCGTTCAACCCATTGTCGAGATACTAACGAATATGACACAGCTTCATGAAAGTTTATTAACGATTTCTAAAAGTAAAACGGATGCCTTAAAAAAAGGCAATATGGAGTTACTGCAGGATTTGTTAGTACAGGAGCGCAAGCATGCCAAAGCGATTAACCAATTAGAAGAGAAGCGTATCGAAATGATTGGTGTTTGGTCTGAAGCACAAGGCCTAGACGCTACAACAACTACGGTGTCTGTTATGCTAGACAACCATTTGCAAGGCTCTGAAAAAGATTCGTTGGAAAAGGTTACGACAAAGCTTGCACAAATGTTAGTCCAACTAAAACAACAAGAACAGTTAAACAAGGACTTAACAAAACAGTCCTTGCAATTCATACAACTATCATTGGACATGATTGCTCCAACGATTAAAAATATAAACTACGGTAATCAAGCACAAAAACGAGCAGATCAAGGCACGAAACGCTCGGTGTTTGATTCGAAGGCTTAGGCGAGAAGGAGGTAGCAACGCATGTCATCAACATTTCATGGACTTGAAGTTGCCAAGCGTGCTTTAAGTACGCAACAAGCAGCTCTATATACAACATCACACAATATGTCCAATGCCAATACGGAAGGTTACTCAAGACAACGTGTCAACTTTGAACAAGTTTCCACATTAACCGGTGCTCGTAATACAGAGAGGGTTAATTCGCAGATTGGTAGTGGTGTAGAAGCGGGATCAGTTGAGCGAATTCGTGATAAATTTTTAGATGTACAGTACCGAAATGAGAATAGTAAAATGGGGTACTATGAATCAAGAGCAGAGGCTATGAGCCAAATGGAATCGATTATGAATGAACCATCAGAAGATGGTTTATCTAAATCAATGGACCAATTTTGGCAAAGTCTCCAGGATTTATCTGTTAACCCGGAAGATTCTGGTGCACGTTCTGTAGTTAGACAACGTGGTATGGCAGTGGCAGAGACATTCAATTATTTATCGGGCTCGCTTGAACAGGTCCGAGGTGACTTAAAAGGTCAAATAGATGTAACAACAACTGAATTCAATTCCATCGTTGATCAAATTAACAACTTAAATAAACAAATCGGTGACGTAGAGCCACATGGTCACGTACCAAATGATTTATATGACGAGCGTGATCGTTTAATAGATAGTCTATCAACGATTGCTAATATTAGTGTTAAATATGATGATAGTACCGGGCAACCAAGCGACATTGCAATGGGAAAAGCTACTGTAACATTAAATGGTAGTGGAGATGAAAAAGGCATAACGCTAGTGGATGGACTTCAAGGTACCGTTAATCATATGCATGTCAGTTATGATGATGACAATAATGCAGATAACCTTACTTTTTATAATCCAGCAGAACTGTCAGAGGGTCAAGATCCAGCAACAGTAGATGGAGCGCAGCCAGTTGCTGCAAGTGCGTTTGGCTCTAGTGGGGAATTAAAAGCATTAATTGAAATGAATGGTTATGTGGTAGAAAATGCAGCTACAGGCGAAACAACTGTTGATGGTTATTACAACAAGATGCTCGGTGACCTTGATTTAATGGCTGAAAAATTTGTGGCAGAGTTTAATACCATTCATAACCAAGGTGAAAACCTTGCTGATGATGACAGCTATGACTTTTTTGAGATTGGTGCGGATGGAAGAGCGGCAGCAACGATGGCTGTCACTCAAGATATCATCGATGATAAAGATAAAATTGCCGCAGCAGCTGCAGATAGTGGTAGTGGAGACGGTTCAAATGCTGTATTGTTAGCGGAAGCTATGAACAATCTAGATGTAGGCTTAGGTAATAAAACGTCAGTAAAGAGCTTTTATCAATCAGCCATCGGTGACATGGGTGTTGTTTCTCAAGAAGCTGCACGAATGGCTAACAACTCCAGTATACTTCGCCAACAAGTCGAAGAAAATCGATCATCAGTAAGTGCTGTATCATTGGATGAAGAGATGACGAACATGATTAAGTTTCAACATGCGTACAATGCAGCAGCAAGAAATATGACAGCAATTGATGAAATGCTCGACCGAGTAATTAATAACATGGGATTAGTAGGAAGGTAGGTAAGAAACGATGCGTGTAACTCAAAGTATGTTATCAAACAATATGTTGCGTAATTTAAGTAATAGTTACAATAACCTTGATAAATACATGGACCAGCTTTCTACAGGAAAAAAGATTAATAAGCCTTCAGACGATCCTGTGGTTGCAATGAAAGGCATGAACTATCGTTCTCAAGTAGTAAATGTGGAACAATACCAAAGAAATATCAGTGAAGTGCATAACTGGATGGATAATTCAGATTCTGCATTAGATGAAACGACTCAAGCACTGCAACGTCTTCGTGAGTTGGCAGTTCAAGCAAGTAACGGTACTTATGAAGAAGGACAACGAAATAATATTGCCAAAGAAGTAGATCAATTGAAAGAGCATTTAATCGAAATAGCAAATACGAAAGTAAATGGTAAGCATATTTTTAATGGGACAAGTACGACAGGCACAGAGGATGCAGCTGGTAATCTAGCAAAACCAGTAACTGTTGATGCTGATGGTAATGTCGTAACTATTTCTACGAATGAAAACCCTGTTGAAATTGAAGTTTCAAGTGGAACCAAATTGAATGTTAATATTAATCCTACAAGTGTATTTGGTGGGGATGTGGATAACAACTTATTTAAAGACATTGAAGCTTTTTCAGCTGCATTAAAGTCGGATGCACCAGATGAGGATTTAGATTCTCATATTGGAACAATTGATAAAAATATTGATAATGTTGTTAACGAACGAGCGGATTTAGGTGCAAGAATGAATCGCTTAGAATTAATTGAAGATCGGCTAGAAAGTCAAGGGATTTCTGCAACAAGAATGATGTCTGATAATGAAGATGCTAATTTAGAAGAAGTAATAATTAAATTAACTTCACAAGAAAGTGTCCACCGCGCCGCACTAAGTGCAGGTGGGAAAGTTATTCAACCATCTTTGTTAGATTTCCTAAGGTAACAAAAGAAGCACTTGTCACATATAGTTGTGGCAAGGCTTTTTACTATACACAATATTGAATAAAGGGGGATTCACCTTGCAGTTCCCGCAAATAAGACTACAATCACAAAACGCACAAATACAAATCAACCAGACGAGGGCTCAACAAACGATACGGCAACCACAAGCAGTGCAGTCAATAACCCAGCCAAAGGGTGAGTTATCGATAAATACTAGCCCATCTAGGCTTTCCATTGATCAAACAGAAGCATGGGCAGATATGGGAATAAAACATGTGTCTAGAATGACGGATGAAGCAGCGCAAAAAGGTAAACAAGCAGTTCATCAGGCTACTGCACGGATTGTTAGACAAGGTGTAGAACTTATGAAAATTGAACAGGCTGGCAATCCTATAGCTAGACAAGCGAAAGAAAATAGCCAAGATGCTCCTAAACAATTTAACATTGGTTGGATTCCTTCAGCGGGTTCGGTGAAAATCGAATATAAACCATCGGACGTTAATATTAACTATACTGCAAGGAAGCCTACAATTGATACAAGAGCACAAAAACCAGTAACGAGCTATCAACCCGGTACTGTTGATGTAAGTTTAAAACAAAAGAATCATTTAGATATCGATTTTGCCAATTTAAAGCACTACGGCATTAATTTTGAAATGAATATATAAGAAGGGTGAATTATGCATATACATACAAAGTATTTTGGAGAAGTTGAAGTAAACGAGAACGATGTAATTACATTCCCACAGGGAATTCCTGGCTTTATCGAAGAAAAGCAGTTTATTTTATTACCATTAGAAGATAATCCGATATTTAATGTAATGCAATCGACTATTGAGTCAGAACTTGCGTTTATTGTAGTTAATCCGTATCACTTTGTTTTAGATTATGAATTTGATATTGATCAAGCAACATTAGATTTATTAGAAATTGAAGCTGAAAAGGATGTTCAAGTACTAGCAATTGTATCGCTTAAGGATCCATTTGTATCAAGTACAGCCAATTTACAAGCACCATTAATTATTAATCAAAATAAGCGAATTGCAAAACAATACATTACAAACATCAAAGACTTATCAACAAAAGAATCAATTTTTTCAAAAAAACTAACCTCCCAGGTTAAGGAGGATTAATCATGTTAGTGTTAACAAGAAGACTTAATGAGGCTATTAAAATAGGCGATGATATTCAGGTTAAAGTACTTGGAATTGATGGTGATCAGATTAAGTTAGGCATTGATGCGCCGAAAAATATCGATATTCACAGGATGGAAATTTATTTAGATATTCAACAGCAAAACAGTGAAGCAGCAGGTGTTTCGACAGATTTATTTAAATTAATTAAAAATAATTCAAAAAAAGATTAAACATCTGAAACATTCCTCCGATATTATATATGTAAAGCTAAACAGTACTAAAGACGGCCGCTTTAGTACTTTAGTGAAAACCACATGGATGTGGGAATACAACATAACTCAAGGAGGAAATTATAATGAGAATTAATCACAATATCGCAGCACTTAACACACACCGTCAATTAGGTAGTGCACAAAATGCACAACAATCTTCAATGGAGAAATTATCTTCAGGTCTTCGTATTAATGGTGCAAAGGACGATGCAGCAGGTCTTGCAATTTCAGAGAAAATGCGTGGACAAATTAGAGGTTTGGATCAAGCTTCTACGAATGCTCAAGATGCAAATTCATTACTACAAACAGCTGAGGGTGCTTTAAACGAAACACACGACATCCTACAACGTATGCGTGAATTAGCAACACAATCTGCCAACGATACAAATACTGACTCTGATCGTAATGAACTACAAAAAGAAGTTAATGAACTTGCTTCAGAAATCAGTAGAATTGGTGATAACACAGAGTTTAACACTAAGACTTTACTTGATGGTGAATTTACTGCTACTTTCCATATTGGTGCTAATGAAGGTCAAAATCTTTCTATCGCAGTAAACGATATGCGTTCTGATGCATTAGAAGTTGGTACTGTTTATACTGCAGATGCAACAGATGGATCAACAATAATTGGACAAGATGGTACTACAGTATTGGGTACTTTTCAAGCTGAGGTAGCTGAAAGTGCACCTGGAGCTGGTGATGGAACTGCTGCAGGGTATTATGATGCTGGTGCACTTGTGTTAGAAGCAGAAACACAATTTGACGCTAACACAAAAGGTGCAATTGGTATTGACATATCTTCACAAGGTACAGCTGATGCAGCTATTACAACTATCAACGATGCTATCGAAACAGTATCTGCTGAGCGTTCTAAACTAGGTGCTACTCAAAACCGTTTAGATCACACAATTAATAACTTAGGTACATCTTCTGAAAACCTAACTGCTGCGGAATCTCGTATCCGTGACGTAGATTATGACTTAGCTGCTGCATAAGCAGGAATAGTCACAGTCGTCCTAGCTGGTAACGGCTAGAGATTACAATCGGGTGAATTGCTGGAAACCCCTGAAACTTTTCTTACCACAACGTAGTTGGAAACGACAAGCGTGAGGGTTTAAAAAAAGAAGAGATTGGGCAATCAGCAGCCAAGCTCCTGTCTTGAAAGAGTGGAGAAGGTTCAACGACTAGGATAAACCATCTAAGGCGAAAGCTATGGTGATGAAATCCGTAGGTGAAACAATGGGGTTCAACATTGTGAATCCGAAGTGCCCGACCCTTACTAGATAACTAGAGGGTGAAGATATAGTCTAGTCATTTATGAAAGTAAATGTTCGCACGATGGCGAAAGAAATGATGAACCAAACTAAGAATTCAATTCTTGGACAAGCATCTCAAGCAATGCTTGCTCAAGCAAACCAGTTACCTCAGGGAGTATTACAATTACTTCAGTAATATTAATATATTCAAGAGAAGGTCCTTTCGAGGGTCTTCTCTTTTATTTTATCCAAAATGCAAAATGGCAAAGTTGACTGAAATTAAAGCCAGTTAACTCCTTTAAATGATAGAGCAGACTTAAATTAGTTTCTGTAATGACAATTTGGTAAGTCTTTTTTGCAGGAATATTCTTTTGCTCCTCCCAAAATTTGTTGTATATGGTTGGGTAGAATTTTTCGTTTTTATACAGATTGATAATTATAGTTAATTTTTCTAAACTTTTATTAATATCTTGTGTAGGCTTGTGTAGAGTAAAATGAGAAGGTAAATGTATCGTAGTTCTTCTAGAACCGTTCGGAATATACATTAGCTTAGTTAGTTGAATGTTTTTACGAAACATACATGGTTGTAGGTAAGGCTGAACTAAAGATAAAAAATAATGTATTTGTGAAGCAGTATAAATAATTAACCTATTTTGTTTATCCAGTGAAAACTCTAATTGGTATAAACGTTTTAACAGTAGTACTAGTTTTATATTTTCTTCGGGTGTAAAGCATTCCGTTGATAAAATAATTTTCCTGGGAATATTATTTTTCAATTTTAACGAACCATCGTCCTGGTACCACCATGCTAAGGATATGGTATTAAAGTACTTTTCAAGTAGCGTGAAAGGAACCTTTTTAATTCGGTTTTCATACCATTTATTTTCTAGCAACGTTATTATGTTATCTGTTCTAGAAAGAATTTCATAACGCTCTGAATAAGACTGAACCAATCTATTATCTGTAATCTTTCGGTATTTAGCATCATTTAGTGGGATATCCTGTTTGAGTTGATTATGACAATAGATTGCCCATTCTTTATCTCTAATTGTGTGAGAAAAGTAAAACCGCGGTTTTCTACCATTTTGCTTAGTAATACATCCGTCACCAAGGAGCTTTCCAATCATTTTAGCCATGAAATCTGAGGAGTACTTATTTATCAAGTTAATGCTCCTTTCTTCTTATCAGATATAAAAACGTACGTTCTATTATATCATATAGTTGAACAATAATATTGATACTTAATTGTTGATCTTTTAGAGGTAGTAAGACTTTAAGAAATTATCAACTATACTGTTGACAGGACTAGTAGTATTGAATGTTTTTTGTTAACCTAAAAGATATAAATATCTTTCTTACAGGAAGCACCAATATGGATAAGGATTTATTAGACCACAGGAAATTCCTTGAGGAACAACTTGAGTGGAGTAAGCAACAGTCTCGTATATTAGATAGAATTGACGAAAAGCTTCACGAGATGAAACATATTGCCGAGTACGCAATAAATAACTGTAAGCTTACATACGAAGAAATTAATAAGTTGAATTTGCAATTAAGTGATTTAAAGGATGAGATTTATTCACTCGAAAACAGTTACAGACTGTAATCAATTGAGTTAGAAAGGCAGTGTTGAGAATATGGATGTAGCACAAATGTCGATGGCATTAAGTCAAGGACAAGTTAAGCAGCAAGCTTCTTTATCTGTCATGAAGAAGGTAATGAATCAGTCGCAAGGAAGTGCTGACTTCCTTAATGAGATGATGGGCGGAGCGAATGCACAAACATTACAACAGGTAGCTCAACCTCATCTGGGTAGTAATATAGATATAAAGGGCTAATCATTTAAGAAGATTACTTGTAATTCAAGTGATCTTTTTTATATTTTCTGTAAAATCTTTAATAATCTGAATTTGCTCTTTAAAAAATAGTATATTTACTTCATAAAATGTTGGATTGTTCCGATATAAAAAGAAACTAAATAAGAGGGGATGGCAAAAGCCATGACTGTTGGGAAAATAATATCAGGATCCCAACTCCTGCAAAGAGCAGAAAACATCGAGTTTCCTACATCCGCAAGAGAACGATCCGTCAATCCAGAAGCAATAGAAGTGAATAAAACATCAGAGTCAAAAGATGTCGAAAATTTAAATCTGTACAGTGACGAATTGAATAAACAAGAGATAAAGTCTTTAGTTGATAGCTTAAACAAATTTATGGAACCTACTTATACAAATCTTAAATTTGAATTTCATGAAAAGCTAGAAAAGTACTATGTAACATTAATAGACTCGGAAACGAAAGAAGTTGTAAAAGAAATCCCCTCGAAAAAGCTACTAGATGTTTATGCGTCGATGGCAGAATTAATGGGGTTTATCGTTGATGAAAAAGTTTAATCGAAGGGTGCGTAGATTATGGTTTATAGTGTAAATACTTCCAATCGAATAACTGGCCTTGCTTCAGGAATGGATACAGATTCCATGGTGAAAGAGTTAATGGCTGTAGAACGATTGCCGTTAGATAAAATGGAACAAGATAAAACGTGGACGGAGTGGAAAAGAGATTCATTTCGCGATGTCAACAAATTACTTCATGATCTAGATAGTAAAATACTAGATATGAAATTACAAAAAACTTACAATTCTAAATCAACTACTTCTTCTAACTCTAATGCAGTAACAGCAACAGCAACAGCAAATTCTTCTAATGGTTCATATAACATAGAAGTAGATAGTTTGGCATCATCTGCTATTAATGTTAGTCAGGCTGGCATATCTGGTGCTACAAAAATAGATCAAAATGGTAAATTGAGCGAACAAACTTTTGCTAATGGTAGCATAACAGAAGCTGGCTCGTTCAATATTTCATTTTTTAATGAAGCTGGTGAAGAAGTTAAAAAAGAAATAACATATGGTCCTGACGATTCGTTAAGTAACATTCTCAAGAAAATTAGTACAGAGACTAATAATGAAGTTCGGGCTTCCTATGATCCACAGAGTGATAAAGTTTTCTTAGAAAGAACAAAGACTGGAAATTTTAATGCCACAGGTCCGGAAATTGGTTTTGAAGATGTAGGAACTTCTACTTTTTTTACTGGTCTACTTCAGTTTGATACGGCTGGTGAATCAGGAGGAACTAATGCGGAATTTAAGTATAATGGAATTGCTCTTACATCTAAGAATAATTCCTATACATTAAATGATGTAACATTTAATTTCACAAGCAAAACAAATGGTACTCCTACAACAATTAACGTTGATAACAATGTTGATGCATCTTTCGACAAGATTATGGAATTCGTCAATCAATATAATGAAACAATTGAAAAAGTAAATGGTTATCTTAATGAAGAACGTTTCCGTGATTTTAAACCACTTACTGCGGAACAAAGGAAAGCGATGTCTGAAGATGAAATTGAGCAGTGGGAAGAAAAAGCAAAGAGCGGAACCTTAAAAGGTGAAAGTATCCTTTCTTCCGGATTGAATTCAATGAGACAGAATTGGTACGGAGAGGTCGACAATTCGAGTAGTTTAACGCATTTGACCCAAATAGGTATAAAGACAACTGCTAATTATTTGGATAGAGGTAAATTAGAAGTAAATGAAGATAAACTAAAGCAGGCATTAAGAGAAGATCCAAATTCTGTTCATAAGCTTTTTTCTAACGATGTGAAGGGTTCAGGACGCGGTGTTATGAACCGTCTAGAAGATTCGATTAGTTCAACAATGAAAAACATTCAATCACGAGCAGGTAAAACAACTTCAACGCAACAACAATATACACTTGGAAGAAATCTTGATTCATTAGATGATCGTATCTCGGATTTTGAAAAGAGATTAGTTCAAATAGAAAATCGTTACTGGAAACAATTCACTGAGATGGAAAAAGCAATTCAGCAAATGAATAGCCAATCTAATTATTTAATGCAACAATTTAGTTATTAAATGAGTTAGCTAAGCTTTAAAAGGAGTGTTCATAGCTTATGATCAATCAATACCAAGCATATAAAACCAATTCGGTAACCACAGCTTCACCCGGTGAGTTAACATTAATGCTATATAACGGGTGTCTTAAATTTATTAAACAATCCAAGCGTAGTATAGAACAAGAAAATTATGAATTGAAAAATACAACCATTCAAAAAGCGCAAAAAATAATTCAAGAATTAATGGTTACACTAGACCAAGATACAGATATAGCAAAAGAAATGATGCCATTGTATGATTATATTAATCGTCAGCTGATGGAAGCCAACTTAAAAAATGATTCAGCAATACTAGAAGAAGTGGAAGGATTAGTAACTGAGTTCCGTGATACATGGAAAGAGGTTATTAAGCTATCACGTCAAAAGCAGTATGGGCAGGGTGCTAATTTCTAATGAACCGATTGAATAGTTTATATGATGTGACGGTTAAGTTACAAGAATTAGTCACAAGTAAGATACCTGATGAAGAGAGACAAGAAAAAATTGATAAAGTAAATAGTTTGTTAAAAGAACGCCAAGTATTACTAAATGAAATAAAACCTCCTTATACAGAGGAAGAAAAAGTAGTTGGAAAGCGCTTGTTGCCAATAAATGAAGAAATTCAACAAAATTTGGGTGAACTATTCAATCAGGTGAAAACCGACATGGCGACGGTTAAGAAGAAAAAAGACTCTAACAATAAATACATGAATCCTTATAAAAGCTTATCAAACTTTGATGGTATGTTTATGGATCATAAGAAATAGGTGTTTATTTGACAGAACTAACCGATGCACAGTATCAAATGCTCAAGGATTATAATGAATTGCTAACAGGAATGCATGAAGGTCTTATCTATTTAGAGCAAAACCTAATAGAAGAAGTTCCACCACAAGTAGATCAAGTATTCAATGATTTGTTAGCTGGCTTTGAGCAATTACACAAAGCACATAGTCAGATGCTAGTAATTTTTACTGATAACGGTGAAATTACGGAATTAGTTGAAGAATGTAAACAAATCATCGAGCAGCTAACTAAATGGTTTACTTTTGATTCAAATCTAGCTAAACAACAGCTGTTAACGAATCAAGTTGTACCAGCTTTTGATAGTTGGAAAAATAACATGGAACAATTTTTAAAACCTTATATTGTTCATTAATAGGACATCCCCAACTTTTTTAGAGTTGAGGGATGTTTTTGGTTTGTGAGAGTAATTGTATATATAATATTAGTACTAGATGATTGAACTCTATCTGTTGCGTAGTAGACTATTACTGTTCAGTAAAGTTCTTCATTTTTTAGCTGACTTATTTAAAGAATGTACTAAATTAACGGCAGTAATTTAGTAACAAACAATATTCTGTATCGAGTAAAATCAGTTAGACAAGTGAAGATTAATTATAGTGTTAGTCACCAACACTACAATTCGATGTGGAGGGATATTCTGTGAATTCTCTTGTCAGCTTAATCTCAAACTTAATTTTATTGGTGATGAAGCTTGCATTCTCAATTAAGAGGAAGACATCTTGGGTAAAGTCAATATTAAAGAAGGCCATCGTTAACCTAAGCATTGAAGAATACTAATTAGAACATCTAAAATCACATCGTACTATGAGAAAGGTAGCTTACATTTTTTTTAGCTTATCAAAAAATACAAATATATGGGAATATTTGACGCCCTGCCAATTGTTTCGTTCACTAAATTTAATTTTGCTTTTTTTGTTTTATTAACTTTACTTTATCCATAGTCCCAGGCGGTTGTTTGTTCGAGCCATTCATTTTGAATCATTAAATCTACAATATCTTTTGCATACTGTGCAATCTCAAGGGAAAATCTTTCATAATTTAATATCAAATCACTTCTTTGACTGGTGGCAGTGGCGGTTGCATAATCTCCCGTCCCTGAAGCGGTTAACATCCCGTATCAGAAAATACTTCTGCGGTTGAATTAGTTATAGACACATTATCCACTTATATAATTACGATTAAAAAATATTACTTAATCCTTCTTGTTATGACAACGATATAGGTGAATAGAGAAAACAAAATAGAGATTACTAGTGCATGGATAATTCCAATCGTTAAGTTTTGATTATAAGTTAATACCATTCCTACTCCACTTAAAATCTGTAAAAATATTAGTGATAAACTAACAAAACTGAGACTTAATAATAGACGTTGATGCTTATAAAGTTTTATTACCCAAAAAACAAACACTATAACAAAAACGGTTAACACCATGCCTGCTAAACGATGAAACATCTGAGCAAAAACAATAGTTCCTTGGCTAAATAAGACGAATTCTCCATTACATAAAGGAAACCCCGTACAAACTTTAGCCGCCCCCATATGCTTTACAAATGCACCTGTATAGATAACAGCATAAGCATAAATAGTAATTACAATGATAAAACGCTTAAAATGTATTCCGACCTGTACGGTGACCTTATTAAATTGTTTTTCAAATGTAAAAAAAGTAATCGTAAATACGGCTGCTAAAGAAATTGCTGAAAAACCAAAATGTAATGCCATAATTAATGGAGGTTGTCCAAATACAACTTGTCCAGCCCCCATTAAACCTTGAATAATAATAGCAGCCGAAGCTAGAATTGCAAAGAATTTTATTTCTTTAATATAATTCAATTTACGCCAAGACCAGAACGATAATATTAAAACCAAAATCCCTGCAACGCTGGAGATTAACCTATGGGTGTACTCAATAATAGTTTCTAGCGTTGGATTATATGGAATGACATTTCCAAAGCAAAGCGGCCATGTCGTTCCGCATCCTTGACCAGATCTTGTTTTGGTGACAACGGAACCTTGTAAAAGGACAAATAGCACAATAATTGTTGTTATAATTGAATAGGCTTTTAATTTTTTCATGTTTCACCTTGACTAGTGCCATGAACATTATCCAACCAATTAACAATTGAATCTATGATGGTTGCTTGTTGTTCACTAACTGTGATCTGAGCTTCATTGTCACCGGATTGACTACCATATACACCAAAATAAGCATGGTTACCACCTGATATTTCAATGAATTTAGTTCTTTGTGGTAAGTTCGAGCTGTTTTCTTTAATTTTTTCAGGTGTACTTAGTCCATCCTCGGACCCGCTTATAGATAAAACGGGTAAGTTGGATTCACTTAAAAAATCATTACTTGCTGCATATGCACCAAGTAATATTAGCCCGTTTACTCTGTTTAAATATTGATTTGCATACATAGCCGCTGCTGCTCCTCCCATTGAATGACCAGCAATATACCATTCAATTCGATTATCATTCTCTATTACTTCATTTGCTTTTGAAACATCTAGAATTGGCAAATTTAATCTAACTGAGGGTATAGCTACTGTAATATTTTGCTTTGATAACTCTTGTGCTAAATAGGCATACGCTTCAGGTTCAACTTTTGCACCAGGATAGAGTATTAAACCTTTATCGGCATTTACCGCTGTATAGATATACCATCCATCCTCTGAATTCTTGACTTCCTCTATTTCGATTTGATGAGCATCTATCGCACTATATGTATTTTGAGTCCATATAAAAAATAAAGACAAGCTCAAGATTACTACTATACCTATAGTGATAAACGAAATAAATAACGCTTTTTTGTTGAGAAATTTTTTCATCATTAAAACCGAATTATTCCAAATTTCAATTAGGCAGTGGAGTGTAGATATTCAACTGCTTATTTGAAATTAAAGAATAATTTCCCTTTCTTGAATTTTTTTAGGAGTATCTCATTTAACTCGAATTAGAGTAAAGTTCCAAACAACTTGACTATAAACACAACGGGAAAAGACATGTACAAATAGGTAGACGAAAAAGCAATTATAGCACAAAAGGCTAAGAGTAAATTTAAAAAACACCGATGTGTAATATGAACTTGGCATAGCAATCATATACCCTTTCTTATATATGTCTTTTTAGACATATGAAACTATGGTTATAATAAACAATGATGAATACTTTGGTCAAGTTAATATGCTATAATTTCATTAAATAGACAAATATTAAGGAATTGATGTTTTATGAGCTTGCGTTATGCTTTATTAGGAATAATTTTAAAAAAACCAGTAACAGGTTATGATGTGGTGAGAATATTTAAGCAACAGATGATTTATTTTTGGAGTTCGACTCATAGCCAAATCTATACAGAATTGCATAAAATGGAAAACGATAACTTGATAGATCACGAATTAGTTATTCAAGAAACTTTACCAAATAAAAAAGTATACTCTCTTACAGATACAGGTAAGAAAGACTTAATACGCTGGGCAATTGAAGAACCTTTAAAACCAGCAAAAATTAAAGATAATTTCTTAATTAAAACGACTATTTTTCCTTTTTTACCGATTGTTGAAATTGATAAATTGTTAGATGAAGTTATAGAGAGAGAAGATAAAATTTTAAGTATGACAAAAAAGTGGCAAGAACACTTTAACAATCAAGAAGAACGAGACGTAGGCACTATATTAACAGTTGAATATGGAATAAGGTATTCTGAAATGTACTTGGAATGGTGTAAGTGGGCAAAGCAGTATATCAATGAAATTAAGTAACAAGTCACACGTTTTTTATATCCATTGCTTTTTCTTTATTTCACTACTTTGTAAATAAACCTTTGTATTTTAATATATGAGCATTATCAGCAACTTGTTTTTGAACG
Source organism: Aquibacillus rhizosphaerae (assembly GCF_030282825.1). Classification (GTDB taxonomy): domain Bacteria; phylum Bacillota; class Bacilli; order Bacillales; family Amphibacillaceae; genus Aquibacillus_C; species Aquibacillus_C rhizosphaerae. Next base: position 49,312 of record NZ_JASTZU010000012.1, read on the forward strand.
TGCTTTTGTGGTTGGATTAGACCGTAACCTGCCACCTTATGAACGTTTTGCTAAACAATTTCAAGTTCAATTTGAGGGGGTATTAGAATATAAATCGTACATGAGAATGCATATGCGTAGTGAATCCGCTCAAAATAGTGAAAAGCTAAAAGGATTAGGACATCGTATGAGAGGACGATTATTTAGCTGGATGGAACAAAATTTAATTGATTTATATGGAGAAGATATTGGGCCATACAAATGGGATTTAATGTGGATGACACAGTCAATTTATACGTCATACACAGGTCTCATGACTTCTTCTGAGGATGAGGATCAGATCTCCCCACAAGAGCTTGGTAAACACATCGTAAGGCAGGTTGACATCCTTGCGAATGATTTTCTATCAGGAAAAAGCACACCTCTTTTAGATGAAGAGATAATGCGTCCATTTTCCGTAGGGATGGATCAAGCGGGAGCCTTTACATCTTTCGAGAAAAGAGAAAAAGCCTGGGAAGCACTTTATAAAAGCATTCATGAGCTAAATAACTCACAATATTATATTGCCATAACAGACCGGATCTCAGAAGAATCGAGAAAATCAAAACCTGATGAGATTGTGATGAAAGGATTGTTTCATTTATTGAAAGAGGAAGAGATGCTAGAGGCAAAAGCACACATATTAGAACAACAAATACTTCCAGAAACAAAACATTAAAAAAGTTTCTTTCCTTTAGTGTGTGCCCTAAATGCAAGATGCGTTGCAGTACCGGCACCGGACGTGGACTTCTTTTCCAACTAGCGGCAAACTCAATGTATGCTCCTTTCTTTCAACCTAAATAAGTAGCGGTATGTCTTAATTACATTTCAGTTGCTCAACGGCGTAACGGAGTTTTTAAACTACCCATGATCAATTAACTGCTTTCGATGAACCCACTTTATCTAACTAACCTAAGACATAATACACTTTAAAATCTTACCAAAATACGCAGTGTACCATTGCAGGAATATTATAGTGCTAATTAAGAAACATCTGAATAGGGATTCTTATATCATTAGAGTTAACAAAACAGGAGGAGAGTTAATTGGATACATTCCTTTTCAGCTTTTTTACAGTTGCCTATATCGTTCTATTTGTTTTAGGACTATTACTATTTAGAACCTACCACATACAGAGTATATTGTTACTTTTACCTGTAATGGTTGGGCTTATCTATGACAACGGAATTATTGCTATTGGGCGATACATAGGAGCAGGAACTTTATTAGAAGGATTAAACCTTGCTCGCTTTTGGATACATGCATTATTCACTCCCATGCTCGTTCTATATGCTTGGAAAACACTTGAACAAGGAGAAGTCTTATGGGCTAAGCAATCTTTAGGGCGTATATCTGCCTTTTTATTAACCGTATCATTGGTGCTGATAGAACTTTTCACTGAAGTATTCGGACTTAATTTAGTGGCAAGTGTTGAATACGGTGTACTAAGTTATAGTTCAAACGAAATATCGAACGGACCTCCCATCATGGTATTAGGTGTATCACTCGTATTGTTTATTGCTTCTATTATCATCTGGCGGAAACAAAAATGGCCGTGGTTTTTCGTGGGTTCCCTCTTAATGATTATCGGAAGCGCTGTGGGGTTACCGATAGAAAGTGGAGCAGTTATAAACTTTTTCGAAGTAGCGTTAATCAGCTCCTTGCTTTGTACAGCCTACTTTCAAAATAAAAGGGGGACCAGAAAAACAGGATAATTGGCTTATTTTCAAGCCAGAAAGGGATTCGAAAACGGGGATCATCTATATTCAGAAGCGAAGGTGGAGCCAGAAGCCTATAGTTATATCGGACATCAGCTTTCTGAACAGGGCTATCTCGTGGGAATTCCACAAATGCTCTTTAATTTCCCTATCCTTGACACGAATAAGGCAAATGAGATTATTGACAATTATTCATCTATTTCTCATTGGTTTATAGGGGGGGCGTTGGGAGGTGTTTCAGCAGCAAACTATGTCTACAATTACCACAAGAAGCTAGCGGCCTTATTTTGTTAGGGGCTTACCCGACAGAAGATACCGACTTTTCAAACACTCAACTCCCAAAACTTTCTATTTATGCTGAACATGACGACCTTACAACACTTCACGATATTAAAGATACACGGAACTTACTGTCAAAGTCCGTGGTTTTCTATCAAATCGACGGGGGAAATTGTGGCTTTGAAAAAAAGTTCGATAATTTATAATAAAGTCTGATCATTTATAAAAAAGATTGATAATTTGTAATAAAGTTTGATCAAAATCCTGTATTAATTAAACAAGATTTTTCTTTTTTGCTCTTGTTGATACTAAAACTCTCTAGAATGGTATTCAATTAAAGGTCCAGATTGTGGAGTACTCTTGTATTGCGTAGTAGACAATTACTGCGCAGTAAGAATCTTCAATTTTAGGTGTCGTTTTGAGAAAAGCACGTAAAAGTACATAAATGGGATTGTTTTGCCGAAAATAACTATCATTTTTCTCGTACATTATATAGAATAGTGAAAATATAGGGGGAGAAATGTCTAATTTACAAAGTTTAAAAGAGGAATTAAACCTTAACGGTGACCATTGCGAAATCAGAAAAGGATTAATAAAAAAAATGAAGGAACTCCATCCAGATAATAATAGTGGAAATTTTAAAAATAATGAGGAGAAATTATTATTTACTAAGTTAAGTGAAGCTGTTGAAGAGATTGATGACATACCAAAAAATGAATTATCAATTATAAAAACCTTAGATATTGTGACTTTGGCAAATAGTCTATCTATTACCAACCAAAAGGTAAGACATGAATGATAAGTTAGAAAAAAATATTGAAACATTTTATTCTAACTACAAGTCAAGTCATAATTTACCTAAGTTTTCACTTACAGCAGTATCTACTGTATTTAGTATTATTTGGTTATTCCCTAGTCAGATAAGTGAACATCCAATATTGGGAAGTCTTATTGAAGACTATAGTACCTATTTTAATATATTATGGTTCTATTCTATAATGTTAACAGTGGTATTTTGGATTAGTATATATCAAAGAGAACAAAAACAAAAAACGTTTTTATCAATGGTAAATACAGAATCATATCAAAATGAGATGTTTAGCAATTTTATTAGGAAACATCAACACCTTCAGCGTCAATATAATGAAAATAATTTACTAATATCTAAGGAACAATTCATTAACTATTTAATTGGCGAAAGGTCCTATAATAAGTCTCGTAGTCGTTTTTTCTTTTTTCGTCCTCGTGAATTAGATATTGTAGTTGCCCAAAGTATTACAGAAATTGTATTTAGTAGAGCTGAAGAAAAAGGAATAATAAAGAAAATAGATACGAAGAGCCTCTTGGATCAATATGAAATTGAAACAGAATTCTTAACGACTTTTAATGATAGGAATCCCGAATATGAAGCTCAATAAACCATGTTTACGTACGTCATTTTCTTAATCTAAAATCTTTCTCATATAGGAGTAGCCTTATATTTTTTACCCTCACAAATAAATACTCTTATTAATGCTTATGTCTAAAAAGAATACCTAACTAAACAAAGCAAATGCTGAACAGTACAACGATACTATTCAATAGATTCATGATATTCTAACAAGCGAAAAACCCTAGTGCAATTTTTAATGATAACAGATGTCGATTTCACTTCCATCAACTCAACTTACGGAATAGTGAATTGTGAATAGAAGCCCTTGTTGATAAAATTAAAATAAGGCTTCTATTATTTTTCCTTAAAGATTCCAACTAAAAAGGCAGCCAACTGGCTGCCTCTCTTGACGTACGCTATAAGCTACAATACTAACAACTAATAGTAAAATAACAATCGTATATACTACTAAATTAATAAGACCCAATCCATCATTCCATAACCTTAACAATCTCACTACTAATCCACCCGATATCGCCTTGCTCATTCTCAATCTGTAACCAAACCCGACCTTCATCATCTACCAGTTCATTATCCTGGTAAACTAATACATCCCTAGCACCAACAACAGAGAGAATGTCACTATCTAATGATGCTTCCGTTCTTACATTCGCATATTCTGTAGTAATTTGATAATTTGTAACTGGTGCATCAGTGGTTTCTGTTGTTCCAGTTTCCTGAGAACCGTTTAACCAGCTCCAATCCTGTACCTGCTCTTTCCCATACTGATAGAGGTCAGGGCCGACAATATAACCTCCTGTGATCAATCCAGCACTAATAATTCCTGCAATAAGTTTCTTTTTGTGATTACCTATCCATTGGAAAGAGTTTTTGTTCCATGGCCATAAAGTACGTTTCCAATAGGATTTTTTTAGGTAAGCAGATAATTCGTCTTGCTGAGCTAAACTATTGTCTATGTTAATTAGTGCTTTTAGTTGTTTACGGTTTAATGAGATATCTTCATCCTCATCATCTTCATCATCTGTTTCAATTGTCAGATTGAACACATCTTCAAGTAAAGAGCCAATCAAAACAATCGATTTGTGTTCTTCAAAAAAAGCCGCTCGAGATTCCGGTCTTTCCCCAATATATAAACCATAGGTCTGTACGCGTTCATCAACACGGATAAAATAATGAAAAAACATAAGACCATCTTTTACCTTTTTCCTTCGCAAGGCTTCCTTCATAAATCGAATGGTAAGTTCACTCATGGAATGAAATCCTTGTTGCTTTACATCACTATCAAGTATGTAAAGATATAATTCTTCAAATAATTGTTTTGTTGTGGTATAAAAATTATCGATATGTCCATTTTTGTATTCTTCCAATAATGCTTCCTGATAGCTTATGTAATAATACAGATGGGATAAATAGATGGCAGATTTCCCATCTTCAATTTCGAGTCTTGCACTAATTGGGTTATTTTTCACATATTGAAACAGTTGCTGTGACACTTTGATAGCTTCTTGCCATTGCTTGTATTGTAGTAAATTGCGAATACCATGCGTTGTTTTTTTGATCCAGTCAACAAATTCCGTTTTTTCCTGCTCTGTAATCGTAAGTTGATAGCTAGGTGTTAGTAAAGCAAGACCACTGAAAGTTAATCGTTGTGTGGCAAACTGATCATTCACACGCATAATCGTCCCACCATATAAAGCCATAATAGCTAATCTATAATGGACTTCAAGGTCTTGCAAAAAGGAATTAAAGGAATCTATATAATAATTCCAGCCATTAATCACCTTGCCCATTGATTGGCTGATTTTCGTTTCACTATCATCACCAATAAGAGCACCAACACCAGCTCCTGCAAAAGGTATTCCAACCATCATACCGAATACGGAAGCAGCCCCTTTGATAATGGACTTACCCTGCTTATCACTCTTAACCTGATCCATAATGAGAGCATGTTGCCCTATTTTATCGGTATATTGTTTTAAGGCGTTTGTCAGTTTATTAATTTGAAGTAATATGCCTTGTCGGATTCCATTGAAAAAAGGAGAAGGATACCGGTAGCGTAAAAATATCTCTCCATATTCACCTTCGGACATCGATGTAATAAACTGTATGTAATCTGCTTCAAGTTCATCGAAGCTTAGTGCTGTTTGTAAATCCTTTGATACTTTTCCAGGATCGGTATATTCAAAAAACTTACGTGTATAACGTTGTTGATCTTCTCTTGTCGGTTTATCTGGAAATGTATCTTCCAGTTCACTTAGAGCCTCATATCTATAGCGCAGTTGGTCCCAGACACGGTCCATGGCATTATTAGTAATATGATCGACATAGGCAACCACTTCTTCCGAACACGGTTGAGACATATGCTTCTTCAAGTCATTCACGATTAAGTCATATTCTTTTGCAGGTTCTTTAAAATAGCTTTCTAGTTTTGATACTCCCATATTAGAGGAACTCCAATACATCAAGTGCATCGGTTCCGTCCATTGCTGTACCTAAATCTGCACTTGAAAATTGTGATGCAACAGTTTCAATTTCGCTAAAATGGTTTTGTAAATCAAAATCAGTCCCATAATTCCCACTATTTACGAAGGAAGAATCAATCGTCATTTGGCTATCTCCGATTACACTGTTGTTAGAGGAGCTGAATATAGTGCCTCCGCTTGGAGCAACAAAATCAACGCCATCTCCAGTAAAGTTAGGCTGCATCGTACCAATATGTTCCCCGTTTTGGTAATAATTTTCTTGTCCAAAAATAGAAGGCCTACTTGTAATATCGTTTTCAATCCCTTGAAAGTCTACAGTTATTCCACCTTCTACATTGTCTCTAACATGGGCTGTTTCTCCATATCCAAAATGAGCTGTTTCTCCGCCACCAGCATGAGGCATTGTTTCCATTATAGTATTACCATTGATATCAACAACAGAACTCCCTTGAAAAAGGTTTTCTTTCACATAATACGTCTCAGACATTGGTGCAAAGGGCGTGTCTTCTTCGAATAAAGCATTCATAAAATCAGAACCATAATTCAATATCATCACCTACTCGATATAAAATAGTTATAAAGACATGTGCCAATTATATCATATTTTTTTGTCGAAAAAGTATCGAATTTAAGTGAATGATAAGGAAATAGGTTTAATGAATTTGGCGACTCTACTAAAGGCTTATATAATAGTGTTGAGGTAAGCGAATCTTGTTGTTAATTGATTGATAATAGATGGGAAAGATCGAGGCGAATAACATTTAAAGAAGGTAGTACATTCATGGGCTGTAATCTGTGTTATTTGAATTCGAATCAGGTCTATTCTTGATTACATTTTTATAGTTGCCAATACACCATGATAAAGTAAATGTACTAATTTAGAGCCAAACATTTTAATCAAATGTAAATTATGTAAAACTTCTAACAACTTTGTGTCAAATCCATTGACAAATGTTAAAAATTTATTCGTTTAAGAAGGAATTAGACAGGGTATCATAGAATATAAGTACATAAGCATAAAAGTACTTGGTAAACCAAGTCTTTAGTAAGCTGAATGCTTAGTTAGCTTATACTATCATTAGAATTACTTTTCAAAAACTTTGATAGTACAAAAAAGGAGGACACTTTTTATGAAGTATAACATCCGTGGTGAAAATGTTGAGGTAACAGGTTCTATTAAGGAATACATCGAGAAAAAAGTGAGTAAGTTAGAAAGATATTTTGATACTCCACCAACATCCGATGTAAATGTTAATATAAGTGTCTACAACGATGAGCAACAAATTGAAGTAACAATCCCAATGGTAAATTTATTACTTCGTGCAGAAGAACGTCATAATGACTTATACGCTGCTATCGATCTTGTAGTTGATAAACTTGAACGTCAAATTAGAAAATATAAAACAAAAGTAAATCGAAAAGCACGTCAAAGTGGTGCACCAAAGCACGTATTTGCGGAAATGGAAAGAGAAGCTTTAGCCGTTGAAGAAGCTGAGGAAGATGATGAAGGCTTTGATATTGTTAGAACAAAACGGTTTGATTTAAAACCAATGGACTCTGAAGAAGCGATTTTACAAATGGATATGTTAGGACACGCATTCTATGTATTCACAAACGCTATTTCTGGTAACACAAATGTTGTTTATCGTCGTAGAGACGGACGCTATGGTTTAATTGAACCAAGCTAATATATGAAAAGATAAGGTGATTCCACAATGTGGGGTCACCTTTTACGTTTTGGCTGGGACTTTACTGTTAAAAAAACTTTCTCTACCAAGTTCTAAATAGTATTATTTAAGCATTTTTCAAACGATGACAATCTACAAAAGCATAGCTTGTCCTATTAAAATGATTTTTCCATTCAAGCTTTGTATTTAATTCAATCATTTTGTTGATTCGCTAGTTATTTTTAGACGTGTTATAAATGGATAACGGGTTTAAAAAAAGGAGGCGTATTCTTATGACCAATGATGAGATAGATTATGATTCTATTTATCGAAAACTTGATCAGCATGAACAAACAATCTCGCAATTAGTAGCAATCATTGCTGTGAACAATAGAAAGATAAATGAATTAAATCGAAAGCAGATTAGCTTAGAGCAATTAGCACAATCCTCTTATCGCTCCCTCCATGTTAATCCTGCTAAGCAAGCACCTCTAGTCTCTATGAATACGCCCCAGAAATAAGCAGCTCATCCCCTGAGCTGCTTATTTATTTTAAAGAATACTATCGCTGTTAGGTTTTCTTGTCATTGCTAGGTGCTAGTGTTATTATTAACCTTGGAAATATAAATACAAAAGTACGTAATTAAGTATAATAGAGATTAGATTTTAGTTTAAAATTTTTAATATTTTTAAATAGAACAGAGGAGCGTTTAACATGCGTGGATTACTAAAAAAAGTATTTGGGGATGGCAACCAACGCCAACTCAATCGTCTACAAGAAGTAGTAGAAGAAATTGAAGCGCTGGAGCCTAAATTTGAGCAGTTATCAGATGAGGCATTAAGAAGTAAAACAGAAGAATTTAAAAAACGTTATCAAGATGGGGAAACACTTGATGACTTAATGGTGGAAGCTTATGCAGTAGTTCGTGAAGGTGCAAAACGTGTTTTAGGTATGCGTCCTTTTCCGGTACAACTACAAGGTGCTGTTGCTTTACATGAAGGTAATATTTCTGAAATGAAAACAGGGGAAGGTAAAACCCTTGCTTCAACAATGCCTGCGTATTTAAATGCTTTAACTGATAAAGGTGTCCATATTATCACAGTGAACGAATATTTAGCAGACCGTGATGCGCGTGATATGGGTCAACTTTTTGAATATCTTGGACTAACTGTTGGGATGAATGGCAACAGTATGACAAAAGAGGAAAAAAGAGAAGCCTATTTAAAAGATATTACGTACGGTACAAACAATGAGTTTGGTTTTGATTACTTGCGTGACAACATGGTGTTATACAAAGAACAAATGGTACAACGTCCATTACACTTTGCGATTATTGATGAGGTTGACTCGATCTTAATTGATGAAGCAAGAACACCATTGATTATATCTGGTTCGGCTAGAAAATCAGCAAGTATGTATCAACAAGCCAATTCTTTTGTACGTACATTGAAAAACGAAGATGACTATACATTCGATGAAAAAACAAAAGGTGTACAACTTACCGAAGAAGGTATGAACAAAGCAGAGCGTGCTTTTGGAATTGAAAACCTGTTTGATTTAGATAATGTGACATTAACACACCACATTAATCAAGCGTTAAAAGCACATGTATCGATGCATCGTGATACCGACTATGTAGTAGAAGAAGATCAAGTTGTTATTGTTGACCAATTTACTGGTCGTCTAATGAAAGGTCGTCGTTATAGTGATGGCCTACACCAAGCGATTGAAGCAAAAGAAGGCTTGCAAATTCAAAACGAAAGTATGACGCTCGCATCGATTACATTCCAGAACTTTTTCCGTATGTACGATAAACTAGCTGGTATGACTGGTACAGCGAAGACAGAGGAAGAAGAATTTAGAAACATTTACAATATGGATGTTATTGCCATTCCTACGAATCGCGAAATTGTCCGTGATGACAAGGCTGATTTAATTTATAAATCAATGGAAGGTAAGTTCAGAGCGGTTGTTGAAGAAATTAAGCAACGTAATGATAATGGCCAACCTGTTCTTGTTGGTACGGTTGCCGTTGAAACATCTGAGCTTATTTCAAAATGGTTGGATAAAGCTGGCGTGAAGCATAACGTATTGAACGCAAAGAACCACTATCGTGAAGCTGAAATCATTGAAAACGCTGGTCAAAGAGGAGCAGTTACGATTGCAACAAACATGGCTGGTCGTGGTACAGACATTAAACTTGGTGATGGTGTCATTGATCTTGGTGGTTTAGCTGTCGTTGGTACAGAACGTCACGAATCACGTCGTATTGATAACCAGTTAAGAGGTCGTGCTGGTCGTCAAGGTGACCCAGGTGTGACACAGTTCTATCTATCAATGGAAGATGAACTGATGCGTCGTTTTGGCTCTGACAACATGAAAGCAATGATGGAACGACTGGGAATGGACGACACTCAACCGATTGAAAGTAAAATGGTATCACGTGCTGTTGAATCGGCTCAGAAACGTGTGGAAGGTAATAACTTTGATGCTCGTAAAACAGTCTTGTCTTATGATGATGTTCTGCGTCAACAACGTGAAATTATTTATAAGCAGCGTTTTGAGGTTATTGATTCGGAAAGCTTACGTGAGATTATTGAAAAAATGTTACAAACAACGGTGGAACAGATTGTTAAAACCCATACGATGGATGACGATGAAGATAAGTGGGAAATTCAGTCTATTCTAGATTATTTATATGCAAATCTATTGGAACAAGATGATATTTCTGGAAATGATCTTAAAGGCAAAGAGCAAAATGAAATCATTGACGTGATTATGGAGAAAATCAAGCTTAAATATGATCAAAAAGAGATCGACTTAACTCCAGAACAGATGAGAGAGTTTGAAAAGGTTATATTACTTCGAACTGTGGATACGAAGTGGATGGATCACATCGATCAAATGGACCAATTACGTCAAGGTATTCACCTACGTGCTTATGGACAAAATGATCCATTACGCGAATACCAGATGGAAGGCTTCGCAATGTTCGAGCAAATGATTGAATCGATCAATGAGGAAGTTTCTAGATACGTAATGAAAGCACAAGTTCGCGAAAATCTTCAACGTGAAGAAGTAGTGAAAGATGCCAAAGCCGTATCTGGTGGAGAAGATAAGAAACAAAAAGTAAAACGACCATATGTGAAATCGGATGATGTTGGACGTAACGATCCATGTCCATGTGGGAGCGGTAAAAAGTATAAAAATTGCCACGGACGTTAAGTGAGTGAAGACACTTCCAAGCTGGAGGTGTCTTCCATTTTTAAAGTAGTTAGCAAAATTTTAATGAGGTGAAAGCATGGAATTAGGAGAAATTAGACAAGAATTAGAAAATATAGCTGGACGTTTAGCTGACTTTAGGGGGTCTCTTTGACTTAGATGAAAAGAGAGCTCGCATTGCAGAACTAGAAGAAGAAATGAGTGATCCATCTTTTTGGGACAACCAACAGGAAGCACAAAAGGTGATTTCTGAGGTTAATGGATTAAAAGATTTAGTCCAAACGTTTGATAAGCATGGGGAAAGCTTGGAAAACTTAGAGGTTTCCTATGAATTAGTAAGAGAAGAAAATGATGAAGAACTCCGCGAAGAACTGGAAACAGAAGTGAACGAACTGACGAGTGCACTGAACCAGTTTGAGTTATTTATGCTTTTAAGTGAGCCGTATGATAAAAATAATGCGATATTAGAATTACACCCTGGTGCTGGTGGCACAGAGTCACAAGACTGGGCAAGCATGTTATTACGTATGTACACACGCTGGGCGGATGCTAAAAACTTTAAGGTCGAAACAATGGACTACTTACCTGGGGATGAAGCAGGAGTTAAAAGTGTGACATTATTGATCAAAGGTCACAATGCTTATGGCTACTTGAAAGCTGAAAAAGGTGTACACCGTTTAGTAAGAATATCTCCATTTGATTCTTCAGGACGCAGACATACATCATTTGTTTCATGCGAAGTAATGCCTGAATTAGATGATGATATTGAATTAGACATTAGAACAGAGGATCTTAAGGTTGATACATATCGTGCAAGTGGTGCAGGTGGTCAGCACATTAACACAACGGACTCAGCTGTTCGTATTACACACGTACCAACCAATACAATTGTGACGTGTCAGTCGGAGCGTTCACAAATTAAAAACCGTGATCAAGCAATGAAAATGTTAAAAGCAAAGCTATACCAATTAGAAATTGAAAAACAACAAGCAGAGCTAAACGACATTCGCGGTGAACAAAAAGAAATCGGCTGGGGCAGCCAAATCCGCTCCTATGTATTCCACCCGTACTCGATGGTGAAAGACCACCGTACCAATCAAGAGGTAGGAAATACAAACGGCGTCATGGACGGAGACCTAGACCCATTCATCGACGCATACCTGCGTTCGCAGATGAATTAATCTTAAGATGAGACTTTCTGAATGTTGGAGAGTCTCATCTTTTTTGATGGAGCTTTGGGCCTAGTGAGGTGGAGTGGGATTATATGCCCGTTCAAGGTTGTTTTATCTACTTTCATTGATTGGAAATGCTCGTTGTGGCATGCGATATGACTGTTGCGATTTGGTATATCTACTTTCGGTCCTAGTATATGCCCTTTCAGGTTTTATATATGTACCCTATGTTTAGAGGAAATAGTAAATGATATCATCACAAAATGTTAACAAATTATTATTACCAATTTAACAATATAGTGATATACTAAGTTTGTGGGTTTATGTGGGTTACCTAGTTAGTTTGAACATAAAGGACGTGTACCTATGTTGGCGGAGAAAAGGCACAAAATAATATTAGAAAAGTTAGTGAAAGAGAAATCGGTGAAAGTAGCTAATTTAATGGATGAATTTGGTGTGTCTGATGAGACAGTTAGACGTGATTTAGAACTCCTTGAATCAAAAAAGCAATTAAAGCGAGTTCATGGTGGTGCTGTCATTGAAAGACAGGATGAGAATAAAGAAGAAAAATCGTTTATAACAAGAGAGTTTTTACATGTAGAAGAGAAAAAAGAAGTTGCCTTAAAGGCAATCGAATATGTGCAAGAAGGACAATCAATTGCTATGGATGTTAGTACTACGAATACGGAATTTGCTAGAGAGCTTAAGAAGCATTTCAAACAATTAACCGTACTTACTAATTCATTACCCATAGCTTATGAGCTGTCTGAAATGCCTCACTTTACTATCATTCTAGCAGGTGGTATCCTGCGTAATGAGGAATTGTGTGTCATAGGTGAAATGACAGAGGATTTCATTTCACAGTTTCACATTGATACATTGTTCTTAAGTGCAAGTGGAGTTTCCTTGCAATCAGGTATTACAGACTACGGTGTTCATGAATGGCATGTGAAGAAAAAAATGCTTAAGTCATGTAAGAAGTGCTTTGTGTTAGCAGACAGTAGTAAGTTCGATGCTGTTTCATTATTAAAGGTATGTTCCATTAATGAAGTGACTGGGATTATAACCGATTCGCAACTCCCGGATAGTACGAAGCAAAAATTCATATCAGAAGGTATAACATTAATTAACTAAGGAGCATTTAACAATGCTTCTTTTTTGTGTTTATTTGGATTATTAAGTGGTATTGTGGGTTTATTTTGTGTGAAAAGCTCTTTATTTTGAGTAAATCATACGAATTAGCTATTAAATAGATGATATATACCTCAAACTTCTTTATAAGATAGATTAAGAGGAAATGCGGATGAATAAGCGGTTTGGAAAGAATTTAGTTATCCGTTATTATTTATATAGGAGATAACCCACAACATTTAACCACAAAGTAAGTAGGAAAAAATTGGGTTTTCCAACATAATAACATCAAGATTCACACTTAAATTCAACAAAAGTCCATTTTTTTACACATTCTTAAAACTCTCTTTATACTATCTTTACAACTATGATTGATAATGAATATATCGGAGAGGGATAAAGGAGGCCGAAAGATTGGAAACAGTCGCAGAAACGTCAAAAGTAGAAACACAAGCAAAGACGAAAAGAAAGAGTAAGTTAAGCGCATTAAAAGCTTTTACACCTTGGTTTTTCGCATTACCAGCTTTAGTGCCACTCGCAACATTTTGGATATATCCAATGATAAATTCGTTTTATATTAGCATGACAGATTGGGATTACATCAGTCCAGGTTATACTTTCGTATTTTTTGAAAACTATCTTAATTTGATCAAAAATCCAGTATTTTATGAAGTGCTTTGGAATACGGTGTATTTCACACTCGGCACTGTAATCCCAACAATTATTGGAGGGTTACTTCTCGCACTACTGGTTGTGAAAAACCAACGTGGTATCGGAATTTTCAGGACTGTTCTTTTCTCACCATGGGTGACACCAACCGTTGCGGTAGCTATTGTCTGGTCATGGATATATGAACCAGAGACAGGGATAGCGAATTGGGTTTTGTCTCTGTTCGGGTTACCAGGATTAGAATGGACGAGTAGTTCTCAGTGGGCGATGCCGGCAATAATTATTGTAACGGTTTGGAAAGGGCTCGGATGGGCAATGATTTTTTATCTAAATGCACTAAAAAGAGTACCTACTGTTTTATATGAAGCGGCTTCGATTGATGGTGCTTCAAGTTTTCAAAAGTTTTTAAAAGTAACGGTGCCACTTGTATCACCAACCACACTTTTTTTAACGATCATCACGATGGTTGAGTCGTTGCAAGCGTATGACCAGATTCAAGTAATGACCCAAGGTGGACCAGCAGGAAGTACAAGAACATTACTATACATGTACTATCAATCTGCATTTGAGGAATTTAACATGGGCAAAGCGACAGCACTAGCTACGATATTGATTATTATCACGGCTATCTTATCACTCGTTCAATTTAAGTCGTCTAAGAAATGGGTTCATTATCAATAACATAAAGAAAGGAGAAAATAAATGAATACGAGAACAGTTTGGTCTAATACCGTCTTGTCTGGAAAATATCTTTTACTAACCTTTCTCAGCTTTCTCATGTTTTTTCCATTTTTATGGATGGTGAGTAGTGCATTAAAAACAAAGGAAGAAATTTGGCAGTTCCCACCAACGTGGTGGCCAGAAAATCCGCAGTGGTCTAACTTTCTCGAAGCATGGGAGATGGCGCCATTTGGTTTATACATATTTAACAGTGTATTTACAGCCACGGTCATTGTTGTTTTGCAATTAGTCACTGCGGCAATGATTTCGTATGCATTTACACAATTCAAGTTTAAGGGTAGAGACGCACTATTTACGATTATTCTAGGATCTTACATGCTACCTGTTGCTGCCACTTACGTACCAAGTTACGTTCTATTAGCAGATTTTGGATTGCTAGATACATATAGTGGGATTATTGTATCGAATGCGGTTAGTGTGTTTGGGATATTTCTTCTTAGACAAGCATTTATGCAAGTTCCAAAAGAAATGGTTGAAGCAGCTAGAGTGGATGGTGCAACTCATTGGAGAATATTATGGAAGATTTTCCTTCCACTAACACTTCCTTCATTTGTAACATTTGGTCTAATTAGTTTTGTTCAAATGTATAACAACTATCTATGGCCTTCACTAATTATAAAAAGTGAAGAAAAGATGTTGATTACGCAAGGGATTCAAAAGTTTTTTATGCAAGAAGGTGGATATGGATTACAGTGGCCACTAATTATGGCAGCAAGTAGTTTTGTTGTTTTTCCACTATTAATATTATTTATTTTCGCGCAAAAGTTTTTTGTATCAGGTATTAATGATCAAGGGGTTAAAGGTTAAACAGCTTTATAAAAATGGGAGGCAATAAAAATGAGTAATCTATTAAAAACGAAGTTATCTGTAATTTTCTCTATGCTTATTCTAGTTGGTGTACTAGTCGGATGTTCTGATTCAGATGGTGAAGCAAATGCTAGCCAAGGTGACGATGCCGCAAGTGATGGGCCAGTAGAAATTGAATTTTGGTATGGTCAAGGTGGTACATTAGCTGAAACGATTGAGCGTTTTATTTCTGAATTTAATGAAAAACAAGATGATGTTATTGTTACTGGTGTGACGCAAGGTAACTATGATGAAACGTATCAAAAGCTACAAGCTGCTATCGCTGCAAAAGAGGTTCCGGCAGTAGTACTTCTTGAAAATGACATGACTCGTAATTTAATTGAAAAAGAAGCCTTAGCATCCATGGATAGTTTTATAGATTCAACAGAGGATTTTAATGCCGACGATTTCGTACCTTCATTTTATCAACAAGGAACGGTTGATGGAAGTCAATACGCGCTGCCATTATACGGTACTACACAAATTATGTATTACCGTAACGATGTATTCGAAGAGATGGGTTTAACAGAAGATGTTTTTAAAACATGGGAATCACTAGAAGCAGCAGCAGCAAAAATTAAGGATGAAAAAGACATTGCTGGTTGGATGCCGATGTGGGGAACAGATAACTTGATTGATGCATCATTAAGCCGTGGTGGAGAAATCCTAAGTGAAGATGGTACGGAAGTCTTGATTGCTTCACAAGAATGGATTGATACGTGGGAATTTTTCCGTACAGCAATTCATGAAGATGAATCGATGGCAATTAATCACGGTGGACAAGGTTGGGAATATTGGTATAAGACAATTGATGATGTTATGCAAGGTAATGCCTTTGGATATACAGGTTCTAGTGGTGACCAAGGTGATTTAGATTTTGACATCTTATCAGCAGCGCCACAACCAGGTTGGGAAAGTCATGCAGCAGCTCCATTTGCTGGAGCATTGTTAGGAACCATTCCAGCAACAGCATCAGAGGCGCAACAACAAGCTGGATTCGAATTCCTTTCTTTCTTTACTAGTGCCGAGAAAACAGCAGATTGGTCTATGAGCACAGGTTATATTCCGGTTCGTAATTCAGCAACTGAGGTTCCTGCATTTGCAGCATATGCAGAAGAGAACCCACAAAGCCTTGTGCCATTGGAACAGGCGCAAACAGCAACGCCTCCATTTGTTGATCCAACTGGTGGTAAAATCTTAGATGCGTTATCGATTGCTGCTGATAAAGTTGAAATCGAAGGTGTTTCTGCTGAAGAAGCTTTAACTGAAGCACAAGAAGTAGCACAGAATGCGTTAGATTCAGTCGAGTAAATTGGAGGGGTTAGATGATTCGTACCGATAAAAATAAACTAAGTCGAGTTATGGATGCACAACATGTGATAGAAACATTTAATATAGAGCAAACAACTAATCTATTGGAATTAACTTTTTCCTTTACTGAAAACACATGGGCTTTCCTATTACTCTGGGATTCAAATGAAAAATTAAGATGGCAATATTTATATACACAAGATGATAAAGATAAACGGATTACTATCGGAGAGAGTTCTTCTCTCTCTTCTTTTTCATCCGTTGCTGGTACCATTCCAAAAGGATATTGGAAAATAGAAATTTTTTGCATGACCTATAAGAAATCCCCTGTTTTTAATTTAACAATGGAAGATAATCCTGAACAAAGCAACGTACCTGATGAAATGATTAATGTAGTTAACTGGGCGACTGTTGGTGAGACTTCTGGTTTTGAATTAACTTCCTATGATAGTAGTAAAGTGTTAAAGTCTGGCTACCAGTGGTATAAGGGAGATTTTCATACACATACAAGCCAAACAGACGGAAAAATGACACCAAAAACAAACATTCAACAAGCTAAGAAGATGGGTTTAGACTTCTTTGTTGCTACGGATCATAATATTGTGCCAACGAAATGGGTTGATGATAATCAAGTACTAGTCATACCTGGCGTGGAAATCACTTCATCCCAAGGACACTTTAATGCTCTGGGAGTAAACAAATGGTTAGATTGGCGCCCAAGCTGTGAGGATGGTGGAATGGAATCGGAAGTTGGTATGAACAGGATTTTAAAGGAAGTTAAAGAAGCCAAAGGGTTACGTTCGATTAATCATCCGAATCTAGCGCCATGGCATTGGACTTTCCAAGAAACCGATTTAAATGAAGTAGAAACGATTGAAATTTGGAATGACCCAACTTTTGAGGATAATATACAAGCGACCGAGCAAGCATTGGTCATTTGGGACACGTTGTTAAATGATGGACATCGCATTTTTGGTATCGGCGGTTCAGACTCGCATCTATTACCAGAAGATAGTTATAAAGAGGGCGGACCACCATCTCTAATCGGTGACCCAGCAACTTATGTGTATGCAAAAGACCTATCAGCCGATTCAATACTGAAAGCAGTATCGGAAGGGAAAGTGTATGTATCTCGTGGACCAGCTATCGATATTGTGGTTGTATCAGGTGAAGAAAAAGTCGAACTAGGTAGTCAATTCCAAGCAGATACGGTTGAATTTTTATTGAATATAGAAACTACGGAGACGGACCTAGTCATTGAATGGGTTGTTAATGGGGAAATTGAAAAAACAACGCCTGTATCAGATACATTTATTAAAGAAACGTTTGATTTTACAGATAAATCATTTGCTTGGATTCGTTTTAATGTAAGAAAAAAGAATGGTGAGTTATTAGCCTTTGCAAATCCTGTATTTAAAGGAGAAAAAGAGACTTCTATCAACACCTGGGGAAATCTGTAACAGAAGGCAGGTTGTCAATCATTGAGAAATATAAAAGCTATATTATTTGATAAAGACGGAACATTAATGAATTTTCACTCCGTTTGGACAAAATCCATTAAAGAGTTATTGCAAGAATTAAGTAAGATGATGCCTGATAATGACAACGCGTATAAGGAATTATCTGCATCGATTGGACTACACGGTGATGAACTTGATGGTAACGGTATTTTGGCAGGCGGAACCGTCAAGGATATTGCAGAAGCATTTGCATTGATTTTAAATAAACATTCACAAGATGTGGAATTAAATGATTTAAATCAATGGATATCGAGTAAAATGCTTCTCTTAACTAAGAAGTATATAACAGAGATTCGTCCTGTCTCAGATGACTTGGAAGGATTGCTGGCACAGCTTAACAAAAAAGGAATTGCGATAGGCATTGCAACTGCGGATGACTATTTAACAACAGAGGTTTGCCTCGAACATTTAAAGATAAAGAAGTACTTTGACTTTGTTTTTACATCAGACAAGTTTCCATATAAGAAACCAGATCCAAGTGTTTTAATAGCTTTTTGTAATCACTACAACTTAAAAGCAGAAGAAGTTGCAGTCATCGGAGACACACAAGTAGACTTAAACTTAGCTAAAAACGCAGGAGCAGGGTTAGCAGTAGGTGTTCTGTCTGGGGCAAGTAATCGCAGTCAATTAGAACCTTTAGCCGATATTATTTTAGGTTCGGTAGCGGATATCTTAAATAAAGATGACGAATTCATTTGGGATTCAGAGCCATATAATAAAGAAATATCATAGTATACTAAAAGGGCAGTCGATTTAATCGATTGCCCTTTTGCTTTTTGATAGCTTTGTGCTGGCTGCGGCTGGGACTGATGGGAGGATATACCCGTTCGGAGCGTGTATATGTACTTTTAGGGAGTATAAATGCCCGTTGGGGCGTGCGGTATGCCCGTTCAACATTAGAATATGAACTTTCGGCCTGCGTATATGCTCGTTGGATCACACGATATGCCCACTCAACACCGATGTTGCATCAAAATAGCGATATGCTCTTTCAGGTCTATTATATGAACTTCCATTTACTATAAATGCCCTTTCTACCTCTTCATATGTCCGCTGGATTCAGTATATCTACTTTTGTCCCCGGTATATGCCCTACAGCACTTACAATGTCCCCGAGTTAGTAATTTGAGCAAACGATATGTACACCCTTAACAATGTTTTACCTAAGAACATCGAAAATGTAGGCTCGAACCTAAAAACTAATCAAAGGTGTAAGATTTGTTGTTCAAATAAGACTCAAATCAATAAGAGCAGTATTCCGCAATAGGTTGAGGGAGCAAAGGGGGGACAAATTGTAAATAAGATATCTAAGTCTTTTTGATATAATAAATATTTTAGAGAAATAAATAAAGCCGCCAATATTAGCACAAAAAGTCAAGTCTCTTTAACTTTATATAGTTATAATTGAATTGAAGGTTAGGAGGTATCTGGTTGGTCTATAAAGAGCACGAAAAAACTATTCAAGAAACATTAAATTTTATTGAACAACATCTAACGGATAAATTGCAACTTCCTTTATTAGCTGGATACGCTGGTTATTCAAGGTTTCATTTTCACCGTGTTTTTCGGAAAATTATTGGGAAATCAGTTGTTGATTATATAAGAGAACGTCGGATTTCCCAAGCATCGAGAGATTTAATTGCTACGGATTATAGAGTTATAGACATCGCTTTGCATTATCAGTTTGGATCAGAAGAATCTTTTATAAGAGCTTTTAAAAAGGTATATGGCATGGCACCCGGCCGTTATAGGAAATTACTCAGAAAAATATTTGATAAAGGAGAATCTATTATGGTTAAAGATAGCAATATACCAAGCGGTTGGATTATGACAGGGGAATCACCATATGATTATGAAACAGGCTTAGACAGTCGAATAGTGCATAGCGGTAATTACTCTGCATATTTGAATTCAAAGGATGAAAAAGCACGGGGCTTTGCTACATTGATGCAACAAATTAAGTCAGATCGGTATCAAGGAGAGCGATTACGATTTTCTGGATTTGTAAAAAGTATAGATGTTGAAGGAACGGCAGGTTTGTGGATGCGTATCGATCATTCTTCCGGAGAAGTACTTGCATTTGACAATATGATGAATCGACCAATCAAAGGCACGAATGAATGGAATTATTATAGCGTTGTGATGGATGTTCCAGTGAAAAGTGAAGTAATTGCATTTGGAATATTATTAAATGGCACTGGTCATATTTGGATGGATGAACTTAGCTTTGAAATAGTGGATGAAAGCATTCCAGTTACCGTTCAGAAAACCTCAGAAGACCTATCCGATAAGCCTGTCAATTTAAATTTCGAAAGTATTGATTAAGATGATCAGAAGATATTTGGTTTAAGAAGGAGAGTACTAGCCATGAAGAGAGTGTTATCAATTTCATTATTTGTTGTTAATTCACTTACCTTTCTTATCGGTCTCGGATTTTTATTTGGTGACGATAAGGATGATAAAGCTTTAAAACAAAAGTAGTGATATTCATAGTGAATGGGCGCGTATCAAGAATATGTGATACGTGTATTTTCTATTTAAAGTGCCAGATAATGAAGCAACTTCAATATTACCTAGTAGCCTAAAACTAGGCACGAGGGTCCCCACTATAAAATAAATTGCTTTATGGCTAATGGACAGCCATCGATGATGTAATTCTCACCTACAGTGATGAAGACAAATAGTGGAGTGACCGATCTTCAACTCATTCTTTTTTACTAGCTTATGTCATGTATTAGATACCAAGTATTGGAAGCTTACTAGTATGATAAGTGAGTGCTAATCACTGTTTTAATTCATATGGCTATTTCATCACTTTCAGCAAATAAAATCGCTCTACTTATGATAAAATTAAGCATATAATTTCTAAAAATTCAATTAAACTTAAATCTTATGGGGGAGATGAACATGTTTTCAAATAAAATTGGCGGAGTTTTTATTCCAGTTAGTAATGTTGAAGTTGCACGTGATTGGTATTGCGATATTTTAGATTTGCCAACAGACGGAGAAATTTACTTTGGGCATATCTATGTTCTCCCGTTAGATGGACCAAATATTGTACTTGATAGTAAAATATATGCTCCCGAAAATATATACAACGTCCCAGCTTTTCAATTGCAAACCGAAGATATCAATAAATCATATGAGTATTTAATAGGAAAGAATGTTCATATAACAACTGAAATCGAGAATGGACATTGGTTCAACTTTAAAGATCTAGATGGAAATCTAATAATGGTTTGCAAATAAATTGAGAATTAAAAGATATTTAATTGGTAAAAGGGGAGTTGATATGTCCAATGAAACTGTTAGTGAATGGTTAAGAAGTGAAGGGTTATCTAATACTGACATTGATTTTATTGAAACAGTTTTGACGTTTACATCTACTGCTAAAGGACTTAACAATAAATTAGATGAAATTAACAAAGCATTTCAAACATCTTTTCCTGACAAAAAAGCAGAGATTGATCCCAATTTAACATTTTGGCAATTTGAGAAAATACTACATGATAATGGGTTACTCATTGATTTAAATGAAATGTTGATTAGATATAAGGCACAAGGTCTTTGTGTGTATCTCTGTAATGAACTGTTAGAAAGCCAGTTATAAAATATTGTTTCATTAAATGTTGAACTTCTGGAATGTAATTATGTTGAATTTTGAGTTACTTTAAGAAGGGAATTACTTAGAATTAAGTGGCAATGCCCTTCCATTAACAAGAAATGCCTGTAGCGTCACATGATATGCCCACTCAACCCCAAAAAATGCCCGTAGTGTCACTGGATATGCCCGCTGCATCTAGGTATATCTACTTTCGGCCATCGTATATGCCCGCTCAACACAGGCGTCTCAGCCAAAACAGGAAATGCCCACTGACCACAAAAATATGCCCTTCCATTAACTACAAATGCCCTTATCGCCACTGGATATGCCCGCAGCATCCAAGTATATCAACATTCTGACCGGGTATATGCCCACTCAACACAGGCATCTCAGCCAACCTAAGAAATACCCACTCATCCAATAAATTTGCCCTTTTATTAACTACAAATTCCCGTAGTGCCACATGATATGCCCGCTGCATCTAGGTATATCTACTTTCGGCCTCCCTATATGCCCACTCAACCCAGATATATCTACCTCCACCCCAGATAAATGCCCATTCGACGCAGTTGAACATTTTAACACTCCACTACTATACAGTGCTAAATACAGTTGTGATGGGGCTTTGGGGATGTTATACTCCTTTAGGTTGATTACAGAACTAATGACATAGAGGTGTATAACATGATGACAAAATATAGACGGGAACCGATGCCGTCGTTTCTTATTAATATGATTGAATATTCGTTGGTTCTAGTCGGGTCTTTTTTAGTTGCCACAGCGTTTAATGTGTTTTTACTTCCACATGAAGTTGCGTCTGGTGGCGTTGTAGGTATTAGTACGATTACGAAATCATTATTTGGATGGGAACCGTCCGTTGTACAATGGGCTTTGAATATCCCTTTATTTATTGCAGGTGTTGTTATTCTTGGTAAAAATTTCGGTGTTAAATCACTTGTAGGGACGATTGTGTTACCGTTCTTTGTTTATTTAACGAAAGATTGGCCGCCAGCTACTCCTGATCCGCTACTCGGTGCTATTTTTGGTGGAATGGGTGCAGGGCTAGGTCTTGGGATTGTTTTTCGAGGTAAGGCATCAACTGGTGGAATTGATTTGGCAGCGCAAATCTTCCATAAATTTTTCCCATTACCATTAGGTATCTGTCTTGCGCTATTTGACGGATTTATCGTGTTAACAGCAACGCTTGTATTTTCAGTGGAGCAAGGGTTATATGCATTAATAGCACTGTTTGTAACGAGCCGCACGATTGACTTCGTTCAAGTCGGACTTAACACATCAAAAAATGTAATGATTATAACCGACCAAATAGAAGAAGTTAGACAAATTTTACTGAAAGATATTGACCGTGGTGTAACTGTTTTAAATGGTACAGGTGGCTATACAGATGAGGAACGCAAAGTTCTTATGTGTGTTGTAGCGCAAAATGAATTTAGCAAAGTAACCCAAACCATAAAACGTGTCGATCCAAGCGCTTTTGTTGTAGCAATGAATGCAACGGAGGTACTTGGTGAAGGATTTAAAACTTCATAATTTTTAATAGTAAAGAGTTTGCGAATTTATCTCTTAGTTGCGCAAACTCTTTTCCTATTTATTCTATCAAAACAACATTGTAGAAAAATTACCAAAACGTTACAAAAATTGAAATATAAATGTAATAAAAAAGGGGCTAAACAAACTCGAAATAGATGTTATAATATAAAAGAACTGTTTATTCGACAGAAGTTGCAGATTTTTTTCTAACAAGAATTAAGTATCAACGAGAATATAAACATAATAGAAAATAAGGTGATTAATATATGATAGATATGCAGGGAGTATATAAAACATATCCTAATGGTGTAATAGCGATAAATGGTATTGATGTTACCATTGAACAGGGAGAATTTGTTTATATCGTTGGACCAAGTGGCGCAGGAAAATCTACTTTCATTAAATTGATTTTTCGTGAAGAAAAGCCAACGAAAGGTTCTATCACGGTAAATGGAAAAGACGTGTTGAAATTAAAATGGAAGCAAATACCATATTTGCGTCGAGATATAGGTGTTGTGTACCAAGATTTTAAGTTACTCCCAAAAATGACAGTCTATGAAAATGTCGCTTTTGCGTTAGAAGTAATAGGAGAAACTCCTAAAACAATACGAAAACGCGTAATGGAAGTACTAGATTTAGTAGGATTAAAAAATAAAGCTCGTTTTATTCCAGATGAATTATCAGGTGGCGAACAACAACGTATTTCGATTGCCAGAGCAATTGTCAACTATCCGAAGCTACTAATTGCGGACGAGCCTACGGGTAACTTAGACCCGGATACATCTTGGGAGATTATGAGAATTTTGGAAGAAATAAATGCAGGTGGTACGACAGTGATCATGGCTACGCACAGTAAAGAAATTGTTAACACGATTAAAAAGCGCGTCATTGCGATCGAAGACGGCTTAATCGCACGTGACCAACATCGAGGGGAATATGGCTATGAAGTTTAGAACGATGAAAAGGCACTTTCGAGAAGGTGCAAAAAATATATGGCGTAATAGTTGGATGACAATAGCTTCGGTAGGTGCAGTAACAACCACACTAGTATTAGTTGGAGCATTTCTTGCTTTGATGTTAAACCTGAGTCATATCGCAGGTAATCTGGAAGAAGATGTAGAAATTAAAGCCTTTGTCGATTTGACAGCTGAACAAGCAGAAATCGATGCAATAGGAGCAGAAATTGAAGAAATATCTGAAGTATCACTCGTAGAGTTCTCGACAAAAGAAGAGGAACTTGAAGGTTTAATTGAAAGCATGGGGGATGAAGGTCAAGTTTGGGAGTTATACGAACAAGATAACCCATTAAGCCATGCATATATCGTTAAGACAACCGATCCACTTGATACGGTTTCCGTGGCTTCTCAGATTGAAGCCATTGAGAACGTTGAAAAAGTAAATTATGGACAAGATGTTGTACAAAACCTATTTACGTTTAATAACTACGCTAGAAATATTGGCTTGGTATTAATCATTGGACTAGTATTTACCGCGATCTTCCTAATTTCAAATACAATTAAAATTACGATTATGGCAAGAAGAAAAGAAATTGAAATTATGAAGCTTGTCGGTGCTACAAATGGATTTATCCGTTGGCCTTTCTTTGTTGAAGGTTTATTACTAGGAGTGTTAGGAAGTATTATTCCAATCGCAGCAATAGTAACAGGATATTATTACTTATCAAACAATGTAAGTTCCTTAACCCAATTTGAGTTTGTAGAATTATTATCCTTTAACCCATTTGCATGGCAATTGTCATTACTTATTTTAGCTATTGGAGCAAGTATTGGTGTTTGGGGCAGCGTGATGAGTGTCCGTAAATTCTTGAAAGTATAATATATAAACAAATAGATAGATTACTAGATTTAAACAGTGGGAAGGGGAAAGTTGAATGAAAAGGTTAATATCTTACTTCGTTATCATCACCGTAATTGTTGCAGCATTAATCCCAGCGTCGTCTCCAGTATTGGCAGCTAATAGTATTAGTGGTATTAAAGAGGAGATAAAAGGTTTAAAAGAAGAACAAGACAAAATTAATAGTGAACAAAATAGTATAAATAATAAAGCGGCAGAAGCTGAAAAAAAGATTGAAGAAAATCTTGCAGAACAAGATGAAGTAAATGAAGAAATTTCGTCCCTTACGAGTGAGCTTGAAAAAACACAAGCACAATTGTCTACAAAAGAAAACGAAATTGCAGCAACAAATAATGAAATTCAATTAACTGAAAAAGAAATTGAATTAACGAAAGCAGAAATTGAGCAACTTAAAGTAGAAATTACAGAGTTGCAGAAAAGAATTGAAACACGCGAAGAACTATTAAAAAATCGCTTGCGAGCTATCCAACAAAATGGTGGAGAAATTAGCTATTTGGAAGTGATTATGGGCGCTCAAAATTTTGGTGATTTCTTAAATAGAGCTACCGCAGTTACAAAAATTATGGATCAGGATAAAGGCATCATGGAAGCACATATGGATGATAAAACTGATTTAGAAGATAAAAAAGGGGAAGTTGAAGAAAAGAAGGTTTCCTTAGATGAGAAACAAGACAATTTAGTTGCTACCAAAGCATCTCTTGAAAATCAAAAACAAGAATTAGCTTCGATTCAAGCAACCCTAAACACGCAAAAGTCAGAACAAGAAGGCTTAATGGCAAACTTAGAACATGAACATGAAGAATTAGAAGAATATAAAATGTCTGTTGCCGAAGAACAAGATTTACTTAGAAGTCAAGAAGCTTCGATTAAATCAGCAATGGCACAAGCACAGCAACAACAACAAGAATTAGAGCAGTTAGCTGCAGAAAAAGCACGTCAGGAAGAAGCGGCACGTCAAGCAGCAGCAAATAGTGGTTCAAATGGTTCGAGCGATAGTAGTGGTTCAAGTGCTGATAGTGGTGGTTCTACAGCTACACAACCTTCATCTGGTGGAGGAAATAGCATGTTCATCTGGCCTTCTTCAGGTAGAACGAGTTCGCATTTTAGATCACCTAGCAGACCAGGGCATCACGGCTTGGATATTGCTAAATCAGGCACAGTACCAGTTGTGGCTGCAGCTGCTGGTACAGTAATGAAAGCTGGTTGGTCTAATAGCTACGGAAATGTTGTCTATATTACTCATTATCTAAATGGACAAATATATACAACTGTGTACGCACATTTAAGGTCAGCTCCAATGGTTTCAACTGGTCAGTCTGTTACACAAAATCAGAAGTTAGGAAATATGGGTAATACCGGAAATTCATTTGGTCAGCATTTACACTTTGAAATTCATAAAGGTGCATGGAATATGTCGAAATCAAATGCTGTTAACCCACTTAGCTATCTACCATAAAAAAAACTAGACATGATTTGGACAAGTATTGCATAATATAAGTAAAGAAAAGGGCATCGCACGATTTGTTGTGATGCCTTTTTGTGCAATACATAGTAGAATAGGCAACAGGATGAAACAAATTGATTGAGGTGAAGTCTGTGAATATAAAAAAGAGTTATATTGTTTTAATTATTGTTGCAGCTTTATTTATAGGTGCATTAGGTTCTTATGCAGGAGTGAAGCTTGCGCAATCCGAACAACCATCTTCAAACGAAACAACAGAAGACCAAGCCTCAGAAGAAATTACCGAGGAGCAGCTAAATGAGTTAACAGCTGGCGTATCTGATACGGAAAGTATCTCTAAAGTACTACAGGCACTAAATACAATTCAGGACAATTATCTTGAAGAAGTTGATGAATCTGAATTAATAGAAGGTGCTGTACAAGGCATGCTAGATACTTTAGAAGATCCATACAGTGTCTATATGGATAAAGAAACGGTTGAAGAGTTTAACCATCAAATTGAATCTTCCTTTGAAGGTATTGGTGCAGAAGTAAGTATGGTAGAGGGGAAAGTTACCATCATTGCCCCAATAAAAGAATCCCCTGCTGAAGAAGCTGGATTAAAGCCTAATGATCAAATTTTAAAAGTGAATGATGAAAGTGTTGAAGGGCTTGAGCTTTATGATGCAGTCTCGAAAATTCGGGGGGAACAAGGGACAGAGGTTGTGTTAGAGATACAACGACCAGGTGTAACAGATCCAATTACTGTGGAATTAATACGTGATGATATTCCACTGGAAACTGTGTACTCGGAAGTGAAGGAAGTAGATGGTAAGAAAGCTGGTATTATTGAGATTACTTCCTTTTCTGAGAAAACAGCAGACAGATTTAAAGAGGAATTGATCAGTTTAGAAGACGAAGGAATAGAAGGACTTGTGATTGATGTTCGAGGCAATCCTGGTGGTTTGTTACCGGTTGTTGAAGACATATTAAAAGTCTTTATCACAAAAGATACACCATATGTTCAGATTGAAGATAGAAATGGAGAAAAGTCTCGTTATTTTTCTGAATTAGAAGAACCAAAGGATTATCCAATTAATGTTTTAATTGACGAAGGTAGTGCTTCTGCTTCTGAAATTCTTGCTGTAGCAATGAAAGAGGCAGGCAACTCTGAAGTCGTTGGTGCTACTAGTTTTGGTAAGGGAACTGTTCAACAAACAATTCCTATGGGTGATGGTAGCACGATTAAATTAACACTATTTAAATGGTTATCTCCGGACGGTAACTGGATTAATGAAGTAGGGGTAGAACCTACGATAGAAGTGAAACAACCTGATTATTTTTATACGAATCCAATTCAACTAAAAGAATCAGAAACATTGGCATTTAATCAAAGTAATGAAAAGATTGCTAATGCACAGACGATGCTAAAAGGACTGGATTATAACCCAGGTAGAGAAGATGGTTTTTACAGTCAAGAAACGGTAGAAGCTGTTAAGCAATACCAAGCAGATCAGGACATGGATGTAACCGGCGAAATCAATGAGCTTACAGCAGAAAGATTGCAAACAAGTATTGTGGAAGTAATAAGAAGTGGTGAAGATGATAGACAGGAAACAAGGGCACTAGAAGCATTGTTTCAGTAACTAATAAATGATCCGCGAGTCTGTTCGCGGGTCATTTATGCTATTCTACATATATAATTTTTTACATAAAAAATGTGAATACATCCTATAAACTTTAGTATAAAAGCAGGAATATGATTGCAAATATCGAAGTAATGATACATACATGAAGTATGTCTTTTAGGTGTTGGAAGGAGTATAAAGATGGATGATTGGTTGATTGAATTAGCAAAAGGGCTAGGCAGACTTTTTTTATCCCCTTTATTTTATTGGTTCTTTATACTAACATTTCTAGCTTCTGCAGCTAGAATAAAAAAAGAAAGAACTCATTTTGGTTCAAAGATTTTCGACACGTTTTACGAAGCAAAACATACATGGTTTATTGCGCTCATTAGCGGTATTCTATTATCAGTTCTAGCTATTGGTGTAGGTGTGCTATTTAGTTATCCAGTAATTTTGTTATTATCATTTGTTACTATTTTATTTTCGATAACTAGAAAATTTTCATTACTGTCTTCGGCTTATGTGTTTGGTTTTACATACATTATGTTGTTGATTTTACCAACGTATTTGGCTGATTATATTCCTGATTACTGGTTAGAACAATTACAGCAACTAGATTTAGTTAGCTTTACTACGTTGTTAGGCCTGTTTCTAGTGATAGAAGCAATAATCATGATGCGGATTGATCAAAACAATACATTACCAGAGCTTATTAAAGGAAAACGTGGAAAATGGCTTGGTCAACACCGTATAAAAAAAATAGCAATGATTCCTTTATTTACACTAATTCCAGATGGTACGATTGTTTCATTTGCTGACTGGTGGCCAGTATTTCATGTGAATGGGGAAAGTTATGGTTTAATGTTGTTCCCAGTTATTATCGGATTTGAGCACGTCATTAGAGGTTCATTACCAATCAAAGCAATTCGAAGTTTAAGTCATTGGATCTTAATATTAGGATTAGTAACGATAGGGATTTCCATTGCAGGATACTACTTACCACTACTCACGTTAGTTAGTGTTGCAATTGCAATTATTGGAAGAGAATTTATTTCTTATCGCTTCCGTTTAAAAGATCAATTAAAGAAACCTTTCTTTAGCCCAGAGTCAGCAGGAGTATTGGTTCTTGGTGTTATTCCAGGCACTCCAGCAGAAAGCATCGATTTATTAGTTGGGGAAAGAATTATGAAGGTTAACGGTAAACCTGTTTCAAGTGAGGATGAATTTTATCAAGCGTTACAAGCGAATAGTGCATACTGTAAATTAGATATAAGGGACGTACGAGGAGAGCTTCGCTTTGCCCAACGTGCGCTATATCAAGGAGAGCATCATGAGCTAGGCATCCTATTTGCAAAAGAACATTATCTCAAAAAAGAAAAGAAATCAAAGAAAATAGATTAATTATATTAAAAAGCATCGCATTTGCGGTGCTTTTTGTATGAACTAAAACAACAGATCAGCTGTTTGTAATATATTTTATCAACAAACTGCTGCGTCAATTTAAATGAAGTAATTCGCATTATTAACTTAATTTACAGATTAAATTTATTACATGTTTGCCTCGTATTATTTAGAATTCGACTTTTTCAAAATGACTGCCTGAGCAGGTGCTAAATCTGGAATGTTTTTTATGCTTAGTTCATATTTAATTCCATCAATAAATAGGGTAGAAATCTTATTGCTAGTCACATTTTAAACATGGAGATTGTTTCTACTTTTCTTCCTTCTTTTTCAAGGTGTGAGACAACCGCATAATGAAACTTCTGAGGCTCTTCATACCACTTATACCATACATCTAATTCAAATCGAATGATATTATCTGTCTCCAATAAGCGTTTAATGAACTTTTTAATCACAGTTACCCATCCCCCCCCCATCCCATTTCGTATCATATTGTTAATCTGTTTTAAAGAATGATGACTCTCTAATTCGGTACTACTTTCAGAGATAAGACAATTTATCGCAAACTTTTAAAACAAATTGATAGCTTTTTTACTCGGGTTGGAACCTGTTGCGAAATATTGTTTATTTTTCGATATAAACTAGTATACTGTTAATTATTAAATTTAAAAATACTAAAAGAGGCGATATTTATGAATCCAATTATGCTTGATTTCCCAAACCGATTTGAAACAGAACGCTTATCTATTAGATTACCACTCCCTGGTGATGGTGAAGCTGTTTATAATTCAATAGAGGCTTCTATTGAAGACTTGAGAGATTGGTTACCATTTGCACAAAAACAACAAAGTAAAGAGCAAGTGGAAGTAAATATCCGTGAAGCACATATTAACTTTTTAAATCGTGAAGATTTACGCTTGCTGATTTTTTTAAAGGAAACGGGTGATTTAGTCGGTTCATCTGGCCTACATCGAATCGATTGGAATGTACCAAAATTTGAGATTGGTTATTGGATTGATTCTCGCTTTAGTGGAAAAGGTTATATGTCAGAAGCAGTTGAAGGAATTACATCGTTTGCTTTTGATCATCTACATGCCAAGCGAGTTGAAATTCGTTGTGATGCAGTTAACTATAAAAGTAAAGCAATACCCGAAAAATTAAACTATCAACTTGAAGGCATCCTACGAAATGAAGATCGTTCCGTCGATGGTAGTGAACTCCGAGATACATGTGTCTATGCTAAGATTAGAGATTGATTTATTGTTAGGCTGTTAGTGGTGGGTAGAAGGATATGCCCGTTCGATTCAGTTATATGAACTTTTTAACCGGCTTTATGCCCTTTGCAACTTGTTATTTGCCCGCGGGATTTATATATATGAACTTTCAATCTAAGTATTTGCTCGTTCGGTCGTGGCATATGCCCATTCATCATGGCATTTGGCTGAACCACCGCAGGAAATTCCCACACCTAGGTATATGCGCTCGTTAGACGGTGGGATATGCCTACCAGACCCAGATAAATGCTCGTTCACTTGTATATGCCCACTTAAGTGGTTGTATGCTCGTT
This sequence comes from Aquibacillus rhizosphaerae, assembly GCF_030282825.1. Taxonomy (GTDB): domain Bacteria; phylum Bacillota; class Bacilli; order Bacillales; family Amphibacillaceae; genus Aquibacillus_C; species Aquibacillus_C rhizosphaerae. Next base: position 80,549 of record NZ_JASTZU010000012.1, read on the forward strand.
TGGTCGTAGGATATGCCCACAACCCCGGCCGATATGCCCGCCAGATCCAAATAAATAAACTTTCAATCTACGTATATGCTCGTTCGGCTTGTGTGATAGAATGAGAGAGGCATTATCCTCATTACCTGAGGTGGAAAGGATGTTTCATATATATGAATACAAAAACTGAGCTTCGTACACTTACCCCATCCTATGATCCTTGGGAGGCTTATATGGATGTTGAACAATATGGCAAGATGACTTTATCTAATATTGAATTTACTACGACTACATTGTGTAACATGCGTTGTGCACACTGTGCTGTTGGCTACACACTCCAAAATCGCGATCCAGAGGCGCTTCCGATTGAATTATTTATAAAGCGTTTAGATGAAATTCCTAATCTTAGAACACTTAGTATTACTGGTGGAGAGCCAATGATGTCAAAAAAATCAGTTCGAAACTATGTGGTTCCTTTACTAAAGTATGCGCATGAGCGTGGTGTAAGGACACAAATGAATTCTAATTTAACGTTACCATCTAGTCGTTATGAGGAGATTATTCCGTTTCTTGATGTTCTACATATTTCTCATAACTGGGGGACGATAGAAGAGTTTACCGAGACAGGGTTTGCAAGGATGGACCGCAAGCCTACCAAAGAAAATAGACAAAAGTATTTTGATCGAATGGTGGAGAACTCACAATTGTTATCCAGTCGGGGTGTGATGGTATCTGCAGAGACAATGTTAAATAAGCGGACATATCCTTATCTAGAAAAGATTCATGATCATGTGATTGAGATGGGTTGTGCACGCCATGAGATTCATCCGATGTACCCGGTAGACTTTGCAAGTAACTTAGAAACGTTAAATTTAGATGAAACTCGAACAGCTATCAAAAGGTTATTGGATCATCGACAAGAAAATGTTTGGATGTTGTTTGGTACATTACCATTTTATCCGTGTAGTTCTTCTAATCAGGATTTAAATCTGCTGCAACGATTGTACAATGAAAAAAATGTTACGGTAAGAAATGATCCGGATGGACGTTCTCGATTAAATGTAAATATTTTTTCTGGTGAAGTTATTGTGACTGATTTTGGAGATGAACCACCTCTTGGTAATATTCAACAAACATCTTTACCAGATGCTTATCAACGATGGATGCACACAAAAACTGCAAAAAGTTTAAATTGTCATTGCCCTGCAGTAAAGTGCTTAGGCCCAAATGTGTTAGTGAAAAACACGTACTATCCAGAAGTTGACTTTCAACAAAGAAAAACGAATATTAGCTTGTAATCAAAGCAAAAAAAGCAGTTCAATTGAACATAATTGGACTGCTTTTTCTGTTGATTTAACAAAGGTTGAATGGATACGATGGTAAAATAACTAAACTTTATCAAATAAAACACAGGAACTTCATATTTTCATCACATATATCAATTTGTTGTAGGAGAACTGTCCGAGAGCGAGCTATACTTTTTAAAAAGTGGTGCACAGGTAAAAGAACTGAGTGAAGAAAATCATCATTAGGTAGAGTGTCTCTTTCCTGTCACTTAATGACTGCAATGTCATGGGAGCAGTTAGGGAGTTTGGGATTAACCGCTCCTATGATAGCCTTTGCTAGGATTCCATCAATAACAGTCTTTTTAAAAACAACTGTTTATATAAAAGTATCTTCTTATCTAATGAAACTTCTACTACCTATATTTCGTATTATGTATGTAAGGCTTATTAGATTCTATATGTAAAATAGTACATAACTCGAAAAAAACTAAACAGGTGACAATTATCGTAACAATGGAAAACAACACGGTTTCTTAAAATTATGGTGATATAATTTATATGTTAACAAACTGTTTTGGAAAGGTTGATGCAGTATGAATAGTTTTCAAGATAACTTTAACGAATGGAAAAACGGACTATTGATTTATAAATTTGCGCTTGATGAAATAAATACTAAATTAAATATTCTAAATGAAGAATTTCAATTCATTCACAATCACAACCCAATTGAACACATTAAATCCCGAATTAAAGATCCGGAAAGTATTATTAGAAAGTTAAAGCGCAAGGGTCTACCTGTTACACTAGAAAATGCAAGAGCTAATCTTAATGATATCGCAGGAATTCGAGTTACTTGTTCGTTTGTACGAGACATTTACAAGATTTATGAAATGATTACTACCCAAGATGATATTAAAACGATTAAAGTAAAGGATTATATTAAGAATGCAAAAGAGAATGGCTATCGTAGTTTGCATATAATCTTAGAAGTACCTGTGTTTCTAGCGGACCGGACGGAATATGTACCAGTTGAAATTCAGGTTCGAACGATTGCTATGGATACGTGGGCAAGTTTAGAACATAAAATATTTTACAAATTTGATCAAGATATCCCTGAAATACTCAAGCAAGAATTAAAGTTAGCAGCAGATACAGTAACAGCTTTGGATGATAAAATGGAGTATATTAACACGGAAGTGGATAAGATTAAAGTTACTTCTAAAGTCCCCAGCGTATAATAATAGTAGATAACAAAATAGGCCTAATTCTGTTCAATTTTTGAATTAGGCCTATTTTATTGCTAATGAAATGAGAATAAAATAGCTAATTAAGTTAAAAGTTATTTGTAATAGCCTCAAAAGTAACCCAACCATATACTTCACCAACTTGGAAGCAAAGAACCGTCCCCTGCTTCCAAATAGATTAGTTGTTTATTTGTGTTAACTTACGGGAATTGAAGGATAATACATAATAAAGTTAACTTGAAAGAAACGAAAGGATGCGAAGAAATGAAGCGTGTTGCGATTATTTTTAATCCAGCATCAGGAAAAGGCAAACTAGATCAGTATAAGGATAAAATAATGAGTGAATTAACTGATACTTTTGCTGAGGTAAATGTCTATTATACGGAACAACCTGGTGATGGGAAGGAAATTGTAGAAAGAGTCGCCAACGAAGTTGATATCATTATTGCAGCTGGTGGTGATGGAACAGTAAATGAAATTGTTAATGCCCTATGTCCGCTTGAAAATAGACCTGCTTTCGCAATAATTCCAGGTGGTACAAGCAATGACTTTTCTAGAGCTGTTGGGATGAACCAGAATCCATTAAAAGCTACCGAACAACTAACAGAGATGACATTAGAAAAAGTCGATGTAGGTCAAACAGATAAAAACTATTTTCTCAACTTTTGGGGAATTGGTTTAATTACACATGTTGCCTCTAATGTTGATTCGCAAATAAAAGACCGGTACGGCCGATTTGCGTATTATTTACGGACGGCCCAAACAATGGGAAAAGCCCAACCCTTTCATCTAAAGCTTGAAGCAGACAACTTTAGCTTTGATGATGAAGCGGCTATGCTCGTAGTTGGAAATGGAACGTTTACTGCGGGTGTCCAAGCTTTTTTTCCAAAAGGAGATGTACAAGATGGCATGCTTGATGTGCTTTTAATTAAGGAAACTTCTGTCCAAGTATTTTGGAAAATGCTTCAATCGAAAATGGCTAATCAACCGACACAAGAGGAAGGTTATATTTATTTCCAAACAAAAAAATTAAGCGTGTCAGCTACACCAGAACAACTTGTCGATTGTGATGGAGAACGTCGATGTTCAACGCCATCTGATATTACTGTCCTACCAAAACATTTGACGATGCTGGTTGGTAATTTAAATTAATACATAATAAACTCCCAAGCGTTTGCTTGGGAGTTTAATTTTATATTTGTACTTCCAATAGCTGTCTTAATTCTTTTTCTGATAGTTTAGATAGCATCGTTTCTCCAGGTTGAATGATTTGATCGACAAGCTCACGTTTCTTTTGCTGCAGCTCATAAATCTTTTCTTCAATCGTACCCTCGGTGATCATCCGAATAATTTGTACCACTTTCTTTTGCCCGATTCGGTGTGCACGACCTGCTGCTTGTTCTTCAACCGCAGGATTCCACCAAAGATCATATAAAATAACTGTATCTGCTCCGGTTAAATTCAGTCCAGTCCCACCAGCTTTTAAGGAAATAAGAAAGACAGACTTCTCCCCGTTATTAAAAGCATCAACCATATCAATTCGTTTTTCAGACGGGGTAGATCCATCTAAATAAAATGTGTCATAGCCCTCGTCTTGTAGACTCGTATTGATTATTTTTAGCATGCTTGAAAACTGAGAGAAGATTAATGCGCGTTTACCGCTATTTTTAAGCTCTTCCACTAGCTCTTTTAATTGTTCTAGCTTTCCTGATTGGCCACTGTAATTTTCCAAAAATAACGATGGATGACAACAGATTTGGCGTAGGCGGGTTAATCCAGCTAAGATTTCAAGTTTGCCTTTTTCAAAACCTTTTTCTTGAATCGTTTCGGTAATCCTTTGTTGCATTTGATCTACATAAGCCATGTACACTTCTTTTTGGTTCTTCGTTAAATCAGAGTATTGTACGGTTTCAATCTTATCAGGCAGTTCATCTAATACATCTTTCTTTAAACGCCGTAAAATAAATGGACGAGTAATCTTGGAAATATAGGCATGATCTAAATTCAAGAATGCCTTTTTGTTGCCAAATAGACCAGGCGAAATCGTATAAAATAGCGACCATAATTCATCAAGTGAGTTTTCAATTGGTGTACCACTTAATGCAAAACGTTGCGTAGCACTTATTGAACGGACTGCTTTTGCTGTTTGTGTTAAATGGTTTTTTATCGCTTGTGCTTCATCAAGTATGAGTGCATCAAAATGAGATTTTTCATATAAATCAACATCCTTACGTAGCAATGGATAAGATGTAATAAATACATCGACATCATCATTGTTATCTTCTGTTATTAAGTTTCGGCGCTGATTTTTATTGCCGATAATGATTTTTGTCGTCATCGAAGGGGCAAATTTTTCAAACTCCTTTTTCCAGTTATACAATAAAGATGCCGGCGCAACGACTATGCTTGGTGATTTCCTATCACGTGCTTGTTTTTCTGCTAGTAAATAGGTAATAGTTTGAAGTGTCTTTCCAAGACCCATGTCATCGGCTAGGATTCCACCCAGATGATAATGAGATAGAGTTCTTAGCCATTGGTAGCCAACAAACTGATAGTCTCTTAGCTCTGCTTGTATGCCATCAGGTAATGGAAAATTTAGTTCAGTTGGTTGTTTTAACTCTGTTAATAATTGCCTGAATGATTGACTATATTGAGCGCTTGAACTATTTAATGTATCTTCTATTTGGAAACTGCGTGCTGCTGGAACTTGCAGGTGCCCTTGATCGATTTTATTTTTATTTAACTGTAGTTGATCAGCCAGGTCATAAAAGGACTCAAATGCTTCACCTTGAAGCGAAAGAAGTGCACCGTTTGGAATTCGGTAGTATCGCTTTTTTTCAATCATAGCTTGAAGCACGTCTTGCACATCTGATTGTGAGATTCCTTCTATATCAAAATGTATATCGAGCATGCCGCGATTGGTATCTACATTTACGTTTGAAATTAGCTCAGGCTTTTGTTCGACAATCATTGTTTTTACTTCATCAGAAACGTACACAGTAGCTAATCTTTCTAAATCTGCGATGGTCTCATTGATAAATGTGTATATGGCATCATTTTTAAATAATTGAAACTGCTTATTTAAATAAACAAATTCTGCCTTTTCTAGTAGTTCGAGAATTCGCATTTCCCTGGATATATCTCTTTTAATCACCGAATCATTGGACGAACTATCCACATAAGGTCGTACGATTCTATTGCCATAGTGAAATTCTACTTTAGCCATTAAAGCATTTTTTTGTTCTTCCACATACACTTTCGCTCGGAGTGGAGCAACCGTAATCGTATCTTTTGTTTTTTCGGAATAGTTAACGGTTCCGATTTTTTCTAATTTAGGAACGACATTTGTAATAAATGATTCTATTTTATCTCTACTAATATCGTGCGTTTGTTTTGTCCGATATGGTAAGAGTGCATAAAGTTGGTCGATTATTTTATGTTGTTCTTCTGTCAATCGATAAAATACACCTTGTTTAACTAAATAGCCATAACTACTTAAGAAAGTGAATTCAGAAAGTGCAGAAATATCAATATTATAGTGTTCCTCTGTTTGACTATCTAATTTGAAATCAAGATGATCGATTTCATCTCGAAGTGATACACCAGCTACTACTTCTCCGTCATATGATTTATAAAAACCTGCCTGCGCACTAATATTATCAATTAAGTTATCAGCCATTCCTGGTGGGATAATGATGGTACGTTTATCATGGAGTGGGTTTGAAAAGGAATTTTCAAAAAGCGACTCATTTTCATAGGCAGTTAAAATCATTTTGATGATTTCTTTATCGTTATCACTAAATTCGTGGTACTTCGGATCATAAGCAAACTTAGCTGTTAATGCGTATGTTTTTGCTTTTTTTATATGAACAAGAAACTCTCGTATGTTTTTAATGACATATAATTTCTTTATACCTATTTTCAATTCTACTTCTAAGAACGACATCGAATTGTGTGGGTTAATTCTACTTCCAATGATATATTCTACTTCTAACTGTTCCTTATTTGAGGAGAACTCTCGTTTATCATTAGAAAATACATCTAGGATTCTTGTTGTAAATGTATCATTGGGAACAGTTGTAGCTTTTTTTTGTGGTACCAGTTGTGCTTGTTTATTCGTGTTCAAGTTATTCCAAGAGTCTTGTCCAATTGCCAATAATACAGCAGCAATATGCTTGCATGTAAAATGGGTAGCATAGGCAGGACAATCACAACTTGCTTCTAGTTCATCATTTTCAAAGAAAAAGATTCTAACGCTATATGATTCCGTTCCTCGAACATATCCACGCCACGAATTTATCGACGGATTGTAGCTTAAACCATGGACGCGTCCTTGTTTGAAATAATTGTATCCTCTTTTATAAAAACGTTCGCCAGTAATTCGAACGATATCTTGTTTGTCTAAGAAAAAGGTTCGCAACGTTAATCCCTACCCTTGGTGAATTGACATACATCCTTACATTATAACAAATGTTGCAAGCAATCTGCTAATCGGTTTTTATTATGCTGAAAAAATTGATTTGTTGATGTTTAAATTAACCGAAATATATAAGTGTAGACGTATATAAAAGTCCCATTGTCATAGGTATGGCTCGCTAAGATATAGTTGACTTTATCGCGGTTAACGTGCTATTTTTACTATCGTGAACAAAAAATAATCGATTGAAATTACAATTAAATTCATATAGATAATTAAAGGAGTATTATTCCAATGTAAACACAAATCCCGGATAAACATAGATTGATGATTTACGTATTATAATTGAATAGATTGGAAGGGATTTTTATGTCAATAAAAGATGAAGCAAATAGACGGAAGACGTTTGCGATTATTTCGCACCCGGATGCCGGGAAAACAACACTTACTGAAAAGTTATTATTATTTGGAAACTTAATTCGTTCAGCAGGAACGGTTAAAGGTAAAAAGTCAGGGAAATTTGCAACATCGGATTGGATGGAGATTGAAAAACAACGTGGTATCTCTGTTACATCCAGTGTAATGAATTTTCCATACCGTGATTATCAAGTGAATATTTTAGATACACCAGGGCACGAAGATTTCAGTGAAGATACTTATCGTACATTAACTGCAGTGGATAGTGTTGTTATGATTATTGATGCAACAAAAGGGATTGAAGCACAGACAATTAAGTTGTTTAAGGTTTGTCGAATGCGCGGAATTCCAATATTTACGTTTATTAATAAGTTAGACCGTGAAGGCCGAGAGCCGTTAGATCTTTTAGAAGAAATTGAACAAGTATTAGATATTGAAACATTCCCAATGAATTGGCCTGTCGGTATGGGAAAACGTTTCTTAGGTATTTTTGATCGCCATAACAAGCAATTTGTTAAGTATAACGGGAATGAAGAAGAAACCTATATTCCTTACGATCAATTAGATTCACCAGAACATGAAGAACTTGTTTCAAGTGCTACGTATCAAGAGACTTCAGATGAACTGGAGTTACTTGACGAAGCAGGGGATGACTATTCACTGGAAGCTGTCTTAAAAGGGGAACAAACACCAGTATTCTTTGGAAGTGCTTTGGCACCATTTGGCGTTCAAACTTTTTTCGATACGTTTATTGATATGGCTCCTAACCCAACACCAAGAAAATCAACCGATGGATTAGTGAACCCTGAAACAGAAGAATTTTCAGGATTCATTTTCAAAATTCAAGCTAATATGAACCCAGCTCACCGTGATCGGGTTGCTTTCTTACGTGTTTGTTCTGGAAAATTTGAACGTGGCATGAATGTGAAATTAGCTAGAACAGATAAATTGTTTAAGCTATCGCAAACCCAACAATTTGTTGCATCATCTAGGGATACCGTTGAAGTTGCTTATCCTGGGGACATAATCGGCATTTATGATCCAAATATTTACCGAATTGGTGACACACTAGTGGAAGGCAAAGATAGTTTTGAATATGATGAATTGCCGCAATTTCCACCTGAATTGTTTAAAAAAGTGACAGCGAAAAACGTCATGAAAGCAAAGCAATTTAGAAAAGGAATTGAACAGCTCGTACAAGAGGGAGCAATTCAGTTATTTAGAGGTTATCCTATGGAATCATTTATCATCGGTGCTGTAGGTGAACTACAGTATGAGGTATTTGAATACCGCATGAAAAATGAGTATAACGTCGAAGTCATGCTCGAGTCGATGGGTGAACGAATCCCGCGTTGGCTAAAAAAAGAGCAAGTTGATACGAAGCTATTCGATGAGCGTAATTTGTTAGTCAAAGACCGTGAAGATGAATTTCTCGTTTTATTTAAAAATGATTTTGCCTTAAGATGGTTTGAGGATAAACATCCAAAAATTGATTTGATTGATCTATTTGAAGTAAATCAATACGATCAAAGCTATGCTAAATAATTTAAAAAAGGACTTCCGATTTAGGAAGTCCTTTTTCTTAGCTAGGAAATTATAGATTTAGTGTCCTGTGGAAAACTGACTATTGCATGTGCCACGTCCAGCTACAGCGCCTACCCCCTCGAGGTCTTAAGACAAACATCTTTGTGGTAAATAGCACCACATAGGGTTTGTCTTAAGCTTGTCGGGGGTGAGCAAGGCGCTTGCGCTTTTGTTCTTATTCAACGGTAATTGTTTTTTCTTGATGGTCGTGCAAATCTTCTTTTTCGACATGGATCACAATGGTATAGTCACCTTTTAATGAAAAGGTCACAGATCCACTATATTGTCCTGCTTCCTTTTCAGTTAAATCGACCCATGCATCGTCTGAATCGGTCGTGTGTTTTATTTCTAAGGAAACATTAGCATCAGTAAGTGCTTCCTCATTGTTCGCTACTTGTACTGAAATAGTTTGATTTGTTCCGGATGAGAAACCATCCTTATTTTCCAATTCCATCGTTAAGCCATGATCATGGTGAGACGCTTCTCCATGATCGTGATCCGATGTCTCATGGTCGGCATGACTTTCTTGTTCATTCTCTTGTTCAACTGTTTCATCTGGACTTGGATTTCCTACAATAATTTCTGTTTTAGGCATATTATGCATTTGACGTGCGGTTACGTGTGATTGTACTTGGTATGTTGCTTCCCCATTAAATGCCATCATTAACCTGTAAACACCGTCGCCTTGATGTTCTCCTTCAATCATTTTAGATGTGTCTTTAGAACCTTCTTCCCAAACTTCAAACATAACTTCATCTGCATCTTCAACCGCTTCCCCGTCTTGAGTGACAATCGCATCAATCGTTGCTTCCACACCAACATCAATTTGTTCAGGGGCCTCTAAAGTAACTTCAATTGGCATAATAGCTTCTTCCGTTTCGTTTCCGTTCGTTGTATTATCTTCATCTGCTTGCCCACATGCTGCAAGTAAACTAGCAGTAATAAGAAGTGATAACATGTGTTTCATTAATTAGCGCTTCCTTTCTTTGGTTACCTATTTTTACAATTGTATCCAACTTTGATTATAAATAATATCTTTTTAAACCACAATGTATAATAAGTTAAAATTGTTACAGAGTTAGTACATATTTCTATCAATAAATTAGCATGTCATGATAGGCTAGTAAAAAATAAAGTTTTAAAACGAATGTTTGTTCGTATATTTGTTTGTTTTATAGTATAATGTGGTAAAATATAGTTTAAATAGATGAACGGAGGGTTGCATCGTGGATAATACGTTTAACTTAGTTGCCCAGTATCAACCAGAAGGTGACCAGCCAAAGGCGATTGCAGAATTGGTTGATGGCATTAAAGCAGGGAAAAGACACCAAACACTGCTTGGTGCAACTGGTACAGGAAAAACATTTACGATGTCTAATGTAATAAAGGAAATAAACAAACCAACATTAGTGATTGCTCACAATAAAACACTAGCAGGGCAATTATATAGTGAATTCAAAGAGTTTTTTCCAGATAACGCCGTAGAATATTTTGTTAGTTATTATGATTACTATCAGCCAGAAGCTTATGTTCCTTCCACAGATACATTTATTGAGAAGGACGCAAGCATAAATGATGAGATAGATAAATTACGACACTCGGCAACATCTTCCTTATTTGAACGGAAAGATGTATTAATTGTCGCGAGTGTTTCGTGTATATATGGTTTAGGTTCTCCGGAAGAGTATGGAAAACAAGTGCTATCGATTCGCACTGGAATGGAAAAAGACCGAGATCAGCTATTACGAAATCTAGTAGATATTCAATACGCTCGTAACGATATCGACTTTCAACGTGGTACTTTTCGTGTTCGTGGTGATTCGGTAGAAATCATTCCAGCATCGCGCGAAGAGCATTGTCTTCGTGTTGAGTTTTTTGGAGATGAAATCGACCGGATACGGGAAGTGGATGCATTAACAGGAGAAATTATTGGCGATCGAGAACATATTGCTATTTTCCCTGCCTCCCACTTCGTAACGGGTGAAGAAAAGTTAAAGGTAGCAATGAAAAATATCGAAAACGAGCTTAATATTCGTTTAAAAGAGTTAAGAGAACAAAATAAATTACTTGAAGCCCAACGAATTGAACAACGTACAAACTATGACCTGGAAATGATGGGAGAAATGGGCTTTTGTTCCGGGATTGAAAACTACTCAAGACACTTAACATTACGTGAGCCTGGTTCGACTCCATACACGTTATTAGATTACTTTCCAGATGACTTTTTGATTGTTGTGGATGAATCCCATGTTACATTACCGCAAGTTCGTGGTATGTATAACGGAGACCAGGCAAGAAAACAAGTCTTGGTTGATCATGGTTTTAGGCTTCCATCAGCAATGGACAACCGTCCATTAACGTTTAAAGAGTTTGAGAAGAAGGCAAGTCAGTTTGTGTTTGTATCTGCTACACCAGGCCCGTATGAATTAGAACATACACCAAAAATGACAGAGCAAATCATTAGACCAACTGGTTTACTTGACCCAGAAATAGAAATTCGACCAATTGAAGGTCAAATTGATGATCTAATTGGTGAGATAAATAAACGAGTTGATCGAAACGAACGGGTACTTGTAACGACCTTAACGAAAAGAATGTCCGAGGATCTAACCGATTATTTGAAAGAAGTTGGTATAAAGGTTGCTTATCTTCACTCGGAAATAAAAACGTTAGAACGAATTGAAATTATTCGTGAGTTACGTGTTGGCAAATATGATGTGTTAGTAGGAATCAACTTACTTAGAGAAGGACTTGATATTCCAGAAGTCTCACTCGTAACCATTTTAGATGCCGATAAAGAAGGATTTTTACGTTCTGAACGGTCGTTAATACAAACAATGGGCCGGGCTGCGCGTAACGAAAATGGTCGAGTTATCATGTATGCAAACAAAATTACTGATTCGATGCAAAAGGCGATTGATGAAACCACCCGTCGTCGTGAAAAACAACAGGCCCATAATGAAGAACATGGAATCACACCGACAACAATTAAGAAAGAAGTACGTGATGTGATTCGTGCGACTGTAGCAGCTGAAGATACAGAAACATACAAAGAGAAAACACCTAAGTTAAGCAATTTAACGAAGAAAGAAAAAGATAAAATGATTGAACAAATGGAAAAAGAAATGAAGAAAGCAGCTCGTGAACTTGATTTCGAAAAAGCTGCAGAACTTCGTGACTTAGTATTGGAACTTAAAGCGGAAGGATGACCGTGAATGGCTAAAAAGGCAATAACAGTCAAAGGGGCAAGAGCCCATAATTTGAAAAATATTGATATTGAAATCCCGAAAGACCAATTAGTTGTACTGACTGGTTTATCTGGTTCCGGTAAATCTTCTCTGGCATTTGATACGATTTATGCGGAAGGTCAACGACGTTATGTTGAATCTTTGTCCGCCTATGCAAGACAGTTTCTTGGTCAAATGGACAAACCTGATGTCGATTCCATTGAAGGATTATCTCCTGCAATATCGATTGATCAAAAAACAACAAGCAAAAACCCAAGATCTACGGTAGGTACTGTAACAGAGATTTATGATTATATCCGTTTACTCTTTGCACGAATTGGACATCCAACGTGTCCAAAACATGGTGTGGAAATTAAGTCACAAACGATACAACAAATGGTTGACCGAATCTTGCAATATCCAGAAAGAACGAAGCTGCAAATATTAGCACCTGTTGTTTCCGGACGAAAAGGTGAACACGTAAAAGTGTTAGAAAAGCTTCAAAAAGAAGGTTACGTAAGAATTCGTGTCGATGGCGAAATGCGAGAAGTTACCGAAGATATCGATTTGGAAAAAAATAAAAAGCATTCGATTGAAGTAGTAGTGGATCGTATCGTTGTGAAGGAAGGTATTGCTTCTCGCTTAACCGATTCTTTAGAAACAGCACTTGGCCTAGGAGAAGGTAAAGTGATTGTTGATGTAATGGGCGAGGAAGAGCTGATGTTCAATGAACACCACGCTTGTCCAATTTGTGGTTTCTCGATTGGTGACATGGAACCACGGTTGTTCTCTTTTAATAGTCCATACGGTGCATGTGGTCGGTGTGACGGGTTAGGTACACAACTAGAGGTGGATATGGAGCTTGTTATTCCTGATTGGGAACTGTCACTAAAAGAAGGAGCAATTGTTGCATGGGAACCGACTAGCTCGCAGTATTATCCGAGGTTATTAGAAAGTGTTTGTACTCATTACGGGATAGACATGGAAGTGCCGATTAAACAATTACCACAAGATCACTTAGATAAAATATTACATGGTAGTGGGAAAGAAAAGATATTTTTCCGCTATGAAAATGACTTTGGTATGATCAGAGAAAATGAGATTATCTTTGAAGGTGTCGTTGCAAATATTGCTCGTCGTTATAAAGAAACAAGCTCAGATTACATCCGCGAACAAATGGAAAAATATATGGCACAAAAACCTTGTCCGAAGTGTAAAGGTTATCGCTTAAAAACAGAGGCCATGGCGGTACTTATAAATGGATTACATGTTGGTAAAGTTACCGAGATGTCTGTAATAGAAGCAAATGACTTCATTAATACATTGGATTTGAGTGAAAAAGAAAAGAAAATTGCTCAAATGATTGTAAAAGAAATAAGCGATCGATTGACGTTCTTAACCAACGTTGGCCTTGATTATTTAACATTATCGAGAGCTGCTGGAACCCTTTCAGGTGGTGAGGCTCAACGGATTCGTCTAGCAACTCAAATTGGTTCAGCGTTAACAGGGGTCCTTTATGTACTCGACGAACCATCGATTGGTTTACACCAAAGAGATAATGATCGTTTGATCGGTACGCTACAACGTATGAGGGATTTAGGAAATACGCTGATTGTAGTGGAACATGATGAGGATACAATGCTTGCGGCTGATTGGTTGATTGATATTGGTCCGGGAGCAGGGGAACATGGAGGATCGATTGTAGCGAGTGGTACCCCGGATAAAGTGATGAAGCATAAAAATTCACTAACTGGCCAATATTTATCTGGTAAAAAATTTATCCCACTTCCGTTAGAGCGTAGGCAACCATCAAATCGATTTATCGAAGTTATCGGTGCTGAGGAAAATAACTTAAAAAAAGTTAATGCAAAGATTCCTATTGGTATTCTAACTGCCATTACTGGTGTATCAGGTTCTGGTAAAAGTACGCTTATTAATGAAATTTTGCATAAATCCTTAGCGATGAAATTAAATCGAGCTAGGCAAAAACCAGGTAAACATAAAACGATTAAAGGTATTGAGCATCTAGAAAAAGTAATTGATATAGATCAATCACCAATTGGAAGAACACCAAGATCAAATCCAGCAACATACACTGGTGTGTTTGATGATATTCGTGATGTGTATGCTCAAACAAATGAAGCAAAAATTCGCGGCTATAAAAAAGGTCGGTTTAGTTTTAATGTAAAAGGTGGTCGTTGCGAGGCGTGTCGTGGTGACGGAATAATAAAAATCGAAATGCATTTCTTGCCAGATGTATATGTGCCATGTGAGGTTTGCCACGGCAAGCGTTATAATCGTGAAACATTAGAAATAAAGTATAAAGGTAAAAGTATTGCTGATGTCTTAAGTATGACAATCGAAGAATCACTAGATTTCTTCGCAAATATTCCTAAAATAAAACGGAAATTACAGACCGTTTATGATGTAGGTTTAGGATATATTCGACTTGGTCAACCAGCAACAACCCTATCAGGTGGAGAAGCACAACGGGTTAAGCTAGCTAGTGAATTACACCGAAGATCAACAGGTAAATCATTTTATATCCTTGATGAGCCAACGACAGGACTTCATGTTGATGACATTTCACGTTTACTAGAAGTGTTACAAAGATTAGTTGAGAACGGTGATACAGTACTGATTATTGAACACAATCTAGACGTCATAAAAGCTGCTGATTATATAATTGACCTTGGTCCAGAAGGCGGGGACAAAGGTGGACAAATAATTGCAACAGGAACACCAGAACAAGTAGCAGAAGCACCAAATTCGCATACGGGCACTTATTTAAAACCTATCTTAGAGCGCGACCGCAAAAGAATGGAAGAAAGAATGGAATCAAAAGAAAAGGTTAGTCAAAACTAATTAAGTTATTATACAAGAGAGACTGTCTAGCGCATACATGCAAGACAGTCTCTTTTTATTTTTAAAACTATTGCAGTTTTCTGAAGAAACTAGGAAGTTTCGTATTAAGTAATATAAAAAAACCACTTAGAATTCACCTTATATAATATATTGTTAATTTTTATAGTGTTTTTATTTTTTAGGCTATGTTAACGTGAAAATACGATATTCCCTAATGGTGATATTGTTCCTCTAAAAAAAGATGGTAATGCATAACCACAAACCTATTCAATATAGAAAGAATCAAGGTTAAACCGGTTTTCTAATTTGAGAAAATTGGTTTTTATTATCTTTAGAACCGTTTAGACGTAAAATTCATATTGCAGATAAGCACCTGTTACTTTAATAAGCTATAAGGGTTTCCAATTAAGGTCTTTCAAATCACTTTCATTTGGTTTTCTTACAAACTCAATACACCTTTTTTCACAAGCCCCAAATAAGATATAGTTTTTCTGTGCTTGCCTTAAGGAAGGGATATTTGCACCACCGCCAGAATCAGGGTCATCATATTGAACTCCATCATCTTCCCAAAAGCAGATACTACATATGTCATAAGTTCCAGGAGGTTCTTCATCTAATGTTTTATAGCCACAACATGGACAAGTATATTTCATTTAATCACCTCCATAATACCATTTACACTCTTCCACTAAACTGCTCCGTTGGATAAGAAGCAGTATTTATTTCGTGATTTTGATAACATAAGTCTATCATAACTTTCCATATTCCCCTTTTAATAATGGGTCTTTTTAAAAGTAAACTTCACTTCTATATAACTAGATACAAAACCCTACCAGAGAAATACGCTTTACACTAAAAGCAAGGTTAATCTTTTGACCAGTTGTGATTTTTTGGGTATGGTAAAAATAGATACAGTGTTGTTCAATAAAGCGATTTGAACATCCTTTGATGAGAAGAGGTAATCGAATGGAACAAATTACAATTGATCAAGTGCAAAAGCAATTAGAACGATTTTTAAATAAAGATGTATATGTACATTTAGAAACAACCAACGGTGCCTATGCTAGTCATAACAATGATAAAGCATATAATGTAGGCGCCTTTATTCGGAATGCACAAGTAAACTATAAACATGCCAAAATTGTCGGTAGTGGAAATGCATTTAGAGTAGGATTGAAATTGGACATTGGTTGGATATATGCAGAGGGACTTAGCCAGTATGAAGTTGATGATAACGACCGACTGCTAATGGCTGGTCATGACCGTGAAGGAAGATTGATGGTTGCACTAGAAATTAGTGAAACACCATTTACGTATTAATTAATAAGCTTAACCAGTGAAAAGTAATGTACCGAATTACAACTGCTGCTAGGGGCCAACCTGAACATTCATATTCGTATGCGATAGAGGTTCAGGAAGTATATTCAATTCCTTTGGAAAGCATCCCCTCCAGAGGAAATGAAACATAGCAATTACCGCGTAATTTATAGATTTTTAGTCAACAATTTTAAAAAGGAAGAAGTGAGTTTTGTGGAAAAACACGTAGTAGTCATTTATCCTCACCCAGATGATGAAGCATTTGGAGCATCAGGAACAATTACGAAATTCCGCGAACAAGGTGTGCCAGTTACTTACCTGTGTGGCACCCTAGGTGAAATGGGTAGGAATATGGGCAACCCGACATTTGCCAATCGTGAAACGTTACCAGAAGTTAGAAAAAAAGAATTAATCGATGCATGCAAAGTTTTAGATGTCGAACTAAAAATGTTAGGTTATCGAGACAAAACATTAGAGTTTGAATCAAGAGACGAGATTGCTGAACATTTGAAAGGTTTAATTGAAACAATTGAACCAAGTTTAGTTATCACACATTATCCAGGACATGCGGTTCACCCTGACCATGATGCACTAGGCGCAGCTGCTATTGAAGCAGTTAAACGTATCGAAACAAATCGTCGACCTAATGTATGGGCTCAAGCAATTAGCCGTAACCACTTGGAAGAATTAGGAGAGCCAGATATATCGATTGATATTTCACCATTTTTCAAGAAAAAAATGCAAACAATATTAGCACACCATTCGCAAGCACAGGGTGTACTAGGTAGTATGAACCCTGAAACGGATGATATTGAAGCCATTGCAAAGGAAAGACTAGGCAATGAACAGTTTTACACTTGGAATTTCTAAATGATTTCTTATATGAAATTCGTTGTTCTATGATGCTTAATCACTCCATATAAGACTGGTAAGGGGGTCCTAAGATGAATGAAGAGCAAAGAAAAATTTTAAAGATGGTAGAGGACGGAATTATTAGTTCTGAGGAAGCCGAAGAATTATTTGAAGCGTTAAACTATGCAGAACAGGAAAAAAAACAATCCTATGAACTAACAGAACAAGTTAAGTGGGACCAAGGTGAATCCTACCATTCCAATAGCAAAAAACAATCAAGTTCAAACAAAAAAGCTAAATTTCTCGGATTTATTGAAGAAGCTTTTAACAAAGTTAAAAATGTAGATTTGGATTTTAACTTTGGTACACACACAAATGTTTCACATATATATCATAGCCAACATGTAGATGTATCGAACATTGATATTGATATAGCAAACGGAAGTTTCACACTAACACCTTGGAATGAATCAGATGTAAGAGTGGAATGTGAAGCGAAAGTGTATCAGGTAAGTGATCAAAAACAAGGACGTTTAAAATTTTTGGAAGATTGTAGTTTTGATATTGTAGAAAATCGTCTGCAATTTAATTTGCCATCCAAACAAATTAAAACCGATGTAGTCATGAAAGTGCCTAGTAAATTGTATGAAAAAATTACGATTAAGTTGTTTAATGGCCCAATCGATGCGGGTAATATAAATACAAAGCATTTACATGCTAAGACAACTAATGGAGCTATTTCATTAAGCACAATTGATGCTGACCTACTGTATTTGGAGACAGCTAATGGTATGATAAAGCTTGATCAGTCAAATATTAAAGAAGTTGAGACAGAAACAATTAATGGCTCGATACGTTTGAATGGGAAGTATGAAGCTATCGATGCCCAAACGGTTAATGGGAGTATCCATTGTGTATGGGCAGATGCACAAACAAAAACAGGCTTCTTTAGAACTACAACAGGAAGTATTCGTTTAAGTGTTCCTCAACTAGTGAAAATTGAAGGTAAAGTAGAAAGTAATATTGGTCAAATTCACTGTAATTTAGATGATTATAATGTCTTGAATGAAACAAAGGAAGTTATAAAACGCTCGCTGCATTTTGAAGCAAATAATCAATTTTCATCATTACTCCATATCGAGGCAGAAACAAAGACTGGATCAGTATGGATTTTACCAAATGAGTGAGGAGGGTTATTTTGAAAAAAAGACTAGTTCGCTCAAAAAAAGAACGGATGCTAACCGGTGTGCTTGGAGGTATATCGGATTATTTTAACATAGATCCTACTATTGTACGCTTAGTCTTCTTTATTGCCATTCCATTTACGGCTGGTTTTCCATTAGTGTTTTTCTACATCGGTGCTGCTTTTATAATTCCTAAAGAAGAGGACGTTATTTAATGAAACGCTTATTACTCTCGCTCTTATTAAACGCAGTTGCCCTTATTGTTGTCGCTCAATTATTTGAATCTTTTCGTTTAGAAGGGTTTGGGACAGCGATTTTAGCTAGTATTATCTTATCGATTCTAAATGTAATTGTTAAGCCAATTTTAGTTGTGTTGACCTTGCCAATTACTTTTGTGACATTAGGGCTATTTCTATTTGTTATAAATGCGATTACGCTTATGATTACACAGGGTTTAATCGGTAGTGCTTTTGTAATTAATGGGTTCGGAACAGCTCTTATTGCCGCAGTAATCCTGTCGGTACTGAACTTGCTATTAAACAAACTTATAAGAGATACAGTGCTGTTAAATAAATAAAGTGATAGGGAAGCGTAGGTTTTACACCTGCGCTTTTGTATTGTCTAAACAATTATAAAAATTGCTAAATGTTGAACATGCAGAACAGCCACATCTAGTTCTAGCGCCTACCCGAACCAATCATCTATGTGGCTAAGTACGCCACGTCGAGGCTAGACTTAACCTTAAAGGTGATGAGTAAGGTGCCTACGCTTTTATTCCGTAAATAAACTTCGGAACAAAAGATAAATAGTAATGCTTGGTTATGTAAAAAATGCTACAATAGAGTACAATAATTGACATCTATTATTAAGGTTCAAAAAGTTTCTAAATGCTAAGTATCAATGGCTGAATATCGTTTTTAAAAGAAGAGTAAATCCATTGTATTATACAAACTTTATGCATTTCTTTTGAACACGTACTATTATGCAACTTTGGAGGGAAAATAATGGTGAAAGTTCGTACCCAAGATTTATTAAACCAGTTTGATATTGAATTAATTGCTGGTAAAGATGGGATTCATCGAGAGATATTAATGAGTGAGATTTCTCGACCTGGAATAGAAATGACTGGTTATTTTAAATATTATCCAAAAGATAGACTACAATTGTTAGGGAAAACAGAGCTTTCTTATTATACTGATTTAAGTCATGCGGAAAGAAAAGATCGTGCTGAGCGAATATGTACCGATATAACACCTGGTATTGTCGTTTCAAGAGGCTTGGAAATCCCTGAAGAGCTAGTTGAAGCATGTAATGCGTCGGGTGTACCATTAATGCGTTCTCCATATAAAACTACTCGTGTGATTAGTAGGTTAACCAACTTTTTAGAAGCTAAATTTGCACCATTTACTGCTCTACATGGTGTGCTTGTAGACGTATATGGCATTGGTGTACTAATTACCGGTCAAAGTGGTGTTGGTAAAAGTGAAACAGCACTTGAACTAGTAAAGCGTGGACACAGGCTTGTAGCAGATGACAGTGTGGAAATACGCCAGGAAGATTATGATCGTTTAATAGGTAGTGCACCGCCATTAATAGAGCATTTATTAGAAATTAGAGGACTTGGAATTATAAATGTGATGACATTGTTTGGTGCGGGGTCCGTTCGTTCTTATAAAAAAATATCGATGATCATTAATTTAGAAACATGGGATCAGAAGAAACAATATGACCGTTTAGGATTAGAAGAAGAAACAATGAAAATAATTGATGTAGAAGTTCCAAAAGCAACACTTCCAGTTAGACCTGGTCGTAATATTGCGGTTATTATTGAAGTGGCAGCGATGAATTTCCGTTTGAAACGAATGGGAGTTAACGCAGCAGAAGAATTTTCAGAACGATTAACTACGATGATCAAATCAGAAAAAACTGTGGATGTTGAATCAGATCTTGATCTTGATTAATTTAGGGGGGAAACGAATTGTCGTGTAGTGTGCAAGAATTGGATAGAGTTTTTTTTGATCTTGGTCCATTGACTGTTTATTGGTATGGAGTAATTATTGCGACTGGTGCATTTTTAGGACTTTGGCTTGCAACAAGAGAATCTAACCGACTAGGATTGCAAAAGGATTTGTTTGTTGATTTAGTCGTATTTGCTATTCCAATTGCAATCATTTCTGCGAGAATATATTATGTTGTATTCGAGTGGGAAAATTATGTAGATGGTCCGTTGTGGCGTATTTTTGCCATCTGGGAAGGTGGTATTGCGATTCATGGTGCATTAATAGGATCTGTCATTACTGCGATTATTTTTGCGCGCGTGAAAAAAGTATCTTTCTGGCAGTTAGCAGACATAGCTGCTCCAAGTCTTCTTTTAGGCCAAGCAATTGGCAGATGGGGAAACTTCATGAATCAAGAGGCACATGGTGGTCCTGTTTCCGAAGCTACATATAATAATTTATTGCAATATTTACCGGATTTTATTATGAACCAAATGTGTATTGATGGTACGATGTATCACCCAACATTTTTATATGAGTCACTTTGGAACTTTCTTGGTATAATACTTTTACTTGTTTTAAGGAAGTATAATCCTAGAAGAGGAGAAATTTTCTTAAGTTACGTTATTTGGTATTCGATTGGACGCTATTTTATTGAAGGCATGCGTACCGATAGTTTGTATATTATCGGCAACTTACGAACTGCTCAAGTTATTTCGATCATATTGGTAGTTATAGGTATAGCTATTATCATTTATCGAAGAAAAAGTGGTCAAGCGGATAAAAAATATAACGGCAAAAAAATTAAATAAAACTGTTTGATTATATTTTTAGGGATGAGGTGCATCCGCAAGGTGACATTATTTGTACCTCATCTTTGATTTTATATCACATATTTACATTTAAATTTGACCGAGTGAAAAGCGAGGAGAAATAACGGTGATAGGCATTCTGCAACGAGGTTTTAAGCAAGGGATAAGTGTAACATGGACACTCGGAAAAGTGATTTTTCCTGTCACGATAATAGTAACGATCCTTCGTTATACACAACTATTACCTTGGTTAATTGAATTAATAAGTCCATTTATGAAATGGATTGGGTTACCTGGAGAAGCAGCCGTTCCCTTAGTGATAGGCAATCTGCTTAATTTATATGCTGGTATAGGAGCAATTGTATCGTTTGATTTTTCTGTGAAAGAAGTATTTATAATGGCTATTATGTTATCTTTTTCCCATAATTTGATCATTGAGTCTACGGTTGCTTCCAAAGTCGGCGTTAATTGGTTGATTGTTGTTGGCGTGCGAATTGCGTTAGCGCTTTTATCTGCCTTTATCATTAATATCTTTTGGAAGGGTGGCAGTGAATTAGCTCAGTATGGGTTAATTTCGAAAACTGATCATGTCCCAAGTGGATGGATAGATATGACCATACTGGGGATTCAAACAGCATTGATGAGTGTAGTACAACTTGCTATTATTGTTATACCATTAATGTTGGCCATTCAATTTTTCAGAGAACTCGGTTGGATGAGCAAGGTTTCTGATTGGTTAGCGCCATTCACTAAAGTTCTTGGTATGGAAAAAAACACCTCGATGACTTTAGTTGCTGGTTTATCGATTGGACTCGCTTATGGAGCTGGTTTAATGATCCAAGCAGTAAAAGAAGACGGTGTTTCTAAAAAGGATATGTGCTTAGCGCTTATATTCCTTGTCTCATGTCATGCTGTTGTAGAGGATACACTGGTATTTATTCCACTTGGTATCCCTGTCTGGCCATTATTATTAATTAGATTATCTACCGCTATTATTTTAACAGCGGCAATTGCTTTCGTTTGGAATCGAAATAGTGCAAAAAAAAGGAAGGAGCCACTCCATGAACATTCGTACGATTCTATTTGATCTTGATGGAACTTTAATTGATACAAATGAATTAATTATTGCTTCTTTCACTCACACACTTAATAAATATGCAGGTAAATCATATACACGAGAACAAATTTTAGATTTTATTGGTCCACCGCTAGTGGATAGCTTCAAAAAGGTTGATCCTGTTCGGGTCGATGAACTCGTACAGACTTACCGAGATCATAACCTTTCTAACCATGATAGTTATGTTGTAGCTTATCCGACGGTTGTAGATACAATGATTAAATTAAAACAAGCAGGTTTTCAATTAGGTATTGTTACAACTAAGGTGAAAAGCACTGCTGAAATGGGTCTAAGCCTAACAGGTTTAACAGATTTTTTTGAAGTACTTATTGGACTTGAAGATGTAACACATGCCAAACCACATCCTGAACCTATTATTAAAGCATTAACCGAGTTAAATGCTCATCCGGCAACAACGTTAATGGTTGGTGATAATTATCATGATATCGAAGCAGGTAAAAACGCTGGAACAAAAACCGCTGGTGTTGCATGGACAATCAAGGGAAGAGAAGCACTTGAAGCGTATCAACCAGATTATATGTTAGAGGAAATGAGTGACCTCTTAAAGATCTTAGGAGTGTAATACCATGCGGAAAACCGAGCGATATCGTGTGAATGAAGCAAACTCTTTATGGCATATATACAAAACAGTTCCTTTTTGGAAAGTTATCAAAAACTTCCTTGTCATTCAAATCGCAAGATACACCCCGTTTTTATCTATGAAAAATTGGTTGTATCGAACGTTTTTACGTATGGAAGTCGGTGATAAGACTGCCTTTGCATTAATGGTTATGCTCGATATTATGTTTCCAGAGCGCATATCTGTTGGAAAGAATACCGTGATTGGTTACAATACAACTATCCTTGCACATGAGTATTTAATAAAAGAGTATCGTCTAGGTGATGTTGTTATTGGAAGTGAAGTGATGATTGGTGCCAACACTACTATTTTACCTGGTGTAACTATTGGTGATGGGGCAATTGTTTCCGCAGGAACGCTCGTACATAAAGACGTGCCTGAAGGGACGTTTGTTGGGGGTAATCCGATGCGAGTAATTTATACGAAACAAGAAATGGATGCTCGGATAGAAGATGATGATTTCTATAAGTGACAGACACCTTAATTTGCTAGTAGTAGTATGAGGATAAAATTCTCTTGCTCTACTAGTTTTCCTTATATATTTGATTTTTGACTGATGCATTTTTAAAAATAGAAATGTATCAGTCAGAAATTAACAAGGTAAATTAATGTAATCATTTACTTTTACTCTTCTATTTCTCCTGAATGAGGTATGATTATCGCAGTTAAATACGGGATAAATTGATAATTAAGTGGAAAACTAGACACTGAAGTTTACGTTTGATTTGGATAAAACTAGGGAAAAGTTATCTTCTCAAAAAGATATGAATAAATAAGATTGTATAGAAGCAGTTGTGTCGTTCATGAAAGGAGTTGGATACAATAAATGGTGAAATTTTCAAATCTATATCGCTATGATGTTTATGAAGGATTAATGAATGAAACCTTAGATGTATTAATCATTGGTGGAGGTATAACTGGGGCTGGAATAGCATTGGATGGAGCTTCACGAGGTTTTAAGACAGCGGTGTTTGAAATGCAAGACTTTGCTGCCGGTACATCTAGCCGTTCTACTAAACTCGTTCATGGTGGCCTTCGTTATTTACAACAATATGAATTAGCAATGGTTGCTGATGTTGGTAAAGAGAGGTCTATCGTTTATGAAAATGGTCCACACGTAACGCAACCAGAATGGATGTTACTTCCTTTTTACAAACAAGGTAATTTTGGTCCTTTTACTGCTAACTTGGGTCTACGCATGTACGATTACTTGGCAAAAGTAAAAAAGCAAGAACGAAGAACGATGCTTTCTCGCAAGGAAACACTTGAAAAAGAGCCGCTCCTTAAAAAGACAGATTTAAAAGGTGCAGGCTACTATGTTGAGTATAAAACAGACGATGCGAGGCTGACCATTGAAGTAATGAAAAAAGCAGTAGAATATGGTGCTCGTGCAATAAATTATGCCAAGGTAGAAGAATTAATATATGATGATAACAAAAAAGTTATCGGTGTTGTTGTAGAAGATCAAATTACTGGAGAACAGTACAACGTATATGCAAAGAAAGTAATTAATGCTTCAGGGCCTTGGGTTGATTCGATTCGAGAGTTAGATGGATCGAAACAGGGGAAAGAACTCCATTTAACAAAAGGTGTACATATTGTCTTTGATAGCTCAGATTTTCCTTTAAAACAAGCTGTTTACTACGACAATAAGGACGGTCGAATGATCTTTGCAATACCAAGAGATAACAAAACATATGTAGGCACCACGGATACCACTTATGAAGGTGAGATTGCACACCCTACTATGACGGTAGAGGACCGTGATTATCTTATTGATGCGGTGAATTATAAATTCCCATCACTATCTATCAGTAAGGATGAAGTTGAATCAAGCTGGGCTGGATTAAGGCCGTTGATTGGAGAAGCGGGAAAAGAGCCGAATGAAATATCACGTAAGGATGAGATTTTCCTTTCTGATTCCGGTTTGATCTCGATTGCAGGTGGTAAATTAACAGGCTACAGGAAAATGGCAGAAAATGTGATTGACCTTATTGTAAATCAATTCAAACAAGAAATTGGTATTTTGTATTCAAAATCAGAAACGAAAGAGATACCAATAGCTGGTGGTAACGTTGGTGGTTCGAAAGGATTTAGACAATTTAAATCCGATCAAATAAAAGAGGCTGAAGAGATAGGAATATCGAAGGAAAATGCCGAGCAATTGATCAACAAGTATGGCTCCAATGTATCGGAAATATTTCGACATTACAATGAGTTGCATAACGAAGCGTTGGAAGCGAGTTTAGATCGCTTGCTCTTTGCCCAATTAAGGTATGCGATTGATGAAGAATGTATATATAAACCAGCAGATTTTTTTATTAGGCGAACGAGTGCATTATATTTTGATGTGGAACAGGTAAAAGCTAACCAAGAAAATGTGATTGCCTACATGGCAAAAATATTTGATTATACAAAGGAAGAAAGAGCGTACTACTATAGAGACCTTCGACAACTATTAGAAGAGGCAGTGAATCCAGAAGCATAGCAATAAATGGAATTTTTAATCATCTACCCGGTATTAGGCATAAAGAAAAACTCTCAATTAAGAGAGTTTTTCTTTATTTCTTGTATTAGTTGGTTTCTTTAGTCCTATCATAATTAAGGTTCTCAAACGGTTTAATTATTCCATAAATCGTTTCAACAAAAGGTAAGTCGATGTTTTTTTCTTTTGCAAGTCGTAGTGCTCCACCGTGTAAATGTTCAACTTCTAAACCTTGCTGTCGACGTCTATCCTGATGCATGGAAGAAGTAGCTTCATCACCTAGTTTTTGCATGTTTTCAATCGCTTTTGAAACATGCTTATCATTAAGCGCAATATCATTTGCATTAGCCAACTTACGCATGTCTTTAACCAAGTTTTCAGCAATTCGAAAGGTTGCGGGTTGATCTCTAATACTACCTATAGCAAGATTTGTTGCCGTAGTAATCCCAGAAAAAGCAGTAATAAACATATACTTTTTCCATAAATGGGTCTGTATGTTCGGACTATTTATTACATTCATATTGGCGTTGTGTGAAAGAAATTCGATTTGTTCACATAATTCAACTTGTGATGGATGAAGCGCACCGACAAGCAAATCATGAAACGGACTAGAATGAACGACATCTCCTTCTTGATTTAAGGTGGAAATGATGAAAGAAAGTCCTCCTAGAACTGCTTCATTTCCTAATTTTGATTGTAATAATGAAAAATGTTCAATTCCATTTAAAATGGGAAGTACCTTTGCTCCTTTTGCAACTAGGTTTTCAAGGTCGTCTAGGACCCCTGATAAGTGATACCCCTTAATCGCTAGCAGTACAAGGTCGCACGCTTCTATTTCTGATGTGTCAGTGACCACTTGCGGCTGTTTTATTGCGTAATCACCTTCGATACTATGTATGATAATGCCATTTTGTCTAAGTTGCTCTGCACGTTTAGGTCTAACTAGGAATGTTACATCTTGGTTAGATTGTTGCCATCTTGCCCCGAAATAAGCACCTAAAGCTCCTGCCCCTAATACAACTATTTTCATAAGAACATCTCACCTCCATGATTATATATAAATAGTACATTGTCCTTTTGAAAAAAGAAAAGATTATCCCTTGGTAGACTTGTTATTGCATCCTATAATTGTATGCAACGGAAAAGGATGGTATAACGATTAAAAATAAAAAAGATTCCCAATCTGATTTGTGAATATAGTATACTTTCTATAAAACTGAAAGGGATTTACATTCTAAAATCTTCGAAATGTATTGGAGGTAAACAATGACACAATTATCTAGGATCATTAAACAAGATGCAATTAAACAGATTGTCACAGGTTTGATCATGGCTGTTTTGACACTTGGACTAATCATCATAACTTTCGTAATAACAGCCCAATGGCAAATAATCTTTTTGATTGCTTCTCTAGGAATAGCTAGTGTTTCGTTTCTTAAAAGTGGAAGTATTGATTTAGCTGTAGCTAAGAACACGCAACTAAGAATGAAAGCACCAGAAGAAAACAAAGTAACAACAACTTGGCCAAGACGGATGTTTATTGAGCATCAAATAGGCAATGTTTCTACTCTTTTGGATATGGACGAAACGAAGTACCTATCTATATTTGAACAAAAACAGTCTAAAATCAAGCTTATCTTAGATATCGTAACAGAAACTGTTTCCATCCGTCATTTTTTGCCGAAGAGATTTCGAATAGAAGATTATCATGGAAATAGAATCTTTTATTTGGAGAAAAAAGGTGGGTTTAATTGGCGCTCCTATGTTTTTGATGAAACAGGTAAAGGGATAGCTTACTTAGATAGTTCTAAACAAGATAAACATATTGTTTTGCAGTACATAGATAATGACGGGGTACGTTGGCAAGCTTCAAAAGATGGGATTGGATTTATAACGATCCAGGATAGTGAAGGTATAGGAAAAGTTATCATGAAACCAAATGCAATACCGATAGAATCTGAACGGTTTGCTAAAGCAAATGGAAGCCTAATTATTTGGTATGATTCGGTTGAAATACCCTATTCGTTAATCATATTACTATTTGCTATCACTAAGAAATCATAAACAATTATTGTTGGCATTTTCGCTTGTTAGCTTGATTTTGCTATATAATAATGCTTTAAACTGTGATATAATTCAAACGTTATAAAACTATGTCGAAAGTCACAGAATACTAGATTACTATGACGAATGAAGGACTTGAGTTGTTCAAGGAGTGTTCTCCTTTTTGGACGCTTTTTAAAGGGGGAAGACAGATGCAAACGACAGAGGGTATTTCTATAGAGACAAAAATAGATAAAGTCATCCCTTTTATACCTGATGGTGATTTTTATTTTACCAAGGGTGTTGAAGCTTTTAATAAACGAAAATTTGACATTGCTCTGAAATGGTTAAAAAAAGCAGTAGAAACATCACCAGATGAAGCTGTTTATCATTGTCAGATGTCAATTATTTATACAGAAATCGGTTCTTATCATACAGCAAACCAAATATTAACAAAAGTGCTGTCAGAATATGGCGATAGTTATGTTGATTGTTATTATTTAATTGCTAATAACTATGCGCACCTTGGTTTATTACAAGATGCGAAAAAATACACATTATCTTATTTAGAAAAAGCACAAGACGGTGATTTTAGAGAAGATGCAGAAAATTTATTGACTGTTCTTGATATTGGTGATGAAGATGATGACGATGATTGGGCTTTTGAGGAAGAAGATGAACTATTAATCTATCAAGAGACTGCTTTCTATCACCTTGAGCGCCGTGAATGGGATCAAGCGATAGCATTACTAGAAGAAATGATGGTTGTTTTTCCAGAACATATAGCTGCTAAACATGAATATAGTTTTGCTTTGTTTTTTTCTGGTCAAGAAGAGGAAGCAATTAACATGGAGTTAGAGTGGCTAGAAGAAGAACCGCAATCATTATTTAGTCAAACGAATTTAGCGGTTTTTTATTCAGAACAAAAAAATGAAGCTTTATTTAATAAGTACATTTCTTCACTACAGAATGTATTTCCGATTCATGAGCAGCAAAAACTACGCATTGCTACTACGCTTGCAAGAACAGGTCTTTATAAAGAAGCTTATGAGAGGTTTATCACTTTAACTAAATCTCAATTAAAAGGGCATGCTTCTTATTTCCATTGGTTTAGTTTCTCTGCCTATCACGTTAATAAACTGTCTAAGGCAATTGAATTATGGGAGGAAGGTTGTAAGCGACACCCAGTTTTGCGTAAAGAGCCTATTCCTTGGGTACAAGAATAACAGTATCTTAATATACTAATATATGTAGTTGAGCATAATACTAGACCTAAGACATCTTTCATATCATAATATTGTTGAATAGCTTGAAAGGGGCGAGGAATAATGTCCGATGAACGTATTTATGATGTTATTATTGCAGGTGCTGGACCAGCGGGAATGACTGCTGCTGTTTATACGTCACGTGCAAATCTTGACACACTTATGTTAGAACGAGGAATACCAGGTGGACAAATGGCTAATACAGAAGACGTTGAAAACTATCCTGGTTATGATCATATTTTAGGACCTGATTTATCTAATAAAATGTTCGATCACTCAAAAAAATTTGGTGCAGAATATGCATATGGTGATATTAAAGAAATTAAAGATGGAAAAGAGTATAAAACAATCATTGCTGGGAAAAAAGAGTACAAAACGCGCGCGTTAATAATTACTACTGGTGCTCAGTATAAAAAAATTGGTGTACCTGGAGAACAAGAATTGAGCGGACGTGGTGTCTCTTATTGTGCAGTATGTGATGGAGCTTTCTTCAAAGGAAAAGAATTAGTAGTAGTTGGCGGGGGAGATTCTGCTGTTGAAGAAGGTGTATATCTAACACGATTTGCAAGCAAGGTAACGATTGTTCACAGACGAGATAAGCTAAGAGCGCAAAAAATTCTTCAAGATCGTGCATTTAACAATGAAAAGATTGATTTTATTTGGGATACAACGGTTAAGACTATTAACGACAAAGATGGAAAAGTTGGTAGTGTAACGTTAGTAAATCAAAAAACAGGTGAAGAATATAACAAACCTACAGATGGTGCTTTTATCTATATTGGTATGATTCCGTTAAGTGATCCATTTAAATCATTAGGAATTACCAATGAAGAAGGTTATATTCCAACCAATGAAAAGATGGAAACAAATGTTGAAGGTGTATTCGCAGCTGGCGATATTCGTGAGAAAGAATTGCGTCAGATTGTAACTGCGACTGGTGATGGAAGCATTGCGGCACAAGCGGCACAGTCGTATATTGAAAACTTAGTTGAATCTTTAGATGCTGTAAAATAACCGTTGTAATATAATGACATTACAACGTAAAAGCTTTTTAACCCTGTTGTAACACGCACGAAACAATTTTGCGGTACAATGAACTTAACTAATTGACCCCCTTTTAATAAATATACTTTAACGCACAGGTGTTTATCACCTGTGCAATTTTTTTGGATTTTTATATTAGGCTCTTTTCGTGGACGATGAAAAAGACAAACTACTAAAAAAGCTCATAATATTGTTAGTTGTGAAATATTCATTGTATAATATAAGAAGAAGGCTCACTAAACAATCTTAAAATATCTTACTGAAAAACAATAGCATCTGCTATTTAATGCGTAGATTTTGAGACTGAGTTCATACGATGTAACACACATGTTTACTCATTGATAGTATAAGCTAAACTTCGTTACTGCGAGTGCTTAGTTTCTTTAAAAGAAAGAGATGATAAATTGAGACGCGTAACAAATTGTATTTTAAAACAAAACAATCATATATTAATGTTAAAAAAACCTCGACGTGGCTGGTATGCAATGCCTGGTGGAAAGATGGAATCAGGAGAGTCTGTTAAACAGGCTGTAGTTAGAGAATATAAAGAAGAGACAGGCCTTGAATTAGTTGAACCAAAACTTCGAGGTACGTTTACGTTCATCATTAAAGAAAATGAAGCAATGAAACAAGAATGGATGATGTTTACTTTTTTATGTGAACAATCTAATGGTGAACTTGTGGAGTTTTGTAATGAGGGAGAATTAGAGTGGGTTCCACTTGGTGAAGTGTTAGATAAACCAATGGCTGAGGGTGATCGCTTTATTTATAAATCTATTTTGACTTATGATGACCTAATTGATGGTACGTTCACGTATACGGATGATTATCAATTAATTGAGAGTAACCTTAATCCATCAAGCAACTAAAAAAGGAGGGGTTTTAATTGGTAAATAAGGAGCAAGAAACTAAACTAGTCATAATAACGGGTATGTCAGGTGCTGGAAAAACAGTTGCTGTGCAAAGCTTTGAGGATCTTGGCTATTACTGTGTTGATAATTTACCACCTGCTTTACTACCAAAATTTCTAGAGTTAATGAGAGATGCTACAAATAACATTAAAAATGTTGCTTTAGTTATGGATCTTCGGGGTAGAGAGTTTTTTGATGCATTATTTGGTGCACTTGATAAATTAGGTAAACAGGATTGGTTAGAAGAACATATTCTATTTCTAGATGCAGATGACAAAACACTGGTGTCACGTTATAAAGAGACGAGAAGATCTCATCCACTTGCACAAGAAGGATTACCATTAGAAGGAATTGAGTTAGAAAGAAAAATTTTAGACGAGTTAAGAGGAAGAGCTCAAAACATTATTAATACGACTAACTTAAAACCTAAAGAATTAAGAGAAAAAATTGTTAACAAATATGGTACGCAAGAACAGGAGATTTTCTCGGTTCATATGGCTTCCTTTGGCTTTAAATATGGCTTGCCAATCGATGCAGATTTAGTATTTGATGTACGTTTTTTACCTAACCCACATTATGTCGAACATATGAGACCGTTAACGGGTTTAAATCAAGACGTATCTTCCTATGTTTTTAAATGGTCAGAAACACAAAAATTCATGGATAAGGTAATTGATTTACTACAGTTTATGTTACCGCAATACCGAAAAGAAGGGAAAAGTCAGTTAGTTATCGCCATTGGCTGCACTGGTGGACAGCACCGTTCTGTTGCGATTTCTGAGCACCTAGCTAAACATTTTTCTGCTAACTATGTCACCCATGTAAGTCACCGTGATATAGATAAGAGAAAGGGACATTAACTATATGGTTTTAAATAAAAATACAAATGTAGTTGTCCTTGGAGGAGGAACGGGTATGCCTGTACTCCTTCGAGGTCTTAAGGATTATCCAATCGATTTGTCAGCAATTGTAACAGTTGCCGATGATGGTGGAAGTTCGGGTAGGTTGCGTTCAGAAATGGCAATGCCGGCACCAGGTGATATTCGAAATGTTATTGCCGCCTTATCTGACGTGGAGCCTATGTTGATGGAACTTTTTCAACATAGATTTAAACAAGGGAATGGCCTATCTGGACACTCGATGGGTAATTTACTGTTAGCTGCAATGACTTCAGTAACTGGAGACTTTTATAATGGAATAAAAGAAATCTCTCGTGTGTTAAATGTAAAAGGAAGTATTTACCCCATTGCTAATCAAAATATGTTTTTACATGCAGAAATGGAAGATGGGCAAATCATTTCGGGTGAATCAAACATTCCGTTAGCTAATAAACAAATTAAGCGAGTTTTCTTAAAGCCAGAACCGGTACTACCTTTACCTGAAGCGGTTGAAGCGATTAAGGCAGCTGATCTTGTTGTAATAGCTCCTGGAAGTCTATTTACGAGTACGTTACCAAATATGATCGTTCCACAAATTGGTGATGCACTTAGGAATACGCAAGGGAAAGTTGTTTATGTTTGTAACGTGATGACACAAGAAGGCGAGACAAATGGATACTCTGCTGCGGATCATGTACAAGCAATCACAAATCATATTGGGGATGGTTGTATTCATTCCATTATTGTGCATAATAAACCTATTGAAGGTGATGTCCGTGAGAGTTATGCAGAGGAAAATGCAGAACCTGTCATTTATGATACAGAGCGTTTAATCAGCATGGGTTTAGAAATTATTGAAGCTGATATCATAGACCATCGAAAAAAAATGTTACGACATGATACATCAAAAGTTGCAAAACTATTATATTCTTTGCTGTAATAGTTGATTAGAATAGGGGGTGAAGGAGTTGTCATTTGCTTCTGAGATTAAGAAAGAACTTACACAAATTAAAAATGAAAACTGTTGCGCTCAATCAGAGTTAGCTGCACTAATTCGAATGAACGGAGCCATCTCCTTATCTAGGCAGGAATATGTACTTGATGTTCAAACAGAAAATGCTGCCATAGCTCGTAGAATATATACATTAATAAAATCACTTTATTCCTTTCCTGTAGAATTACTTGTTCGAAAAAAAATGAAATTGAAAAAGAATAATGTATATATTGTGCGAATGAGCGAAGGGGTAAGAACGATATTAGCAGACTTAGAAATCTTACATGAACCTTTCACACTAGTTAGAGAAATCTCAAGTAAATTTCTAGATAAACCTTGTTGTCGAAGAGCCTATTTACGTGGAGCCTTTTTAGCAGGGGGTTCTGTAAATAATCCTGAAACATCTTCCTATCATTTGGAAATATTTAATTTTTATCAAGAACACAATGAATCATTATGTGACCTCATGAATAAATTAACATTACATGCCCGGATTTTAGAAAGAAAGAAAGGTTTTATAACGTATATTAAAGAAGCAGAGAAAATAACAGAGTTTTTTAATCATATTGGAGCACATAAAGCATTACTTAAGTTCGAAGATGTACGTATTATAAGAGATATGAGAAATTCCGTAAATCGGTTAGTAAACTGTGAAACGGCTAATCTAAATAAAACAATTGGAGCTGCCTTTCGTCAAGTAGAAAATATTCGGTTTATTGATCGGACTGTTGGTTTACAAGCGTTGCCTGAAAAGTTACAAGAGATTGCTTCATTGCGAGTACAACATCAAGATGTTTCTCTAAAAGAGTTAGGTGAGCTTGTGTCTACCGGAAAAATCAGTAAATCAGGAATCAATCATCGATTAAGAAAAATTGATGAGTTCGCTGAAAAACTTAAAAGCGGTGAAGCTATAGAAAAATAATTGATAACATCTTAGTTTTGTAGTCATTTTTAGTATTATTTATCATACCTTATGTAAAGTCACTTGTGTACGTAATATTGCACATGATATAATTATACAAAGCTCTCTTTCAAAAGAGAGTCTTTTACTCACTGGATATGTTAGCGCTTTCTTTTATAAGGAATTTAAGATAGAGAGGGGAATGAACGTTGGTCGAGAAATCTGTAGTTGTGGAGCTGGTAACTGGTCTTCAAGCAAGGCCAGCAGCCGAGTTTGTACAAAAAGCAAACAGTTTTTCATCAGAAGTATTTATTGAGAAAGGTGAAAGACGAGTAAATGCTAAAAGTATTATGGGTTTAATGAGTTTAGCGATAACAAGTGGTGAGACAATAAATCTAATTGTGGATGGAACAGATGATCAAATCGCCTTAACGGAATTAATTGCCTTCGTTTCTAAATAATAAATCATTAATAAAGACCCTTCCAGCATTAAAGGAAGGGTCTGTTTTGTTTTATTCTTCAGTTGGCTTTTTCTCCATTACTTTATCGATTAAACCATATTCTTTTGCTTTAGGTGCTTCCATGAAATTATCACGTTCAGTATCACGTTCAATTACTTCTAATGGTTGACCAGTACGTTCAGAAAGAATTTTGTTCAATTTGCTACGCATTTCAATAATACGTTTCGCATGAATTTGAATATCTGTTGCTTGACCTTGTGTACCACCAAGTGGTTGGTGAATCATTACTTCACTATTAGGCAAGGCATAACGTTTACCTTTTTCACCAGCTGCTAATAAAAATGCTCCCATTGATGCTGCCATTCCAATACAGATAGTTGATACATTAGGTTTAATGAATTGCATTGTATCGTAAATAGCCATTCCAGCTGTAATCGATCCACCTGGTGAATTGATATATAGTGAGATGTCCTTATCAGGATCTTCAGCAGCTAAGAATAGTAATTGTGATACGATGCTATTTGCTACGTTATCATCAATCCCACTTCCTAGCATAATGATTCTGTCTTTTAGAAGTCTAGAATAAATATCATACGCACGTTCTCCACGGTTTGTTTGTTCAATAACTGTAGGTATTAAATTCATTGGAAAATCTCCTCCTTTAGCTTAGTTATTTCACCTATGTAGATGACTAACTATTCTTATCTTAACTAATTGGTCAGTGAAGGTCAAACAATACACTTTATTGAATGTACTGATAATTTAATTTGTTGATTTGGTTGTGCTTCTGCCTTCATTTTATAACTGCTTTGACCAATTTAAATCTAATTCCATCCTTCCCTATTTTTTATGAAATAAACATTAAAATATGTATGATTATAATACTAACTTATATGTCTTTTTAGTACTACCGTTTTGTGTAAAGTGGGTTGATGATTTTATTTATAAAAGTATATCGTAAGTTTTGACGGTATTAACCGTTGCAGTTTATAAAACTACAACATAGCTTTAATTTCGCTCCTTCTAAAGATGAGTACTTAATTCGAAGCAAATACCCTCTTTTCATGGAATACACTTTTATCATTAATAACTATTTTGACATAAATAAAATAATCTCCTTCTTTTTTAGAATAGAAGAAAATAATCCTGAGTTGAAAAACTGTTAGTGAAATTTTAGATGTTCTAATAAGTGGCTAGCGAATAAAGACGGTTGATTTAACATGCTATAATGTTTGCATTTTCAATGATTGTAAAGCTTGAATTAGGAAAGGTTTGATCTAGTTATCTTTCCCAATAGGGTGGAAGGTATCTATCGTGCTGTCCCCACATAAGCTTAACTGGTAGGGTAACCTTTGGAAGGTATGGTACGATATCTTCTGTCTGGTGATGATCAAGCGCAAAGGATGCTTGTTGCAGGGCTAGTTGACCTTGCTCGC
The DNA here is from genome assembly GCF_030282825.1 of Aquibacillus rhizosphaerae. Classification (GTDB taxonomy): domain Bacteria; phylum Bacillota; class Bacilli; order Bacillales; family Amphibacillaceae; genus Aquibacillus_C; species Aquibacillus_C rhizosphaerae. Next base: position 115,905 of record NZ_JASTZU010000012.1, read on the forward strand.
CGGAAAACTGTTTTGTGAATTTTTCTAATAAATAAGGTGGTAGTAACTGCGGATGATAAAGACCTTCACGTAACATTCTTTCGATAAATAAAGGAGACGGTTGAAATTCAAAAGCTGTAGGATAACGAATAGAAACAACTTTTGGAAGCGGCCAGTTTGAATAAGTAACACCATCTGCAATTGTAAGGCTTTTAATCCGGTGAGGATTTGTTACGGAAAGAATTTGAACAACCCCACCTCTAAGATCATGTCCTACTAAGTTTGCCTTTTCTATACCTAATTGGGCCAATAGGCTTATAACATAGGCTGCCTGTTTGGGAAGCGTTAAGTCATAATAAGGGGCACGGTCAGAATCCCCGTATCCAATCATGTCAACTGCAATTACTTTGAAATCTTTATTAACGTATGGCACTATTTGATCCCATAAATGAGAGTTAGTTGGAATTCCATGGATAAATACTACAACTTCATTACTAGGATTATCATAGAACTGGTAAGCCATTTGATAGTTTCCCACATTAGTTTTATATTTTGTCATATTTTTCATCCTTTTCATTTTAAAAATGTGTGTCTGACCATATACCTTATGTAGTGAATGGCCTATTCGTTTGGGCAGTTTGAAAAAATATGAGTTTAAATTGAATAAAATTGATTTATCGGTTATAATTGTTTTTGTCCCATTTTTACTGGGGTTACTTATCAAATTAAAATATGCGCCCGTAGCTCAGGGGATAGAGCAATGGTTTCCGGTACCATGAGTCGGGGGTTCAAATCCCTCCGGGCGCGCTACTACAAAAATAGAAAGGACAAGGGTGCGAATTCGCCCCTTGTCCTTTCTATTTTATTCGTTTGTATAACTTTTAAAATGTTGGAATATTAAGATTTTATAATCAGCATCGAAAGATATAATACAATCCCAAGTAGGCTTCACTTGAATATTATTGTTTTCTTCTATCCAAATCAGTCCGTTAAACTCATAATTACGCTCTACTATCGCTATTTGTTTAGTATTTTTTTCAATAATTGGATTTAAATGATCTGGAAGTTTAATTAAGGTAATTAAGAAATTGACTCACCCCAATGTACCATTGGTTTTTTACTGATGGTTATACAAGTCATTAAACATGAAAAATGTTTATATGAGCTTCTAACGGTGTTAGTTCATATGTAATAATTTATTCATTCTCACGGCAATACCATAACAATATAATTATATTACACACTAGAAATATGGAAGTTGATTTACTAGTTTTTTATAAAGTAATTGGTAGTAATTGTAATCATTCGATATATATATATAGCTTAGGGTAGTTATTGTGGTTTAAATTACCATATTTGGAAATTGACTACTTCATTTTACAAATTGTACAGTTTAATAGAATTAAATTTTAAAAATAGGAGGAATTAATTTTGAATCTTAAAAACCCATTAACTAGCAAGGTATTTTTAGTTGTACTTAGTTTCGTATTCCTTTTTACAATGGTGGCTCCTTCAGTAGGTGCTTCTAATTCTACATCGGTGGATCAGAGCGAATTGGAAAAAATTGAGGAATTAAAAAATGAATTAGAAAAACACAACATTTCCGAGGAGGACATTTTAACAGGTCTACAAGAGGAGTTTGAAAAAGTAACACCTAAAAACAAGAGTGTATCTGATGTTTCTTTAAATAATGATATAGTTATAGAACCGCAGGGAGTAAAGTCAAAATCTGCTGCAATTGCAGCGAAAGCGATGATTAAAAAACTAAGAGGTTATGGCGCATACGCCTGGAATTCAACAGTGAAGGAGTACATAAACAAATTACCTATTCCTTCTGGCGCAAAAACTACTCTTGAAAATTATACTAAATATCAAGTTGTTATGGACTCTTTAAATGTAGTAATTAATTTTCAGGGCGACATCACGTCAGCTTTAACTACACAAATGAAAAATATAGGTGTTCCAGGTTGGTTAGCTGGCATGGCTTCAAGAGCAATTGTATTTATACTTCTTTAAATCACCTAGACTTTTAACTGGAAAGGATACATGAAGTATGAAGAATTTTCTATTAACTATACTTTGGATAACTGGTTTATTCGTTCTGTTTGATATTATTTTCGGTTTCAATATAGATGAAAATATATTTATATTTGGGATAGATACTCACATAACTATCAGTTTTGTAAGTAGATTGATAAGATTACTATTTTTTGTTTTTCTTCTAATATATATGAAAAAATATATGAGAACTTCTGATAAAAAAGCTAAACGCTAATTTTAGCGTTTAGCTTTTTGCATAATCTATTTAAGGTATCTTTATTCTTACTGAATTTTAAAAAATGAAAAGCTGTCGAGTCGTATTAAACAAAGGATTCGAGTGGATAAAGTGCAAAAGAAGGTTGCAAACAATACAAAACTTCCTTCAGCAAAAATCAAAAGTGTTAGCAACCATATAGGATAGAATTATCATTTTGGATATAGGCTGTTTATAAAAAGTCGATTAGGCAACATAAAGAATTTCTTCAATTGAATCGCAAACAATTAGTAAAATTAAATCATTATCGCAAAATGTTAAATGTAGTTGCTTCACTCTGAAAGAAAAAGATTGAACTCATAACCGGAGACCATCTTAAGTATTACTATCCCCTATTGTAAGTTAACGAACTTTTCAGAGTTTTCTCACTTATTATGATTGACAGTACTTGTTAGCCATGCTAAACTTTTTGATAGCAAATGTTTCGGAATTTTGACAATTACATAGTCTTATCGAGAGAGGTGGAGGGACTGGCCCTTTGAAGCCCGGCAACCATCAAATGGATTACCATTTGGAAAGGTGCCAATTCCTGCTAAGCTTAATTGCTTAGAGTAGATAAGAGGAGTAGATTACCAATCAACCTCTCTTTCTTAAGAGAGGTTTTTTATATGTCTAGGAACTATAGGTTTCTGTCAACTTTTTAATTGTGTATTTATTTACTTAGAAAGGTGGTAGTGCTTCTTATGAAAGTTGCCACACGAAGAGATACAGGGGTTATTAATATTGGTGAGCTAAGGCTCGAATCAGGAAAAATTCTTCCTAATGTAGAACTAGCTTATGAACGTGTTGGATCGACGAATTTACCTGCTATCCTCGTATGTCACGCTTTAACAGGAACACAAGATTGCGTAGGGAACGAGGACGCTCCTGGTTATTGGGCTAACCTAATCGGGCATGGTGGTTATATAGATTTAGATAAATATCAGGTTATCTCTTTTAATGTGTTAGGCGGATGTAATCAATCAACAGGACCATTAAGCATAAATCCATTAACAGGAAAACCATACCAAACGGAGTTTCCATTTATAACGATTCGAGATATGGTCCAGGCACAATACCAAGCATTAGAAAAGATAGGTATTGAGCATTTGAAAGCTGTTATAGGTGGTTCCTTAGGTGGTATGCAAGTACTTGAATGGGGGATAATGTATCCAAACAAAATGGATGCTTTATTTCCAATTGCTGTGACACCTTTTCTGAACGATTATGCGATTGCTTTTAATAACATTGCTCGTTTAGCTATTTTACAAGACCCGAAATGGAATAATGGGAATTATACACAGGAAGATATACCAGAACATGGATTGAGTCTAGCGAGAATGGTTGGAATGATTACTTATCGTTCTGGAGATTTGTTTAATGAACGATTCGGGAGAGAGCAACGTGGTCCAGTAGGGGTGGCTCATGAGGAGATTGCTTATGAGATTGAATCTTACCTTGATTATCAAGGGAAGAAATTGACGAAGCGATTTGATGCGAATAGTTATTTGTATTTATTAAAAGCAATGGATACGCATGATATAGGAAGAGAACGTGGTGGTTGGAAAAAAGCTGCATCAGCAATTACCAAGCCATTACATGCGATTGGCTACTCAGGTGATTTACTATTTCCTACAAGTGAGTTAAAACAATTGGTTGAGCACTTACAGGTAACTGATAAAATAACCACTTTTGATGAAGTGGATACGCGCTTTGGTCATGATGGATTCCTTGTAGAATTCGAAAAATGGGGTGCACGTATTGAACAACATTTGAAGATGCTTCATAACCAAAAATAATTCTACCAACAAGGGTATAAACAATTTTGACAAAATTCTAAAAACATAGTATTCTCTTAAATACGAATGAATAATTTAATAATTTTTGGATCTCTTATCCAGAGAGGCGGAGGGACTGGCCCGACGATGCCCAGCAACCATCAAAGTTATTTTACTAACTTGAAAAGGTGCTAATTCCTGTAGGAAGCTATTTCCTAGCAGATAAGAGGAGGATTGAGATAATGAGCCTTCTTCTTAAAAAAGTTGGCTCTTTTTGTTTTTTTATTATAAATATTAGGGGGAAGTTAACATGACAGAGTACAAAAATACAACGTATGATCTTGAAACATTATCATTACATGGGGGGCAAGCGCCGGACCCAACAACAGGATCAAGAGCAGTTCCTCTTTACCAAACGACATCGTACGTTTTCCACGATACCGAACATGCGGAGCGTCTTTTTGCTTTAGACGAACCAGGAAACATTTATTCTCGTATTGGTAATCCTACTGTCGATGTATTCGAAAAAAGATTGGCTTTACTTGAAGATGGTGTTGCTGCAGTTGCCACATCTTCTGGAATGTCAGCTATTACACTATCAATCCTAAACGTAGCAAGTGCAGGTGATGAAATTGTAGCAGCTACTAATCTATATGGTGGTACATATAATCTATTTGCAATCACACTTCCGCGCTACGGAATCAATGTAAAATTTGTTGACCCAACAGATCCAAATAACTTTAAGGCAGCAATTAATGATAAAACAAAAGCGGTATTTGGAGAGACAATCGGCAATCCAGGATTACATGTATTAGATATTGAAGCAGTTTCTGAAATTGCACATCAAGCAGGTGTACCACTCATAATTGATAATACATTTGCCACACCGCATAGTTGTAAACCAATTGAATTAGGTGCTGACATTGTTGTCCATTCCGCAACAAAGTGGATTGGTGGTCATGGTACATCAATCGGTGGAATAATTATTGATGGTGGACGTTTTGACTGGAACTCAGAAAAGTATCCACAATTTACAGAACCAGATCCGAGCTATAATGGCATCAGATATGCTGTTGATTTTGGCACATTAGCATTTAGTACAAAGGTACGTGTGCAACTATTAAGAGATTTTGGTGCGGCACTTAGTCCGTTTAATGCTTTCCAATTGTTGCAAGGATTAGAGACATTGCACTTAAGAGTTGAAAGACATAATCAGAATGCTGCAGAACTTGCAACTTACTTAGAAAGTCATCCGGCTGTTGAATGGGTGTCTTACCCTGGTCTTGAAAGTCATCCAGCGCATCAAATAGGTAAGCGAATTTTGAAAAATGGATTTGGTTCTGTGATTGTATTTGGTATAAAAGGCGGTAAAGAAGCCGGTAAGAAGTTGATAAATAATGTTTCGTTATGGTCACACGTTGCTAATGTTGGTGATGCGAAATCGTTAATCATTCATCCAGCTTCGACAACGCACCAACAATTATCTAAACAACAATTAGAAGAAACAGGTGTTAAAGAAGAGCTTGTTCGTCTATCTGTTGGGATTGAATCCATTAGAGATATTAAAAATGACTTAAATCAAGCACTTGCTAAAGCGACAGGAATCTCTACTGGAGGAACAGAAGAAATCGTCATTAATGATGAAGGTGTCATTCGTTGGGCATTAAACTCTGCAATTGAAAGAACGGACGAAAATGGTAATGAGGTAACTCGTCAAAAGACGTTAGCGGTTGTTGGTTTAAGTGGTAAAGAAGGTCGACCTAGTTATCGTTTAGCAAGAAAGATGCAACGTCTTGGATATAAAATTGTACCAGTTAATCCAAAAGAAACAGAAATACTTGGTGAAAAAGCCTACCCTGATTTATTGAGCATACCTTTTGCTATTGATGTAGTTCAAGTATTCAGAAAGCCAGAAGCTGCTGTAGGAGTTGCGAAAGAAGCGGTTCAGATAAAACCAAAACTTTTCTGGCTACAAGAGGGAGTTGTGTCTCCAGAGGCAGCTGAAATTGCAGTAGCAGCTGGAATAGAAGTTGTTCATAACAGATGTACGTATAAAGAAGCACAACGTTTACGTGGTTCGATTTCAACATATGCTTGTGAAATTTAATTATGATTAACCAGTTATATGGAATGTTAACTTTTAACATGATAAGTAAAAGATCAATAGGAAGAGGAGGATGGGGATATGGGCAATATAAAAGTTGCTTTGTTAGGGTTTGGTACAGTTGGTGAAGGAGTGTACCAAGTCATTCAAACCCATCAGCAACGTCTTGAATCCCTGTTAGGTAAAAAGGTAGAAGTAGTAGGTATTTTAGTTCAAGACGATTCTAAACAAAGAGCTATTGATAAAGGTATTCTCCTTAGTTCTGATATTGATCAAATCATTAATATACCTGAATTAGAAGTGGTAGTCGAAGCAATTGTAGGTGTAGAACCTGGCTATAGTTATGTAACTAAGATCCTTAAAAAAGGTATACATGTCATTACAGCAAATAAGGAACTATTAGCCCATAAAGGCGCAGAGTTAAGAAAAATCGCAAATGAATATAACGCTCGTTTAGAATATGAAGCCGCGGTGGCGGGTGGTATTCCAGTTATTAGTACATTAAAGCATTTGCTGCGTCTCAATTCAGTCGTGAAGATAGAAGCGATTCTTAACGGTACTTCTAACTATATCTTAACGGATATTCGTGAAAAACAATCTTCTTTTCATGAGGCATTGCTTTTGGCACAACAAAATGGATATGCTGAAGCGGATCCATCGAACGATATTGATGGTTGGGATGCTTTTTATAAGCTAATGATTATAAGTGATTTGTTATTCGGAAGCCAACCGGATTGGAAAGACATTCCACATAAAGGGATTCGTCATGTAGAAGCTGCCCACATTGAGGCGGCGAAGTCGATCGGTTATCGAATCAAGCATGTTGCAACATTGGAAAATATAAATGGTCTTATTTATGCTTCGATTGAACCTATATTAGTATCTAAAGAGCACGCCCTTTATTCGGTAGAGGGTGTAAACAATTCGATTATTATAACAGGCGATGTTGTTGGCGAACTTTCATTACAAGGACCTGGGGCGGGCTCATTTCCAACTGCTAGTGCTATTATCGAGGATTTAGTGAATATTTATAAACTCAACGATGAAAAGTTGGTTACCGATGATGTATCCTTTGCTTCGAAAAACATCAATCAACAACAAGAATGGTTAATGATTGGCCCTCTTGAACCAATGACAAATATTGAAATTGTCAGTGAATGGTTAGTACCAATTGGTCTTCAATCTATACAATGTTCTCAAGTAAGAGGTAGCTATCAAGAAGTTAAAGAAATAGTAGACAGGTCCCAAGATATTACTGGATTTAGAATTAATATATTACCGATTTCCGAAAAGGAAATAGCAACGGTTTAGTTTTTTAAAAAACCAAACTTCTTTAATTAAATCAGCAATTTTAACTAACTCTCTCTGTATATAGTTGACAGGGAGAGTTTTTTTGTACAGCTGTAAATTTAACAGGACTGTAAACACGATAGAATAGTAGTGAGGTATCGCTAAAAGAAAATCGAAGGATTTAAGTTTACAATCATTTATTGTATAATTGTGACAAAATGATGAAAGGAATTCTTTATGATTAAAAAGTTCTTTATGAATAAAAAGATAGAAATCATCTTAGGTTTAGCTCTGTATTTTTTGCTTTGCATATTCGATTATATCTTCACAAACTCATTTAATTGGAGAATGAATATATTAGAAGCTATAGTCACAATGACAATTATTGTCTTTTTAAACAAACTTGAAACAAAAAAATGATATAGTAATCAGTTTAATATCTATTTAGCACCTTAACCCATTCACCATTTTTAAATTCTTGGAATAAAGTAACCAATGGAGTAGGTATAAACGTTCCCATAAAGGAGGGTCAGTTCATCACACATACATTCTTGCATTTCCGGATCTACCCCGGAACAATTACTGATGCAGAAGAGAATCTATTTAATTGACTTGTCCTGCTAGGTACATAATAAGTATTTTGTTTTAAATTCCAGGCTTTTCTCCTATTTTTATTCTATCAGTTTAATATCAAACCCTACAATTTCACCACTCGAAATCTCTTTTAGATGCTTTGTCAAAGATAAATGCTAGTTATTCGGCAAATTCGGTTACGTCTGAATCTTCCTTTGTTTTTGCTTTTGCCACCGGAGTATATGTGAACAACGTCATATGCAAATGAATAGTTAAACAATATTTTTTGAAAATACTGTGTTTTCCAGATGCTAAATAGGATATAGTAACAGTAGAATATCAACTTAGTAGTTATAAAAGTTAAAATGAAAACTTGGTGAACATGTTATTTTTAAGTGTATGGTTTGGCTTTTTGGGAAAATAGTAAATAAGGATTGTAATTTCCATGAGTCGTTAAATGAGTGAGAATAACTTTTTTGCAAGGAAAGGATGGTTAAGATGAAAAACGGACTAACGAAAACGAGAAAAGTAGTTGTTATTGGAACTGGATTTGTAGGTTCTAGTTATGCATTCTCCTTATTGAATCAAGGGGTTGTCAATGAACTTGTCTTAGTAGACTTAAATCGTGAAAAGGCAGAGGGAGAAGCAAGAGATTTAAATCATGGCATGCCATTTGGTTCTCCGATGAAAATTCGCGCAGGTGATTACCAAGAATGTAGTAATGCTGATTTAGTAGTAATTACAGCTGGAGCAAATCAACAACCAGGTGAAACTAGATTAGACTTAGTTACTAAAAATGCAAAAATTTTCAGAAGTATAGTAAGTACCATTATGGATGTTGGTTTTAAAGGAATCTTCCTTGTAGCGACAAACCCTGTTGATATTTTAAGTCATGTTACACTTGAAGTATCAGGGTTGCCAAAAGAGCGAGTGATTGGTTCAGGTACTATTCTAGACACTGCAAGATTTCGTTATTTGTTAAGTGAACATTTCGAGGTTGATTCTCGTAACGTGCATGCTTATATAATGGGAGAGCATGGTGACTCAGAATTGCCAGTTTGGAGTCATGTCCAAATAGGAGGTATTCCGTTAAGTAGGTATGCAAATATTGAAAAAATCGAGGAAGACAAAGAAATGCAAGCCATTTTTGAAAATGTGCGCGATGCAGCTTACCATATCATTGAACGTAAAGGCGCAACATATTATGGAATTGCTTTAGGACTTGTTCGGTTAACAAAAGCAATTTTACATAATGAAAATTCAATTGTCACTGTATCAACGTTGCTAGATGGTGAATATGGATTAAAAAATGTATTTTTAGGTGTACCTGCGATCGTAAATGAATATGGTATTCGTCAGGTCGTTGAATTAGATCTAAATGAGAAAGAACAGAAGCAACTAGAAAACTCAGCTTCAATTTTAAAAGAGATGACTAACAAAGCACTAGGTTAAGTTTTACCAGACTAAAAAACTCCTCTATAATTGTATAGAGGAGTTTTTTTCTTTAATAATAAAAAAAGGATATTGGTAACAGGAGGCTTAGATAATGAAGCAAGTCATTTTATATACGAAAAAAAATTGCCCTTTATGTGAAGAGGCAAAACAACTGCTATTAATGTTACAAAAAGATTCAGTCTTTGTATTAAATGAAGTTGATATATATGAAGATGATAACTTACTTGAGAAGTATCAATTAATGATTCCGGTTGTAGAAGTTGATGGTATAGAGGTTGATTATGGGCAAATAAACATGGAACAACTGTTACAATATATATAAGGTACCTTCTATATTTTAGACAGATAATAGCTTATACTTCCATTGTCAAGCATATAGTGAGTAAATTAACACTGAAAAGGGAATAGTGTTAACAAAACCTTAACAAAAAATATGTAGAAATTAGTTGTGGTAAATACAGGCATCTGATACAATAATTAATGGAAAAGGTTTTTTTGCCGCTTGCGGGACATTATATGACTAGCAGGGACGCAATTATCCCAGGAGATTATATAAAAGGAGTTTACTCATGAGAGCATTGATAGATCTTCAAAAGAAATTATTCCCTGATCTGCTCGATGTCATGCAGCGAAGATACAAAATTTTGCATTATATTCACTTAATGGAACCAATTGGTCGAAGGAGTTTGGCTGATAACATTGATATGACAGAAAGAATTGTTCGAAGTGAAATTGATTTTTTAAACAAAAATGGCTTTATTGATGTTACTGCCAAAGGCATGCATTTAACTAGATCAGGCAATGATGTTCTTGATCAATTAGCAAACTTTATGAAAGAAGTTTCTGGATTTAGTGTTTTAGAACAACACATTAAGGATAAATTACAATTGGACCATGTAATTGTTATTCCAGGTAATAGTGATGAGCATGATTGGGTAAAACAAGAGTTAGGGAAAGCATGCGTACAATTTCTAAAATCAATGCTTAACTCAGATCAAACGATAGCTGTTACTGGTGGAACTTCAATGGCAGCTGTAGCTGAAGTGATGAAGCCGCTAAAGGGTATCAATAATTGCATGTTTGTTCCTGCGCGTGGCGGACTTGGCGAACGTGTGGAAAATCAAGCAAACACGATTTGTGCTGAGATGGCCAAAAAAGCAAATGGGCAGTACCGGTTGTTATATGTACCTGACCAACTGAGTGAGGAATCATATCAATCCATTATTGGTGAACCTTCCGTAAAAGAAGTTCTAGACCTAATTCATGAAGCTGCTGTAGTAATTCATGGCATAGGCGATGCAATTACAATGGCAAAACGAAGAAAAGCATCTGAACAAGTGTTAAAAAAGATAAAAGCGGGTAATGCAGTAAGTGAGGCATTTGGTTATTACTTCAATGATTACGGGGAAGTTGTTCATAAAGTTAGAACCGTAGGTATTCAATTGGAGGATTTGTCTGATACTAATTGTGTCATTGCAGTTGCTGGGGGAGAATCAAAAGCTAAAGCGATAATCTCTTACTTCAGACAAGGTAAAAGCAATGTATTAATAACTGATGAAGCTGCAGCAAATGAGTTAATAAGGGGATTTTCCCTTTAAATATATTTTTTTCAAAAACAAGGAGGAAACAAGAATGACTGTAAAAGTTGGTATTAATGGTTTTGGACGTATAGGTAGAAACGTATTTCGTCAAGCTCTAAAAAATAATGAGGTGGAAGTAGTAGCTGTTAATGATTTAACAGATGCAAATATGCTTGCTCACTTATTAAAATACGATTCTGTTCATGGGAAACTTGAAGAAGAAGTAACAGTAAACGGTACAAACCTAGTAGTAGCTGGTAAAGAGATTAAAGTACTTTCCGAGCGCGATCCTGCTAACCTTGGTTGGGGAGATCTTGGCGTTGAAGTTGTAATCGAATCTACTGGTCGTTTTACTAAGCGTGAAGATGCTAAAAAACACCTTGATGCTGGTGCGAAAAAAGTAGTTATTTCTGCTCCTGCTAATGATGAAGATCTTACAATTGTTATGGGTGTTAACGAAGATAAATATGATGCTGCTAGCCACCATGTGCTTTCAAACGCATCTTGTACAACAAACTGTCTTGCACCGTTTGCAAAAATACTTAATGACAAATTTGGTCTTAAGCGCGGTATGATGACAACTGTACACTCTTATACAAATGATCAACAAATTCTTGACTTGCCACACAAAGACTACCGTCGTGCACGTGCGGCAGCTGAAAACATTATTCCTACAAGTACTGGAGCTGCAAAAGCAGTTGCATTGGTACTTCCAGAATTAAAAGGTAAATTAAATGGTATGGCTATGCGTGTTCCTACTCCAGATGGTTCTCTTGTAGATCTAGTTGCTGAACTTGATAAAGATGTAACTGCTGAAGAAGTTAACGCTGCATTTAAAGAAGCTGCAGAAGGAAAACTTAAAGGTATCTTAGGATATAGTGAAGAGCCATTAGTATCTGCTGATTATGTTGGAGATCCTCATTCTTCTACTATCGATGCTCTTTCTACAATGGTAATGGAAGGTAACATGGTTAAGGTTGTATCTTGGTATGACAACGAAATGGGTTACTCTTCTCGTTGTGTAGACTTAGCTGTATTTCTTAAAAAACAAGGACTTTAAGTAGAACTTGAATAGAAATTAGTAATATTAGGGAAATGTAAGTGGGAGGGGGATCAATCCTCCTCCCATTTTGCATTAAACTATGTGCTCCTTTGGTTTTTCTTGTATAGTTTCTCGGGTGGAAATATACATAAAAGAAACATAAAATTAGGGATAAATACTAGGAGGCCGCAAAATGAATAAAAAAACAATTCGTGATTTAGCAGTTAATGGAAAGAAAGTATTTTGTCGTGTAGATTTCAACGTGCCAATGTCAGGTGGAGAAGTAACAGATGATACAAGAATTAAAGCAGCTCTACCTACGATTCAATATCTTGTAGACCAAGGAGCGCGTGTTATTCTTTCCAGTCACTTAGGTCGTCCAAATGGTGAAGTTGTCGATGAGCTAAGACTAGATCCTGTTGCAAAACGTTTAAGCGATTTACTTAATAAGACTGTTACAAAGACAGATGAAGTTTTTGGTCCGGAAGTGGATAAAGCATTAGCAGATTTAAATGACGGGGACGTATTATTAATAGAAAACGTTCGCTTTAATCCAGGTGAAACTAAAAATGATCCTGAATTAGCAAAAGAATTTGCTAAGATGGCTGATTTCTATGTGAATGATGCATTTGGTGCCGCACACCGTGCGCATGCTTCAACTGCTGGTGTTGCAGAACACTTGCCTTCTGCTGCTGGTCTTCTGTTAGAGAAAGAGCTTGAAGTATTAGGAAAAGCACTTTCTAATCCAGAGCGTCCATTCACTGCTATCATTGGTGGAGCAAAAGTAAAAGATAAGATTGGTGTTATTGATAATCTATTAGACAAAGTTGATAATCTGATTATTGGTGGTGGTCTAGCTTATACATTTATTAAAGCCCAAGGTCATGAGATTGGAAAGTCTCTTCTAGAAGAAGATAAAATTGATTTAGCAAAAGAATTCATGCAAAAAGCTAAAGACAAAGGTGTTAACATGGTATTACCAGTTGATGCAATTGTTGCAGATGACTTTTCTAATGATGCAAATACACAAGTTGTAGCTATCGATAGCATTCCAGCTGATTGGGAAGCGTTGGATATTGGACCTAAAACACTAGAAAAATACGCTTCAATCGTAAAAGATTCAAAGCTTATTATCTGGAACGGACCAATGGGTGTATTTGAGATAGAGGCGTTTGCTAAAGGTACAACAGGAGTAGCAAAAGCACTTGCTGAAACAGAAGGGTATACGGTTATTGGTGGAGGAGACTCTGCAGCTGCTGTTGAGAAATTCAATTTCGCTGACAAGATGGACCACATTTCTACTGGTGGTGGAGCTTCTTTAGAGTTTATGGAAGGTAAAGTACTACCAGGTGTTAATGTATTAAGTGATAAATAATTGAGGAGAGGTGTTAACATGAGAAAAAAAGTAATCGCGGGTAATTGGAAGATGAACAAGGTACTTTCAGAAGCAGAGAAATTTGTTGCAACTACGAAAGACAACATCCCTACGAGTGATAAAGTAGAATCTGTTATTTGCGCACCATTCCCATATTTAGCTGCATTGGTCGAAAGAGCTAAGGGTTCTGATGTGAAGATTGCTGCTCAAAACATGCACTATGAGGCGAACGGGGCATTTACAGGCGAAGTTAGTCCAGTGATGTTGAAAGACATTGGGGTTACTTATGTTGTAATTGGTCACTCGGAACGACGTGAATTGTTCGCAGAAACAGACGAAACAGTTAACAAAAAAGTTCATGCAGCATTCAATAATGCTTTAACACCAATCATTTGTGTTGGCGAAACACTTGAACAACGGGAAAGTAATGAGACGATGTCAGTAGTTGAGTTACAAGTGAAAAAAGCGTTAGAAGGTCTAAGTGATGCACAAGTACACGAAGTAATTATTGCTTATGAACCAATTTGGGCGATTGGAACTGGTAAAACTGCTTCAACAGAACAAGCAAATGAAGTTTGCACACATATTCGTGGTATTGTAAGTGAATTTGTTTCTTCTGATGCTGCTGAAGCTGTTCGAATTCAATATGGTGGAAGTGTAAAACCTGCCAACGTTGATGAATTATTATCTCAGTCAGACATTGATGGAGCATTAGTTGGAGGAGCTAGTCTTGAAGCTGATTCGTTCTTAAAATTAGTGGAGGCTGGTGCAAAATGAGTCAGGATAAATTAGCTGCACTCATTATTCTTGATGGTTACGCCATTCGTGATGAGGTAGTAGGTAATGCTGTTAAGCAGGCAAACACACCTAATTTTGATCGTTTTTGGAATCAATATCCACATAATCAATTGCAAGCAAGTGGCGAAGCTGTTGGTTTACCAGACGGTCAAATGGGTAATTCAGAAGTAGGGCACTTAAATATTGGTGCTGGAAGAGTTGTCTATCAAAGCTTAACAAGGGTAAACTTATCCATTCGTGAAGGTGACTTCTTTGAGAATAAAGTATTGGTAAATGCAGTAAATCAAGCGAAGGATAATAATAAAGCTCTACATGTATTTGGTTTATTATCTGATGGTGGCGTCCATAGCCATATCGAGCACTTGTATGCAGTATTAAAATTAGCTGCTAGTCGAGATTTGAAGAAGGTTTATGTTCACGGATTTCTAGATGGACGTGACGTTGGACAAAAATCAGCTAAAAAGTATATTAAAGCTGTCCAAGAGGTAATGGATGAGTATGGTGTAGGAGAAATTGCGACACTATCAGGTAGATATTACTCCATGGACAGAGATAAACGTTGGGACAGAGTAAAGAAAGCATATGACGCTATGGTTTACGGCCAAGGTCCGACTTACAAGGATCCTATGGCGCTAGTAGATGATTCATATGAGAATGGTATCTATGATGAGTTTGTTCTCCCTTCCGTTATGACTGATGAGCAAGGACAACCAATCGCTACAATTGAAGATGAAGATTCATTAATTTTTTATAACTTTAGACCAGATCGTGCGATTCAAATTTCTCGTACATTTGCTAATGAGGATTTCCGCGATTTTGACCGTGGGGATAAAGTTCCAAAAAACCTACACTTTGTTGGCTTGACTAACTTCAGTGAAACGGTTGATGGATTTGTTGCATACGAACCAGTTAATTTAGATAATACTGTAGGTGAAGTATTAGCACAAAATAACTTAAATCAATTACGTATTGCCGAAACAGAAAAGTATCCACATGTCACATTTTTCATGAGTGGCGGTAGAGAAAAAGAATTTCCAGGTGAAAAGCGAATCCTAATTGATTCACCTAAAGTAGCAACGTATGATCTTCAGCCAGAAATGAGTGCTTATGAAGTAACAGATGCATTATTGAAGGAACTTGATGAAGGTAATCAAAATGCTATCCTTTTAAATTTTGCTAACCCGGATATGGTTGGTCACTCCGGAATGTTAGAACCAACAATTAAAGCAATTGAAGTTGTTGATGAATGCCTTGGTAAAATTGTTGATAAAATAATTGAAAAAGGCGGGCATGCTATTATTACGGCTGATCACGGTAACTCTGATGAAGTAGTTTCTGTTGATGGAACACCGATGACTGCCCATACAACAAATCCTGTACCAGTAATTGTAACGAAAAAAGATATCGAGTTACGCGATGGTGGTATTCTTGGTGATTTATCACCAACATTGTTAGAATTATTACAGGTAGATCAACCAAAAGAAATGACAGGAAAATCATTAATTAAAAAATAATTTAGTTTATAAAAGGAGAGTATTAAACAATGCCATACATTACAGACGTTTATGCACGCGAAGTATTAGATTCCCGTGGTAACCCAACAGTAGAAGTAGAAATTTTCACAGAAACAGGAGCATTTGGTAAAGCACTAGTACCA
This sequence comes from Aquibacillus rhizosphaerae, assembly GCF_030282825.1. Classification (GTDB taxonomy): domain Bacteria; phylum Bacillota; class Bacilli; order Bacillales; family Amphibacillaceae; genus Aquibacillus_C; species Aquibacillus_C rhizosphaerae. Next base: position 131,829 of record NZ_JASTZU010000012.1, read on the forward strand.
AGTGGTGCTTCAACTGGTGAACACGAAGCAGTTGAATTACGTGACGGTGATAAAGAACGCTACCTAGGTAAAGGTGTTCTTAAAGCAGTAGAGAACGTAAACGAAATTATTGCTCCAGAATTACTAGGATTAGATGTTACTCGTCAAGTTGTTATCGACGAACTACTTATTGAATTAGATGGTACAGAGAACAAAGGTAAACTAGGTGCTAACGCAATCCTTGGTGTATCTATGGCTGTAGCACATGCAGCAGCTGATTTCCTTGGTGTTCCACTTTATACTTATCTTGGTGGATTCAATGCAAAAACACTTCCAACACCAATGATGAACATTGTAAATGGTGGAGAGCATGCTGATAATAACGTAGACATTCAAGAATTTATGATTATGCCTGTAGGTGCTCCATCTTTCCGTGAAGCATTACGTATGGGTGCTGAGATTTTCCATTCATTGAAAAAAGTTCTTAGTGGAAAAGGTCTTAACACTGCGGTTGGTGATGAGGGTGGATTCGCGCCAAACCTTAAATCAAATGAAGAAGCACTTTCTACAATCATTGAAGCAATTGAAGCTGCTGGTTACAAGCCAGGCGAAGAAGTTATGCTAGCAATGGACGTTGCATCTTCTGAGTTCTATGAAGATGGAAAATACAACCTTAAAGGTGAAGGTGTAGTTCGTACATCTGAAGAAATGGTTGGTTGGTATGAAGAAATGATTAACAAGTACCCAATTATTTCAATCGAAGACGGTCTAGATGAAAATGACTGGGAAGGTCATAAACTTCTAACAGATCGTATTGGTGATCGTGTTCAATTAGTTGGTGATGATTTGTTCGTTACAAACACAGTTCGTTTGAAGCAAGGTATTGAGCAAGGTGTAGGTAACTCAATTCTTGTTAAAGTGAACCAAATTGGTACACTTACTGAAACATTTGATGCAATTGAAATGGCTAAACGTGCAGGTTATACTGCTGTTATCTCACACCGTTCTGGTGAAACAGAAGATGCTACAATTGCTGATATCGCAGTTGCAACAAATGCTGGTCAAATTAAGACTGGTGCACCTTCACGTACAGACCGTGTTGCAAAATACAACCAATTACTTCGCATTGAAGATGAATTAGTTGGAACTGGTATCTATGCTGGTAAGACAGCATTTTACAACTTGAATAAGTAATTTATTTTATAAATACCCTTGCCATGTTACAATGGCGAGGGTATTTTTTGTGAGCTGTTTTCTAAAGTTTGTTGCTGGATACTTGATGTAAAGTTTGCACTAACTATTCTTAACTTTTATGCAGTGATAACTGAGTGGTAAAACTCCGTTCCGGCAGAATACTACGCTATCCACGGGCACGGCTTCAGCTAACTCAGAAGAAGATCACTTCTGAGTGGATCTTCAGCTCGCGCTATTCCCGTAGGAGTCTACGCATTCTTCCTTCACTAGTAATGATTTTCTAATTATAGTAAGATAAAACCCTGTAAAATCATTATATGGACTTTTTCTCTAATTTATAGAAAGCGAGTGTTTTTCCGTAGCGCAAGATCACCATTCAACTAGGAAAAAGTCCACAAAAGTTAAACTTAGTGCATACTCAATATAAAGTTTGAACATAAAAACAATTAATTAGCCTTTGTGTAAAAGGCTCCATGTCATAGTCCAAGCGTAATAAAATCTAGCTAATAGAAAACACTAATATTGAAAAAATATTTGACAAGGTAGATTATATTAGGTAATATTACACATGTGATAATGATAATCTTTATCAATTAGTGTTGGTATTCTATTTAATTAGCTGCCATTAAAAATAAAACATACATACAAGGGGTGGACAAAAATGAAAAAAGCAATTTTATTTTTAATTATCGGTCTGTTGGCAAGTGTAGTATTGGTAGCTTGTGGTAACGACGATACAGGAAATGAAACAACAGATGGAGAAACAGAAAATAATGGTGAAACAAATACGGAAGAAACAGAAGAAACAACGGAAGAAACAAGTGCTGTAACTGTTACAGATGCTTATGGAGAACAAACATTTGAAACAACACCAGAACGTGTAGTAGTGCTTGAATGGACTTACGCAGAGGATGTACTTGCTTTAGGTATCCAACCAGTTGGAATGGCTGATATTGAAAACTACCATAATTGGGTAAATATTGAGCCAGAGGTTGGGGAAGATGTACAAGATGTTGGTACGAGACAAGAACCTAATTTAGAAGCGATTGCTGAATTGAATCCAGATGTTATTATCACTGCTGGCTATCGTCACGAAGCAATTATGGATAGTTTAACAGCTATCGCTCCAACACTAGCATTTAACCCTTATCCTGCTGAAGGTGAAGGGAATCAATACGAGGAAATGACTACGACTTTTAATGAAATTGCTAAATTGTTCGGAAAAGAAGATCAAGCAGAACAGATTTTAAGTGATTTAGATACATCTTTTACTAGTATTGAAGAAGAAATCGAAGCTGCAGGTATCGAAAATAAATCATTTGTATTATCACAAGCATATAGCTCTGATAACAATCCTGTGATAAGATTATTTAAAGACAACGCGATGGCAACAACAATTATGGAAAAAATCGGTCTAGAAAATGCCTATGAATCAGAAGGATTCCAAGTGTACGGCTTTGATGAAGCAAGTGTTGAAGTATTACAAAATTTCCAAGATGCACATTTCTTTTATATTGTTCAAGACGAAGACAATGTATTTTCAAACCAGTTAGCTGGAAACCCAGCATGGGAAAACCTTGGTTTTGTTCAGGAAGAAAGAACATACCAACTACCAGGAGATACGTGGACATTTGGTGGACCACTTTCTGCACAAGTTTTTGCAGAACAAATAAAAGAAGCATTAATACAAGAGTAGTGATAATTAATGACTAGTTTACTTACAAACAATTGGATTAAAACGGTTCTTACCTTTGTGGGAGGAACCGTCCTTTTGTTTTTTTTATTGTTTATACATATTAATCAAGGAAGTGTGAATCTCTCACCAACCGTCGTGTTACAAGCAATATTTGCACCACAAGATATATTGGAGCACCACACCGTTCGATATTTGCGATTACCAAGAGCAGTGATTGGTATTTTAGCAGGTGGAGCACTAGCGGTCTCAGGTGTAATTTTACAGACGATTACAAAAAATCCACTATCATCTTCTAGTACGTTAGGCATTCATTCGGGGTCTTACTTTGCTGTTGTTTTCGCAACGATTTTTATACCCGCTTCTCTTCAATTGAATGGTTTATTTGTAGCATTTGTCGGTGGTGTACTTACTGCCACACTTGTCTATGGCTTGGCAGGTAGTGCAACAGCCAATCCTGTAAGAATGGTTTTAGCCGGTATGGTTGTTACAATCATGTTTTCATCGTTTACCTCATTACTACAGATTTTTTATGAAAATGAAACAGCAGGTTTATTTTTATGGGGCTCAGGCACCCTTGTACAAAATAATTGGGACGGTGTTACCTTTTCATCACCTTTTATTTTATCAGGAGTTTTAGTAGCTTTGTTGTTAGCAAAGCAATTAGATATCTTTCGTTTAGGGGAAGATGTTGCCTCGTCATTAGGTCAAAATGTATCGCGACTTCGTATTATTTCATTATTAGTCGCTGTATTTTTAACAGCAGTAACGGTTAGTGTTGTTGGTCCAATCGGTTTTGTTGGATTAATTGCGCCACATTTAATTAAATTACTAGGCTATCAAAATCATTATTTGTTGATAATAGGTTCTTTTATATGGGGAGCAAATGTATTGCTAGGGGCCGATGTACTTGCACGAATTGTGGACCCATCTTTCTCAGAATTACCGGTTGGTGCGATTACTGCATTCATTGGTGCACCATGGTTGATTTGGCTCGTATTAAGAAAACAAAACAGGCAATATGGTGAAAAAGGTAGTGCTATGCTTGCAGGCCGATTAAAATTACCAATGTCATCAAGTTATGTTATTAGTATTTTATCGGTTGGATTAGTCCTATTGATTGTAATAGGTGCATCTACAGGTAACTCAGGGATCCAAATTAGATCTAGTATGGTCGCGATGTTTGGTGGTTCTAATGACTTTATAAGGGATATGATATTAACTATTCGAATGCCTAGATTATTTGTAGCAGGATTTAGTGGTGCCTTACTCGCGATAAGTGGTTATATCTTTCAAGGAGTATTGCGAAATCCATTAGCTGATCCATCTATCATTGGAATTACATCTGGTGCAGGTGTTGGCGCCTTAATGGTACTCTATATTTCTGGCCTGTCAGCAGTATTTGTCCCACTTGGCGCGTTTGTTGGAGCGATTGTGGCATTCTTAGTTGTCATGGGGTTGTCCTATCGTGCTAATTTCCAACCTACATTATTAGCATTATTAGGCATAGGTATTTCTGCATTTGGATCGGCAATTATACAAATACTTGTTGTTCAAGCTGACATGTCTGTAGCATCAGCGCTAACATGGTTATCAGGTACGACATATGCAAAAAGCTGGAACGAGTTATTCTCCTACTTATTATGGCCGATGGTTATTGTAGTACCTATTTTATATTTTCAAATTAGAAACATCGATACACTTTCATTAGGTGACGATACTGCAAAAGGCTTAGGCATGAACGTTATGAATACTAGGTTCTTGATGGCATTATTAGCATCTTTACTAGCGGCAGCTAGTGTTGCTGCAGTTGGTACAATAGGTTTTGTAGGACTAATTGCACCACACGTAGCGAGGATGTTTCTTGGACCGGGTCATAAACATTTACTACCCACTACAGCTTTGTTAGGAGCCGTATTTTTAGTAATTGCTGACATTCTTAGTAGAACATTAATTGTGCCTAAAGAAATCCCATCAGGTATCATTGTGGCCTTGATAGGTGCACCGTACTTTTTATATATTATGTATAGATCAAACCAAATAAAAAAATGATTTAAACAAATAACTAATAACAATTAAGTCAAATAAGACAGTACAATTAATTGCGCCGCATTTTGCGGTGCTTTTTGTTTTAAAAATAAATTAGAGGGGTTAGTTTTGAAAATAAGCTAACAGGTGTGATTATTTTCAAAAGGGAAATTCGTACGAAATATAAACTTAAAAAGTAAAAAACCCTCACTATCGCAGTGAGGGTTAACTATTATTGATTTGTTTTTTCTCTTACAAACTTTTCAACTTCATCTGCTGTACTCATAGATAGGAGTTGGTCTTTGTAAGAAGCTAAGTCTTGTTTAGAAAGATCTCTAATTTGTGTACGTGCAGGTAGGATGGAAGTAGCACTCATACTAAATTCGTCTAGACCAAGACCTAAAAGAATTGGGATAGCAATCGAGTCGCCAGCCATTTCTCCACACATACCAGCCCATTTACCTTCTGCGTGAGCTGCTTCGATAACATTATGAACCAGGTTTAGTATTGCTGGATGATAAGGTTGATATAGGTAGGAAACACGCTCATTCATACGATCAGCAGCCATAGTGTACTGAATTAAGTCATTTGTACCAATACTGAAGAAGTCTACTTCTTTAGCAAATTGGCGTGCAATGACAGCTGTTGATGGTATCTCAACCATGATTCCAACTTCGATATCATCAGATACGTTAATACCTTCATTTTTAAGGTTGTCTTTTTCTTCTAAAAGAAGAGCTTTTGCTTGACGGAATTCATCTAACGTAGCAATCATAGGGAACATAATCTTTAAATTGCCATATGTACTCGCACGTAGTAATGCACGTAGTTGAGTACGGAAGATGTCATCACGTTCCAAACATAATCGAATAGCACGGAAACCTAAAAATGGATTCATTTCCTCTGGAAGCTTCAAATAACTTAGTTCTTTGTCTCCACCTATATCCAGTGTACGAACAACAACAGGTTTGTTACCCATTTGCTCTAAGACAGATTTATAAGCATCGAATTGTTCTTCCTCTGTTGGAAGTTCGCTCTTACCCATGTATAAAAACTCCGTACGGTAAAGGCCAACACCTTCACCACCATTGTTCAATACACCAATAACATCTTCAGGAGTACCAATGTTCGCTACTAATTCAACGTGCACATCATCAGCAGATACCGTTGGCTCATCTTTAAGTTTAGCCCATACTTGTTTTTGTTTTTCAAAATCTTCTTGTTTCTTTTTGTAACTAGCAATTTCATCTTCACTTGGATTTAAAATTACTTGGCCGTCAATTCCATCGACAATAATAAGATCATCTTTCTTAACGTCTTTTGTAACTGTTTTTGTACCTACGACTGCAGGTATTTCAAGTGATCTTGCCATGATGGCAGAGTGGGATGTACGTCCACCGATATTTGTAGTAAACCCTTTAACAAATTGCTTGTTTAACTGAGCCGTATCAGATGGAGTAAGATCTTCCGCAATCACAACTACTTCTTCATCAATGAGAGCAGGATCTGGGAATGTAACTCCAAGTAAATGTGCCATTACTCGTTTGGTAACATCTTGAATGTCAGCTGCTCTTTCTCTCATGTACTCGTTGTCCATTGCTTTAAACATGTCGATAAACATATTTGCTGTTTCTTCAAGCGCAGTCTCTGCATTAACAGCATCTGTCTTGATTTTATCCTGAATCGGATTGATCATTTCTGGATCACTTAGAACTAGTAAGTGTGCAGAAAAAATCTCAGCATGTTCATCACCAAGCGTTTTTCGTGCATTTTCTTTAATCTTTTCAAGCTCTTGTTTAGAAATATCTAACGCTTGGTGCAGGCGTTCAACTTCTGATTCTGGATTATCTATTTTCTTTTTTTCAAAAGAAAGGTCGGGACTTGCCAAAATGTACGCTTTAGCAATGGCAATCCCGCTTGATGCTGCTATTCCATTAATGTTACTCATTAATAATTACTCTCCTAGTTCTTCTTTTTTAATTACATCAACAATCGCATCTATTGCTTCTTGCTCGTCAGATCCATCAGCTGTAATCTTAATTTCAGAATCTTTAGGAATTCCAAGAGACATAACACCCATAATTGATTTAAGATTTACTGACTTACCGTTATACTCTAATGTAACGTCTGATGCGAAACTACCTGCTTTATTTACTAGTACTGTTGCTGGTCGTGCGTGAACACCTGTTGCATCAGTAATTTTCATTGTTTTTTCTACTGCCATTTTAAAAAACCTCCTAATATAATATATAAAAATTTTGTACGGGTACACTACAATCTAATTTTACTCTTTTTGTAGGTCCTTTTTCAAGAACCCAATTAGAAATCCACTGATAATTGTACCAATTAATATTGCTAAAAGGTAAAGAAATGGATTTCCTTCGACTAATGTTGCTACTACAACACCGCCGTGGGGAGCTCTAAGTCCAATATCAAACAACATTGTAAGCCCACCAGCAACTGCAGAACCAACTACGATGGATGGAATGACACGTCCAGGGTCTGCTGCAGCAAATGGAATTGCCCCTTCGGTAATAAAGAATGCACCTAACGCATAATTGGATTTTCCAGCATCTCTTTCTTGTTGAGTAAACTTGTCCTTAAAAATTGTTGTAGCTAGTGCTGTTGCAAGTGGTGGAACCATTCCGCCTGCCATAATGGCTGCGATAAAGCTTAAATTACCCGCATCAAGCATTGCTATTCCAAATGTATAGGCAGCCTTGTTAATGGGACCACCCATGTCTATAGCCATCATACCACCAAGTATTAACCCCAGTAATACAAGATTCGTGTCACCAAGCCCTTGTAACCAGCTAGACAAACCAGTATATAGCGTAGTCAGTGGTGGGTTAATGAGTAACATGATGAGGCCTGTTATACCAATACTGAAGACCGGATAAAGAAGTACAGTTTTTAAGCCGTCAAACATAGCTGGAAGTACTTCCAAAGCTTTTTTAACTCCAAGTGTTAAGTAACCAGCTAGGAAACCAGCAATTAAACCACCAAGAAAACCAGAACCACCATCAGCGCCTTCAACACCAGAAGAAATCGCGATAAGACCAGCAACCATACCAGGTGCAAAACCAGGTCGGTCTGCTATACTAGAGGCAATAAAACCGGCCAAAACTGGAACCATTAAGTAAAATGCATTACCGCCACCAATAGTGTTAAGCATTTCTGCGAATCGGTTATATTGATCACTAGTTGGATCGGCTGAATTGATACCAAATAAAAATGAAATCGCAATTAAAATACCACCACCAACAACAAATGGAAGCATGTTGGAAACACCATTCATTAAGTGTTTATAGAAACCGCTGCGACCTTTTGTATCATCAGATTCACTTTTAGAGGAAGAAGAATCTCCTTTATAAATAGGTGCATCTTTTTTCATTGCACGTTCAATTAATTGTTTAGGTTCATGAATCCCTTTAGCTACTGGAACTTGAATGACATGTTTTCCTTTAAAACGTTCTGTTTCAATTTTTGTGTCTGCAGCAATAATAATCGCATCTGCTTTTTTAATGTCTTCCGATGTAAGGCGATTTTTAACACCGCCGGAGCCGTTTGTCTCAACCTTAATGGTAACACCCATTTCTTTAGCAGTAGCTTTTAACTTATCCGCTGCCATATAAGTATGAGCAATTCCTGTAGGACAGCCAGTAACAGCTAATAAGTTGGTTGCCTCGGGAGAACCTTCACTTGTATCTTGTTCAGTATCATCGTCTTCTTCACGTTCTTTATCATTAATTACTTCGATTACTTCATCTTCACTTTTCGCAGCTTCTAGTTTCTCACGGAATTTATTATCCATTAAAAAGGAAGAAAGTCTTGATAATGTTTCTAAATGAGTCTGATTGGCGCCTTCAGAAGCAGCAATCATAAAAAATAAATGGGAAGGTTGCCCATCAAGCGATTCATAATTAACCCCTTGAGACGAACGACCAAAAACAATAGCAGGAGTCTTTACCGCATCTGTTTTTGCGTGTGGAATTGCAATACCTTCACCAATCCCTGTTGTGCTTTGTTCCTCGCGCGCTAGAATTGCTTTTTTAAATGCCTCTTTATCATTTAATCGTCCAGCTTGATTTAACTTTTCAATTAGTTCATCAATAACTGAGGCTTTAGAATTAGAATCTAATTCTAAGATGATAGTATCTTTTTTCAATAAATCAGTAATATTCATTATTGTACCCCCTAATCTAATCGTTCCATTTCAATGCGTTGAAGTAATTCCTCTACATCTTGATTCGTGCATAAATCTTCACTGAAAGCAGTAGCACTGCCTGTTGCAACGGCATATTTAAATGCATTTTCTAGACTATTCTCTTTTACATACGCAGAAAGAAAGCCAGCAACCATGGAATCACCAGCACCTACCGTGTTTTTAACTTCTCCTTCAGGTGCTTTCGCAAAAAAACAATGGTCTTTGCTTATGAAAACTGCACCATCGCCACCCATGGATACAATCACGTGTTCAGGTCCTTCTTGTAACAATTTTTTTCCGTAAGCAAGCGCATCATCAACGGAACCGATTACCGTGTTAAATAACTCACCCAGTTCATGGTGGTTTGGTTTAACTAGAAACAACCTTTTACCGAGAATCTCTTTAAGTGCTTGACTTGAAGTATCTACAATAATCGGAACATCATTTTCATTACAAATTTTTGCAACTTCAGCATAAAAGTTAGCTGGAACAGATGCAGGTGTACTTCCTGCGGCTACTAGAAAGTCACCTTGTTTAAGAGTCCCAATCTGATCATAAAGCTTTTGGATTTGTTCTTTGGTAACTTCGGCCCCTGGTCCATTAATTTCAGTCTCTGAGTCCGATTTCAATTTAACGTTCACTCGAGTATTGCCAGAAACTTCAATAAAGTCTATTTGTATATCTTCTGCATGTAATTCATTTTTTATAAACTGGCCTGTAAAACCACCAAGAAATCCTAGTGCTGTATTTTCCACTTTTAATCGTTTTAAAACACGCGAAACATTTATCCCTTTTCCGCCAGGATAATAGAATGTGTTTTCACTACGATTTAATTCTCCAGCTCGGAATTCGGATACTTGGATAATATAATCTACAGATGGATTCAACGTACACGTATAAATCATGCATACACAACCTTTATAATCGTATTATTTTTTATATACCCGAAATGAATTTTCACTAATCAAGTTGCTCACCAAATAATATCAAAATTCGCTAGATACGTTTTATTTTGTACTATCAAAATGAAATTATTAAAATGACTGCTGGCAGGGAGGTAGGAAGAATAAATTAATATCCAGCACACGTTTTGTTGCGTATGTAATTAATCTTAAAAGTATTCATGTGGCGAGACTTTAAAGCATTCAAATAAATAATAAAGGAAGCTTTTATTATTTTCAATCAAAAACTTTCAAAAAACGTCATTTTCTATCAAATGAGTTCAAAAAATAGTCAAGAGCCCTAGATTTTCTAGGGCTCTTGGGGCTAAATAGCTTATATTTGTCGGTTAATCCAATTTAAAACATCCTCAAATACTTCTTGTCTATTTATTTCATTAAGCATTTCATGTCTTCCATCTTTATAGAAATGACTAGTAATATTGCTAATGCCTACTTTTTCATATTGAGATATAACTTTTTTTACACCAATTGATTGTGCACCTACTGGATCCTTATCACCGCTAATAAACAACATTGGCAAATCACGTGGGATATTTCGCATCAATTTACGATTATGTATTTTATCTATGCCATCAAATAAATCGTAAAAGAATCCTGTAGTAGGTGTGAATCCCGTATATGGATCTTCTACAAAGTTTGATACTTGTTGTTTATCACGAGATAGCCAATCAAATGCAGTATCGCCATCTTTAAAAGGCTTATTAAATGCTCCGAAGGCAATATTATTTAATCGTTTTGAGGGAATTGTTTTGCCCTTGTTCCGTATTTCAATTTTTGCAATCAGTACACCGATTTTAGTGATTAGTTGTGGGTAACTTCCAGTACCAGATAGAATAACCCCGCTTAATAAGTCAATGTTTTTTTGGATGTACCGTCTGGCTAAGAAAGAACCCATACTATGTCCGAGTAGAATAATTGGAACGTTAGGGTAAACCATTTGTATGTATTTAGTGATTTCAATTAAGTCATCCGTTGTCTTTTCAAATCCGAGTTCATCTGAAAAGTATCCTAATCTTCCTTGCGTTTCACCGGTTTTTCCATGACCGCGGTGATCATTTCCATATACAAAAAAACCGTTTCTTACTAAGAAAGAGGCGAACTCGTCGTATCTTTCAATATGTTCAGCCATCCCATGAGATAGCTGAATGATCGCCTTTGGATGATCTGTTTGATGCGACCATTTCTGTATGTAAACCTCTTGTTGATCTTTCATCGTAAGCCAAAAATTTTCAAGATCCATGGCGTTTCCTCCTCCTGTAATATCGCTATCTACATCATACATCATTTCATTAATTGTAACCGATTCTAAAAACGCTTCCAATAAAAACAAATCTAGTCTCTGGTTAAGCAGAATTAACTTGCTAAAACCTTAGTAACTATGCTACATTATCAATATGTATTAGTGCGTCTTAGGAGGTGTATGCAACATGGGTGGAGTTGCGATTACGTTGTTAGTGATTGATGCAGTTGCTCTTATTATTTTAGTGTTATTACAATCAGGTAAAAGCGCGGGCCTTTCTGGTGCTATTTCTGGTGGTGCAGAGCAATTATTTGGAAAGCAAAAAGCACGTGGTATTGATGCGGTCTTGCATCGTTTAACTGTTATCACTGCAGTGCTTTTGTTTGTTCTTACATTTACCGTTGCATATGTAATATAAGTTTTTAAACAACGATTATTAATTTTTGTTTATGGACAACCTTTATACATCAATGAGTAAAAAGACGATCCCTTACTACTTTGCTAGTAAGGGATTCTTTATTATTCATAAAAGAATGCATCAAGATTGTGAGCCGATGTCTGTGAAACTTAAGGATAACTTTGGTACGATTAACCCATTATAATTAAAGTACATAGTAAAAAGGGGATGAGTTAATCATCATGAAAATTAAACAACCACAAGCCTTCACGTTTGAAGGTGGAGAACGTGCGGTATTATTACTACATGGCTTTACTGGCCACTCAGCAGATGTACGGATGTTAGGACGTTTCTTGCAAAAGAAAGGGTACACGTGTCATGCACCTATTTATAGGGGACATGGTGCGCCACCAGAGGAACTTATAGAGTCTAACCCTGATCAGTGGTGGGATGATGTACAGACTGCATTAAATCATTTGAGAGAATTAGGACATAAAGAAATTGCTGTTGCCGGGTTATCACTTGGTGGTGTACTAGGGATGAAATTAGCCTATTCAGAACCTATAAAAGCAGTCATTACAATGTGTGCACCAACATTTTTTGATAATGAAAGTCAACTAACAAAAGGATTTCGGGCTTTTTCTAAAGAATATAAACAATTAGAGAAAAAAGATGAAGCCACGATTGAAAAAGAAGTAGAGGCCCTAATGGAAGATTCTAAGCAATTATTTTCTGATTTAGGTGGGTTTATTACTGAGGTAAAAGAACATATTGACCATATCTATGCACCAACCTTTGTTGTCCAGGCATCAAAAGATCAAATGATTAATAAAGAAAGTGCAACGTACATTTATGAAAATGTGGAAGCGGATAAGAAAGATATCAAATGGTACGAAAACTCGGGTCACTTAATTACATTTGATAAAGAAAAAGAACAACTACATGAAGATATTTATCAATTTTTAGAATCATTGGACTGGTTTTAAGCAATAATAAGACAAAAACAGTTTATGCCAACATGAAATTTAAAAAGTCACCGTATTGGATATCTTCCAAAAGAATAATAGTGAAGGAAGGTGAGCGTTTGAATATTAATGAAGTAAAGCAACAAATATTGGATTACTTTAGAGAGAATGCTTCTAAACCTCTTGCCGTTAAAGAGATAGAAGAGATATTAGATTTGCAGGATTCAGATCAGTTTACAATCTTATTGAAGGTATTAAATGATTTAGAGGAGTCTGGTGATTTAGTCAGAACGAGAAAAAACCGTTACGGTCCACCAGAAAGAATGAATTTAATTCGCGGAAAAATACAAATGCATGCAAAAGGCTTTGCGTTCTTAATTCCTGATGAAGAAGGACAGGATGATGTCTATATTAATCATGCCGATCTTCAATCAGCGATGAACAATGATAAGGTATTAGTTCGAATTGATGGCAGAGATGAGCAAGGGAAACGTCCTGAAGGTGTAGTCATCCGGATATTAGAACGTGCAACAAGAGAAATCATTGGTACGTATGATGGAAATGGGAATTTTGGATTTGTTATCGCGGACGATAAGCGGATTCCAAACGACATTTTTATTCCTAAAAACGCAGCAGGTGGAGCAGTAACCGGCCATAAAGTAATTGTAAAAATCACAAAATACCCTGAAGACCGAATGAGTGCGGAAGGGGAAGTAATTGAAATTCTGGGACATAAAAATGATCCTGGCATGGACATTATTTCAATTATCTATAAACACGGCATCCAAGTTGATTTTCCAGAGGAAGTCTTGCAACATGCTGCTGATACACCTGAATCAATAAACGAGGATGAAATTAAAAATCGTCGCGATCTAAGAGATGAAACGATTGTAACCATTGATGGTGCCGATGCAAAAGACTTAGATGATGCTGTTACAGTGAAGAAGTTAGATAATGGTAACTACAAGCTAGGCGTCTATATTGCAGATGTTACCTACTACGTACCAGAAAACTCACCGATTGATAAAGAGGCATTTGAACGAGCTACGAGTGTATATCTAGTTGACCGCGTAATTCCCATGATTCCGCATCGTCTCTCGAACGGGATTTGTTCCTTAAACCCACAAGTTGATCGTTTAACACTTGGATGTGAAATGGAAATAAACAAGCAAGGTGAAGTTGTTGGTCATGAAATATTCCAAAGTGTTATCAATACAAATGAGCGAATGACGTATTCTGATGTGAATAAAATTTTAGTCGACAAAGATGAAACAGTAATTGATCGTTACAAAAATCTAGTACCAATGTTTCAAGATATGGAAGATCTAGCTGAAGTCTTACGCGGCAAGCGTTTTGGCCGAGGAGCTATAGATTTCGATTTCAAAGAAGCTAAAGTACTAGTTGATGATGATGGCAAAGCGACTGATGTTGTTTTACGTGAGCGTTCTGTAGCTGAGAAGCTAATCGAGGAGTTTATGTTGGCAGCAAATGAAACAATAGCAGAACATTTCCATTGGATGGATGTACCTTTTATCCACCGTATTCACGAAGATCCAAGTCCTGATAAGTTACAAACTTTCTTTGAATTTATTGCGACGCTAGGATACGTAGTAAGAGGAACAAATAATGAAATACATCCGCAAGCATTACAGAAAGTATTGGAAGAGGTAAAAGGTGAACAAGAGGAAATGATTATTTCGAAGTTGATGTTGCGGTCAATGAAACAAGCCAAGTATGATCCGCAAAGCATCGGACACTTTGGTTTAGCAACAGACTTTTATACACACTTTACATCACCAATCCGAAGATATCCGGATTTAATTGTCCACCGTTTAATTCGGACTTACCTGATTAATAAGCAATTAGACGATAAAACAACACGTCATTGGAAAGACAAAATGCCTGAAATTGCTAAACATGCTTCTGAAAAAGAACGTGGCGCAGTGGATGCAGAGCGTGAAACTGATGACTTGAAAAAAGCAGAATATATGCTAGATAAAATTGGTGAGGAATATGAAGGTGTGATAAGTTCTGTTACCAACTTTGGACTATTCGTTGAGTTACCGAATACAGTAGAAGGTCTTATCCATGTTAGTTATTTAACGGACGATTACTACCATTTTGATGAGAGATCTTATGCTATGATCGGTGAACGAACAGGTAATATATTCCGAATTGGTGATGAAATCACTGTGAAAGTTGCCAATGTCAATTTAGATGAGCGAGTAATCGATTTTGAGATTGATGGTATGAAACCGAGAAAACAAAGAACGAAACCAGAGCGACCAAAAATTATCAAAACAAAAAATCTTGGTTCAAAAGATAATGGAAATAAACCAAAAGGTAAAGGAAAACCGCCAAAAGCTGCCGGTAAAAAGAAAAATAAAAGTAAGAAAAGAAAAAGAAACTAGACGTGAAGCACGTCTAGTTTCTTTCTTTAAAAATCAAGATTTAGCGCCTAACAAGTCTTAACTTGTCGGGGTTTAGCAAGGCACCCCGAGCATGTGCCTCGTCGAGCTCTAGCGCCTACCCGAGTCAAACATATTTGTGGTAAAGCCCACCACATAGATGTTCGCCTTAATTGCCCTAGGGTGAGCAATGCGCCCTGAGCTTTTCTTATATCCATTTACCGTATAATACCCAACCATCACTTAATTTGAAAGTATCTAGATTAGGGATTCGTTCGTAACCTGTCTGAGAAAAATCTACCCAAGGTTTTATTCCTTCTTCAGGCTGTTGCTCTGTGTATGCGAGCACGGTCTCCCAAAAGCCTGGTTGTTGAAAATGATCATTCCAAAAATACTTCACTTGAGCAAACCAATCTCTTTTTTGATCCTTCTTTATTACCAAAAACCGATCTTTCGATTGATTTTGGAAAAAGGCTGAGTCATTAAGGTGTTCGTCAGTTAGCAAGTTATCCGAAAATGGAAATGGATAATAACATTCATAAGGATAGACACCAAGTGCATTTTCTTGTTTGAGGGACTGCAGCAGCCTTCTTTTCTCCTCTATCGTTTCAACGGCTTGCCAAACACTGCCTTTTGTTCCATTAAGTAGAGTTTCATCGATTAAGTATAGTGAGTGTAATCTAGTGACCTGTTGTAATCCTATTTTTTCTAGTACTCTTCGCGCTGGTATATTTTCCATATTCGTATTAGCGCCAACCCACGTGATTGATGGGTCTTTTTCTAATTCGCTTTTTATATACGCTAATATCTTGGTGGCATTACCTTTGGATAAATAGCGTTTATCACTTCTAAGTCTTCCAAGCATCGCATACCCACCTGGAAAAAAGGAAGAACCAGCTATTGCCAAAAGGTGGTCATCATCAAATAACCCATATACAGAATTCGAATTGGATTGAACTAGGTCAGGAAAAATATTCAAGACATAGTCGTCATCAATGTTTGTTTGCATCATTCTAACGATATCTTGGTCTTCTAGTGTTAATTCTCTCAACTGTAGTAATCCTTGTTCCACGATAGATACTCCTTTTTTTTACATAGTTAATCATATATCATTTACATTCATACAGTTCACTAGAAAATGATATAATAGAGATTTTTTTAAATGTATAAGTATTACTTTCTCATGATAGACGTAAATTTGTCTATTAACTTAGCTTTATGAACGTATAGATTAAATTGGAATCAAAGTCTGTTTTCTGTTAAAATAATCCTCACGGAGCAATAGGAGGTAAGTGTTATGGCAAAAGGTCAAGGGAAGGTACTTGCACAAAATAGAAAAGCAAACCATGAATTTTCTATCGAAGAAACATATGAAGCAGGTCTTGTATTAAAAGGGACAGAAATTAAATCAATCCGTGCAGGTAGAGTCAATATGAAAGATAGCTTTGCCCGAATTGAAAGAGGAGAAGCGTTATTATATAATATGCATATCTCTACTTATGAACAAGGAAATAGATTTAACCATGAACCAACGAGAACTAGAAAATTGCTCCTTCACCGCAAGGAAATTGATAAGTTAATTGGTGAAACACAACAAGCGGGATATGCATTAGTTCCTTTAAAGATGTATATAAAAAATGGTGTAGCAAAAGTCTTAATTGGTTTAGGTAAAGGAAAGAAGAAGTACGACAAACGAGAGGATTTAAAACAAAAACAAGCGAAGCGTGATATTGATCGAGCTCTGAAAGACAGTATGAGGTAGTTATTACCAGCTGGTAAGACTTGAAAAATAGCTTCTATCTGTTATAATGAAGTATGTCGCTAAGCTATTTGACAACTTAATAAGCAAGAGTGCTCGACTTCTTGTTTTCCGATATACTGTCACCACGATAGTATAAGAAAAACTTAGACAATAATTTAGTTTTTCTAATTACCCTATCATGGGGACGTTTCGGATTCGACAGGGATAGTTTGAGCTCAGGTTGCGCGTCGAGGTTACGTCTCGTAAAACGTTACACGCCAATAATAACTGGCAAAGAAAACAATTACTCTTTAGCAGCTGCGTAAGTAGCACTAAAGGATCCTTCCTACCATCGCCCATGTGGTAGATAGAAGGGTCTCAAATGAAGTGGGCTACGCTGTCATTCTCCGCCTGGGGATGCACAGAAGAGATTAATCAGGCTAGCTCCTTGGACGCCTGTTGGAAGGCAGAAGAGAGAGTGAATTGCTAATATTTCAACTACACGCGTAGACGCCTGAGTGGCGATATCTCTGGACGTGGGTTCGAGTCCCACCGTCTCCACCAATACATAATTGGTGGTTTTTTTGTGTTTTCTTTTGTGTGACTTGAAGCATAAGCTTTCCAAATGGAAAACGTACGCTTTACGTCACGGTTTAATATAATTGATATAGCAGACGGGACAAATATCGAATTTAATCATTTATTTTTTAAATTCATTTAGTCGATCATAGGTCTTGAGTAAAAACTCATAAAACAATGCTTCAGTAGGAAGTAAATCGCGTTGTGTTGGGTAAATTACACCAACTGTACGTTTCAAATTATAGTCGTTTAACGGAATGACTACTGTGGATCTTGGTGTATTATCGATTAACGTCATCTCAGGCATTAAAGCTATGCCTAAGCCAGCAGAGACTAAGCCTTTTAGTGCATCAATATCTTTTCCTTCAAATGCAATTTGTGGTGAATATCCTACTTTCATGCATGCATTGACAACCTGTTCACGAAATATAAACCCCTCCGGTAATACGACAAATGGGTCATCTTTCAATTCTCGTAGCGAAATGGATTTCCTGTCTGCAAATGGATGGTGGAATGGTAATAGAGCGACTATATTTTCAGTAAATAATGTAGTACCATTTATTTTATTCTCTATTTCTTTGGGAGGCATGGGTGCAATCATTGCTAGATTAAAATCACCAGTCACAACACCATTAATTAAATCATAATAGAGGGCATTACTCATTTGGAATTTTGCTTCAGGAAAACTTGTTCGAAAAGCGTAAATAATCGATGGCAATGTGTGAGCGGCCATACTAATCGGAAAAGCAATTCGAACGGTTCCTTTTTCTGGGTTTAAATATTCTTTAATTTCTCTTTTTGACTCCTCCATTAAATTTGTCACTTGTTTCATCCGTTCAAAAAAAACTCTTCCAAGGGGGGTTAATTTAACTCTCCTACCTTCACGAATAAAAAGATCTACACCTAATTCATCTTCTAAATTGAATATTTGTCTGCTAACAGAAGACTGAGCTACATGCAGAGAATCGGCTGCTTCTGTCACATGTTCTCGTTTTGCAACTTCCATAAAATATTGTATTTGTCTTATTTCCATCATCAATCACTCCATTAATCATGCGTTGAACGCATGGATTTCATCGTTATTAAGTATTGAAGCTATCATTTGTAATACTATAAAATGATTCTAAGTAATAAAAAGTATTCTGTCCATTTTTAAATTTATAGGGAGTTGATTGTGTTGAATGATTTAGAAGTTTTAGAAAAAGTTGAAGATGTAGAAACAAAAAATGTCAAAGATTATGTCACTCATTTATTCCGAAGTGTTGAGCAGCGTAATCCAAATGAAACTGAGTTTCTTCAGGCGGTTAAAGAAGTGTTTGATTCTCTAGTGCCTGTCCTTGTGAAGAATCCTATATATATTGAAAAAGGGATTTTAGAGCGGATGGTTGAACCTGATAGAACCATTTCTTTTAGAGTTCCTTGGGTGAACGATGATGGTAAGGTGAAAGTAAATCGTGGATTTCGAGTACAATTTAACAACGCGATTGGTCCATACAAAGGTGGGTTAAGATTTCATCCTTCTGTAAATCTTAGCATTATCAAATTTTTAGGTTTTGAGCAGATTTTTAAGAATGCTTTAACTGGCCAACCGATTGGTGGAGGAAAAGGTGGGGCTGATTTTGATCCAAAAGGTAAGTCAGATTTAGAAATTATGCGCTTTTGTCAAAGTTTCATGACTGAACTTAGTAAGCATATTGGACCAGATACGGATGTGCCTGCTGGTGACATTGGGGTTGGTGCTAGGGAAATAGGGTATATGTTCGGACAATATAAGAAATTAAAGGGAGCATATGAAGCTGGTGTTCTAACTGGAAAAGGCATTGGTTATGGCGGTAGTTTAGGTAGGAAGGAAGCAACAGGATACGGTACGGTCTATTTTGTGGAAGAAATGTTAAAAGATGCTGGCTTAGGTTTTAGTGGAAGTAAGGTTGTCGTATCTGGTTCAGGTAATGTATCCATTTATGCTATGGAAAAAGCGATACAACTAGGAGCTAAGGTAGTAGCTTGTAGCGATTCAGGTGGTTATGTATATGATCCTAATGGTATCGATTTAAATACAATCAAGCGTTTAAAAGAAGTGGAAAATAAAAGAATTTACGAATATGTAAATGAACATTTAGATGCTAAATATATAGAAGGATGTGGAGGTATTTGGTCTATTGATTGTGATATCGCATTACCATGTGCCACACAAAATGAGTTAGATGAAGATGCAGCCAAACTACTTGTTTTAAATGGAGTAAAAGCAATAGGTGAAGGTGCAAATATGCCGTCTACCCTAGGTGCTGTTGATGTCTTCTTGGAAAACGATATATTATTTGCACCTGGTAAAGCAGTGAATGCAGGGGGAGTAGCTGTATCTGCATTAGAAATGGCCCAAAATAGTGCTAGATTAATTTGGTCACAAAATGATGTCGATAT
Source organism: Aquibacillus rhizosphaerae (assembly GCF_030282825.1). Classification (GTDB taxonomy): domain Bacteria; phylum Bacillota; class Bacilli; order Bacillales; family Amphibacillaceae; genus Aquibacillus_C; species Aquibacillus_C rhizosphaerae. Next base: position 151,643 of record NZ_JASTZU010000012.1, read on the forward strand.
TAAATTACAGAGTATTATGAAAGATATATATAAAGAAAGTTTGAAAGCATCAGAAACGTATGGTGTACCAGGTAATCTGGTTGTGGGGGCAAACATAGCTGGATTCAAAAAAGTGGCTGATGCGATTCTTGCTCAAGGAGTAATCTAAATAATATTACCTAAATATCGGTATTTACGTTACTTATTCTATTTATACATTATGGTGTAGGTTGCTACGTAACTAAATAATAAGCATCAGGCTCTTTATAAATATAGTGCCTGATGTCTTTTTAATAATTTTTTTCTGTTCAATATGGGACTAAATTAAGAATTAATGAGAAAAGTATCCAACATGAATCTGATAAGAACAGTGCTACGTTTAAGGGAGCAAAAGAGATAGTCTGATTATTATTTGCGTAAAAAATTGTAAGAAATCAGGTATGAACGTTAGCTGAAAAAAGTGTGTTCCATCATGTCTAAACATAAACTTCATCGTATATTAATTTTGATGCTATCAATTAAAAAGTTATAGGGTTAAATTTTTATCATATCAGATAACTAATTTGAAACCTTATTATGGGAGGTGATCATTATTAAAGTATTGGAGGGAGTAGAACGGACCCAAACCATTAACGTAAAAAATTATGTGAATCTTATAATAGGTAAAGTAGAAAAGCTAAATCCTAATGAACCAGAGTTTCTTCAAGCAGTGAAAGAAGTATTCGATTCTTTAGTTCCAGTACTTGTGAAAAATCCAATATATATGAAACAAGCAGTTTTAGAAAAGATAGTAGAACCTGAACGAATGATTTCTTTTATAGTACCATGGGTAGATTCTTATGATAATACAAGAGTAAACCGTGGATTTCGTGTTCAATTTAATAGTGCTATTGGACCGTATAAAGGTGGATTAAGATTTCATCCCTCCGTAAATGCTAGTATTATAAAATTTCTGGGGTTTCAACAAATTTTCAAAAACTCATTAACAAAACAACCAATTGGAGCAGGATCAGGTGGCTCTGATTTTGATCCGAAAGGTAAGTCGGACTTAGAAATTATGCGGTTTTGCAAAAGTTTTATGGCAGAACTTAGCAGGCATATAGGACCATATAAGGATGTACCCGCTGGTGATATAGGTGTCGGAGAAAAAGAAATAGGGTATTTATTTAATGAATATAAAAAAATACGTGGCACGTATGAGGCAACTGTATTATCGGTAAAAGCTGTAGGTTATGGAGGTAGTTTTGGACGAAAAAAAGCTACGGGATATGGAATCGTATATTTTGTTGAAGAAATGCTAAAAGATAAACGACTCAGTTTTAATAAAAGCACAGTTATAGTTTCTGGCTCAGGGAATGTGGCCATTTATGCAATGGAAAAAGCAATTGGCTTAGGTGCAAAAGTAGTGGCATGTAGTGACTCAACTGGTTATATTTATGACTCTAATGGGGTTAACCTCGAAACTATTAAACAATTGAAAGAAAGAGATAATAAAAGTATTTCTGATTACGTAAACGAGCACCCTGATGCTCTTTTTATAGAGGGATGTTCTGGTATATGGTCTATCCCCTGTGATATAGCATTACCATGTGCAACTCATAATGAAATTAATAGAAATGTTGCTTCTCTACTCATTGCCAATGAAGTAAAAGCAATTGGCGAAGGTGCAAACATGCCGTCAAATTTAGATGCGATTAATCTCTTCTTAAGAAATAATGTCTTATTTGCTCCCTTCAAAGCAACGAATGCTGGTGGTGTTTCTGTATCAGCATTAGAGATGGCGCAGAAAAGTAAAAGGTTAATTTGGACAAAGGAAGAAGTTGATTCGAAATTACAGGAGATAATGAAAGATATTTACCAGACAAGTATGAAAGCATCACAAAAATATGGTGCTCCTGGCAATCTTGTTGTTGGAGCAAATATAGCCGGATTTGTAAGAGTAGCAGATGCGATGATTACACATAAAGTTATAAATAGTGATATTTCTATTGATTAATCTATTAATTACCGGGAAGGTGTTTTATCTAAGTTATAGTGTTCAACAAACTTCTTCTCAGAAAGCCTTCACATATAGGGGCCCCATTGCTTTGGATTTTTTGGTTTATGGGACCCTTTTAATAGTTTTCTAGCTAATTTATTGAAAAACAACCTTATCCTTCATGATTGTTACTATTATCAGCAAAAGCCTCCGGAATCATCGTAAACCCTTCGATTACTGTATCTTCCTCGACTTCAATCATAATGCATAACTTTCCGTTAAAATTCACCTGTCTCACGTATTTTAAGTCTTGCGGGCTAAGAGAGATATTAGCTACTTTTGTGCTGATCTTTATAGACTTTGAATTATATTTTGGTATGATGTTATTTGCTTTCAGCTCATATCTTTCATCATCAATTACTTTTTGAAAAGCGGCTTCTACTTTTTCTGTATTTACTTCTTCTAGACCACTCATTTTTAAGACGCGTTCTACGTCCCTACGGTCTAATTTTGGTGTTTCTTCTCCTTCTGTATCCTCAATCACACGATGTATTTCTTCGTACACATTAGCAAGTGTTGATGTGTTTAGTTGATTTCCTGTAACGTCTTTTACGATCTCTTCAAATACAATTTTGTCATCTTCTGCAGTCATCGTTTCCTCAGCATTTAATACTTCCTCTATGAACTCTGGATCCGGCTCATATGCCTTGCCTGATGAATAGAGTATGTGATTGACATCAGCTGCATTATCCGTAATAGAAGGAAATAAAAATCCTCCTACTGGAGCTTTTAGATTAATGACTGGATCTACTTCCACGTTATACTTGAATTCTTTTTCCACATAGTCAAAGGCTAATTCTTTTTTCGGTTCCTGGGTTTTATTGATACTGCATAAAATGAATGCATTCGAATAAACAGCGTCTCTTCCACCTTCTTCTGACTCTTCACTTCGACGTTTCATTGCTTTTAAGTACTCACCGCGAATGAATGTGATAACAAGATCATTTTCATATTGTTTGTCGTCAAGCATTTTATCAACGATTAATAGCATTTGCTCTTTCCAATCATCGACATTACGACTTAGTAATCCTTTATGGAGAATAAGCTGACTACTATCCTCTGCATCCGGTTGAAACTTTAACTCGAATAATTTTTCATCCAATCGACCAGTTAAGACTTTTTTGAAATTGCTCATAAACAACTCTTGTTGATCTTCGTCTAGCATTTCAAATGGCTGCATTTGCTCATGATAGATTTCACTTGATTCTTTCATGATATAAACATTATAAATATTTGTGATTTTTAGTAAGTCATTTCCTACCTTGAATTGTTTTCGAATATTTGCTACGTCTTTTTTGTTCATCTATCTTTCACTCCTAAGCTTTAAATTCTACCAGTATACGTTTGAAATAAGAGAGCTACACAACCCTAGCAAAATTGAACTCTCTTTGTTTAAAGTATCTTCTTATTTTAACACAGGGTTGGATCCAAGAAGATTAACTTTTTTAGGGAATTTGTAGTTATATAACTAACAATAGCATGTATGCGATTTAATATTTTTTTAAGATACTTAAATCTGTATGTTAAAATATAGTGAAAGTAATTCGAATAAAAAATTGCTTATAAAAAAAATAGTTTAATAGATATTTTTATTTTGGAGCACTTTGAAGCGGAAGGCTCTGGTCTATCTATATTGAAAGGTTCCTTATCAAAAAGGATATAACTTTAAGAACAGGAGTACACGAAATGGATAAAATTATGCGTGAAATAAAATTAGAGGGTAGTTTCAACTTTAGAGATTTAGGTGGTTACCAAACAGAAGATGGACGGCGTGTAAAACACGGGATGCTTTATCGCTCCGGGAACCTTAGTAGATTAACAGCTAGTGACTTAGAAATAGTTAATCAACTAGGTATCAAAAAAATCTGTGATTTACGTGGAGCAGATGAAATAGAGAAGTTTCCAGATCCGAAATTTGAAGGGATTATATGGCATCACACGCCAATTTTATCTGATGAGCAGATGTTAGGGCAGGTAGGAGATCATAGAGATTTTGCTGAAACACTACGAAATACGAAGCCAGGAGAACTGTTACTTAGTTTGAATCAAAATATGGTATCGTTTAAGCAAGCATTTCAGAAAGTATTTAAGGTCTTACTGACTGAAGCACATACTCCAATGCTTTTTCATTGCATGGCTGGTAAAGACAGAACCGGTGGGATAGCCGCACTTTTGCTTTATATTCTAGGAGTTCCCCGACAAGCGATTACTGAAGATTATTTATATACAAACGAAACATTAGAGAAAATGACCAAAAACTTCACAGAAATTGGTTATAACGACCTTTCGGATGTTGACCAAGACGTACTTGATGCTTTGTTCGAAGCTCGGGTGGAGTATATCGATGCTTTTTTAGATGAAATAGAAGCAAGGTATGAAAATGTAGAGGTATATGCAAAAGAAGTGCTTGGACTCGCGGATGATGATATAGATATACTGAAACAGCATTTATTGGAGTAAATATTATATCAGTACTTACTTTTAGAGAATCACATACACACCTGTTCTAGTTTTATTATTAAATATAAAAACTTTCTAGATGAAGTGAATTACTAGCCAACCAATAATTGTTTGATAAGCCATAAAACTAGAATAAGTATAAGATAGAAAATATTTAGTGAAAAATAGTATTTAACAGGGAGGAGACTTATTGTCTGCTCCTTATTTTTTATCCTAGAATCATGTAAAGTAATGATTTGGTTTACATATTATTCTGCTATCTATTACGTTTACTATCATGACATTTCGGAAATAAGTACAATATACACTTGTTAAATAGAGTGCAGGTTTTATAAAAAGTTAGTCGCTAGGAGGCTTTATATGGTTGCTACAAAAGTTATCAACGAAGCTAAACAAATATTAATACAACAAAATCAAAATATGTTGGAACATTTAAAAGTAAATCATGATGAATCAAATAAAGAGGCAACAGGAGATTTATCTAATTATGATAATCATCCTGGTGATCAAGGAACAGAGCTATATGATCAAGAAAAAGATATCGCCTTGAATGAGCATGCAAAACAAAAAATGAAAGAAACAAATCAAGCGTTACATGCAATAGAGAATAACACATATGGAATATGCGAAGTATGTGGAAAAGAAATTCAGGAAGAAAGGTTATTGGCAGTTCCAACCACTTTTAGATGTCAGCAACACGCTGAGGGTGGTTTACGCGAAGATAGACCAGTGGAAGAGGAAATTATAGAACCTGATATTATTGAAAGAGACGATAAAGCAGAAGCAACCGAATCAACAGGGTTTGATGGAAAGGACGCTTGGCAAGCTGTTGAATCATATGGTTCATCGGAGACGCCATCTGACTTTTACGAAGAACAAGATAGTTATGATGATATGTATATAGATTCAGATGAACTTGTAGGTAGTTCTGAAGAGATTGAAGAAGTAGCAAAGACAGCCATGGACGGAAAAAGCCAAGTGAATCGTAACAAAACAGAAGAAGATAAAGAATAGACAAGGACATCGATTTGTCCTTGTCTTTATAGTTTTCATAAGTTTTTTTATTGAATAACAATAGAACACGAACAATATAATTAATTATACGAAAAACATACATATTTTTATTGATTATACTTTGTAAGTTTGCTATATTAGCTATGTAATCATTTTAAATATCATTACTCGTATATTCTCGGTAATATGGTCTGAGCGTTTCTACCTAGTTCCCATTTGTAAGAACTAGACTACGAGTTAAAGTATTGGTTGTTAGCTTAAAATAAGTTGCTTCCATATAATAACTATTGGCATCATTTATGCTGAATTTTATTTGCTTTAACGTGCGTAGGTCTAGAAAGTAGAAATATTCTACAGCTTCTGGACCTTTTTCTAATCATAGAACTTTTTAAATTAAAGAGACAAGACTATGTGTGACTGGCGAACGCGGATAACCGCGAGGGAGCATATAGTGTCATAGCCGTTCGCCTGGGCAGAGGTAAGGGGATTTCCCCTTACCTCTTTCTGTATATTTAAGGGGGAATTGTTACTACGCTCTTTTTTATATCATAGTGGTGAAAATTAATAAATGGAAATTGGAACAGTTTTGACTTAAAAGGAGGAAATGAAATGAACACAATCATGTTAGAAAAAATGAACACAATAAAAACGTTAAATGTTATATCTGAAGGCGGGTTAAATGTATTCAAGAATAACTATAAACTTGATGATGACCATGAGAATCCTGATGCTATTCTACTTCGCAGTTTTAATATGCATTCGATGGAATTCGGTAACAAGCTAAAAGCAATTGCACGAGCGGGAGCAGGTGTCAATAATATTCCAGTTGATAAGTGTACAGATGAAGGAATTGTCGTTTTCAATACTCCTGGTGCTAATGCTAATGCGGTAAAGGAACTTGTGCTCACTACATTAATGGCATCATCCCGAAACCTATTTGATGGTGTGGCTTGGACTAAAACGTTAACAGGTGAAAGCGATCAAGTTTCCAAGCTTGTAGAAGCAGGAAAGAAACAATTTGTTGGGAAAGAAATTAGAGGTAAAACACTAGGAGTCATAGGCTTAGGAGCGATCGGTGCGCTTGTAGCTAATGATGCACTCGACTTAGGTATGGAAGTAATCGGGTTTGACCCTTTCATCTCTGTTGATACAGCTTGGAACTTATCAAGCCATGTCCAGCGCGCAATGACTATTGAAGAGTTGTTTGCTAACTCCGATTTTATCACTGTACATGTTCCATTTACTGATACGACAGGAGGAATGTTTAACCAAGCAACATTTAGCCTGATGAAACCAGGAGTTCATATACTGAATTTTTCTCGTGGTGAGCTGGTTAATGAGAAAGATATGGGTCCGGCACTTGAAAGTGGTATTGTTGGCAAATATATTACGGACTTCCCTAATGAAAATGTATTAAAGATGGACAATGTAATTCCGATTCCTCACCTTGGTGCTTCAACAAAGGAATCAGAGGAAAATTGCGCGATGATGGCGGCTCGTCAAGTGAAAGATTTTCTTGAAACAGGGAATATAAAAAACTCAGTTAATTATCCAAACGCTTCTCTTCCTTATACAGGAAAGCGACGGGTAGCTGCTTTTCACAAAAATGTTCCGAATATGGTTGGACAAATTACAACTGCTTTATCAAGTTTTAATTTGAACATTGCTGATATGGTTAACAGAAGTAGAGAGGGATACGCCTATACAATGGTTGATATCGAAAATGATGTGAACGGAGATATTATTCCAAGTTTAGAAGAAAAAATCAATCAAATTGAAGGTATTGTTACGACACGTATTATTTAAACTTCTGAGTTACGCAGATGAAAGGTGAGTCATTTTTAATTACCAATATAATTTTAAGCCCTAAACACAGTATGATACTTGTAGTTTAGGGCTTTATTATGCGTTTATATTTGGGAAAAGCAACCTGTCTTTATGTCTTACTTTACTAATTCTAAAATTTGCTTTAAAATTCAACTTTATATCCTTTTATAACTAAGTTGGAGCGGTGTAGCTTTCTAACTTGAGGGATTATTTCATTATTCTATTACATCAGGGTGATTACATGTTAACCGTATTAAAAAATGGTTTGCAAGATTTCAAAGTATCTTATAAAAAATATCTATCATTTGAATTAATATTTCTACTTCTTACGAGCTTTATTTTCGTTCCAGTAATTTCATTCATATTTAACAGAATGTTGAAGGTGATGGGAAATGGTGCATTGTTAAATGCTGAAGTGTACAAAATTGCTTCGAGCTATACGGGCGTAGTCGGTATGCTTATCATCAGCTTTTTTGCAGTTATCATTTTATTTTTGGAGTTTGGAATTCTGATTATTATTGCACAAAAAAGGTATTTCAATAAAAATATTCTTATATCTGAAGCGTTTGTTACAGCTTTAAGAAATCTACCCAAATTACTTGGGTTTGGGGTATTTCAATTCATTATTTTATTGTTTTTACTTACTCCTTTTATCAATATACCGGTACTTCCAGCATTGTTAGACTTTAACATGCCTATATTTTTAACTAGTCAGTTCTATGAATCATATTTAGTAATAATTATCTATGTAACGGTCTTTTTGTTGGTGATGTATCTTTCTTTACGTTGCATATTTATGTTTCATTATATATTCATTGAAGGAAAAACAATTTGGGAAGCGATGAAAGCAAGCTTTAAAATAACAAAATATAATAAATTGAGAATATTAGTTAGTCTGTTTTTGCTAAATATTGTGTTTTTTTTATTTGGATTTTTGTTTGTAACTTTCATTTCTAATTTAGTCAGTCTAATTGAAACAAAAATAATTGGTGATATTGTTGAGAATTATTTACTAACTTTTTCAAGTTACATGACGATTACTTTTTCGCTTCTGTTAATTCCAATTAATATTATAATAATAACAAGATTATTTTATCAATATAAGTTGAATCAGAGTGATGAAATACAAGATCAGTTACATTTAAATACGAATAAAAGTTTGGCAAGGGTAGAGAACTATTTGATACATTTTTTCACGAAGAGAAAGTACACATTGTTATTCGTCATCATGGTGTTTCTAACAGGATCGGTGGTAATTAATTATTCTGTCCATGATAATATTGTTTATTTAAAATGGGATGTATCGGTAGCAAGTCACCGAGGGGATTTAATGAATGCACCGGAAAATTCGATGAGTAGTATCAGTTCAGCCATTGACAAAGGTGTCGATGCTGTTGAAATTGATGTGCAGATGACCAAAGACGGGGTTGTGGTTCTAAACCATGATACAAATCTTCAAAGAATTGCTGGTCTTCCATCTAAAATAAGTAATATGACTTTTGAAGAAGTCTCAAAAATAGATATCGGGCAGCTATATGCTGAAGAATTTAAAGGTGAAAGAATTCCAACATTAAATGCGGTGTTGGAAGAGGTGAAACAGGAAGATGTTAAGCTTATCATAGATACAAAACCTGTTGATACAAAAGAAGGGTTCGTTGAGAAAGTAGTTCAAGCGATTGAGTTTTATGATATGGAGGGTACTACCTATATTCAATCATTTGATTATGATATATTAAGAGAAGTACGTATGTTGAATAGTAACATTAAAATCGGTCAAATTATTTACTTATCAGCTGGTAACCTATCCAGTTTGGATGTGGATTTTTACACTATTCGCCAAAGTATGTTGACTGAACGGTTTATTGATAATGCAAGAGAACAAAATCGTGAAGTATGGGTGTGGACGGTTAATACAGAGAGAAATATGAATCAAGTACTGAAATACGATATAGACGGCATCATAACAGATTATCCAGAAAAAGCGCAGAATGTTATTGGGATTGATTTTGCACAGTAGTTAACTTTCGTGTCGTTATCAAATAAATAGTTAATCTAAAAGAGGGATGCAATTTGCATCCCTCTTTGATTGGACAAAACTCATGTTATCTTGATATAGATCCTTAAAAATTTCTGTAGTCTGCTTGAACACTTATCCACTTTTCTGTCGTGAATTTATCTAAAGCCCAGCTGCCGCCAAATCTTCCTAGACCAGAATGTTTTTCTCCACCAAAGGCAACATGAGGCTCATCGTTTACGGATTGATCATTGACATGAATCATGCCAGTATTAATCTGTTTTGCGACTTCTAGACCACGCCAGCGATCTTTTGTGAATACTGATCCGCTTAAGCCATAAGGTGTATCGTTTGCTACTTTGATAGCACCTTGCTCATTTTTTACTTTAATAATAACGGCGACAGGACCAAATATTTCATTTTTAGCCATTGTCATGTCATTGGTTACATCAGTTAAAACAATTGGATCGATAAGATTTCCATTCACTTCACCAGAAGTTACCACCTTAGCACCTTCTTGTTTAGTCTTTGCAACATCCTCTAATATACGTTCAACCTGACTGTTATTAATTAATGGTCCAACAAATGTATTAGGATCGTTAGGATCTCCCACTTTAAGTTTTTTCACTTGTTCTGTGAATTTTTCAACAAATTGATCGTGCACTTTCTCATCAACAATAATTCGATTAATCGCCATACAAATTTCGCCTTGGTGTAAGAACTTACCGAAGATGGCGGCTTGTACAGCTTCGTCTATGTTAGCATCTTCTAGTACCATCATCGCATTATTACCACCTAGTTCAAGAGCGGTATCCTTTAAATCTTTCCCTGCTAATTGTGCCAAGTGACTCCCAACTTCAGTTGACCCTGTGAAGGAGATGGTTGTTGGTATAGGGTGAGTGATAATAGAATCACCGATTTCAGAGCCTCTTCCTACTAATACATTAATGACACCTTTAGGGAAGCCTGCTTCTTCAAATAAGGATGCAATTAATGCCCCTGAGGTAACAGGTGTATCAGAAGCAGGTTTAATCACAACTGTATTTCCAGTTGCAACTGCAGGAGCTACAGAACGCATGGTTAAATACAGTGGAAAATTCCAAGGTCCGATGACACCAATAACTCCCTTTGGATTACGATATACGAAATTCTCTTTTCCAGGTGTATTAGAAGGTAAAATCGTACCAGTCATACGAGTCGGAAAAGAATGCGCTTCTTTTATTACCTCAAAACAAATGTTGAACTCGATTGTTGCTTTTGTTCTTGTGCTTCCAGATTCAGCTACTAACCAATCAATGATTTCTTCTTTTCTTTTCTTAAAAACATTGATTAAATTTAAAAAGTACTCTTGTTTCTCTGCTGGCGAACTCTGTTCCCACTTTTCTTGAGCATTGCTTGCAGCTTGATAAGCTTTATTTACATCCGCTTCATTTGCTGAAGGAATACTTGTAATTTCTTTTTGAGTGTAAGGATTTAAATCATGCACAACGGAATTACTTGATCCGTTTATCCATTCACCATTTATATATTGCTTTGTGAATTGTTGTTCCAACTTAATTCCCTCCATTTAATTAGTTTCTATATGACTATTCCACGGGAGTTACTAGACCTAAACATTAGGATTGTATTAAATCTAATCTAAAAATTGGGATCATTGGTAAACAAAGTGTACAGACAGTTTAATAATTGAATTGATTATCTTATTGACCTAGTACCTTAATGACATTGACTGGATTAATCTATGGCTATATAATTATGTTACTTATTATGTAAGCGTTAACAATACATTGAAGAAAACGGAATTGCTATATGCATCGTACTAATCCTCATGAAACCCGCATACGAATTGAACAATCGGTATCCTAAAACAATCACTTTATTTATCAACCGAGACAATTTCATAATTACCTTATTCAGTCATCTACGACAAAATTGGTATTATGAAATTTGTTAAACGATTCATTTAAATTACTTTAAGACAATAGGGGGGAATCTATTGTTAAGGAAAATAAAGATATTTTATTCAAATTTAAGAATAAAATACAAAATGGTTTTGCTAACTACCTTTGTATTAATAGGATTCAGTGTTGGCGGACTCTCTATCCTTCAATATGGTTTTAATACGTATAACGAAGAAATTTATCGTCAATCTGCCCAATCACTTCGAGTCTCTTCCAACGCTGTTGAAACTGAATTAAAAAAAATGGAACGATTATCTTATGAAATCTCAACAGATCTTTATGTGCAACATTATTTATCACAAATAAAAAGTAGTGAGACAGAATATGATCGTTTTATTATCGGTAACGAATTAAGGAAAAGATTATTAGAAATTGGGGCACTAAACAAATATGTGAACTCATTACAAGTTTATGATTTACTAGGGAATGAATACGCAACAGGGAATCATATGCATTTAATAGAAGATAAAAAATTGAAAGAAATAAAGAAGAAGTCATCCGAACAACATGGTGGACTCGAATGGATTTTTCCGGATGACACAGATACGTCATTAATAGCTGCAAGAGAAGTAAGACTGTACCCGAAATTCACTTTGGAGCCAATAGGAATGATAGTGGTAAGAGTGAACCTAGAGAAAATGATAGCGGATGTTTCGTCAAATTTAAACAATAAAGGTACAAAACTTGTTATCGTTAACAAAGAAAATCAACAAATATATCCAAATGAAAAAGTGTTATCGAATAGTTATAGTCGTGAAACTACTAAAGGAGATAAGGGGTACAATTTAATAGAAGATAACGACGAACAATATTTTGTTACATATATCCCAACAGAACATACAGAGTGGACCTATATGATTGTAACTCCTTATGGAAGTCTTTTCGAAGCTATTTCATCTGTTAGACGAGCAATTCTGACAGTCTATATTTCCTTATCATTCATTATGATATTTTTGGGAATGCGATTTATCGGTGGGATTACTGGACCGATTGAAAGTCTGAATAAAAAAATGAAAAAGGTTCAAACCGGTGATTTTAATGGGTTTAACAATGATAATGAGCGGTTACCAATGGATGAGTCTGGTCAAATGCACGATAATTTTAAGACAATGATGGATCACATTAATTATCTCATTGCTGAAAATTATAAAAAACAACTGGTTATAAAAGATGCCGAATTCAAAACACTACAAGCACAAGTGAACCCACACTTTCTATATAATACATTAGAATCTATTAATTGGGCAGCAAAAGTGGACGGTCACAAACAGATATCGAGAATGGCAGAGTCGCTAGGCTACATTTTACGATCTTCTATTAACATGAAGGAATCACTGATTACACTGCAGGAAGAGCTAGAGATAGTTGAAAATTACATTACTATTCAAGGGTATAGGTTTGAAGAAAGATTAGTGTATCGTACGGATATTCCAGAGCATATTCTTACTAATAAATTCCCTAAATTTATATTACAACCATTAGTGGAAAATGCTATACGCTACGGTTTACAGCAAATAATTGGCACTTGTACAATTACTATTTATGGAAGAATAGTAGACAATAAAATTATGATTACTGTTGAGGACAATGGCCCTGGTATGAATAAAAACTATATAAAGAAGATATATACAGGAGATTACAAACCAAAGGGAACTGGTATTGGCCTGAAAAATATTGAAGAGAGAATTAAGATATTATTTGGAGAACCATACGGTATAAAAGTTGAAAGCAAGGAATTGCAAGGAACAAAAGTTCACATTATATTGCCTTACGAAGGAGTGAATGACCATGTACAAAGTATTGTTGGTAGATGATGAAAGAACGATACTAGAAGGGATATCGGCAATTGTTGATTGGGAAAGCCAAGGGGTTGTTCTTTCAGGTACTGCCAGAAATGGTATTGAGGCTTTAGAATTTATTTCAAAAAACAGACCAGATATTGTTATTAGTGACATTACAATGCCTGGACTAGACGGAATTCAATTAGTAGAAAAAAGTAAAGAAGATTTTCCAGAAATAAAATGGATATTTTTATCTGGTTTTAGTGAATTTGAATATGCAAGGAAGGCTATGCGTTTTGGTGTAAAGCATTACTTATTAAAGCCATGCAATGAAAATGCAATTTGTCAGGCTTTAGGTGAAGTAGTTCGTGAAATCGAACAACATGAAATGCAAAATCATTATCTAGAAGATATCGAAAGCAAGGTTAATCGTTTACAGGTTGAGGAGAAAGAACAGTTATTAAAAAAATTAATAACAGATGGAGAAGCGAGCACTAATAAAATGGATAATTTTATAGAGTTGTTAGGAATGTCAACAAAAAATAAACAGATTAGGATGGTATTGTTTTATTTTGAGGGGGCGTTCCACTATTCCGAAGTGCAGGTTTTAAAAGATTTATTACAAAAAGTACTTGGCGATAATAGTTATCTTGCGGATGCAATAGTAGGTGACTACTTTATTGTATTACTCAATAATATCTATGATCAAAATAATTTAATAGATTATATGGATGAAGTGAAAGCAATGTATCAACAACAGCACGATAAAGGTGTCACTATTGTTATTAGTGAAGATAAAGATATCAAGCAATTGAAGTTAGTTTACAACTATTTGCTTGGTAAATTAGAAAATCGGTTTTACCTTGGTAAAAGAAGTCTCATCACACCATTTAATCATATAGAGTACAGTACTGATGACAGTGAACTATACCAGTATGATGAAGAAAAGTTAACCTATTTATTAAAAGCGGGTAATGATGAAGAGGTAAAACTAGAACTAATAGACATATTTGCAAATATAGAATCACTCAAAGTTAAGCCAATCTTAGCAAAATCTTATTTAACCCATCTGTATTTATATTTAGCGAAGAAGACATTACATTCTGTTGATAAAGCACGCTTTAAAGAGATTTCCAAGATTGATCAAATGGATACATTGCAAGAATTCCGTGCGTATTTTGAATCATTATGTTTTACAATAAGTGATTTAAATAAAGTCAACCTTCATAAATACTCTAGTGTTGTTGTTAAAATGATTGAGGTAGTGAAAGAACATATGGAAGAGCCGATTTTATCTTTACAATGGGTTGCCAATGAAAAATTATTTATGAATCCGGATTATCTTGGCAAAATGTTTAAAAAAGAAGTGGGGCAACGCTTTTCTTCGTATGTTACTAAAGTTCGGATTGAAAAAGCAGTAGAAATCATTGAACAAGAAGAAGATATAAAGGTATTTGAGTTAGCAGAACGACTTGGATTCGGTAGCAATCCGCAGTATTTCAGCCAAATATTCAAAAGAATTACTGGATGCACGCCGTCAGATATTATTAAATCCAGTTGAAATGATAACAATCCTCTTTTATTTAAACAATCGCAACTGTTTTTTCTATAATGGGACTGTACAACTATCTGTTATGATTTAGTTGTAATCGCTTACACGCGAATTAAAGGGGAGGGGAAAAGATGAAAAAGGTTTTATTTTTAATTTTAGGTCTTTCAATGGTTTTTTGGTTAGCTGCATGTAGCGACGAGGGTACTTCAGGAGAATCAGATGAAAATACAGAAGGAAACGATACAGAACAAGCAACTGATGATAATGAGGAAGAAGCTAATGAAGATGAGCAAGTTACGATTAGAATTGCTTGGTGGGGGTCTCAACCAAGACACGATTACACGCTTGAAGTAATTGAGATGTATGAAGAACAAAATCCTAATGTGAATATTGAACCAGAATATGCTAGTTGGGATGATTACTGGCAGAAGCTAGCTCCACAAGCAGCAGCAAATGAACTGCCAGACATCGTTCAAATGGATTTATCTTATTTATCACAATACGCTCAGAATAATCAGTTAGCAGACTTGAATCCATTTTTTGGAAATGGTATTGATACAAGTAATATAGGAGATTCAATTTTATCTGGTGGTAAAGTTGGTGATGGAATATATGGATTTAACCTAGGGGTAAACGCGGTAGGTTTCCACTACAACCCTACTTTATTAGAAGAAGTTGGTATTGATTCTATTCCTGAAGGGTGGACATGGGATGATTATCAAGAAATGACACAGAAAGCAGTTGATGCTGGTTATTATTTTGATACAGGTATGACTGCAGATGTGTTCTTTAATTACTATTTACGTACGCAAGGTAAACGACTATATGCAGAAGATGGTAGCGGTTTAGGTTATGATGATGATCAATTATTTGTTGACTTCTTCTCGATTCAAGCTGAGCAAGTGGAGAAAGAAGCAACACCAACTCCAGATTTCCTTGCGCAATTAGCTGGTCCAGAAGACGACCCAGTTGTAAAAGGAGAAGCTATAGGAATGTTCCAATGGTCTAACCAGTTTGTGGGTTTAGAGGAAATTTCAGGATTGGAATTTGACATGGCACCAATGCCAGGGCCAAATGTTTCAGATGGATTATTTTTAAAACCAAGTATGTTCTTCTCTATATCTGAGAATTCAGATCAAAAAGATGCAGCAGCTGAGTTCATTAGCTTCTTTGTAAATGATATAGAGGCAAATAAATTAATCCTAGGTGATCGTGGTGTACCAGGATCTTCTGAAGTGAAGGAAGTCTTAAAAGCCGAAGTCTCAGCATCTCAAGCGGAAGTATTTGAGTATATTGAATGGGCTGAAGAGAATAGTTCTGATATGGGAGCGCCTGACCCTGCCGGAGCTGGCGAAATTATTGAACTTATCGTCGGTTTAGCTGAACAAATTAACTATGGAGAAGTTAGTCTAGAGGATGCAGCAGCAAACTTTAGACAACAAGCTGAGAGTATTTTAGGAAACTAATTATTGCAGTTCGATAGCTGATCTAATTTGATCAGCTATCGTTATATAAACTCAATACACTTGTACTTCTGTAGAAAGGAGCTGAGAAGGTGAATACCCAATTACGTCGGAATCTCTGGGGTTATTTCTTTATAGGGCCGTTTATTCTTGGATTTCTAGCTTTCACAATAATTCCAATATTATCTTCTCTATATTTTTCATTTACATCCTATGATTTATTTTCATCACCTCGATGGATAGGGATTGAAAACTATACAAAGATGTTTACTGATGATCCACGTTATCTTCATTCACTAAGAATAACTTTTATTTATGTATTTGGTGGTGTACCGTTACGTTTGGCATTTGCACTACTGGTTGCAATGTTATTAAATACTGCATCTAGAGCAGTTGGATTATATCGGACAATGTATTATTTGCCATCACTAATTGGTGGAAGTGTAGCAGTTGCGATTATGTGGCGGAATATTTTTGGCGATGAAGGGATTGTAAATTTAGCATTAGCTGGAATTGGGTTAGAGACGGTTCGGTGGTTTGGTGATCCAACAGCTGCTCTTTGGATGCTGATTTGCCTATCGATATGGCAATTTGGTTCATCAATGTTAATTTTCTTAGCAGGTTTAAAATCAATACCACAAAGTTATTACGAAGCAGCAAGTGTGGATGGTGGAAACTTTATTCAAAAGTTCTTTAAAATTACAATTCCAATGTTAAGTCCAGTTATTTTATTTAATGCAATTATGCAGACAATAGCTGCATTTATGACTTTTGTCCCTGCCTTTATTATTTCAAAAGGAACAGGCGGTCCATTAGATGGAACACTATTATATTCCTTATACCTATTTAAACAAGGGTTCGAATTTTTTAACATGGGATATGCATCCGCTATGGCATGGGTCATGTTGATTATTATAGCGATTTTAACGTCAATAATTTTTATATCTTCACGTTTTTGGGTTCATTATGAGTCGGAAGGGGGCAGGTAAATCATGCGTGCGAGTCTTGAAAAAAATTATCAGTACCAACGAAGTCGTTCACGGATCAAACCGAAGAAGATTATATACCATCTTCTAGTAGGTGGATTTGCAATACTGCTACTTTATCCAGTCCTATGGCTCTTAATGAGTTCGTTTAAAGTAAGTGAACAAATATTTATTACTGCAGATTCATTAATACCAAGTCCATTTGTTTTAGGGAATTATGCTCAGGGTTGGGAAGGATTTGGAGAGTACTCCTTTGGTGTTTTTATTAAAAACACAGTTGTCTTTGTCATTTTTGTATTAATAGGTCATTTAATTTCTTGTTCTTTAATTGCATTTGGTTTTGCCAGGTTGAAGTTTGCAGGCAGAGGTTTTTGGTTTGCGATTATGATTATGACACTAATGCTTCCCTATGAGGTTGTTATGATACCGCAATATATAATCTTTGCAAAATTAGGATGGTTAAATTCTTTAGCACCTCTGGTTGTACCTGCTTTTTTTGGACATCCGTTTTTCATATTTTTGTTAGTACAATTTATTCGAACGATACCAAGGGATTTAGATGAAGCGGCAAGGATTGATGGTTGTAATACCTTTGGAATATACTATAGAATTATTTTACCGCTTATCACACCAGCATTAGCAACAACGGCTATTTTCACCTTTTACTGGACATGGGATAATTTACTCGGACCAGTGCTTTATTTAAATAGCCCTGATAAATATACAGTTTCGATGGCACTTAATATGTTTTTAAGTAATGAGACAGTTTCAAATTGGGGTGCTATGTTTGCCATGTCGATTGTTTCATTGGTACCTGTATTCATAATATTCTTTATCTTTCAACGTTATGTTGTTGAAGGTATTAGTACAAGTGGAATAAAGGGCTAATCGCAACTTCACTTTGTTTATTCGCCTTGAAGGGGGAAGTAACTGATGGCTGCCATAAATAAAGCTCTAGAATGGATTACAAGGTTAGCGTATTTGAACATGCTTTGTATTGGTTTTACGATAGTAGGAGCTGTGATATTCGGCCTGTTTCCATCTGTTGTAGCTACATTTGCCGTAACACGAAAATGGGTATTGGGTGAAACAGATGTTCCAGTATTTAAAACGTTTTGGAAATCCTACAAAAGTGAATTTGTAAAAAGCAATATACTTGGTTTTATCCTTTCATTAGTTGGCTATGTGTTGTATTTAGATTTTGTATTTGTTAATGCTATTGGCAACAATCTAGGTTTAATACTAACAATACCATTTCTAATTATTTCAATCATTTATATACTAACAATGTTTTACGTTTTTCCAGTTTATGTTCATTATGATATGAAGTTGACTCAAGTGGTGAAAAATTCCTTTTTTATTATGTTTATGAATCCATTAACAACCATAATTATGTTATTTGGTTTCTCAGGCATCACTTATATGTTATGGAACTTTCAAGGATTAATGATATTCTTCAGTATTAGTGTCCTTGCGACAGTAATCATGATGTCTGCATATCGTGCATTTGATAAAGTTAACAAGAAGCAAAAGTTATTACTGCAAAACAGTAACTAAAAATGAATAGATTAAAAAAGTTGAAAGAACTTTCTTTCAACTTTTTTGTTGCCTAGGAAACTTTATAATTTGCAAAATGTGGCTAACATGTAAAAACAGAGGAGTCCAGCTCCAGCGCTAACCAACTCGAGGTCTTAAGATGGATCTTCTGTCTTGCGAAGAACAATACGCCAAGGCTTGTCTTTATTGCCTTAAGTTGAGTCAAGGCGCCCTAAGCTTTCCTTGTGTGGTTTATTTTTTATTTGATGATTTTGATAGGAAAGAAGTGCACTAGTAAACCTACTAAATGGCATCATTCTACTGACAAATCTTAGATAAGGTTATATTTTATTCTCTTCGATAAACTACTATATGTTTCCATCATACTAAAGTAACAATCGATATTGAAATAGAATTGTAACATTAGTATTACATTCCTGACATTTGAAAGTGTTATACTGTCTATGGAACTAGTTGAAAGCCTTTTCTATAAAACTATATTTTTAATTCATAGATATACATATTAATTGTATTATTAGAACGAAAGTAGGGGAATCGAGTGCCAAAAAAAAATAATTTAGTAGTAAACACAACATTCGCAATAGGTCTTATAAGTATGTTGTTCGCGAACAATGTGGAAGCTGAAACATCTACTCAAATCCAAGAACAGCGTTCACAAATTCAAACAGATATTAAAAAGTCAGAAGAAGAAATTGCAGCAACCCGAGAAGAACTAATCCAACTAAATGAACAAATTAAGCGGGTTGATGAAGCAATTAAAGACAATCAACAATTGATAGATGACACAGAACAAGATATTACTTCTGCAAATGAAGAAGTTGATCAATTAAATGGTGAAATTGTTTCCATTGAAGAAGATATAGAAAAACGGTATGAAATATTAAAAGAAAGAGCAGTTGCTCTTCAACAAAAAGGTGGGGCAGTAAGTTATTTAGAGGTGGTTTTAGGTTCAGAGAGTTTTACTGACTTTATAGACCGTGTATCCTTAGTAACAAGAATAGCTGAAGCGGACACTGAACTTATGGAACAACAAAAGACTGATAAATTTGTATTAGAACAAAAACAAGAAACTGTTGAAAATACATTAAAAGATTTAACAACAATGAAAACTGAATTAGAAGGCATGCAAGCTAACATATTAGTCCAAAAAGAACAAAATGATCAGTTAAAAGCAGAGTTGAAAGAAAAAGAAAAAAATAATTTAGATATTAAAGCAGAATTAGAATTACGAGATTCCAGCCTTGCTTTGGAGCAAGCAGAATTGGAACGGGAAAAGGAAAGAAGTAATTCAGATTCTAACTATAATTTGCTTGCTTCAGAACAAGATAATTCAGGTGGAAGTACTAACACAGTTTCCATACCTGATGGAAATGTAAATGATGTAGTTACGGTCGGTAATAAGTACATTAATAATTCAGTGTATGTTTTCGGTGGAGGAAGAAGTTCCTACGATATTGCAAATGGAAGATTTGATTGTTCTGGGTTTGTTAGCTGGGCATTTTCACAAGTTGGTGTTAGTGTGGGTTCTAGTACGAGTTCTTTGAGCGGTCAAGGGCAAAAGGTTTCAGTTAGTGAAATGAAACCAGGTGATTTAGTTTTCTTTAACACGTATAAGACTAATGGTCATGTAGGTATATATGTAGGTGGAAACAAATTTATCGGTTCTCAGAGTTCAACTGGCGTTGCTATTGCAGACATGGGTAGTGGTTATTGGAACGACAAATTTAGTGGTCATGTAAGACGAGTAATGAATTAATATATAATATGAAAGACTGTCATTATTATACATAATAATGACAGTCTTTTTTTATAGCATATGAAATTAGCCATGTCATAGCGCTTATTGGACTTCTTCAACTTAGACTTAATTATATAATATAAGATATTGTAATCGAAAGTTACCCTACTAATAAGAAGTAACGAAATTTAAATATTGAATAAGATGTTTTGAAATTAAATCTATCTCTAAAAGATAAAGGTAACGCCAGTATATAGTACAGTAGTAATAGCCGCCGCAATCAATGCTGGTTTTAATTTGTACCTTGCATAATCCATAACAGTTAAATCAAGGATTTTTGCTAATGTATTGGTGTCATCGCTTAGAGGGGAAGCAAAAGCACCAAATGACCCACTTGCAAATACTGCTCCTATAATTAGAGGAAGAGAAACATCTGCTGCCACAGACAGTGACACACCTAGAGGCATTAAAATTCCCCAAGTTCCCCAAGCTGATCCTATAAAATAAGAGATTGTTGCACCAAATAAAAACATTAGTGGTGCGACAAACATTTTTGGTATCCAATCTGTATGAGCGGTAATAAATTCTGAGAACCCCAAGTCGCTCGTAACGGATGATAAGCCCCAAACGATTGATAATAAAACAATTACTGACATTAAATCATTTCCACCCATAATAAAACTATTTATTAAATTGCTTAATTTAAATCGCTGCACAGAATATAAAATGATGGATAAGAAAACGGTAATCAACAATGAAATTACCATTGCTTCTAAAACATCCGCTTGTATAAAGGCTTCAAAAAATGGATATCCTTCCGTTTGTCCATCCCACCAAGTAAGAAACAAGGTAAGGAAAATCACTAATAATATAGGAATTATTAAATTCCACGGTTTATTTGGTAAATCTTTATGAACAGCTGGATGGCAGTCGTGCCAGTCATCCTCTTTTTCCTCATCCATCTCTGTAGGTGCGTCGGAATGGGATGGATGAAAAAAGCTTAAGTAAACACCTAGAAGTATAATTACGATAGCAAAGAAGTTAAAGGGGATACTCTGAATAAAAAGAGAGTAAGGCTCTATATTGCTACCGATTGTGTCGGTGGAGATTTGAATAACAGATACCATATAGCCTACAAACGCAGTAGCAACTGGTATTAAAACAATGATTGGTGTTGCTGTTGTTTCAATCACAAATCCTAGTTCTTTTGTAGACATTTTTACCTTCTTTAACAATGCTTTCATAATGGGAGCAATCGTTACAAAACGAAAAGTAGGTGCACTGAATGTTCCAATTGTCGAGATGTAAGTAAGCATTAGAGCTTGCTTTTTTGTGGCAATTTTTTCTGCGGATTTTTCAACAAATCCTTTAATACCACCAGTCATTTTAATCATGCCTATTAATCCTGAAAATACATAAAGAAATACAATTATTTTTATATTATTTTCATCAATAAGTGCTTGTACTACATAGGTAAGCATCTCTTGCATCCCACCTATAATAGACGGTGAAATTAAATATGACCCAACTAAAAGTCCGAGAATCAACCCTGGTAGTACTTGTTTTGTGATCATAGCAATAGGAATAACGATTAAAAAAGGAATAATTGATGTCCAGTTTGCATCCATATAAATTCGCACCTTTCCATATACGTACTTTTATAGAATGCTTATATTTTTGTGTATTATGTATTCTTCAAAAAAGCATTCAGACAAAATATGATTATATGCATTAAACAAAGGTGCTTACACATAATATAAAACTACTATTTTCGTCAAATTACTACATTAAGTGTGTACATTTATTTATTATAATGGTAAATTAAAATAAGTTTTCTACATACTATAGGACTTTGGGTGGGAATCAACTTGAGAAAGTTATTAACAATACTACTTATACTTATGAACATCACTTTAACACTTGGTATTACGGTGCAAGCAGAAACAGAAGAAATCACTCCTGACAATCTTATTAGTGAAGCTGTCATTTTAATGGATGCTAATTCAGGACAAATTCTTTATGAGAAAAATGCGAGGGTGCCATTGTACCCAGCCAGCTTAACAAAAATAGCCACAGCTATTTATGCAATTGAAAATGGCGATATGGATGATATTGTAACCATTAGTGAGAATGCATGGGAAACGGAAGGAACAAGGGTTTATCTAGAAGTGGAAGAAAAAGTTTCATTAAAAAAGCTTATTCAAGGTCTGCTTATTAACTCTGGCAATGATGCGGGTGTTGCTATAGCCGAACACTTAGATGGGAGTATTGAACAATTTGCCGAAAGTATTAATACGTATTTAAAAGATGAGATAGGAGTTCAAGATTCTCATTTTGTAAATCCGCATGGTCTGTTTGATCCTAATCATCAAACAACAGCAGCAGACTTGGCTAAAATGACGAAGTATGCTATGAAAAATGAAAAATTTAGAGAGATTATTGGTACAAAACAGCTAGAATGGAATGGAGAATCATGGGCTACAACTTTATTTCATCATCATAAGCTAATGAGAGAAAATCCTTATGAGGGTGTAACTGGTGGGAAAACCGGTTTTGTGGACGAGTCAGGTCATACATTAATGACAACAGCTGAAAGGGAAAACATAAGTTTAATTGTTATAACATTACAAAATCCACTAATTATGGATGGGTATAACGATACGATACAGTTACTTGATTATGGATTTGAAAATTTTGAAACAAATCATATCGAAAAAGGAACAGAATATGAGGATGAAAATGGTAAAGTATATCAGGTTTCTAAGAATTTGTATTTCACACGAGAAAAGAATGAAAGTGTCTCGACAGAAGTGAATGGAGACGGTGAATTATCGATTTTTCAGAATAATTCATTGTTAAATATAACATTTCAGCTAAACAAAGAAGATCAAGAAAAAAAGCAGCAATCTAAAGAAGAAGTAATAAATGATGAGGTATCAAAAGCATCTGCAACTGGGTTTAATATGTATCTAATTTTGCCAATCCTTTTAGTAGGGTTAATGCTATTTCTTATTATAAAAAGAAAATTAAAATATAGATGAAAAAGAACTCATTATTACATTAAGTAGTTCGATACTGTGGAGAAAATGAGAAAAATAGTGTAATTATTACGCTAAAAATCACTACAATTAGCACTGCAAATAACAGTAAAATAGAACCCAAAAAACGCTTGAACATTTTAATGTCCAAGTGTTTGTTTTTTTTATATTGTCTTGTTCAACTAACATTCCCGTTAGTTTAGTGTTTTACATTATAAAATAAATTCAACTCTTGCACCCTTCGTTTAAGAATCTCATTGCACAAACTTTTATCTTTAGGCGATAGCATTTAGTTTTTTAGTGAAACTTTTTTTAATTTTTTTTGGCACTTTTCTTGATAATAATCCCTATCAAGTTTTTCACTTTTGAATTTCCCAATAACTTGACGGACATCTTTATTGTGAATGATTAGTTCCCTATGTTTTTCTTCATTAAGGTAGTTTCTGAACCATTGATGTTTTTTTAGTTCTTTTATATTTCTACCTATATCTGATTCGTTGACCTTTCGAAAAGGTGAATTAACAAAAATACTTAACAAATCGAGTATAATTCCCAATACTTTGCCTCCTAAATGAATTATCTATAACAAATACGGTAACTTTGATAAAAAGTTTCATCACTTCTTTATCACACAATTCTGCTTTGATCGTATAAGTGCAATTTATCACGATCTATATAATTAATATTAACATAAAATTTCCATTTATCTTCATAAAAATGGCTTACTTAGGTTAGCGAGTTATCTTTTGAACACTATAACTATCTTTCCAAATTTACATACCAAATAACAACCCAAATAGAACCATAATTAGCATACTTGATATAACAACATGTAATAGAGACCGAATTACTATGTGATTTGATCTCTTATTTGGTATGTGGTTTTTTTCTACACCGAAACGGAACTACTTAATATTACATTAGGGTTCTTTTTTTTACTCAAATTCATCAAAATGTCCATATTTAAATAAATAATAGGCACTGAGCCATGGAATACTAATAAAAAAGGAGCAATCTAATTATGTTTGAGGGTAACATTTTCAGTGGGGAAAGTGATTTGCTACAGCATGAATTTTATTTAACGAAGGTAAAGCATTTAAATACTCAATCCAACATTTCAAAACAGCAATTAGAAAAACTTCATTCTTATTTGTCCCATTATAGTGAGAAGAATGAATCCTGTACCCTAACTATTAACGATCAAATACCATTATTATTAAATTCGAATGAAGTTCATCAATTAATTGTTGATTTGCAGAAAATACAAGAAATTATTTAGTAGAAACTGTTAAAAAGAGGTGAAATTAATGTCCAGAAATAATAAAATAATAGTTCCAGAAGCTAGAAAGGGATTAGATGAATTAAAAGCAAAAGTCTCTAATGTAGGTGATAGTAATAACGCTAAGTATGAAGTTGCAAAAGAACAAAGGATAGATTTCAACAAAGGATATAATGGAAATATAAGAGCAAAAGATGCTGGGAAAATCGGTGGTGAAATTGGGGGGAGTATGGTTAAAGAAATGATAAAAATGGCAAAAGCAAATTTAATTAATAATAAAGATTTATGATTTTAGACTATAAAAAAATAAACGGTTTAGATGTTTGACATCTAAACCGCACTTAAGGTTATTAACAATACTTATTATAGGATTGGATAAGATTATTTACTATTTCTTCAACTTCAAAGTCCTCAATTTCTTCACGTGGAATAAAATGAAGTACTTTTCCATCTTTCATTAACGCCATTGATGGTGAAGAAGGTTGTATTCCTTCAAAATAATCCCTCATTCTTGACGTTGCTTCACGATCTTGTCCTGCGAAGACAGTAACTAATTTTTCAGGTCTCTTTTCTTGTTCCAAAGAAAGCTTGGCAGCAGGTCTTGCTAGACCTGCTGCACATCCGCATACAGAGTTTATAACAACTAAAGATGTTCCCTTCATAGATGTAACAAATTCATCAACTTGTTCAGGTGTAGTAAGTTCTGAAAATCCAGCCTCAGTTAATTCATTACGCATTGGTTGTGCAATTTCTTTCATATACTGATCATATGGGTTCATTATAAATCCTCCTAGTATTACTTGCTCTTTTTCTTTGTTGCTTGGGTCATTTGATGCCAAACTGACCCTTTTGCAGCTTCTCCACCCTCAATTCGTTCTAGTGCCATGTTGACTTGCATACGGACTTCGAATTCTGGATCATTTGCTGCAGATGTTAATGCTTCAATCGCTGTTCGGTCGCCAATTTCGTATAAAAACATGGCTGCGCGCCAACGAACCAAACGATTGGGGTCCTTCAAAGATACAATCATTTCTGGCATTGCTTCTTTAAAACCTAAATCAGATAAGCAATCACCTGCAGTTCTTCTAACCGTTACAGCATTGTCTTTTAGTGCTTTGTATAGGTATGGAAGAACCTCGGGCTCCTCAATCATTCCTAAATAAGCAGTTGCGAGTCTTCGTATCGATGCTTTTTCATCGTTTAAAGCTTTTGCTAAGAATGGTAGCTTCTCATAGGAAGGCTCCATATGATCTAGCGCAGCATATCTTACCTTCCAATCCTCGTGATCGAGTACGGAAAGAGGGGTTTGCTCTTCAGGAGCAGCCTTTTCGATTGCTGATTCGCTATTGTTATCTAAAGCTATTTTTACTAGTTGGTTTAGACGGTCTTGATCATAACTGGCAGATAGTTCATCTACTATATCATTCCCAATCTCTTCTAAAGCACCGTACCTTGGACGCTGTTCTACCCATTTTCTTTCCATGACGAAATTGGGAGAAGCAGCAGATGCCTCCATGGTAGCATTCATGAATATTTTCGGTAAACCAAATCGCTTTTCTTCGTTACCATCATCAAGCTTTACTTGCATCGGAATATTCCTAAACATCTGTATGAGAACTTTTACCTCACCGAAAGCCTCATCAGAAGGTTGTACCATCTTTACGTTAGTGATTTCATGGAGATTAGCTTCTTCCGAACCAAGAGTTCGCCGTACTTCCGGAAGAATAACTTCCCAGGCCACTTTAGGATGACGTTCTAAAGCAATAAAGTCTACTACTTGGTATATTCCCTTTACACCTTCAATCTCGAATAAAGACTGTATATATGTTGGTGCACTTGATAAATCATCACCTTGTTTGTAGTTCATTGTTTGGTTATCAGGTAATGTTTCGTTTAGATTGATTTTCATGGAATGAGGACTAGGTGTTGGCTCAATGGATATAATCTTCAATAGTGGTCCCCCCTTATTAGTTATGCTTAGAGTTGATTTTAACAAATATAATGGACATATTCCATTTTGTTGAATTTTGTAAAGGCAATAAAATATCTTCTGACAAACAAATGGTGGCTCAACGAAAAGAGGGGCCGCATATTGAAAACGATACGCCAGGCCACCCCTAGTCTTTAAGCGGAATATTTATTTCTACCCAACCACGAACACTGTTAATAAACCAAATTCGGTCGTAAGTCATTAATTCCTCTTTCTTAACTACCTTTTCCTTAATAACGCGGTTGTCCAATAAATACTGTCTATATGTCCCTGCGAGTAAACCACAATCGATAGGTGGAGTGAAAAATTCTCCATTTAATTCTACAACGAGATTTCCAATGGTAAACTCGGTTATTTCCCTTTTTTTATTCCATAATAATGTAGAAAAAAATCGATCATCCTTATGTTGATCATACATATCGCGATAGGTGGTTTTGTGAAAAAGAAACGGGTTTTGATCGTCAATTGGCTCGTGAGCAAGTGAACAGTTTACAGGGTGGACCAATGCCTTTACGGGGTGAGCTTCTATTATGATTTCCCCATTCTTTCCAACAAGTAGCCTAGCTTTGTACGTTCCTTTTGGATACTGATGTGGAAGCTTATCTAGTTTTTGTTCAACATCTTTCACGATTAATGAAAAACCAAAGTACTGAGCTGACGCTTTCAGACGCTTCATGTGATAATCACGTAGTGGATAATCTCCGTTTTCAAGTAGCAACGATTCTAGTAATTGAAACTTTTTTCGTTTTTCTGTAAGTAAACGAGCCTTTGTTAACAGCTCTTCATATTCCCCTATTACAGTAGAATCCCAAGTCACCCCACCACCAGCACCATAGATAGCTTTTCGTGCTGATTTGTCTATCGTAACGGTTCGAATTGGTACGTTGAATATCGCTTCTCGTTCTGGAGTAATAAACCCGATGGCGCCACAATAAACCTCTCTTGGTGTTTGCTCAAGTTCAGCAATATATTCCATTGTTTTAATTTTTGGAGCACCAGTAATCGATCCGCAAGGAAACAATGCTTTAAACCAATCTAAAATCGTCGTATTATCCTGGAGCGCAGCAGTAATCGTAGAAGTCATTTGATGAACAGTTGGGTAAGACTCAATTTCAAACAATCTCGGAACAGTGACAGTTCCGGGTTTTGCTATTCTTCCAATATCATTTCTTAAAAGATCAACAATCATTAGATTTTCTGATTGGTCTTTTTCAGAGTAACGTAGTTGATCTTTATATACTTGGTCTTCTTCTAGAAACCGCCCGCGTTTTGCAGTTCCCTTCATTGGTTTCGTGGTTATACCGTTATTCTTAACGTGAAAGAATAATTCTGGTGATGCAGACAAGATACGATAGTTGCCGATGTTTATATATGCATTATACGAAGACTGTTGATTTCTTGTTAGTTGTCGATAAAAAGAAAAATCATCTCCGTAAAATTCAGCTTCTAATCGAGCGGTGTAATTTACCTGATATGTATTACCAGCTTCGATGGCGCCTTTAATTTTATTGATCCCTGCTTGGTATTCCTCAAAACTTGAAGTTAAATGCCAGTTGGATACATGATAATCAATTTCTCTCTTCATTTCATCAAATCTGGATGGCTTTTCGAATACACCGAACCATAGGAGTGGAAGATTACTATTAGGATGCGTGCTATAGTGATGATCGAATGCTGGTGCTGCTTCGTAGGATACAAAGCCTGCAACATAATAACCATCATTTATTGCTTGTTCCATGCTAGAAAACACCGACTTTACTTCATCAAGTTGGTGGGCTTTATATACTTGGATAGGTTTCGTGAACAAATAGGGAGTGTTCTCACCAGAGCTATTCAAAAATTCATAAAGAAGATAGGGTTGCTCCATGTTTTTCACCTCGATTATGTTTCCATTTGATTGCTAGCTCGTAACTGTTCTGTATCATTTTAAAACCATTTTCAGTCAAAATGGACTCTGGATGAAATTGGATGGCTTCTGTGGGAAATCGTACGTGACGAACACCCATTATGGCTCCGTCTACAGCAGTTGCGTTTACTTGTATTTGTTCTGGAATGTGTTTAGGTGAAGCAACTAATGAATGATAACGGGTGATTTTAGATGGACTAGGTAACTCTTTGAAGATACCTTGTTGATCATGGTTCATCAGTGTTACTTTTCCATGCATAGGTCTTTTTCCCTTTTCTACCTTACCACCAAAATAGTGCACGATGACTTGGAATCCAAGACAGACACCCAAAATGGCTGTGTCTCTGTAAAAATAATCGACAACGTCAGGGCAAATGCCCGATTCAGTTGGATCTCCAGGGCCTGGTGATAAAACAATTAAATCAGGGTCTAGTTCTTGTATTTGTTCAACAGATGTTTCATCATTACGAAATACTAATACATCTGTAGTTATTTGTTTAAAGTACTGCACTAAGTTATAAGTAAAGGAATCGTAATTATCAATAATAACAATCATTTTTTTCACCCTTCTATGTTAAACTCATAAATTCCATTATAACCTGAATGGTTTTGGAAAGCATCTAGTTAGTTTGTTGGGATTATTATTATAAACGTTACAAAGGGATATAAACAAAAAATACCATCCAAGTAAATGGACGGTATGGCAAGATTTTTATCCTTTGTTAATAGCCAAGTCAACTCCAATCATTCCAACAATTTCTTCATCCTTATAAACGGGATAAGAAAGGGAGATACAGATATTTTTCGTGAGAGCAGAAATATATACGTCTGACATGTATGCTTTTCCTTTCATTGCTTCCATAAACCATGGACGAGCTTTTGCATTTACGAGTCCTGCAGGTGGATTAGAGTAAACAAATGTACCATCCTTACGATTTGACCAGACTGCTTCCATATCGGTATGTCGTTCAAAAAACGCATGGAGAAGAGATGCGTGATGTTCTTGGTTTAATTGATATAAAGGTTCCTTAGCCAATAATGTTGTAATTTCTTCAGATATCGCTTGTACAACTGTTTCATCCACTTGAATTTCGGCAATATTTTCATCACTTTTAATAATTTCTTGTAGTGCATTCGATGTGCTTGTCAATGATTCGCTAATGGATAGTACTTCTTCACTGCTCTTAAACTGTTCGTCCATATCTAATGTAACACTGTACACATGATCTTTATTTTTTATAGACATATTGGATATTTCTTCTAACAGTGCTGCGATCTCTTGCACACTGCCTGTTTGTTCCCCAACAGCTTGAGTTGAGTTTGACACCATGGATGTAATGGTTTCAAGATTAGATTTGAAGGAGTTAAGAAGTTTGATAACATCTTTTAATTGATTGGAACCATCTTCTACTTGCACAGTCTCGTCATTCACCATGTTAGTCGTACGTGAAATTTCATCTTGGATCAACTGTAAGTTACTTCTTGTCTGTGTTACTGCTTCAGATGTTTGGTTTGCGAGATTCCCTACTTCATTTGCAACAACTGCAAAACCTTTTCCTTCTTCTCCAGACCTCGCAGCCTCTATGGTAGCATTTAATGCTAGAATACTAGTTCGTTGGGATATCGCACCAATTGTATCAATTACTTTATTTATTTCTTGGGAGTGCGTTTCTAGTTGATTCATTTGTGTAATAAGTGTGTAGTGGCTTTTTAAAAGTGAATCCATTTTGTCGTGAAGCATGTCTAAGGAGCCTAAGGAGTTCATTAATTCTTGGTAAGAGGTTTGACTATTTTCATGTATCTCTTCAGAAACGGTGGAAATCTTAACAGCTGATGATTCAATTTCACTCATCTTTTCAGACACTTGTATGGTATAGTCCATTGTTTTCTCACTATGGTTCTTTAAGTCTACTGTTCTATCTTTACTGGAAGTAGAAGTATGATTAAGTGAAACAGCAGCCAACTTCATTTGTTCCACAATCCCTTTTAATTGATCAGCAGCTACTTGTAATTGACCATTAATATTAGAGTTGTTATTAAGTTCGATTTCTTTTACGTTTCTTTTTGTCTTTAGTAAAAACATGTATAATCCACCTCGTATGTAAAGTTAGTTAACATGATTATATCATGAATTGTTAGAATTTTATAATTAATTTGATTTTATTTAATATGGTATGATTAAGTTGCATTTTTTTACCTTTTAACAAAGAGCTAAGAGGGGCGGTTAAGTTTTAAAAAACAATTTTTGAATTGATTTGTAATTTAATTAATTTCCTAATGCCAATTTTGTCGTCACCTAAAACAATACTTAGTAGGATAAAACCGTTTCCGAACAATATAATGTTGTAGATTACGGAATAAGATAATTATGAAATTGACTCAATTAGGATAAATAATATAAAAAACTGCCCTAAATGTCAGTTCTTCTTCTGACTATCCAGGGCAGCTCCTTTGCATCCTATATTTACTTTAATGCTTCTATAACTTCTTCAATCTTATCAAGTTCGGATTGTAAGCCACCACCACTTAAATACCATAGTCCGCCATCTAAGTAGACGATTTGATCATTCTTATAAGCAGTAGTTTTCTGAATAATCTCATTTTCCATATCAGCATCAATATTTGATTCGCCATTTATCGCTGCTGTACGGTCGATAACGAATAATACTTCTGGATCAAATTCTAAAATTGCTTCGAAGCCGAAATTAGATCCATGAGATGATGCTTCAATATCATCTGTTACAGGTTGAAATCCATATACATCATAAAGATAACCAAAACGTGAATTCGATGCAAAACCTGATAAACTTCCTTCATTGTACATCGTTACTAAGCTTGTTTCGTGTCCCTCAGCTAAAGATTTTACTTCTTCTAAAGCGGAGTCAAATTCAGCTAGATATTCTTCTGCTTCTGCTTCTTTACCAAACATTTTAGCTGCGATATCTACAGATTCTAAGAATGAATTCCAATAGTCATCTTGCGTAGTACCAATGTAAACAACATTCGGAGTAATTTCTTTCAATTGGTCATAGAATGCTGATTGACGACCAGAGATAAAAATTACATCTGGCTCTAAAGCAGCAATATCCTCAAGTAATGGTTCTTTTAAGCTACCAACGTTTGTATATTCATCTGATTCATAATCTTTTAAATGAGCAGGCAGTAAGTTTCCACCACTAGCAACCCCTGTAATCCCTTCAACACCTAGTGCATCTAGAGTATCTAAAAATCCAAAATCAAACACAATAATGTTTTCAGGTTGTTCTTCAAATTCTACTTCTGCAAAATTAAATGAAGTGCCATCTCTTCCTTCAACTTCTGTAACAGTTGGTGAAATGGTCATTGGATAAGCGGAAGTTTCAGTTTCTGCTGCTTCCTCTGATTCAGAACCTTCACCTTCTGTTGCCTCGTTTTGTTCTGTTTGATCCTCAGCTGCGGAAGCTTCCTCACTTTCTTCATTAGCACCACATGCAGCAAGCACTAATGCAAAAACTAAAAGTAAAATAGCAATTTGCCATTTTTTCATAATTGTACCTCTCCTTAGTTATGTATTTTTCAATAATGATAATCATTATCATTGATAACAATTATCATTGTATAGTTGAAAATGATTCTCGTCAATACTTTTTTCAGTATTTTCTTTTTTTGTAAAAAAAGTAGTAAAAGTATAGTCATTTTTTTATTTTAAAAGAGCCTCAAGGAGGAGCATCTTATGTGCTTCTTCTTGGGGCTCTTTTAAAAGTGACTATATTATGGTGTTTGAGAATTAAAGTATACACAAATACGACAGCCATTTTGTTCTTGAACTGGAATATCCATATCATATATTTCACGTAAAGCTTCTGGATTAATAATCTCATTTGTAGGTCCATTTTTGACAAGTTTACCATCTTTTAATGCCACAATATTATCAGAATAGACAGATGCAAAATTAATATCGTGTAACACGATAACAACTGTTCTTCCTAATTCATTAACAAGTTTACGTAATATTTTCATGATTTGGACAGAATGCTTCATATCCAAGTTATTTAAAGGTTCGTCAAGTAAGATATAATCGGTATCTTGTGCAATAACCATTGCAATAAAAGCACGTTGCTTTTGTCCACCAGATAATTCATCTAAAAATTGATCTTGCATATCCATTAAATTCATATATTCCATCGCTTGTTCAACAAACTTATTATCTTCAGCAGTTAAGCGACCTTTTGAATAAGGGTACCGTCCAAATGAAACTAATTCACGGACAGTTAAACGAACATTTAAAAAGTTTGCTTGTCTTAGAATGGAAACTCGTTTAGCGAATTCTGTGGATTTCCACTTTTTTACATTATTTTTATCGAGTAGTACTTCTCCTGTATCTGCATCTAATAATCTACTAACCATAGATAAAAGTGTTGATTTACCAGCACCATTTGGTCCAATGAACGATGTGATTGTACCTGGTTGAATGGATACAGATACATCGTCAACGACAGTCTTTTTATTAAATTGTTTTGTTAACCCTTTAATTTCTATCATGCAGTAGACCTACTTTCCCTTAGTAATAAGTAAATAAAGTAAATACCACCAACGAAGTTAATGATGACGCTAATGGTTGTGCGTAATTCTAATATATGCTCCACAATAAATTGACCACCAACTAATGCAGTAATACTGAACAAGCTAGCTCCGATAATTAGGATTGAGTGCCTATATGTTGAAAAAAATTGATAGGATAAATTGGCGACAATTAAACCAAAAAATGTAATGGAACCTACTAATGCAGTAGATGTAGCAATTAAAACAGATGATAAGATGAGAATATTCATCACCAACCGGTCATAATTAATACCTAAATTAATTGCATTTTCACGTCCCAGTGACATTACATCGAGTTTTTTCATTATGAAGGAACCATAAATAAGCGAGAGTAACACAATGCCCATGGCAATATACAACAGCTCTGCTTTCACCTTTGAAAAAGAAGCAAATAAAAGTGATTGAAGTCCAAGATATTCAACTGGATCAATTAATACTTGCATGAAGGATACTAAGCTTCCTAAAAGTGTCCCGATAATCATACCAATTAACAATAATAGAAAAATTGGATATTTATCTGCACGAAATAGAAAACGATATAGTAAAAGAGCAAATATTACCATAGCTACTAATGCCACACCAAAATTTAAATATTTATTTATAATCCAGATAGACATGGACCCTGCAAAGAAATAAATTACTGTTTGAACTACTTCATACATAGAGCCAATTCCCATTACAGAAGGTGTTAAAATCCGGTTTTGTGTAATTGTTTGGAACACAACAGTTGCATAGGATATAGCAACACCAGTAATAATCATGGCCGCTACACGAATCATTCGTCTAGGGAAAGCATAATCAAATCCACCTTTAATATCATAAAAACCATATAGTAAGATACTAATCACCGCTAAAATAAATAAAAATATTATTTTTGTCCTATTTCGCATATGCTCTCCCCCTAAATAACATAATTAAGAAGATCGCACTACCGATTACTGCCACTGTGACATTGACTGGGATTTCATACGGATGAATAATAATACGACCTATAATGTCACATATTAGTAAGAAAACAATACCTAGGAAAACTGTATGGGGGATGATTTTGCGTAAATTGTCCCCCAGATATATCGATACAATATTTGGAACAATCAGACCTAAAAAAGGAATGACTCCTACAGTTAGGACTACTGTTGTAGCAATAACTGCAACAAGAATAAGTCCAATATTTAAAACTAATTTGTAACTTAACCCTAAATTTTTCGCAAAATCTTCACCCATTCCAGCGACGGTGAATTTATTCGCATACAAGTACGCTAAAATAATGGCAGGAATACTAATATACAACAATTCATAACGACCAGATATAATTAAGGTAAAACTGCCCATTAACCATGCAGATATATTTTGAATAAGATCTGCTTCATAAGCAAAGAATGTTGTAATGGACGACAAAATATTTCCATACATAATCCCGATTAACGGAACAAAAATCGCATCCTTAAATTTAATTCTATTAAGAATTTGCATAAAGACTAAGGTTCCAACTAGAGCAAAGGCGAAACTAAAAATTACTTGTTGTGTGTATGTAACGTTTGTAATAAATAACATAGAAATTAAAATTCCTAGTTTAGCTGCATCAAGGGTACCAGCAGTAGTTGGAGATACAAATTTGTTGCGACTTAATGATTGCATGATAAGCCCGGCAATGCTCATTCCTGCTCCTGCCAGGATTATTGCTATTAACCTGGGTACACGGCTAACAAAGAAAATATGTGCTTCGTCAGAATTTAAATCTAACAAGTTACTAATCTTAATATCAATTGCACCAATAAATAGCGATATAAAAGATAGAATAATAGTAGCAGTAATTAAAATCCACAGTTTCATATGTAATCCTCGTTACTTATTGTATTCACAGAATGTAAATGAAAATGATTATCATTCTAAGTGTGCGTAAATTATAATCAAAGATGAATTTGTTGTCAACAAGAGTTCGACAATATAATAAGTACAAAATGGAAAATTAATAAATCATATTCCTCATTTATCAAAAATTCGTTAAGAAATTAAGTGTCCTTGTGAAAATGCATAAGTGACTGGGAAAAAATGTAGTTTCAGTGAGATTACCAGACATAGGTCAAAGAACTATTAAATGAGAGGGGATTATTTACTTTGAAGTCCATTGAGACTAGTTGAAATATAGCAAATTACTTTCATTTTATTCGAATCCGTGTTGAAATTTGTCAAAATAATAGGTATTATGTAGGTAGTGCATAATACACAATTAAATATGGTATATGAGAAAAAGGCAAACTTCCTGAAAAGGTAGGACGCAAAGCTTAGGGTCTAAGGTCTTATGGATTATGATCGCCTGGCTACCAAGTAATTTCCTGTTGTTTGGCTATTTCTATTAATTTAGAAATAGCTTTTTGTATTTCGTGGATTATTATGTAAATTATATAAATCTGTATTCATGGTATAAAGGTTTGGGTTGATTTGGATGTAGCACTTTAGTGGGAGGGAAAACATAATGACTAGTGATCAAAAGCTAACGAGCAATCAAATGATAAAAGAGTTGTATAATGGAACCATTCATTCGGTTAAGACTGTTATACCTAACGAGCATAAAATCGGGAATCCAAAAGTTACAGTAGCACCTATTGATATTCAATTTGGAGTTTTAATTGGTTTTACTGGTGATTTAGAAGGTAAGTTAATACTTCATGCTCAACCAAATGTAATTAGTTTAATTGGACAAGCGATGTTCGGTATGCCCATAACAAACGATATATTAAATTCCTTCACCGGCGAATTGGGTAATATGTTAGCTGGAAGTTTATCAACTAGTCTTTCCTCAAATGGTATTTATACGGATATCACGCATCCAACGGTACTTAATGGAAATGCAAACCTTAGAGGGTTCAACCAGGGATTATTAGTAACGGTAACATATCCATCTATGGGTGATATGGATATTCACTTACTAGTAAATTGACTGTAGTTATTTTTTAAAAAGTATACCCATCTTATAAGAATAACAGTTCTGACAATCTTCCAACGATTGCTTAGCATTATAATTGAATAATGTTATTAGAAGAAATAATACTAATCAACAATCAAATAATTAGCCGGAAGAAGATGCAAATGATTCATGTTAACTAAGAATTTATATTTAAATAATAATATTGAAGTATTCAATTGTATTAAGGTGTAGTTTCTATAAAAATAGCGTATTTCGTTGATTTTTGTCGAAAATAAAGATAATCTTTAAAATAATATTACAAAAGTACTAGAAATGACCGATAAATTATATAGTAGAGATTTAACATGAATGACTACTGATTATATTTAAGCAATTGATATTGCTGCTGTTTTTTTTCATATTCAAAGGGGGTAACAAGATTGACTACAACTAACGAGATCAACATCAATCAGATTATTAAAGAAATTTATAATGGAACAATTAAATCCGTAAAAAATGTTATACCTATCGAACCTACAATAGGTGGTCCGCAATTATCGGAAAAACCTCTACATGTGAAGTTTGGCGTATTAATAGGATTTACTGGGGATATAAAGGGAGAACTAATTGTCCAAGCAGAACCTGAATTATTTGGTAAAATAGGAGAAGCGATGTTTGGTATGCCTTTATCAGAAGAAATGCTAGATTCTTTTTCTGGTGAGTTGGGGAATATGATTGCAGGAAGTTTGTCTACACACGTAGCCGAAAGTGGGATTAATACTGATATTACTCATCCAACAGTTTTAAATGGAGATGTAAAGTTGACTGGATTTAAGAGAGCTTTATTAGTAACGGTTACCTATCCCTCTCTAGGAGAAGTTAAATTGAGTTTAACGTTAAATCAATAATTTAAATGAACTGAGGAGGAAATATGATGGATAATACAGTTAAAATTATAATTTTTCAATTAAACAACCAGGAATATGGTGCAAATATTCACCAAATCCTATCGATTGAAAAATTACAAGATGTTGTGGCACTTCCACAAACATCAGATTTTATTAAAGGAGTAATAAATCTTAGAGGACAAGTTACCCCTGTCATTGATCTTAAAAAGAGGCTAGACATGAAAGAATCAGAACATACGGAACAAACAAGAGTACTTATTGCAAGTGTCGATGAAAATGTTCAAGTAGGTTTAATAGTGGATTCCGCAACAGATGTTATAGATATTGATGCTGGCATTATTGAGGACACTCCGGAAATGATGAATGGGGTTGAATCTACTTATTTACAAGGAGTAGCTAAATTAGAAAACAGATTACTAGTTTTACTAGATCTAGAAAATGTATTAAATTATAGAGAGATTAAAGAAGTTAAGGAAACGATTGAATCATAATAGAAAACTTTTACTCGGGGGTACAGTATGGCGAAAATTTTAGTAACAGACGATGCTGCTTTTATGAGAATGCAATTAAAAAATATTTTTACATCTTTAGGGCATGAGGTTGTTGGAGAAGCTGAAAATGGGCAAATTGCTGTAGAGAAGTATAAGGAATTAAAACCTGATTTGGTGTCAATGGATATTACAATGCCAGAGATGAATGGTGTGGAGGCAGTTAAGCAAATCAAAAGCATTGATCCAAACGCTACAGTGGTAATGTGTTCTGCAATGGGCCAACAACAAATGGTTCTAGAAGCAATCCAAGCTGGTGCTAAGGATTTTATTGTTAAACCATTTGACCAAGAAAGAATTCAACAAGCATTAGCTAAAATCTTTTAGATAATATAAAAAGATAAGAAGGCAAAAAAAATTAGAGATTTTTAGCTCAAGCGCCTACCCCCTTCTAGGGTTTAAGTCAAATATCTATGAGGTGAATAGCACCACATAGGTGTTTGTCTTAAGCTTATCGGGGTTTGAGTAGGCTGCTTGAATTTTTCTTTTTTAAAGGTAATCATCAATTTTATAATACTAATTTAAATTCCATCACAACAGTATACAGTCATTTGAAAACGCTTCCCTACCATTTATTGTTGCGGATGGCTGAATAAGGTAATGATGTATTGGGTCAAGTAATAGAATTGGGCTTTCTAAACGTATTTACCTATATGAAAAGGTTAACCAAAAAGATGATAGCGATTTCATAATGGTTAAGCTTCTATTCGTAAAGAAAAGGAAGAGGTGTGGCAAATGAAAAAACTTGTTAAATCAATAAGGATGAATCGAAAAGAAAAGGTTAACAAAGATAATGGGAAAAACAAAAGAAAGATAATTAGGTTTAAAAGTATAAAAGCTCGTATATTATTTGGATTTTCTATCGTTATTATTTTTGTAATTTGTTTAGGGGTAATTATTTCAATTGCGCAAAACTCTAACAAAAACAGTGCGGAAGTTATTATTAATGAAGAACTTCCTATGCTATTAGCTGATGAAAAGTTGCTGAACAATATTACAGAACGGATAAGTTTAGCAAGAGCATATATTTTGTTTGGTCACGGTAGTGATTTAGATCGTTTTAACAAACTTACAGAAGAGAGTAAACTATTAGAAGAAGAAATGTTGCAATCTAGTGAATCTGAAGAAATTCAGGATTTAGTTGAACAGAATATCATCTTAGAAAACTTCCTGCGAAATAAAGTGTTCGAGGTATATGATGGTGGCAATGAAGAGTTGGCAAGACAAAACCTTAAGACGGTTAACTTGTTCTCGGATCGACTAATGAGAGGTTATCGTCAATTAGTTGACAGTAGAGAAACTTCTATTATAAATAGAGGAAATCAACTAATTACCTTAGCTAATTCGTCATTTTTTTCAGGAATAATTATCTCATTTCTAGTAGTATTAATAAGTCTAATAACAGCAATTATAGTTTCGAATATGATTTCTAAGCCAATAAAAAGAGTAAGTGAGCGAATGGATTTGATTGCAAATAGTGATTTAAGTAACGAGCCGCTGGTGTCCAATGCTAGCGATGAAATAGGGGTTTTAGTGAACGCCACTAATAAAGTGAATCAAAATTTAAAAGTGCTTATCGCAGAAATTAGTGATGTTTCTGAATCTGTTTCAACTCAGAGTGGGCAGTTAACATTAGCTACAATTGAAGTAAAAGAAGGAAGCAACCAAATTGCTTCTACCATGCAGGAACTATCATCCGGTGCTGATTCACAGGCTAACCATGCTAGTGAACTAGCTACGTCAATGACAAATTTTACAGAAAAGATACATCAAGCAAATGATAGTGGAGAAATTATCTACAAATCATCACAGCATGTGATTGGACTTTCTGATGAAGGAAAAAGATCGATGGATTCATCCATTAGCCAAATGGGAACCATCGATAAAATTGTCCAGGATGCAGTGGTAAAAGTTAAAGGGTTAGATCAACAATCGCAAAAAATAACAAAATTAGTTGGAGTTATTAAAGATATTGCAGATCAAACTAATTTGTTAGCACTTAATGCTGCTATAGAGGCTGCTCGAGCAGGTGAACATGGTAAAGGATTTGCTGTTGTAGCAGATGAAGTAAGGAAGTTAGCGGAACAAGTGTCATTGTCTGTTACTGATATTACACAAATAGTAAAGAGTATTCAAAATGAGACAACGAGTGTTACAGAATCATTGACCGTAGGATATAAAGAAGTTGAAGGTGGAATGAGTCAAATTGTTTCGACCGGTGATACGTTTGAACAAATCAATCAATCATTAATAGAGATGGCAGAAGGAATAAAAACTATTTCTACCAATTTATCTGGAATAGCTTCTAACAGTGAAGATATGAATAAAGCTGTTGAGGAAATTGCTGCAGTATCAGAAGAATCCGCAGCGGGAATTGAACAAACATCTGCATCTGTTCAACAAACAGGTAGTTCGATGGAGGAAGTCGCAACAAGTTCAAATGAACTAGCATCTCTAACTGAGAGACTTAATAGTTTAATTGCTAGATTTAAGCTCAAGTTATAGTAGGAAAATCCGATCAGATAATGTTGATCGGATTTTTTGTTTTAAGACTATCAGCACTACAATCTAAGATGATAGTGTATTATGGCGTGCAGACAGTCGATCATAAATCGCTTTTATATAAGGCAAAAAGATTGTTATAAGCGCACCAGTTACAAGTGCATTAATTAAGGTGCCAATGCCAATCGCACCATTGAAAAAGAAAGCTAATATAACAAGAATAATGCTAATAAAAGCTCTAGAATAAGTCATGTTCCATCCGGTTAAACGGGAAATAATTAACATGGAACGATCTAGAGGGTTTGGAGCAAATGTTGACTGTAAGTATGTTGCTACACCAATTCCAGTTAATAAAATTCCAATGGTCAAACTGATATATTGACCCATCCAAGCTTCAGGAGCAATCCAATTATTTATTAATAGCAGCCAAAAATCAATGCCTGCTCCTGTAATGAATGAAGTTAGCAATGCATAATACTCAGGTCTTTTTTTCTCGGCAATTGAATTACAAAGAACCATAGTTAGCCCGACAACAATTTCCCAGCTTCCAATCGTTAAACCGAATGTTCGGTGGAGTCCCACAAGAAGAGCATCAAATGGCGAGGCACCTAACTGAGATTGAATGGTAAGTGCTATTCCAAGTGTAAGTATTAAAATTCCACAGATATAAAAATGGAAACCTTCGTGAAACAATCGCATGATAGTTTTTTCCTTTCTAAAACTAACTTAATCAATTTCCTAATATCAATTTTGTCGTCACCTACAACAATGTATGGGTGGATAAAACCATTTTCAAACTATATATTGTCGTAGATGACTGAATAAGGTAATTATGAAATGGACTCAACTAGCAGACATATTATCATACTATAACAAAGATAAGTTTGGAAAGGAACTACTGTGAGTGATTAAAAGAAATGTTAAATCTAGTTAACTATTTTAGAGGCAATCCGATATAAACAATATATATTTAACTTAACTAGGAGAGATGAAATGAAAATAAAATCAAGTTTGACAATGAGTTTTGGATTAGTAATTTTAATCAACCTTTTGGCCGTATGTATCAGTGTATTTTTTATTACAGGTGATGGATCTACTCCAATTTATTATTATGTACTATTGTTAGCTTTCGTATTGATAGGTATTGTAATTGCTTTTCTATCTTCAAAGAAACTAGTGAAACAAATAAATAATATTAATACGAGAATTAAAGAGACTGCCAGTGATAAAGTAGTATCTATGACAGATGCTGCCACTGTTTTAAAAGAATTAGATGAAATAAATGAATATGTACATATCTTAAATGAGAAAAAAGTCGAAGTGTTTGAATACATTTCATCAATTGCCGACCATATTACCAATCAAGGTGATAATTTCGAATTATCTACAGAACGTCTTGTATCAGGAAGTAATCAAATTGTGACTACAATGAAAGAGCTGTCTAGTGGGGCTGAGGAACAAGCAAATGCATCGTCTTCATTGACTGAAACAATGCAAGCATTTACGACAACCATTATGAATGTAGTTACGAACGGGGAAAATATTAAATCGGAATCAAAATCAATGTTATCAATCACAGAACAAGGCACGGAACTGATGAATCAATCGATAGAAAAGATGCAAGTTATAGATGAAACAATTAAGCAGTCATTAGAAAAGGTGCAAGGTTTGGATCATATGACTTTGAAAATAACACAATTAGTTACAGTAATTCAAGAAATTGCTGAGCAAACAAATTTACTTGCTTTAAATGCTGCAATTGAGGCAGCGAGAGCAGGTGAACAAGGTCGTGGATTTGCTGTTGTTGCGGATGAAGTACGTAAATTGGCTGAACAAGTAAGTAATTCAATCACAGATATAACTACAACCGCAAATGGTATCCAAACAGAATCTAAATTAGCAGTTGAAACCTTGGAACTAGGATATGATGCTGTTACCGAAGGCTCTAATCAAATCGCTACTACCGGTGATACCTTTAATCAATTAAATGTAATTATTAACAATATTGGAAAAGAAATAGAAATGGTTTCAAATTCACTATATGATGTTCTGGATAATACTAAAACTATAAATGATTCTATAACTAACATTGCTTCAGTATCTGAAGAAGCTGCTGCTGGGATTGAGGAAGTGGCCACTACTTCTGAGCAATTAACAGGTTCTGTCGAAGAAATTCAGAATGGACAAAAGAGTTTAAAAGAAATAATGAGTCAACTTCAGTTATAATTTTAGATTCTTTTGTGAGCTTTAATATAATAGTCTAACCATAAAAGCGGTAGAGCGAAATAATAGCTCTATCGCTTTTTTTAGCAAGGAAATTATAGATTTAGTGTCCAGTGGGTAACTGACTATTGCATGTGCCACGTCCAGCTTCAGCGCCTACCAGAGACAAACATCTATGTGGTAAAGAGCATCAGATAGATGTTTGTCTTAATTGCCCTAGGGTGAGCACAAAGGAATGCTACAAAGAAAGGCATCACAGAAACATGTTTTTTTCTTGTTTCGAAGGCGCCCTGCACTTTTGTTCAAAAAATGGGTGGAAGTGGAATATCATAAAAAGCTACTGTATCATGTAAGTAACGATTAAATAGGAGGTCTTTATCATGTCAGATCTGTTTCAACCTTTCATAAAAAATAAACGACAACAGAATTTGTTTACTATTGCTGAAACGCTAGCAGTCAAAGTGAAGGGAAGAGTAGCGGATGGAGAAAAACATGCTACATTCTCTTTAGATAATTTACATGATTTAAAAACAGAGGGGTATGTTTCATTAACATTACCTAAAGCTCATGGAGGAGAGGCATTAAGTCTTTACGAATTGCTTTTATTACAAGAGAAGCTAGCAGAAGGTGATGGTGCCACTTCTTTATCGATTGGTTGGCATATGGGAATTGTAATGGAACTAAGTGAACAAACGTTATGGTCCCCTGATAAATTCTCTATGATTGCCAAGGAAATAAATGAAAATAAAGCTGTTATCAATCGAGCAGCAACAGAACCAGCAACGGGAAGTCCAACAAGGGGAGGAATTCCAGAAACTCGTGCTGTACGTGATGGGAATCATTATATTCTCAATGGTAGAAAAACCTTTACTACTATGGCAAGTGTATTGGATTATTATATTGTTACAGCCTATGTTGAAGATATAGATACGGTTGGATCTTTTTTAATTAAAAAAGGAACAGAAGGAATTCGTGTTGAACATACGTGGGATACACTAGGGATGAGAGGCACAGGAAGTGATGACCTTGTGTTAGAGAACGTCAGTTTATCAGACGACTTATTAGTTGAAGTGAATAACCGAAATAGTAAACCTTCTCCAAAAGGTTGGTTATTACATATTCCCGCTTGTTATTTAGGAATTGCAATTGCTGCAAGAAATGATGCTATAAACTTTGCAAAAAACTTTCAACCCAATAGTTTAAAGACGCCTATTTCTGAGGTGGCTCATATTAAACAAAAAATTGGAGAAATGGACTTAAAGTTAATGCAGGCTCGTTATTTTATGTATGCAATTGCTGAGAAATGGGACCAATATCCTGAAAAGAGGGACAGTCTTGGACCAGAACTTGCTGCAGTAAAAACAACAGCAACTAATTTAGCCAATGAGGTAGTTGATTTAGCGATGCGAATTGTTGGGGGAAGAGGTCTTTCCAAAAAGTTTTCTTTTGAACAATATTACCGTGATGTAAGAGCTGGTTTACATAATCCCCCGATGGATGATATGGTCATAAACTTACTTGCTGGGCGTGCATTACAAGAAGGTCCGTAACTATTTGGTTATACACCCAATCTTTTTCTCGTATAGTAAAAAGGAGAGTGAAGAAGGGGGGGT
Source organism: Aquibacillus rhizosphaerae (assembly GCF_030282825.1). Taxonomy (GTDB): domain Bacteria; phylum Bacillota; class Bacilli; order Bacillales; family Amphibacillaceae; genus Aquibacillus_C; species Aquibacillus_C rhizosphaerae. Next base: position 195,509 of record NZ_JASTZU010000012.1, read on the forward strand.
TTTGGCTATTATTGTGAACCCGAAACAAATCTATACGTATGAACAAATGAAGGAAGACATTATAAAGTTAGAAAAAAAGTATACGGATATCATTTTAAGTGAAAGAATTGGGAATTCTGTAGATGGAAGGAAAATTTATGCTCTGAGAGTAGGGACAGGAAAAACAGAAATTTTTATGAATGGTTCCCACCATGCGAGAGAGTGGCTTACAACTAATTTGTTGATGAACATGATTGAGGACTACTGTGAATCTTTCGTTAATCATACTAAAATAGGAGATTATTTTCCTGGCGATATATTAACAGAAGCTTCGATTTGGTTTGTTCCAATGGTAAATCCCGACGGTGTGACCCTTGTACAAAAAGGTCATAGTAGTGCAAAAAAGCCTGAAGAAGTATTAAAGTTAAATAATTATAATCATGATTACTCCTCTTGGAAAGCAAATATTCGTGGAGTAGATTTAAACCGTCAATATCCTGCCGGATGGGCAACACTTGACGATAATGTTACAAGGCCGGGACCAATGATGTATAAAGGCCCTTCACCTTTAAGTGAGCCAGAGACAAAGGCAGTTTATAATTTTACACTTCACCATGATTTTAAAATTGCCGTAGCTTATCACTCTTCAGGAGAAGAACTATTTTGGAAGTATAAAAGTAAAGGCGAGTTATTAAAAACAACAAAGAGAATTGCAGAAAAGATAAGTGAAAAAACTGGCTATCAATTAGTATATCCTGGACCGAATCCAAGTGGAGGTGGATTCACGGATTGGTTTTTAGACTTTATAAAGAGACCAGGTTTTACACCTGAGATATCACCGTTAGTAGGACCAAGACCTGTTCCTTTAAAGAATTATGATAAAATTTGGAATGATAATAGGGAGATTGGTCTGCTACTTGCTAGTGAGGCCCTTCTTATAAAAAAATAAAGCGATAAAGAGCAATTTATAGGTTGCTCTTTACTCGCTTTATTTTTACTTCACGCATGCTTTTTCAAGGTTTCTTGTGAAATTACAGCTTGATAATTTATTAGTAATAAATTAAAAATATTATTCCATGTTTTACTTTTCGCATATTCTCTTGCTGTAAAGGACATTTTTTTTCTTTTTGATTCATCTTCAAGGGTACTTACAATCGATTGAACAAAACTTGGTACATGGTTAGGTGGACATAATAGCCCTTGCTTATTGTGTTCAATAATATTCTTAACTCCACCAGCATTTGCTCCAATTACAGGTGTTCCTGAAGACAAAGATTCTAAAACAACATTACCAAATGTTTCTGTAGAGGAAGGAAATACAAATAAATCTGAGCAGGAATAAACCTCCGCTAAATTTTCACCATGTAAATATCCTGTGAAAGTTACTGGTTGCCTTATATGGTTTTTAAGTTCTTCTTTTGATGGTCCATCACCTACGATTAACCAATGAATCTGATTAGACAATTCAGAAGGAAGTGAATTTATTATACTTGTGAGGCAATCAATGTCTTTTTCAGGGGAGAGTCTTCCAACATAAGAAAGAATAAACTTTTCCTTTATTTGATATTTATTGCGTAAATCTTCTATATTGTAGTTAGGGTGGAATAAGTTAGAATCAACTCCTCTTTCCCAAATATCTAATTGATCAAATCCTCGGATTTTCAAGTGCTGTAGAGTATCCATTGATGGTACAAAAATTTTTTCCATTGGTTTATAAAACCAGTTGAGGTATTTCCACAACCCATTCGATAATTTGCCTAGTTTATAATATTCTAAATATTTATCGAAATCAGTATGATACGAACCAACCAATGGAACATTGTTCTTCTGAGCGTAATGCATTCCACATAAACCGATACTAAAAGGAGTAGCCACATGAATAATATCAGGTTCAAATTGTTTTAGCTCAGCCTTTACGTGAAGCAAATTAGGAATGGAAAAACGACACTCAGGATAAAGAAGAAATGGAATACTAGTATGTTGATAAATATGATCAGATTCGTTAATCGACTTCGCACTCTTAGGAGCAAAAACTTTGTAATTATCTCCATTACTCTCTAAGTAGTCTGTGAACCTCTTTAGTGTTTTTGCTACACCATTTACATCTGGTGTGTAGGTATCGGTGAAAATCGCAATATTCACATTTATCACTCCTCGATAGAATAAAGATTCTACTATAAGGATATAAAGAATAAATGTAAAAAACGACCTTATTGAAGTAAAGTTACTGTAAAGAGTGCATGTGCATCAGTTAGAACTACCACGAAAATCCTCGAATCCTCCTATTTGGTGTATTATGTAAATGTATGGCTCATTAAAGGCAGGCGGAATCCTGCCTTTAATGAGCTAGTCCTCTTTATTGTCTTCCTTGTTCAATTCAATAATATCTTTATTAGGGTTTTCTTCGGCAAATTCCGTTTGTAAATTTCCCATGGTACTTTTGCGATCTATATACATATCTTTTTGATGATTTAATATCTTATTTTGCATATAGATATGGAACAACGCTTCAGAGCTACTAATTAAAACTGCGCTAAAAAAAGAAGCTGTTACAACACCATAATCTGCTAGAAATAATAAATTACTTAATACCCAGATTGCGAAAAAAGATAATCCGAAGTCCGCAGTTGTAGCAACTAAATTTCCGAAACGTGGCAAGATATACAAATCCCCTACTACATATGCAACACCAGTAATAAGTACACTTAACAAAAGGATATCAGTTAAGGTTGCTGTATAAAAACTTGCGAGAATTGAAAAGAGTACAATGCTAATTACGATGAATTTAATTCCAATGGCTTTTATATGTTTCATTTCCTACCACCTTCCGCTTTAATTAATCTTATTGTTTGTAAAATAAGTTGAATTAGTCAGAAGAAGTAAGGAATTTTGGGAAAACATTTTATTTGATTATAAAATACTATTTTTGAAAAAAAGATTAATTTTAAGATATTTGAAGGAAATTGAAGTTAAACGCCAATGACGTGCGCTTACATCGTACTTTGGGATTTAAATAACATATGGTAAGATACTTTTTGTCATAAACGGTCCGACTTTCATGAGAGTTGAAAGTCATAAAATAAATATATTCATTTAAGTGTGGCCCTCTGTTAGAAAAAATCCAAATTTTTTCACAGTGTCCTACAATTAAATGAATATTTCAATAAACAAGGGGAGATGTTCGAATTGGATATAGCAACAATGAAAAAAGAATGGTTCGGTAATGTTAAAGGAGATATACTTGCAGGCCATGTCGTGGCACTTGCGCTAATTCCTGAAGCAATTGCCTTTTCCATTATTGCTGGTGTTGACCCAATGGTAGGGTTATATGCATCTTTTTGTATTGCAGTCGTTATTGCATTTGTAGGTGGGAGGCCTGGAATGATATCGGCTGCCACTGGTGCAATGGCACTATTAATGATTACGCTCGTAGCTGAGCACGGATTACAATATTTATTAGCAGCAACTATTCTTACTGGAATTATACAAATTATAATGGGTGCGCTAAAATTAGCAAGGTTTATGAAGTTTGTTCCACGCTCAGTTATGATTGGCTTTGTTAATGCCTTAGCTATATTAATATTCACTTCGCAATTAGATCACTTTGTTGGTGAGTCATGGCAGATGTATGCTCTGGTAGCTGGTGCTTTAGCCATTATCTATATTTTACCGAGGTTTACAAAAGTAATTCCTGCTCCGTTAGTAGCTATAGTTGTAATTACAATTATTGCTATCTACTCTGGGAGTGGGGTTCGAACTGTAGGAGATATGGGAGAATTAACACAAGCATTACCAATGTTTTTATTGCCTAGTATTCCATTGAATTTTGAAACGTTAGCAATTATTTTTCCGATTTCTTTGGCTCTTGCAATTGTTGGCTTGTTAGAATCATTCTTAACTGCCCAAATTGTTGATGATATGACAGATACAGAAAGTAATAAAAATAAGGAAGCTAAAGGACAAGGGATTGCTAATATTGTTTCTGGTTTCTTTGGCGGCATGGCTGGATGTGCAATGATTGGGCAGTCAGTTATTAATGTTAAGTCCGGTGGTAGTGGTAGATTGTCTGCTTTAACTGCAGGGGTTTTTCTTATGGTATTAATCTTGGCTTTTAATGACTTACTCGTTCAAATACCTATGGCGGCACTAGTTGGTGTAATGATTATGGTGTCGATAGGTACCTTTGATTGGAGTTCATTAAAGACGCTTCATTTAATGCCAAAAACGGATGCGATTGTGATGATAGTAACTGTTGGGACGGTTGTTTATACGCACGATTTGTCTAAGGGTGTTCTAGCAGGTGTGGTTTTAAGTGCAATTTTCTTTGCCTCTAAAATTTCAAAACTAGATGTGAAAAGTATAATGGTTGAAGGAAGTAATAAGAAGATATACAGAATAACTGGACAATTATTTTTTGCTTCTGTAACAGATCTTGTTGCATCATTTAACTTTAAAGAAGATGTTAATTATATTGAATTAGATTTGAGTCGAGCGCATTTATGGGATGATTCTGCTGTAGGAGCGATTGATAAAATAGTTCTTAAATACAAAGAGAATGGAAAAGAAGTAAATGTAATTGGTCTCAACAAAGAAAGCTCAATACTAATTGAAAAAAGAGCTGTTTATGACAAGCCAGATGCAAAATTAGCAAATCATTAAATCATATAAAAAGCCTTCAGAAGGAATGAACAATAATATTCCTTTTGAAGGTTTTTTTAATTCATTTGTTTTTTAGATATTATATAAAAATATTGGCTCTATACTGAATGTGGTGGTGTCCTCAGTCCTATCAAGGGACAAAAGAAAAACAAAAAAATACACTCATTCCCCTCTCTTTTGTTAACCTAAAGTTGTTGAGACAAAAGGAAAAAGGAGAGGGAAAGAGTGCAAAATCATTTTATCATAGAAATGTTAGGGATTAAAGACAAGCATGTTGATGTATGGGATTTCAGTGATCAATCCGACTATTTGTTGGTGGAATTGCGGACAAAAGTCAAAAAACAGAAGTGTCCGTTTTGTAGTACGAAAACGAAACGTGTTCATGGTTATCGCAACCAGAAAATCCAGGGATCAATTATGTCTAATAGATCCTTGAAAATTTCCTTATGCAAAAGACGATACCTCTGTGTGAATTGTAACCATACCTTTTACGAAAAACTACAGATGGTGGATCGCTATCAGCGGTGTACAAATGTGGTGCAGACGACTGCGTTAACTTATACGGCTGTTGGTTCTTTTACTACTGCAGCTCAGTTAACAGGGATGACGACAAATCGATTATTGCGCTTATTTAATCGACATAAAATCGAAACTACAAAAGTTCTTCCGCGAGCTATATCTATTGACGAATTCAAGGGTGATGCAGGTGGGGAAAAGTTTCAAACCGTCATCGCAGATGTAGAGAATAAAGAAATTGTGGATGTGTTATCCGATAGAAAAGTAGACACAATACAGTCCTATTTACAGTCCTGTGATACCAGTAAGACGGAGATTGTGGTGATGGATTTGTCAAAGTCTTTCAAGCAAGCTGTACGTAAGGCATTGGGTAATCCATTAATTATTGCTGACCGGTTTCACTTCATGCGCCAAGTGTATTGG
>NZ_JASTZU010000013.1 GCF_030282825.1 Aquibacillus rhizosphaerae
GGAAACCGTAGAATTGACTGAAGGTGAATCAAGTCAGTTAACAGCAACGGTAATTCCGGATACAGCAGTTAATAAAGCAGTCGCATGGGTTAGCAGTAATGAAGAAGTAGCAACTGTCGATGAAAGTGGTAACGTAACTGCAGTTAAAGCTGGTACTGCATTCATTACAGTGACTACAGCTGACGGCGGTCATATGGCAACTAGCGAAGTAACTGTAGAAGAAGCAACTGATACTACACCAGGTGATGATAGGAATGAATTAACATTAGGTGGAGATTCACAAGAGGTAGAAGCAGGTGAAACATATACGGTTACAGGTACAAGTGCAAAAGTAACGATGCCAGCAGATTTACCAGTAGGAACAAAAATGAAAGTGGAAACGAAAAATGTAGAAGAAACAAACTATGATGGCCTTGTACCATCTGGTGACAACTTAACATTTACATTTGAATTCCCAGAAGGTTCAGAAGCACCAAATAGTGATTTTTCATTAGTAATGGGTTATGACGAAGCTGTAGATGCAACTAGTCTAGCTATTTATTATTACAATGAAAATGCAAAAGAGTGGGAACACCGTGGCGGTGATATAGACGAAGAAAATAAAACCATAACCATAGCTGTTTCGCACTTTTCAACATACGGTGTGTTTGTAGAGACTGATGAAACTCCTGGAGACGGTCAACCAGGCGAAGACGGTCAAGACGGCGCAGATGGAGAAGACGGCCAAGATGGATCAGATGGTGAAGACGGTCAAGACGGCGCAGATGGTGAAGATGGCCAAGACGGCGCAGATGGTGAAGACGGTCAAGACGGCGCAGATGGTGAAGATGGCCAAGACGGCGCAGATAATGAAGGTTCTCAAGCCGGTGAAGATAATAAAGATGGCGATGCGACTTCAGGGAAAGATGAAAAACTGCCAAATACAGCGACAAATCTATTTAACTATCTATTGATAGGGATGATTTTACTAGTAGCAGGTGGATTAACTGCTCTGTATGCTAGAAAACGAAAAATGAATAGGTAACTTGTCAAGGCAACACTGACTTCCATGCAATCGCTTGGAAGTCGGTGTAATACATAAAATAAAAGATTTACTTTAAAGCCCTATAAAGACTCTAATTTAAATAGGGATTAGAACTAAACAAATCAAAGAAAACGCTTACATACAATTCAATACTTTGATCCTACAAAGGGATAAACCATTTTATTGAGCAATAAGAAATTAACTACTAAGGAGAACTTTTGTAAAAGAAACATGAAGCGAAGTTATGTTTAATATCTCCAGATATGAATTAAAGGGGGTGATATTTGTAATTGCAGAAAAGTCGAAGAACCCTCTGATAATATAACTTAGTGTTCATTATAGTGAAGTTTATATTATCCGGGATAAGCTACATATTCTTCTTCTTTTGGTTCAAAAGTTCAAATTTTCTAAAATTTTGTTTAGTGGGAGGAGAACCATGAAAAAATCAATTACAATGCTTCTCATGACAGTACTTGTTTCATTGCTATTCGCAAGTGCTGTAAATGCAGATAATCCAGTGATTAAAGATTACTTTAGCGCTGATCCGGCTGCAATTGAATATGATGGCAAGGTTTATTTGTACACAGGTCATGATAGCGCAACAGCAAGCGGAGGTGACTATGTACTTCCAGAGTGGAGTATTTATTCTTCTAGTGATATGACCAATTGGGAATTTGAGGGTTCAGTTTCTGACGATATTTTTGATTGGGCACAAGGAGATTCTGCTTGGGCTTCAGAAACAATTGAGAAAGATGGAAAATTTTATTGGATCACAACAGTAGAAAACAGCAATGGTTCAGGCAAGGCTATTGGTGTAGCAGTATCTGATGACCCAGTTACAGGGTGGGAAGATGCGATTGGTGCTCCATTAGTAACGAGTTCGGATACAGAAAACCCTGATAACATGGGTGGATGGTCTTGGGATGACATTGATCCAACTGTGTTCATTGATGATGATGGTGAAGTACATTTATATTGGGGAAATGTTCATTTATACTATGCAAAATTAAAAGATAATATGACCGAGCTAGATGGAGAAATCCAGAAGGTTGAATTTGATATGCCAGGGACTTTTACCGAGGCTCCATTTGTCCATGAATATCAAGGTAAATATTACCTTTCTTATGCGATGAATTGGCCGGAAGATTTAGCTTATGCAATGAGTGATAGTCCAGAGGGACCTTGGGAATATAAAGGTTTGTTAATGGATGCTCTTCCTGGAACAGGAACTAACCATCCAGCTACCATAGAATTTAAAGGTGAATCGTATTTTATTTACCATACAGCTGCTCTACCAACAGGTGGAGATTATAGACGTTCTGTTTCAATTGAAAAGTTACAATATAATCCAGATGGAACAATACAAAAAATGATTCCAACTGCTTCAGGTATAGACGCTTCAAGTTATTTTATTCAATCATTTGATGACAATAACCGGTATGTTCGACATTTAGATGATAATCTTCGTGTTGATCCAGTTGACAGTAATACGTATGATTCTAAATGGCATACGGTGTCTGGTTTAGCAGATGATGGTGAAGAGTTTATATCGTTCCAATCGGAAAACAACCCAGGATACTACTTGGTTAAAAATGGATCAAGTGTTGAATTAGCAAAGCATGATGGGACAACTACATTTGAGGAGAACGCTACATTTAAACAAGTTTCAGGTTTAGCAGACTCAGATTGGTCTTCATTCCAGACTTATAATGACGATACGTTGTTCTTATATCAAGAGAATGATTTTTCACTTGGTTTAAGTACAGTGGATTCTAATTCACCAGATGGGAATGCAACGTTCCGTATATCTGGAGCTGAAGTAACTGGAATCGAACTAGATAAAAATTCTGTATCTGTACAGGAAGGATCAGAAACGACTTTAGTAGCTTCAGTAACACCGGATCAAGCGCTTGAAAAACAAGTTAAATTCTATTCTACTAATCCAGATGTTGTTGATATTTCTGATTCTTACTATGATTCTTATAATGGCACAACAACTGTTACGGTAAATGGAAAGTCTTCAGGAACAGCAGAAATCATTGCATATACAGAAGATGGTAACTACTCATCTACAATTCAAGTAAAAGTTGAGGAATATGTAAGTGGACCAGTTGTATTAAAAGATGTAGTGATTTCTAGTAATTCTGATACAAAACTAGTTGATATTTCTGGTGTTTTACAGGACCAAGCTGGTAAGAATGTCACAGTTAAAGTGACTTCTCCTGAAGGAGATGTTGATTACCTAGATCAGACAATTACTGATGGAAATGGTGATTTTGGTTTTAATTACATGTTAAATAGTGTCGTTGATGGCTCCTATAGTGTAGTTATTGGAGCATCTGATCTTGAAAGTCCGTATGAGTCTAGTTTTAACATCTCATCAACATCTCCGGGAGATGGCCAAGACGGTGAAGACGGTCAAGACGGCGAAGACGGCGCAGATGGTGAAGACGGCGCAGATGGTGAAGACGGCGCAGATGGCGCAGATGGCGCAGATGGTGAAGATGGTGAAGACGGCGCAGATGGTGAAGATGGCCAAGACGGCGAAGGAACTTCATCAGACCAGAATAACGAAGACAAAGATCTTCCAAACACAGCTACAAATCTATTTAACTATTTATTAATAGGTACAATTTTACTTGGACTAGGTGTTGCTACAATTCTTTATGCTAGAAAAAGAAGAGTGGAATAAACATTGTCTAGCTAATTTGAAAATTTTATAGCTAGCAAGAAAATATGTAAGGGAGGATTCAATATGCGTAAGCGTTACTATAGAAAAATGGTTGCACTCTTATCTGTTTTTGCCATTTTATTCAGTATGTTTCCTGTAAATGTCGTTCCAACGGTTAAGGCGGCGGCAACGGATTTGGAACAGGATCTGGTCTTATGGTATGACTTTGAGGGAAATACTGACTCAACAGTAACAGATGCATCCGGTAATGGTAATGACGGGACATTAGTGAATGATGCTTCTATCACTACATCTGACAAAGGTGGAGCCGTTACATTAGATGGCGACCAAGATTATGTAACAGTACCAACTGGAATATTTGATGGGCTAACAGATGTGACAATTAGTTCATGGGTCAAAGTAGAATCACATAAAGATTGGGCATCTTTGTATGCCTTTGGTAATTTTATAGACGGGGAAAATACAGATTATTCACTTAATTATGCAGTTAAAGCTGCTGACACTGACAATGGTAGTCTTGAGTTGTTTGGTCCATATCCGTTTCCAAGTGTACAAACAGGTGTAGTATCATCACAGGAATGGGTACACGTTGCAACAGTTATTTCTGGACAAACATTATACCACTATACAAATGGTACGCTTGATGGATCGACAGAAATAGGAATGGATGCTGGAGACATAGATGTTGAGGCAAATAATTTTATCGGTTTTCATGCAATGCCTCATGAACAGGTGGAGGGTAAAGGCTTAGACGGTCAAATTTCTGATTTCCGTATCTATGATAGAGCATTAGATATAACTGAAGTTAGAACATTAGCAGATTTTGATTTCACTATTTCATCGATTGACGAAGTAAACATTACAACTATGGTTGGGGAATCTCCAACACTCCCATCTGAAGTGACAGTCAATTATCCGAATGAAACGAAAGAGCAATTAGCTGTCAATTGGGATGAATTTCAAGAATCAGACTATGCTTCTGCAGGTGCTTTTCGAGTAGAAGGTACAGTCGAAGGAACAGAAATAAAAGCGGTTGCAAATATTACAGTGACAACGGACAAAACAATAGATACTTTTGAGCCAATATCAGTATCAACAGTAGTTGGGGAAGAACCAACACTGCCTAACACTGTAAATGTAACGTACAAAAATGGTTCTAGTGATGATGTCACAGTTACTTGGGATGCGATTAATTCTGATCAACTAAGCAGAGCTGGAGCAAGTTTTACAGTAACAGGAACAATTAATGGCACATCTGAACCAGTAGAAGCACGTGTGTATGTGACAACTGAAGTATCTGGTGAACTCGTAACATGGTATAAATTTGATCAGTTAAATGGTACAACTGTTCCGGATTTATCCGGCACTGGTAACCATGCTACAGCAGTAAATGGAGCTTCTATGACGAATATTGACTCTAAAGATGCTATTGACCTAGATTATAATAGTGATCAACATGTCACGTTACCATCTGGAGTTGCAAGTGAATTAGAAGACTATACATTTTCTACATGGGTTTATTTAGATTCTAAAACAGGAGATTGGGCGCGTGTTTTTGATTTTGGAACAGGTTCAAATGCATCCACTACCTTTTTAACGCCAAACCTACGTTTAGATAATAGAGGTGCAGTTGTAACGGCAACTTCTGGTGCACCAAGTGTAGGGGAATGGACACACCTTGCTGTAACAAAGTCAGGAGAGGAATTTACAATCTATAGTAATGGAACTGCAGTTGCTGAAATGACTGACGATGCAGTTTTAGGAAATACAACTCGTAACTTTATTGGGCGATCTAACTACGGTGCAGATCCTTACCTTGACGCTAAAGTAAGTGATTTCCGTTTATATGATCAGGGTTTAACTGAAGAAGAGATATTAGAAGTTATTGCAGAGTCATTTTCAGATGAAGATGCAGTAAGTAGAGCGAAAAGTTCTTTAACTTTAGATGACACATCAGCAGTAATAGCTGATATTAGCTTGCCGGGAACTGCTGAAAATGGTGTCAATGTTTCATGGACATCAAATGATGCAAGTGTTGTGTCTGACGAAGGTGTAGTTACAAGACCTGGATCAGATGAAGAAGATGCAACAATAACATTAACAGCAACACTAAGCCGAGGCGATTATTCTGATACGAAAGAATATCAAGTTACAGTTCTTGCAGATAACATTGAATCGGTTGAAGAAGTAGAAGTAATTACGCCAGCATATTACCCACCAAAGCTTCCTGAAAAAGTAACTGTCAATTATTATGATGGCAGTACTGGTGAAGTGAATGTTAAATGGGAAAAAATTTCAGATGAAGTTCTTTCAGAATTGGGATCAACAGTTCAAGTAGAAGGAACAGTTTATGGTACCGATATTAAAGCAGTTGGAAATGTACATGTTTCTGAATTATTGAGTGTTGAGGATGTGAATGTACAGACAACTGCCGGTAAGGCACCTGAACTTCCATCAACAGTAACAGCTAATTACAGTAATGGGATGACAGATGAGTTGGCGGTTGATTGGAACGATGTGAGTATGGATCAATATGCTGAAACAGGTAGTTTTACTGTAGAAGGATTAGCAGCAAAATATAACTATACGAATCCACTTATCGAGCAAAGAGCGGATCCAAATATTTACAAACATACAGATGGCTACTACTACTTTACGGCATCTGTTCCAGAATATAACCGAATTATAATGAGAAGATCGAAAACAATTCAAGGTCTTTCAACAGCAGAAGAAAAAGTGATTTGGGAAGCACATGAGTCTGGTGAACAATCTGCACACATATGGGCTCCTGAAATTCATGTAGTAGATGGTAATTGGTATATTCACTATGCAGCAGGTGGCGGTGATGGTGACATTTGGAAAATCCGTCCTTATGCGCTTGAGAATACGAGTGACAACCCTATGACTGGAGAATGGGAAGAAAAAGGCATGATTGGTAAGGCAGAAGATGATGATTTCTCATTCACAGGTTTCTCTTTAGATGCAACTATTTTTGAGCATAATGGTAAAAATTATTACATTTGGGCACAAAAAGACGGCAGCCCATCAAACCTTTACATGGCTGAAATGGAGAATGGCTATACCATTAAAGGTGAACCAATGTTACTCGCAACTCCAGATTATGATTGGGAAAGACAAGGTTTCTGGGTGAATGAAGGTGCAGATGTTATCAAGCGAAACGGTAAGATATTCGTTTCATTCTCTGCAAGTGCTACAGATGACAATTATAAGATCGGTCTATTAACTGCAGATGAAGATAGCGATATTATGGATCCAAGTTCATGGTATAAATCTCCTGAACCAGTTATGGAAAGTAATGATGTTACAGGTCAATACGGTCCTGGACACAGTACATTTACGGTAGCTGAAGACGGTGTAACAGATATCCTTGTCTATCACGCCCGTTCCTATCAGGAAATTGATGGCGATCCATTGTATGATCCTAACCGACATACTAGGGTGAAAGTATTAACTTGGAATGAAGATGGCACACCTAATTTTGGAATTCCAAATGCAGATGGATTGGTCAGTGGACCAACTATTGATGTTACAGCAAATGTGACAGTAGTGGAGGATACCAATTACGGAGTGAGTTCTGAATTTAGTGCCGATAGTTTACAAGCAAATCAACAACTTGATACAAATACGACTGTAACAAATAATTCAGATGTTGATGAATCAATTATGGTTGTGATGGCATTGTACGATGGAAATAACAGAATGGTAGATATTCAATCTGTCTCTAAAGAAATCGCAGCAGGCACAGAAGCAACTTATGATGTAGGCTTACAGCTTCCAGCTGATGTAACTGACCACAAAGTGAAAGTGTTTTTTTGGAAAGGAAAGAGTCTTACAGAAACAGACATGACTCCAGTTTCAGACACATTTGAACTAAAGTAGTATAGCTTCATAAACCCTGTTAGAACTTTTCCTAACAGGGTTTCAATTAAAAAACAAGGAAACATTCATGATCAAAAACGAAACTGATTTCCAACTGGTAAATGAAAGTTATAAGTTATTGCTTCAAATATTTAAGCGTTAACATATTGTTAGTTTAATCTAAATTTATTAAAAGATGGAAAGGAAGATTGTTTATGTCGAGAAGGTCGAGTACGAGGCCCTTTGCAATAGTCACAATCATAGTGATGCTATTTTCTTTACTTCCTACTAATTTAATGGAAGTATCTGCAGCCGCAGAAGACCAGAAAATACTAGATTATGATATGTCTAATGTAGATGGGACAAATGTAGCTGATTCAGCTGGAGAATTTGATGGCACGTTGGTAAATCCAGGAGATGCCGAATTAATCACAAATAGTGATACTGGAACAGGTGTTATAAGTTTTCAAGGTGGAGATGTAGAATCTTTTATTGAAATTCCTAATGGAGTTTTAGATGGGTTAGAAAGTGTTACTGTATCTACCTTAGTTAATTGGGAAGGGTCAGGTGGAGCACAGTGGTTATATGGCCTTGGCCAAGATAATATGCGCTATCTGTATTATACACCGTCTTATATCGGTAATAATAACCACCGATTTGGTATGGCAACAAATCAATATAATAACGAAGTTTCTGCACAAGCATCTCCGAGATTAGCAGCAACAGAGTGGAAACTGGTTACTACGGTTATGAACGGAGCAGATAAGACTCTAACAACCTATATTGATGGAGTGGAAGTCGCTACTCAAACTACTGCATTTACTTTGGAAGAAATAAATAACGTAGATGGCATCAGTGGTAACATTGCTAAATCTTTTTATGGACCTGATCCATATTTTGGAGGCATGATTGCTGACTTTGAAATATATCAAGGCGCTTTAACCGATGATGAAATAAAGAATTTACAAGTAGAAGCTCAAGCAAAAGTTGACGCTATTGGTGGATTAGATGGATTCTTTATTAAATTTGCTGCAGGCCAAATTGATATAGAGGATTATTTGAGACTTAATCCAAGTGTAGATGAAATCACTACTAATTTAGAATTACCAGATAGTGGTGCATATAATACAACAATTACTTGGAGTTCCGATCATCCTGATATAATTGCAGCTGATGGCACAGTTACTAAACCATCTTTTGATAATGGTGATCAGGCGGTTGTTTTAACAGCGACTATTTCTGATGGCACAGATACACAAACAAAAGACTTCACAGTAACAGTGTTGAAAAGACAGGAAGATTCTGCAGCCTTTCAAGAGGATGTTGAGGCTTTAGTTGTTCATCATATTGACGATGTTAGAGGTAATTTACATTTACCAACTGAAGGGGACAATGGTAGTACAATTACATGGGTATCCTCTGATGAATCAGTTATTACCACAACTGGCGAAGTTACTCGTCCAGCGAATGGTGCAGGTGATGTGACTGTTGATCTTACGGCAGAACTTACATTAAATAGTGAAACTCATACAAAAGAATTTACTGCTAAAGTAAAAGAAATGCCCAAAGCTGTTGAAGATAATTCTGCATATTTATTAACATATTTTGAGGGAGAGTTCACGCCAGATGGCGAGCAAATACGGTTTGCTATGAGTGAAGGTAATGATGTAACAGAATGGAATGCAATTAATAATGGTAATCCAGTCATTAGAAGTCATTTAGGTGAAGAAGGTTTAAGAGACCCGTCAATCATCCGTTCACCGGAAGGAGATAAATTCTACCTACTTGCTACAGATTTAAAAGTATATGATGGTGATACTAATAATAATTGGGGAAGAACAGTAAGAGAAGGAAGCAATTCTCTAATGATCTGGGAATCTACTGATTTAGTAAATTGGTCTGAACAAAGAATGGTAGAAATTACATCTCCAGAAACAGGTCAAACATGGGCACCAGAAGTGTATTATGATGATGCAACAGGAGAGTATATTGTTTATTGGGCTTCATTCGTATATGACAGTGTAGCTGATCGATATGGTAATGGCTCAAGTCATAACAGAATTATGTATGCAAAAACAAGAGATTTTCATAACTTTACAGAACCAAAAACGTTATTTGACAGAGGACATGACATTTTAGATACAGTAGCAATTGATTATAACGATAAAGTTTATCGAATCACCAAGGGTACGTGGTATACAGAAAAGCAAAATAGTGGTGCAGAAATAAGTCAACACGTTTTCCAAGATGTAGGAGATTCTTTCTTTGATACTGATTTTGAGTTAATTAAAGAAGGAATTGGTATGGATGAACTAGATCATGGCGAGGGTGCTGAGATTTTCAAGTCTAATACTGAAGAAGATAAATTTTATCTATTAATTGATGAGTATGGTGGCGGAAGTGGCTATAACTTATTTGAAACAACTGATTTAGCAAATGCGGATTGGAAATTATCTGACGATATAAATTTACCAGATCGTCCACGTCATGGTGACGTCTTAAATTTAACACAAGAAGAATTTGAAAGATTACAAATCAACATACCTGGTGTCGGTGTGGAAGTTACAGAACCTGAACCTCCAGGTGAGGAAGAGGGCTTAGTTGCGCACTATGATATGACAAAAGCTGATAATAAGTTGACGGACGTAACGAACAATGGATTTGATGCAAATTATGTAGGGTTTGAAGAAGGCGATTTCGCAGAAGAAGAAAGCGACACCATTCTAAACTTTACTGGTGATGACTCTGAATATATAGAGTTACCTACAGGGCTAATTGATGATGAAACATTTACAATTGAGACAACATTTAATACAAGTACAAGTGCTAATCATTGGCTTTATAGTCTTGGTACCAAGACAGGTGAATGGCCAGATGTAAATAATTATATCTTCTTAAATCCAAAACAAGGAGATGACACGATTAGATTTGGAATTAAAGATTCTGAAACTGAGCTTGTTAATGAAGATGCATCTATTAATTCGGGCGAGTATAATACGTTTACCGCTACATTTGAAGAAGGATCTATTTCTTTATACCTGAATGGACAAGCTATAGGGAATATTCCACATACCTATTCGGTAATGGATATTTTGGAAGACGGCGTGGATGCAGAATCGGATGTTATTGGATTTATTGGAAGATCATTGTACACACCTGATGCAGCATTTACAGGGAAATTAGCTGATTTTAAGGTATATAATTACGCATTATCTTCAGAAGAAATCACGGGAGTTTCAGAAGAGGATATTGTTAATTTAGCAAAATCAGAATTAGTAATTTCAAATGAAGATAGCATTAGTGAAAGTATTACATTACCATCAGAATTAGAAGTTCAGGGACAGAAGGTAAATGTGAGTTGGGAATCTAGTAATCCAGCAATAATTGCAAATGACGGTACAGTTAATCAACCTTCTTATGAAGAAGGAAACCAAGATGTCGTTATGACTGCGACTATCTCGAAAGGTGATACTTCTGTTACGAAAGAATTTATTGTAACTGTAGTTCGTAAGCAAGGTGATTCTGAAGCTGTTAGAACTGCTGCAGAAGCATTAAAAGTTTATAACATTAACGATGTACGCGGTAATTTAACATTACCAACGGAAGGTGAGAATGGTACAAGTATTTCTTGGACTTCTGAAGATGAATCAATCATTACTCCAACTGGCGAAGTTACACGTCCAGCAAATGGTGAGGGGAATGAAACCGTTAAACTTACAGCAACAATTTCATTAAATGATCAGTCTATTAAAAAGGCATTCGCAGCTACTGTATTAGAAATGCCAGAACATGAAGACTTTAAAGGCTATTTCTTCCCTTACATGACTGGAGAAGGTTCAGCCGATGGTGAACAGGTTTACTTCGCCTTAAGTGAAGGAAATGATCCATTAAATTGGCAACTGTTAAATGATGGAGAGACTGTCTTAACTTCTGAATTAGGAGAAGAAGGAGTAAGAGATCCGTACATCCTTCGTTCACCAGAGGGGGATAAGTTCTATCTAATTGCCACGGATTTAAAAATGCATGGCAACGGTGATTGGGGCCGAGCACAAACAGACGGAAGCCATTCCATTATGGTATGGGAATCTACTGATTTGGTTAATTGGACAGATCAGAGATTAGTAGAAGTTGCTCCACCTGAGGCTGGTAATACATGGGCACCAGAATACTTCTATGATGATACGACAGGTGAATATGTTATTTTCTGGGCTTCAAAATTGTATGACAGTGAAGAAGATAGAAATAGTGGTAATAGTTATCAACGAATGATGTACACAAAAACAAGAGATTTCCATAATTTCACCGAACCAGAAGTGTATTTGGATTATGGATATTCAATTATTGATACTACAATGATTAAACATAATGATAAAATCTATCGCTTCACAAAAGATGAAAGAGGTAATTCAACAGACTCACCTAATGGGAAATTTATTTTCCAAGAGGTTGGCGACTCTGTTCTTGATCCCGAATTTGATCTAATCAAAGAAGGAATTGGAAAAGGGGACATTAACCAAGGTGAAGGCGCAACAGTCTTTAAATCAAATACCGAAGAAAAGTGGTACTTGTTTATTGATGAGTATGGTGGAAGAGGTTATGTTCCATTCGAAACAACCGATTTAGATTCGGGTGAATGGACATTATCGGAAGATTATGATCTACCGAATCGTCCTCGTCATGGTACTGTAATGCCGATTACACAAACAGAGTATGATGCATTATTGGCAAATGATGCAGGTCCAGTTGAACCAAATGAAGAAGATTTTGTAACAGATGTAACGCTTGATCTGGAAACCGTAGAATTGACTGAAGGTGAATCAAGTCAGTTAACAGCAACGGTAATTCCGGATACAGCAGTTAATAAAGCAGTCGCATGGGTTAGCAGTAATGAAGAAGTAGCAACTGTCGATGAAAGTGGTAACGTAACTGCAGTTAAAGCTGGTACTGCATTCATTACAGTGACTACAGCTGACGGCGGTCATATGGCAACTAGCGAAGTAACTGTAGAAGAAGCAACTGATACTACACCAGGTGATGATAGGAATGAATTAACATTAGGTGGAGATTCACAAGAGGTAGAAGCAGGTGAAACATATACGGTTACAGGTACAAGTGCAAAAGTAACGATGCCAGCAGATTTACCAGTAGGAACAAAAATGAAAGTGGA
>NZ_JASTZU010000014.1 GCF_030282825.1 Aquibacillus rhizosphaerae
GTCGCTTCTTTTGCTTTGCGACGCGTACTTTACGTTCTTATCAATTTTTGTGTCGCTTCTTTTGCTTTGCAACGCGTACTTTACGTTCTTATCAATTTTTGTGTCGTTTCTTTTGCTTTGCGACGCGCACTTTACGTTCTTATCAATTTTTGTGTCGCTTCTTTTGCTTTGCGACGCGTACTTTACGTTCTTATCAATTTTTGTGTCGCTTCTTTTACTTTGCGTCACGTACTTTACGTTCTTATCAATTTTTGTGTCGCTTCTTTTGCTTTGCGACGCGTGCTTTACGTTCTTATCAATTTTTGTGTCGCTTCTTTTGCTTTGCGACGCACTTTCTATTAACTGCAATCGTACTCTTATGAAAAGATCAATCCTACAAATAAAATGCATCTCTACCTAACCCCATACGTTGGTGATTATTTAGAAGAATTCTTCTAATGGACCTTTTTGAAACTACTTGGCAAAACTGAAAAATACTATTAGTTGTTACTTTAGCATTTGGAAATAAAGTTTTATACTCAATTATATTCCGCAATACACCAGCATCAACCTTTTCTACATTGTCACACGTGCGGCAGACTAAAGTGTTCTTAGAGTTTACTGTCAAAAACTGCTTACACCACTCACAAACTACCCCTTTCCTTAGCTCCTCAAAACTATACGAAGGAACTCTGGAAAAAACAGAATCTTCTATATGGTGGGATAATAGATAATTTGCCACTTTAACAGAATTTCGTTGGTTGTTAGAACTAGTTACTTTCAATGTACGGAAAAACCTTTCTAATTGTGGATAGAAAATAATTGGGAGATCGGGTGTTGCATGGTAGAGATAAAATTGAGGATTAATAAATATGATGTGAGGCTCAATAGTTAAGTTTAACGAAAGAGGTTGAAGAAACTGCCGAAGAAGTGATTCAGCTCGTCTTAACTGATGGAGCGGATTTTTAATTTCACTCCCTATTCTATTAAACCATTGATCACCTTCTATGAAGAAATCACCTTGGAAATTTTTAATCTCAAAAATATGGAGATTACGCCTCTCAATCAAAGATGAATCAATTTGAAACTGCGTATTATTTTGTTCCAGTAGCAAATCATTTAATATAATTGGTTTACTACTGTTCAATCTATTCAACCAATTATCAAACTGACACTCACCTAAATAACCTTGTTCCAGATTATGATAGTATTTCTCATCCTTCTCTTCTAGATCCATCCTGTTTCTTAAATACCTGAATGTTTTTAGCTCTTTTGACTCTGTTCTATTTTTCAAAAACATAGCCCACTCCCTCTCTTCTATATAAATACTTATCAATTTTAAAATAATCTTTCTTCCAAGATAATGCAACAAAAAAAGACTACCAAACTTAATTGGTAGCCCCCTCCCCAAACTCTTTCTACTCAAAACGAATAAGGGTATATTTCTTTTTCCCTCTACGAATAATCGTAAATGTATCATCTATTCTGTCCTCATTACTTAGAACATGGGCTAATTCTTGATTACGATCACCGTTTACATAGATTGCACCGTTCTGAATATCCTCACGAGCTTGTCGTTTTGAAGAAGATATTTTGGCTTCTACTAGTAGATCAATTAAATTAATATCTTGTTTTTCAAAAGTCACCGTTGGAACATCCTTAAAGCCTTGTTCAATTTCTGCTCCATTTAAATCTTTTAATTCACCACTAAATAATGCTTCGGTTATCTTTTGAGCCTGCACTAAAGCTGCTTCATTGTGAACCATCTTCGTCATTTCTTCAGCAAGACGTGTGTGTGGAACTCTTTTTTCAGGTGCCATTTCTAATTCCTTTTCTAAGCTTGAAATCTCATCTAATTCAAGGAACGTAAAGAATTTCAAGAACCGAATAACATCACGGTCATCTGTGTTAATCCAAAACTGGTAAAATTCATATGGAGACGTTTTAGCAGGATCTAGCCAAATTGCACCACCAGCCGTTTTACCAAACTTCGTACCATCCGCTTTGGTAATTAACGGAACTGTTAAGCCAAATGCTTTTGCTTCTGTCTCTTCCCCACTTTTTGTACGACGAATTAATTCCATTCCTGCAGTTATATTCCCCCATTGATCGCTACCACCTATTTGTAATGTACAGTTTTCTTTCTCATATAGATTAAGAAAGTCTACGGATTGGAGGATCATATAAGTAAATTCCGTAAAGGAAATACCATTTTCTAATCTTGATTCCACAGAATCTTTTGCAAGCATATAGTTGATTCCAAAATGTTTACCTGTGTCTCTTAAAAAATCAATAATAGTCATTTTTGACAGCCATTCATAATTATCACGAGCAACTGCAGCATTTTCGCCTTCATCAAAATTAAGAATACTTGCTAATTGGTTTTTGATTTTTTCACTAAAGTGTTTAACAGTATTTAAATCATTTAGTTGTCTTTCCGTAGAACGACCACTTGGATCCCCAATCATTCCAGTCCCTCCACCGATTAACGCAATTGGCCGGTGACCAGCAAGTTGGAATCTTTTGAGCATTAAACCGGGAACTAAATGTCCAATGTGAAGACTATCAGCAGTAGGATCAAATCCAGCATAAAGCGTAATTATATTTCCTTCCATATTCTTTCTTAGGCTTTCTTCATCGGTGATTTGATGCACTAACCCTCTTTGTTTTAAATCTTCTAAAATATTCACATATTCCACTCCTTTAATTTTTATAGCGACTAAGAATTTTCTGTTTAGCTCATGTTTAGAAAACGACAAAAAACCTCCTCCCAAAAAAGGGACGAGGTTTAAATCGCGGTACCACCCTTGTTGCAAATAAATATCAATTTGCCACTTAAGTAAATAACGATGAGGTTCACCGTCTTCTAAAACTAGAAGAAGCTCCAGAGCGTAATTCGCAATGTAATTATGTACTGACTTGCACCAACCGTCAGTTCTCTGATTCAGTGAATTACATTACTACTTCATTCTTTCTTTGCCGATAAAATATATTATTGTCTTACATTAATAACACACATTCTAAAAAAACACAATAGCAACTATCTGCTTATGCCCACAATTTGACGTTTGTGCTATAATATATATTGATATTTTAGGAGGTCTTATCATGGATTTTAAAACATTTATTCATAAATATTTCTCTAAGTTAAAAAATTGGTGGCGAAAGGGAATCTTTCAGAAAAGCTCAAGAATTACATATGATGTTCTGTGGAATGTAATTCTATTTTTCATCATAATTGGAGTTGTTGGGTTATTCTTTGCAGGCGGTGTTGGTGCTGGGTATTTTGCTTCTCTTGTTAAGGATGAAGAAGTTAGATCACGTGAAAGTATGGAAAAAGATATTTATAACTATGAAGAAACTTCTGAATTTTATTTTGCAAATAACGTATTTTTGGGAGAAGTTAGCTCCGATTTATATAGAGAAGAAGTTAGTTTGAAAGATGTTTCACCTTATGTAAAAGACGCGATAATTGCAACTGAAGATGAGTATTTTGAAACACATAATGGTGTTGTCCCTAAAGCGATTTTAAGAGCTATATTTCAAGAAGCAACAAATGCTGCTGTAAAAACTGGTGGCAGTACGTTAACGCAACAATTAATTAAAAACCAAATCCTAACGAATGAAGTTTCATTTGAAAGAAAAGCAAAAGAAATTTTATTAGCACTCCGTTTAGAACAATTTTTTGAAAAAGATGAAATTTTAGAAGCTTATTTAAATATTGTTCCTTTTGGAAGAAATGCATCTGGTGAAAACATTGCAGGTATTCAAACTGCGGCACAGGGTATCTTTGGCGTTGATGCTAAAGACATTAATCTTCCACAAGCAGCCTTTATAGCTGGTTTACCCCAAAGTCCATCTTATTACACACCCTTTTTAAATGGTGGAAATAAAAAAGACGAAGAAGGGCTAGAACCAGGACTTAATCGGATGAAGTCTGTTTTACAACGAATGTTAGATAGAGAGTATATTAGTCAAGCTGATTATGAGGAAGCAATGAATTATGATATTGTTGGAGACTTTACAGAACCCCAAGAATCATTACTCGATCAATATCCTTTTTTAACCAATGAAGTGAAAGAAAGGGCAATTGATATTTTAACTGATGTCTTAGCTAAAGAAGATGGATACGCAGAAGAAGATATCCAAAATAGCGAGACATTAAAAGAGGAATACGCAATCCTTGCAGAAAGAGCACTTGGGTCAAGTGGATACAAAATTCATACTACGATCGATAAAAATATCTATGATAAATTCCAAGAAATTACTGCCAACTATAACAATTATGGCCCTGATAAAACGGCAATAAACCGTAATACAAATAAGGTAATTCAAAAAGAAAATCCTGAGACTGGTGAAATGGAAACTGTCATTGAACCTGTTCAAGTTGGAAGCATATTAATTGATAACACCACTGGTAAAATAATTAGTTTTGTTGGTGGTAGAGATTTTGATATAGAACAAGCGAATCATGCTACATTTACCAAGAGACAAAACGGTAGTACAATGAAACCTCTACTTGTTTATGCACCAGCTATGGAGGCTGGTATTGTTCAACCGGGTTCGATTATCGCTGATGTTCCAACCTATTATTCTTCTGGTCAAATAGTCAATAACTATACAGAAGGAAATTATGGATTAGTGTCCGCTAGGGAGGCTTTATATAAGTCACATAACGTACCTGCTGTTAAAACATACAAGCAAATTTTAAGTAATAATCCAGCAAATTATTTAGAAAAAATGGGTTTTACTAGTCTAGCTGAAGCAGATTATTACATTGAATCGATAGCCATTGGTGGTTTAACAAATGGGGTTACCGTTGAGGAAAATACTAATGCTTATGGTACATTTGGAAATAATGGACAGTTTGTCGATGCCTATATGATTGATAAAATTGAAACTGTCGATGGAGAAGTTGTTTACCAACATGAAAGTGAACCTGTTGATGTCTTTACACCACAAACAAATTATTTAATGCTCGATATGATGCGGGATGTATTAACTAGAGGTACAGCAACAGCAGCAAGAGCTAATTTAAATAATACAAATGTTGATTGGGCTGGGAAAACAGGTACGACGAATGGATTTCGTGATACATGGTTTGTTGCGACAAATCCAAATGTAACTCTAGGTAGTTGGATGGGGTATGATCATAACATGCAATTAGAGGGGCGAGATTACAGTGCTCGCAATGTAGTATTTTGGGCGCAATTAGTTAATGCTGCGACAGAATCTAATCCTGAGTTAATGGCACCGAGTGAGCGATTTGAACGTCCCGGTGGAATCGTTTCTCGTTCTTACTGTGCTACTTCAGGTATGTTACCCTCTAATATATGTAGCGAGTTGGGTCTAGTTCAATCAGATATATACAATGCGAACTATGTTCCTAGTAAAAGGGATAACAGTCTAATTAAAGACCGCTATGTCATGATTAATGGCAAAGCAGTAATAGCAGGGAATAATACTCCAGATGAATTCACGGATGGTAATGGGGTAGCATTTAATCCGGAATGGATCAAAGAAAATAATTATGACAAACTTAGTGATATACGCCAATTAATTCCAAATAAATCTGGAGTTTGGGCAAACATTGAGATACCTGATACAGATGAAATTGCAAATGATGGGAAAAATCCAGCAACCCCTTCTTCAGTTTCTAAGTCTGGTAGTTCACTAACATGGAACCAATCATCAAGTAACGATGTTGTAGGTTATCGAATTTTTCGTGCAGATGAACCTGGCGCTTCCTTTAGATTAGTAGGAAACACAACAGAATCAAGTTTTAAAATTCCATCTAGTAAAGCTGTGTATCACGTGAAAGCTGTCGACTATTTTGGTCAGGAGTCAAGCGATTCTAAAACAGTTGTAGTTGGAGACTTTTCAGAACCGGAACCGCCAGAGGAACCAGAAAAACCTAAGGAAAAACCAAAAGAAGAACCTAAAAAAAAGCCTGAAGATAATTCTTCTGGTGATAACTCAAACGATTCAGGTAATAATCAAGAGAGCAATAGTGAAGGCAACAACAATAATGGTAGTGAAAATAGCGAAAATGAATAGAAATAAAATAATATAACTTGTAGTCACCTCTTTTAGTTAAGAGGTGACTTTTTTCTTCTAAGGGGTAACAGTGTCCCAATTTTACTGTATAATGTAACTAATGAATTACATAGGTGGTGATGTGTTAGATGAATCATAGAAAAACCCATCATTCAAATACAATTACTTCTACGGTAGGTAAGATAACAATAGAAGGACCATTATCATCTTCAAGTCTAAGTCAATTCCATTTTCATAAAGAATTGAATGCCTTCAGACCCGCACCGAAACAATTTAAAGCGTTAATGGAAATTGCTGAGCTTGAAGAAGGAAGAATTTTAATATGCCATGACGGTGAAACAATCGTAGGTTATGTTACTTTTCTTTTTCCAGACCCACTAGAACGTTGGTCCAAATTCAACATGAAAGACTTGCTAGAATTAGGTGCTATAGAAATTGCCCCCGCTTATCGTGGACTTAAGTTAGGTTCTAAATTAATACAAGTTGCAATGATGGACAACATGATGGAAAATTACATCATAATTTCTACTGAATATTATTGGCATTGGGATCTAAAAGAAACAAAATTGAGTATATGGAACTACCGAAAAGTAATGGAAAAAATGATGAGTACCGGAGGATTAACGCCTGCTCCTACTGATGATCCTGAGATTATCTCTCATCCTGCTAATTGTTTAATGGTTAGAATTGGAAATAATGTTCCTAAAAATTCAATAGAATTATTTGATCGTTTAAGGTTTTTAGACCGAGAAAAATTTCAATTTAAAAAGTAATATCAACATCCTTTTTAGAAAGGGGTTTTAGGATGTTAGTTGAGGAAATTATGAAAACTAATGTAATTACGCTATCTCCAGAAGCAAAAATAGACGCAGCATTACGATTGTTAAACGAGAATCATATACGCCATATACCTATCGTTGATTCAACAAATAAAGTTATCGGCATCGTATCTGATCGTGACGTACGTGATGCTAGTCCTTCCATTTTCAATGAGGTTGTAGATTCAGAGGAATTAAAAAATCCAATAAAAACAATAATGAGTCAACCTGTCATTACCATTCATCCATTAGATTTTGTCGAGGAAATTGCATCTATCTTTTACGAAGAAGAGTTTGCTTGTTTACCAGTAGTACGAGACCATCAATTAGTTGGAATTGTTACGGAAAAGGATATGCTTCACACATTGATACAATTAACAGGAACAAATGTACAAAGTTCTCAAATTGAAATTAAAGTACCCGATAGAATTGGAATATTGGCTGAAGTAACTTCAATATTCGGAAAGAGAAAAGTTAAAATAACATCCGTGCTCATTTATCCTTATAAAAACGATCCGAGCTACAAAATTCTTGTTTTTCGTATCCAGACAATGAATCCGCTTTCAGTTATTCAAGACTTACGAGAAGAAAACTATGACATATTATGGCCTAATACACCGGAGTATAAAAATGACTTGTAATGCAGTATTCATCTACTCGGAACAGTTTAAAAAATATCGTTTTCATGCGGATCACCCATTTAATCAAGAACGCGTAAATATGACTAAAGATTTACTAGAAGCTGAAAATGCATTAAGTGAAAAACATATTATTCGGCCACGGATAGCTTCTGATGAAGAAATCATGTTAGTTCATGACAAGAAATACGTCGAAGTAGTAAAAAATGCCAGTGTAGGCTTAATTACAGAACAAGAAGCCTTACCCTATGGATTAGGTACGGAAGATACACCTATATTCCCAGACATGCATGATGCGTCAGCTTTACTAGTAGGAGGTACATTAACTGCAGTAGATGAAGTCCTAAATAACAAAACAATACATGCTTTAAATTTAGGTGGTGGGCTCCATCATGGATTCAAAAATCAAGCTTCAGGCTTTTGCATATATAACGATGGAGCAATTGCCATAAAATATATAAGAGATAACTATAATTTGCGCGTTCTTTATGTTGATACTGATGCACATCATGGAGATGGAGTCCAGGATGCTTTTTATGACGACCCAAATGTGTGCACCTTGTCCATTCACGAGACTGGTAGATATTTATATCCTGGAACAGGAAATACGAATGAGCGTGGACTTAAAACAGGTTATGGATACTCCTTTAATTTCCCTATCGATGCATTCACAGAAGATGATTCTTTTTTAGCTGTTTATGATGCAGCGTTAAGAGAGGTTGCTGAATATTTCAAACCTGATGTCATCATCACACAAAATGGTGTAGATGCGCATTATTTAGACCCGCTGACGCACTTGAGTTCTACAATGAAAACTTATGAGCAAATTCCTTTATTGGCACATAAAATAGCTCACGACTATTGTGGAGGAAAATGGATTGCTTTAGGTGGTGGAGGTTATGATATATGGCGAGTTGTTCCTAGAGCATGGTCTCAAGTTTGGAATGTTATGAATAATAACGCCATTTTCAGTGGAGACGTTGCACATCAATGGATTAAAAAATACAAAACAACATCACCTGTTAGTCTTCCTAAGACTTGGAATGACCCCAGTGGTCTTTATAAACCAATTCCTAGAAAAAAAGAAATCAATGAAAAGAATGAAGAAATGTTAGAAAGATCATTAAAGTTCACTAGAAATAAAATCTATTTTAATAACTAAAAAGTTCTAAACAACATATCATTTTAATTTTTTAAAAATAAGTATTCGTTAAAATAGTTTTAATAGAAAAGAAACTCCCAAATCTTTTGAGAGTTTCTTTTTCATTCTAATTCTAATATAACCATCTCAACTCTTCTATTTTTGCTCCAATTCTCAGCAGAATTATTTTCAACAAGCGGTTGTGTATCACCATAACCAACTGCAATAAAACGGTTATCTTCAATATCCGTAGAGTCGATTATATAGCGAATGACACTACTTGCTCTTGAACCGGATAATTCCCAATTCGAGGGAAAGCGATAATTTGAAATTGGTCGGTTATCTGTATGTCCTTCTACTCTTACTTGATTTGGAATATTGCTTAAAAGCATACCCACTTTTTCTAAAAAGGGCTTACCTATTTCTACAATATCTGCTTCACCTGATTCAAATAATACTTTTTCTTGTAGTATGAGCACGACACCTTGATCAGTTCGATTAGCTGAAATTACATTATTTAATTGATTATCTTTTAGAAACTGTTCTACTTCTCTTAGTAATTCATCTAGTGAATCCTGCTGATCATCTTGCTCAACACTATTTGTTTCTTTATTCGTTTCTTCACTAGAATCCGTTTCTGAACCATTGTTCTTCAAATCGTCTGATCCTTCTTTTTCTTCTTGTATTTCTATATTTTCAGTTGGATTATCCATTGGACGAGGCGAAGGATTCCCTTCAAATATCATCCGATTACGAAATGACTCAGCTATGGCCTGAAACTTTACAATATCAATTTGTGACATTGAAAAAAGTAAAACAAAGAAAACTAAAATTAACGTAACTAAATCCGCATAAGTAACCATCCACTTCGGGGCGCCTTTATCAATTCGCTTTTTTCTTCTAAGCTTCATTGATGGACTCCTCCATTACCTCATCTGGGTCCTCTTCAACTTCCTTTTTCTTCATATTATCAGATAAAAATGCACTTAATTTTTCTTTTAGAATACGAGGATTTTGTCCTGATTGGACACCAATGACACCTTCAATAACAATCTGTTTCATAAAAACTTCTTCATCAGTTTTCATTTCTAACTTACCAGCCATTGGGATAAAAACTAGGTTTGCAAGTAATGATCCATAAAATGTTGTCAGTAGAGCTACAGCCATGTTGGGGCCTAATGTTGCTGGGTCAGTTAAATTATTTAGCATAAGTACCAAACCAATTAAAGTACCAATCATTCCCCAAGCAGGTGCATATTCACCAGCTTTTTCAATAATTGTTCTTCCCTTTAAATGACGATCTTCCATTGCGGTAATCTCAGCACTCATAATATCGTTTATAACCTCTGGCTCTATACCATCAATAGCTAATAAGACACCTTTTTTAATAAAGGGATCTTCAACACTGTCTAATTCATTTTCAAGTGCTAATAATCCTTCTCTTCTTGCTCGTTCAGATAACCGGACAAATAATTCAATTAAATCAGATAAGCTATTTTCATTTTTATTGAAAGCTTCTTTCATTACGAGATGGGTTAATTTCATTTGTTCTAAATTAAAGTTAATTAGCAAAGCCGCAAATAACCCACCTATTACAATTAGAATAGAAGATAGTTGTATAAATGAAATAATTCCTCCGGCTCCACCACTTGAAAGAATACCAAACATAACCATGATAAAACCTAAAGTAATGCCTATTGGTGTTAAGATGTCCCTTTTTTTCATACTCTCTCTCCCTAACAATGCACAAACTTGGTTGAGATGAAATTCACGCCAAGGATTTGTTTTTTAAAAGATATATTCTATATATCGACATTATTTAGGTTTTGTTGAGTTTCTTTCGATAATTCTATGAGGTAAAATTACATTTTGTTCCGTAACCTCTTCTTTATTCATATATTTGGTTAGTAACCTCATTGCAACAGCACCTATATCATACATAGGTTGAACAATGGTAGATAAAGTTGGTCGAACCATTGAAGCAAGTCTTGTATTATCAAATCCAAATACTTCAATATCTTCTGGTACATTTAGGCCTTTATCCTGAATGCCGTGAATAATACCTAGAGCCATTTCATCGGAAGCGACAAATATAGCAGTTGGTTTCTTTTCCATTGCAAGTAACTGCTCAGCCGCTTCTATACCTGAATCGTATGTATAGTCACCTTTAATAACCAATTCTTCATTTAATTGTTGTTTTGATTCATCCAAAGCACGTAAAAAACCTTTATATTTTTGATTATTAACTTCTGTTTCCTCTGTTCCAGATACAAATGCTGGATGAGCAGTTCCGTTCTCAATTAATAATTGAGTTGCTTCAAAGGAAGCTTGTTCATAATCAATGTTAACAGATGGCACAGATTCTGTTGGATCTATTGTTGCAGCAAGCGCTACTGGAACAGGAGACGTTTTAAACTGTTGAACATGTTCCTCACTTATTTTTCCACCCATAAATACAATACCATCTACTTGCTTTTCTAACATTGTATTAATTAATTTTAATTCTTTATCTATATTCTGGTCTGAGTTACTCAAGATAATATTATACTTATACATTGTTGCTATATCATCAATACCTCTTGCTAATTCCGAGAAAAATATGCTTGATATGTCAGGTATAATAACACCTACTGTTGTTGTCTTTTTGCTTGCTAAACCTCTAGCGACTGCGTTTGGACGATATCCTAATCGTTCAATTGTATGTAATACTTTCTTTCTTGTAGCGGGTTTAACATTTGGATTTCCATTAACTACTCTTGAAACTGTAGCCATAGAAACATTTGCCTCACGAGCTACATCATATATTGTTATATTCATAACAAAATTACCTCCAATATTCCTTTTTATATAGCGTTCTGCTTTTCACTTATCATACGATAATATAACAAGTTCCGCAATGGTTCGACATTTTACAAATTTTTATGCAGAATTACTCTATTTTTGATATGTATTATTATACCAAATCACAGTTGAAAAAGTACTAGATTGCATTTGTTTTTTTATCTAGCTTTTAATTATTTCATTTTAAGTACAACATCGCAACAAAAATGCGGGCGTCTGGCTCATCCACGAAACGAAAAGGCTAGCCTTTTCGTTTCGTTTTACTTCACAAAGAGGATTGACTTAAGGCCTCAGGCAGAATAGGCGCTATAGCTGTTCGTAGCACATGCTAATAATCAGTTTAGCCACAAGATACTAAATCTATAATTTCCTGGTGTACTATAAGAAATGCAGTGCATTTTTAAAGATTTGTTCCCTAACAATAAAAAATGCCCCTGCCTATAGTAGACAAGGGCTGACATATTAAAATCCGTTTTATTTATTCTTTGTTAATTCTTTAAAAAATGCATCAAACATATCAAAATCCATTTGTTGTGCTGAATCGGAAAGCGCTACTGCCGGATCAGGGTGCACTTCAGCCATAACACCATCTGCCCCTATTGCTAATGCAGCTTTTGCAGCAGGTAACAATAAATCTCTTCTTCCAGTAGAATGCGTTACATCCACCATAACTGGTAAATGTGTTTCTTGCTTAAGAATTGGAACAGCTGTAATATCAAGTGTATTACGTGTCGCTTTTTCATATGTGCGAATGCCGCGCTCACATAATATGATATCACCATTACCTCTAGAATTAATGTACTCTGCAGCATTGATGAAGTCAGAAATTGTTGCTGACATTCCTCGTTTTAATAGAACTGGTTTATTCGTCTCACCAGCAGCTTTTAGTAGCTCAAAGTTTTGCATGTTACGTGCACCAATTTGAATAACATCAATGTATTCAATTGCCTTTTCTATATGAGCAGGATTAACAATTTCACTAACAACAGCTAAATCATATTCGTCAGCAACCTGTTTTAATATCTTTAGACCTTCGAAACCAAGACCTTGGAAGTCGTATGGAGAAGTTCTAGGTTTGAAAGCACCACCACGTAGCAATTTCAATCCTTTTTTCTTAATTTCAGCAGCAACTTGAGCAACTTGTTCATAACTTTCTACTGCACAAGGGCCAAAAATAAAGTGTTGATTACCGTCTCCAAACTTATCTCCATTGATTTCAATGATAGTATCTTCTGGTTTTTTCTTACGTGATACTAACAAGGCTTTGCTATGATCTTCTTCCTGTAATTCTAATCCAGCCTTAAAAATTTCTTTAAATAAGTGAACAATGGTAGAATTTTCAAAGGGTCCATTATTATTTTTTGAAATTAGATTTAACATATCCCTTTCACGAACGGGGTCAAAACTACGATTAGCACCTTGTTTCTCTTTCACTTGACCAGTTTGTTGAACTAGCTCCGCTCGCTTGTTAATTAAATCTAATATTTCCAGATTTACTTGATCTAGTTTTGCGCGCAACTGATCTAATTGTTCATTACTCAATGTGAATCCCCCTATTTTTATTTAAAGTTATTCAAAAATATGATAATTTTTTAATAATTAGGGATAATTATAGCTAATATTTTTCATCTTGTCACCACTAAGTTTATAATATTTAGTATATTCTATATTTTATTTTTATATGAAGGGAACTAGTTATATGAGTGAACGCATTTTTGCGCTCGATATCGGCACCAGATCTGTAGTTGGTTTAATTATTGAAAAAAGTGAAAATAAATTTAAATTAATTGATTATTATGTACAAGAACATGAAGAAAGGTCTATGTTAGATGGACAAATTCACGATGTTGTTTCGGTTGCTAATGTAATCAGACAAGTAAAAACAGTATTAGAAGAAAGACACGGAGGACAATTAACTAAAGTATGTGTAGCTGCTGCAGGTAGAGCACTAAAAACAAAACGCACCACAATTTCAAAAGAAATCGCTAACCATCCATTAATGGAAAAAGAAGACATATTATTCCTCGAACTAAGTGCCGTTCAAAAAGCACAATATGATCTAGCAATTGAAGAAGTAAACGCTTCTAGCACGCATTATTATTGTGTTGGATATTCTGTTTTAGAGTATCAATTAGATGGCGATCTTATTGGATCGTTAATTGATCAACAAGGACAAACAGCAAAAGTAGAAATAATTGCAACATTTTTACCTAAAGTTGTTGTGGAATCGCTTATCTCTGCATTACATCGCGCGGACCTTGAGATGGAAGCTTTAACACTAGAACCTATCGCAGCTATTAATGTTTTAATTCCACCTTCCATGAGAAGGCTAAATGTAGCGCTTGTGGACATCGGAGCAGGAACGAGTGATATAGCATTAACAGAAGCAGGAGCAATCACAGCGTATGGCATGGTCCCTATGGCGGGTGATGAAATAACAGAAGCGATAAGTGACCAATATCTTTTAGACTTTGTGGAAGCTGAAAATGTAAAAAAAGAAATGACTATAAATAAACAATCCACTATAACGGATATTTTAGGCTTTGAACAAACGATTGAATATGATGAATTAGTCAATGAAATCTCAAGCGCAATTGACTCTTTAGTTGATGGGATTTCAAAAGAGATTTATCAATTAAATAATAAGTCACCAAAAGCAATTATGTTAGTAGGTGGAGGAAGTCAAACACCAGAACTAGCTAACCGCTTAGCTTTAAAAATGAATTTACCAAATAATCGTGTTGCAATTAGGGGCGTAGATGCAATCCCTTCTCTCCAGAAGGATGATAGTTTACCCGTTGGACCGGAATTTATAACGCCAATTGGAATCGCAATCGCAGCAAAACAGAACCCTGTTCACTATATTAGTGTTACCGTAAATAATCGCGCGGTCAGACTGTTTGATATGAAACAACTCACTGTCGGCGATTGCTTGTTAGCTGCAGGTATTAATATTGATAAGCTTTACGGACGTCCTGGCATGGCTTACATGATAAATTGGAATGGAAAAGACATTACGCTACCTGGCACATTTGGACAAGCACCTAAGCTGTGGCTTAATGAAGAACCTATTACCGTTGAAGAGCATATTAAACACGGGGATATTTTGAACGTTGAAAAGGGTGCTGATGGAAGTGAACCAACAATAAGTATTAAAGAGCTTATCGGAGATATCCCATCGTATAAAGTTATATTTAATGGTAAAATTTTCAAAATTGAATCAAAAATACTAATAAATAATCGAGTCGTACCCGAAGACTACATTGTACAAGATCATGACAAAATAGAAGTAATTAGTAAGAATACAGTGGAAGAATTCTTCAAAAACATAAATAGACCTGAACTAATTGATACTATTGGACAGTTTTATTTGTGGGTTAATGGAGAAAAACAATCGTTTTCCTCTTATAGCAGCATAGTCTATATTAATGATAAAGAAGCTAATTTAAACCACCTATTAAGAGAAGGCGATCGAATCACTCATAAGGGTAGTAATAATCCAACAGTTAAAAATCTATTGAACGATATAGGTAGAGAGGCACAGTATTCCATAACAATCTTATACAATAAAAAACCGTTAAGATTAGAAAAAAGTGTACTAGATGTTTATAGAGATGGGGTGTTAATGGATTTAGAGGATAAACTCTTTTCGGGAGATAAAATTCAATTAAAAGAAAGAGAGAAAAGTCCATTCATATTCCAAGATATTTTCAGGTTTATCTCTATCGACTTATCTCAAGTAAAAGGTGGAATTGAAATTCAAAAGAATGGTGAACCTACAACTTTTTTTGAAGAGCTATCACCAAATGATTCAATTATTATTCATTGGCAAGAATAACTAGCTCAATATCGCAGGCTCCATACTCACCAACTACAAGCAGACAAGCCTCTGTGTGACGTTCTATGTCACACAGAGCTTGAACCTATAGGCGCAGAATCTGATTGTGACTGTTTTGCGTGATATCTACGTTCAGCAAATTTTATAATTTCTATACTATTAAAAGAAGAAGCAACTATTATTTACATAGTTGCTTCTTCTTTATATATTTTCTAACTGCATTTTCAATTGATTCCGAGTTATTCGACTGTGGGAATCATGCCAAATTACTTTCTTATTACTGAATAATAGTGCTTGTGGTGATTCATGTTTTATATGATATCTGTTAGAAATAATATTTGATAACTCACGTGCTTCTTGGACATAAAGAATATATAAAGGTAATTTAGTTTCAACACTGAAATTATCATATTCTTTTTTTGCTTCTGAGCTGATAGGACAAGTTAAACTATGTTTCATTAATATAAATACATCTTTTTCATCTAAAATTTCTTTAAATTGTTCTTCTGTTTCAATAACTTTAATATCCATTTTATGCCCCTTTCTAATACACTTAAGAAAAGCGCGGGTGCCTTGCTCCCCCTAGGGCAATTAAGACGAACATCTATTTCAGGATCTTTACCACAAAGATGTTTGACTTAAGAACTCAGGTGGGAGAGGCGCTAGCGCTAGACAACTCCAAATTTTTATACTTTATTAGCTCTTAAAAAAGGTTGTTGAACATTTGTTCAACAACCCACTACTAGTATTAGTATTTCTCATCTTTTTTATTCATTTGTTCTGCCGCTTCTTCAATTGCTTGTGCAACCTCTTCCGCTGCTTCTTCTGGATTTTCTGGATCTTGATTACTATTTATTTTTTCTTGAATTGATTTCGTTGTTTCTTTGAATTTATCCCCTAGTTCCTGCGATTTTTCAGATACATTTTGGGAAAACTGATTTGTGGTTTCTTTAGCAACATCTTTCCACTCAGTTCCTTTTTCATAAGCAACATCTTTCCATTCAGTTCCTTTTTCATAAGCTACGTCTTTCCATTCATTTGCACGGTCTTTTACGTAAGTTGCTCCATGGTTAATATCACCTCTAAGCTCTTTACCGGATTTAGGTGCAAACAATAAAGCAACAGAAGCACCTACAATACCTCCAATAAGTGACCCAATCAAAAAGTCTTTACTATTAATATTTTCATTTTGATTTTGATTCTCTTGATTACTCATTAATTATTCCTCCCGTATTTTGATAAATTTATTTTTCTTGTTCAAATTGTTCACTGTTTTCTTTTTTTCCACATCTCCATGATTACCGTTCCCCATTTCATAACTTGGGCAGTTGAATCTTGATTTTCTTTAGAAACAGTGGTAATACTTCTTGATACAGATCTTATCGAATTATTAAACTCATTAACGGTATCTCCAATTCCTTTGATACCTTCTACAAGAGTATTCATTTTTGTTGACTTTTCATTTATATCTTCAGCCAATTTATTAGTCTTGTTTAAAAGGGAAGTGGTTTCAACTGTAATACCTTCCATTTGTTTTTCAAGACCTTCTAGAGTATCAGCCACATGTGTCATCGTTCTTTGTGTAGCTTTTAACACTCTTGCTAAATAAATAACAAGTACAGCAAAAGCAATGGCGACAATGATTGCTGCGATATAAAGTAAATTTATCATTCTACTAGACCAACTCCTTAACTATGTATAAACTCTATTCCATTGACTTAACAATATTTACCCTTACTTGTAACCATTTAAACATATTCTTTTAACCCTCGTAATTAAAATCAACAATTTCTGCTTTTTTTATTCAAGAAAATTAACATTGTTTATAACTGAACTTAAAAACATTTGCTAAGATTTAAAGAAAATAAAATAAGAGAGGTTGCCCCTCCCTTATATATACTTCTATATTTAATTAAAAATTCCTTTAATTAACCATTATTAATTTAAATCAAGTGATTCTTACTTATTGACCTGGTTTTCATATGCTTGTTGAAACTTTTGAATATCTCCAGCTCCCATAAAAATAAGCACACTTTCGTTAAATTGCTCTAATACTTGTGTATGGTCAACCTCTAAGATACGGCAATTATCAATTAGTACTCGTAAATCTTCAATTGACAGCTTAGCATCACCTTCACGTGCTGAACCAAAGATATCACATAAATAAACTTGATCTGCCATCTGTAGACTACGAGCAAAATCCTGCAAAAATGTTTTGGTTCTAGAATAAGTATGTGGTTGAAAGATAGCTGTTATTGACTTGTTTGGATACTTTTTTCTCGCAGAATCAATGGTTGCTTCAATTTCTTTAGGATGATGTGCATAATCATCAATTAGAATCTGATTGCCTAATATCTTCTCTGTAAATCTACGTTTCACACCTTTAAATGAGTGAATTTTCTTAATATCTGTCGCAGACATACCTTCGTAATGACAAATTGAAATTACTGCTAAAGCATTGAGCACGTTGTGATTACCATATGTTGGTACGGTAAATGAATCATAGTAATTGTTCCTCACAAATACGTCAAAAGTCGTTCCTTGTTTATCTTCTGAAACATTTTTCGCCTGAAAATCGTTTGTATCGGCAAATCCATAATATAGCACCGGAACTTTTGCCTGAATCCGTTGTAAATACTCATCATCGCCGCATGCTACAATTCCCTTTTTAACTTTTTCAGCCATTTGTTGAAAAGATTGGAAAACATCTTCAATACTAGAAAAATAATCTGGATGATCAAAATCAATATTAGTCATGATGCAATAATCAGGTTCATATTGTAAAAAGTGTCTTCGGTATTCACATGCCTCAAAAGCAAAATACTCACTATTCACATGCCCCATACCGGTACCATCACCTATGAGATAAGAGATTGGATACGTTTGATTTAACACATGAGCCAGCAAACCTGTAGTAGACGTTTTTCCATGCGCACCTGTTACAGCAATACTTGTATATTGTTTTAACCACTCACCTAAGAATTCATGGTATCGATAAAATGGTAAACCAATTCTTTTTGCCTCTTTTATCTCTTCGTTATCATCATTGAAGGCATTTCCAGCAATAATTGTTAATCCATCTTTGATGTTGTTCTTTGAAAAAGGGTATATTGGAATGTTTTTTTCCTCTAATGCAGATTGCGTAAAAAAAACTTTTTCTACGTCAGAACCTTGAACCTTTTCGCCAGAGTCATTTAGAATTTGTGCTAACGCACTCATTCCAGTCCCTTTAATACCAATAAAATGGTAAGTTGTCATAAACAAGAACCTCCAAAAAATGAGTGATTTTTTCTCTTTATATTTGTATATATATCACTCTGGTAACTATTTAGTTATTATAGCAAATCATTGCAAATAGGTGAATAACCAATTGCTAATTTGTATATTTGTTATTTTTCTATATAATCCACTTTTTTCAGACGTGGGTTAGGTCGAAATTGTCTTCCTTCTTTTGCTTGATCTTTTCCATTCAATAATACACTATCACCTGTAAAACCAATATTTATATCTAATAAACTCCGACCTATTCCATAAACATCAACTGGTACATTCTGTTTTTCAAATTCACGGATTCTTTGTTCGTTAAACCCGCCACTTGCAATTATTTGCACGTGATTATAACCTTCCTCATCAAGAGCTCTCCTTAAAGCAAAAATCAACTTCGGATTAACTCCTCTAGGGTCAAAAGTTCCCATTAAGTGTTGATTTCTCAAAAAATATTTGTCGACCATATTTTTTGAGGTGTCTAGACGCACCCCCATTAATTTGTTGCCAAATTTTCGAGCAACTTTTAATGAATCAGTGACTACATCATTATTATAGTCTACAAGCACCATCAAATCATCATCTGGATAGACTTGTTGATATGCTTTTGCAGCTGCTACCACATCGCCTTCAAACATTTGAATCATAGCATGAGGCATTGTACCTATCCCTTTTTTACCCCACCACTCATTCATTGCATGAGTAGCCTGAGCCGTAGAACCACCAATGAACGCTGCATACCCGTCTCCCGCTTGCTGCGTATAGTGATCATCTCTATCACCCATGAATATAACTGGCTTTTGCTTTCCTGATGTTCGTGCTGCTTTTACTACATTATATACATTTGTTGCTACTGACGTTCTTCTCGCTAGTATACCATCAATAATTCCTTCAAGAAAACCAAATGACTGATAAGGACCGGTTACTGTTAAAACAGTTTCGAAAGGACTTATTTTATCCCCATCTCGTAAAGAAAGAATTTCCAGTTTACCTGGTTGGTCTGCAAACGTATGTAATAAAGCAATGGCTTCATCTGTACCACAGAGAACCGCATTGCTTTTTTGAAAAAATTGCATTGTTACCTGATTATTCGGTATTAACTTTTCTGCTATTTCTTTCGTCTTAAGGAAATAGACAGCAGAGAACCAACCTTCTTTAATTCTTTCATCAAATTTAAATGTTGTATTTGTCAAACGTTCAATTTCACCATTTAACTTTTTGGTAATTTCTTTCATTACAATTACTCCTTAACAAGCATCTATAGTCTTAATTATCTTTGTCCATCATATAAGAATAGTGCAACTTGGACAAGTTATATCCTAGTTATAAGAAAATAATTGTAAATATTTATAGTTCTTATTATCTTCATTTTTATTCTAATTATGATTATTATCTTCATTTAAATAGGAATTCAACTCGTTTTCAGTAATTAATACATCACGTGGTTTACTACCCTTTTGTTCAGATATTATACCACTTGCCTCCATTGAATCAATTAATCGTGCTGCTCGATTGTATCCAATTTTAAATTTTCTTTGTAAAAGAGATGCACTTGCTCCATTATGCTGTAAACATAAGTCTATAGCTTCACTATAGAGTTCATCCTCTTCTTTATCGACATTCAACTGCTTTAATAGTTGTTCTTGTTCAAAGAGATAGTTTGGTGTGGAATTTTTCTTAATATGGGCAGTAACTCGTTCAATTTCATCATCAGAAACAAAAGCGCCTTGTATTCTGACTGATTGCCCTGCCCCATTTTCCACAAAGAGCATATCTCCTTTACCTAGTAATTTCTCAGCTCCACTTGAATCTATTATTGTTCTGGAATCCACTTGTGAAGATACACTAAATGCAATTCTAGTAGGAATATTTGCTTTGATTAATCCCGTAATTACATCAACCGATGGTCTCTGTGTTGCCAATAACAAATGAATCCCGCATGCTCTCGCTTTTTGTGCAATTCTACAAATGGCGTCCTCCACATCCTGTGGTGATACCATCATTAAGTCCGCTAGTTCATCAATGACAATAACTAGATAAGGAAGTTTCTCATGTTGACGATTTTGATTTATCATCTTTTGATTATAACGATCAATATCCCTTGCGCCTTCAGTAACAAATTTCTCATAACGCTCTTCCATTTCTGCAACAGCCCATTTTAATGCAGAAGTTGCCGCTTTTACGTCCGTAATAACTGGCGAAACAAGATGCGGAAGGTCATTATAAGGTGCAAGTTCAACCATCTTTGGATCAATTAATAAAAACCGAACATCTTCATGACTCGCTTTATACAACAAACTTATCAAAATTGTATTAATACAAACACTTTTACCAGAACCAGTTGCACCAGCAATTAATCCATGAGGCATTTTTTTTAAGTCAGTTATAATAGGACGACCTGCGATATCTAATCCCAAGGCAACACTTAGAGGGGACGAGTTCTGTTTGAAACCATTCGTTTCAAACAGTTCTTGAAGAACCACAGCTTGAGATTTTGGATTAGGTACTTCTATGCCAATCGTATTTTTACCTGGGATTGGTGCTTCCATCCGGATATCTCTAGCCGCCATATTCAGTTTAATATCGTCGCTTAAGTTTTTAATTTTACTTACTTTCACACCAGGTTCCGGTTGTATCTCAAACCTAGTAACAGCAGGTCCTTGCATAGCATTCACAACTTTAGCTCTAACATGGAAATGTTTTAAAGTTGTTTCTAACAAGTCTATCTGCTCTGTAACCCAGTCACTATCTTCGGTAGTTCTTTCTACTTGATCATTTAGTAAATGCATTGGTGGACTAGGAAATGAGCGCTCTTGCTGTTTTTTTAGTAAATGATTTCTTTTATCACTCGGTATCATGAATACATTAAAAGGGACCTGCTTCTTTTGCGTTGAATGATTAGTATCACCGTCTGATTTTGCAGGTTGATTGAGGCTGTAAGATGTGTTTTTATTCACAACAGATTTACGATCATCTTCCGTTTTGTCCGGTGTTTCAGCCCCATTTATATTTTCATTACCATCTTTTACAATTGGTGTTGATTCCCCCATTCCTTTAAGTATCTCTACTTTTTCATTGTCCACTTTCTCTGGTGTTTCAAATATCTGTTTACTATCTTCTTCATTAGTAATTTCCTTACGAATGTAAGCAGGCACGTCCAAGGACTCTTTTACAGGATAACCTTTGAAACCATAAATTGGTGATGGAACATCTGAAGCTTCAAATGGTATATATTTATTAGTTATTTTCTTATTATTATTTTGATCAAAATCATTATTATTTGGACTTTCTTTTATTTCTTTTCGCTCTGAATATTCTTGATCTCTTATATTTTTTCGTATAGGAGCTTCTGATTTCACTGGAATTTCAAACTTTCTCTCACTAGGATATTGATAAGATATTCTAGTCTCAATTGTATTTTTTTCACGAATTGTTTTATTTTGATTTTCCTCTAACGGTGTATGATTCGTTTCTGTCTCAAACAATTGACTAACTTTGCGTTTTAATTGCTCCCACATAATTATTCCACTCTTTCTCTAACAATTTAATTCTTATTTTATCAGTTTTTTATACAATTTGTGTATATAATCTAAAAAACCTTTGCCAGCATATATAGTGACAAAGGTTTTTTGAATATGAATAAACAATTTAAAGTTTAAAATTCAAAAGGTTGGCCAGTTTGATAACGATCTTCTAAAACATAGATGCCTTTTTCTATTGGAGCATTAGGAAGACCAAGTTCTTTCTGAGAACAAATCATTCCACTAGAATCAACACCTCTTAGTTTCACAGGTTTTATTTCCATTCCACTAGGCATCACAGCTCCAACTTTTGCGACTACAACTTTCTGACCTTGTTCTATATTTGGGGCTCCACAAACAATCTGAAGTAGTTCATCGCCAACTTCAACCTTACAAACACTTAATTTATCAGCATTTTCATGGGCTTGCTTTTCTTTGACATATCCTACTACAAATTTGGGGCTAAGGTCTACTTCTAATTTTTCATCTAAATTACTTTCTGCAAATACCTTATTTATGTCTTTTAGTAAATCTTCAGTTGCATCTATTTTTCCTGACTCTTCTATAGAAACGTATTTCGAGGCATTAAATATATTATATCCTAATAAATCTTTGCTTTCAGTATCATAAATTTTAACTACATCTTGATATGTTTGATACGAAATTTGGTAGCGGTCACCTTTTTTAATCGGTATCAGGAGTACATCACCGATTCCTTGTTTATTATAAAATACATCCATCTTTATTCTTCCCCTTTAGGTTGATTATTTTTAGTAGGTTTGTTTTTAGCTAAAATGAAAATTGGTTCTAATTTTTTATCTTCGTAGATGAAAGGTAACGATGTAATTGGCACTCGACCTTCGGCAAAGAATTTCATTGTCATTTGAGCTAATATATCATAACCCATATCATTTTGAATATCAGCAAAGATCAATACATCTTGATGTGGCACTGCTACAGCAAGTTCACCTGTACTATTTGCCTTCATTTCTTCTAGAAGTGATTCATTTAAAATTCTACTTGCATCATAACCATCTTGAGATGCCATAAAATAAAAATCATTACCCGCAACTGGGTCCTTTCTTGGCTCGGATGTTAAAGAACGCACATTAAAAGTAGAAATTTCTCTCAATCTTTCTATTGTCCATCCTTCTTTATGAAGCATTTCCTCATCAATTAACTTGTAAGTCTTACCCAGATCAAGTGCATAATAAATTCTAGTTTCCGCAGTATGATCAGAGTAAATTAACTTCTTTTTCGATTTTGTTTTGGTTGGAAAAGAGGTGGCGCGAATAACTGGAAATATATTTTTTTCTTTCCCTGTAAGTTCATGTGTTTGATTCATGATTTGCAGAGCTTCTACCACGTGGTATTCTAAGTCCTGTAATGCATCCTCCCCGCGTTGCTCATACTTTGCAATAACGTTTGGAATCGTAATCGATATACCTTGTTTAGTTTCCTTCCACTCTACTCGAAAAACATCTTTATCACGATTAAATGATATATTCCAGTCAGGATTTTTCAGTCTTTCTTCAAGGATATTTTTCATTTTAATACTTGTCATCTTCATGATTCATACCTCCTTATCCTAAATATGTATTACAGATAAAAACCTTGCCGCAAGTTTAGGCAAGGCACTAATTGCATATTATGAAGGAAGACCTTCAATGAACTTATCAATTTCTTCTTTTGATTTGCGATCCTTACTAACAAATCGGCCGGTTTCTTTGCCTGCACTAAATGCTAAGAAGCTAGGAATACCAAAGATATCATATTTTGAGCAAACATCAATAAATTTATCTCGGTCAACATAAACAAACGTATATTCTTTATACATTTCCTCTAGTTCAGGTAAAACTGGCTCGATCACTCTACAATCTGGGCACCAATCAGCAGAAAATAAAAGAATTGCTTTTTCATTATTAATAATAGAATTTAACTGTTCAACAGATTCTAATTGTAACATATCTATCAACTCCTATTTTAGTTCCTAATTAATCATTTTCATAATACCAAATTAGTCGTCATCTACAACAATATATAGTTGTAGATGATTGAACAAGGTAATTATGAAATTGACTCAATAATAAACAGTATATATTATTCGTAACTAATTTTCATATCTCCCGGCTTAATCCAACCTTTTTTACGAAACCACTCTGAAACGACCAAACTAATTATGGCCGGACCTACAATATGTAATAACAATATAATCAAGAAAATATTTAAGCTAAATCCCATTGCTTCAAATGTCATAATTTGTCCTACAAAGCCAGCGGTTCCCATGCCTGCTCCTAAAGCATTATTCGTCATCTCAAACCAAACAGTTGCAAATGGCGCCATAATTGCTCCGGCAATTGTTGGTGGTATGATAATAATTGGTTTTCTAATAATATTCGCTACTTGTAGCATAGAAGTACCGATACCTTGAGCTAAACTACCACCCATACCATTATCTCGATAACTAGATACTGCAAATCCAACCATCTGAGCTGCACAACCTACCGTTGCGGCACCTGCTGCAATTCCATCAAGAGACAACATAAGCGCAATTGCTAAACTAGAGATAGGAGCAGTTAATGCCCAGCCCATTAATATAGCAACAATAATCCCCATTATTAACGGTTGTTGATCTGTAGACCAATTAATAATATTCCCAAAACCAGTCATGAAGGAATCAATTGGTGGACCGACAAGTTTTCCTACAGTAAATCCAACTACAAGCGTTAAAAATGGAGTAAGAATAATATCAACTTTTGTTTGCTTATAAATTATTTTACCGAATTCTGTAGCAAATAAAGCAGCAACGTAACTCCCTGCTGGTCCTCCTAAATCGTACCCATAAGCACCAGCAAACAAGACTGAAAACATTACTAGAGGTGGAGCCTTTAATCCATAGGCAATTGCAACACCGATTGCTCCCCCAACAATTTTTTTGTCCATGGCGAACCCGCCCATTTCTACTAACCAACTAAAAAGTCCTAGGTCGCCAAACAGCTTTGGCAATTGTTGACCCAAGGTTTGAATAATCAATCCAATTAAAAGAGAAGAAAATAGTCCTAACGCCATATAACTAAGTGCAGTAATAAAATATTCTTTAGGTGATAAAGATACACCTTTCTTTGTTAAAAAGCTTTTCATTATGAACCTCCTTGTTTAACGTATTATTTGTTATAATACACAATCCATTTATCAAACTCAATTTTTATTTAACTTTTTCACTCTAGTATGTACAGGTAGAAACATTACAAATAAAATGTCAAAAAAAACACGCATTCCAAAATATGAAATTCGTGTTTTTCGAACATTATTGTTCCTGAGATGTGTAAGCAATAGAATTAGCCATTTGCATCATAGCTTCTGCATCCTCTTCCATATCGTTGACAGAAGTATAGGTTGTTATCTTCACTCCACCTACCCCTATTTGCAACTCATATGTGTCTTCTTCTTCTGATGAGACAACACCGATGTATCCGAATCGATCACTATTTTCAAACGACT
Organism: Aquibacillus rhizosphaerae; assembly: GCF_030282825.1. Taxonomy (GTDB): domain Bacteria; phylum Bacillota; class Bacilli; order Bacillales; family Amphibacillaceae; genus Aquibacillus_C; species Aquibacillus_C rhizosphaerae. The sequence goes on from NZ_JASTZU010000014.1 coordinate 25,599, forward strand.
CCAATAAAGTAAAATGTCCAGCAGATTCTGCGGCCTGGTAATTTAACTCACTTGTAGTTTCTTCAAGGGCGTTGTAGAACAAAATGTATGTTTGATCACTTTTTTCTAGAATTAAGTTACTTTGTGTTTCTTCAATAATTTCAAAGTTATTCGGTAAATATAATGAGAAGTGTTCCAAGTCCTGATTAACTTCTACACTATTACTATTAAATGTAGACTCAGCTATCGTACGTGCTTCTTTCAGCGCCTCTTCTTCTGACTGACTACAACCACTTATGAGGATAATTAAGATTGTTAAGGTGATGGAAAGATTCCATTTCATTCTTTTCATGTTAGACCTCCTGATTAATCTAGTTCTAATTTCCCCCCTTCCTATCATACTATGATTTAAAAATTTAACAAGGTTGGATTTTATTCACTACTTTTGAATATTTATAATTGCAATACTATAATGAAAATATGAAAAAATTGTAGGAGGCATTATAGAAATGAATCTTACTGTTTATTTAGCAGGACAAATCCATGATGATTGGCGTGACAACTTAAAGCGAAAGGCAAAAAATAAAGATCTTTCTATTAGTTTTGTCGGACCACAGGAACAACATGACCTTTCTGACTCCATAGGAGAGAACATTTTAGGAGCACAACCAGGAAATGTTTATAGAGATGACGCAGCTTCAGCTATTAATAACTTTAGAACAGAAGTATTACTCAAAAAAGCAGATATAGTTATTGCATTATTTGGTGAAAAATATAAACAATGGAATACCGCAATGGATGCTGCAACCGCTTTGACACTCAACAAGCCCACTATTATAGTAAGACCAGAATCGTTAATTCATCCATTAAAAGAATTATCAAATAAAGCCAATGTGACAGTCGAGACAATTGATCAAGCATTAGAAGTTATTGAATACGTTTATAAGTAGTAACAATTGTTAAACAAAAGACTGATTACTATTAAACAGCGTTGGGTAGTCAGCGCTGTTTATAATTGTAATCATACTGGCCTTTTAGTAGCTTTACGACATGCCTAAACATTTCCTCTCGTCCAACAAGCTCGTCCGTAAAAATGCCTATAGCTCCTTGATTTTTTCTAACATCTTTCTTTTTTACGTACCAATCCATTATTTCACCTAGTTCAATCCCTTTCAGAAGTTGTTCACTTATTTCTTTCGGCAAAGGAATACGTGCACCACTTGCAACAAATAACTCACCTGATTCATCCACAAGAGCACCCCAGTTACATAATAGTAGCTTTTTATTTAGTTCCATTACCCCACCTTCAAGGCCTATACCAATTACGTCCTCAGCTAATGAAGCACATTCCTGGGCACGATTAATTGCCCCTTCTAGAGTTTCTGTATCTGAATATGGTTGCGAAGACACATGGGAAGGAACATCATGCGCTACTATTTTTAATTTTGTAAATACATTTTCCACTGCTGTTATCTTTGCAGGGTTATTTGATCCTATAAATACCTTCATCCTTTACATCCCCTATTATCTTTATCATACGACATAATAACTAAATATAAGGACTAACTGATATCCCTAATCGGTTAGTCCTTTTTGTTAGATTTTATCCATTATTTTTAATTTGTTCCAATGTGTTTGCATCAGTTGCTTTCACAAGCTTAACAATTAATTCCTTCGCAGCAGCATAATCATCTACATGAATCATGGAAGCATGCGTGTGTATATAGCGAGAACAAACCCCCACAACAGCTGATGGAACACCTTGATTTGAAATATGCACTCTTCCGGCATCTGTACCACCTTGAGAAATAAAATATTGATAAGGGATTTTATTTGATTCTGCCATGTCTAAAACAAACTCCCGCATACCCTTATGTGTGATCATTGAACGGTCGAAAATGCGTAATAATGCACCTTTTCCTAACTGCCCAAACTCATTATCATCACCTGACATATCATTAGCTGGAGAAGCGTCCAACGCATAAAAGATATCTGGGTTAATCATGTTCGAGGCTACTTGGGCACCTCTTAAACCAACTTCTTCTTGCACTGTAGCACCAGAGTACAATTGGTTCGGTAATTCAACCCCTTGGACTTCTTTTAATAATTCTATTGATAAACCACAGCCATAACGGTTATCCCATGCCTTTGCAAGTAACTTTTTATCATTTGCCATTGGTGTAAATGGGGTAACAGGAACGATTTGTTGTCCAGGTTTAATTCCAATACGTTTTGCATCGTTCTCATCATCTGCACCAATATCAATTAACATATTCTTTATTTCCATCGGTTTTTTTCTTTGTTCCGGTGTTAAGTTGTGGGGAGGTATGGAGCCAATCACTCCAATTACGGAACCCTTTTCTGTAATTATTTCGACACGTTGTGCTAATAACACTTGTGACCACCACCCACCAAGTGGTTGAAAGCGAAGCATACCATTCTTAGTTATTTGTGTAACCATAAATCCAACTTCATCCATATGTCCTGCGACCATCACTTTGGGTCCTTTTCCATTTTTCACACCAAATATACCGCCTAAGTTATCCTGAATGATATCATCTGAATACTTCGTTAGTTCTTGCTTCATAAAACTTCTAACATGGTGTTCATTACCAGGTGCACCCGGTAACTCTGTTAAAGTTCGAAATAGTTCTTGTGTGTCTTTATTCATATGTATGACCTCCATGTGTAGTAACATAATTTAATTGTATCGAATCGTGCATCATGTTTCCACTTTTTAGATGCTACTTTGATTTCTATTTTCTCTAAAATCAGGTATACTAATACTAAAATCTAAACTTGAGGTGGTCCACTAATGAATTGGAAAAGACTTGTAGTTGCGGCTGGACTAGGCGCTGTAGCTGGTTACTTTATTAAAGATCAAATCACAAACCAACAAAATGTTACACCAGAAAAAGCACTTAAATTAGCAAAAAATACTTTTAAACAACAAGGTCCAGTTAGCGGATCATGGATTTATATGAAGGCTGAAGAATTAGTGAAAAATGGACTAACATATAACGTTTATCGTGGTGGTGTAACAAGAACTTTAGATGGTGATAATAAACAGTATGAGTTTTTTGTTGACGCGGAAACAGGTACGATTATTGATGTAGCTGAATCAGCATTATTAAACCAATAATACTAATTTAGCTTTTGACATTGTAAGGGATTTTTAATAGCAGAGTATTTATGTAAAAATAAAAAAAGTAAACGGGGCTATAAATGCTCCGTTTACTTTTTTTGAAATCTTGCTTTACATCTATAAATGGGTTGACCAATACCTGAAAATTTTTCTTCGTATTCTGTCATAATATTTGTAGGATCTGCTTGGTCGTGAAGATCAAGTAAAACCTCTTCCAAAATCATACCATATTGTGAAAAACTAACCAATGAGAACTCAAACAATCCTCGGTTATCAGTCTTAAGAATAAGTTCACCGTTACTATTCAAGATATTTTCATATTGTTCCAAAAAATTCTTAAAGGTCAATCTTCGTTTAGCGTGTCTAGCTTTCGGCCATGGATCAGAGAAGTTTAAATATATTTTCTCTACTTCATTTTCGCCAAAAAATTCCGATAAGTCATTAGCATCCTCATTAATTAGACGCACATTTTCTTGATTTGAATCTGACACTTTTTGTACAGCACTAACAATTATACTTTTGGCTAGTTCCATTCCAACAAAATTAACATCACTATACTGTTTAGCCATTCCAGCAACAAACTGTCCTTTGCCAGTTCCTATCTCTAAATGAATTGGATTATTGTTTTTAAACACAGTATTCCATTTATTTTTGTATTCACTAGGAGATAACTCAACTATTTCTTTATTTTCTTTTAAGTAATCATCTGCCCAAGGTTTATTTCTTGCACGCATAAAATGACGCTCCTTCAGGTTATTTATAATAAACAGTATCACGAGTTTAAGTACGCAGGCAAGTCCTATCCAACTTAAATAAATTTAACGCAAAAAAGAAAACTGAATTACTATTTATAGAAACTCAGTCCGTCTTGAATATTTAAACCTTTTTAGTTAAAAATACTATTAAAGGTGGGATATCTATGTCATTAAATGTTAATGATCAATTACATGTTTTATATGATTTGCTTAGTGAACAGGCAGAAGATTGCTGCGGTAGTGTTTCTGAATGCCAACAAATAAAACGACTTGTACAATCATTAATTTCTAGTAAGTCCATTAGTGATCAGCAATTACTTCAATTATTACCAGAAATTTATAATTATGGTCGACAAGGCGAAATAGCTCAAAATCTTGATGAACATATTACGACTAACCAAGACAATATAAAAAGTTGGGTAAGTGTGATTGACTATACTAGTAGTCAGTAACTCTATTTAAAAGCCGCTTTAATTCTTTAAGCCTTTGAGCGGCTTTTTTATTCTCATTACGTTTTTTATGCCATATCAAATAAGAAATAGCTTCAATCATCAGATACCAATTCATACGATCAATCAAATGCTCATCATTAGTAATTCCGTAACTATCCAACCAAGAATCCCAGTCGTTCTCAGGAATATACCATTGTAAAATCATACCAATGTCCATTGCTGGATCACCGACTTTAGCGTTATCCCAGTCAATTAAATATAGTTGGCCACTATGCGAAAGAAGCCAGTTATTATGATTCATATCACAATGACAAACCACTTGGACATCAGAATATACAAAGGGTAACATTTTGTCCAAGTATTTAATTGCTTGATGCACTTCTATTTGTGCCAATTCTTCATTATCACGTATATTTTTTCTTAATTTATTTAATATTTCATCCGGTTTAAGTGGTTTTTTTCCAATCCTCATCAACATATGTAATAATTCTGAGGAATGATGGATTTTACTTAATAATTTGGCCACTTCAGGATGTTGCATTTCTTCAGGCGTTAATTCTTTACTTTCTAGCCATTGTTGCGCAGTTACAACGTCACCATTCTCTAGACGTTTTGTCCATACTAACTTTGGCACAATGCCCTGAGCAGACAATACAGCTAAAAAAGGAGAAGAGTTACGCTTTAAGAATAAACGATTGCTTTCACTTTGAGCATAATAAGCTTCTCCAGTTGATCCTCCGGCTGGTGCAATCGTCCATTCATTACCTAGTATATGTTCCAAACTTTTCACCTTCAATTCCTCAAATCTTACTATATTTAATGAATTATTATTAAAAGGACAGTAATAATAGATTAACCCAAACTACATAACAATTTCAAGTGAATTTTTTTAAACAAACGATATTAATTAAGTTTCATCTATCTCTTCTTCCCATTCCGGTCGTTTAATTGCAGACGTATAACAATGATTTAGTAACAACTCTGCAACTTTTAGTTGCCTATGTTTTAATGGGGAGACCAGGCTTCGTTTAGCATTTAACCACGATTCGTGCTGTTCTTTTCCTATAAATTTAGTATTATAGGGTTCCAAATAAGATTCAATCATATTCGTTCTAGACAATACAACTTTTTGTATAGGAAAATCTATATCATATTTATTTAATATACTCCTAATGACTTTCTCTGTACGCTTAAGTGATAACAAAGGACTTAGAAGGCGACTTTGAATATTATCTTGTTCTTTGTACCAGGTACGGTCATCACCTGTCACAATCGTAATATCTGAATCTAACTCAACAAATCTGATAATCTCTATTCCAATTGGACTTAGTAGGACAATATCTCCTTCTAATGGGCTATTTTTCAAATGAAAAATAGGTTGATAAAAAAGCAAATACGTATCCGGGAATCTTTGAAGAAAATATTTCAGAGTATAATCGTCATAGTAGTATTTATCTAGAAAAGACATTTCACTGACGGTAGTTGAAGCCCATTTAAATTGAAAAGGTAATAACGTATCTAAAAAATACTGTTTTAAGTCCTTTTTTGAATTTGGCAGCTGGATCTCCGAAAAATCCTGCGCATCTTCCTCAACGCGCTCTCTTCGTTGAAAAAAACTCTTCCACTTTGAAAAGTTACTATTATCTTGTTCCTGTTCATCTTCAATATCTATTTGTTGTTCTAATTGCAATTCCCATGCCTGCATCAGTTTTTTCCAATTTTCACTTTTTAAACGAATATACTGACCAGGATAATGATAAATATCCTTTTCATACCTTGATATATAATCTTGCAGTTTTACCAATTGAGCCATTTATTCTCCTCTATTCAAATCAATCTGTTTAACAACTTTATACTTAGGTGAATCCGAAGGGTGTATTTGATAAACGACAATATGCTTTACTATAAAATTTTTCATCTCAAGAAAAGTATCATCTTGAAAACTATCTATATCTATACATTGACCACTCCACTTTTTTGCAAGTGTAACATGCGGACGATAGGGTCTCTTTTCCTCTTTGAACCCCAAAGCCACACATATGCCCTCAACGGCATCATAAAGTGAATTTATTGAATTGCTATCACTAACTCCAGACCATAATACCCGAGGTTGATTTGGATTTCCAAACGTACCAATACCTCCTATCGTTAGAGGAAATTGGCTGATAGTATTGATTTTTTCTAAATGTTCCATTAATTTATCAATTGTACCAGTAGATACTGAACCTAAAAATTTCAAGGTTATATGAAGATCGTCTTGATGTGTCCAACTCTTATAACCAAGAGTTTTGTCACTTTTTAAATTATTTTGTATATCAGATAACCAGAGTTTTATATCTTGACTTAGCGGTATTGCAATAAAATAATGCATATTTTGTAACATACTAAACCTCTTCCTATTATCTTGGGAGCTTGCTTTTATTTAATTTGCACAAAATATAACTAATTTATTATTTAGTTGAATTAAACTTTTCGTATGTGAGTTTATCACAAATGGCATATAATTCTGCATCATTTGGAATTTCATCATCTAACATACGATTTACACTTAAATTATTACGATCTGCTACAAGTGTTGCACCTTGTTCAAGTAAATCATGAAATGCATCGCCATATGTTTTCCATTTTGGTGAGATTTGAATATGATAAAGATCATCTCCATGTGATCTGCTTAATAACTGGCTATATACATTAGATATACCTTTTCTAAATGCTGAACGCACAAATAGACTCGATATGGTCTCATTTGAAATGATAAACTCATTAACTTTCATATATTCAAAGTTTTTAATGTGCTTTTCTTCCATAACTTCAACAATCGTGTGAACTTCTGGTGCGATTGACTCAATTGCCGAAGCTATTAATAGTGTTTTACCATCTGACAGTTGATCATCTTGAATCGTATCGTCCGCAAAAACTAAGACTGCATTTGCTTCTTTTATATTTGCATTTAAAAGTGTTTCACTTTCTGAGGCATTGCCTCTTATGTAATGAATATTCTCAGCGAGTATTGGGGCTTTTTCTAAATCATCTATGAGAACAATTTCAATTTTATTATTTGTATCAAGCATTTCCTTAATTGCAAACTTTGCTTTCTGTGACCAACCAATAATGATAAAATGTTGTTTTTCACTATACACAATATTACCTTCCTCTCTTTTTTTACGAAAGCTGGCTAACCCATCCACTACTTTACCAATCACTACACCGATTAAACCAATTCCAAAAATGTAAAGAAAAAGGGCAATGACTCTTCCAGCGATTGTTATTGGAAAGTAATCTCCATACCCTACAGTAGTAACTGTAGTCATTACCCACCAAAATCCGTCAAAATATGTTGGAAATGTTTCACTTTCTACTTGCACAACTAAGAAAGAAGCAAGAAGCACTAATAAAATACTTGTTAAAAATATAATTCTATTTTGTATTTTTATTACTTTTTTCATTAATGTTCTAATTAAATACATAGTTGTCCCTCCTTTATAATAGTATTAATTAAGTGAATTATCTGTAAAGTATCTGCAAAAATATAGCGTTTTGCAGCGAAAAGGTGTAAAATTAAATTAACTTCAAGATTCACGATCACTAAACGCCTAATGAAGAAGAACATTAAGGAGTGGTTTTTTGAATCAATCAACAACCCGCATGCTTACTCGTGTAAAGGCTGTATATCTGTACATTAGAGAAAATGGACCAGTCTCAACATCCGAAATAGCAGAAGAATTTGGGATTACTGATCGTACGGTTCAAAGAGACTTGAATGTCTTGGAGCACAACGGTCTAGTTAGTAGTCCAAACCGTGGGAGATGGAGAATCACTAAAAAGAAAGTTAAAATATCGTAAAAGTGTAAGCATAGAACAGAAGGCTGACAAATTGTCAGCCTATTTTTTTGTTACATCAATCACTAACCTTATTTGTTCGTAATTGATACTAAATAAGTATATTCCTCATCAGATAGTTCACGATATTCACCTAATTGCAAATCACCATCTAGCACTAAAGTCCCCATCGATAAACGCTTTAAGTAAATCACTTTTTTACCAACAGCTTCAAACATTCTTTTCACCTGGTGAAACTTACCTTCAGTAATGGTGATTTCAATTTCAGATATTTCTCCTCTAGTTAAAACAGATAATTCAGCTGGTTTCGTAACGTATCCATCGTCTAATGTCACACCTTGTTTAAATCGTATCACATCATCACTCGTTACACGACCTTCAATTTTAGCATAATACGTTTTACCTACATTTTTTTTAGGAGAAAGTAGTTGGTGAGCTAACTTTCCATCATTGGTGATTAATAGCAATCCCTCTGTATCTTTATCAAGTCTTCCTACTGGAAATGGATCAAAAACGATATCCTCAGGGTCCAATAGTTCAATTACGGTAGAGTCTCTTGTATCCTCTGTTGCTGAAACGTATCCAGGTGGTTTATTCATCATGATATATATATTTTCTTTATATTCTACAATCTCATCAAAAATTTTAATTTCATCTTTAACTGGATCTACATGCAAATTACTATTTTTTATAACTTCATTGTTTTTTTGGACTACTCCTTTTTTGAGGAGAATCTTTACTTCTTTCCTACTACCATATCCCATATTTGCAAGAAGCTTATCTATTCTCATTAAAATCTCCTACCTTATCAATTTCGCTTAAATACTTTATCAAAAATTCGTACCCGATCTCCAAGAATTCTTTCTAAAAGAGTTGACACATAACTAAGCCATAAGTAAACGGCAGTTCCTATAAAGACACTTACAACCAATATGATAAAAGCTTCCATTCTTCCATCTAGATAAGTTATGTAGAAACTCAGCAACCATTTAGTTAACCACACTGTAATCCCCATAATCGTTGTAAATATTACTATTAACATAGTTCTCTTCGTTAATTCACGTAATCGGTAATTAACAGCATTTTTTATTCTCCATATATTTAACGCTACTGCTGTCGAAACAGCTATAAAAGTACCAAATATAGCACCCTTTGCCCCAAACGTATGAATAAGAGGAACATTTAATAATATCTTCAATAGTATTCCTGCCGTTAAACTAACAACAGCGAACCTTTGTTGCTCAATACCTTGTAAAACAGAAGAGCTTACTGTAAATAATGCAAAAAATAGGGCTACTGGCGCATACCATGCTAATAAAGAACTAGTAATATCTATATTTTTTAATCCAAATAATGAACCATAAGCCTCGTTAGAAAGTAAACTTAATCCGATTACTGCTGGTAGTACAAATAACATTACAATTTGAAACGATTGATTGATTTGTTGATACATTAACGTTCTTTTCTTTTCTGCAAATGACCTTGTAAGTGCAGGTAAAGTAGCCAACGAAAGACCAATTGCCAACGTTACTGGGATAATCACTAACTTATGGCTATAAAAGTTCATACTTCCTAAGGCAAACTCGGATATTCCACCTTGGCCAATATCATCCATTGCCCTATTAAATGTAAGAGTATCTATTTGCTGGTATAGAGGTGTTGCAATTCCCACTAAAACAAAAGGTCCTGCATATTGAAATAATTCTTTGAATAAATCTTTTGTTGGTATATCATACGTTGTTGCTTGTTGTTGTAATTGAATATCCAAGTATGATTTTCTTTTTTTCCAAAAAATAAATAATACTATACATGAAGCAATAGCTCCAATGAAAGCTGCAAATGTTGCCCAGCCTACAGCTGTAGCAATGGTACCTTGGAACACATTGACTACTAGAAAAGCTGCTACTAATAAAAATACAATACGAACAATTTGTTCGACTACTTGAGATATAGCAGTTGGCCCCATTGACTCATAACCTTGAAAGAAACCTCTAACAATACTCATTGCAGGTACTATTATTAAAGCAAAACTAACCATTCGAATCACCATAGTAATATCCTCAACAGAATTACCTGATGTACTATCTTCCTTAGCTATAATTCTCAATGCCAATAGCTCAGCAGATAAATAAAGAACTAAAAAGGCAATAAACCCAGTAGCTGCCATAACTATCAACCCAGATTTAAACATTCTTCTACCTGTTTGATAATCACCGAGCGCATTATATTTCGAAACGAATTTTGATACAGCAAGTGGTACCCCTACTGTTGAGATACTTAATAAAATATTGTATGGGTTGTAAGCATAATAAAATAACGCCCCACCTGTTTCGCCTACTAGTTCATTAAAAGGAATGACATAAATCATTCCTAATAACTTTGATAAAAACGTGGCAGCTGTTAACAAAAGCGTTCCACGTAATATATTTGATGTAGCCATGTATTCACCTTAATTCATAATTTTTAATCAATGTTTCTATTTTATCATAAGTAAACCTTTTAAGCAGAAAAATTTATTAATAACAAGTCAAATAGTTCCAACTATGTTTAACTTTTTTTCATTTGTAACTTTTGTTATAGAAACAAAAAATCTATATTATTAGATAATCAAGTTCAAAAATATAATCAATTTTTAGATTACATTAATTAATACTCGGAACTAGATTGAAGTCAGCGAATGTTAACAGTACAATAAATAAATGGCATTTAGATAAACCTAGGCTAAGATTTCCTATCTTTCTAAAAAAGAGGCATACTAGTTATAAGAATAATTCATATTTAAGTAATAAACTAATTTTAATTACATATTGCAGTGTTATGGAAAGGAATGATTAAATTGTCATATCAAGTCACAGTTATCGGTGGAGGACCTTCAGGATTAATGGCTGCGATAGCAGCTGCTGAAAATGGCGCTTCTACTTTATTAATAGATAAAGGTAATAAACTTGGAAAAAAACTTGCTATTTCAGGTGGTGGTCGTTGCAATGTTACCAATCGACTACCAAAAGACGAAGTAATAAAACATATACCAGGCAACGGAAGATTTCTATATAGTGCTTTTTCTGTGTTTGATAATTACGATATAATCGATTTTTTTGAAGAACTCGGTGTTCAGTTAAAAGAGGAAGATCATGGTAGAATGTTTCCTGTCAGCAACTCAGCAAAAAGCGTTGTCAATGCTCTACTAAACCGCCTCGATCAACTTAATGTCACAGTGAAAACAGATACGCCAGTGGAAGCAATTGATTATAATAATGCACAACATACGATTATACTAAAATCAAAAGAGAAAATTGAAACAAATGCTGTAATTTTAGCAGTTGGTGGTAAAGCTGTACCACACACTGGAAGTACAGGAGATGGTTATGCTTGGGCCAAAAAGGCTGGCCATACTATTACAGATATTTACCCAACAGAAGTACCACTTCTTTCTAACGAAGCTTTTATTATAGAGAAGAAACTTCAAGGACTTGCATTAAGAGATGTTTCTTTATCAGTTCTTAATAGTAAAAAAAAAATCATTATCTCCCATCAAATGGACATGCTTTTCACGCACTTTGGTGTTTCCGGACCTGCGGTTTTAAGGTGTTCACAATTTGTTGTGAAGGAACTAATGAAAGGTAATAAAAAAGTAACGATGGAAATTGATGCATTACCTCATAAAAATGAACAGCAAATTTTAGATGAATATTTTGATATAATGGATCGAAATCCAAAAAAAAGTGTAAAAAATATATTTAAAGGGGTAGTACCTGAGAGATACTTAGAATATCTCTTAACTAAAAACAATATTATTAATGAAGAAAAATCAGCAAATATTTCCCGGGAAAAGATTCGTAATTTAATATATGATTTTAAACATTTTCAATTTGAAGTATATGGTAGTCAACCGATTGAAAAGGCATTTGTAACCGGTGGTGGCGTTTCGACAAAAGAAATTGTGCCTAATACAATGCAGTCGAAAATCATGCACGGATTGTATTTTTGCGGAGAAATTTTAGATATCCATGGTTATACAGGGGGGTATAATATAACCTCTGCAATGGTCACAGGACGTGTTGCCGGAATGAATGCTGCATGGGAATCTTTAGCTAAATAAAAATAAATAGGAGGATAGTGATAACTCATTTCACACTATCCTCCTATTTTAAAATACTAGAGAAATTGATCTTTTAATTTCTCTATTTTATTTATTGATAGGTTGTCTTCTCCAAATCAACACTTAGCCAAAGGTATGGGTTACAAATTTATTGATATTTCAGTGTATGGTTGTATGTACATATTCTCATGAAATAGCATCGATAACTGTAAAGGGTTCTTCCACATATCTATGACGTCTAAATCCCTTCCAAGTACTTTATTTAAACTCATAAATTTCTATACTACTGTTTTAATCTCTACGCAGCATTATCACAAACTTCTTTATGGTAAATAGCAGATTTGACAGAATTATCTCCCTAGTCATCTATTCTCTTTTCATGTAGATGATTGTTAATTTTTATACCATTCATCTTCAAATTCTCATCAGAATAATTTTTTATAATTTAGCTATGTTAAATAAATCTGTTGATATTTGATATATACGAATGTATGTTCTATAATAAAAGTTGTTATGAATGGCTTTGAAGGAAATCATTGATGAAATTAGAAAATTTAGTACAGCAGAACAATATCGCTTTCACAAAGCCTGTTTGGGCAATTTCTATATCTTCCGTTTTGTTTGCAGTATTTCATCCAATGTATTGGATAATCACCCTTGTTTCTGGTGTACTTTTATCTATAACAACATATAAGACTAAATCATTAATTCCATCAGTAATATCACATTCACTTTGGAATTTGTATATGGCTTAATTATTTCTTTATTTTTAGTCTAACACTATTATTTAACATAGTTTATAATTTAAAAGTTCAAAATTTTCTTCAAAATCATAGAACAATTCATATGAGTCAAACAATATACAAGAAAAAACCTCTAATAAGGAGACTCCTTATTAGAGGTTTTAGAGATGCCTAGCGGCGTCCTACTCTCGCAGGGGCAAAGCCCCAACTACCATGGGCGCTGGAGAGCTTAACTGCTGTGTTCGGCATGGGAACAGGTGTGGCCTCTCCGCTATTGCTACTAGACCTTATAATATAAAAAGGTTTGCACCTTCAAAACTAGATAAGAAGTAAACAAGACAAGCAAACAGTTAAAAATTTAGTTAAGTCCTCGATCTATTAGTATTCGTCAGCTACACGTGTCACCACGCTTCCACCTCGAACCTATCAACCTCATCGTCTCTGAGGGATCTTACTCATTTAAAATGATGAGAAGTCTCATCTAGAGGGGGGCTTCATGCTTAGATGCTTTCAGCACTTATCCCTTCCACACGTAGC
>NZ_JASTZU010000015.1 GCF_030282825.1 Aquibacillus rhizosphaerae
CTGACAACTCCCACAGCTAAAGCAGTGGGGTTCAAAAGTACTTGCAAGCTTCTCAAATGGCGCCCTTATCTTTCCTTTTTAGAAAGAGTTTCCGCCAAAGTACTGACATGCTTTTCCCTCAAACATTAACGGACGTATTGCGTATAGCAAGGCACTTCTCTCAACAAGCCTTAGAGACTCTTGATATGCTTTTCGTTCCGACTTTTATTGGACGTTGTCACGACCAAATAGGTTTGTTTTATGCGATAAACCAACGCAATGTTTTATTTGATGATTGTTTTAAACGTTCTACTTCATCATTATGTAGTTCTACAAATTTGCCCCATCGTGTACAGCATAAACCTATATCCACAGCATTAAGCGTTTCGTTTGTGTTACTTATTAAAAAGGCACTATATAAATCACGTTGGATAAGGAATTCTCCAAGATCATTCCAACGTTCAGAAAGTTGTTTTTTGTTATATTCCCCTGTTATATGGTTGAATTGACTGGCTTTCGTTGCGTGTGTATCTATTTTCTTTAAAGAACAATCTTGAATCCCAAGTTTTCGGTCAATAATGGTTAGCAACATAGCAGGTGCACGACTGGCTATGGAGGTACCAAACCTCTTTTTGCGATTCATTTTGCCATTTTGCTTATTTCGCGTGGTGGTTTTCGCACGTTTTTGAAGCGATTGAAATCGCATGGTTTCAACTCGAACATCCGAACCAAGAGAAAGGATGTCATTAGCCAATTTTTCGTGAGCCATTTTTCGTTGAACAGTGATTTTACGATACATTTCTTTTCTTTTTTGGCGTAGTTTCTCGTATCTCTTAGAGTATATCCAAACGAGCTTCCCCTTTTTTACTGTGCCATTTTCATTAAAATTCGTAGTATTTGTACTTCGTTTAGACCTTTCCATTTTACGCTGCATTCGTCTAAGTTCATTTGTGTTGGTATTACATTCTGGTGCAAGTTCTTGAAGTTGGACTTTATCTTCACTGTATATCGCAATAGTAGATGTACCAATATCTAGGCCTACACGTTTTGTTTCATCATTAGAAACCTTGCGATTTCTTTTTGTTGGTGGATAACCTGCTTGAATAAGTTGAACAAAGTATCGAATTTTCCCGCGAACTTCACGTTTTATGATGCGCACATACTTCGTTTCATCCGTTAAAGCTAGATGTGCGTATTCATCATTAGGTTTTGCTGATATAGGCATAGAGAGCCAGTTTTTAGGTTTAGGATTTTTCTTTGTTGGTTTAGCACCCCAAAGGATGGCACCTTCTGCAAACCTCAATCCCGTTTTATTCGATTTATTCTCTACGGAAATATCATCTGTGCTATTTTTAAAGTGAACTTTTTTCGATTTACCAAAATGAAGTTTCTCCACTGCCTGAAAGGCTCTGGTTGCAAGCTTTTGCGCTTCAAAACTTCCAATGTGTTCTCTAAACTTTTGTTGACTAAACTTCACAAAACGATGTATTCCATATTCGGAAAATCCATAGGTTACTCGAATAGCTGCAAGTTGGTCATCACGTTCCTTAGACTTATTTTCTTTAAGGAGTTTACGATACTCTTTATCCGACTTTACAGCTCTATGTCGCTTTAAAGCCTCCCCTAGGCAAGAATTATAGACCATTCTAGCCATCTTTATTTTCTTTTCCAAACGATGTTGTTGCCAAGTTGGCAGGTGTAGAGGAAATTCAATTGTATACGTTGGTGTGGTGTTTCTTGCCATAGGTTTTAACTCCCTTCTAATTCTTTTTCTTTTGATTTTCGACGTATCGTTTGATGGTTTCACTAGAAACATTACCAGCAGTGGACACAAAAAACGAACGAGTCCAAAGGCTTTCCAAATGTTGAAGGTGAGGGAACTCCTCTCTTAGTTTTTTGGACGTGAATCGCTTGATTTTTGCCATGATATCCGAAGGACTTTGTTTAGGAAGCGAATTTAGAATCATATGCGTATGATCCTTATCACATTCAATAGCAATAACTTGAATTTTCCATTTTCCACACACTTCTAGCACCAATTCTTTGAAACGTTTTTCTATATCTGCCCGGAGAAAAATCTTCCTTCTATAACGGGGACAGAAAACAAAATGATAGTTTAT
>NZ_JASTZU010000016.1 GCF_030282825.1 Aquibacillus rhizosphaerae
CATAATGATGAAGTAGAACGTTTAAAACAATCATCAAATAAAACATTGCGTTGGTTTATCGCATAAAACAAACCTATTTGGTCGTGACAACGTCCAATAAAAGTCGGAACGAAAAGCATATCAAGAGTCTCTAAGGCTTGTTGAGAGAAGTGCCTTGCTATACGCAATACGTCCGTTAATGTTTGAGGGAAAAGCATGTCAGTACTTTGGCGGAAACTCTTTCTAAAAAGGAAAGATAAGGGCGCCATTTGAGAAGCTTGCAAGTACTTTTGAACCCCACTGCTTTAGCTGTGGGAGTTGTCAGCAAAGAAACTAACCAAGTAGTCTTTAAGGCTGCTGATTATTCAATTAGTTCAATGGAAAAGCTGTATGAAGTAATTAGCAACTTTAAATGACCATTCAATCGATTTTCCTGTCCTACAAACGAAAAAGAAATTAATCATATTTCGAAAAATTTATTGATAGCTACCTCTATTTCACTATGAAAAAGGTAGTCTTTTTTATAGAAAAGTGTGTATGATGGTCTTAACGATTATGAAACCACTGTTTGTCTTTACGTTATCGATGATCACGTAAAATGTATATTTATTAATGATTATGCACATTAACGAAGTTGTGCTTGTTCCACTAACCAAGCAAATAATGAAAGAAGGGAATTGAACAATTTGCAAAAGAAAACAAGAGAGAAGGGATTAAATGATTTTGCATACTGAGTTTTTGGGGATAGAGAACCAATTGTATTTCTTCATACTGGATTACAAACTGGTTTAACTGATTTGGAAAATCAGAGAGATTACTTTAAAGATATATATAAAGTTATTCTACCTGATTTACGTGGTCACGGAGAGTCAATAACAGATGACCTGACCAATTTCTTTGAAGATTCAGCCGAGGATATAGCAGATACTCTTAACAATTTAGAGGTGGATTCTGCCCATATTGTAGGATGTTCATTAGGAGCTTTAGTGGGATTGTCTTTTGTAAAAAGATTTACTAAAAAAACTAAGAGTCTGACTATTTCAGGTGTTATGTTCGAAAAACCAAATAATTGGTTAGAACTACACAAGCAGGATATGGAACGTCAAGAGCAGTTAATGAAGAATGAAGAAATTGTTGATTACTTTAATAATTTACATAAGTCAAATTAGAAACAATCCCTTGAGATTGCAAAGGATGAAAATTGGTATCCATTTGAAATTACAAAAGATTTGGAAGGTATTACTTCTCCTGTTCTATTTATGGTTGGTGAGGGGAAGAAATCTGAAACCCAAGGTGCATTATTTTACCCTTCAATAAAAGATGATGTTCACGTTTCTATTATTCCTTTCGCATCACACTTAGTGCATTCTGAACAACCAGATATATATACGAAAATATTAGAAAAGTTTATTAATAGGGTTAATAGTTAAAACTTCTTATTGAACTAAACAGCGTTAGTTCAATAACTCTAATATCTAAGAAGAGTCAAAATATACATTTTTTAATTCATTAAAATGATATTTTGGCTTTTTGTTATGCTCCTTCACCGTATAAAAATCAGCACTATGATTAACAGACGTCTTGATATTAGAGGCTGCAATTCACTATAAAATGGGGATGATAATTTCCAGTTAAGTGTGTCAGTTATTTGAGCAGAAACAGTTTCAATTTTAAATGACGGTCAAACTATTTTCTTATAACAGATGCATTTTACAATGAGTATATACTCGATTATTGTTAGTCAGTATTAAATCAGCCTGTGCAATGCTTGATAATTAGAGGATAACTGAAAGTGTGCAACCCCATAGTGAAATAATAGTTGTTAAAAAACTAAACTAAATCAAATTTGTACTTGCTTCTCACGTTACGTGAGGATTTATGATAAGTATAGAATCTTAGGTGGAGGGATCATTTATGGGAGAGAATTATTCAATTGGAGAGTTTTCCAAGAAAACGGCGACAACAATCCGAACGTTGCATTATTATGATGAATTAGGGCTGTTAAAACCTTCGTATGTTTCAGAAAAAGGCAGGCGATATTATACAGATAAAGATTTTATTACTTTACAAAGAATCCTCGCATTAAAATTTTTGGGTTATTCATTGGAACAGATTAAAGAATTTTTTCAAAAGAAGACTTGGGACTTAATGCATTCACTTTCGTTTCAAAGAAATGAGATGGTTCAAAAGAAAGAACAGATTGAGAATGTGATTAAGGCATTAGATCGTGCCCTTCATATAGTAGAAGATCGTAATGAAATAGAGCCATCTGTCTTCATTACACTTATCAACACGATTCAAATGGAAAATGAGCAAAAGGAATGGTTAAAAGGTTATATAGACAAAGACCTAGTAGAAGAAATATATAGTCTTCCTGAAAATGAACAGTTGGAATTAGAAAAAAAGTGGGTGGAACTATCAACTGAATTAAAAAAACTAGCAGACCTCGATCATGAAGATGATCGTGTTCAAGTACTTATTGGTGACATGATGTCTCTTGTAAATGATTTAACAGGAGATGATCTTGCTTTTGTTCAAGAAATTTCTGACAAAGAAGTAGAGGATGAAATATGGTTATTCCATTCGCCTTTCACAGCTGAAGAAGAGGAGTGGATGGCGAATGCCTTAGACACCTATTTAAAAAGGAAAGGGGTGCACTTAAACAATGAAGATGGAACAAAAGAGTCTTAAAGTGGATCATATGCATACTTTTTGGCGTTTGATTAAAGAATCAAAACCACCAGTCAAAATATTAACTGTTGCTGTTATTCTTAGCTTAATGGAAACAGGAGCTGGCCTAATTGTGCCTCTATTTACAAAGACACTGGTGGATCAGCTCTCCCAGTCCACCTTAGAATTATCAGTCATTCTTTTGTTAGTGTGTGCATTTATTGTTCAAACCATATCGTCAGGATTTTCTTATTATTTTATGACATATCTTGGCGAATCCATTGTGGCTTCTATTCGACAAAGACTTTGGAAGCATGTGCTTCATTCCCCAATTCCTTTTTTTGACCAACATGAATCAGGGGATACGATGAGTCGGATTACTCAGGATACAAACACAATCAAAACGTTAATTACGCAACACTTAATCACCTTTATAGCTGGAGTAATCACAATCATTGGGTCAGTTGTCATTCTCCTTGTGATTGATTGGAAAATGACATTAATCATGCTTATTGCTGTCCCAGTTTCTATAGCTATCATCATGCCTCTAGGGCAAAAAATGTATAAAGTATCTAAGCTAATGCAAGACGAGATGGCTGGTTTTTCTGCAAACTTAGGTAGAGTATTGTCTGATGTTCGACTTGTAAAATCATTTGTTGCTGAGAAAACGGAACAAAAGAAAGGAAATCAGCGTATTACCCAATTGTTTCAATATGGGTTAAAGGAAGCACGCATTCTTGCAATTGTTACACCTTTAATGTCGTTTACGATGATGCTTGTTCTTGTTTTACTGATTGGTTATGGCGGTGTGCGCGTCGCATCTGGTGCTTTATCAGCCGGATCTCTTGTCGCTATTATTATTTATATGTTTCAAATTGTAGTTCCCTTCAGCCAAATGGCGGGCTTTTTCACAGCATTTCAAAAGGCGATGGGGGGAGCAGAGCGAGTTCAGCAGATGTTGGCCTCGGATACAGAACCTAACGATGGAGGCCTTGAAATTCAAAACCCTCCGCAAGATATTTATTTTAAAAACGTTTCCTTTGGATATAAAAAAGAAGACATCGTTTTGAATAACATGACATTAACCATTTCTAGTGGGAAAGCCACAGCATTTGTTGGACCGAGCGGGAGTGGGAAAACAACATTATTTGCCTTACTTGAAAGATTTTACACTCCAAATTCAGGAGGAATTTTTCTAGGAGATCAGAATATACAAGATTTTCATTTGAAGTCATGGCGTAGTCAATTCAGCTATGTATCTCAGGAAAGTCCACTAATGTCAGGAACGATTCGAGAAAATATTATGTACGGAATGGAAAGTGATGTCTCAGAAAAAGAAGTGAAAGCAGCAGCAGAGCTCGCCAATGCTTCGGAATTTATTAACCGTCTCCCAAATGGATATGACACGGAAGTTGGAGAAAGGGGAATCAAGCTATCTGGTGGACAAAGGCAACGGATTGCAATTGCACGAGCGTTAATACGTGATCCCAAGATTCTTTTATTAGATGAAGCAACCTCTAACTTGGACAGTGCATCAGAACGCCTTGTCCAGCAAGCACTTCAACACCTAATGAAGGGTAGAACGACACTTGTTATTGCGCACCGATTATCAACGGTTGTAGACGCAGAGCAAATTGTATTGATAGATGACGGAAAAATCACAGGTGTTGGCACACATCATGAGTTGTTGACACGACACGAACTATACCAAAAACTATCAAAACAACAGCTTCATGGTGGAAATATAGATTACCAAGAAAATAGAAAGGTTTCTCAATGAAAAAATTATTAATATAATATAATAACCGTGGATTGTGTCATTAGTAATTATAAATCCGTTTTCATTTAAGTGCCTGTTTTGGTTAATTTTCTGAATGAAAACGGTGTTTATTAAAATTGCTTGATTTACATGGAGAGTATCTTTATACGTTGACTTAATGGCTTTTGTCTAACAAGGACGCAAACTTTTGTATTAACTCTTTATTTCCATAACCTTACCTACTTTTTATTAGTTTATATTATGAAAATTCACTTTAACTTATTGTGTTAACGCACCATATTTTTGAACATTGGCTTTTATATCGTAAAGTTAGTTCCGATTCTTATTGCTCGTGTTATTCCCCAAAATAAAAAGCGGTGTACAGTTGCAACAAGAAAGAAAACCCAAATGTATTCAAACGCAGTGTACGATGTATTACCAATTAAAAGTGAATTTAAAAATACTAAGAACAGAGACAGATACTCCATTAAAGAATCTTTAAAGTTAATTTTTTTATACAAATCTTTAGTTTTTTTGAAATTAAAAACATCTGTTAATTCCTCACTACGATATCCTTTTACAAGTCCTAGACCTATTATATACATTCCTAGAGCGGGTCCATAGTCTACATTCAAAACCCTTATTATGAAACAATAAATTATAGTGAATAGAAGTAAATACATTTTTCTAGCCTACTTTCATTTTTGTTAACCATGCTAAACGATATTTTTCAACAACCTGTTTCTCTAGTTTAATAAATAAGTTGATTAGTCCTTCATTCCCCCCAAGATACACAGTAAAATAGTGAAATCAAATATAAACAATTCCTTGTTAATGGTATTCTTATAGATCTACGAATCTCATTTAAAAGGTATTTATTTATTTTACTTATTCTGCTAATAACATAATACTCTTAATTTTTTTCAACGGATGATTACTTATTTTAACATAAATTTACAGTTAACAAGGTCAATAAGATCAACACAGCAAATAGTATAGTAATTAACCCATTAACAATAGCTTTTGTTATTATGTTATTTGTGTTGCGATTTTGTATGCTAACTCAAGCGTTAATATCCAATAATCTGTCATATATATAAAATAAGAGACCAAATCAAATACGATTTGGTCTGCTAATTAGAGCGCTATACGTTATGGTTTCCACCGGAATGGTACTACTTAGTTAAACCATCCTTAAATAAAACTAGTAAACTCTTGATGATACCCTATAAACATTCTTTAATACTCTTTATTTTTTATCTCTTTTTTTGCTTTAATAATTAACGGTAGAGAAAAGACTATGCATCCAATAGGGATAACAGTACTGAAGAAAGTTGATGTGCTGTCATTTGTATATAGAAGATCATCTGGTAATAGCCAAATGTAAGCAACACCTAAAAGTAAAGGTGTTATCGCGAGCATATGTGTTCGAACTTTGCTTGTTGGTGTTTTTACAAATAAGATTATCGCCGCTGATAGTATAATTAACAAAATGATAACGATAGTTACAAATCCAAAAGTAGTCATTGAAATCAATCCTCCTTTTTTCCTTACAGAATTTATATCATTATTTTAACATAATATTCCATAAAATATTATTTGAGTCATAACTGCAATTTTTTAGAACAAATTTTTAATAGTTCATATGTTTCCATGGTCCAGGAGAGTCGTCGTCTGGGCGTCTCTTTTTTTGTGCAAAATTATTGGGATTTTATGTTAATATATAATATGATAATAATTCTACTGAAATAAACTACCAGAATTGTTGATAAACGGATATATCTAAAAAACAAAATTATAAGAAAAGAAGGTTAGTACTGTAATGAAAAATAATCGAAAATTTTTATTGGGAATGTTAACAGTAATAGTAGCTTTATTGGTTGCTTGTGGAGACGCATCTGACGAGTCAAGTGTTACGTTGAGCGATAATGCACCACAAAATGATGAGTCTTCTCATTCAGATTCCACAGAGAATGCTTCAAATATGGAAAATGCTAATACAGATAATATGGATCAAGAAAATAACGATGTAATCAAAAAAGAGGATACAACAAACAATGAACCCGTAAAAGAGGCCCCGTCTACTAAAAATGAATATATAGAAAAGTTAAATGCTGCAAAAAAAGAATCAGAAGAATTGGAGGCGCCAGATTCTTCGACGTACGCTTTGAAAAAAGTAGAAGACGATAGATTCGATATTTGGGATCAATTGTTGAATGAAATTTATGGAGAGTTAAAGGAACAACTGCCACCAGAAAAGATGGACCCAATAAGAGAAGAACAACGGAATTGGATAGATCATAGAGATGATAGTGCATTGGAAGCTTCCCTAAAATATAAAGGTGGTACACAAGAACACTTAGAATATGTGGCTGTACTTGCAAATCTTACGGAAAAAAGGTGCTTTGAATTAGTTGAAGATTATCTGTAATTATTTCTAACAATGAATAAGTGACCTTTTTCCCTTTTGATACTTTACTACATAGATGAGAAATTGAGTTACTTAAAGTTTGAGAAATAAAATTCATCTCATAATAGTTGATTTGTTTTAATTAAATAAAAATGAAGTGGGTAATAACTTTGGATTTTTTTTCAACACAACTAATAATGATTGCATTATTTATCTTAATCATCCATTCGATTGAAACATTAGCATATTCAGTACGTCTATCAGGAGCTAGAGTGAAACTATTAGCTTCAGCTCTTTCCTTATTTAATATGATGGTAATGGTTTCAAGGCTAGCAAATATGATGCAACAGCCTTTTACAGGAAGTTTGATAGATAATGCACCAGAAGAAAATGCTTTAGAATTCGTTGCAATTCAATATCGAGTCCTTATTGGTTCCGCTACATTAGGGACAATTATTGGACTACTATTGTTGCCGACATTTATTGCTGTTTTTTCTAGATCAATTGTTCATTTGTCGGAGGAACGAGGTTCAATTCCAGCCCTGTTAAAAAAAGGATTTACAATAGCTTATCTTAAGCGTGCAAAAAAACATATCCATTTACCAAGGTACTCTTATTTAAAAGATATGAACTGGCGTGATATTCCTATTAAATTATTTTTGTTAAATATGTTGATTACAGCAATTTATACGATAGGAGTGTTATCTGCGTTATATGCTGCATTACTGACACCTGATCGTGCAACAACAGCCGTGATGGCGTCAGGGTTGATTAATGGTGTGGCTACAATCTTACTAATCGTCTTCATCGACCCTAAGATATCAATCCTTGCAGATGATGTAATTAACCAAAAAGGAAGCTATATCAATTTAAAAAATGCATCTATCATGATGGTTACATCAAGACTATTAGGTACCCTCTTAGCACAAGCGTTATTCATTCCGGGCGCTAAGTATATTTCCTGGTTCACCCATTTTATAGTGTAGTTATCCAATTTGGAAGAAGTGAACAATACGCCAACGTTTTCTTATAGGTATAAGTAGTTGCATGCTTACTAAGTAAAATAGCAGTATTTCAGGAATAATAATAAAACTCGAAGGGTGTTGAATGTGATACTTACCTCAGAAAGACTGCTGTTTCGTCCATATAGTAACGATGATTTTGATTTTCTTATGTCTTTATTATCAGACCCTGAAGTAGTTAGATTTATAGGGAAAGGAAAGACAAGGAATGAGAACGGTGGTAAAGAATTTTTGAAATGGATATACAGTACATATGAAGTTGGTGAAGATATGGGTTTAATGGTTTTAGTTAATAAAGAAGATAATACTCTAATTGGTCACGCTGGTTTAGTTCCGCAAATTATTGAAGGAAATGAGGAAATTGAAATAGGCTATTGGATATGTCGTGAACATTGGGGAAAGGGGTATGCAACTGAGTCAGCTAAGGCACTTTTGGAATATGGAATTAAACAAATTAATCCACAAAGGTTTATTTCACTAATTCAACCCGATAATTTGGCTTCTAAAAAAGTTGCAAATAAAATAGAAATGAAGTTTGATAAGAGAATTATTATAGACGGAAAAGACGTAAATGTATATGCCACTATATAAATGGAACTTCTTGAATAGTAATCTTGTGATTTATTTTACCTCAAGCTATTCTACTAGCTGACAGTTTTCCTTAGAAGGATTTAGTACTTTATATAAAAATTAAATAATTTTCCTATGAGGAGAGGATTCTTTGGTTAGTCTATTTGAAACCATTTTCCAAATATCAGCCATAATACTATTTCTATGTTCATTCTTTTATTATAGATATTTTAAAAAAGTTAAAAGAGAAAGAAAACTAACTTCATTTGAACTTTCCGTTTATATCATAACTCAAGTTGCAATTTATCTTTGTGCAGGTAGTTATCTACTACTGTTTTTGGAAAGGAATTTTGGATAGAAGTTATTAAACAAACTGGTTGCAAGAGAGGTTTTGAGATCTTTGAAAATAACACAGTAGCATAGTTGAGGAGGATACAATTTGGAGTTATTACTTTGGATAACTATTGCAAATATTTTAACAGGACTTATTTTGGCTGTAATCACAAGAAATATGGAAAGTAAGAAAAGTTCTAGAATCCAATCTGTTGTTTGGGGAATAATGGGTATAATTTTATTGGCATGGTGGTTATTTACTAAATAGATTTGGATTGAAATACATAAATCAATAAAGAAGTATGTTATTACAACTCATAACAACTAGTTAAAGTTTTCTAAAAGGATAAAGGATAACGAAGGTAGGATGTAGTAATAATGAATAGGTCATAAATGAAGGAGGACCATAATGAGCAAGTTCAGTTTGTTTGGTAAGTTTACGATACAAGAAGGCGAACGTGACACAATGGTAGATATATTGTTGGAAGCAGCAGAATCAATGAAAAACCTTGATGAATGCGAGATATATCTCGTTAATATTTCTGAAAGTGAACCAAATTCTGTTTATGTTTATGAAGTGTGGAGTGATGAAGAAGCACATCAAGCCTCTTTAACTCTCGAAGCTACGCAAACGCTAATAAAACGTGCCAAACCTATCATTGTCGGAATAGAACGAATCAATACGCTAAAAACAAAAGGTGGGAAGGGCATTTCAGCGAATTCTTATTAACTAACAGGTCTTATTCATAAGGGTGTTGAATCACATGTCTATTTGTAAAGGTGTTGATCTATCTATTACAGATACTTTTTGATGAAGTTGTCGCCAGAATTATCTTTTATGTTAAAGGAAATGTTGAAACATATATCTTTCTATATCTTAAAATAAAACTGGTTATACTATCGAGGCGATAAAACGGAAAAACAGCTGATCCAATAATTACTGGATCAGCTGTTTTTGAATCAATAATTAACAAGTAGAACTTCGCATATAGGTGCGAATTAAATTTGTTACTGATTTATCATACAATGCTTTTGTTGTTTCTAAGTTTTCGATGTGCCCCCCAAGGTAGAGGTGGATCACTCCGTGTAACGATGCCCATATAACACGGACAACCTGTACGGGGTCTTTCTCCATAATTAGTCCTGCTTCAATTGCTTCTGTAATAACCTGAATGAACTGTTGCAAAGCTGTAGTTGTAGCATGTATACTTTCTTCCTCTGGTTTAAACTCACCAAATACTCCCCCGAACATCAATTGATAATAGCCCGTATTGTTGCGACTGAAATCCCAATAGGCTTCACATAGAGCTCGAAGATAGTTTTCCAATTTTTCCTGTTTGCTAACTGATTGAAAGGATGTTGCTAATACATTACAGCCTTCTACATATAGAAGTTTAATCAAACCATCCTTATTGTTAAATAAATTATAGATAATTTTGGTCGAACATTCCATTTTTTCGGCGACCTTACGAATAGTGACTGCCTCGGGCCCTTGTTCTTGTAAGAGGATAGCAGCAGCCTCTACAATGGTCTGTTTAAGACTTTCAGCATGCTGTTGTTTTGATTCTGAATAGGTTTTGATCTCCATTTTGGTGTCACCCTCAAATCATTCGGATTAGAAAGAAACGACGTTTCCGCATTTGTACTATACTGTATACAATCATGGCTAGTCAAATAATGGTAGACATCAATTTCAACATAGGATACAATGATTCCATATAGAAACAGTGTTTCTATAACTCGATAAAAAACTGAAAGGGTTGATGGAATGAATAATTTTAATGAAAAATGGGCTCTGGTTACAGGCGCTTCCTCAGGTATAGGTGAAGTTTTTGCTCATGAGTTGGCAGCCAAAGGAAGTCACTTGATCTTAGTAGCTCGCTCGGAATCGAAACTTAATGAACTTGCGCGAAAACTTATGAAAAAATATAAAATTCAAACGGAGGTTATTGTCTCTGATTTATCGCAAGCAGGTGCTTCTACAGAAGTTTATCAAGAATGTATCAATCGAGGACACCGTGTTGATTTATTAATAAATAATGCTGGTTTCGCTACACATGGATTATTTGAGGAACAGTCCTTAGACAGAAATCGAGATCAAATTATGCTTAACGTTATGGCCCTCGTAGAGCTTACTCATTTATTCTTACCGGATATGCTGATAAATCGTCGTGGGGCAGTCATTAATGTGGCTTCTACAGCGGCTTTCCAACCCAATCCTTATATGGCTGTTTACGGTGCAACAAAGGCTTTTGTACTCTCATTTACACAAGCACTATGGAAGGAAAATGGCAATCGTGGTGTTCAATTTCTTACCTTGTGTCCAGGCTCAACAGAAACAGGATTCTTTGATGCAGTAGGTACGAATGATGCTGTAGTGGGAAAGAAAGATAATCCCAAGCACGTCGTAGATGTTGCACTTCATTCGCTTGGAACTAGTCGTTCTTATGTGGTTGCAGGGAGAATGAATTACCTGGTCTCTCAAATGAATCGTTTTGTTCCAAAAAAAGTAATGTTGCAAGCGGTCAGCAATTTGATACGGCCAGCTCAAAAGTAGATTGTAGAATACGGTGGACTTTTGATAGAAGTGACTTGATGGAGATTTTGGTAGTGATAAATAACCATGGGGGTAGAGTGCTTGTAGTGCCTGTTCTTCTCATTTTCTCAATAGTGACATATTTTGTTGAAATGACCGCAACTTATTTTAAGATTGAGCAGTATTTTCAACTTATTGTAGGAAGTAACCTATATAGAACGAGAGCGTCAAAAACAGAAGTTATTCAATAGATACTAGACAAATATAATAAACATGAACCTTATGAATATATTATGATTGGAGCTAGACAGCACGATATTATTGGAGCAATGAACACGGGAATTGATTCCATTGGAGTTACTTATGGCTAGGGTTCACTTGAAGAAATAAGTAGTTGCAACACAACATATATTGTCAAATCTGTTAATCAGTTCAATGATATTCTTATGGATAGTCAAATGAATTAAGTAATACTATCTTTTTTAGCTAAAAACTGTAAGAGAGTACAATAAATAACAGTCCATCTGCTAGGTAATTAGCAAATATTCTGTGAGACTATCTATTTTATACTAGGCACCTTTTTATAAGGACTTATTCTCGGTTATTCGAAGATCGTTCAACACTTGGAAGTGTAATAAATCCAAATGGAAAAAGAGTGGTTGAATTAGCAACTGCCTATTGCAAACTGTACTAAATGTTAGTTTTTTTGAATAAGATACAAAAGCAAGTTTGCTGTTGGTGCCAACTTACCATAAAGAATAAAGTACTTTCTACTAAAGGTAGCGATACTTCAATAATTAAGTTGGCTGATTTTTTTATTATAATTCTGACTTAGAGGGGGTTGAAGGGGATAATTCCTTTCTTAAATTTATTTATTATTGGTTTGTTTATCTGTGTACTTATTTTAGGACTTATACAATCCAAGATACACTCTTTTAAAGCAGGTTTCTATGCCTTTTTACTGTTACTATTTAACCAAGTATATTTGTATATTGCCCTGTTTATAATTAATCCAATTATAATTAATCACGTAGTGAATAGTTCTGATCCAACTGGTATGACAGGAGGGGAAGTAGTGTCACTACTTGCTTTAATACCTAAAACAATTGAACTAATTGCTATTACAATTTTAGTTGTTGGTTTATACAAAATGTGGGTAGTTAAAAAACAAACATCAAGTTGAATGGATGCTTATCTGTAATATGGAATGTAATACGTAATATGTGTGGTGCTTGTTATTTCTCGTTTTTTGTCAACTTCGACATATTTCGAGAAATGACAAGCACCTTTCGCTGATAAATTGTCTTGTTTTCTGAAACCCAATTTTTTCTTAAATTACATGCATTATACTTGGTTGAATCTCAATCTTCATTTACTTTATTCGATGAAAATTATTATTTTTAAGTTTTATGATGATAAGAGAACTCTTAATGGGACGGATTGATGGTAATCTAATAAGATTTTGAATTTAAAAGGGAGGACATGGAATGAAAGCAATGGTCTACGACAAATATGGTAATCCAGATGTGCTTCAACTAAAAGAGGTCGAAAAACCAGTGCCTAAGGTAAATCAAGTATTAGTAAGAGTTCACGCCAGTTCGATGAATTATGGAAACTTGCTACTTTTACAAGGAAAACCCTTTTTAGCTCGATTCGCGTATGGTCTGCTAAAATTCAAACATTCCATACAGGGTAGTGATATCGCAGGTCAAGTGGAGAGTTGGGAAAGACGTAAAGCACTTTAAACCTGGTGATGATGTGTTTGGAGATTCAGCGGAAAGTGGGTTTGGAGCTTTTGCAGAATATGTATCAGTGCCTGAAGAATATTTAGCACCAAAACCAATGAATCTTACCTATGAGGAAGCAGCTATTGTACCAACCGCTGCAGTCACTGCGTTACAAGGTTTGCGAGATAAAGGAAAAATCCAAGCGAGACAAAAAGTCTTAATTAATGGTGCTTCTGGCGGGGTAGGCATCTTTGCCATCCAAATTGCCAAAAGCTTTGGTGCTGAAGTAACAAGTGTATGTAGTACTAGAAATATAGACTTAGTGAGGTCAGTTGGAACAGATTATGTGATTGACCATACAAAAGAGGATTTCACTCAAAGTAGTAAAAAATATGATTTGATTGTCGCTGTTAACGGCTATCATCCTATTTCAAAATATAAGCAAGCGTTAACCGCAAATGGAACGTATGTGATGGTTGGTGGATCCGGAAAACAGATGACCCAAGCGTTGTTACTAGGCCCATGGATGTCAAGGTTTGGTAACAAGAAGCTGTGTAACCTTTTGCAAAGACCAAAAAAGGAGGATTTAGTTTTTCTGAAAGAGCTTCTTGAAGCAGGTGAAATACAACCAGTTATGGATAAAAGTTATACGTTAGAAGAGGTACCTGAAGCTTTTAAACATATAGATCAAGGACATGTGAAAGGTAAAAATGCTATCACTATAAAATAGTAATAAACTTTGCTTGCTATTCGATATCAAGCTATAGGTATACTGATGAATACAATAAGAACTAGATTCCAAAGTATAATATTCTTAAACCATTGGGGAATACTAGTAGTAGGAGGTGTCAGCACATGGCAAAGCAAAATAAAAGAATAGATGAAAATAGACGTTTTACCAGTTCTGATCAATATGACACAACGGAAAATGAAGAGGGCTTAGACAATCAAGCTTCCATAGATACTGAAATTGATAAACGACATAACGAAAATGCCCGTGAATCTGCTGCTCTTGAACCCGAATCTCCAAGAATTGATACAGATCATCTATAATCGTAACCCCAATTGATAGAAATCTAACAATTGGGGGTTTATTATATGGGTTTCCTCAAACAACTTTTAATCTAAAAAAAGCCTCTAATTTCTCAAAGTTAACGTGGTTTAGTCTCGCAGTCCTCCAGCCTCGCGGGAAGTCATTGAACCTTCCCCGTTTTTAATGTCTTTTTGAATTTGTTGTTTTACTTTTTGTGGATCTGTTCCAGCAAATTGGGGCTTCATTACTAAATCCTCGGTATCATTCGTTTTTCTATTGCTTTGCATGGAATCCTCCTTTTTTTACACACTTATTGTTTACGTCATCGGTGAACATATCCAATAAAATTTATTGATTTTCACAATTATAATCCGTTTTCTCTTCTCTTACATCAAGAACTAGTCACTTGCTGAATCAATTGGACAGTTTTTATAGAATAATATAAAATAATAGGAAATAAAATCTAAGGTAAAATTTGTATGAAGTAAAGCGAAAATTAATGAAATTTTTTAAAAGGTAAGGGGAGAAATAAGTTGGTTAACTATCGACTTAAAGCAAGTTTACTTGAAGTGGTTGAAAATCAATTAAATGATAATGACCCAAAATGTACAAAAAGGACACTTGATCGGTTAATGGGTTTCGGCTACTCTGTTTCGGAGTCAAAGGAAATGATTGCGCAGTCATGGACGAACTGATTTTGCTCTAAAATTATATGCGTGTATTATCTAATTAACATCATCATTTAAATAAAAGTCAATCCATATTCTTACCATGGAGGAGTATATTAACACAACAAAAATAGAAAAATAAATATAAAAGATACTGCAACGAGAACAATTACATACCCACCAGATTTATTTTCCCTCTGATCAACAATTCCCATAAAAACAAAACCAATCAACCCTTTACTTAATATAAATAACGGGTTTCGCATTTTCATTTTTATCTCATAACGCTTTTCCGTCGTTTCATTATTATATATTTGTATAATCCTTGCTAAAAGAAATAAGATAAAAGCCAAAAGTAACATAACTTTCCATATTTCCACTTTTGTTCACCCTTCATTAATGCTAGATTATTTTACTATAAAATAACAAAAAATGGTTTGATTTACCAAGTAATAATACTCGAATTCTAGTATAATGTATGGAAAGAAAAATTATTAGAGAAAGAAGTTAAAATAATAATTCCTCAAACTGGAAAACAACATGAAATACATAGGATATAAATTCAAAAATGGTTAAGCTAGCAAAAACACGAATGTTAATGAATCTACAAATCAAGTATCAGCAAGAACCACCAGAAAAGAGGGATATGTAATACATAATTCTTTTTATTATATAAAAGTTACGATTAATTTACGGGAGTCCTTTGTATGAAAAAAACAATCATTACAATTTCGATAACTATTTTCATTGGATTAATTATCACAATTATTTATAACCAAAATCCGATTGATATCACACCACCACACTTAACACAGAAAAATCAACAGGAAGAATATAATAATCAAGAACAACCTCAACCAGAAGACTTACAGCCTGTAAATACGAACCAGGTAAGTTATACGCTTCAAAATGATGAATTAAACATTACCTACAATAATGGGAATGATTGGATTAACGTCCCAGTTTTAAAAGATGCATTATTTGCTGGAGCATATAGTGGGAATGAACAAGAACTGATTGATGATAGCTATGTACTGACAGAGAATCGTGCTGCATTCTTATATCAGGGTGCTGGCGTCCAAGTCAAATATTCTCTTGATCAAGGAGAAACGTGGCAAGACAGCACGGTTGCTGAAAGTTTTCCTGCGATGCGCTTCAGAAAGTTAGACTTCGTTAATGATCAGTTTGGCTATGTGATAATTTCCGGTGATAAAACCATGTCTTCCGAATATTCGGTTGCCTATCTAACGCATGATGGGGGACAAACCTGGGAAAAAACCGCTGATTCGGGAATCTTGAGATTAATTGCCGATGGAGGTTTTGTGGATGAAAAAACAGGGTTTTTATCCTACGGAATAATTAATCCCGATAGGCCTGATTTATACGTGACACAAGATGGGGGAAAGACTTGGAGTCAGACGATGTTTAATATTCCATCTAAGTATTACCAAGTTTTTGTTCAAGCCGAAACACCAGTGAAAGAGGGAGATCATTTAGCTGTTTTGTTGAACCAAGGGCCAAATGGTGATTATCAAGGAGGAAAGGTAAAAGGGAAATTCATTTCAGAAGACAACGGGAAATCATGGGAGTTTTCGACGGAGGTAGAGCCACATGAAACAGAACAAGGCTAAATGGGTGAAGATAACTGGTGGGATTCTATTTGTGCTTGCAGTTGGTTTCTTTTGTTTGCAAATAGGATATTTACTTGTCCAACCAAGATACCAAGTGGAGTATATAGATAATCGCATCTTTTATATCATCAATATATTATCTCTCATTTTTTTATTATTTGGCCTTATGTTCTTGCTTACATGGAAGAAAGGCTGGAAAATCATCGTTTCGAGTTTGGCGGTTATCTTCATTATTATAAATGGTGTTCTCCTTTATGAGAGTAACCAGGAAACGAAAAATATCACAAGCATATCACCAAACTTCAAGCATGTGTTAGCCATTAAACAAAACACAGAGACCGGGGAGGCTATGTATTACCGCTCGTACTACGGTATTCTGAGTCGTCCAAATGATAGATTAGAACTAGAGATAGCTGGCAACTATAAGATTGATTGGTTAGCAAATGATATAGCAGCCTTTACCTACCAAGCAGCAGACAATACGATTCAGCAATTTATCGGTACGTATGGAGACCGTAAAAATGGTAGGTCTTATTATAATGTAGAAGCCGAAATTCAAGGAAAATGGCAAGGGGATAATGCTCGGGTAGAAACTGAACAGCTAGGAATCTCGATCACAGTAGATGGACATACCGAATTGTTTGAATGGAACAACATCGAACAGTTTGGTACGCTCGCAATCGTTTTGAAAAAAAACAACGAAGCCGTTTGGACGATAGGTTTAAATGAAAATTTTAAGATCTATTCGGATGCAGCTAAACCGACTGTTGGAAATATTACTTTGTACAAAGCAACGATGGAGGAGAGTCAGCCGTTGGTTTTAGATTATGAGGGTGAACAGTAATAGTAGAACAACCTGATAAAAGAACTACTTACAGCAAAAGTAGCTACACAAACCAGGTGATAGGTATAATCTTCCCCAACTTTTTCAAACCGGTCGTTTAGTATTCTCATACTTATATCTATGCCTAGTCTTCCCAAGCATGACAATGGAGATACGTAAACCTATTGCCTATCACCACTTGCAAGTGAAAACAGAGCAACAAGGGGATGGCGGTGAAGACGAGATTAGTTGGTAAGGATTCTGCTATGGCTATAGTTTATTTATATGTGGTTAAGATCACCTGGTAAAAGATGCTCAGAACAAGGGTTCTCACAGTTGTGAGGGCTCTTTTTTTGGTCAAAATGAATAAAGTTATGTTTTCTAGATCCAGCAGAAACCTACTAAGAGAAGGTGTCAGCTACTAAACTTTTTTAACTGTCTACGTGTTGTATTAGCTGTTAACATTTTTAAAGTAGTAGTCATCTACTCAATACCTAAAACTAAATACCGAAAGAGAACACTGACCAATTCAAAAAAAACCTGAACCCCAAAAGTAGTTATCAATTAATTTTTGGGGTCCAGTACAACTTTTATTCGTTTTTTTGTTTGCTAATTCGTCTGATAAATCAATAGGAAGTAAGTCGTTTCTTAGCAGAGTTAGTTTTAGGTGTAATGGATCGTGGTGTTTGTGTTTTTCCTAAACCATAGGTAGGCATGTTGGCATAAACAGATTCATATTCTCCTTTTCTCACATGATACGTTTCATGATAAATCCCTACAGCATCATTGTTACCGACCTTCTTATTGAAATTTTTCCATGCCGCCAAGTGCTTGTTACCTTTTGCATAGGCAATAAGTTCTTCGGTTGAACGCCAATATTGAATCATTGCAGTTGTTCTTAGTCCAAAATAACTCTCCATTGATATGAATCCTAATTCGTCTTTATTTACATATAGTTCCTTAATCATGCCTGGCATAGCACTAAATACGGGTAACCATTTGTGAACAGCAAGTCGTTTGTTGATTCGCATGCCAATGATGAAGACAACGATATCCTCTGTGTTTTCAGTCGTATAACGCCCAGTATTAATGTTGGTAGTCATCGCTAATCCTCCTTTTTTTGTAACTTTCCAAGTGTACGTTTACACCATTCTATTGCAGAAATCGTCACACTTTTTCCGTAATCCAACGTAAATAACCAGTACATGGCATCCTCGTCGTCCTTATTGTGATAGACAATACTTTGTTCAATTGCGAGATACGTCTGATGGCGGCTTTCTAATCTCTGTTTATATTGATTTAAAAGTAATGCAGTCTGGTCATACGACTGGAATCGGCTGAAAAACAATTTAAGCAAAATTTCATTTCGTTCTATAGGTAATTGCTCTACAGGCTGCCCTAACCATTCCTTTAATGTATCTATTCCTTTTTCAGTCAGGTGGTACTCATTCTTATCCTGCTTTCCTTCACTTGATGAGGTATAAACATCAGCTAATCCTTCTTGGACAAGTGATTTTAAGGTAGGATAAATTTGTCCATAACTGATTTTCCAGAAATGATTTAAGCTATTATCGATGAATTTTTTAATTGCATATCCCGATTTACATTCCGTAGTTAATATTCCTAATATTGCATATGTAGTATGGTTATAATTTTTCAATTGTCTCAACACCTATCAATAAGATATATATCATTTAGATACATTATATGTCATTTTCTCAAAAATATAAAGGATTCTTAACAATTGCCATGGTGATTTTTCATAGAGCAAGAAGGTAATTGTGATTTTATGTTAAAATTAATGAAGAGCATATAAGTATTGTTTTTAAAGTGACTGGTAGAAGAGTTAAAAAAGGAAACTTCTAGTCGAGGGAGTGTGATGGTTATTTTCTGGCTTGTCTTAGGAGTGATTTTTATTGTATATGTTATTTATAGTTTGGAAGTAATCAAGTATCAGTTACGACAAATTACTTCCAAAAATCAAGAAGAGAAACGCCTTTCAAGCGAAGAAATTGAAAAGGAATTAGAAGAATTTAATGAGTGATTTTATTATGCTAGACCTGCCAATAGTAGTTTGAACTTTTCCACTAACGAAACAGGATTGTTTAAGAGGAAGATTGTTCTTTCCACTGTAGGAGGAATTAAAGTAATTTAAAATATATAATAAAAGTAAAGGAGGTACGGTTTTATGGGTCCTTTTATAGCAATGTTAATTATTGCCGTAGCAGTTGTCGCTGACTTTTTTTGGTTCGATATTGATAGAAAAAGGTGGGGATGGATGAAAAATTGGTCTTCCCGGCAAAAAGTATTATTTTTCTCTGGTTTTGCTATTGTTATTAGTCTAGTTTATATAGGGTTAAGTGCTGAATATCTTTAACCAAAAAGCGGTTGCTGAGGAAAGTGGCAATCGCTTTTTTATATAAGTTTTTATTTTTGGTTTAGGTTAGGTAATAACTTATTTGTTGTGAAACCGAACAACAGAAGAGTTTAATAAATCTTCAATCTATTTTCATGAACTCAGAAATTTAATGAAAATTTATTGATCTTTTATAATTTTGCATACTTTCCAAAATTATCTATTAAATTATTATTCTTTTTAGTGTGACAAAACTGCAGCGAAATTACGTACTATCACGAATAACATCGTGCTGGAAAAGTGATTAAAGGCCCCTTAGGATAAGTTATTCCATATGAATATATAAAATACATCTACGAGTCTATCGTTTGATAAAGAGCTTCTTTTGCATACTCTACTCTAAATAGTCACGAGGAGTGCCATAGTAAAGGAACTGCCTATATTGGGGATAAGTTGAAAGGTAATAGATATATATTGAGGTATCCATGAGGAGAGGGTAGTTTGAAAAAAATTGTCTGTCTCCATATAGCATCCCTTTTAGTGCAGTGTCCATTTCTTTTTTTAATATATTGTAACGGAATTTTACTTCAGCCGCGTTAAATTCTCCTTGGTCAACATATGCTTTTCCGAATAAAGAAAGATGACAATACTTGTCTTTTTTCCATTCAGCCAACACTTCATCTCGCATTTGCCAATTGATATCTTCATAATGGTACACGAATCCAGTTGCTAGAAATAATTCACCGGTACCGTCCGAATGGGTTAGTGTGTATTTCCTTCCTTCAATCGGTTGTGCATGAGTAGCGGGTGGAATCAATTTTACGGATAACTTTTGTGGGTTAAAAGTAGTCATAGAATTCTCCTTTTTCTAAATAAGTAAGCTGCCGTAAAGGAACATCAATTGGTTGCTACAGTAGTTTAATTTCTATATAAGCCTATGTATATTCCATTTATCCGACTGTGTGTGTGCATTTCTAATGTTAAAAGCCTCATAAATTAGAGTAATGATAAGCATAAGTAAGTTTATATCAACTGAGAATAAATATTTGCCTATTACAAGAATATTTCTAGGCACTAGTTAGCATCCAAAGGTTGTTGATGAATTGTAACCATACACTAGTCTCAGCCTAACAATTTAAAGTGCAATTACTTTCAATCATTCTGCAGAAGCATATGGATATTTATGTTAAAATATTTTTATTGTGAGCAAATCTAATTTAAATTAACATCGCAAGTAAATGAAAGAATAGTAATTTGCAGCCATAATTATTCCAATTATCGTTATCGTTATGATAATGAAAAATGAGCAATAATTTATAGAAAAACAATATCTATAAAGGAATGATGTTGTGATTTTGTCTGAAAATATATTATTGAAACCTTTTATATTATCTGATGCCAATAACTTGCTTCATTTTCAATTACGTAATAAAGAATTCTTTAAAAAGTTTTCAATGATGCGTCCTGATAAATATTATTCATTCGAACATCAACGGAGTTTAATAATTAAATGGGAAAATAATTTTGAAAATGAAATTGAGTATCAGTTTGTGATATTTCTAGTAAACTCATAGAAATAATAAGTCTTTTTCATGTTATAAGAGGTTCTCTTCAAAGTGCTTTTATTGGCTATTTTATTGATAAGGTCTATAACTGTAAGGGCTTCGGGACCGAAGCTGTTAATTTGATAGTGAATTATGCTTTTGAACAACTAAAATTACATAGAATTGAAGCAGGGGTTATGCCTCATAACATAGGTTCCATTCGTGTCTTAGAAAAGACTGGATTTCATAAAGAAGGATTCTCTTCAAAATGTGAAGATAAATGGTGAAGGGGAAGACCATCAAATATTGGCAATTATAAATCCTAATTAGAACAAGTTTGGTTTTTAAAGAGTTAAAAAGATTGGTTAGAGGAAGTGTTTAAATGGAAGAAATATTGCAAGCATTTTTAGAAATTGAGATTTCTGATCAAGAATATTATGATGGCATCATTCGTTTTATTTACTCTGGCAATATTAGATCTGGAGAATATGAAGGTAATCAATTTGTAATAACTAAAATGGATCAATTAAACTTTATAGTTTATGAAGAATATGTGATTGATAAAAAGAGAGAAATTCATAATTCATTCTCCATATCTAAAAATAGGTTAATTAAGATGATTAATAAATATGCGCTAAAACAGAGGATTAGCATAAGAAGTTTTCACTGGGCTAACAAGTAGCATTCTTAGAACTAGTATATTTAAGGGAAGACAGAACTGCTGGTCGGAATACTTTGTACTTTCTATGTAAGGGTGCAAAGATAGAGGTGCTAAATTTTTATGCTTTGAAAAAACCCTACTTTCGGATAGCGAAAAAGATTCAAATAGGATTGATAGGCAGATTTATATAAACATTGAGAGTGAGAGTAGATTTTCTATATTTATAATATTTCATTCTTGAGAATTGATAAAATGTAATTAGTTTAATTTATTGTACTACCTGGAGCGTTTTTCAAAGTTGGAGTTCACATCTTGCTTAAAGATTGAGTGGAATAATTAATTTATATTTTGCTAAGTGTAGAATCATTAGTGAAGGAGGAGAAAGAAATGTATTATTTTAAATACTCTCCGGGATTTCAGTTTAAAGATTCCACCAAACCAATTGAGCTATATCAGGGAAGTAAGAAGATTGGTAAAATAAAAAGAATTTATAAAAACTGGTTCACACAGTTACTCGATACTTCAATATTAAAAAATTGGTTTACTGCTTATGAAATACTAGATAATAATGATGATTTAAAGTTTAAATCTAAAGAAAGTTCCTCTTTTTTTGGAAAGCAACAGTACGATGTTACATACGTTGATGCTGATCAAGAAATCCATTCCATGATTTTAAAAGATGTGCGTAAGTTTCATTTCAGTCCGATAGTTAAATTTCATTATAAAAATTTACAATATACTGTTACAAGAAAAGAAAGGTTAGGATGGACTGAGTTTTCTATCGAGGATCAACTTATTGCCCAGTGGAAGAGAATGAATATATCCATACCTGATGAAATAGAAGTTCAATTAGTTAATGAAGATTATTTTGATGATATTTTTTTAATAGTAGGGGTATTTCACACATTCTTTTATGACTGGCGATAGACTAACAGTACTAAATATAATGAAACATTTGTTTATAGTAACGAGCTGTAATATTTAAAAAGCTATTGAAACCTATAAAAACTCATGAACGTATGGAATAAGAACAGCAATACTTAAGGGGGATATATTGGTGCACTATTATTATCCAATATCATTTGGAACAAAGACTAAGAAATTAGATCTTAACGCAGGTGCTAATAAAATTGGTGAAATAAAAGGGTATTATGATAATCTTCTTAAAAGAATTATTGATAACATTGGTACTAGCTCTGTTAAATTTTTTCTTAAATATCAAATAAAAGATGATGATAATAATATTCGCATATTTTCAAAAAACGGTGGCACATTGAAGAGAAAAGTTTATATTACATATTTTGAAAATAACGGTAGAGAACATGAAATAACAATGGTTGATAATAAGCATTTTGATGGTTTTGGTGAAAAAGGGGTTCATTTTACATATAAAGAAAAAGATTACATGCTATCGCAAAAACTTTTTGAACAGGTTGAACTATATATGCAAGACACGTTGATAGCTGACTGGGAAATACAGATTACTTCACGGCGAGTTGAAGTGAACATATACAATGATGACTTTATAAAAGATAAATATTTAGTTATAGGTCTCTTTCATGCTTGGTTCTACTAACAAGGATATAACTTTTGATGGAAAAATAAAATGGATAGATAATAGTACACTTTTTGTTCTAGTATATTTGATTATTGCCTTGCGGGAATGGTCAAAAAACCATATGAATGTAATAAAAATAAAAAGTAAATTACGCGCTAAAGTCTTTGTTCTTTTAAACCAATGGATAGCTTGAACGAAAGAGTGAAAGCTATCATTACGACCTTCCATTGCTTATTGTAGTAATAGGCAGTTACTTGAAGAAGCAGAACTGGTTAATATTTTTTCGCTATCTCTGCTTCTATCACATTTCTTAATCGCTTTATTCCTTGTTCTAATTCCTCTTCGGTTAGATTACCATATCCGAATATAAGTTTATTATTATGATGTCCTTTCACTAAAGCATGGTTCTCTACGGGAAAGATGTTCACCCCATTCAACTTTATTTCATCTAATATCTTTGTTGAAAACTTAATATTAAATTGTCCAACTAAGTGAATACCTGTTGAAGCACCTAATATTGTAACTAGGTCTCCAAATTCATTCTTTAGACACTTTATTAAGAAGGCTCTCTTTTTATTATACAATTTCCTCATTTTGACTATATGTTTCTCTAAGTGTCCATCCTTTATGAAGCGTGCTAAAATCACCTGCTCAATAGTTGGAGAGTGATAGTCTGTATATCTTTTAAGGTTTTTAACTTCTTCGACCAATGAATTTGGCAAAATTAAATAACCAATTCGTAGGCTGGGTGATAGGATTTTACTAAAAGTACCTATATAAATGACTCGTTCAGGACATAAGCCTTGTATTGAACTTACTGGGTGGCCAGAGTACCGAAATTCACTATCATAATCATCCTCTATGATATAACTATTTGTTTTCTTAGCAAAATTAATAAGTTGAATTCTTCTTTGGATTGGTAATATTCCACCTAAAGGAAATTGATGGGATGGGGTAACGAAAATGATGCATGCTTTTCTTTTCGTAGTAAGACGTTCTGTTTGCATTCCAAATTCATCTACTGAAATAGGGGTAATTTTAGCTCCTCTCTCAATAAAAATTTCGGGAATTTCTTTAGTTACGGGGTCTTCAATTAAAACTTCGGAATTTGACTTTACTAATAGTTTTGCTAAAAGTGTGAACGCTTGAGTCGCTCCAGAGGTAATAATAATTTGATTAGGATGACAATTAATTCCTCTAGTTCTATCAAGGTAGGTCGAAAGAACGTTACGTAACTGTTCACTTCCTTCAGGCGAACTATAGCCAAATAGTGAAGCTTCAATATTTTCATAAACGTCTTTTCCTATACTACCCCACTTTTTTCGTGGAAACTTTTTTAAACAAGGAACGCCTGAACGAAAGTCGATCAAATTGTTTTTTATGGACTTAGGATTGTTCTTTGAATCAATAGTTTTTACGGACACAGGTGGCAGCACACCACTCGGAAAACCTTCTAATGATATTCCTGATTCCACAAAGGTTCCAGCCCCTTGTTTAGATTTAATATATCCTTCAGCGATTAATTGGTCATACGCTTCGAGAATGACACTACGAGACACATTTAGTGTGGTAGCTAAAACACGACTAGATGGAAGTCGCTCCCCCTCAGCAAGTTCACCTAATAAGATTTGTTCTTTAACTCTCACGTATATTTGTTGATATATCGGCTTCTCTGATGTTTTATTTAATTCAATCCAAATCATATTTATCACCTGAAGTTTTTAAATTGGTTTTAAAAATACATGTAAATTGGCTCTACAACAAACCAATTTATAATGTTAATTTTACAGTAATACCAGTCTAAATGGAATAATTACTTGAAATGGAGTTGGTTACATTGAATGAGAAGGTATTAGCATACCTTAAAGTTATTGCAGCAATGGTCATTGTAGGAAGTTCCGTTGTAACAGGAAAAATATTAATTCAAACGATGCCTATATTTTTAGCATCTGAGTTAAGATTTTTAGTAGCGTCTCTTATATTAGTGCCATTACTGATTTTCAAAGAGGGGATTCCTTCATTAAATAAAAAGGATATTGTAATTCTCTTTTTTCAATCCTTCACTGGAGTGTTTTTATTTAGTATTTTTATGTTGTATGGCTTAAAATTCACTACTGCAATGGAGGCAGGATTAGTTACTAGCACTTTACCAGCAATGGTTGCTCTTCTAGCTTATTTTATAACCAAGGAGAAGCTTACAAGAAATAAAATAGTAGGTATCCTAACTGCTATTTTAGGGGTCATAATTCTTAATATTTCTGGAGTTGTTCATGAAATGCAGGTTGGTAATTTAAAGATATTAGGTAATTTACTTGTTTTAGGAGCGGTGATGGGAGAAGCATTGTTTATCATTTTAGGTAAGTCTATATCTAAAAAAATAAGTCCCTTAGCTATAACAACAGGAGTATCTATTATAGGCGTATTGCTATTTTTGCCGATGGCTATATATGATATTATTAGAGCTAATTATTCTTTTGGTTACGTTCATGATTGGCTTCTTATCTCTTACTTTGGAATTATTGTTACTGTTTTGGCTTTTTTGCTCATGTATCAAGGAATTGCAATATTACCAGCTACCACGGTTGGTATATTAACAAGCGTTTTACCACTAAGTACAGTAATTCTATCATTTTTCTTTTTGAGGGAACCATTTCACTATTACCACTTAATCGGGTTTTGTCTTATATTTATCGCAATTTATTTTACCTCAAGAGAAGAAAAGTTACAGGTAAAACAAAATTTTAAAATTAGTTAATTCAAGTTAAGATTAGTAAACGGATATAGCCTATTCCATCAGAAGCCAAAGGGCTTTTGTACTTAGGAATCTCCTGACTTTAGTCATGACAGGTCCAAAATAAATGATAGGTGATTTATAATGAATACGAAGTTATGAACATTTATGAGGAATTAAAGTGGCAACTAATTACAGCTACACAAAAAGACAAGGTATTAAAACAGCTTCCTATCAACATACAAAGAATTTGGTCTGACAGATTTACCAAAGCATCGGTTAATGACTATATGTCCATATTAAAGAAATTAAACAGTAAATCATATTTTACTGAAATGGTACATACATATGTAGATTCGATTATGGAATATCTAATGGAAAACCCGAAGAATCAGGAATGGTTTCAGTATACTGGACAAAAAGGAGGATCTACCGCATTTGTTTGTACCCAGGCTTCTTATGCTAAGGATAAACAAAATAATACGATGGAATTTTTATTTTTTGCGAATGATTTATCACCATTAGAACAAGCAAAATTAACAAGAAATATAAATAGTTTCCAGCGTGAATTTTTAAAAGATAAAAGTTTTACGGAGTATGTGAAAAGTGAATTAACGGTTAAGACATAAATTTCAAATGTGCATTGCAAAACAAATCAATCATTGCTAGATTAGATTGGTTTTGCTTGTTTTTCCTAACGGGTGATGATTGAAGGAAATTTAACTTTAATATTCGTTTTGAATC
The DNA here is from genome assembly GCF_030282825.1 of Aquibacillus rhizosphaerae. GTDB lineage: Bacteria > Bacillota > Bacilli > Bacillales > Amphibacillaceae > Aquibacillus_C > Aquibacillus_C rhizosphaerae. Next base: position 26,756 of record NZ_JASTZU010000016.1, read on the forward strand.
TTTTAGCAAGTAGTTAATTGGGTTGTTCGAGTGACTCAATAGACAAAAAAGAAAAGGAAGCGATGTTACGCTTGGTGATAAAGTTGTAGAAGTTCTTGTCTATAACCAACTTAGTTCTGAAGAAAAATAGAAAATAACAATTGACTATTTGAAAGAAAAGGGAATTAGATATTAGAGCTTTTAAGAATAGAAGAAGATTGTAAATCGCGGCAAATTTTGTTTTTTAAAAATATTAATTGGAATTTTATTTTAACCCATTATAATGATGTGGACTTATTTACTTAAAGTAGAGGACAGGATAATGTAACACAGCCATTGTTTTTAAGTTTGCTGATTTAGTTTTCAAAAGAGAAGGGAATAAACACTATGTTTGATGAATTAGTAGGGGAGAAAGTAAGAATTGTTCCAATGGAAAGATGTCATATACAAGGCTTATATGAAAATGGAAATGAAAAAATGATATGGAGTCATTTACCTAAGACTATACATACCGAAAATGATATGAAATCCTTTGTAGAAGAAGCATTAAGAAATAAAAATAGTGGAAAAGAGTTTCCCTTTGTTGTTTTACTTCGTGATAATAATAGCATTGTTGGTTCTACACGGTTTCTTGATATTTCACATTTAAATAAAAGTTTGGAAATCGGATGGACTTGGTACTCTCCATCTGTATGGGGAACACATATTAATATAGAATGTAAATACGTGTTATTAAAATATTGCTTTGAAACTTTGAAACTAATACGAGTCCAGTTAAAAACTGATGAAAGAAATGTTAGATCACAAAAAGCGATAGAAAAAATTGGTGGAGTCAAGGAAGGCATATTAAGAAATCATATGATTCGTGAAGATGGAACCTTCCGAAATTCAGTATATTATAGTGTTATTCAAAATGATTGGGAATTAGTGAAAAATAGATTAGAGAGTTTATTAGGTGATTACCAAAATAGTTAAAGTTTGACACTACGCTACAAGAATGAGTAACGGTTAGCTTGATTTTAATAAGGCGAATGCACCAGATTATTTCACTGACGGGTAAGGTTTGGGGAATTAGGCCGGTAAGTTTTAAAAGAAATGGATGTCGTTAAATGAAGGTGGGAAGTTAATTAATATAACAACTGATAGATTAAGTAAACGAAATTTCAGTTAAGAAGGTCTCACCATTAGAAAATTGTTAATGTTGGAATCATTTAAAATATCCAATTCCTAACATTGAAAAACGGTGGTACATTAATAGCTACGGTTGCCGATATGATGATATTTTAAATGAAGCTTTAATGGAATGGTAATAATAAAATCGCCAACGCAAAAACTAAAATGGGACACTCGATAAGTATTTTTGATTCGTTACATGGACGATTAGATATGATTTTAAAAACAAGAAAATCAATGGTGGTAATTTATTAGTATGGAAAGAATTCAATCTTCAGAAGAGCTTATGAAATATATTTCGAATAGAAATAGTGATAACTCTGTATTCCAGTTTTCTATTCCTGGAAAAGGAAAATTCACATTTATTTTACAAGAAGAAGATGATGAAAAATCTATACAGTTTGAAGCTGAAGAAAAACCTGAACTTAAATGTATGTTAAAAGAAAGTCAGGAGCAGTATGAAACTATACGTGGCATAATTAGCTCAGAAATATTAAATTCCTTGTCCAAGAAAGATTTTATGTAATGTATGACCGAAATGTTATTGTGTCACCTGCTGTTAGAGAAAAGCTAATTCAGTTCAGGAGTGAAAGGTTTACACCCGAAGAGACTCTCTACTTTATCTCTAATTTTATCATCGAAACTGAACATCTATTAAAGAACCGGAAAATTTAAGAAATGTACACTGAAGAATTCGGCAAATACAAAGGGATTACAAGGGTGGTTATTAAAAGGTTTAGAGTTTATTTATAGAACGATTGGGAATGAAGTTGTTATCCTAGCGATTCTTTTTCCGGGTGAAAACTAAATAAAACTTATACATGAAAATCATGTGACCATATATTAAATTTAGATATGGTCTTTTTTATTAATATTCATTCTTCAACTAACCGTAAAAGATAAGGTTTGTGACAGTGTATACTTTAACAAGAAGGTCGCCCAATTTGATGACCTTTTTATATTGGGACTAAAAACAAAAAAATGGGATTTTATGTTAAAATAATCTTGTTGATATATGATTTTGTACTTATAGAAACTTGCTGGATACTTGAACAAGAAATTTAATAATATTTTAATTTGATAATATAGGCTTGTGAAATTAAAAGTTTATATCTTTATAAAAGGAGGTAAGAAAATGTGGGAAGTTCTCCTTGTAGTTCTAATAGTGATAGCGGTTTTGATTGTTGGCTTTTGTTTAGCTAAAACAACGCATAATAAGAAAAAAAGAATAATAACTGGTATTTTACTAATTCTATCAGTTTTTGTATATCCGTTGCTCGTACCTTTTTTTGGAGAAACTGGAGGTCTCGAAGGGGTAGTGAGTCTGATGGTTTTCCATTTCACTTTATTGTTAGGTGGGTTCATCACTTTAATTGTTGGTTTCTTTACCAAATCCTTATCAGAAAATGAATAAAGATTAAGATTTTGTTGATATATGGTATTAAATATACTTACACTAATTGGAGCAATAGCAAACAAGGGGTTATCGATGAAACAGCTTTATTGTGTTAAAGAAGCTGTAAAGGGGGCAACAAATTGATTCATGAATTAAAAAGAATTCTTGAAAATTCTAATGATGATGAAGCGAAATCGCTGTTATTACAAATATTATTGCGAATCAATATGCTTGAAAAAACTGATCAATATACTGAGGGACAATTTGTAGCTGATTTGAAAAAAACATATAATGATTTTCTGAATTATAAAAGAAACGAAACGGATGTAAAAAATAATAAAAGTTATAAGCAGGTACATATAATCTTTGGTGATTCAGCATCTGGTAGTTTAAAAGGAGCATTAAAAGAAATGGAATTGCAAAACGAAGAAAAAGTTATTTCATTTTCGGATATTTTTTCTATTGGTCCAGTTTGGCAATTGCATGATAAGGTCGGAATTAACAACAGGTATGAATGGATAAAAAATCATCTAATCTATGATGAAGATTATATAGATGAATACCAACGTAATTTCAATAATACAACCTCGATGATTAACACAATTCCGGAAAATACAAAAATTATAATTTGGGTTGGAGAAAACTCTCACGAACAGACTGCTTTAAGATATGTTTTGTATTTATTAAAAGGTAAAAATTACGATATTATCTTAGAGGATACGACTAAGCAATATAAAAATAAATTCTATATTCCAGATGCTGATTGTTACCCGTTACACACTGGAGAAATCACATCAGAAAAATTAAGGTTAATTTATGAGAAGGGCAGAAACATTCCTCCAGTAAGTCTAGTGCAACGTAAAAAATTGGAGGAGGAATGGCAAGAGTTATCTTCTACACAAGAGGTTCTACGGATATGGGAAAATAAAAATATTAAGAATGTAGAAGAAGCCTATTATGATGACTATATTATCAATAAAGCTATAAAGGTACATAAAGAGCAAAAGAATAAGGATTATATGAAGTCAGCACGTCTTATTGGTGAGGTTATTGGATGTTTAGACCAATATATTGGTGACGCGTATTTTGAGTATAGAGTAAGATATTTAATCATGAATGGTGTTTTTGAGATGAAAGGAGTTCCAAAAGCAATGAGATTTTATAGTGTGAAGCTCAAAAACGAATAACACAATAGTACTAATGGGTGTAATTGAATAAAACTTGGGAAGTAAGAAGGTGGTAAAAAGTGATTGTATTACTTGCTTTAACGTCTATAGCCATATTTTTATTCATTACTAAAACTCATTTTTTCAAAAAAAAGCGGAGGACACAATTAGGAATGGCTATATTGGTGGCAATCATAACGATAATTACTCTTAATACAAGTAATAGTGGAACGGCTTTTAAATATACTGTTGTAGGAATAGGGGTAATGTCATTTATTTCCATTATAATTGAAATTTTAATTTCAAAGTACAAAGAAACTTCGTCATAATTTCAGCAACAGCTTTATGCAAGAATCGGATGCGAACATTGAAAACTCGAAGTCGTGGATGTGGCAGCAATCTTTAAAACTCATTTTGTGGAGGGGGAATTGGGTGTTTATCCATTATAAACGAGGGTTGAAAAGTTCAAAAAAACCTGTCGATATTTACCAGGGGCGTCTTAAGATTGGAGAAATACAAAGGACTTATCGTAACTCTTTCATCTATTGGCTTGATACTATTGCACTTGATGCTGAATGGTTTATATCATATAAGATAATTAATAAAGATGGAAACTTGAAATTTCAATCTAAGGAAACTTCTTCTTTTTTTTCAAGAACACAATTCGACATTACCTATAGTGATTCAGATGATCAGCAACATGAACTAATTCTTAAGCAAAAAAAAGGTATTGGAGTGAAAAATTTTAAATTTAAATATAAGGATAATACATATTTAGTTCAGAAGTATCCATTTGAACCCACACAAATATTATATAATAACTTGACCGTGGCTGAATGTAAAACAACAATTGCTGATAGAACAACTACAATTCAACTTTATGGAGATGATTTCAAAGTTGAACCGTTACTTATTGTAGGTATCTATCATTCTGCATTTTTTATACAGAGAGGATAAGCACGTTAATAATGTAAATGTATAAATATATGTGAATAAAGTCACTTTAAAATATTGCGATTTTATTCTGAGTGTTACTATTTATCATATATTTGCCGACATACGTACCGGTTATTGTTGTACATAATGATGATTTTACTACTATAATTGAAAACATTGTAAAAGAGAAAGCCAAGGAAAATAGGGAAGACTAAATAAACATGTTATCTTTTGGTTTATATTGGTTGAAAATACAGTGGAAAAACAAGTGAATTATCACACTTACAGTAGTTTAAGTATGTTTTTTAACTTGTGTAAAAACAATCGCGCGATTTTGTTGAGGAAAAAACCTATCCATTTATGCTAAAATTTAAATGGAATAATAATCATAAAATATTTTAAAAAGTGAGGATCCACAATGATTGCAAAGACTGAAGATGATTTTAATGGATTAAAAGAAATTGGTGCCATTTGTGGAGCGATTCGAGATGAATTAGTTCAAAATACTAAACCTGGAATGACTACAAAAGAAATCGATGAAATAGCTGGGGAAATGTTTGAAAAAGCAGGTGCTCAATCTGCACCTAAAGGAGAATATGATTTCCCTGGATATACGTGCATTAGTATAAATGAAGAAGTAGCGCACGGGATCCCTGCAGAACGGACCATTCAAGAAGGAGACCTTGTAAATATTGATGTGTCAGGTTCTAAAAACGGTTATTTTGCAGACACTGGAATTTCCTTTGTTGTTGGAAAGGGAGAGATGATTTTACAGAAAATATGTGACGTTGCGAAAGAAGCATTCGAGGCTGGACTTGAGAAAGCAAAACCTGGTTCAAAAAAAAGTGCCCTCGGAAAAGCTGTACACACTGTAGCGAAACAGCATGGCTTAACTGTCATAAAAAATCTTACTGGGCACGGTGTTGGGCGATCGATTCATGAAGAGCCAGATCATATTTTCAATTACTTCTCTCGCTGGGATGACGAAATTTTAACAGATGGTATGGTCATTGCCTTTGAGCCTTTTATCTCTACATTGGAAGAAGAAGTTTTCCTATCCGAAGATGATGGCTGGACCTATCTAACCGATGAAAGCTTTGTGGCCCAATACGAACATACGATAATTCTTACAAAGGAAGGACCGATTATTACTACCTTGTAAGAGCGTTAATACCTCAGTTGGTCGCGTGTGTTTTATAAGCGCCACTGTTTCTTCACCTATATCTGAGAGAGTTGAACAAGGAGTTGTCGATGTGGCAACTCCTATTGTGGCAGTCCACTTTCAATTACTTTTATTAAATTTAGGATGATTTTGATTTGTGAAGCATTGAATCTAGAAGGATATAACTTAATAAGCTGTCGAAAAGTTTGTGGAAAATTAATTCAAGAGGCAATAATAACTCTTGTTCCATTAAATAAGCAGTATTGTTGAACATCTGGTATCTTTTATACATAAGAATTAAAGTGAAAATGAAACTTTCCAATTACTCTAACGTATAGTGAGAAAAGGTAATGAAGTGGTTTGCATGTATTTTCCTTCTAAAAAAGACGTTTGGTTTTCCTTGATTATTTGGGGCGCTATTCTTGCAATTATTTTTCTAGTACTCTTCGGTGGGGAGTCTACTGGTACACAGTTCATTACATCTGATGGTGCAATTGGTAAAGTTTTTTGATGATAATTACAACTCCACTTATTTGGATTTGGTTCAGGACAGGCTATATGATAGAAGATGCAAAAATAAAAATACGATTCGGACCTATCAAATGGACGGTAAAAATAGATGAAATCAGAAAAATAAATAAAGTTAAAAATCCTTTTTCGGCACCTGCCCTATCCATAAACAGGTTAGAAGTACAATATGGAAAAGACAATATAGTTAATAATATCCCCCAAAAAAGAACACGATTTTATAAAACGATTACTAAAAGAAAATCCTCAAATACAAATAGATCAGAAACTTCCCAGCGTCAATAGTAATTAACACGATTTTAATTGATTACAGTCATTGAAATGTACCACCTCTGACATAGTATTTACCATCAATTGACATGAAGTGTACCAAGGATAGACAAAGCGTTTACCACGGCAATTTTACTATGTTATAAGAGGGTATAAAACCCCGTGGTTAGGAGTATCAAAAATGCTTAAAAATTTGATTGAATTTCAATGAAACTATCTTTATACGACTGATTGTGGGGTAACTCTTGTATAACGCTGTAGACACATACTGTGCAGCAACGATTTCTGGGATTTTGGAAAAAATGACCAAATAATCGCAATCTTCTGGTATGATTTTAAAAGAAGATTCGTGATAATGTGAAGTGTTGATCTTACAGTAACGTGGCAGAATGGTTAAATATTTGAGGAGTGATTAAATTGAAGAAATTCTCTTGGAGAAGTTACTGGTCATTATTTTTAAGTGTATTCTCAATCACATTTTTCATAACAATGTTATATGGACTAAGAATCCATCCTTACTTCGGATTTTTTCTTGTTGTGTTGTCTATTATTCTCTCTTTGATTTTTGGCTTTATAGCCATTTCTAAAGATACGGAAAAGAAAAACATTGCGATTTTAGCGATAATCATCGCATTTGGAAGTGGAGCATTTTTCGTTTTCGCTTTTCTTATGTCCCAAATGAGTGGTCCCACTGAATTGTAGAGGATAAACTTTTGACAGCCAGTTCTATGTCATTGAGTTTTCATTTTGTTTTATTCTTGCGCTTATTAGGAGAAAAGAAAACAACATCATAATGTGGGTTTCAGGTTTTATTTTCTTTTCAAAAGTTGCATATTACATTTATGTGAATTTTCCCCGAGAATAACTCACATTATATTATTGCTAACTTTTGCCTATCTTATTTTTACTATCTTTGGGAGTTTATAGAGAAAAGAAAGAAAAATAACGTTGATTAACCCCGTATTGGTCTATCGGATGTGATTAACAAGGCGCAGTCGCTATTTTTACTATTGGGCTGAATTATTTAAGAAGCCCAGGAGGGAGATTGTTATGAATTTATATAAGCAGTTAACAAAGGAACCTTCAAATTGGATACGTTTTGAATTGGGGCTAGATAAATTAGAGGGTATCGAATATTTTAATGAAATGCATTATCGAGCAAAATCCATCCTTAACTTTCTTTGTAATGATAGCGATACCATTTGGTTAATTGCGACTGTTAGTAATTATAAAAATAGTAAGGGAACTGACTTGCCTAAAATTAAACGATTTTTAAGAAATAAAAAATTAACCTATAACCTCAAGTGTAAAACAGTACCTTATGAATACGATGAAGACGATACCGGAATGGAAACTATTCATTATAGCTTGAAAGTTAATAAAAAGGATATGCGATTAGACTATCTTATTGAAGCAATCGGTAATAAAGATTTTATTAGAAAACCTAAGATTAACTGTAATCTATCTTTTGTAATTGAAACAAAAGGAATTCTTTTTCACATGTATGATGATCGTGGATGTGATGTTTTTTCCTTAAAGAAAGATACTCTTTTACCTCTATACCATAAGTTTCGAAAGTGGATTTTAGACTATAATCGAATTGAAATAGACCGCGCATTCAAAGAAGGATTATTCAATTATTACGAAACTACTGAGGAAAAGGAAAAAAGGGTTAAATCGAATGAACTCAAAGTAAAAGAAACGGAAATTAATCTGTACCAGGTCAACACATGCCATATTACTCATGCTCTTAAAATACCAAATGAGTTTGTACAAGCATGCACCGATGAGATAGGTCTAACAGGTTTTATTGTTTCTGTTGTAGTTAGAAACAATGATTCTACAATTGTGAATGCTACCAAAACCGAGGCACTAGCTCTAATAGAATATCAAACTGAGCTTATGTCGTTGTATTCAAAAAAATATAGAGGCAATTATAAAGGTTGGTTAGCAGAAAAAGCTTATTAAAGGAATTTTGGAATAGGGGTGGAATATTTTTTGTATCGATATGGCTTAGAGCCTGCTTTTTGGCTGAAATTAGTAATGTTGATAGTAATTGTTTTATTATTGTGGGTTTCGCTTAATACAATAATGAGAAAATGGCTGCATGTAGAGAGACAGAAATTCTTTTCCTATAACCACGTTAATGAGAAACACAAAAATATTGATTGGGTAATCAGAATTACTACAATGATTAGCATTTTGATAGGATATGGTATTAACATTACAAGAGAGGTTTCAAATTGGTATTGGTTTTTACAACCTTGGTTTATACTAATTATTTATGTTATTGCTTCTCAAATTAGTAGAGCTGTTATGGAAAGAAAGTATGCACAAAACCCTAATGCTTATAAAGTAACAATCAGTGAAATATTATTTCTTCTTATATTGTACTTTATGTTATTCAAGACTGACTTTTTGGGATTGATATAAGTTGAGATAAGTATTCTTTATTGAAGTAAATGGTTCTCTCGTTCAACATGAACAGTTACTTCCGAAGATAACGGATGGACCTATCTAACCGATGAAGGATTTGAGGCCAATAAGAACATACGATTATTCTTACAAAGGAAGGACCGATTATTACTACCTTGTAAGTAGATGCATGGAATCTATTAGTTTAAAAAATAAGGGGTAAAAGTAGTGAATGAATTTAACAAGGCGTTAACATTTGTAAATAAAATTATTTATGAGCCAAATCACTTCATTGTAAAAGCTATCCGAGAAGAAGCTCAGAATTCAGATTATGGAGCGGGGATATTTCAGCTAAACTCGAAATCAATTAGATTTAGAGTCGCAAAGATAACACCAACTAAGATAGGACAGTTTGTTGCTTTTTGGGAAAAAGATAGCAATCATAAAAACCAAGCTTTTTCAACTGAAAAGGCTACTGATTTATTAGTTATCAATACCTTTACGAGTGAAAATGATTTTGGACAATTCGTTTTTCCGAAAGAAGTTCTTGTAAAACAAAATATCCTTAAAACAGCAACAACAAAAGGGAAAATGGCAATGAGAGTTTACCCCGGATGGGAAACACCAACTAGCAAACAGGCGATTGAGACACAAAAGTGGCAATTAGAATATTTTGTTGAGGTGAAAAAACCAAATCATTTATCAGTACAAGAGCTATTGAAGCTATACTCTACCTAAGGTTGAAAAGAATTAAGATGAATCTTTTATGAATATCGAACGTCTATAATCAAAAAGGGAGTTTAATATGAATAAAATTTTAATATTTATAACTACTTTGTTTTTGTTTATAGTTTTGGGTTGTAACTCTAAGACAATAAACCCAAAAGAACATCTTGAAGAAATTTACAGTGTTACACTAAATTCTATTATGGAAAAGGATAAAGGATTAGATGACGATATAGAATTTTTAGCAATTGATATGAGTAACTTCGATGAATTGAACGCACAACCTTTGACTGTTGAAGAGCAAGAAGGAATTATAGGCTTTTTCGAGGAAAATTATAAAATTGAAGTAATGAATGCTTCCTTTGAAGATTTAATGGAAAAAGGTTTATACAATTCAAAGACGATGGTTTTAAACGGAGTTCTCCTAGAAATAGAAAAGGTTGATTTTGTAAATGATACTGAATTTTTGTTTGAGGGTTCAAAAACTAGAGTAGGGAACGGTGCGATTGGTGTAAAAGGTATTGTGCATTTAATAGATGGAAAATGGATAATTAAAGATATTAAAAAAAATGACTAAGTTAATGACTTATTTTTAGTTATATATTGGAATATTTGGATTTAACCAACCGAAAATGTTCAATTTCAACTAACAGGTGGAAGATTTTTCAAAGGATTGCTTGATAAATGCTTATATAGAAAATAGAAACGAGTTTATAAAAACCCTGTTGAATTATGGAAAACAAGAATATAAAGATGAAAAAAATTTACAATGGATATATTCGAGATTTAAAATATTCTCATGTTTGATTTTAAAACAGATTTAAATACAGTGAAAATAACATTAACCAACTTAAAGAGAAATATAGAGGTGAAATCGGAGCAATCTGTTGCTTTTTAAACGAGTACAGTCAGCCTTGAGCTTTAAAAAGGTTCTTTTTGAAAGAAAGTAGTTTTGTTCATGCAGATGATTTATATGGAATGTAGCTTAACTTGTCCAACTAGAGTTTTCAATCGGAACCTCCAGTAGGATTTATTATAAATAGAGTTAGTGATATAAACGGTTTGGAAACTTGGAGTAAAATTGTTTGAGAAGGTTTTGGTATCACAAGTTTATTTGATTCATTTCATAAAGCTATGATTGGTTCATTTAATAAGTATCAACGTTATATAGGCTATTGGGATAACGAACCAGTTGCAACATTATCAGTATTAAATGTTAAAGCTGTGTCAGGGATTTATTGGGTAACTACAATGGAAAAGGTAAGGAATAAAGGCTTTGTCTGCTTCTGATATGGTCAAGTAGGCATTAGAGAACTAACCGCGGTTTAGTTCAATAAAAGAAGGAAGATGAAAAAACAAGAGGTCAGTATCTAAACAGATATTCTTATTGGACTAACGAATCATGATTTTGGAATAAGCTGAAACTTAATGGTGTTCTATATCGTAGAAATATTTAAAGAAGTTATTATTTTTTATTTATTGCTTTCCTTTTGATTGCAATCTTGTTTAAGTAACAGATTGTAGGATAATAATCTAAGGAGGTATAAAATGAATAGAGGTAATGAAACTACTGAAGGGAAAATGGAGAAACAAAGACAAATAAGAGTGAGGCAACAATAACATAATATATTGACTGAATTAGGTTGGAGAAATGCTGGAATACTGTTTTTTGTGCTAATAATAGCTATTGTAGTATACGTTGTTTTCTTTCGTTAATATAAAATACTAGTTATGACTCAGTTCCATCGAACTTGGTTCTATTTATAAAAAGCACTGCAATACGCAACACAGTCAATGACACATTTTATTTGAAGTAGGTGATTACATCTTAGATTTATTTGATAAAGATGAAAACAAACTATCTGAGCTAACTTGTCATTTACAAGTGCATCGTTTTAGTTATGGTGCGGGGAGATTGATTGCAACAAATAAAAGACTTATTTTTTCTGGTAATACTAAAGCAAGAGGAGAAACACTAAAAGAGTTTGCTTACGAAGGTTTAAAAACAATACGATATTTCCATTCTAAAGGATTGTTTAAAAAATTTTTTAATTCTCAACCTTCTTTTATGTATCGTGGGGAAGAATATACTTTAAATCTAGTTGTAGCTGCCAACAGTGAAATTGAAAATTTCATTACCGTAGTAAATAAGCAAATAACAGAAGTAAATAAAAAATAGTAGATGCACAATCGGGTGTTTCAGTTTAGAGAGAAGAGTCAATAAAGTCAAAAAATGTAGCATTAGAGAGATTCAATATTATGATCAAATATTCTTATGGTTCATGTTTAGTGAATTTTATCCACTCTTTATTCTATACATATTAGTGTTCTCCTCCGTTTATATACAAGCGAAAATAAAAATTACCCTGAATATGTGAAGTTTAGATATATGATAGACTTTATTGGCCTTATTTCATTACTATTTCTATTACTTTTTACTTGTTCCTAATTGCACAATACATAGTTCTTAATAAAAATTTAACGAAAAGAGAGTGTCTACTTATGAATCAAAGCCAGAAGTATGACTTTTTCTTTAAACTACCTTTCTATAGGCATTCTATAAAACCAATAGATATAGAGAATGCTGAAGGAGTAACGATTGGCACCTTGCAAAGAACTTACAATAATTTAGTTGACCGAGTAATTGATGCAGTATTAGACTTAGCAAACAAAAAAAACTTTAACATCAAATTAAAAGATTATCCTGACTACAATCTCCTAGCAAAATCTATTAAATATAAAGAGCAACTATTAAATCAAAAGTGGAGTATTCATATTACTGAAAAAGAAAAAATTAAAAAAATAGGAATGTTTGTAGATAAAACTAAAATATCTACGAATCCCAGATTTGAATATATAAAGAATGATCAGTTATATTTTTTCAAAAAAGCCCCATTTGACAAGAACATATATGTAGAAGATAAAAATAATCAATTAATAGCAATAGTCTTCTATCAGCAATACACTAAAATGAGCAATACCTATATACAGATTCAAGAAGAAAGCGATTTGGATCGCGCAGAATTGTTGTTGCTAGCATTTATCTTTACATCGAACACCGACTAGTATGTATTGAAAAGAAACAAAAAGCAACCTACTGATATACAGTGCTGATTAAAACTAAAAAGAAGATTAATTGTATTTTTCGATGCGTTACGCAACATAAATATTGGATAAGCCCCTCCAAAGGGCAGTTGTCCATTTGGCTGGTCTTAACAAAATTTTATTTTATAGGAGCGTTATAAGTATGAAAAAATCTGAAAGGATTATTGTATCTATTTCGGCAATTGTTTATTGTCTGGTATTGCTGTTTTATATAGGGATGTTGTTATTTGGTAATGGTGTTGAACCGTATCTTCATGCTGTTTTCATTTCGACATTTTTTCTTTTTATTATTGTTTTCGTGACTAAAAAGAGCAGAATAAACACTTAATTGTGTATTGAGTTAACGGATGCAAGAGTTATAAAAGGGTCGTCGATAACGGGGACTATTAATGGAATTTTATATTAAAATAAAGACGTAATAGATGTATTTAAATAAACGAGGCATTTATTTATGAAGGAATGGAGGTAGAGACTTGGATGAAATTTCTGAGTTATTAAATAAAGAGCCTTTTATAAAGTATAGTTTGATTGTGATATTAGGTGCTTTAATTATATTTACCGGTTATAGTTTGGGAGATTACATATTTACTCATCTTAACTAAATTACAATCTTTTTCTTGCAATAACGAAGGGCATGAGTTAAATAATATAAAAATATTTAACGAAAAATTCCAAAGAATTCCCTTTTATTGCTGTATTTTAAATTTTAGTATTTGGAATTTTGTGAACATTAAGACGTTCAAACACAATCAATTTCACCTGAATAACAATTAGTAACTATTTGTTTTTCTTTGGATTCAGCACCTGCTCAAATACCACCTTGAAATTCAAACTTATAAATCATCTCAATTGTGTAATTATATAGTTGAGGTGAATGATATGAAAAAATTAACTGTTGTTATTATGATTATTTTTATAAGTATTTTCTTCTCTTTTACTGTACAAGCAGAAGAACGAAACAATCAAAAAGACGAGGAATTTGATATAGACTTATCAGGGTATGAATTACATTCTTTTGGCACATTTAATCAACTTGGTTTTAAAATAACTCCATTAGCTCAATTATTTTTCAGAATTATTGAAAAAGAGCAAGAGTGGATAGATGATCCTCGTTTTTATACAAAAGGGAATAAAGGTTATATCCATCTTTGGAAAAAAGACGGTACCAATGTTTTATATCATGTTGAAAGAGGACCAACGGGTTTGTGGGAAATTACTGATATTAAATACAAAAAAATAGATAGAATCCCTGTACCAAAAGCCCTATTGAAGGACGTTTTGATTGAACAGTTAGTTGGACCAATAGGTAAAGCGATCGATGAACATTATAAACCAAAACTTTGGTACAGAGGATTCGAGAAAATTCTTGAAATTAAAAAAGATGAAACAAGCAATATTTATTTTGTGACAGTTCAAGTTCAAACATTTGAGGGTGCTCATAATCCTCCATACGGGGAAGAAACTATTACCTTTCGAATAAGAGGAAATGAGATTAATGTTTGTGATTACGAACATAGGGACATACCTGAAGAGGAATGGTCTAAGTTAGAATTGCGATAGAATCTTGTTTAAGCATTTGATGTCATTTATAGAAGAGACATTTAAGTGAGCTAAGCTAGAATTACATATATGAATAATAATATTTCAAGGGAAGGGGGAATAGCGGATGGAAATGAAATATCCAATTGGAAAATTCGAATTCGATGGTGAGATTACTGAAAGTGTGACAGAAGAATGGATCCATGATATAGAAAATTTACCAAGGATACTAAGAGATGCTGCTGGAGACTTGGATAATGAACAACTGGATACACCTTATCGTTCAGATGGGTGGACGGTTCGACAAGTTATTCATCACCTTGCGGATAGTCATATGAATGCCTATATTCGTTTTAAATTAGCTCTAACAGAAGAAAATCCAGTAATCAAGCCATATGAAGAAGCGAAATGGGCAGAGCTTACAGATTATAATTTACCAATAGATAGTTCCCTATCACTGCTCGAAGCATTGCACAGACGCTGGACAAATCTTTTACGTAGTCTTAGCCCAGCAGATATGAAAAAGACATTTGTACACCCAGATGCAGGGGAAGTTTCACTAGGAACAAATATAGGAATTTACGCTTGGCATGGTCGACATCACCTCGCGCATATAACTTCTTTGTGTACACATAAGGGGTGGTAGAGGACTTCTTTGTTATTGGTAATTAACAGCGTACCTATTATCATCAAATTATGGATAATCACCGGCATTATTTATTAAAAATTAATATGGCTATAGTAGTATAATTTTGGTAATTTTAAAGGAGTGAAGATTAAGAAAAGGGGATTTATGATGAATTTAGTTTGGAAAGGAATTTATAAAAGCAATGAACAACTTCCGGTAGGAGAACTGCCAGAACATGCGGTGAAATTTAAGGAGCCCGATTCAATGGTCAGGCTTAATCTAGTGGCAACACTGTTTATCATACCAGTCATTATATTAGTCGGCCTAGCTTTCCTTATTAAATCTAGTTTAGTAGGTAGTTCAGTTGAAATAAACTTCTTTAATTTGTGGGCACTTTTATTGGCATTTTTAATGATTCCCCCTCATGAGTTTTTGCATGCAATCGTATTTCCTAAAGATAAGGAAGTAGAAATGTGGGTTAGTCCAAAGGCTTTAGCGGCATTTGTTATTTCCACTGCACCAGTTTCCAAGGGTCGTTTTATCTTTTTATCGTTATTACCAAATATCGTGTTTGGCTTGATTCCATTGATTATTTGGATTTTTATTCCTCAAGAGTGGGCTATTTCAGAGGTTTTGTTCTCATTTTCATTTCTAAGTTTATTATTCGGTGTTGGTGATTATCTTAATGTTTTTAATGCAACATACCAAATGCCAAAAGGGTCAATGCAACAACTGTCAGGAATGAATTCTTATTGGTTTATGCCGAAGAGGTAGTACGATTGTTAGATTAACAATAGATTAAGAGTAGCAAGACTTAAATAACAAGCTAAGTGGATGATATACATAATTATAATATTTGAAGTTCCATAGAAAAAAGGTGTTAGGCACTACATTCACGTGTGTTTCTGACACCTTTTCCTTAATCATGCTTGATTATAGCCATTAAAATGTTTCACTCTGATATAGTATTTAGCATTCATTGACATGAAGTGTACTAAGAAAAGACAAAGCGTTTATTGTGGCAAGCATACGCTGTGTTATAAGAGGGTAAAAAGCCCGTAGTTTGGAGTATCAAATTATATTTCTCTAGTTATGGGAAAAAATAACAAAAGTTCAATATCTTCTGATATGATTTTAGTATGAAGATGTGGGATATTGAACTGACAATTAAATGTATCCGGAAGAAACGTGACTAACAGATATTAAAAATATCTATACAATCATTTTTGAATGGAGGTAATTAATTGCTTTTTTTAAGAAACGAAACGTTTAAGGAATACATTCAAGATTATTTGATCACATCATTAATAGTTGGAACGATCATTGTCACTTTTTTGATTACTTCTTTTCTAGGTGCTTTAACAAACCCTGAAATTGTATATCATATAGGAGGACTAGACAAATATCAGATTATTAATGAAAAACAATATTACAGGTTTTTTACTTATGCATTTCTCCATGTGGGTATTTCTCATCTCTTGCTTAATTTACTCCTCTTTGTTATTGCGGGACCACCTGTAGAGAAGCAAATAGGAAGAGTGAATTTCCTAATACTTTTTATATCAACTGTACTATTTTCTGCAATTATATGTTTTATCTTCACTGACCGACCTTTAGTCGGATCATCAGGGTTTGGATATGGAATATTAGGAATTTTAACTTGGTTTGTAATGAGTAGGAATAAAATAGTAGATAAAGAATCAAAGAGTATAATTATATTGTCTGTTATTATGTCGTTTATCTTTACTTTAACCTATAGTAATGCAAGCATTTTGGGACACATTAGTGGATTTATCATGGGAATTTTTATAGGGGGAGTAATTGATATTAATAGAAGAGGGAGTAGGGTCAACAATTGAATTAAATAAGAAAAAAACAACTCATTTATTGCACAGCACAACCATACTATCTAGAAGATGATAGTAGGGTTATAGATTTATGAAATCACGCTATTTCGTAGATGTAAGAAGGATATACTTTTGCTAATTAACCTGCAGTCAGAGTAAGTTTTTCCTCCGTATCGAACAATGATTTGTTCCTAATCAATGATTCAACAAAAGGAAGGATTTCACCTATATGTCCGGTTGGATGTTTTTTTAGAATAGGCACTATGAAAGAGACACAATTTAAGAATAATTACACCAAAAGAATAAGATTTTCACCATATTTATACATTTTACATAAAATCTCTCACACTTATAATGTCCCACTTGACACTTCAACAGGTGTTGACAAAATCCCGTTTTACTTGACCAAATAGGATATGACTATTTCTCTTTAAAAAATACACCCTGTACTTTTACATGACTAAGGTCCATTAATCGTACAGGGTATATTTTGTGTAATCGATTTGTCTGTTAACTTAACTCTCTTTTCACATCACGCGGTAGGTCAAGAAAAGGCTGGATATCTTGAACATATTCTAAGATTCCTAGGAACTCCTCGTTTTCATCGAACAAACCTTTGTACGTAATATGAATGTATTGATCTTTCTTTTTGAACCACATCGTTTCTAATTCTCGTTTCCTCGTCTTCAGGTCACGTATGATTTGCATGACTTTCCCCATACTCTTAGGTGGGTGGCACCTTGCTACATTTCGTCCAATCGAAGTGGGTGTGCGTATAAACATCATCTCGGATGATTCTATTACTTCATTAAAATATTTAAAGATGCCATTTTTATCAACAAACGTTAATTCCAGTGGTATATTGTTCAGAATATGGTTGGCTTCTTTGATGGTTAAGTAACCTCCACCAAATCGTAAATGTTCCGTATGGCTTGATTCGGTTTTATTTTCTGTTGCTTGAGGATACTTGTCTTTAGGAATCCAATCTGCTTCCGGTATATTTACTGCATGCCCAAATGCTTTACTTTCCTTTGTAATCGCAACCCAGTCTGCTTCTTTAAACATAGACTGTGCAATCGGTAATAAAGCATACACTTCTTCAAAAATCATGTCTTTGCATGCACGTTCCAAGTCATGATAAGCATGTTTAACGTATTTGTAGTCTATGTCCGGGATTTTCTCCATTATTCGATAGGCACCTTTATATAACGTCCGAATATGATCATCATCTGCCCACATCGTTCGAGGAAGGGTGAATACGCCATAACGCTCCAGTATCGGAAAAAAGAGTTTTTCTTTACGATTGTAATGCCTGTAAAATAGACCTAATTGCTTCATTTCATGAAGCAGTTGATCTGTCGAGTGTTTTGGATCTGTATCAATGGCTTTTATAAGGCTATTAATTCGAGCTAATAAGCTTTCAAATAACTGATTTTCTTTTTTGAAAATGTGAATAGGATGACTTGGATGTTCACAATCGGGAACATGAATGTTTAGAATTGATTGGCCGTATAGGTTTTGATATAAGTCAAAAAATTTCTTTATATCCTTATTTGTAAATTCATTGGCATCAAATTTTAGTTCTTGTAAAATCAACAAAATATCCAACGTGTCCAAGTTCCGAACATGCTGCTCAAAGCTTTCTTGGATATTTTCTTCTGAATCGTTCTGATGTATTTGAAGTATTAAACCTTTTATTGTATGGATGATTTTAACATCTGAATGTGCTCTCATCATTTTTCACCTCGTTTTGATTTTGTTTGGAAGAATGCGATGCTGTTAATTATTGAACAAATGGTATTGCATTCATTTTGATAGAACTTTCTATAATAAGCTCATTTTACTTTATAAGAGAGAGTGAGGTTGTGATGTAGGACACAAGTACTCTTTGTTAATTGGAACATTAAGAAACCATTAGTTATTACATACAGGTGAATAGAAAAACACGGAAATGGCTTTTTTTCACAAAAGTGGAACGAGAGAAGCGGCCCTGTGTTTCCTTAGTATGTGCCATAAAGCAGTTGACTGGAAATCCAGTGGAGGAAAAGTTCATACTTTTTTTCATAAGTAGTGCCTGAAACCTTTTTTCTGAGAGGTATCAAGCATCAACTAAACACAGAAAAAATTCATACAATATCATGTACGTACAATTATAAAAGTTAGATAATTAAATGGTGTGAAGTTATTTTTTTGGAACAAATATATTCATAATGGTTAGCATGAGTGTTAAACCACAGCTAAAAATTAATTTTGGTTATGAAAAAAAATCCGTCATTATAAGGATTTTTATTGTTAATGTGTTCATTTTATATTATTATTACTTTAAGTAGTCATTTTTAATTTTAAATGTAAACGTTTGCTACTTATAAGTACATGTTTGATAAGGGAACAAAAGAATTTGAAAAAAGCCTTTAGATATCTATATAGCACTTGCATTTCCAAACACTAATTTATATTTAGGTGAAATTATACATTCCTTATCAGTAAACAATAGGTAATGGAAGTTGCTATTTTGTATGCGGTATCAAAAACAACGAGAAGGGAAGATAAATAGTGAAAAGTTTAATGAAAAAAAGTTCGATTGTTTTGCTTTCTATAATTTTATTAGTGCCTAGTGCATTGTTTAATGATCAGAAAGTTAGTGCAGAGGATAGCGATTCTGAACCAATAGAATTTGAACGTGTTTCTGTTCATGATCCATCTATTATTAAAGCGAATGATGGTACGTATTACGTATATGGTTCACATGTTACTGCAGCAAAATCAACAGATTTAATTCATTGGAATTCTATTGTAGAAAGAGAATATCAATCACCTGAAGATAACCCGATTTACGGAAACTTATCTGAGAACCTGGCAGAGTCATTTGAGTGGGCTGGAGAAGATGATGCAGATAGCAGTGGAGGCTTTGCAGTATGGGCACCAGATATCTTCTGGAATAAGGATTACGTTTGGGAAGATGGCTCAACAGGTGCTTATATGATGTATTATAGTGTATCTTCTACATACATTCGTTCAGCGATTGGTATTGCTGTATCGAAGAATATAGAAGGACCATTTAACTACACAGATACCATCATATATTCTGGTTTCCATGACGAAGAAGCTTATGATAACAACAGTGATGTTAATAAGCATTGGGAGAATACAAATATACCAGACTTAATTGATGAAGGTGTATTTGATGATGTTAACGAAGACTGGTTTACATCAAGTGGTGCATATAATAATGCATTGTATACAAATGCCATTGATGCAAACATCCTCTATGATGAGAATGGCGATCTTTATATGACATACGGTTCTTGGTCGGGTGGTACATTTATCTTGGAATTAGATAAAGAAACAGGAACACCAATATACCCTGGAGAAGATGGGACAACCGAAGACGGCAGAATGATCGATAAGTATTTTGGTACGAAGATTGCTGGCGGATATGGTAGATCTGGTGAGGGAACGTATGCTGTATATGATGAAGAAACGGAGTATTTCTATCTGTATATTACTTACGGCGGACTATTTTCTGATGGCGGTTACCAAATGAGACAGTTTAGATCTGAGAACATCAAAGGACCTTATGTGGATGCATCAGGAAATGAAGCTGTTTTTCCTGAAACCTTTGATATAGGAGTGGGGAATTTTCCTGATTTAGACGATCATAAAGATATTGGTAACAAATTGATGGGGAATTTCTTATTTAAAAACAACCCTGAAGAGGGAGGTTCTGAGATAGGTACAGGTTATATGGCGCCTGGTCATAACTCTTATCTACAAGATGATGAACTTGGAAAAGAGTTTATCGTGAGCCATACACGTTTTCCAGAACAAGGAGAAATGCATGAAGTTCGTGTACATCAAACATTTAAAAATAGTGATGCGTGGCCAGTACCTACACCATATCACTATGTAGGTGAAACAATTGAGAAGGTTTCAGATAAGGATGTGCGTGGAGATTACAAATATATCAATCACGGAAAAGAAATTAATGGCGAGCTAATTGAGTCATCGTCGATAACATTAAACAAAGATAAGACAGTTTCTGGTAGTGTAATTGGTACTTGGGAGCTTTATGATGATTATCGAGTCGAGCTAACTGTCGAGGATGAAACATATGACGGGGTATTTATTCGTCAATATGATCCAACCGCAGAAAAGTGGGTAATGACCTTCAGTGCAATGTCAGATCAGGGTGTTGTTGCCTGGGGTAGTCATGATGCAAGTACAGAAGAATCAAATAATGCAATAAGCCAATATATCTGGTTAATAGTTGGAATATCGTTGATCTTAATTATTGGGTTTAGTCTGTTTATTGTAAGAAGAAGAAAAGCTCGTAATTAAACGGAGAAGGGTACGGTGCTTTTATAATTTTCAAGAATAAGATGATAAAAAAAGCACATAATACTATTGTTGGAAGGAAAAAAGAAATAAATGAGGTGTTGGTGAAAATAAACTTGGATGAACTTTAGCGATGAACAGTTAAGGTTAGAATCACAATCTTCATGCAAATGAGGTGTTGGTGATCGACAAACAAGTGAATGTAGATACCCATTAGTGAATCCTTTTAAATGAGGTGTTAACGATGGACAATACTACAGGATGTTTAAAGTAACTCACCAAAGTATTTCATCCTTCCTTCAAGAGACCGGGGCCGAACACGCCCTGGTCCTTTTTTATGCGTATCAAAGTTGAATGTAATAATATCCTCCTTTTAAGAGGGAACCTGCTCGAAAATGAAACGAATTGTAGTAAGAAAATAATATCAGGGAAAAATGAAAATGACTTAAATTTGGAGGTGAACTAAATGAGCTTTAATCCTGAACAACAAAACCATGTGGGGAAAGAACTCAGAGACAATTTCAAGCTTTCGGGTCTGACACCAGAAGTGATTCAAGCTGATCTAGCTTTCAGTCATGAACAATTCGAAGAGACGATAAAACTTGGTCCTACCTCTGATGAACACGCAATTGAACAACTGCGTAATTATTTAGTGGAGAAGTTAAGAGAGCAAGGAAAGGAACCTTCTTCTTATTCTGAATAATACCACTTATTTAGGATTTAAAAGTTGAAGCAAAATAGGAGAAACAGTGGCAATAACTTAATTTTTGTCGGTTTAGGAACCTGCATTTGAACAGTTTTCACCTGGTAGGTCTTTTTCCATGGTGATTGAGTATCATACTAATTAGGAGACCAAATCGTATATGATTTGGTCTCCTATTTTGTCCCTATATATAAACGGTTATTGAATATTTAGCAAAGAAATAAATCGACAATAGCTAAGTCAACGTGCTGATTACTATGTTAATTTGCTATGTTGACTTTCACTTACTGAGCTGGTTGATTGTAATTTCATGTTAACATTATTGCTGATATGTTAATTTTTGAACTTAGGTCAAAGTATAAAGAGTCCAGCTATATTTCTTAAATCCACATGAAACGCTAGTAGAGCCTCCTTTTAAAAAAGTAATATTTATATAGAATTATTTTCCAGGTTACATTACACTAAATAGTATCAAAAAATAAACTTCTATTTTTTTTACTATAAAAATTATTAAGCTTTACTCTTCTAGGATATTACAATACTCATATCTCAATATGTTAAGACTTCTCTTCTTTCCCCAAAGAGGTAGATTACTTTTTATACCAACTAAAATGGAGGTTACCTAATGTGAAGCTAGAAAGACTTCTATCGATCATAATTTTATTGCTGAATCGTCGTATGATACAGGCTAAAGAATTGGCAGAGCAGTTTGAAGTATCAACCCGGACAATTTACAGAGATATTGACGCAATTAATGCAGCTGGTATCCCAATCGTTACGTATCAAGGGACAAATGGAGGCATTGGATTGTCGGAAGGCTATCGTTTAGATCGGAATATTTTAACTAATGACGAGCTTGCGTCTATCGTTAGCGCCCTTCGAAGTATCTCCACTTCCTATGGCAAAGAGAAACATCAACGACTAGTGGACAAAATAAATAGTGTTGTACTGCCAGCACATACAGAAGATTTTCAACAAAAAACAAATCGAATACTAATTGATTACTCTCCCTGGGATGGCATGGACCGTCTACGTTCAAAGCTACAGCTATTAGACGAAGCTATAGATAGCTGTGTCTTAGTGAGCTTCACCTATTCGAATGCAGAAGGTGAAATTTCTGAGAGAATCGTAGAACCACATATGCTTATTCTCAAAGGAAGGCAGTGGTATATAAAAGCTTACTGCCTTGAGAAGAAAGACTTTCGACTTTTTAAACTAAAAAGAATGAAAGAATTAGATCTAGACCAAGACAAACACTTCATTCGTAGAGAATCTCCCACTCATGAGCTATTCGAAAGTAGAAGTAATTTAAATGATGCTAAGGTACCAGAAATAGTCTTACGATTTAAAGAGGAAGCTCGTCATTTAGCAGAGGAATGGTTTGGTATGGAAGAGCTCTTGCCAGATGAGGATGATGGTTGGCTAGTGAAAAAAGCATTTCCAGAAGATGAATGGCTGTATAGCTTCATTCTAAGCTTGGGACACCATGTAGAGGTGCTTGAACCCAAGCATTTACGGGGGATCATTGCTAATCGTGCGGAACAAATTGTAAAAAAATATAAAAATGATAAAGTAACATGACAGTCAGTTGTCAGGTTTATTGTTTTATACTTGGTTCATTCTATTATAAGGAGAATGATCAAGGATGAAACAAAAAAGTAACATTGATTTGAAACCAATTCAGCCAACCCGCATGGAGGAATTACCCTCTTTCACGTTAGCGGGAATTATTGCCACAACAACGAACGAGGCCGAATTAAGCAAGGATGGCAAGATTGGTAAATTATTTGAACAGTTCTATTCTCAAAGTATTGGAGAGAAGCTTGGTGTCAATATTCAGGAATATGGTCATTATAGCTGTTACTTCAACTATGAACAGGAAGATACAGGTCAGTATGAAATAATGGTTGGCGTACGTGTAAACGAAGAATCAAAAATGCAAAATGATGTTACAAATACAGTTACTGTTCCTGCTGCAACATATGCTGTATTTGTCACAGAACGGGGACCAATTATTGAAGTGGTACAACGTGCTTGGGCTAGTATTTGGCAATGGTCTAAACAACCAGATATTAACCGAGCATTCCATGCGGATTTTGAATATTACGGTAAAGATATTAACCCAGAGGATGGACAAGCAGAAATATATATTTCGATCAAGTAACTTTCATGCAATTGGCTCACTATGGTTTGTTATTTTTTAAAAGGAATGATCAATATGAGTGCAATTGAAAATAGCAAGGTGCAGGAAGTATTCGAACGGTATCCAGTAGGCATTCAGACGAATCTATTGAAACTTCGTCAATTAATCCTCGATACGGCAATAGAGACTGCTGAAGTGGGTAAAGTGGAAGAAGCTCTAAAATGGGGAGAGCCTGGTTATAGTGCAAAAAAAGGGAGTACAATTAGAATAGGCTGGAAACCGTCAAAACCAGATCAATACGCTATTTACTTTATTTGTAATACAAATCTAGTTGATACATTTAAAGAGGTTTATCCAAATTTGTTCAATTTTGAAGGGAATAGAGCAATTTTATTTTCTGAAAAGGATGAAATCCCGCTAAATGAATTAAGACATTGCATTTCATTGGCGCTCACTTACCATACTCGAAAGCATCTGCCAATGCTTGGGATGTAAGATACAAGGGGATTGTTCTTTAAAAGAACCTTCCCCTTGTTCTATTAGAGGCAGGTTTTCTAAAATGACATTAGCGATTTTTATAATATTAGCACTTGTAATTGTATGTTTATCTTTATACCTAACTACAAGGAATAAGAAAAATAGGATAATAACTGGAAGTGTCCTAATATTATCGGTTTTAACGTATCCTCCATTGTTACCTTTGTTTCATGAAATCAAGGTGATTAAAGGATTAGAGGGAACGGCTACGTTGATTTTCTTTTACTTTATTATATTAGTAGGTGGAATTATCACATTCATTTCAGGTCTTTTCACTAAAACAAAATCACGTGAAAGTAATAGGTGAAAATCTAATCCAAGGAACGTCGATAATTCAGTTAGGATAGTCGTCTCTTGTGCTAAAGGGTGCAATACTTTCATAAAGGGACTACCGTTCCTTGTTGAAGAAAAGAGCAGAATATTTTAGAAAAAAGATAAACCTAAATAAAATTATTCAAAAAGATAGGTGGTTATTTTATGAAGCGTGTTTTAGTAGCGGGTGCCACAGGTTATCTTGGACGACATATTGTAAAAAAATTAAAACAAAATGGTTATTATGTAAAAGTTTTAGTGAGGTCACAGGAAAAGTTAAAGCAAGAAGGACCTTTTTGTTCTCCTATTATTTATAAATTTGTTGATGAAGTTATAGTTGGAGATGTTACTGAGCCACATACAATAAAGAATGTTTGTAATGAAGTTGATTATGTTTTTTCTTCAGTAGGTATTACAAGACAAAAAGATAAACTGACATTTATGGATGTTGATTACAACGGAAACCTTAATTTGCTGAAAGAAGCCGAGCGAAGCAGAGTTCAAAGATTTATGTATATTAACGTACATGCAGCCGAAAATTGTAACTCTACATTAGTTAAAGCAAAGCAGAAATTTGTTGATGAACTAAAACGGAGCGTTATATCTCATGTCATCATAAATCCAACAGGATATTATTCCGATATGACTGAGTTATTAACAATGGCGAAAAAAGGAAGAATTTTCTTATTTGGTGAAGGTTTGAATAAAATGAACCCTATTCATGGTTCTGACTTAGCAGAGTATTGTATTTCATCATTCTCTAAAGAAAATACATCTCTTCATATTGGAGGACCAGAGGTTTATACATATTATGAAATAGCTGAATTAGCATTAAATGTAGTAAATAAAAAACCAAAAATAACAGGTATTCCTAAATGGGCAGTTAAAGTTATCTTTCCATTTCTAAAAATTATTAACGAGAAACAATACAACCTCTTGCTGTTTTTCTTTTATGTAATGACTAATGATATTGTTGCTAAATCATATGGTGAAATTAGTTTGAATTCTTATTTTGAAAGTGTTAGTTAGTATTTCCCCTATACTCCAACATGGTGGTTGTGCATTAAGATTCACCATCTTTTTTAAGAGGAACAATATCACCATTAGGAAATTCCTTTACAAGTTTACCGTCTTTTTCATATGCGATATAAGTGTGTTTAGTTTTACATCAATTCTAGCCCGTTCACCAGTCATTTTAGCCATTTACTTAAACATTCATATTTTCTTTTTTTTGATTGTTTTTTCTTCTAACATAAGCAACACCACCTTTAAATAAATTAAATCAGATTGTTTATTATATTTATCAGATATTCGATGATGCTAGTATAGTTTGATTTACAATTTGTGATGAATTTAACTTAAACGGATGCTTTAGTAAAACAAAGAATCGTCATATACTATTGGCGATTTTTTGTTTTGAATAGTTTTAAGAATCATTGGAATTTTATGTTAAAATAAAATGTGAATTTGTGATCTTAAAGTAAAGACGCAGTTATTTTGAATAAGCATAATTGGATTTGTGTGCGTCCAAATTAAGGTTGTTAGGAGGATTGTATTTTGAAAAAGCTATTTATTATTCTTATCTTAATTCTTTTTTCTATAGTAGGATGCAAAAATAAGGATAATAGCGAGATAACCAAGGAGCTAAATGAAAGTAATTCTGAAGATAATAAAGTATCAATTCCTTTAAATAATTCCTCGGATACAGAATTTGATTTATATAACGGTAAATCATTAAAAATTGCTGTGATTGGAGAATTACCAAAAGTTAGAGAAGAACAGGTTGAGTTTAAAGAAATATCTTTTGATGAATTGTCTAAACAGAAAGTTAATTCTTATGATGCAGTCTTTATTATGAAAGAGAAATTTTCAGAGGCTTCTGAAAGTCAATATGCAACTATTTACTTGAAATCTACTACTCCATATTTTTTCCCCGCAACTAAAAGTCTTATCCCTTTCACATCTGTGGAAGATATTGAGTATAGCAATTCTTGGGATTGGGAACCTGGATTACCCTATATACATGGGGTATATAAACCACAAAATTCGGAAAGAGCAGAGAGGTTAGGATTTGGTTTATATAATGAAGAAAAGACAGAAGAGCACATAAAGGCAACATATTCTTTAGTATTTAAGAAAATAGCTGAATTGATAAACAATGTTATTGCACTAACGGGTGCTTTCCTTGAATAAGGAATTGCAACCTTATTCCACTAACTTAGCAGAATACTTGAAGAAGGCTTATGAAGAAAGGATTTGAATTTGTGGCAATAAATGTTGAGTTATCTAAATTTAAAGTTAAAAAGGGTAAAACAGAAATTGTTGACGAATGGATGAATTTTTTAAATCAGCATATGGAACAGGTACTCTTAACTTTAAAAGATGAAAAAATGTATATAGAGTCCATTTTTCGAGAGAAGGATGCAGAAAATGAGTATCTATACTGGTTTTCAGTCCAAGGTGAAGGCGGAAATAATGTGGAGGAGTCGCACCACGAAGGTAGATAAGAAACATCTTGAATACTGGTATGAATGTATTGATGAAGAAACTCCACACGTTGACTTAGAGACAAAAGTAGTTATGATACCAGATACCATTCGTAATGTAATGGGATAAGCAAGAGGATCTTCAACTAAACGGGTGCAAGAATTTAACAAGAAGGTCGTCAAAATTGATGATCTTTTTTTATTGGAAATTAAAAAGTCTAAATGGAATTTTATCTTAAGATAACACTTTATGATATGTGAACCTTTGTATTTAAAGTAACGCAGCAGTAATATTTATGAAGTCCTATATAATACGCTTGGTAAAATCTTGAAAAAAGTAAATAGGAGTGGTATTGTGAATGTCGAAATTATGAGTTTTACTGAAAGAACAATTAAAGCTACTGAACTAATGACACTTTATCATGATGCAGGGTGGTGGGGAGAAAGAAAAGAACAAGATATTGAGCATATGTTACAGCGAGTAGTTTCAGTTGGTGTGTGGAAAAATGACGTTCTTATAGGCTTTGCAAGATCTGTTACAGACGGAATGTTTAGGGCTTATATTGAGGATGTTGTAATACATAAAGAATTCCAAAAAACAGGTATAGGGAAAAACCTTGTTTCACGACTGCTAGACGAACTTTCACATATTGATATTATTAGTTTGTTTTGTGAAAAGGATTTAATCACTTTTTACGAGAAAAATAACTTTAATTTTAGTAAGTCTCAATTTGTTATGCACAGAAAATAAAGAATAGGTTATGAACTAAAGGATGCGTTTCTTCAATAACGAGGAAACGCTATTGATTTATACAATAAATAAAGGTAAATAATGTTAAAATGGTGTTATTAAATATATTTTTGAAAT
This sequence comes from Aquibacillus rhizosphaerae, assembly GCF_030282825.1. Classification (GTDB taxonomy): domain Bacteria; phylum Bacillota; class Bacilli; order Bacillales; family Amphibacillaceae; genus Aquibacillus_C; species Aquibacillus_C rhizosphaerae. Next base: position 55,010 of record NZ_JASTZU010000016.1, read on the forward strand.
AAAGGGCGGTCGAATAAAAAAATTGGGGGATTATTGAAATGTTTTCATATAAAGTTAACGATCAAATAGTAATTGAGATATTACAACAACATCATAAAGAGGAATTGTATAGATTAATCAATTCAAATAGAGAACACTTACGAAAATGGTTACTTTGGGTAGATAAAAGAAAATCAGCAGAGGATTTTGAATCAATCATACCAATATGGATAACTAATTATGCGAATAATGATGGGTTTGATGCAGGTATTAGATATAATGGAAAATTGGTTGGTATGATTGGACTGCATTATATTGATTGGAAAAATAGAGCGACAAGTATAGGATACTTTTTATCCGAAGATGCTCAAGGTAAAGGTATTATTACCAACAGTGTTAAATCATTAGTGAATTATCTTTTTGGAGAAATGAATCTACATAGAATTGAAATTCAGTGTGCAACAAATAATTTAAAAAGTATCTCTATCCCCAAAAGATTAGGATTTGAAGAAGAAGGAATTAAACGTGATGGACAATGGCTATACGATCACTTTGTTGATTTAGTTACTTTTAGCCTGTTAAGAAGTGATTGGGATAAAAATAATTAATATTTTAGTTTATTGCACTAACGGGAGCTTTACTTCAACTAGAAACTTTGTGAGGTTAGATGATAATTGTTAAAAAGGAGAGGTTGTTAGTGACTGAAAGAATTGAAATTATGACAATTAATAAATTGGAACAATGTATCGAATTGTACATGCAAGTTTTCAATAGTGAGCCGTGGAAGGAAACTTGGAGTTTTGAAGTTGCGAAAGAAAGACTTTTAGATTTAATCAATACACCTAAATTCCTTGGCTTTTCACTATATATTGAGGATAATTTAATTGGTTTTATTGCAGGAAACAACAAAAAATCCTACCAAGAGTCAACATATTATTTAGCAGAACTTTGTATAAGTAATCAAGTTCAAGGAAAGGGTTATGGAACAAAACTGTTAAAATTATTGGAGCTTGAATTAAAAAGTAGAAATACTAAAAGTTTGTATTTAATAACTTCTATTGGTGGGGTTGCAGAAGCATTTTATAAAAAGAATGGTTATCAAATAAATGATAATAGGTTAATTCTAAAGAAGAATTTATAAATGAAGTTTATTTCACTAACGGGTACTTTAGTTGAACAATAAGGAGTTTTATTAAGTGTATCGAAAGAGTTAGAATCATGATCCTATGTCAGTAGATAATCATTCCTTAAATAAATTTAAACGTATAAATTATAATTAATATTTCAGATATATATACAAACAGTTATTCTAACAAAAACCTTAGATGAAAATCTACTTCAAGAAACCTCGAGGTCGGTTCTTCAAAACGTTAAGGCGTTTTTATATGTCGTTTCCTATATAGTTAGATGATTTCAAACCGGTTAGACAGGAAGAAAAGGGAGAATTTTATGAAGAAAATTTATGTAGGAGATGCATTAATTTTTATAGCTCTCCTATTAATAAGTTGTTCCGAACGTGAAATATATGTTTTAGAGGGTGAAAGTGATCATTGGGAAGCAAAGTTAAAAGTGACTGTACAGGAAAATGATAATATATCAAAATATTTTGTTGTTAACTACAAAGGTGAATTAACACAGTTGGCTGATATAAGCAGGTTAGAGTATTCATACAAGACTGCTACATCTAGTGAGGAAACGGAAATTGATTTTAATGGAGAACCTCCTCAGAAAAAATCGTTTACTCATCGTAGTGGAAGTAATGGCAGTTCATTTAACGCTGATCAATCGGTAGATGTTTCTATAAAATGGGATGATAATGATGAAAATATGAGTCTAAAAGAATGATTTTCATATGTGAAACCATTTTACGATTATTCCCTTGAATTCATGTCTTCAACATAAGGGAGCGTTACTTCAAGAAAAACAGTAGCACCAAGTAGGTTAATTAAAATAGGAGGGGTATTATTAAAAAACAAATTTTCATTGTACTAATTGTATTTCTATTCTTTTTAATTGCTATAAATGTAATGACGGATGAAGAATCAGTGGAGGAATCAATTGAGTTAGAAAATAATAAAGAAAACGATTCTGTAAATGATGAAACTGATAGTGAAAAAGATTCAAAGTATGACGAAATTGACATAGTGATCGAAATAGATATCTATAAAAACTACTTTAATAACCCCATTGATCAACCAACCCAAGATGCATTAGATTTAATTCGAAAAGCTGCAAAATCAGTAAGTCCTGTAGGAAAAGCAGATATTCCAGAACCTGAAAATATCAACGCTTTTTTTGCTGGGAGCAATGATGAACTTTCATCGTTATTTCAGAAAAACAACGAAAATAATAGCCAAAGCGAACTTGTTATGGTTTTAGCGGGTAAACCTTTTGCGTTAGACCAAGCAGCAGATTTAATCGAGAATGAAAAAATTAAACAGGATTTAATATATCTTGCTAATGAACTATTCAAAATTGAATTTTACGCTATAAGTGATATCGATGAATTCTTCACTGCATATGAAAAGTACGTTGATATTCAAAAGAAGATATTGAAAATATACTATGCTATTAATCAATAGTGAAGAAGTAATACGAAAGGTGTATGAAGTCAACAAAAAAATCGTTGATTATGACTAAGTAGTTCGGTTTCGGTGGAGAAGTATACGAAATAGCATACTAATTGAAAGAATTAATGCATATGATTTGGTCTGTAATTTTATTTTATATAAATAAAGAGTTTGTGAAGAATAATGCTTAAACTTTCGCAACTGAATACTTAATGATTAAGCAAGAAATTACCGTGATAATATATTATTAGATTTGACGATGAGGTGATGTTCAATGATGAAATTGATGTTTATTCTTGCAGCTGTGTCTATTCCTTTATTTATTTATTTTGATAAAGGAGCTACTGGACTTTTACTTTCTTTATTTTTCATGTTTCTTGCAGCATTTTTTAGTAAACGTAGATTTAATAAAAAAGATCAGTGAAACAATTAAATGTAAGATGTTAATTAAGATATATCTGATTGTTACATTTTGAACAGTTAAAACCTTCTCATATAAAATAGAATGTAATAGATTGTACTAAAAGTATAAGATTATCCAGAAATATTTAACCTCTGGCTTAAATATTTCTCCATTGTGAAGGGAGAATTAAATGTTAGGAATCAAAAATTTTAATCCCAAAATATACACTAACTCATCGGATATTATAGAAGACCACAGAACTAAATTTGAATATCTGATTGGTAAAAATGTACAAGAAATATGGGTTGCATGGGGACATGATGAAAATACATGGTTTAATGATTGTCCCGTGATTATCCGTTTTGAGGATTGCCAATTAGAATTATGTGCGTATAAAACGGATGAATACGCTGTTACGTTTAATGAAATTCTGATTTCACAGGAGCTTAATTGGTATGGGACAGATTTAAAGCTTAGTTGGAAAAAGAATATGTTAGAAGACCTTCATTTTGCTATTGGTAAACGGGTGAATAGGATTGAAATTATTGAAAGATATGATACAAAAGCAACGGATTATTGTTATTTAGTTGGTATTGGGCTTCACTTGAACGATGGCTATTTTTCCATATGTAATGGACTGGATGAGAACGTAATAATCAAAAAAAGAAAAGAAGGGCCAAACTATAAGTACACAATTATCAAATAGAATTTTTGTTTTTAGGATGAATTAGTAGTTTGTAAACTTCAGTATAATGGTGAAAGAACTCAAAAAAAGATTTTGTGTGCTATTAATTTTGTCTGAATCCAAAAGGTTATTGGGATTTTATGTTAAAATTAATAACTGAACAGTTGTACGTAGTAAATTGACGTGATTATGAAATAAAGACATATATCAACAATTTATGGGGCGAAAGAAGATGAATTATAATATAGAAATTTTATTGGAAGCTAACGAAAACTTTTCAACCTTTTTACATAAGAAAATGAAAGAATTTAACAATATGTATTCCATATATCATAAAGAAGCGAGGGAAAAGGAAGCTGTAAAGCCAATAAACATAATTGTGTCTGATCACAATAAAAACTGGATTGGTGGTATTAATGCAGATGTTTATTGGGATTGGATGGAGATTAACAATTTTTGGTTTCGTGAAGAATACAGAGGTAAAGGTTTAGGTGGGCACCTTCTTGGAAAAGCGGAAAAAATCGCTAAAGAGAAGGGTGCAAAGAAAGTACTTTTAACCACTTTCGAATTTCAAGCCCGTGCTTTTTATGAAATGAAAGGATTTCAAGTTGTAGGTGAAATTAAAGATTATCCTCCTGGTAGTAGTTATTATACTATGGTAAAAATACTAAGTTAATAGAATTTCTGATTCTATTAACGGTTGCTTACTTTAATTAGGAAAATGCAACCTTGTTTTACTAATATAGCGCGTTGTTTAACAACGAATAGTGAACTATATAATAAATAGATAATGGAGATGTTTATATGAGTCGTCAGCTTCAGCAGGTAATTATATTAATAACAATAGTAGCATCAATATATGTGTGGACGTATGGATTGACCGCTTTAATAGAAATGACTACTCAGCTTTGTAAAACTATGTATTCCGCGGGGCATAATTTCGGATCCTATCTGAAAGATATATTCAATTAAATAACACCATCCCTAAGTTAGGAAATGGATTCTTGTTCTATTAAAGCAATAGTGGTTGAGGACAGAGATATGTAACAGTTACTTATTTGGATTAACAAGGAGGGAGTATATGGAAACAATCAGAGATTTTGGATGGTTTTTATTACTATTTATTTTGGTTGTTGGATTAATTGCTTCTATCTTTTATATTTTTATTTCGTTCTTTAGAAAATATTGGTAAGAATAATATTTCAATTTAAGAAAGGGCGAGGCTCTTTGAAAAAACACTATTTCATTTTCGGTTCTATCGTACTATTATTTTTAATATTAACCTCTGGTTGCACTAATACAATTGATAAAACACCTACTATTTCAGTTAATTCTGAGTCTGAATATGTAAATACTTTTGAGGATTTAAACTTAGGAATACTATATGATTTTAATTTCAAATTACCTAATGCAGATAAGAGTTGGGTGAATCTATGGGTAGAAAGATATAATGATGGAAAAATAGATTTTCAACCATTAACGCAATTATCTTATGGTAACAGCCCAAATGAAGTTACCGAAGGACATTTGGGGTTTGGAATGATTGGTCCGAACGCAGAAGATACTTTAGTATTTCTTTATGGACCTGGTGTGAGCACTCATCCTTCATTAATTGAAAAGGAATCGAAGACTGATATGTTTAGTTCTTGGGACTATGCTATTGGTAATGAAGAAGTAGAGTTAGAATTAGGTGAAACAAAAATATTAGCAGCTTATAGAGAAACGGAAAGTAATTCAATGAGCACGATCGACTTACAAAATGAGGAATCAATAAATAAAATGATTAAACAAGATGATATGATCTTATTACTGAAGATAAAAATAGAAGAAAAAAGTTTATATCAAAACTAAAGAACTGTAAAAAGCTCTGTTTTGTGAAACGATGTACTCAAACTTTTATAAAGAGTTGTCGATGCAGGAGCTGTAGCATAAAAGGGAGGGAGTTATTGAGCTTTAAATTAGCAGGTTAACAAAAGTGGAGGGGTATTTAGAAAATAATCATGAAAACAATTTTGTAAAAGATGAAGCGGGTAATGAAAAGAAACAAAGTATGACGGAATTGACATAGTGATTGAACCAGATATATGAAAACCACTTTAAAAATAATCCCATTTGATGTTATTACATGTAACGATGAGGTGATATACAATGATGAAATTAATGTTTATTCTTGCAGCTGTAACTATTCCTTTGTTTGTTTATTTTGATAAAGGGGCTACTGGATTTTTACTTTCTTTTTTATTCTTGTTTCTTGGAGCATTTTTTAGTAAACCTAGATTTAATATAAAAGACAAGTGAAACAATTAAATATTGGTATAGGACAGATTTAAAGCTTAGTTGGGAAGAGAATAAGTTAGACGGGAAAGACTGAGTGACATTAGTTCACCGACTCTAATTATAGGTGGCGGAGGAAATAGTCAAATACTATAAGATTATAGCTAAAGTGTACGAATGTTAGTAAGGGTGTTTGCTTTTCATTGTCAAAGTAAAGTGGCAGTTTAGCACAAGAAAAGAAAGTTTGGTTATTTGGCTGATAAAAAGCAGAAAAGAATACATAAGAAGTGTTAACTCATTTGTTCCCTAAATTTGTTTTATTTCCATTAAGATTTATTTTAACGTTATTTAGAGATATTGGAAAATTAACATGGAACTCTTTTTGATGGTGCTGGATTAATGGGCAAAAGGAAGGTGATTGATATCAGAAGAGTTTATAGATTCTTTTCTCTTATTTTAATTCTTCTTATGGTTAGTTGTTCAAATGATACAGCACAAGAAAATGAAAATACAGGTTCTAAGGCAATTCTAAATTCAGAACCCGTTACATTTGTGCATAACAAGCATGAATTTAAAGTTGTTTACTATTTTGCAGAGTTTTTAAACTATATTGAAAAAGCAGAACAAGAGCCAGGTAACTTAGATGAATTATACATAGAGTCAGTTTTAAATCCATTCTCCAAAGATGTATTCGGGGAGTACTATGGTGAGACTTTATCTAGTAATTGGGGTTTAGGAACACCAACAAACACCGAAATTTTGAAAAGATACAATGAAGCACTTTTAGAAGATCAAGATAAAATAAATAGTTTAATAGTTGAAGCTTTAAAAAAGTCGGTGAATGAACTCCCACCAGGAACAGATAAAACTGTTTATGTATTTCCTGCTAATCCAAAAAATGCATCTGTAATGAAATGGATAAAAGGGGTTTCAGGTCTAACTTGGAATAAAGATTTTTTTCTTATTCAGATTGCACCTTCTTTTTTAAATGAAGATATGCTGAAGCTTGCTGTTGCCCATGAATATCACCATTCCGTTTTATTTGAGGATAAAGACAACTACAATAATACAACTGTGTTGGGGGAGGTCTTGTTGGAAGGTAGAGCTGACAAATTTTCACGGATTTTGTATCCAGAAATTGAACCACCGTGGAGCCATTTTTCTCCTTCACAAGAAGAAGCTACATGGAATTTATTAAATGAAAATATAGATTCTACCGATTATTCAATTATTGATGATTTATTTAATGGGGTTCGAAGTAAAGGAATTCCAGATAGATCCAATTATAAAATCGGATACGCAATTATGACGAACTTTATTCAAAAAAATCCTGATATTACAATTTTAGAGTGGTCTAAAATGTCCCCAATAGAAATTCTTGAAAAAAGTAATTATGAGGAAAAGAAGTTTGATAAATAATCACAACTTGTGAATTAATACATTTAAACAAACGAGTGCTTATCTGTAACAAGGAGAACAATTAGATTATTGAAGCATTTGCATAAGTTATTGTTAAAGTATTGGATAGCAGTAGTGAACAAGGGCTTTCGAATACGGTAGCTCCTATTTCCTATTTTGTTAAAGGACAGTTTAGTTAAATACAAGGGGGTTACAAAGTGGAATATGAATTAAGTTTAAAAAATCGAAGCGTGAGAGTATGGTTGGGTATTTGTGCAGAAGAAAAGTATGAAATAACTTGTTCAAGTAACTGGTGCGATTATTAAGGAGTCTTCGATGCGGCATCTCTTATTGTAATAACGAACCAGGTTACTGTAAGTAAGGGGGAGCATGAATCATGACAATCTATAATTTTCAATTGATTGCAGGTGTAGTTTTTCAATTTATGGTAGCTGTTTTGATAATACTTACTGCCATAGTGATTTATAAAAAAATCTTTAATAAATAAAATCTCCGTTAACAGAATAAATTCGAAGTATTCCAGCAAAGTCAATTGTGACAGGAGGGGCATTCGTAATTTTTGCCTGGATTTTATACCTATAAAAAAATTAAACAAACGGGATGCCTATCTGAACTAAAAGATATAACCCTAATTGTGTTAAAGAGATAGGATTATTGATTAAGTTAGGGGGATTACCATATGCAGAAAAGCAAGATATTCTTAATTGTTGCTACTATAACTATTACGATGATAAGTTGTTCCCAGATTGAAGCAGGAACTTTTATTCAAGGTAACATAGCTGAAATTAACGAAAAAAGTGGAGATATGGAAATTGACATCGAAGCATGGTCAACAGTTAGCCAAAAAGGAACTTCTAATGAAATATATAGTTTTAAAAAGAAGTCAAAATCACAAACTATTCGAGTTTCTAATCCAGAAGATTATGATGAAGGGCAAAAAGTATCGGTAAAAGTTTTCAAAAATTATGCTGAAGATGTCTGGGATTTAGATAGATTAAAATTTGAAGTAGAAGAGGAATATTAGAATATTGAGCTGAATGTAACGTTAGTTCAATACTCCAATATCATCTAAAAGAAGCAAATGTATATTATTTATTCATTAAACTGCATTTTTGGCTCTTGGTTATTCAACTTCACTGAAAAATATCAGGATAACGATCAAAAAATGTCTTGTTATTAGAGGCTGAAATTCATTATGAAATGGGGATGGTAATTTCAGTAAAGTGTGTCAGGTATTTTAGCAGGAGCTGTTTCATTTAAAATGACTTTCACATTAAAGTAAAGAAATTATATGAATGGTGAAGGAATTCAACAAAAGTATCGTCGATAATGGCTAAGTAGTTCGCTTTAACATTATTAGTGACTTTTCTTATTAATTCAGCATACCCTTTTGTGGCTAATTTAATTGTAGGTAGGATTTTAGTTTTTGAAATATGTTACTATTTTTATTAAGAAAAACGACAGTACGAATTTTTAGGAATACGATAAAATTGAAGTCTTTCGTTATTTCAATAAAAGTTGTTTATCTTGAATTAACTGTTGTCTTCGCGAGACCTCTTATTTTGTAAATAATAGATTAGTGGAAAAATAAATGGGGGAGTGGTGGTTATAAAGAACACTTTTTATTACACCTATCCAATATTAGGCTTTTTGAAACAAAAAATAAAACGAAAGAATGGTTTAATCATATTAACAGTTAAACCAAAGATAAAATTTAATCCTGATTATCACTTTTATAGTGGTTCAGAATTACTTTATAAAGCAACCCTGAGAAAATCTAATGTTCTAAGGTTTAAATTTGAAATTGAAGATTCAAAGGAAACTCATGTTTCAACAATTGATGAGGTTCCTATTTATAAAAAAAGTACCATTTTCAAGGAATATTCTATTAGAATTAAAAATGAAGTATTTGGTGTTCAATTTAAAATTGCAGACAAATCTTTTGCGGTAAAGGATTCTGAACAGAAAGTTGTTATTCAGGGGAACTTGATATCATCATTTATAGGAAGATTAATGAATAGTAAGAGGTATAGAATCGATGTATTTGAAAATGAATTTCCAGAAGAACTTTGGATGGCAATTGTGGCTGGAGTTTTTATTCTTGAGTAAGTAGTGAAAAACCTACTGTGCGCAAATGGAATAACCAATGACCTTTTGTATTTTACCATATTGCAAAGAAGGGTGATTATTATGAAGATAAGAAATATTGATAAAGCTCTATTTACAGGCGTATTTGTAGGAATTATCATTTTTGTAAAGGAATTCTTTTTTTCTGATATAAACTCTTTTTTATCAATAATTATTGGTCCATTGGCTGCCATAATCAGTTACTTGGTAGGAGATAAGTTTCTTACGAAAGATGAAATAAAAAATTAGGAAATTAATGATGAAAAATTATTGTAATGGATGGGTTATCTGGATATATAAGCCTAATATATCTAACTTATGTTAATGCAAACACTTTTGAAAAAGACGATAATGTGCGGGTTTAGATAGATGGTGGAATTGACGAATCCTACCCGGCGTAAGCAGGTATCAATGAAATTGAAGTGATAAAAGCATAGTTGTATTATAAGATATTTCTCATGCTCAGCGGTTTGGATTTTCGTTTATAGGTATCTCCTTTCTTAATAGTTATGTATTCTATCTAGAAATAATTGTTTTTTTATTAATTTCATCCTATATCTTATACCTATAAAATATAAAGTTATTAAACAAACGGCGAGAGAGCTGAACAATCGATAGGAAGGGGTGTTTATATGGAAATCATTATCGGGTATTTATTAGGTGGTGTTGTCTTCTTATTAGTCGTTATTTCATTTTTTAAGATGGTATCCTATCGAATGAAAAAATCAAATAGGGAATTAATCGAAAGGGTAACTAACCTAGAAAACCGTATAGAGGATTTGGAAAACAAATAAATTATTCTTCAACTACTTAATCTACTGGCAAAATAAGGGCACGAGAACTAGAACCTAATTATGCAAAATGAAAAAGCAAGAGTCCAGTACAATACCGAGCCCTTGCCTATCAGGATTTTAAAATGGCTGTTCCCTTAATTCATCATAAGTAAATAGAGTATTTTTAATGTGATGGTCTTCAAGCATTTCCGGAGAACAACGGAATATCAGACTTACTTTATTTTCGAAAAACTCTAACACGAGTAAACCGTCATGATAATTTACGACCATGTATGCTGGCTGTTCCCTTCCTTGTTTATATAATAGTTGATAATCAAATGCAGCATAAGCTTTTTTGGATTGTTCAAGTGTGGACCTTCTTCCAATCCCTTCGTTGTTTCCCAATCTTCAAAGGAACCACTTCTTCCCCAAGAGATAAACTTTATAATACCGTCCCACGCTATAAATCGTACAGGTGGGAAGTCGTAAATGTTCATACTCTCATCGTCGTCCATAGCATCAACGTATTCTTTTCCAAAGAAATCTCGTACAATAGATTCATCATCACCAATATGAATGGTTTTACTGAATGCTGTAAGTTCTTTTATTTCTGCAAATGGATCATACGGCTCATTAACATTTTCATCTTCCACATCTGCTTCAACAATTTCTTCTTCCACAACTTCTTCTGCACTACTCGGATCATCTGTGTATGTAGGATCATTAGATGCCATTTCACTATTTGTATCGGCTTCAACTTGACTTGATTCGTCTTTATTATCCGTGGATTCAACAAATGGAGTATCAAATTTATCAGAAGCTATTAATATTTCTTCTATCGTGTATTGATAGAATGACAAATAAGTCTCCCTGTCAAACAATCCAATACTCTTTATTATATTTTCACTTACTTCAAACAATAAAAAATAGTGATCATCATACATGTAATATTCAGAACCAATGGTTAACACCGTATTATTAGGATATTTATTAAGAAGTTCGTTTACAGAATCACCAATTGATATACCAGACTTGGTTGGAACGTCATCCTGTTGAGTTCTAAAACCAATAACGCTTTTGTCGTCCATTAAAAATTGATAATTCTCGTAAATCATATCCGTTAACCCATTTTGCTCTACCTCATTTTCACTAGCAGGCATGCCAAACATGTCGATCACTAAATCGTAAGAGCTACCCACTGATATTTCTTCCATTACTACTTCATCACTCAATGAGGATGTTGGAGTCTCAATCTCTTCCTGTTTTGTAATTTCATCTTCTTTTTCAACTTCAGAAATTTGATTTTCACTACAAGCCGTTAATAAAATTACAAATATTATTGCTGCAAATAAATTACTTCTCATATTGTCACCTCTGTGTTTGTTTTATGTATGTCAATTCTTTTTATTATCGGCAAAACTATATATTTGTTAAATGCCTATAGGTGCCTGGCGCTATTCGTGCGAAGAAAAACACTGGTAATAAGGCAAGGATTTCTTCATCATTTGTTTTGCAAGTGAATTTGGGTATTTATGTTAAAATAATTTTAGATATTATGGAGTCTCTGTGGGCTAAGTACTATCACTGAGTCCGTTGAAAACTATAAATATTTACTGTAGATAATGTTTGCATGAAGTTAATATTGAGCCAATTTTTTATATCTTGTAATACTATGAATATGGTGGGAAAACATTCCGTAGATATGCACCTGTTTAGCGGAATAAACTGAAACTTTTAGATTATTTTAACGTATTCAATAATAACGAGTTAACGAGAGGGAGGTGCTGTTAGTTTTGTTATTTCATTCAAAAATAGATTCTTATTTTATTAAGTTTATGGTGGTTGTAGTGATTGTTATTGTTTTGGTATCATTTTTTCCATTATTCTTTGAAGGTGGCACTCAATTATCAGTGGTTCTAACTCTTATTTCAATATTCCTTTTAGTAATAAGTTTTATTTTCTGGACTGCTTTCTCAGTTAAGTATATTTTCTATAAAGATTATTTATATATAAAAGGAGGACCCTTTAGAAGTCGAATTCCTTACGAAAATATAATAAAGGTATCACATACAACAGATATTTTTGCAGGACATAGAGTATTGTCATCGAGAGATGCTCTTGAAATTTTTAATAATACAACTTTCTTCGGAAGTATAAAAATATCACCGAGAGCTAAAGGAGAGTTTATTATAGAATTAAAGAAACGATGTCCTAACTTAAAAATACAAGAATGTGAGGAATTACAGTAAATATAAGGGACGAAGAGTCGAATGAATTTTTTTCGTTTCGACAGCTTCTATATTCTTCTTCAAGTAAAGGCCAGTTAGTTTTATAAACGAATAGTACATATTTGATAAATAGATAATGAAGGTGTTTATATGAGTCGTCAGTTTCAACAGGTATAGATATCCATAACAATAATAGTATCAATAAATGTGATGGCATACGGATTGACCGTTTTAACGTAGGAGCTTGTTCATTTTGTGGTTGAAGTAAAGAAGACGTAGGTGAATTAGCTCTTGGATCAGGAGTATTAATTTATAGTGAATGATTAGGAAGTCAATAATATAGATATGGAATCAGAAGTGTTAATGGTACAAGAAAGTGTTCGGAAATCAATGAAATAGACATATTTATTAAACTAACAGGTGCATATACGAAAGAAGGGGATTTTAGAAACCTATGAACTTTATTACAATGGTTTTGGGAGTTGTTGTAGGAATAGCTATATATGAAGGAATAAAGGTTCTAATCCAAAATTTATTTTAATTATGAAACAGTGACTTAAACACACGGGGGTATTGGATGAAAATGGAAATAAGACAACTAAATTCACCTGATGCTGAAGAATATCTTTCTATAAGGCTTGAGGCACTTAAAAATAGCCCATATGCTTTTGCATCAAGCTATGAAGAAGAAAAGAATCAGAGAGCAGAAAAATACAAAAACAGATTTAATGCACCCGCAAACACACTTACTTTTGGTGCTTTTGAAGATTCACAACTTGTTGGTGTCGTTACTTTAGTAAAGGAACAACTTTTTAAGTTGAGACACAGAGCAAATATTGTAGCGATGTATATAAAACCAGAAAAACGTGGCAATGGAATAGGAAAAAATCTAGTTTTTAGAGTAATTGAAAAAGCAAAAAACATAGAAGGTATTGAACAAATTTATTTAACAGTTGTAACAACTAATCTTCCTGCTAAGAAATTGTACTCTTCTTGTGGCTTTGAGGTGTTTGGAAAAGATAAAAAAGCATTGAAATTTGATAATACATATTATGATGAAGAACATATGGTTTTATTTCTATAAAAATATATTTTAGACTAACGAGAGCTTTAGTACCACAAAGAATCCAAATATACTATTGGCGATTTGTCTGTCATGAAGTGTTTTTTAGAATTATTAGAGTTTTTTTAAAAAAATTAAAAGTGAATCAATGATCTTAAAGTAAATGCTTCTTATATATAGTATCCGTTTCAAAACATTGATATGGCGTGCCCTTTATTATTGTTTCCATGTAACCATAGTCAAGCGTTTAAGAACTATAATTATTTACTATATATAATGCTTTACCATGATACAAAAATGGCATTTTTCATACTTTACTTACGTTGAATACGGTAAAAATCCATACTACATATAATGGCAGTTTAGTTCAAGTAGGTTAGGCTTCTGTAATGAAATTATACAAGAACATCACAGAGGAGATATTAAATGATTAAAGAAATATATGAATTTATAAGTGAAGCACAGTTGAAAAAGTATGCAGAACTTGCTGTGCGAGCTGGTGTAAATCTGCAAAAAAATCAATTATTGATAATACATAGTGATATACAAAATGCTACGTTTGCACGTTTAATCCAAACGGTAGCCTACGAGGCAGGAGCTTCAAATGTAATTATAGATTGGACAGATGAACAGTCTACCAAAGAATTTTACTTAAATGCAGCAGATAGTGTCATCGATCACTTTTCTGATTGGCAGGCTGCCCGTTTTAAGGAGTGGGACGATGGAGGTGCTGCTTACATCCATATTATTTCTGAAAACTTAGATGCTTTTAAGGAGGTTTCTACAGAAAGGATAAGTCGTTTCCAAAAAGCTTCTCGTTCCAAATTGAAGAATCATTATGCGAAAATTAGATCTCACGAGGTACGCTGGTGTCTTCTAGCTGTCCCGTGCGTTGTATGGGCAACTAAAGTTTTTCCCAACTTAAGTAAAGAAGGAGCTTTACAATCATTATGGAAATTAATTTTAAAAGGATCTCGGGCAGATGGAAAAAATCCTATAAAAGATTGGGAGAGTCACAATAGAGCTTTCGAGTCTCGAAAAAAAATCCTAAACGAGAGCCAATTTGAAGCCCTGCATTTTGCAAATAGCCGTGGAACTGATTTATTAGTTGGTCTACCTAAAAATCATCTCTATATCGGTGGGGGTGTGATAGATAAAAATGGAATACCTTTCTTTCCGAACATTCCTACGGAAGAAATATTTACTGCTCCCCATAAAAATAAGGTGAATGGCAAATTGGTAGGTACTAAACCTCTTATCTATGGGGGAAGTGTCATCGATGAATTTTATCTAATTTTTGAAGATGGACGGATTACCGACTATTATGCCGAAAAGGGACAAGAAGTGTTACAAAGTCTCATCGAAACAGACGAAGGTTCGCATTATATAGGAGAAATTGCCTTGGTCTCTAATAAATCTCCTCTTGCTCAAACAGATGCTCTTTTTTATAATACCTTGTTTGATGAAAATACAGCTTGTCATATTGGAATCGGAAATGCATCTACCTCCAATATTCAAAATGGCATTGACCAATCTGAGGAAGAATTGAAGGAAGCGGGTATGAATACTTCACTTTTGTTAGTCAATGTAACCTTTGGTACAGAAGATATGAAAGTAGTGGGAATTAAAGAAGGTGGAACTGAAGTCCTGTTGATGAAGGATGGGAATTACCAGTTCTAAATAGAGAAAACTAACTTTCTGGTGGATTATACTGAGTGCTAGTTATAGTGAAAACACTGGGCAGTATTCCTGTACCAAATGAAGGTTATGGGGGATGTTTGTGGAAGAATTTACTTGAACAAACGGGTCGTTTATGTACAAGGATTTAATGTGAGAGGTCGTGATTTTTTGGCTAATCCAAGATTTAATATGAAAAAAATATGGACTGATGTTGATTTCTTTGAAGTAAACCTTTGTCTTTATGGTAGTGGTTGTAATGTAGATTTAGATATTTATTTAGACAATGGATACCTAGAAGACCTAGAAAATGGCCTTAAAAATTTCACAAATCAACTTGGTAAGAATGAATTCACTTGGGTTTCTGGACATGAATATGAAAATACTACGCACTTCTTATCTATGAGATTTTTTCTTCATGAGCAAAGAGGAATTGTGGGCATTGAATTTATAATTGATAACAAGTTAGAACCACCATATTCTATGCACTCTAATTTCTACATTCTTACTGAAATAAATCAAGTGGATGATTTGGCAAGGAAGTTAGGGAAATTTATTAAAGACGAGATTATCGAATTAGGAAGTCTTAAATAATAAAATCTTTCTTCACTAAAAGGTGCAATAGTGGAACAAGCTGTCGCTACTGTTGCGTCGCTATCGAGAGTATGTTTCACGAAATAAGATCGTCGTTTACGGCGATCTTATTTTATTATTTAAAGAAATATTGGAATTTTATGTTAAAATTAGATTAAGTAAATGTACTTAAAGTAAGTATTATTTAAATGATTAAGGGGATTTTCTTAATGGATATTGTTCTAATTCTCGGGTTTTATGCATTACCAGTATTGAGTATTGTCTTTTGTCTAAACTTTGTATCAATTATAAGAAAAGTGAAGAATAATGAAGGAACTACCTATAACACAATATTTATGACCGGATCATTCACATTGCTTATTTGGTATTTTGCATCACTAATAATTTCTACTGCACAATACTAACGGATGCTATCTGGAACAATGGATACAGCACTTATTTCCTTAAAGAAGCAGGTTGTTTTAATACTACTTTAGGGAGGGGTTTCTTATTAAGAAAACTTTAATATTTGTGGTTATCGTTCTATTATTATCTGCATTATACGTCTTTTACCAACGAAACCAGCCACCAGAGGTGAAGGATATACTATACAGTGAACGAGCAGATTCAATTACAGTTCTAACCATTGAAAAAATTGCTGGAGAATGGTCTTTCTTATATTATAATCAGAGCCAAAAAATTCACCTTGGATTTCTTGAACAGAACATATTAGGTAATTGGAAGATAAAAGGTATTGTAGAAACAGCACGACAGCGTGGTGAACATGATCAGGAAAAAATAGAATTGGGATATACAGGTACTTCAAATCCTCAAGTATGCTATTACTATGGAATGATTTCAAATCAAGAGGTTGATACAGTTAGGCTGTCAGTAGAACATGGACCTTACAAAGAATTACAATTAGAAGATGCAAACGATAGACGTTATTTTTTAGAGAGTTTGTTTAATGAGGACGATTGCGTTCCATATCACTATGAAGCAATATCAAAAGATGGTGAGTTAATTGCTGAAGAAGGTTAATTTGAAACATATAACTATTACACTGACGGGATGCTTTACTTCAAGTAATATTTTCACCTCTTGTTTTATCAACACAGCAGTTTAGTGGAATAAGAAGATTTCCTATACTAGGAGGAGTGTTAATGAAATATATAATCCAGTATCTATTGGCATTGATTGTATTATTTTTATCATCGTTAGCTGCTTGGTATGAAGGAAGTGCCATAAGAGACAACCCCTGGGAATGGAATAATTCTACATTCTTTTCAACATTGTTGAACGGTGAAATTAAAGATACTGCCGATATATCGCAACTGGATCATTTTATATATGCGGCTAAATTTAGTCCTATTTTCCCGATTTTGATTGTATGTAGTCATCATATATTTTATTTCTTAGTTGTTATTTACTTCTTAGAACAAATAAAAATAGGTTAAATTACTCTCTCTTTACTATTGGTATATTGTACTCATTATTAGCAATAACAATATCTGACTCACCAACAATAGGTGGAAAAATCATTTCTATTATCTTGCTAAGTATAGGGATTCTCAGTTTAATTACTTCAGTTATTTTCTTCTTTAGGGTGAAAAAATGGAAAACCAGCTAATGAAAGTTATTAAACAAATGGATGACAATAGTTAAACAAGGGGTCGTCAATTATGGCGATCCTATTTTTGTTTTTGAAAAGTTACTGGAATTTTATGTTAATATCAATGTATGAGCAGTTCTACTTCAAGTTATGACGCTGGTTTGTTGAAGAAACCTTTTTAAAAGTTGACCGTAAATGTATTATAGATTATTTCTGTAAAAGTTAAAGGTAAACACTTCCTATAAAAGAGGGTGTTAAAAATAGAGAAACAAAACAAAGTTATTTTTAGAGAAATTCAAAAACCACGTTCAATACTGTTGTGGATATTTATTTCTTTGTTTAATTTTCCTTTGTGGTATGATTTTATTCAACAAATAATTCTAGGAAAACCAGTTGGTACTAAACCAGCTCCAGATGTGTTTTTAATTATTCTTTGGCTATTTTTTTGTGTTATTGTACCAATAATTTTGCTATTCTTCAGCAAACTTATAATAGAAGTACGTGATGAGGGTCTATATATTCGATATATGCCTTTCCATTTTCGCTATAAACAGTTTCTGTTTAAGGATATAAAAAACTATGAATCAATTATTTATAGTCCATTAAAACGATTTGGTGGTTGGGGGATTCGAATAAACTTTAAAGGTGAAAGGGCTTATAATATGGATGGAAACAAGGCTCTGGAGTTACATTTGAAAAATCAGATAATTGTTATTGGTACTCGTAAACCAGAAGATTTAAAGAATGCGATTGATTCACAAAAAAAGAGACTGTAAATACAATCTTCACTTATTGTTGCTTGAACACAACAAGGGGAACTTCGGGTTTAAGGTGGAGGATTAACTTAACAAGAGGGAGAGTTCTACTGTGCAAAAGTGCGAGAAATGTTTAACCAGATTTAGATGGAGCCAAATTTGCAAATCCCAAATCGGAAATAGAAATTTTCAATCTTTGATTTGTAAAGAATGTGATACAGAACACTATATAGAAACTTCTTCAAAGGTTTTAGTGTATTTAATGGCGCTAGCTATAATTACATTAACGCTATTTTTAATAGAAAATTTTTTATATACATCATTCGTTTATTATATATTGGCAGTTTTAATATCAGTAAGTATTCATACAATTTTATTTCCTTTCATTGTTAAATTTAAATCTAAATATCGTACTAATTATAAATCAGATTACTAAAAAGAAGTTGATATAGTTTTATCCAACAACGGGTGCCCGTTATTTCAAAAAAGTAATTGCACCTCTTATTGATTAACGCAGCAGGTTACGGAAATAGGAAGCGATAATTTTTGGGGAAATGGTATAATTAACTATTCTTAAATTTGAAAGGGAATAGCTCTATGTTTTGTAAATCACATCAATTAATAGTGGGAGTGATTTTTTAAACAAAAGGAGACACGCAAATGAAACTTGAAACTAATAGATTAAAAATTATATCTTGTACAGTAGAAACTGTCCAAATTGCTATAAAACAAAACTATGATAATGGACCTGAAATATCAAATTATTTGGAGCGATTAAATAAAGACCCTTCTATACTAAACTGGGGGAGTTGGATGGTTGTTCGTAAATCTGATGATATAGTAATAGGTGATTTAGGTTTTAAAGATAAACCAGATGAAAACGGAGTAGTAGAAATTGGTTATGGTTTCCTTAAAGACTATTGGAATAATGGTTATGCTACGGAAGCTGTTGAAGTGTTAATACAATGGGCTTTTGGTACATCTAAGGTAGAAAAAGTAATAGCTGATACACTGCAAGACAATGATGGTTCTATTCGAGTTTTAGAAAAATTAGGTATGAAAAAAGTAGGATATACAGAAAAAGTGATTGATTGGGAATTATCTAAACAAAGTTGTTGATTGTAACTTTAGGAATGTGCCAATTACCACACTCGTTTCCGAGTTAATTCACTTTTTCATTTCCAAATAGATTCTGTATAACGTCCATAGGTTTACAATAATTAAGTAGATTAGTTATATTGTAGGTTAATACCGAAATAATAAATAGGGGAAAGGGGATAGAAAAAATGGATGTAAGATACCCAATTGGAAAATTACAAGTACCCGAAAAAGTAACACTTGAAAATGTTCAAGAATGGTTAAAGCAAATCGAAACTTACACGACTCGATTAAGAAATACAGTGGACGCATTGAGTAAGGAGGAGTTAAGCAAAAATTATCGTGATGGTAGCTGGACAGTTCATCAACTGGTACATCATATTGCAGATTCACAGTTGAACATGTACCAACGTTTGAAGCTAGCGTTAACAGAGGATAGTCCATCAGTACCAGGTTTTGATCAAGAAAAATGGGCTACTCAACCGGATACAAAGCTTCCTGTAGAAAGTTCTATAAAAATGTTGGAAGGTATAAATGAACGCATTGTATCTTTGGGTGATAGTTTAACTGAACATCAATTAGATCGATTTTTTATTCATCAGGTAAACGGTAAAATAACAGTTGCAAAAAAGGTTGCAAAATTAGCTTGGCATGAAGAACATCACTTGGCCCATATAAAAATTGCGTTATCAATTTAGCATATTATTTTAGGAATTGGCTTATCAATTTTGGATAAGTCAATTTTTAATGGGGAAGGGAATAGAAGACTTCTTCAACACTTTACTCTTTACAAATTTTTATTTGGATGTCTAATCAAAAGACAAAGTAGGAGCAAAGCGTAGGTATCGTTTGAGAAATGTAGATGAAAGGGAAACTTCTGAACCAGATATAGAGAGTGATAACTAATTATCAGCTACCTTGTCCTATTCCAATACTTTTAGTACAAAGCTTTACTTCTCTTCACTAAAAAAACATGACCAAGCAGGAAGAAAAGTATCGCTAACAGCAAGTTTTGTAATGCTTTTTCCAATAGGTACTGAGGAGAGTGGACAAAGTCGAAAGCCATTATATTATAGATAGGAAACAATTGTGAGCCACTTGTGAAAAATTTTACCGCTACATAGCCTGTTATCGACAATAGTGGCACTATAATATTTCTAGTAGCCACCATTAGGAAAAAGCCAACGGCAGCATACAGTAAACATTGTGGGTAATATTGTAGTAATTGCGATTTAAGGCCCATTGTGTTATGCGTAAGCGAAATAGCAAACAATACCAAAAGTACGCCAATCAAATAGATAAATAAGAATAGCAATACGCGTATTAGTCCGTGAAATAAGACGGATACGGGATAGCTGAAAAGAAGTTTTTCAAGTCCTTCTTCGTAATAATCGAGCAGTAAATAGATACTCCACCATGCTGCAAGGGGACAAACTATAAATTCAATAAAGAGTGATAGCCTCCTTATGAAATCGGGACCAGATCCGGTATAGTTGAGAACTAGTAAATATAACAATACGGCAATTGGAAGATAAAAGGAGATTCCCATTGATTTAATTTCAAACATAACATTTATCTTCTTAACGTCGATCATTAGTATCCTCTTCCTTCATAAGATATAAATAGGCATCCTCTAAAGCAGGCTCAACTATATTATTTTGGTTAACAGAATCAGAAAAGTACCTTATCTTGTACTGGTTACCTGCTTCTCTTGTTGATATAAGTCTAAGTGATTCTAGGTAAGTATCGTTTAAATCTACCATATCTTCTACCACTTTACCTCTAACTAAATCTAATAAATCCGACTTGCTCCCAGTTTGAAGAACCTTTCCATCTTTTAATATACAGATAGAATCGCAGGTAGTTTCAATATCTTCCACAATATGTGTGGATATTATAATATGACGATCCCTACCTAACTTTCGAAGTAGCCTTCTGAACCGAACTCTTTCTTCAATATCTAGTCCAACAGTTGGCTCGTCAACTATTAACAACTTTGGATTGCCAAGAATAGCCTGGGCTATTCCAACCCTTCTTAACATACCTCCAGATAAATTTTTTATTTTCGTATCCAATACATCTATAAGATTTACATTTTCAGCTGTAGTTAAAATATCTTTAGATCTATTATGCATACTAATTCCTTTCAAATTTCCTAGGTGATTTAAACATTCTCTCACAGTTATGTTCTTATACATCGAAAAGTGTTGTGGCAAATATCCAATATTTTTTCTTACTTCTTTTGTATTCTCCCAATTAAGGTTCTCTGATTGAATGGTACCACTATCCGGTTGAATTAATGTCGTGATAATCTTCATAAGCGTTGTTTTACCTGCTCCGTTGGGTCCAAGTAAACCAAGAGATCCGTGTATGTCTAAATTTATATTTTGAAGAATATCTTTTCTCTTCATTTGTTTGTTGATATTTTTAAGCTGGATCTTTTCCATTTGGACTCACCTCTCTGTTATTAAATTGTTTTATTAACGCATATAGCTCATCCCAACTTTTTTTCGATTCAATTAAATGTAACCATTCTTGATATAGCGGATGGTTAGCATCTTCTGCTTCTTTTTTACTTAGAAAATCTTTCAATTCTTTAACAACTGTATTTACATCTTGGTCTACCGTTAATTTTTCACTTATAAAAAATTTTAACGTGTCAGTATCATCGTTTATATTCATCTGCTTGTTTATAACTTTGGCGAATACAATATTAAAAAGAGCTTGGAATTCATAATCATCCATGTCTGTATTTAATTTATTAGTTGTAAGGGCTGGAACTAGCTCATATGTGAGTTCAGCTTGAAAAATATCAAAATAATCCTGATCAGGTTCTATATATATTGGTGTTCCTAAAATAAGGTCGCTTCCATTCACCCATACACTTTCTCCATTTAAGGTATCGCTAATATTTAAGTTAGGAATAAAAAACACTCTATTTGGTTTTTCAATGTTTAAGTCTAAACTATTTGTTATCGTGTTATAAAACATACGGAAGTAGGTCTCGAAGGTACTGAAATCTTCAACAGATTGTTCCCATGTTACGGGATAAATCCACTGATAATTCTCCTGACTATTCTCGTTTAGCATTCCTGAAATTACAGATAATCCAGAAGAACTTTTTCCAGACCATGTACCCTCTGCTTGTTTATTTAGGTTTGTGTAAACTTTTTTATCATAGTTAATCGTTAATCGATAGTTTGTTTCTTCCTGATAACTAGGCTTAATTCTGTGTAAACCTTTTTGGTCCGTCACAAGGTCAAATGCTGGTTTAAGGTTAGTACTAGGTAGCCACGGAAAATAGTGTGGCAGATAAATAGCTTGGTTATTTCCAAAATAGAGATTTGTTTTAAGTCCTTCGTAGTGCATTGAAATATCAATTTTTTCTCCGCTTTCAATAGCATTATTTAATTCAACTGTAACAAAATCTCCATCTTGAACATAGTTTAGCGCTATTCCATTGCTATGCAGTTCACTAATTTTAAGTTCATGGAAGAGTGCAAAATGAAGCGAATTTAATTCCTCTCTACCCTCATTTGTGATAGTAAATGTTACATCTGCCTCAAGGTGTGCGTTAGGTTTTAAAAAAATATCAAAATCATCTAATCTAATTGCTTGGTCATCCATTAAGAGGGCTTGTTCATTATTTCGATAGTAATCAATAATCCTCGTTGGATCATTTACTAGAATTTGATTTTTTTTTGTTATCTCAATGGCCGAAAATGAAAATACAATAACGAAAAGCAACAAAACAATGTATGTTGGTTTCCCAAGATGTATTATTTTCTTCTTTATAAATAAAAAAATGAACAATAGAAAGATTATAGATAGGAATAATAACTTTTTCATCCAATGGAAGTAATCGATTGAAAACCCGTAGAAAGCATGATAAACACTATAAGGATTAGGTTCTCCAAGATTCAACCAACTGTCCAAATCAAAATTAAGAACTCTGTTAGCTGATTCCAAAAATACATGATTAATAGGAATCAAAAAGCAAAAAACTAAGAGCAAAACCGGGTAGACACTTTTACCTTTTATAACACTTGCTAACAACATCCCTAGCAAAAAACTAATAAAAAAGGAAATACTCCAAAAAACAGTTATGTATTTGAATACAGCTAGATAATAGGGAACGTCTGTTATTGGGTGCCCGTAGAATATAGCGATATAAGAGGCCATTAAAATTATTTGGCTGGTTAGGATCGTTATTATACCTACTAAAACTTTACTCAAAAAACCAAAAAGGTAACCGTTATCTATAAGTAATGTTAAATCACTCATACTAGTTGATTTTTCTACTCGTATTATCCACATCCCAAATAAAAGGTAGGCTAACATTCCAAATATAACAAAATAACTCGAAGTAGTAAGAGCTGAGGGAGGGGAAAATGTCTGAAATCTATAAATGTAAAATGTATATATGATATAGCTATTTAAACATATAAAAAAGATAGGAAATAGCCAGGTTCGAAGAGCTAGTTTACTAGTGAAAATAGTAGATTGATATATTCTGTATATCATTAAACACCCTCCTTTAATTTATAATGCCTTTTCCATTATTTTACGGTAAATACAATAATATCAAAACCAATCAGTCTAGTAAATGCTGATAAAAGTAATAAGTTGTTATAATCTGTATCGATTATGGTGTTCTTAGGAGTGTGCAAGCTGCAAGTACTTAACTAGTTCAACAGGAAAACTAAGTCCAGTTGGTTGGGAAACATCTGTGTATGTATTTAATATTTTTGGTAACAGGCGTTCAGACAAATATCTACACGCGGTACCTGACTCTTTTTGATGATTCCTCTAAACTTCCACCGCCGTTTGCTAGGACCACAATTGGTTTCAGTCGATATCCCACCCAATTTAACCGGACGAAGACACCTAACATCAACCTCCTAACGATTATAGATTCGAAAGACAAATTAGAGGAGGATGAAACAATGGAACGTTGTACGATTACGGTTAAAGATGTAGCAAAGTATTTAGGTGTGCACACGGATACGATTTATGATTTGGTTCGCGAGGGGAGCTTTCCGCATATTCGGTTTGGTCGAAAAATTCTTTTTTCAAAAGAAGCTGTTGATAATTGGATTCGTGAGCAAGCAAGTGTGTCTGTAGGAAGAAAGGCTGGTGAATGAAGGTGAACTATATTAAAGAATTAACTGCGTTTAAAGAGTGGATGTCCTTTCATGAAATTTCTCCGAATGCGGCACTATTATGGCACACACTGATGGTATTGAACAATACGGCTAGATGGATGGAAACGTTTAATGCCCCAAATTCGATCATCGAAAATTTATCAGGGTTATCTAGCCAACGAATCGAATCGAGAAAAATACTGATGGAAAACGAACTAATTAGCTACGTACCAGGTGAGAAAGGCAAAGCAGCAACGTATCAAATGAAATCATTGGTTTCCCTATTTTGAAAACTTGTCACAAGCTCCACATGGAATGGTAGAGATACAAAACCAGGAACAAAACCCGGTGCCATTCGGTAACGAAACACGGGACATACATAAAGAAAAAGAAATAGAAAAACAAAACAGAGGAGGAGGAAGAGGAAAGGCACAAAATGCTTACACGGTTTATGAACAAAACTTTGGCATCATCAAACCGATTGTACGTGAATCGTTTCTTGCCTGGTGTCATGACTTAGGCGATGAACTAGTGATCGAAGGAATCCAGCTTGCCGTACAAAAAGGTGGCAGGACATACAGTTATCTTGAGGCGATTTTAAAAGAATGGGTACAAGCTGGCGTAACCACCTTGGAACAAGTCACAAACTATGAAAAACAGAAAAAACGATCCCAATCAACACGGTTTTTTGTCAAAAATAAAAGTAAGAATAGAGCAATGTTAGATGAAATTCGCAGGGAGATGCAGTCATGAATGAGAATCAAGCCTTTGAGGTTCTAGATACGATTGCGGAGCTTTATCCGAAGTATGGTATCACGAAAAGAAAAGTAAATATTCTGCTGCCGCAGTTAAAGCTAATGGATTACAACAACGTGCTAGAAAAGTTGTCTGCCTATGCAGCGGATTACCCATATCCGCCGACCCTAGCAGAAATCGCTGCCTATCCACCAGCAACCAACATTTATCTAGAGCAAATGCGTCAATGGAAGAGAGAAGCAGCCCAGGTTCCTGAGGAGAGACGAAGCGGCAGTTCCAACAGCAATTCGACACACTTTTCAAGGAGATAGGTCAATGAATCTTGCAAACTACAAAGCGGAAGCATCCGTATTAGGTTCTATCTTGTTAGAAGGCACGCTGTTTAGCAATTTAACGGTTACGGAAGAGCAGTTTGGATCCCAAAAGCACAAGCTTATTTTCATAGCAATGCAACAAGCTGCAGATCAACAGCAAGCCATTGATTTGGTTACAGTGACTACGAATCTAAAAGACATCATCCAACAAGTGGGTGGTACTGCCTATCTGTTAAAACTTGCGGAGTCAGTCCCTAGTACAGATAGCCTGCTCCAGTACGAGCGCCTGCTTTTTGAAGCGTATCGTCACCGTAAATCTCGTGAGTTAGCAGTCAAATATGCCACTAACCCTAGTGACACAGGATTAGAAAAACTGATTAGCTCCTTACAGACTTGTCAGGAGTTAGGCATGGACAAGCAAGAAACGGATAACACGGATTGCTTAAAAGAAATCTCCAATATGATTTTTACTGGTGAGGGTGCATGTACGGGCTTGCCAACGTATTATAACGATTTCGATAACATGACAGGTGGCTTGCAGCCAGGTGAATTAATTATCATTGCCGCTCGTCCATCGGTTGGAAAGACTGCTTTTGCTTTAAATCTAGCAGCAGGACATTGCGCAATCATGGCATGAGTTTTTTTTAGCCTGGAAATGGGAAAAAAACAACTGCTCCAGCGACTGATTTCCGCCGAAGGAAATATCCATAATCAAAAGTGGCGTAGCTTGCTGTTCAATGAGCAGGACTATGGTACCGCGATTCAAGCGGTTGGTGAAATTTCTACTTGGAAGCTTTCCATTCAGGAACATAACCGAACCATTAGTGATATTCGTGCATCGTTAAGAAAAACGGCACATGATTATCCAGATGAAAAACAATTAGCTATTATTGACTATTTGCAACTAATGACACCGACTAGCCAGAGGCAAAGGCGTGATTTAGAAATCGGAGAAATCACAAGGGATTTAAAACTACTAGCCATGGAGTTGAACATTCCGATCGTGTTACGGTCGCAGTTATCCAGAAGTGTTGAACAGCGCCCAGATAAACGACCGTTTATGTCTGACTTAAGAGAATCAGGCAACATTGAGCAGGATGCCGATGTAATCGTCTTTCTTTATCGGGATGATTATTACGACAGGGGCGCAGAAAATACAAACAGCTTGGAAGTCATTCTAGCAAAACAACGGAATGGTCCAACTGGAATGGTTGAGTTAGCCTTTTTCGAGGAGTTTGGAAGATTTCAAAATTTGAAAAATAACGGAAGAAAGAAAAGATATGAAGGAGCATAGAAGGCTTAATGATACCTGTCGTTTGGTTAACTAAGGAGGGTCATCACAGGTGAAAACCAGTGAGAAAGGATCAACACAGGTAGCGGTTGAACCAGAATCCACGTTTCAAATCGCATCTAATTTAGATATTGCATTGGTAAAACGAGTCATTGATGCCGATACGATAGAAGTGTATGTAAACGGAAACGTTGTTGATGTGCGGTTACTGTTAATTGATGCACCCGAAACTGTCCATCCAGATATCCCAGACGAAGCCTTCGGTGCAGAAGCGGTTGCTAGGGCGAGACAGATACTGATAGGAAAACAAGTACAGTTAGAATATGATGGGCCAAGGTATGATGATTATGGTAGATTACTAGCTTACGTATGGGTTGACGGTGTTATGCTAAACGAGTTGTTGTTGGAAGAAGGATTAGCCCATGTAGCCTATGTCTATCATCCTCCCTATAAATATTATCAACGGTATGTGAAGGCGCAAGAAAGGGCGAAGGTTGGATGGAAGGGAATTTGGGGGAGGAGTGTTCTAAATAGAACATAGATATAACACTTGTTATTATAAAACTAAAGAATATGTAAATCTATTTACCTACACCATTTTTATTAACCCATCTAAAAACCTATCACGATATGGATAAAACAGGAAATATGGACTGTACCAATTCCTCAACCGAATCGCTACCATAAAGGTAGGAATATTTTGGGAATGAGGTGGGGGATTGAAGGTACTAGATTCAAAAGCTTTAGTAGCTACCATGAATGAAAGGCAATCTCATTATCGAGTATTGCGTGGGCAACTGGCTGGGTTAAAACGTGATTTTCAAGGAATGATTTATGCAGGTGATTTTCAAGGGCAAGGGGCAGACGCCATTAAGGACTTTTATCGAGCGCAGGTGGATGTGGTAGAAGCGTGGCTGCGATTAGTAGACCACCAGATTGCCTTTTTAAGAGGAATCAAGGGAGCATTAGAGCAGGAAAAATTAGGCGGAAATACTGTTGTACATACAGCCTTTCTCGAAGAAGATGTCCAACAAGGGGAACGGCAAGCCGATGATTTAGTTACGGCCCAACGGAATGATTTAGAAGCGATTTTTCGTGGGATTGATGATATCATAACTTTAGATACTTTTTCCAGGAATGATTTCAATCAGAATATGTCGCAGGTCCATAATAAACGAAGAGAAACGTTAGAAGCAGTTGAACAGCTAGATGAAGCACTGACAATTGACTATAAGTCATCGGAGGAAGAAGAGTCTTATGCTGTAAGACTGTTCCAATCTCTACAGGAAGCTACGTCACAAGGTGGTAGTATTTCTCCGATTCACTTTAACGCAAAGGCCTATCATCAAAGCGAAGTCTATCAAATCAAGGCAGAACAAGAACGTCGAACAGAAGCTTATTTGCACAAACAAAGGCAAGGGGAACAAACAAGTGTTGAAGATATTGTTTTAATATCAAATACGGCACTCCAAACGTTGATAGGACAAAAGGTAAGTCAGATTCCTTATAACGTCATGACTACAGAAATAGTACAAGATCGAGTAAAAGCTGCAAAATCAGCAAAAGCATCCATGGAAGTTATGAAAAATATTCTGCTAGATGAAGCAAAAAAGATGGGTGTTAAAACGACGAATAGTGTTTTAGAAATTTTCTCTACGATAGTCAACGATCATATAGAACGTTCCGATAAAACATTCGACTCTGTGGGTGACTTTGGTAATGCGATGACCTTTGGTGTTCCCAAAGGTATCTAT
>NZ_JASTZU010000017.1 GCF_030282825.1 Aquibacillus rhizosphaerae
CATAATGATGAAGTAGAACGTTTAAAACAATCATCAAATAAAACATTGCGTTGGTTTATCGCATAAAACAAACCTATTTGGTCGTGACAACGTCCAATAAAAGTCGGAACGAAAAGCATATCAAGAGTCTCTAAGGCTTGTTGAGAGAAGTGCCTTGCTATACGCAATACGTCCGTTAATGTTTGAGGGAAAAGCATGTCAGTACTTTGGCGGAAACTCTTTCTAAAAAGGAAAGATAAGGGCGCCATTTGAGAAGCTTGCAAGTACTTTTGAACCCCACTGCTTTAGCTGTGGGAGTTGTCAGTAAAGTTAAGCGAATAAGAAAGGGATAACAATGATTATTGAACAACTTATCACTAGTTTTTTTGCCGCTGCAGGATTCGGAATACTATTTAATGCACCGAAAAAATCACTCATACAGTGTGGTGTTGTTGGTATGTTAGGTTGGCTTATCTACACTTTGCTTGTCTTTGAAGGTGTAGATGCGGTACCTGCAACGGTTGCAGCATCTGTTTTAGTGGCAGTATTGAGTCAATTATGTGCAAAATTATTTAAAACACCAATTATTATCTTTAATGTCTCCGGTATTATTCCATTGGTCCCTGGAGGATTAGCCTATGATGCGATGAGAAACTTCGTAGAGAATGATTATAATGTAGCAATACAATTAGCTGCGAAAGCGCTATTAATATCAGGTGCAATCGGTTTAGGCTTAGTCTTTTCTGAAATAATTAATCAAGTAATTCGAAAAGCGAAATGGAAAAAAGATAAAATAACTAAATCTTAATATGCATTTGAATGAAACCTAGATATATTTAAATTATGTCTGGCAAGATTGCTGAAATTTACGTATAATCGAAATCAGGTGATTTTTTATGAGCTTTATAAATGTACTAATTCCTATATTCGGAGTATTTGCCATTGGCTTTATTGGTATGAAGTTTTTTAAACTTGATATAAAACCAATTTCAACAATGGCGTTGTATTTAATGTCTCCATTTTTAGCTTTTCGCACTTTTTATCAAAATGACTTAAACATGGATTATCTGTATCTAGGTACATTTTTAATTCTACTCTGTATTATTTCAATTGGTATTTGTTATTTAGTTGCCTATTTTAAAAAGTGGAATAGTGCAAATACAAGTAGTTTCGTTTTAGCATCTGTTTTTATGAATAATGGTAATTACGGAACCCCACTCGTCTTACTGGTTTTTGGTGAGCCCGGTTTTCATTATGCAGTCATTCTAATGGTTTTACAACAGTTAATCATGTGTACGATTGGCATCTATGTTGCGGCTAAAGGTGGTGCCGATGGGAAAGAAGTTATGGCTTCTCCTATGAAGGAAGTTATAAAAGTGCCGATTGTATATGGAGCTATATTGGGTATAATCTTTAATCTATTCCACTTCGATATAGGTAGCGAAGTAATGACTGCTGTAAATATGGTTTCAGATGCTACTATTCCAACAATCATGATTGTATTAGGAATGCAATTAGCAACTATCAGTCTAAAGAAACTGGAGATAGGAAAGTTATCCACTGCTTTAGTTTTTAAGCTGGCCATTGCCCCAGTTATTGCCTACTTGATTACCATTCCTTTACCTGTAGACGAAATGGTAAAAGATATATTAATTCTGATGGCTGCGATGCCTACAGCCGCCAATACGACGATGTATGCATTACAATTTGATGCCAAACCTGGATTTGTATCAAGTGCTACATTAACAAGTACTTTGTTAAGTATCATTACACTACCGGTATTGTTAGCAATTCTTTTATAAATACTAGAAGCCACATTCTGAAATAGTGTGTGGTTTTTTTATGGAGTTTTTTACAGAATGAAATATGTATTGGTGACAACAATATAGGTGTAGCAAGTTAAAAATGGAGGTTGTTTTCATGGTTAATTATGATTGTATTATAGTTGGTGGTGGCATAGCTGGAATTCAAGCGGCAATTCAGTTAGGGAGGTATCAACATCATGTGCTTGTCATAGATTCCACAACACCGGCTCGCTCTAATCTGTGTAGATGTTATCATAACTTGCTCGGCTGGCCAGAAGGTGTAAGTGGTCAGACACTGCGTGATATAGGAACGAAACAGGCTAAAGATTTAGGCGTAAAATTTGCAAATGAAACCGTAGAATCAGTCGAGAACTATGATGATTTATTTATAGCGAATACAGAGCGGACAAGCTACAAAGGGAAACGAATTCTATTTGCAACTGGTGTAATCGATCGCTTACCTTTATTCGATCAAATTTATCCTTGTTTAGGTACGAGTGTTTATATTTGTCCAGATTGTGATGGGTATGAAATTAAGGATGAAAAGGCGCTTATACTTGGCTCAGGAGAAGTAGGTGTGGATATGGCATTAACATTGAGTTACTGGTCAAATGAACTCACTTACATCAATCATGAGCAAAAACAGGTGAAAGAAGGGTTATTGGACAAACTAGAAGAAAAAGGAATCGCATATGTAAGTGAACCAATAAAAGAGGTACTCAAAACGGAGGATGCTTTTAATGGTGTGATTTTGCATAATGGAGAAACGTATATGGCAAATCATGCTTTTGTTGCTTTTGGTAACAATCAAATCAACTCAACACTTGCAAGTGAAATAGGAGTTGAACTTCATAAAAATAAACATATACTCGTAAATCCAAGAACCCAAATGACTAATATTGAGTATGTCTGGGCTGCTGGTGATGTTGTAGCACATTCAGAACAAGTAACGATTGCAATGGGAGACGGTATGCAGGCAGCAATATGGATTCATAAGACACTAATGGAAACGTAAAATGGCATTATATATAATAAAACCTTTTTAATTCAATAGTCTTATTAAACCCTATCATATCATACCGATTTCATATACTATCCGGAGTGGAAATTAACATGACAAAACACGAAATTTATAGATGTTAAGTCCACGACAATCTACTATAAAATAACAAAAAAACTTAGTTAATCTTAGAGTGTATTCTAATTAGCTAAGTTTTTTGTTGTGACCTAATACTTATTTGATATTAATCATTTCCGCTTTTAAGCGGAAAAACATTAAGTGTAAATGTAAACGCTTATTCATTACAATGAAGGTAGTTCAACAAAACTATTTTAACCTTTTAAGGAGGAATTATAAATGAAACGTATTTTACTAGCATGTTCAGCGGGAATGTCGACAAGTTTATTGGTTTCCAAAATGAAAGAAGCTGCAGATGCAAAAGGAATCGAAACAGAAATCTGGGCTGTTGCTCAAGATAAAGCACCAAAAGAAATGGAACGCGCAGACGTTTTATTAATTGGACCGCAAATGAGGTTTATGAAAAAGAAATTTTCCATAACAGCAAATGAAGTTGGAATTCCCTTAGATGTTATTGATCCAATGGCGTATGGAAGAGTCGATGGTGAAGCTGTTTTGAATAAAGCACTAGAATTAATTGGTGAATAAAAGAAAGAGAGGAGCATTGTAATGAATAGGTTTATGGATGTATTAGAAAATATCTTAATGCCGATTGCAGAAAAGCTTAATAATAACCGTTATCTAACGGCATTACGAAATGGTTTTATGGTAGCACTACCTTTTATTATTTTTGGTTCCATTTTTGTAGTTATTGCAAACTTACCATTTCTCGACAAACTTGTTAGTGAAGAAGCATGGGCTGCTTACCAAAATGCACTCGGTCCAGCATCAGCCTCCACACTTAGTCTTATGGGGTTATTTGTAATCATAGGGATTGGTTATAAATTAACAGAGCATTACAAAGGTGAAGCGATATACGGAGGTACGGTAGCAATTGCATCATTTTTAATATTAACTCCACAATTGATTGAATTTGAAATTACTTCAGAGATTATTAGTGGATTAGAATCAGGAGTAATGCATTCAGTTGGTGGTGTAATACCAACAGTAAGTTTAGGGGCACAAGGTATGTTTCTTGGAATACTCACAGCATTTGTCTCTGCGGAGCTCTACCGCTTTTTTGTGCAAAAAAATTGGACTATCAAAATGCCTGCAGGTGTACCTGGTGCCGTGTCGCGATCGTTTAGTGCATTAATTCCAATTACATTAACACTTTCCACTTTTTTAATTGTTAGAATTATTTTTAGTTACACACAGTTTAATACGCTTCAAAACTTAATTTATACCGTTATTCAAGAGCCATTGACTGCATTAGGAAGTGGCTTGCCTGCAACGGTTGTTGCAGTATTGTTAATACAGTTATTCTGGTTCTTTGGTCTACATGGGCAAATTATTGTTAACTCAGTTTTTGATCCAATCTGGTACACTTTAAATAACCAAAATTTAGCAGCATACCAGGCTGGTGAAATACTTCCTAACATCGTTACTAAACAGTTTATTGATACATTTATCGTTGGTATTGGTGGTTCCGGTATGACGCTTGCTGTTATATTAGGTATCTTTCTTATAGGAAGAAGTCGTCAATTAAAGGAAATAGGGAAACTAAGTGCGCCATCAGGAATTTTCAATGTGAACGAGCCGATAATATTCGGTTTGCCGATTATTATGAATCCATTAGTAATTATTCCATGGCTTATAGCGCCAGTAGTTATAACGTTTGTTACGTATTTCTCAATGGCTTCAGGTCTTGTTCCATATCCTTCAGGTGTTATCGTGCCGTGGACTACACCAGCCATAATTAGTGGTTTTCTTGCAACTGGTAACGCTTGGCAAGGTGCGTTACTTCAGTTAGTAAATATCGCTATTGTTCTAGTAATTTGGTGGCCTTTCTTGAAAGTTATGGATAAACAGTACTATGAAAATGAGAAAAAAGCGCAGTCTTAATTTAAATCCAAAATATAAAACAAATCCATATCTTCTATGAAGAAAAGTTGGAAGATATGGATATCCTTTTTAAATGAAAAGGGACTACTACAGGGGTGAAAATCTATGTCAAATACGATGACGGAAATAGCATTTCAAATAATTCTTTATGCAGGAAATGGAAGATCTAGTGCAATGGAAGGAATCCAGGAAGCTAAAGAAGGGGATTTTGATGCTGCTGATAGAAAAATAGAAGAAGCTAGCATTGAACTAGGGAAAGCGCATGAATTTCAAACAAAGTTATTACATGAAGAAGCGCGTGGTCAAGGACAATCAGTAAACGTCATTCTTGTCCATTCTCAAGATCACCTGATGACTGCAATGACAGTCAGAGATCTAGCAATTGAAATTATTGAGATATACCGAAATAAATAATTGGAGGGTTTCATAGATTATGTCTATACAATATAAATTTCCTGATGGGTTTTGGTGGGGTAGTGCAACATCGGCAACTCAGATGGAAGGTGCTGCATCTGAGGGTGGAAAAGGTCTGAATATTTGGGATCATTGGTATGCTACCGAACCTAATCGTTTCTTTGATGGTGTAGGTCCGGAAACAACATCAGATTTTTACAATAAATATAAAAAAGATATTCAGTTAATGAAGCAAATTGGTCACAACAGCTTTCGTTTATCGATTTCTTGGTCTAGGTTGATTCCTGGTGGTGAAGGAGAAGTTAATCCAGAAGCAGTGACTTTTTACAATAATGTGATCGATGAACTAATCGAAAACGATATAGAACCATTTGTTAATTTATTTCATTTTGATATGCCACTAGAACTTCAAGATATAGGCGGCTGGGAAAGTAGAAGAGTAATTGATGCTTACGAGCAATACGCTCAAAAAAGCTTTGAGTTATTTGGGGATAGGGTGAAAAAGTGGTTTACCTTTAATGAGCCAATAGTACCTGTCGAAGGTGGTTATTTATATGACTTCCATTATCCAAATGTGGTAGATGCCAAGCGTGCTTTTCAAGTTGCTTATAATACGATGATTGCTCACGCGAAAGCAGTTCAGGTGTACCATTCACTAAATGTTGAAGATGGGCAGATTGGTATCATTCTTAACTTAACACCATCTTATCCAAGAAGTAGTAATCCTGCAGACTTAAAAGCATCCAATATTTGTGACTTGTTTTTTAATAGGAGCTTTCTTGATCCGGCTGTGAAAGGGGAATACCCAACGGAATTAGTACAACTTTTAGAGGAACACGGACAGTTGCCTGAAACAGAAGTTGGTGACAAGGAGCTATTGAAAAATAATATTATTGATTTTTTAGGTGTGAATTATTACCAACCTCGCCGAGTGAAATCAAAAGAAACATTACCTAATCCGTATAGTCCGTTTATGCCTGATTGGTTTTTTGATAACTATGAAATGCCTGGAAGAAAGATGAACCCATATAGAGGATGGGAAATCTATGAAAAAGGTATCTATGATATTATGATTAATTTACGAGATAACTACGGGAATGTAGAGTCGTTTATATCGGAAAATGGTATGGGTGTTCAAGATGAAGCAAGATTTATTAAGGATGGAAGAATAGAGGATGATTATAGAATTGACTTTATTAAAGGTCACTTAGAGTGGTTGCATAAAGCAATCAATGAAGGGTGTAACGCTAAAGGCTATCATTTATGGACATTTCTAGATAACTGGTCATGGATGAATGCGTATAAGAATAGATATGGTTTTTACTCGGTTAATTTAGAAACAAAGGAACGAACTGCTAAGAAGAGCGCTACATGGTTTACTGATGTATCAACTAATAATGGTTTTTAAGTGACTACATGGAGCGTAGCAGCAGGATTTGCATGCTGCGCTTTTCACGTTATTTGTAAGTTATTAGTTTTAAGATATGGGATAGTGATTATAGGCTAAATGGGGCTAGTGCAATATATAATAGAATGCTATTCTAAAACCATTAAATAATCAATTTAATAAAGTGCTTCTTGAGAACTCCTAAATAAGAGGAGATGATAAAATGAACTCTCGTTTAATGCAAATATTGAAAGAATTAATAGCTTCAGAGAATGCATTAACTAGTGAATATCTAGCTAATGTTGTTCAGGTTACTTCTAGAACAATTCGAGATGATATCAAAGGCTTAGTTTATTTACTCGAAAGTAATGGTGCTGTTATTTCATCAATAAAAGGAAAGGGCTATCAGCTGCAGATAAATGATAATCAGAAATTCCGTTCTTACCTGCAGCAATTTATCCAAGACGAACTGGACCAAGAATTTGTGCCGGACTTACCAGAAGAACGAATAAAGTATTTGATTAAGCGGTTACTATTAGCTGATGCGTATTTAAAGCTGGATGACCTTTCTGATGAAATGCATGTTAGCAAGTCAACGATTCAAAATGACTTGAGGCAAGTGAAAAAAATATTAGAACGGTATAGTATAGGTATGGAAAGAAGGCCGAATTATGGTTTTAAAGTAAAGGGGAGTGAAGTGAAGCTTCGTTTTGCCATTTCCGAATATGTTTTTGATCGAAATGAAAGGGTTGCCAACTCTAGTTGGAATGACCAATTATCTTCTTTGACACAAGAAAAAAATTTAGATGTAATTTGGACAATAATTCTTGAACAAATCAAAGAAAATAATATAACGCTATCTGATATTGCCATTAATAATTTATTTATCCATATTGCTATTGCATATAAACGAATTAAAAGTGGACACCATGTCTCACTTTATAACAAAGAGCAAAAAGAGATCATGAAACAAAAAGAATACCAAGTTGCACAAGAAATTGTAAAGAAAACAGAACAAGTGTTAGAGGTTTCGTTTCCTCGAGTTGAGATAGCATATATAGCAATACATTTATTAGGTACCAAATTGGTCAGCCAAACAAATATTAGTGAACAAGAAATTGCCAATGTAATGGAGGGAGAAGTATATCAGTTAACAATCTCTGTGTTAGAAACGATAGAAAAGAAAATGAAATTAGGTATCAGGCATGACCGAGAGCTTATTATTGGATTAGGATTACATTTTAAACCAGCCATGAATAGGTACCGGTATGGAATGAATGTGCGAAATCCAATGATTGATGCTATAAAATCTAATTATCCATTAGCTTTTGAAGCTGGTATTGTCGCTGGGATGGTTTTAGAGAATCATATGGGAGCTACGATTGATGAAAATGAAATAGGTTATCTAGCACTTCATATTGGTGCAGCGATGGAACGAAGAAAACTAGAAACAGGCCCCAAACGGTGCATGATTGTTTGTGCTTCGGGCTTAGGGAGTGCTCAATTAATCAAATATAAGTTACAATCTAAATTTGGATCAAAACTAGAAGTGATTGGAACAACAGAATATTATAAGTTAGACCAAATAGCCTTTGATAAAACAGATTTTATAGTAAGTTCTGTGCCAATTACTAAATCACTTCCAGTTCAAGTAATAGAAGTCAATACGATTCTTGGAGATAAAGATTTAGAAAATATAGAGTCTTTTGTACTCAATAATGGCACGAGTGTCTTTGAATATATAAAAAAGGAGTTAGTTTTTTTAAGACAATCCTTTACAACGAAAGAGGAAGTGTTGAACTTTTTAGTCGATCAACTTCTAATTAAGGATTTAGTTGATGAAAACTACTTAGACGCAGTAAATGAAAGGGAAGCGGTTGCGCCAACAGCTTTTGGAAACTTTGTAGCAATCCCACACCCGATAACTGCGCAAACAGATCGAACCTTTTTAACTATTTGCACGTTAGAAAAACCTATATTTTGGGCGGATAGGCAAGTGCAATTTATTTGCTTATTAAACGTTAAGAAAAATAGTAGTGAAGACTTACAAACGATGTATGATATGTTAGGTAAAATTGTAGATAACACTGCATTAGTGCAAGAACTAGTCAAAAGTAAGACATATAATGAATTTATTAACGTACTCATTAATTAAATATAGTTCACAAGGAGCAGATTGTATTTTAAATTACTATCTGTTCTTTTTTGTTAGATAATCCAACAACTACTTTGACTATTTTGATTATTAAGACTATTGTTTATAAGACAGTTATCTGTAGTAGTCCTAGTTTGTTTTAAATGGCAGGAGTGTATAATAATTCACGTTTTTGTATTTAATTGTATAAAATATTCAAAAAACTTCATGTGAAAAAAACGCAAAAAAACTATTGAAAACGTAGGTTTAATAGGTTATTATTTATCTACAGAAAATGAAACTAAAACAATCAGGAGTGAATAATTATGAAAAAGTACTTATCTTTAATTTATTTAGGTTTATTACTAGTTGGACTTCTTACATTGGTTGCTTGTGGTACAAGTGGTAATGAAGAATCAAATACAACAGGCTCAGATACAGAAAGTGATTCGACAGAAGAAAGTGCAGCAGACGAGCCAGAAGAAAAAAAAGTATTACAAATTGGAACAGATGCAGCCTTTGCACCGTTTGAGTTCATGGAAACTGGTGAAATAGTTGGTTTTGATGTTGATATATTAGAAGCGGTAATGGTTGAAGCTGGTTATGAGTATGAATTGAAAAACGTTGGATGGGATCCAATGTTTGCATCATTGCAACAAAAAGACTTAGACTTTGGTGTATCTGCCATAACAATTAATGATGATCGCAAAGCGACTTATGATTTCTCAACACCATATTTTAAATCAACACACATGATTGTATTTAATGAAGGATCAGATATTACAAGTGCTGCTGATTTAGAAGGTCTTAAGATTGGTGTTCAAAATGGTACAACAGGTGAGGATGCTGCAGAAAAAATAGTAGGTGAAAACAGTAGCACTATCTCTAAATATGAGACTACTGCTGTTGCTTTCATGGCATTGGCAAACGGTGATATAGAAGCTGTTGTAACAGATAACGTGGTAGCTGATGAGTACGTAGCAAATAATCCTGATGCAAAAGTAGAAGCAATTACAGATGAAGAAAGTTTTGAAGCTGAATATTATGGCTTTATGTTTCCTAAAGACAGTGAATTAGTAACAGATGTAGATGCGGCTTTAACCACTGTTATCGAAAGTGGCAAGTATGCAGAGATTTATAAAGAGTGGTTTGGGGCAGAGCCTAACACGGATGAATTATTAAATGCTGCAGAATAAATAATATTAGTAAAAAGTAGCGTAACGATATAACGTTACGCTACTTTTGCGCTTTGGTTAAAAACTTAACAACAGATACTCAACTTTAATAAAGGAGTAGTATGATGAATGATTTTTTAGTGCTTATTCAAGAAATGCTAGATAACTTAGGTATCGATTTTCGACTCGAAATAGTAGTGGAATATTTCCCATTCTTTTTAAAAGGGGCAGCATTAACAGTCGGGGTGTCACTAGCAGGAATATTTATTGGAATGGTATTAGGTCTATTTATTGGTTTAGGTAAAATGATTAAGTTTTGGCCTCTACGGTTACCATTTATATGGTATATTAATTTTTTTAGAGGAACACCTCTACTTGTTCAACTATTTCTAATCCATTTTGCTGTTATGAATTTAATTTTAGAACAGCCAAATACAATCGCCTCGTTAGTTGTAACGTTATCACTAAATTCTGCTGCTTACGTCGCTGAGATTTTCCGTGCAGGAATAAAATCGCTTGACAAAGGCCAAGCGGAGGCGGCACACTCGTTAGGGATGAACAAGTTTCAAGTGATGCGTTACGTTGTTTTACCGCAAGCCTTTAAACGAATGATACCACCACTAGGCAATGAATTTATTGTATTATTGAAGGATTCTTCTTTAGGGGCGATTATTGCAGCTCCAGAGCTGCTATATTGGGGAAGAGCTGCAGTTGGTCAACATTACAGAGTCTGGGAACCATATTTAACGGTTGCATTTATATATTTAATATTAACTCTGTCACTAACTTACTTGTTAAATTATATAGAAAGAAGGTTGGATACTGAATGATTTCCGTCAAAAATCTTCGAAAGTCATTTGGGTCTTTAGAAGTCCTGAAGGATATTAGTTTAGAGGTTCAAGCTCAAGAAGTTGTCGTAGTAATCGGTCCATCAGGATCTGGAAAATCGACGTTGTTACGTTGTATGAATCTAATTGAGTCAATAACGGATGGTCACGTCTACATTGAAGACGTTGATATTACCGATAAAAAGACTGATATTAATGAAGTGCGCACAGAAGTAGGAATGGTTTTTCAACAATTCAATTTATTTCCTCATAAAACAGTTCTAGAAAATATTACATTACCTATGTTAGTTGTGAGAAAGTGGAATAAACGGGATGCTATTCCTAAAGCAAAGGCACTACTCAAAAAAGTTGGATTAGAGGAAAAAGCAGATGCTTTTCCGGATTCTCTTTCCGGTGGACAGAAACAACGTGTTGCCATTGCTCGTGCACTTGGAATGGAACCTAAAGTAATGCTTTTTGACGAACCAACATCGGCACTCGATCCCGAAATGGTAGGGGAAGTGTTGGAGGTAATGAAGCAACTAGCAACAGAAGGTATGACAATGGTCGTAGTCACTCATGAGATGGGATTTGCTCGTGAGGTTGGAGATCGGGTCATATTTATGGATGAAGGTATAGTAGTAGAAGAAGATAAGCCTGAAGAGATATTCGGAAATCCTAAACACGAACGAACAAAGGCATTTTTAAGCAAAGTACTATAAGGTGCCACACGTTAAAAAGTGATTAGACTAGCGAGTTTCTATAATGATTTGAAAAACACCCAGTCAGGGTGTTTTTTTATTTGGAATACTAGTTCATAAAGGGAAATATCAGTAGAGTATCGAAATAAGCTATATAGATAAACGAGAATTGTTAACATAATATATTTTTGAAAAGGGTGAAATCGAATGAATATTGTAGTTGCTCCGGATTCTTACAAAGGAAGTTTAACAGCCTTAGAGGTTGCAAGCGTGATGAAGAGAGCGATAAATGACCTTGATAAACTTCACCAAGTGATAGTAAAGCCAATGGCTGACGGGGGAGAAGGCACGATTGATACGATGCTTGCAGCAACGGAAGGTCAAAGAATTACAATTACATGTACAGGGCCACTAGGGAAAAAAATAAATACGTTCTATGCTGTGACAAATGATGAAACAGTTATTATTGAGGTGGCAAACATATCTGGGCTTGTTCAGGTACC
The DNA here is from genome assembly GCF_030282825.1 of Aquibacillus rhizosphaerae. Classification (GTDB taxonomy): domain Bacteria; phylum Bacillota; class Bacilli; order Bacillales; family Amphibacillaceae; genus Aquibacillus_C; species Aquibacillus_C rhizosphaerae. The sequence continues at coordinate 11,948 of NZ_JASTZU010000017.1, forward strand.
TGAAGCGGATCGAAATCCTGAACGAACAACAACTTATGGAATAGGTGAAGTGATAAAAGATGGTTTAGAGAAAGGGTATAGGAAATTTATAATTGGATTGGGTGGTAGTGCAACTAATGATGGTGGGCTAGGTATGTTACAAGCATTAGGTTTAAAAGCCAATGATCAAGATGGTAAAGCTGTAGGGTCATTTGGATCAGATTTATTTAATATTAATCATGTTAATTTTAAAGGAATCGATAAAAGAATGAGCGATGTGGATATCCGCGTTGCTTGTGATGTAGATAACCCATTGTGTGGTCCTTATGGGTCGAGTGCAGTATATGGACCGCAAAAAGGAGCTACTCCTAACCAAGTTGAACGATTTGATGATGCATTACAAAACTATGCTTTTTTAGTGGAACGAGAGCTCGGTAAAGCTTATCAAACTATCCACGGTGCTGGAGCTGCTGGTGGACTAGGGTTTGCTCTGCTTACTTTGGGGGGGAAATTAGAATCAGGTGCAGAACTTTTAGGTGGTGCAGCTGGATTGGAGAAAGTTATAAGAAAATCTGATCTTGTTATCACAGGTGAGGGCCAAAGTGATGATCAGACTTTAAGGGGAAAGGCGCCTGCATATGTTGCTGATTTAGCAACAAAATATAACATACCTGCTGTTTTGATATCTGGTAGCTTAAGTGGGGACGTAAATGCTTTGCGATTGAAATTTGCGGGTTGTTTTTCGATTATTAATAAACCATTAGCTTTGAATCAATGTATTGAGCAGGCTGAGCAGCTAGTGTATGAGCAAACGAAACAAGTAGTCAACTTGGCGCAATGTATAAAGGACCTTTCGAATAAATAAGTGCATATTAGGAGAAAGTATATATAATCATAATAGGCATGTGAGGGGGGATCGTATTGATTACATTAGAGAGAGCAGAAAAAGGATCCTTTAAAATGAAAAATAATAAGGATGTAACAGTGAACGGTGCTAATTCAGAGACGAATGCAGATGGTTACACTCCATTTGAGTTATTATGTAGCTCGGTAAGTTTATGTATGGCTTTATCTATTGATGCGCTAGTGGAACGTGATGAATTAGAGATAGAGGCGTATAACATATATGTAGAACCACATAAGGCAGAAGGAAGTCCTTCAAGAATAGAACGTTTAACAGTTCAAGTTGAACTAAAAACCAATTTAGATGAAGAAATAAAAACAAAACTTATTTCCTCTGCGAAGAGAGCTTGTACAGTAGGAAACACTCTGAAACATGGAGCTGAAATGGACGTAGAATTAAAGTGAAGCTACAATCAAAACACGCTCGTGACTATAATTCAATAGAAAATTAGAAATTTCTTTAAACTGTCAGTTCAATTATATACCTAGGGATACATTACAGGCTTATCATGCTATGATAAGCTTTTTTCATATCCCTATAGGCGTCTTAATTCACTATGTCGCTTTTAACATAGGGAGATACTAGTATTTATATTAAATATTTTATACCCATAAAAATGTTTTATAGGAGGATGATCCATTGTCAGAGAATATGAATGCAGAAAATAGTAGTCAAGAGCAGGCAAACCAAACGTCTAAATCGGCAGGCGGAAATGAAGAAGCGAAGGATGCAGAAGAAAATAAAGGGATGGGAATATTAGCGTACATCATTTTTTTTGTCCCCATTCTAGCCGCTAAGGAATCAAAGTTTGCTATGTATCACGCTAACCAGGGTCTTTCGCTATTTCTCTTATTTGTAGGTGTTAACATAGTTGCAACAATCATTCCGATAATTGGTTGGTTTATTATTTTCCCGGTTGGCTATATCCTTGCATGTGTATTATTAGTGATGGGGATTATTAATGCAGCTAATGGTAAAAAGAAACCTTTGCCAATGATTGGAAAATGGAATTTGATCAAGTAAGTTAGATGGTTATATTATTTCTGGTATTTCGTGTTATATAAACAAAGTAAGGTAAGCAAGAGCTTACCTTACTTAAATAAGTTCTATTAATCTTTTAATTAATTGTGTTCTGTTTTTTACATCCACCTTTTTTAATATACGACCGACGTGTTTTTTAACCGTTATTTCTGCAACAAATAGTTGTTCAGCTATTTGGCTATTGCTACACTCATCGAGGATGAGTCTTACTACTTCCTTTTCTCGTTCTGTAAATGAATAGGTTCTCATAATCATATTAATTCGATCTTGAGAATTTAATGTTTTAGAGAAATTATCAAGATAAGCACTGAGCCGATTCCCTCTTACATCAAGCAAGTAAGTAGGAGATGGATGATCTTGGCCGAAATCATAATGGACTGCACCAGGTACTTCTACAAAACCAAAGTTTTTTAATAGTTCCTGGAAAAAGGACAAAGGGGTAGAAGTTATGATCCTACCTCCAGATAAAAGCAACGGAAATAAATTGTATAAGAGATAAGAGCGTGAGGACGTATCTTTAGGATCTAAACAATCTAACATCCGAATAAACCACCCAGAATTAGTTTCCACCTCAGCGTATGCTTGATATTCTTCTGAATCCAATTGTCTAAAATAACAAGAAGATACAGGCTCATTCTCAAGTTGTGTTATCGTTCTTTTGTTTATAGGAACAATGACTGATAAGCCAAGTGTATCATCATTTTTATTTTTTAAGAGACGTGCCCCTTCATAACCCATCTTAGTGATGTAATTTTCATCTAATAACTTAGATTCCATTCTATTATGGTGTAAAGATACATAGTGTTTGTAGGTGTTATTTGTTTCTCTGTTAAAAAAATCAGCGTTATCTTCAGCTAATAATTCTTTCCTTCTTATAAAATAGTTTTTAATCTCATTAATATTATGCTCGCCAACTTGTTCCAAGTATAGGCTGTCATCTATCGTATCCTGAAAAAAAGTAGATTGAATAAATTCGTCGCCAAGATGGTAAAAGAATTCAGCTATATCAAACTCTGCGTGTGTTCGATTCACTTTACTATGATAAAACGCTGCGGATCGTTCCCGGAGCATTATATATTTGTCGTGGTTCCTACTTTTTAAGTCTACTTTAATCGTATCGCGAATCAGGTCATGTACGTACCATCCATTTTTTCTGCGTGTAACAAATGATAACGAAATAAGTTGGTTAAATAGATTAATAGGAATCTTTTTTTGTAATACAAATTCAAGACTAGATTGCTCGAAATGCCTTAGGACTGCAGCGGCTTCTGTTAAAGTTTGCAATTCTTCATCATAGGCCTCGAGCAACCATAAACGGGTAAGTTGTAACAAAATAGGTGTAGAACCACTGTTTGTATCAAAAATCTCCTGATCTAAATTTGTGTTTTCATTTGTGAGTACAGCTAAAGATAATGCCAATGGGTGGCCTTTTGTAATTACCCAAATGCGTTGAATAAATGCCTCATTAACTATTTCATAATGTTTTAAGTACTGCTTTGTAATCGAATAATTAAAATCGGTAAGTTTCATTTTTTTTACTATCGTTCTCCAAGCAGGAGATTCTTGCCACTCACCCTTCAAAGGATGGCGTCCACATATAATGATACGTGCGTTTACAGGAAGTTGGCGCAGGAAGGCATTTCTAAACCAACGTTCAAGTCCTTGCATTTGTTCATACGAATCAATAGCTATGACAATTGGTTGTGCTAATTCATTAAATACGTGAAAGCATTCTTGAAGTGTATAGGTATTATTATTCTGAGTGTAATTGTATTTACTGTATAGTTGAGTTAGAAGATTTTCGGCAAGGGTTAGTGGGGTTTGAATAAAATCCCTGCAATCGACTTGCAAGAAGATATAATTCTCTTGGGTTGCAATTCTTTCAAAAGCATTTAGAAGATAGGTTTTTCCTGTTCCGCCAGTTCCATGAAGGTTAAGTATCTTTCTTTTTGCGGTTGCGTCGAGCAACCACTGCTTAAATAGGCTCAGTTCTCTGTCCCTACCAACAAAAGAAACGTTCTCAACTTCCTTTAGAATAGTCTCTATATTCGAATTGTCTGTGTTTGTTTTCAAAACAAATAAGCTCCTCCTCAATCTAAATTAATTGAATTTTCTCACACTAATAAATATAGGTCTAATTAACAGTAGTGTCAACAGTCGTTAGCCATTTTGTTCCAGTGTGACTAATAAGAGATTAACCAAGTGTGAAAGAATGGTACAATACTAGTAGAAATTCTCAGGATGGAGTGACTTAGATGAAACTTATAAGCTATAAGTATAAAGGTGTCATTGGTTCATATCGAACGGGTCTATTGTATGAAGAAGGTGTGATTGATTTGCAAGAATCCTATCGTTCTATGCTACTTCATGAGGAAGAAAAAGAATTAGTTAATATAGTAGATACATTACTTCCACATACCCCTGACGATTTTTTTAAACTCGGATTGATTGGAATACATAGAGCGAAAGAAGTAGATATGTATATGAAAGATCAACACATAACGAATTTATTTATTTCGCGAAAGGATATAAGGTTAGGAGCCCCCGTACCTAATCCATCGAAAATTATTTGCGTAGGGAAAAATTATAAGGACCACGTCGCAGAAATGAAGAGTGATATCCCTGAATATCCTGTTCTTTTTGCTAAATTTAATAATGCATTAATAGGTCCAGAAGATGATATAGAAAAATCCTCTATGACTAACAAATTAGACTATGAGGTAGAGCTTGCTATTATTATAGGAAAAGAAGCGACATCTATTAACGAGGATGAAGCACTTGATTATGTAGCTGGTTATACAATTGGCAATGATGTTTCTGCACGTGATTTGCAGAAGAGAACGCCACAGTGGTTACAAGGTAAATCTCTGGATAGAAGTACGCCAGTCGGACCATGGATTGTTACAACAGATGAGTTAACAAATCCATCTAACTTGAATGTAAAAACGCTAATCAATGGAGAGGTGCGGCAGTCATCAAATACAAAACATTTAATATTTAGTGTACCTTTTATCATTTCATTTATATCTAACCTTATAACATTAGAGCCAGGCGATATAATTCTTACAGGTACACCAGATGGCGTCGGTATGGCTATGAATCCACCGTGTTTTTTACAAGCAGGCGATAACATATCAATGGAAATTGAAAATATAGGAACATTAGAAAATACAGTAGTTAATTCAAGAAAATAATAGGTTAAATGCAAAGCCGATGGGATACGGATCTCATCGGTTTATTTTTTATAGCCATTTTAGAAAAAATATATACGAGTGGATAATTATTCAAATTGTTTAATATTGCTTATATTTTAACTGGAACCTATTTAAATAGATATAATCAATCAAATCTAGCAGTTTTATTCTATGTTATATATTAGTTGTAACAAAGAGTTTTACTGTATTTTATAAAAAAACCTATAATTATTGGTAAAAATCTCAAAACAGTATTGTATAAACATGCATATTCAAGTATAATAATAAACCAACCCATACGGAATTAGGAGTGTGTTAGAACGTGAAAGTAGCTATTATAGGTGGTACTGGATACGGAGCAGTCGAATTAATTAAATTTTTAAATAATCATCCATATGTTCAATTGGAAGCAATTATCTCTCATTCACAAAGCGGAACAGATTTAGCTTCTGTTTATCCTCATACAATAGATGCAATAAATATGACAATGGAAGCATTGAACATTTCGAGTTTAAGTAAAGTAGTAGATTTAGTTTTTTTTGCAACACCTTCTAATGTGAGTAAAGACTTAATTCCAGAATTTATAGAAAATGGAGTTAAATGCATTGATTTATCTGGTGATTTCCGTTTGAATTCCCCAGATGAATATGAGTCGTGGTACCAGTCGACAGCGGCTAAACAATCCTATGTCGATCAAGCGGTTTATGGATTAAGTGAAATCTATCAAGATGAAATAAGGAATGCACAACTCATTGCTAACCCGGGGTGCTATCCTACATCGACATTGCTAGGATTAATTCCAGCTATTAAAAGTAATATCATAGACAATCAACAAATTATAATAGATGCGAAAACTGGTGTGTCAGGTGCTGGTAGGAGTCTATCATTAAATGTTCATTATTCAGAGATGAATGAAAACTTTAAAGCATATAAGTTGGGTGAACATAAGCATATACCTGAAATTGAACAGGCGCTTCAGTGGGAGGCGGGTGTTCCTTTACAAGTTACGTTCACCCCACATATAGTCCCAATGACTAGAGGGATTATGAGCACAATTTATACGAATTTAATAACAGAAAAAACAACGAAGGAAATCATAGACTTGTACCAGTCATACTACGAGAATGATCCATTTGTACGTGTGCGACCAGAGGGCATGATTCCTTCTACAAAAGAAGTATATGGAAGTAATTATTGTGACATTGGAATTCACGTGGACAAGAGAACGGGCAAGCTAACCATCATTTCAGTTATAGACAATTTAGTTAAAGGTGCATCAGGTCAGGCAATTCAAAATATGAACATATTAAATGGATGGGATGTAACAACAGGCTTAAAACAGATACCTATTTATCCTTAGGAGGGTGCGGAATGGAACAAGTGAATCAGGTGACAACAAAGGAAAAAATTGATCTAGTAACAGGGGGAAGTGTTACAACGCCGAAAGGATTTTCAGCGGGTGGATTGCATTGTGGGATACGTAAACAAAAGCTAGATTTAGGCTGGCTATATTCAGATGTTCCCGCCCAAGCCGCGGGAGTGTACACGACAAATGTATTTCAAGCAGCACCTTTGAAAGTAACGCAAGAAAGTATTGCCAAGGAAAACAAGCTTCAGGCTCTTATTGTTAATTCGGGTGTAGCGAATGCGTGTACTGGGGAACAAGGGTTAAAAGATGCTTATGAAATGAGAGAAAGCTTTGCAAAAGCAATGGGAATTCCTGAATATTTAACTGCTGTAGCATCGACTGGATTGATCGGAGAGCCACTACCAATGGCTAAAATCCAGAACGGTATAGAGCGAGTTCATGATCAAGAAAATAAAGAAACATCTCGTTTTGAAACAGCAATCCTCACAACAGATACACGTGAAAAAGGTGTGGCAGTACAAGTAGAGATAGATGGCAAATTAATTTCTATCGGTGGTGTTGCTAAAGGGTCCGGAATGATCCATCCAAATATGGCAACAATGCTTAGCTTCATAACAACAGACGCAGAAGTAGATGATCAAGCACTAACTGCGGCGCTAAAAGAGATAACGAATAAGTCATTTAATATGATTACTGTTGATGGTGATACAAGTACAAATGACATGGTATTAGTAATGGCAAATGGGAAGGCTCAAAATAAAGCCCTGACAGAAAATCATCCAGAATGGTTATTATTTGTTAATGCACTTAGTGTTGTTTGTGAATTACTAGCTAAAGAGATTGCAAGAGATGGCGAAGGTGCCAGTAAATTAATTGAAGTACAAGTAAGAGGTGCTAACTCGGATGAGGCTGCACAAGCAATCAGTAAATCGATTATTTCTTCAAATTTAGTTAAAACAGCGATTCATGGCGCAGATGCTAATTGGGGTAGAGTGATAACTGCAATTGGATATAGCGGACAACAACTAGATCCAAATAAAGTAAATATTTCACTTGGACCAATTGCTGTCGTAAAGCAAGGTGTGCCGTTTGCTTTTGATGAAGAAAAAGCAAAGACATATTTATTACAGGATACCGTTGTTATTCATGCGGAATTAGGTGATGGCGAGGGAAGTGCCGCAGCTTGGGGTTGTGACCTTTCGTACGAATATGTCAGAATTAATGCTTCCTACCGGACGTAAGGAGGGATGAACTGTGAAATATGTAGTAATTAAATGTGGTGGAAGTGTATTCGATTCCTTGCCAAAATCTTTTTATGAAAACATTTCAGAGTTACATCAATCAGGCGTATGGACACCGATTATAGTTCATGGGGGCGGACCATTAATTTCATCCATGCTAGATCAAATGGGTGTAAAATCCACTTTTATAAATGGTCTGCGGGTTACTACCGAAGAAGTATTAGATGTAGTGGAGATGGCTTTAAGTGGTTCGATGAACAAGCAAATTGTACGAAAACTAAATGCTGTAAAAGGTAAGGGCTATGGTATTAGTGGTGTAGATGGCTCACTCCTAGAGGCAATACCGACAGAGCAAGCCCAAGAACAGGATTTGGGGTACGTCGGTGAAGTACGTACAGTCAACACATCCATTATAGAGAACATAACGGATCAAGGCTTTATTCCGGTTATTTCACCAATAGGTATGGATGAAAGTGGTCAACGCTTTAATATTAATGCTGACATGGCAGCGTCATCGATTGCGCAAGCTTTGGGTGCTAAGCTACTGTTTATCAGTGATATACCTGGTATTTATGTAGAAGAAAATGGAGTTAAAAAAACACTCCACTATGCTGGTAAAGAAAAAATTGAACAATTGATTTCCACTGAAGTTATATACGGTGGAATGATTCCTAAAGTACAATCTGCTTTAAAAGCCTTAGCGCATAGCGTACCAGAAGTATCCATTGTTAATGGACTGGAGCAGAATAGTTTAGTTGATTTTATGGATGGAAAAATGGTCGGAACAAGAATTTCGTTAGATAAGGAGATGCCTTATGTCTAAAGATACTAATACAACAAAATTAAGCCCAGTTATGCAAACGTATAATCGTTTCCCTTTAACTTTGAAGAAGGGAAAAGGTAGTTTTGTGTGGGATGACAATGGCGAGCAATATTTAGATTATACATCTGGTATTGCTACATGTAACTTAGGGCACATACCAGAAGCTGTGAAAACCCAAGTTGATAGCCAACTCGAACAATTATGGCATTGTTCGAATTTATATACGATTCCAACACAGGAAAAACTTGCACAACTACTAACAGAAAATAGCTGTGGTGACCAAGTGTTTTTTTGTAATAGTGGGGCAGAAGCAAATGAAGCGGCTATAAAAATAGCGAGAAAGTATGCTAAAGATGTTTTAGGTACAGATGCATATGAAGTGGTAACCTTCTCTAATTCTTTCCACGGTAGAACGTTGGCGACATTAGCTGCTACAGGACAGGAGAAAATTCAACAAGGATTTGCACCTCTAACACCGGGTTTTAGGTATCTAGCCTATAACGATACAGCAGCATTAGATTCTCTAGTAGAGAAACAAACCTGTGCTGTTTTGCTTGAGCTAGTGCAAGGTGAAGGTGGAGTAGTTCCGGCGGATCAGGTTTGGTTAGATAAGTTGGCTACTATTTGTAAAGAAAACAATATTTTATTAATGGTAGATGAAATACAAACGGGGATTGGTCGTACGGGAACATTATTTGCATATGAACAATATGGTATAGAACCGGATGTTATCACACTTGCAAAAGGGTTAGGTTCTGGTATTCCTATTGGAGCAATGCTTGCAAAAGAGCATGTGGCAAAAGCATTCACACCGGGATCACATGGTAGTACATTTGGTGGGAATCCTGTAGCAACTGCAGCAGCGGTTGCAACAATACAACAATTTACCGAAACAAATGTTCTTGAAAAATCCAATCAAATAGCCGATTACTTATATGAACAATTACAAAAATTACAAGCCAAATATGAGGTTATTGAAGCTGTTCGAGGTAAAGGATTATTAATAGGTATCGTTACGAAAGGGCAAGCTATTGAATATGTAACGAAGGCTAGAGAAGACCACCATTTGTTAATTCTCGTTGCAGGACCTAATGTAGTTAGAGTTCTTCCACCTTTAACAACAAGTAAGCAAGAAGTAGATCAATTTCTAAAAGCAATAGAGGCGGTATTTTCAGAATGATTTGTTTATATAGCATAATAAGTTTATGATTTAACAAAATAGAAAAAGACAAAAGACTTGAATCTATATATTTTTTTGAATAAAGTATGAAGATATACTTTACTTAGAGCAAAGAGGGATTTAATAATGAGCAGTTATATTCAAGAAAAAATAAATTTATTTCAACAACAAAACAAAAATAGAGCACGTCTGTTAATTAATTGTCCTGACCAACCAGGGATTGTAGCGACCGTCTCTAAATTTTTATATGAACACAATGCAAATATTATTGAATCGAACCAATACTCAGCAGATCCAGAAGGTGGAGAATTCTTTATACGTATTGAGTTCGAAGCCCCGGATTTAAAGACAAAGGCTAAGCAACTAGAAGAGGACTTTCAAAGCATTGCACAGGAGTTTTCAATGGATTGGAAGTTTACGTATGTAGACAATATTAAAAAAATGGCTATATTTGTTTCTCGTGAGCCTCATTGCTTATTAGAGCTATTGTGGGAGTGGCAAAGTGGGGACTTGATGGCTGACATCTCCTTGGTAATTAGTAACCATGAAACGTCCCGTGAGATGGTTGAAAATCTAGGGATACCTTATTATTACATCCCTGCAAATAAGGATATTCGTGCTGAAGTAGAGAAAAAGCAATTAAAGTTATTAGAAGACTATCAGATCGATGTAATTGTTCTTGCACGCTATATGCAAATCTTAACCCCAGAATTTGTAGAAGTACATAAGCATCGGATTATTAATATTCACCATTCCTTTTTACCGGCTTTTATTGGTGCGAATCCGTATGAGCGTGCTTATAACCGTGGGGTTAAGCTAATTGGGGCCACTTCACATTACGTAACGAATGATTTAGATGAAGGTCCAATTATTGATCAGGACATTAGTCGCGTAGATCATAGAGATAATGCAGCAGATATGAAAAAAATAGGGCAGTCTGTTGAACGCAGTGTACTTGCACGTGCTATTAAATGGCATCTAGAAGACCGCATCATCGTTCATGGCAATAAAACAATTGTATTCTAAAACAGTTTTCCAAACGAACGGAACCGATTTTTGTTTTTTGGCTTTTGCACACTTTATATAAAGTCCGCATTAAGTATTCTTTGCTTTTGTGCATTCTTCCCTAGTTTAGTTGTGATCCAACGCTGCGGAAAAACACTCGCTTTCCATGGGGAACGCTTCAGTCTCCTCGCTCGCAAAGACCGCTCACTGTGGGGCCTTCAGACTGTTCCTTTCCCATAGGAGTCTCGTATTTTCCCTGCGCTTAGTATCGTTTTCTTTTCAAGTGAGAGGTAGTTGGGCCTTGGTTAAATGCACTGTAAGGGAACATATTAAAAAACTTTACAATCATAAGAAAGATTATTCAATAGATGCTGTTTTTCAGCGTATCAAGTTAAATTGGCGACACTCCTGCAGGA
>NZ_JASTZU010000018.1 GCF_030282825.1 Aquibacillus rhizosphaerae
TGTCTTGTTTACTTCTTATCTAGTTTTGAAGGTGCAAACCTTTTTATATTATATGGTCTAGTAGCAATAGCGGAGAGGCCACACCTGTTCCCATGTCGAACACAGTAGTTAAGCTCTCCAGCGCCCATGGTAGTTGGGGCTTTGCCCCTGCGAGAGTAGGACGCCGCTAGGCTTTATAATCAACATAATTATAGTCGGTGAATTAGTTATTAATCACCACATTATCGCGGGGTGGAGCAGTCTGGTAGCTCGTCGGGCTCATAATCCGAAGGTCGTAGGTTCAAATCCTGCCCCCGCAACCAATTTCATAGTTATAAGGTCTAGTAGCAATAGCGGAGAGGTCACACCTGTTCCCATGCCGAACACAGCAGTTAAGCTCTCCAGCGCCCATGGTAGTTGGGGCTTTGCCCCTGCGAGAGTAGGACGCCGCTAGGCAATTAAAAGCAAGGATATTGAGGGGAAATTCTCAATATCCTTGCTTTTTTTCTAGGAAATAAAGGACTCTATACTCAATGTGGTGGTGTCCGCAGAAATAGAAAGACTTTAAAAGAGAGGAGTACTTACAAAAAGATGATAAATAACTGTTCGTTAATAAATATTACTTGAAGATAAAGAGTTCCTAACGCTGTTATTTCTTTATAATAAAATATAAAAGCATTCTGGGTACTAGAGAATGGTAAACTTTACGATAACAACAGGCTATGCAATATTTAACTCAATCAAATACTGGTGAACTTATGAATTACCAACTATATTTTGATAAAGAACCTTTCTATTTTGATAGGTGTCTTTTAATTGGCTCAAAGTCAAAAAGTTTTCCTTCATAAATTAAATGAAAATATTCATTTTTGCGAAAGTCATCAGGCGTTACAAGGGCTGGGAGTTTTCCCCATAGTTTAATGCCTGATCGGCTTAACACTTCTGCAACAAATTGAGAACAAAAGTAGGAATTACTGAACTCAACTGGCTCTTTTAAAGAAATACCGATTACACCTAATATGTTATATAGAAATTTATCATCATTTTTTATAAATACGTCAAGTACACGTTTCATCTTTTCAATTTCCCGTTCCGTCACCTTAAGTTTATAAATAACACAAGTAGTATCTTTATAACGACTATAAGTACCTGTGAAAATATCTTCTTTCACAAATCCTCCATTAAATGGATTTTTTGGATTTTTTCGGCCAAAGCTGTACATTTCCTTTAACTCTGAATCAAAAGAGAGCGAGGAGTGATTGTAGGGGGCTTTCGTATATTTTTTTATTACATTTGTAAATAGTGTACCTGTATCAGAAAGCATAATATAGACGTAACGATTTACATTCATTAACATACCTCTTTTTAATTATTCTTATTATCTTTCAATTATATAGTATTTTTAGTAAAATGAATGCAGTTTTAACAAAGAAATGGGTGGAAATTGTGGTTGAAACACTTTGGACTTTATCTATCATTTTTATGGGATTATTATCTGTGACCATTGTACTATTTGTTTTAAAGAAACAAGAGTCAAAAAAGGACTTTTCCGGGATATTAGTTCGCATAAAGACATGGTGGGGAATGTTTGTTGTTTTCTGTTTTGCGACACTTTTTAATCCAGTTGTCTCTTTATTATCTTTAATGGTTCTTTGTTTTTTTGCATTAAAGGAATATTTCTCAATGATGAAAACAAGGAAATCTGACAGGCGGTTATTTCTGTATTGTTATTTAGTTATTCCGGTTCAGTTTTATTGGATTTATATTGGTTGGTATGGTATGTTCATAGTTTTCATTCCTGTCTATGTTTTTTTATTTTTGCCATTACCTCGAATTATTCGTAAAGGAACGTTAGGTTTTCTTCGCTCAGTAAGTATGACACAATGGGGCTTGATGCTTATGGTATTTGGTTTAAGTCATTTGGCTTACTATCAGTTTGCTACACCAGAGTATGGATCAAGTTTAGTTTTGTTCTTAATTGTATTGACACAATTAAATGACGTTATTCATTATCTAGTCTCTCTTTATTTTGGCAAGAATAAAGTTGTTCCATCTGCAAATCCAAATATAACGTGGGAAGGTTTCATTGGAGCACTGTTATTTACAACATTAATTTCTTATTTCTTGTACCCTTTTCTCACACCATTTGGTTTAACGTTCGGTATATTATCAGGTGTAATAATAAGTATTGCGGGCTACTTAGGAAGCTTAACTATATCTGTATTAAAGCGAGACTTATTAATTAATGATAGTGAAAAAAATGAAGCTTTAAAAGATAGTTATTTAAACCGAATTGATAGTTTAACATACACATCACCAATATTTTTCCATATCATTCGTTATTACTTTGATTTTATGTAGAGAATATCTATCAATAAAACAAGTATTTGAATAAGATGTTAATAAAGATTGTTACTAGATAATAAAAAGTTCATTATATGTATTTGTTGTAATATTAATTACGACCTATTTATTGCTTTAAATTTTTGGATTTCACAATCTAAGATCATTTCTAACCCGAATTTCAATTAAAAATATTTACTAGGCAAGTGTCACAATTCTTTAATTATATACGTATAATGGTGAGGAATAAGGGGTGGTGACGTGGAATCTCAAGTTTCATTTAACAAAAATGGTCAAATTAATATTGTATTACATGAAAGAGATAATTATATTATAGAGAACAATGATCAAATCAATAATAATAGTAATGACCCTTTTCAAAGAATTGACCAGGATTTTTCCTCTTTTATTGGAATGGACCGTCTAAAGGAAACAATAAAAGAAATTTATGCAAATATACAAATTAATCAACAACGAGAAAAGGTTGGTTTGAAAGTACAACAACAAGTACTTCATATGCTCTTTAAAGGGAACCCCGGTACAGGTAAGACAACAGTTGCAAGAAAATTAGCTCAGGCATTTCATGAAATGAATGTTCTTTCTAAAGGCCATTTTATTGAGGCTGAAAGAGCGGACTTAGTAGGAGAGTATATTGGACACACTGCTCAAAAAACAAGAGATTTAGTTGAAAAAGCAAAAGGAGGTGTCTTATTTATTGATGAGGCATACTCGCTTGCAAGGGGCGGAGAAAAAGATTTTGGAAAAGAAGCCATTGATACATTAGTCAAACACATGGAAGATCACTATAATGAGTTTATTTTGATACTAGCTGGCTATCCTCATGAGATGAACCATTTCTTATCTTTAAATCCTGGGCTATCATCCAGGTTTCCGATTGTAATGGATTTTGATGATTATTCCGTGGAACAGTTGTTGAAAATTGCTCGTCAAATGGCACTTGAAAGAGAATATCAATTAACAAAAGATGCCGAATTAAAATTACGTGATTATCTAATAAAAGAAAAGCAAAATCAGTATTTTAAAAGTTTTTCTAATGCCCGGTTTGTTCGTAATACTATTGAAAAATCAGTTAGAAAACATGCCGTTCGTTTAATGAAAAAGCAGCATTACTCAACAGAAGAACTCATGTTAATTACCAAGAATGACTTAACTATAGAATAAAATTTTTGAACCTCTTGGCACCATTAGTCAAGAGGTTTTATATTAAATGATTCTAATCATAAGTGTTAGCGTCCATCCTTTTCATTATCTTCTTACATAGAATATTCGTAAAGGATGGTGATCTACAATGCCGAACATGCGTAGAAAATTAGAGTATAAGTTAGGAATTCCTATGGATAACATCTCAAAATTAGCAAAAACTTTTAGTGAAACAGATATGTCTGATGAAAAGAGAACAAGGCAATTTGCAAAACAAGTGAGAAGACAGACAGGACTTGCTATACCAAGAGAAATGGAAGATTTTATCATTCGGAAAATGGTTAATCGTAGGAGATAATTGAATGGAGTTTGCGCAGGCCATTCTTATGGTCTGCAAATTTATATAGAGTGCACCAGACTTTTATATAATGTACGTTAGTTAAGTACTCTACATTTTACTTTCAAAATCATTTTGGTAAAATATAGATACTACATACTTTAATTGATAAGGTGTGTGTTCGACCCTGATAGAGATAAGGAAGAGGTTTTATATATGGAAGAAAAAGTGCTTATAATAGCTGTACATCACTTAAAATACGATGAACAAAGGCTCGAGTTTTCATTAGAAGAACTACAATCACTGACTGAAACAGCAAAAGGAAAAGTGTTAAAAGTAATATCACAAAAGCGAGAAAGAATTCATCCAGCCTTATACATGGGTGAAGGTAAAATAGAGGAAATTAAAGAAGTTGTTGATGAACTTGAGATTGATTTAGTTATATCTAATGACGAATTATCTGCTGGACAGTCAAGAAACCTAAATGAGCGGTTGGAAGTACCTATTATTGATAGAAGTCAATTGATACTTGATATTTTTGCTCAACGGGCCAATACAAAAGAAGGTAAACTGCAAGTAGAGCTGGCACAATATCAGTACATGTTACCAAGGCTTCATGGTCAAGGACAAGCTTTGTCTCGTCTAGGTGGTGGGATTGGAACTCGTGGACCTGGTGAAACTAAATTGGAGTCAGACCGAAGACACATTAGACGAAGAATTGATGAAATCAAACGTAGATTATCCACTGTTGTAAATCAACGTGAGCAATACCGGAAAAGAAGAAGAGATAATAAGGCTTTTCAAATTGCAATAGTTGGTTATACAAATGCTGGTAAATCGACTTTGTTTAATAGGTTAACGAATAGTCATTCATTGGAGGAAAATAGATTGTTTGCAACACTTGATCCAATGTCTAGACAAATTCAGTTGCCATCAGGTTTAAACGCAATACTAACAGATACAGTTGGTTTTATACAAGATTTACCGACATCACTAATAGCAGCATTTAGATCTACACTTGAGGAAGCAACAGAGGCTGATTTTATTATTCATATGGTTGATGCATCTCATCCTGATCAATTACAACATCAACAAACAGTGATTAAATTATTAGAAGAATTAAATGCTGATCAAATCCCGATGTTGACCGTATATAATAAGAAGGATTTACTCACTGAGGATTTCATTCCACATGCACATCCTTTTATTACAATCAGTGCATATGACGATTTCGATATAAATCAAGTATTGCTTAAAATGGAGAGTGTAATAATCGAGCAGTGGGAATCTTATCACACATTTGTTCCGGCGGACCAAGGGAAGTTATTACAGCAATTAAACCATAACACAATTGTTAATGATCAAACATTTGATGAACCTCTCGAAGGTTATGTCATTCAGGGTCACATTGACCCAGAACATCCATTGAAATATATGATGAAGGAGCAATAATTTTGTCCACGTTTGAACAATTGGCAGATGCCATAGAAATTGAACTAGAACCATTATTTAAAAAGATAAATAAAACAGCTGAAAAAAATCAGAAAAGAGTGTTAGAAGCTTTCCGAAGTCAAAGGGTAAGTGATAGCCATTTTAATCCAACTACTGGTTATGGATATGATGACTATGGTAGGGATATTTTAGAAGCAGTCTATGCAAGTGCATTCGGTGGGGAAGATGCATTAGTTCGACCACAAATAGTTTCAGGAACACACGCTATTACTATCTCTTTGTTCAGCATGCTTAGGCCTGGAGATGAATTGCTATATATTACAGGGAAACCCTATGACACTTTGGAAGAAGTTGTAGGATCACGTGGCTCAAACAACGGTTCGTTGAAAGATTTCGGGGTTGGGTTTAGTGCAGTTCCATTAACTGAAAAAGGTGAGATAGACTATCAAAATGTAAAGAAGAGTATAACAGCTAAAACAAAAGTTATCGGAATACAAAGGTCAAAAGGATATGAAGATAGGCCATCTTTTACCGTGAATGAAATACAAACCATGATTTCATTTGTAAAAGGAATTAATAAAGATATTGTAGTATTTGTAGACAATTGCTATGGTGAATTTGTAGAATTGAAAGAACCTACACATGTAGGAGCTGACTTAATTGCAGGGTCATTAATTAAAAATCCAGGTGGTGGAATAGTCCGGTCTGGGGGATACATTGTAGGAAATAAAGCGTTAGTCGAACAGGCTGCAAATAGACTTACAGCACCTGGATTAGGAAAAGAAACTGGTGCAAGTTTAGGAATGTTACAAGAAATGTTTCAAGGTTTTTTTCTTGCACCACACGTCGTGAGTGAAGCCCTTAAGGGAGCAATATTCACTTCGCGATTTTTGGTAGAGTTTGGCTTTAAAACATCACCTGGTTATAATGTTACACGTACAGATTTAATACAATCTGTAACGTTTGATACAGCAGAACAAATGGTTAGTTTTTGTCAAGCTATTCAGTGGGCTTCTCCTGTAAATTCTCATGTAACACCATATCCATCAGCAATGCCTGGCTATGAGAGTGATGTTATTATGGCAGCAGGTACTTTTATTCAAGGTGCAAGTTTAGAGTTAACTGCAGATGGCCCAATTCGTGCACCATATGTTGCATTTGTGCAAGGGGGATTAATATATACCCATGTGAAAATTGCTATAATAGAAGCTGTAGCATATATGCATCAAAAAGGTTATGTTGAATCTAGTAAATAAAGCTAAATAACCTAGTTTTTCTTTGTTTTTGTTAAATAGTATGACATGTGGAAAATATACTAGAAATTACAACGATTTAGTCGCGAATACTATAATTAAGTAAATTTTTTGATTTTTTTAATGTCAAGAAAGCTCACACGTATTGACAATTATATTTCCGCGTGTATAATTAACTTATGGAAAAGTTGAGTAGGAAAGGGGTTGAGTAAATGAGCGATATGGATAGACGTTCAATGCCCTTATTTTCCATTGGTATAGTTAAGTCATTGACTGACCTTACAGCAAGACAAATTCGTTACTACGAAGAGCATAACCTTATTCATCCAGCACGGACGAATGGTAATCAAAGGCTATTTTCTTTCAACGATGTAGATCGATTACTAGAAGTAAAAGAGTTGATTGAGAAGGGGATTAATTTAGCAGGCATTAAGCAAGTTTTGTCTATTAAAGATTTACCAAGAACGAAAGAGTTGGATGAAGGTCAAGAAACACCTGAACTTACTGATAAAGAGTTAAGAAAGATTCTACAAAAAGAATTATTAGATTCAGGAAGACTTGGCAAAACTTCGTTACGCCAGGGAGAATTATCTAGATTCTTCCATTGAAAAGTATTATCAAAGGAGAGGGAAAAAACATGGGATTGACAAGAGAAGAAATCAAGCAAAAAGTACAAGAGGAAAACGTTAAATTTATTCGTCTACAATTCACTGACTTATTAGGAACTATTAAAAACGTAGAAATACCTCTAAGTCAATTAGACAAAGCATTAGATAACGAAATGGCTTTCGACGGTTCATCTATTGAAGGGTTTGTACGAATTGAAGAATCTGATATGAAATTATATCCAGATCTTGATACATTCTTAGTATTCCCTTGGACTTCTGAAAAGGGTAAAGTAGCGCGTTTCATCTGTGATATCTATATGCCGGATGGTACACCATTTGAAGGTTGTCCTCGTTACAACTTAAAACGTAACCTTAAGAAAATGGAAGAGTTAGGATTTAGTGCTTTCAATCTTGGAACAGAGCCAGAGTTCTTCCTTTTTAAATTAGATGCACAAGGTGAACCAACTCTTGAACTAAATGATAAGGGTGGTTATTTCGACCTTGCTCCAACTGATCTTGGTGAAAACTGCCGTCGTGATATCGTGTTAGAATTAGAAGGAATGGGCTTTGAAGTAGAAGCATCTCACCATGAGGTTGCTCCTGGACAACATGAAATTGACTTTAAATATGCTGACGCAGTTAAACATGCTGATGACATCCAAACGTTTAAATTAGTTGTTAAAACAATTGCTAGACAGCATGGTTTACATGCGACATTTATGCCTAAGCCTTTGTTTGGTGTAAACGGTTCTGGAATGCACTGTAACATGTCTTTATTTAAAGGTAAAACAAATACGTTCCTTGATGAAAATGGTCCATTACAGTTAAGTGAAACAGCTTATCAGTTTATCGCTGGTATTATCAAACACGCATTAAGCTTTACTGCGGTAACTAACCCTACAGTAAACTCATATAAGCGTCTAGTTCCAGGATATGAAGCGCCATGTTATGTTGCTTGGTCTGGTACTAACAGAAGTCCACTTATCCGTGTACCAGCTTCAAGAGGTTTGAGTACTCGTATTGAAGTTCGTAGTGTAGACCCTGCTGCAAATCCATACTTAGCAATGTCTGTATTACTAGCAGCTGGTCTAGACGGTATTGAAAATAAATTAGAAGCTCCAAAAGCTGTAGATCGTAACATCTACATCATGGACAAAGAAGAAAGAGAAGCAAACGGTGTTGCAGATCTACCAGCAACATTATATGATGCAATTCAAACGCTTAAGTCTGATGAAATCATGGTAAATGCTTTAGGTGAGCACATATTTGAACACTTTGTTGAAGCAAAAGAAATTGAATGGGACATGTTCCGTACTCAAGTTCATCCTTGGGAAAGAGAACAATACTTATCTCAATATTAATTCCAAAAACCTTGGCGCTACTAGCGCCAAGGTTTTTTAGTGCGCAAAGTTTAACGATGTGGAGCAATATTTTTTATATCTATATCTACATCTGATCGTCCTTAACTATTAATACTTAGTATAATTAACTATAATAAGTAAAACTTAAGTAGTATGAAAACATATAATAGGAAGTAAAGTAGTAGGTTTTGGAGGGTTGAGAATTGAATAAGCCGAGATATTATTCGAATATTTATTGGCATTTTACTGGAGGACCTGTTTCAAATAATAATACGTCTATTTGGCATCATTATAGGTCGTTAAAGGATGTAAAAGAAAATTCAAGCTTAAGAGACCCAAAAAAGGCGTTGAATAATTTAAAAAATATAATCAAGACGAAGATACTTAAAGCAACAACTACAGAGTTAATTTCTGAATCAGTGGAAACTAATGAGTTTTGTTGTGTAAGTGATGTACCCTTGAAAGATTTAACATATCATAGGAAATATTATGGTGATTATGCGATAGGATTTACTTCTAAGAAAATCCATGAATACTTCCATCCTGTATTATATTTAGATCCTTTTTATGCAAGTATAAATAACAAGGAACTTGGTTTTAAAAAGGATCAACAGGGCTCAGAACCCATGTTATGGGAATTAATAGGTGTAAAGAAAGAAAATCCATTAATAAATTTTTTGAAGATAACAAGTTTTTCTAAAAACTATGATTATTCTTTTTATGGGGAACGTGAATGGAGATGTTTAGATGATTTTAAGTTTAAAGAAGAAGATTTAGAAGCTATAATCGTACCTAAAGATAGAGTGGAAGAAATACATCATTACTTACATAGTAATGGTTATCATAACATAAGCCTTCTCAGTTGGGACCTAATTGAAAATATGTGAAATACATTAAAAATAAAACCAGTCAAAAATATATGACTGGTTTTAGCTTTAATGTATGTGTCGGTATAGGCCAATTACTTTTCCAAGAATGGATACATTTTTGTAAATAAGAGGTGCCATTGTAGCATTTTCTGGTTGTAGTCTTATATGGTCTCTTTCTTTGAAAAACCTTTTAACTGTAGCTTCTTGTTCGTCAGTCATAGCTACTACTATTTCTCCATTTTGAGCAGTCTGTTGCTGCTTAACAATAACCATATCTCCATCAAGTATCCCAGCTTCTATCATACTTTCGCCTTCAATTACAAGTACAAAAATATTATCATCAGGATTGGCAATTGAGATTGGTAGAGGAACATATTCCTCAATATTCTCTACTGCTGTTATGGGAATACCAGCAGTTACTTTACCTATAACTGGAGCAAATGTAGCTTCCCCTTTTGGAATAGAACCTTCTTCTTCTAAGTGTAGTACTTCTATTGCTCTTGGTTTTGTTGGGTCTCTTCTAATATAACCCTTTTTTTCTAAGCGGGAAAGATGACCATGAACTGTCGAGCTTGATGCTAGACCAACTGCTTCACCAATTTCTCTTACTGAAGGAGGGTACCCTTTATCAATTACTTGTTCTTTAATATATTGCAAGATTGCCTGCTGTCTTTTTGATAGTTTTGTCATTAGAAGAACACCTCGTACATATTATTTAATATCATGATTATACCATGATTGCCAAAGTTATACAAACATCCGTTCGAAAAAAACTGTTGACAAGAACGAGTGTTCCTATATAATGGAGGTATAAGCGAACAAAGGTTCTTATAATGGTGTGGAGGTGTAAAAATGTTTCATAAACTATCAAAAGTTGATTTATTTTATTTTGTGGCTTTTTTACTTACATTAGGATTTATGTATTATTCAATGGTTACTAGTTAAGTAACTTTATCTTTAGAATTGAGGAAAAAATATGAATGCTTTAATATATTGTCGTGTTAGCACAGAAAAAGAACAACAAAACTCTTCGTTAAAACGCCAAAAAAAAGAATTAATAGATTTGGCAATCGAATCTGATATGAATATTGTAAAAGTTATTGAAGAAAAAGAAAGTGGATATGAAATTGAGCGAGATGGGATTTTTGACATGTTAGAATTATTTATTAATAAGAAAGCAGATTGTTTATTGATTCAAGATGAAACTAGGTTAGGAAGAGGAAATACTAAAATCGCATTATTTCACCAATTAAAAAAATTGAATATCCCTATTTACACTTTGTCTTATCAAGGGAAACTAGAGTTATCAGAATCGGATTCGATGGTCTTACAAATTGTTAGTATAGTTGAAGAATACCAAAGAAGAATTCATAATGTTAAGATTAAAAGGGGTATAAACAAAGCAATAAAAGAAGGATTTGACCCTGGTAAAAATTTATCCAATCACCGTAATGCCTCTGGAAGAGAACGGATTAAATTCCCGATTCAAGAGGTGGTTAGATTAAGGAGAAATAAACTAACATTTGCTGAGATTGCTGTTACGCTAAGAGGTCTTGGGTATAATGTATCCAAAGCAACTGTTCATAGAAGATATAAAGAGCATGTATTACTTGAATCGGAAGAAAAACTTAATATAGAATAAGAAGACAAGGAAACCAACTTAAGGTACTTGTCTTTTTATTTGTGTAAATAACTGTTAATATATTATGGAAACATAAAGGAGAATAAATATGCTTGATAAGGATAAAATAAGTCGAATCAATGAACTGGCAAAAAAAGCAAAGAATGAAGAGCTTAACCATGAAGAAAAAGCTGAACAGAAAAAGTTAAGAGAAGAATATTTACAAAATGTGCGTAAGTCGTTTAAAAATCAATTTAAAAGCATGACCGTGGTAGATCCTAATGGAGATGATGTAACCCCCGAAAAGGTTAAAGCTCTAAAAAAAGACAGCAAAAATAAATATCATTAAAGGATTGACACAAAAATGTTATAAATAACAAGTAATATAATAAGAATTTATTAAGTTTTCTTACTATATTACTTGTTTATTCTTATGTTTCATTATAGGATAATAAATGTACGTACATATTTCGCAAAATTGAAAGGGGAACAAAATAATGTCGAAACAAACAGAACAGCGTTCTATTAACTCGATAAGAACTTTAGCAATAGACGCTATTGAAAATGCAAATTCAGGGCACCCGGGCTTACCAATGGGTGCAGCTCCCATGGCTTATACATTATGGACAGACTTCATGAATCATAATCCTAAAAACGCAGATTGGTTTAATAGAGATAGATTTGTTCTATCTGCTGGTCACGGTTCAATGCTACTTTATGGACTACTTCATTTATCGGGATATAATGTAACAATTGAAGATTTGAAAGATTTCCGTCAGTGGGGTTCTAAAACTCCTGGGCACCCTGAGGTAACGCATACACATGGTGTGGAAGCTACTTCTGGTCCATTAGGTCAAGGTTTTGCTATGGCGGTTGGTATGGCTATGGCGGAAAAACATCTTGCTGGTAAATACAATCAGAATGATATTTCAATTATTGATCATCACACATACGCATTAGTTAGTGATGGCGATATTATGGAAGGGATTTCGCATGAGTCTGCATCACTTGCAGGTCACTTAGGACTTGGGAAATTAGTGGCTTTGTATGACTCTAATGATATTTCATTAGATGGTGAATTAAATCAATCTTTTTCTGAAAATGTTGAAGATCGTTTTAAAGCTTATGGTTGGCAAGTAATAAGAGTTGAAGATGGTAATGATACGGAAGCTCTCCGTAAAGCAATAGATCAAGCTAAACAAAATACGGATCAGCCTACTTTAATTGAAGTTAAAACGGTTATTGGTTACGGCTCACCAAATAAATCGGCATCATCAGCATCCCATGGTGCACCTCTTGGGGCAGATGAAATAAAACTAACAAAAGAGTTTTATGAGTGGGAACACGAGGACTTTCATGTTCCTGAAGAAGTCTACAATGATTTTAAGGAAAAAATCGTAGAGCGCGGACAAAAAACTGAATCAGAATGGAATACTTTATTTGAAAAATACGAAAAAGCTTATCCAGAGTTAGCAAAAGAGCTTAAACTTGCAATGAAAGGTGAGCTTCCTGAAGGATGGGAAAGTGAACTACCGGTTTATGAAGCTGGAAAAGATACGCTAGCTACTAGAGCATCATCAGGTGAAGTACTAAATAGTATTGCTCAGGCAGTACCATACTTCTTTGGAGGAAGTGCAGACTTAGCTGGTTCTAATAAAACAACCATTAAAGATGGTGGCGACTTCTCTAAAAACGACAATGCTGGAAGAAACATTTGGTTTGGTGTACGTGAATTCGCTATGGCAGCTGCAGTGAATGGTATGGCACTTCACGGTGGATTAAAAGTATTTGGTTCAACATTCTTTGTGTTTAGTGACTATTTACGACCAGCTGTTAGATTGTCAGCTATTCAAGAAGTTCCTGTAACATATGTTCTTACACATGATTCGATTGCTGTAGGTGAAGATGGTCCTACTCATGAACCAGTGGAACAGTTAGCAGCGTTCAGAGCAATGCCGAACCTTTCAGTAATCAGACCAGCTGATGGTAATGAAGTATCAGCAGCATGGCGTTTAGCGTTAGAATCTGAGACAACTCCAACTGCATTAGTTTTAACTCGTCAAAACCTTCCTACACTTGAAGGAACAGACAAGAATGCATATGAAGGAGTTAAAAAAGGTGCATATGTTGTAAGTCCTGCTACAAAAGAAACTCCAGATGCTCTATTACTTGCAACTGGATCGGAAGTCCAGTTAGCTGTTAAGGCTCAAGAAGAGTTAAAAGCGAAAGGGCATGATGTAAGTGTTGTAAGTATGCCATCTTGGGATCGTTTCAAAAACCAAGATAAAGCATATCAAGAAAAAGTTTTACCTAAGGCAGTTAAAAAACGTCTTGCTATTGAAATGGCTTCTCCATTTGGCTGGGAACGTTTTACTGGCGATGAAGGTAAAATTTTAGCAATTGACACATTTGGTGCTTCTGCTGATGGAGAAAAGGTAATGGCTGAATATGGATTTACAGTAGAAAATGTTGTAAAACAAGTTGAGTCTTTATTTAATTAATCAATCAAAAGCCCTTGACGTTATTTTGGTCAAGGGCTTTTAATTGAAAATTGGTAAAATGACAAAACTTGATGGTTTTTTTAACGCAGTATGACATGAAGTTTACTCGTTTTTCTGTATAATGTTTGTCAAAGTAGGAGGGACAAGCTTATGCAGAAATTTACTATTTTTTGGGTTGAAGAAGAGTTTTGTTATCATTATTATTACAAATCAGATATATTATATCGATTTTTCAATGAGTATATGAGTAATATTTCCAGGATGGACCTATTGTCTCAGTTTATATATGTTACTCGTGTGATTCCATATAATCATTTATTAACTCATATAAAAAGACATCAATGTACTATTTCTATAAGCAAACATGAAAATAGAATAGAATTAAGAAAAGGTGAACAAACGCTAACTCTATACTTAGATAAGCGTTTCGTTACGATTGAATGTGATTCTGTACAAGAGGCGGATTCAATCTTGTTCCAATCATTAAAAAGGTTCCATCCAAGTTTTTTTATTATCGAACAAGGTTCTTCTAATTCTGGTTGGATTACACCCGTTAAAAAAGAAGTTTTACTTTAAAACATTGCTATTGTAATATAATCTATGATTTACTATACTGTATGAGAGACAACATGAAGGAGGAAAGCGGACATGGGCACAATTTGGGTTGTACTAATCGCTATCGTAGCCTTAATTGCTGGTGTCGCACTTGGATTTTTCATTGCTAGAAAGTATATGATGAATTATTTAAAAAAGAACCCACCAATTAACGAACAAATGTTACGAACATTAATGATGCAGATGGGGCAAAAGCCATCGCAAAAGAAAATTAATCAAATGATGCGTGCGATGAATAATCAACAGAAGTAACTAAATAATGGACAACCTGATATAGACGTTACACAAAAAAGATTATTGCACATATAAATCCCTTGCACCTTTTGGTGACAAGGGATTTATATCTTAACAGATTAGTTTAGGAAATATATTTATTTGAATTTTATTGATTATAGGTAATTACACTTGAGGATATTTAAAAATTATTACATAATAAAAATAGTCTTTTACATAGGTAAGTTGAAACTTGGGAGGGAATTATGTCTGAATTAAATATATTTGTAGCGTTTGGTGCTGGATTTTTATCTTTTATATCACCTTGTGTATTACCCTTATATCCAGCTTTTTTATCCTATATAACCGGGATGAGTGTAAGTGATATAAAAGAGGAAAATGCCATGTTTAATATGAAAAGTGTCCTTCATACAATATTTTTCCTTATAGGTTTTTCAAGTATATTTGTGCTGCTTGGTTTTGCCACATCGTATGTAGGTGAATTTCTTTTCACATGGCAAGATTTAATTAGACAGCTTGGAGCAATTTTAATTATCTTTTTTGGATTAGTTATTATTGGTGTTTTTAATTTTCAATTTTTAATGAAGGATAAGAAAATAACTTTTAAAAATCGCCCAACTGGTTTCTTAGGTTCTTTTCTTATAGGAATGGCATTCTCACTTGGTTGGACTCCATGTACAGGTCCTATCTTAATGGCAGTCTTATCTATGGCGGCAACTCAACCTGAAACTGGAGTAATAATGATGGTAGCATATTCTCTTGGTTTCTCTGTTCCCTTTTTGATCTTATCTTTTTTTATTGGAAAGATGAAATGGATAAAAAGAAATGGCCCTCGTTTAGTTAAAGTTGGTGGCTATATTATGATATTTATGGGTGTATTTCTATTTTTTGATTTAATGACTAAGCTAACCTCTTGGTTGGCAGGTTGGTTTAATTTTTACGGTTTTTAAAAGAAACAGAATTGCATTAATTATTAATTTGTAAACAAAATAATATGTTGCTATATTATCCCATGATTAAAGATTCTGACTGATATTTAAGTAAAGCAATCGTAATTTTAAGGAGGAAACATATGGCTAACATACTAATTGTAGATGATGCAAAATTCATGAGAGTAACAATAACAAATATGCTTAAAAAAGGAGGTCATGTTGTTGTCGGAGAGGCTGAAAATGGAAATGAAGCCATCGAATTATTTGAGTCTTTAAGACCCGACCTCGTAACAATGGATATTACTATGCCTGAACTAAATGGAATTGATGCACTAAAAAAAATATTGAAAATTAATAGTAATGCTAAAGTAATTATGTGTTCGGCAATGGGACAACAAAAACTAGTAGTAGATGCTATTGAATTAGGTGCCAAGGATTTTTTAGTTAAACCTTTTGAAGAAAATCGAGTGCTGGAAGCTATCAATCGTGTACTTGATTAAACTGAATAATAGAAAGAGATGATACTAATGTTTTGGGCTATAGCCAGTAGTATAGTTGGAATAATGATGGCTATTGCCATGATATTTATTAGATTAAGAGCGTCGAAAAAACCTGCAAGTGTACGTAAAATATTATTACCTCCATTGTTTATGAGCACTGGTGCTTTTATGTTCCTATTTCCGATGTTTCAAATATCTTGGAGGCAAGTGGCTGAAGCATTGCTTGTAGGAATGGTATTTTCTATATTACTTATAAAAACTACTAAATTTGAAATTAAAGATAAATCAATTTATTTAATACCATCAAAGATTTTCGTGGTCATATTATTTGGTCTTCTATTATTAAGAATTGTTTTAAAGATTATAATCGGGCAATCAATTTCAGTTGGCGAAACAAGTGGTATGTTTTTTTTATTAGCCTTTGGTATGATAATCACATGGAGATTATCTATGGTATATAAGTTTAAAAGAATAAAGAAGCAATTATAAAATCCTAGGTTTATTTCTACATATGCGTGCGCAAACCTGAGTTTTAGAAGTACTAATACGAAAAGCCAAGCCTTTGTTCCTGCGATTCTTTTCTATGTATCATTCCTTTATACTAAGCTAGGGCAATTAAGAAAATGCTCTAAGTGTTAGCTGAATTCTGTAAATTATATAATTTTCTAGATAATAAAAAAGACCTTCAATTTAATGAAGGTCTTTTCCTATTCCTATTTAATCAAACAATGAGAGGTATGGTGTAACATCGATTTTTTTTTCATCCAACTTTTTTAAAAGGAATTTATGATCTCTTTTAGGAGTAGCCAAAATATATCCTTCTATTAAAATGTCTTGAGATATTATTTTTCTATTTTTTTGTAGAGCTATTTCTCCAATTTTCCCAGCTATTTTTTGTCTAGCAACATCTCTGAATAATTCTGGGACTGGAGATATTAGCTCTTCTAATAATATTTTCTCTTGATCATTCCACATATGCCGTGTTTTATCTACATAATGTTCTTCCCAATCTATGATGGATTTTCCGTCTTCTTTAGGTAATTTTTTAAGGAATTTTCGAAACATAAAAAATCCACCGATTGCTAGTAATCCTACTAGTAAAAATGTCCAGAATACGATAAATATCGCAAAACTTGTTGTCATATTATCACCAATTCTTTCATTATATACAAGAAAAATAATACAAAAGTTTCACTTTTATGATTTTTGTAGTAATATTACTAATAATTAGAACTTATTTAGTTTACTCTAAATTCAGCTTCATTTTGCATATTTCTCATTTACTCTAATATACTTTTTTATATAACTTTATTATATATTACATTATAACATTACTAGTGTTAAGTGGAGTAATGTTATAACTTTAAAAATTTTCAATAGGATTGGGGGAAGATGTTTGTGACGCCGAATTTTTATTATAGAAGCAATAATAACAATAATGATAAGGGCGTGTCTTCACCCAGCTATTATACTAATACATATAAACTTTCAAAGCTACCAGAGGAGACTCTTGATTGGATTGAGGATAATGGTTTTGATTTAATCACAATATGTGATTCAATGGGGAAAATTATATATATATCGCAATCTGTAAAAAAAATACTAGGATATGAACCAGAACTTTTAATTGGCAAATTCATAAAAGAGTATGTTGCTCCAAATGAATATAAAATAATTGTTTCTAAAATTGAGAAGTATAGAAATTATTCGCAAAAATTCACCCTAAGTATAAGAGATTACATTGGGAAGTATATTTGGGTTGAAACGGCAATGAAAAAAATAGAAAATAACGATGACAAAGATATATTTATATTACTAACAAAAGATATAACCGATAAAAAAGAAGCAGAAGAGATGTTGATTCGTTCAGAAAAAATGTCAGTAGCTGGACAACTTGCAGCTGGTGTCGCTCATGAAATTAGAAATCCACTTACGTCATTAAAAGGTTTTATACAACTGCTTCAATCAGGCATTAAAAGAAAAGATGAATATTACAAAATAATGATAGATGAGATTGACAAAATTGATACAATAACATCAGAACTATTATTCATATCAAAGCCTATGACGGATGAAAAGAAATTAGAAAAACTTTCTATCATGTTAAATGATGTAATTACTTTGTTACGTTCACAAGCTAAATTGTTTAATATTGAAATATCACTTTGTATGGATCAAGATCAGTTAATATATTGTGACCGGACTCAAATTAAGCAAGTATTAATTAATTTATTGAAAAATGCAATAGAAGAAATGAAAGACGGAGGAACAATTGAAGTAGTTCTCACTAATAATGAAGATTATTGTTCCATTTCCATTATTGATGAAGGACCAGGAATTCCGGAACATATTTTACATAAATTAAAAGAGCCTTTCTTTACCACTAAAAAAGATGGAACAGGGTTAGGTTTAATGATCTCCTATAAAATAATAGAAAATCACCAAGGAAACATAGAGATTCATCAAAACGAAGATAAAGGCAGTACTTTCAAAATTAATTTGCCGGTTTACTCCACATGATAGAAGTACCTCTAAAAATAGAGGTACTTCTATTTATTTTCTACATATCGTGGGAAGCGCCTTTCTTCTGTCTGCTGTGTTTTCTATTTTTAACCTTTTTTGAACCACTCAGGGGTTCATTTGGTTGTTGTTTTTGGTTGTTTTTCTTTGTCATTTTTTCAACCTCCTCAATCTTTATTTTTAGATAGAACTTACTGTTTTATACATAATGAATTGTCAATGAAAGCTTGAGTAAACTAGTTACTGTGAAAGGAGGTAAAAAAGATGGACGATCAAGTGAATAAGTTTGTACTACAAACTATCAACGAAGACGAATATGGAGCAGAATTAGCTCACTTAACTGATGAAATTAACGAGGTATATCTACAAGTTAATCATGCATTGCAAGTCGCTGATAAGCGTGAAGTCAATCAACTTGGGGATTATAAAGAAAAATTAAATCAAATAAAAAAACAACTATAGAATTGAGATATTACAAAGTAATCAGCCCTCTTTATTAAAAGTGGGCTGATTTTGGTGAATTTTCTGGCTAATCATTTTACTTATAAACCGATTTCATTTAAAATAATATAGGTGCCTTATATAAAATAATGGCAAGATTTAAGGGAATGGAGAGATCGGACTAACGATCTGAATTTACAGAAGGGGGTAACGATAATGACAACAAATGACGCTTTCAAAGCACACAAACAGTTCGAATTAAATGGAAAAAAGTATAATTACTACAATTTAAAGGCATTAGAAGATGCTGGTCTTGGAGAAATTTCTCGTCTACCATTTTCCATCCGTATTTTGCTGGAATCGCTTGTAAGACAACATGATGGACATGTTATTAAAGATGAGCACGTAAAAAGTCTTGTAAAGTGGGGGCAGACAGAAGGAAATGATGTACCATTTAAACCTTCTCGAGTAATTTTGCAAGATTTTACAGGGGTTCCTGCAGTAGTTGACCTTGCATCTTTACGAAAAGCAATGGTTGATATGGGTGGAGAACCGAATAAAATAAACCCCGAAGTGCCTGTTGATTTAGTTATTGATCACTCCGTACAAGTAGATCAATACGGTACAATGGACGCACTTAAAGCAAATATGGAGTTAGAGTTCGAGCGAAATATGGAACGATATGAATTTTTACATTGGGCACAAAAGGCATTTGATAACTATCGTGCAGTTCCGCCTGCAACAGGAATTGTTCACCAAGTTAATTTAGAATATATTGCAAATGTAGTTCATTCTATTGAAAATGATCAAGGTGAATACAATGCATTTCCGGATACGTTAGTAGGTACTGATTCACATACAACCATGATCAATGGTTTGGGTGTATTAGGATGGGGTGTTGGTGGTATTGAAGCGGAAGCAGGTATGCTAGGGCAACCTTCTTATTTACCTGCACCAGAAGTGATTGGTGTTAAATTTACTGGCAGTTTTCCAGAGGGAACAACAGCCACCGACCTTGCACTTAAAGTAACACAAGTATTACGTGAAAGAAAAGTTGTTGGGAAGTTCGTTGAATATTTTGGTCCTGGTTTAAAAGATATGCCACTTGCAGATCGTGCTACAATTTCTAATATGGCTCCGGAATATGGTGCTACTTGTGGTTTCTTCCCTGTTGATCAAGAAGCACTCAACTATTTACGCTTAACTGGTAGAAGTGAGGAACATATTGAATTAGTTGAAAAATACTGTAAAGAAAATAATCTTTGGTATTCCCCAGATGTAGTTGACCCAGAGTTCACTGAACTAGTCGAAATAAACTTATCTGAACTGGAACCGAATTTGTCTGGACCAAAACGTCCACAGGATTTAATTCCTCTTTCTCAGATGAAAAAATCCTTTAATAAAGCTATCACGGCTCCGGCTGGTAACCAAGGATTTGGACTTGATAAAGATCAATTTGATAAAGAAGTAACAATAGAGCACCCAAGTGGTAAATCATCTGTAATGAAAACCGGTGCTGTAGCTATTGCAGCAATAACTTCATGTACAAACACGTCGAATCCTTATGTAATGCTTGGAGCAGGTCTTCTTGCTAAAAAAGCAGTTGAAAAAGGATTAGAAGTTCCAGCGTATGTTAAAACTTCCTTAGCCCCAGGTTCTAAAGTGGTAACAAGATACTTAGAAGACGCTGGTTTGATGCCGTACTTAAACGATTTAGGATTTAACTTGGTTGGATATGGTTGTACAACTTGTATTGGAAACTCGGGACCATTGTCGGAAGAAATCGAAGAAGCTATTGCGAATAACGATTTAACTGTTTCTTCTGTTTTATCCGGTAACCGTAACTTTGAAGGGCGGATTCATCCGTTAGTCAAAGCTAATTATCTTGCATCACCACCAATAGTTGTCGCATACGCATTAGCAGGAAGTGTTGATGTAGATTTAAACAATGAACCTCTTGGAAAAGATAAGGATGGAAAAGATGTTTATTTTAGTGATATTTGGCCTTCGATGCAAGAAGTTAGAGATGAAGTAGCAAAAGTAGTTACTCCTGATATTTTCCGTAAAGAATATGAAGAAGTATTCGATTCTAACGAAGAATGGAATAATATTAATACTACTGACGAACCTTTATACCAATGGGATAAGGATTCTACCTATATCCAAAACCCTCCATTCTTTGAAGGACTGTCAAAAGATCCAGGTAAAGTAGAAGTGCTTTCTGGCTTACGTGCAGTTGGTAAATTTGGTGATTCAGTAACAACTGATCATATTTCTCCAGCTGGAGCGATCGCAAAGGATATGCCAGCAGGAAAATACTTGCAAGAAAAAGGTGTATCACCTAGAAACTTCAATTCATATGGGTCTAGACGGGGTAACCACGAAGTAATGATGCGTGGTACATTCGCCAATATTCGTATTAAAAATTTACTTGCTCCTGACACTGAAGGTGGTTATACAACATACTGGCCAACAGAAGAAGTAATGCCAATTTATGATGCAGCAATGAAGTATCAAGAAGATGGTACAGGATTATTAGTAATGGCCGGCAAAGATTATGGTATGGGAAGTTCTCGTGATTGGGCTGCTAAAGGTACAAAACTATTAGGTATCAAAACGGTAATTGCAGAGAGTTTTGAACGTATCCACCGTTCTAACCTTGTTATGATGGGGATCCTTCCACTACAATTTAAAGATGGTGAAAGCGCAGAATCGCTTGGTTTCACTGGCAGAGAAACTTTTAATGTGGAAATTGACGAAACCGTTAAACCACATGATGTGATAAAAGTTACCGCTACAGATGAAGAAGGTAATAAAAAAGAATTTGAAGCAATTGCACGATTCGATAGTGATGTAGAAATCGATTATTACCGCCATGGTGGTATTCTGCAAATGGTGTTACGTAATAAAATGGCAGTAAAATAAATCAAATACAAAAAGGCAGCTTGCTAATCAAGCTGCCTTTTTGTATGATTTAGTTATATACAGTAATATTTATAGTGTAAATGGAAAAACTACAAAGACTAGCTAAATAAGGAAGTGTAAGATTGTTTAAAAAAATAGTGGCTGGAACATGTTTTATAGGTTTAATAGTAATCTTAATTTTAAATATAACTAACTACAATGAAAGCCAAAACCAGGAAGAAAAAAGTAATGTAATCGAAGTGACTGGAGACTCCTCTGTCAAAGGTACAACAATAATCTCTCCAGATAAACCTAATGGAATCGATATTGGAGAAACGGCTCCAGATTTTACTTTGCTGACGATTGATGGAAAAGAGGTATCATTATCTGATTTTCGTGGAAAAAAAGTATTTTTGAATTTTTGGGCTACTTGGTGTGGTCCTTGTAAAATAGAAATGCCAGAAATGCAAAAGATACAAGAGAACTATGAGGATGAAGTTGAGATTATTGCAGTTAATGCAACAGGGGATGCTAATGAGACTGTTGATGCGGTCGAAAAATTTTTAAGTCAGGGTAACTTTTCGTTTACGGTGCTATTAGATCCTAAATCAGAAGTAACAGATGCTTATAAATTAATTGGAATTCCTACTACTTACTTCATAGGTACCGATGGAGAAATACAGTCGGAGAAGGTTATCGGGCCAATGACATATGAATTAATGGAAGAGAAGATAGATGAACTAAACTAATGTTATATTTTTCAGAAAAATGGTAATCCTTTTATTATAAATAGAAAAGGAGAGGATTACTATTTCTTTAAGAAAAAAGAAAACATTTGAAGATTTAGTTCAAGAAAATAAAAATGAAATGATGAAAGATGATTTATTTTTAGAAAGAATTGAAGAAAAAATTGAAAAAAGATTGCATGATTCTTTTAAAAGAGATGCTTAG
The DNA here is from genome assembly GCF_030282825.1 of Aquibacillus rhizosphaerae. Taxonomy (GTDB): domain Bacteria; phylum Bacillota; class Bacilli; order Bacillales; family Amphibacillaceae; genus Aquibacillus_C; species Aquibacillus_C rhizosphaerae. The sequence goes on from NZ_JASTZU010000018.1 coordinate 22,583, forward strand.
GAAATGACCTTTTGGGGTCATTTTTTTGTTACAAGGAAAAAACTGTTATTTAGTACATAGCTAAGTTTTGAATAGGTCATAAACAAGAGACAGATAATAAAAACGATATCCAATGAAAGGGGTAGATGAAATAATGGGAAACCCTAAAAAGGATTCAAAACATTTCAGACCGAGACACTTAGGCATGCAGTCTTTAGAGGCTAGTGGAAATAAAGGTAAACAGATGCAAATGAAAGGCAACAAACAGCCTGATCTCATACAAACTAAGGGAAAGTAGGAGGAAGGTATATGAGCAAGCATGATACTCAACCAAATCCAGATAATAGAGAAGATAATGTTGAAAAACTTCAGCATATGGTTCAAGACACAATTCAAAACATTGAAGCGGCTCATGAGACAATGAAGTTTGCTTCCGGTGATGAGAAAGAACAAATAAAAGAAAAGAACAAAAGAAGAGAAGAGTCAATACAGGCGATGCGAACAGAAATCAAAGATGAATACCATGATCAACAAAATCAATAAATAAAAAATAAGAGCCCTCTTCATGTGCATGGAGAGGGCTCTTTAGGTGTTTAATGCAAGTTAATCAAAAATTATTCAACGTTGTGATAAACTAGAGAAGCGTAGAAAGGAGCGGTGAACATGGATAAGAATAGAAATATTGCTGAATTAGAACAAGAAATAATAAATTGGGATACGATTGAATCATTACCGCCTTTTAATGAAGTAGAGGTTCTGCGTTTTTTAGATACTTATCATGATAAAATTAAAAATAAAACCTTGGCTAGTTTATATAGTATGCTTTCTTTTTATCGCTTAAAAAGGAATTTTAGTGATGATCAAATTACAGAAGTTTTGTTAGAGAAAGCAAAAAAATACGATGAAACTCAATCTGCCTTCATCGAGATTATAAACTTTAAATCCTACTTTAATTTTTACTCATCGTTAGAACAGGTCAATTTTGAAAACTGGTCGATACGTGAAACAGATTTTGGATCAGTTAAAATTAAAAAGGCAAAAGAGTGGAAAGACGAAGTTGAAAATTTAATTAATGATAAAGAAAAAGAAATGAATAGTCATAATCGATTGAGTGAAATTTATAATGAAATCATTGATGAATTAAATAATTTAAAGGAGACTTTAGAGAGTTCGATTGAATTGTTAGAAAGTAGAAGAGCAGTCGTACCTATGCAAGAGCTAAATGATTATATTAAAAAACTAATTAAACTTCGCATTGATTTTCATGAACAATTTCCGGATATATTTAAAACATCGATTTACAAGAATCCTTTAGAAGAATTAGATCAAATGGTGGGTTTAGAAGATGTTAAGCAATATATTCATCAATACTATCACTATTTGAAATATCAAAAAGAAAGAAAAGATCTTGGGTTTCAAATGGTTGATGAACCAGGTCTTCACATGATTATAACGGGTAATCCAGGTACAGGAAAAACTACAATTGCGCGACTACTGGCTGCGATATATTACGAATTGGGACTGCTTGAAACAAATAATTTAATCGAAGTAAATCGTTCTCACTTAGTAGGTTCTTATGTTGGTCAAAGTGAAGAAAATACTGTTGGTTTTGTTAAGCAATCACTTGGTGGAATTCTTTTTATTGATGAAGCTTATAGCTTAAAAAGAGAAGGACAAAGTGGTAATGATTATGGTCAAGCAGTAATAGATACACTCGTATCCAGCATGACAAGTAAAGAATATGCAAACAGGTTTGCGTTAATATTAGCTGGTTATCCAGAAGAAATGCGACAATTCTTATGGTCAAATCCAGGATTAAGAAGTCGTTTTCCAGAACAAAATCATATTGTCTTGCCGAATTTTAAAATGAAAGAATTATTAAAAATTGCAGAAGACACAGCTTTAAGCAATGATTATTTTTTTACAGAAGAAGCATTAAACCGTTTTGAAAGTGTTATCGAAAAATCACGTGTGGACGATTCTTTTGGAAATGCCAGAACGGTTAGAGATCTTGTATTAAAAGCTATATTTAAGAAAGGTGCATCAAAGCCTCCGGACTCTACAGAAAATTGGATTGAACATATGCGAATTGCTAGTTCCGATTTGGATATTATGGATGACAATAGCTCAGAAGATCAGCCTATGCAGAGATTAGAGCAATTGGTTGGTCTAAACAATGTGAAACAAGAAGTCAAAAAACTATCTTCTTTTGTCCGCGTCCAGCAAAAAAGAAAAAAACAAGGGTTTCCCCCGGTGCCGATTCAGTTACACGCTGTATTTTCAGGTAATCCAGGTACAGGAAAAACAACGGTAGCTAAGATCTATTCACAAATTTTAAAGGAATGTGGATTGCTAAAAAGAGGTCACTTTGTATTAGCCTCTAGAAGTGATTTAGTGGCTGGTTTTGTTGGTCAAACTGCAATTAAAACGAAACAGAAAGTTCGTGAAGCACTAGGTGGAGTCTTGTTTATAGATGAAGCTTATTCTTTATTTAGAGGTGAAAAGGATTTTGGTAAAGAAGCAATTGATACGCTTGTAGATGAAATGACTAAACATAACGAAAATTTAGTCGTTATACTAGCCGGATATAAAAATGAGATGGAGCGATTTATATCAAGTAATCCTGGATTACAGTCAAGATTTAAAAAATACTTTGATTTTAAAGATTATAATGAAGTTGAGCTTTTACACATTACGAAAGTGCATATAAACAGCTATCAATATGATATAGACAATGATGTGGAAGCTTTTTTAAAGAATAAATTTAAAGAAAATAAGATAGAAGGAAATGCTAGATTTATTGTTAACCTAATTGATGAAGCAATTCAATTTCAAGCGTTACGAATGGTAGATATAGATACGAAAAACTCTGAACTATACGAAAAATTGAAAAAAGAGGATTTTCAAAATGCCTGGTTAACGATTAGGGGGAAGAACGATTGAAAAAAATAAAAACAAAGATAAAAGTGAGATATCAAGAAACTGACCAAATGGGTGTTGTATATCACGCTAATTATTTGGTTTGGTTTGAGATAGGGCGGACTGAATTTATTGAATCATTAGGCTTTCAGTATCATGATATGGAGAAAGACGGTATTGTTTCTCCGGTAGTAGATGCACATGTGTATTTTAAACAACCGATTAGATATGGACAGGATGCTTTTGTAGAGACGTGGATAGAAGAATACGATGGCCTGCGAACTACCTACGGATATCAAATAACAGATGAAGCGGGAAATATAGCGGTGAGAGGTACTACGAAGCATGTCATTGTAAAAAAGGATAGTTTTCGTCCTGTTTCTTTAAGAAAAAAGTTTCCTGAATGGCACAAGGCATATACACAAGCACTGGGTGAGGGATAATATGGCTTTTGGTGTAAAGAGAAAAGAGTTAATTGAGTGGAAACATCAAGTACAACAAGGGAATATTTCTTTTTTAACTCATTATTGGATAGATCCAAGGTTTCCGGGGTGTAATACAGTTACTAAAGTTGGCTGCACAAATATAGATAAGTTAATAAAGTGGGGTTCACAATATGATTTACAGCCGAATTGGATTCATCATGACCCTTGCTTTCCTCATTATGATTTATTTGGAGAGATGCAAAAAGTGGTTTTAACTCAAGAAAAACAATGGAATCAGATAAAAAGGTTTAACATTTGATTAACTTTATACTGCTAGTAAAAAGATCTAGCTCTTCATAGAGAAGAGTCTAGATCTTTTAATTTTAATGAAGCTCATTACCCTGACTCTTATTATTAGCTTCAAAATTTGCTTGGTCCATACCAGGTAAAATTTGTCCTGGCATTGTTGTACCGTGCATATATGCTGGGGAAGGATTGAGTTTCGGTATTTGTCCCATTGCTTCTGGTTTAGAGATGTATTCAAATTCTGCTTGTCCATCCATACTTTTGCCGCTTGCCCATCTTCCTTTTGAACTTTCTTCACCATTAGAGAAATTCATAAAGGAATAAGAAACTTCTTGCTTCTCAAGTGCTTGTGGAAAAGTGCTTGGAACAATAGCTTTTTGATTTTGCTCTAATTCCTCAATCGCTGCCATCCACTGATTTTGGTGCATCGTGTCACGTGCAATTAAAAATGAAAGCATATCTCTTACACCAGGATCAGTCGTTGATTCATATAATCTTACTACTTGTAGACGCCCTTGCGATTCAGCATTTAAGTTTGCCCTAAAATCTGCGAGGAGGTTACCACTGGCAATCGTGTAACGTGAGTTCCATGGGTAGCCGACACTATCAGTAGGTGTTGCTCCTAAACCAGAAACAATAGCATGTTGTGGGTTCATTCCACCTAAGACTGCCTCAACTGCGGGGTCTTTTGCAGCCTCTTCTTGTTCGCGAGCTGGTGCCCCATCTAACAACTGTGCAATCATTGTAGATATCATTTCAACATGTGCTATTTCTTCCGTTCCGATATCAAGAATCATATCTTTATATTTTTCTTCTGCTCGACAATTCCATCCCTGAAATAGATATTGCATCATAACAGTCATTTCACCAAATTGACCACCTAATATTTCCTGTAGTTTTTTTGCATATACAGGATCGGGATTACTGGGTTTTGCATTGTATTGTAATTCTTTTGTATGAAAGAACATTTCTTTCCTCCTCTTATAAGTATAGGGTTATTTTGTAACGGAAGTTCTTTTTTATACATCCAAAGAAAACCCCGTCAGATTATAGCTGACGGGTTTTTTCTTTGGTATTTTTATTTGGAACAGGATCCATACCACCAGGGTGAAATGGATGACATTTTAAAATTCTTTTAATGGTTAAATATCCACCTTTTAATGCACCAAATCTTTGAATAGATTCTAAACCATATTGAGAACAAGTAGGATAAAACCGGCAAGTTGGTGGTTTTATTGGACTAATCACTTTTTGGTAAAATTTTATCAATAAAATGAATGCTTTTTGCATTTCTCTTCATCCTACTATTCGTTATTTTTATCATAAGTTACTGATGCTATGGCGTCATGTAAATGAATAGATTCTTCATTTCGACAAGTGACTTTGAATTTTTCAACATAAGGTAATTCATACAAATCAGCAGCAACCAAACGGACAATATCTTCAACAAATCTAGGGTTTTCAAAAGCATGCTCTGTAACTAATTTTTCATCAGGTCGTTTTAGAACTGGATGTATGCGCGCACTTGCATTACTTTCTGCAGCTTCTAACAACACTTGTTTCCAATCAATTTCATGTTCATCAAAGTCTTCAACTAAGGAAACTGTCATCGTAACATTGCCACGTTGATTATGAGCACTATACTCACTAATCTCTTTGGAACAAGGACAAAGGGTCGTAATCGTTCCAGTAAGTGACACTTCGACATCATAACCCGAATCGATATCATAAGTAACTTTAATTGTGACATCAGCATGATTTAATCCAGTTAAGTTAGAAGAGGGGCCTTTCCGTTCGAAAAACCAAGGGAAAGTAACCTCCATACAAGCATCTTTTTGTTTTAATCGAGAAGTTAAGTCTTTTGTGAATTGTTTTAAACTATCAATGTTAATAAAAAAATTAGCGGAATGATACTCATGTAGTTGCTCGGTAAAACGACTCATATTTGTACCTTTACTATCTTTATCAATACTAGAAGTAAAGGTGAAGCTTGCAATTGTTGTTTGGAATTTTGGTTCCAATGAACTACTAACTTGAATTGGATGTTTAACATTAGAGATGCCAACTGCATCAATATCAAACATAAAATCCTTTTTTGTATTTTGTAGATCAGCCATTTCTTGTTTATTAACTGGCTTCGTTCTTGGTCCTGCTTCTACAGAACCGAATAATCTATGACGTTCTTTTTTATTTGGAAGTGTTTTTTTATTTGTAACTTTAGTCGTATTCATCTTTCGACTCCTTTCAACCTTCTTTAACTATTTCAAAGTATACTCAACAACTTAGTTTTATTCAATTTATTTAAACTATTTATTTATATAAAGTGTTAGTATATAGTAATTACACACCAAAGTTTAGTATAAGAAAACCGAATTTTATTATATTAACAAAATAAAATTCGGCAAAAGATTGATTATTTATATAATTTTATCAATTACATCCATTTAATTTTAGGTTCAGTTTTATTAATTATTCTCTTAATGTTTGCGCGATGTCGATAGAAAACAAACAGAGTAAGAATAGAAGTTACTATAATCAATCCAATCTCTTGTTGGAATACAGTAACAATTATGGCAACCACCCCAGTAACCATGGAGGAAAGTGACACATATTTTGTAATATATAACATGATGAAAAATGAAACTACTATAATTAAAAACAGTACCGGACTTACACCTAATAATAGCCCCCCTGAAGTCGCAACTGCTTTTCCACCCTTAAACTTAGCAAACAGTGGGTACATGTGACCGATTACTGCAAAGAGACCTATTATTAATGGGTTAATTTCATCCCAGCCAAACATGAAAGGAAGCAATGTAGCAATCGTACCTTTTAAAATATCTGATGTTGTAACAATAATACCTGCTTTAATACCTAGGACTCGAAATGTATTGGTTCCTCCTAAATTCCCACTTCCATGTTCCCTTATGTCAATCTTATAGCCGAGTTTACCAATAATTAAAGCGGAAGGAATTGAACCTATTAAGTATGCTAAAAGTGCTAATAGAAAATATTCCATATGTTTTCTCCTTTTTATGTAAAACTTGTATTAGTATTTTAACATGCCGCTCCAAACACTGCTATGGTTTATCATTTGTTTTAATAGTAATTTTAGCAGGATCGTAGTATGGGATAAAATTATACTAACAATATATAGTCAATAGAACTTAAACAGAATATAACAATAAGTCTTGCTATTTATTTAAAATTAGATACCCTGTAAAAGTAGGGATTTTTAAATTTCGTTATAATCATTAGTATTATATGGTGATTTAAAATTAAAATTACTGTTTGCGAAATGCAAGAAACAAGCTAAAATAGTAAAAGTACTGCTATAACTGTCTTTACACAAACAGATGTTTGCTCTACTATTAAGTAGTCATTCTCTTTAGATGATGCTACGATTAACATAGCTCTTGCTAAACTTAATATTTATAACAAAAAATCCAAACTAAAAAACTTAGCTCTAATTGATTGCTAGGCTAACATAGGTTGTAGGAAAGGAGCGGGTGTTCAATTGGTTAAACAAACGACATCTCAATATACAGATGATTCAATCCAAGTCTTAGAAGGACTAGAGGCTGTAAGAAAACGCCCAGGAATGTATATAGGAAGCACTGATTCAAGAGGACTTCATCACCTGGTATTTGAAATTGTTGACAATGCAGTGGATGAAGCTTTGGCAGGTTTTGGAGAATTAATCAAAGTTAGGGTACATAATGATAACAGTATTTCTGTTGAAGATATGGGTAGAGGTATGCCAACTGGTATGCATAGAACTGGTCGACCTACACCAGAAGTTATATTTACGGTTTTACATGCTGGAGGTAAGTTCGGACAGGGTGGATATAAAACAAGTGGAGGTCTCCATGGGGTAGGTGCATCTGTTGTAAATGCCTTATCAGAATGGTTGGTAGTAACCATCTACCGTGATGGACAGATTTACGAACAACGCTTTGAAAACGGTGGTGTCCCAGTTACATCATTGGAAATGAAAGGAAAAACTAAAAAAACAGGAACAACTATTCATTTTAAACCTGATCCTACTATTTTTTCTACGACAACAACTTATCAGTATGAAATGCTATCGGAACGTTTAAGAGAAGCAGCATTTTTATTAAAAGGAATGCAAATTGATTTAGTAGATGATCGTAATGAGCAAAAAGACACTTATCAATATCCTGATGGATTAAAGTCATTTGTTAGTTATTTGAATGAAGAGAAAGATTCTCTCCATCCGGTTGTTTCATTTGAAGGAGAACAACAGGATATCGAAATAGATTTCGCTTTTCAATTTAATGATGGATATGCAGAAAGTATGTTGTCATTTGTTAATAATGTCCGTACGAAAGATGGAGGGACGCACGAATCTGGAGCACGATCAGCAATTACACGTGCATTTAATGACTATGCACGAAAAACGAATGTACTAAAAGAGAAAGACAAAAATCTTGAGGGGAATGATATAAGAGAAGGTTTTACAGCTATTGTATCTGTAAGAATCCCTGAAGATAAACTGCAATTTGAAGGTCAAACCAAGGGGAAATTAGGAACTTCAGAAGCTAGGTCCGCGGTTGATTCAGTTGTTTCTGAAAATCTTTCTTATTTTCTTGAAGAAAATCCAGATATAGCTGGTATGCTTATCAAAAAATCGGTTAAAGCAAAAGAAGCTCGTGAAGCAGCAAGAAAAGCACGAGAAGAAGCAAGAACAGGTAAGAAGAAAAAAAGAAAAGATGCACTACTTAGCGGTAAATTAACACCGGCTCAATCAAGAAATCCTGATAAAAATGAACTTTACCTTGTAGAGGGTGATTCTGCTGGTGGCTCTGCAAAACAAGGAAGAGACCGTAAATTCCAAGCTATTTTACCACTTAGAGGTAAGGTTATTAATACAGAAAAAGCAAAACTTGCGGATGTTTTTAAAAATGAAGAAATATCTACAATTATCCACACAATTGGCGCAGGAGTTGGTGGAGATTTTAATTTAGAAGACGTTAATTATGACAAAATTGTTATCATGACAGATGCAGATACGGATGGTGCACATATTCAAGTATTGCTGTTAACATTCTTTTATCGCTATATGCGCCCTCTAATCGAAGCTGGGAAAATATATATTGCGTTACCGCCACTTTACAAGATTACAAAAGGTAAAGGGAAAAAAGAAACTGTTCGTTATGCTTGGAATGATGACGAGATGAAAAAATCAATAAAAGAGTTAAAAACAGGCTATTTACTTCAACGATATAAAGGTCTTGGAGAAATGAATGCCGATCAATTATGGGAAACTACAATGGACCCCGAAACGCGTACATTAATTCGAGTAACGATTGATGATTTAGCTAGAGCGGAACGAAGAGTTACCACATTGATGGGTGATAAAGTTGAGCCAAGAAGAAAGTGGATTGAATCACACGTGCAATTTGGTTTAGAAGAAGATACAAATATCATAGATAATGAAAATATTCATTCTTAAAGGGGGGGACCTTTTTGGCTTTTCAAGAAAAGTTTCTAGATTTACCATTAGAAGAGGTCATTGGAGATCGCTTCGGTAGATATAGTAAATATATTATACAAGATCGAGCATTACCAGACGCCAGAGATGGCCTGAAACCAGTACAAAGAAGAATACTATTTGCGATGCATGAAGAAAGAAATACCCATGATAAACCTTTTAGGAAATCAGCAAAGACTGTTGGTAATGTAATTGGTAACTATCATCCACATGGTGATTCATCTGTTTATGAAGCCATGGTGCGTCTTAGTCAAGAATGGAAAGTACGTAATGTATTAGTTGAAATGCATGGGAATAACGGAAGTGTAGATGGTGATCCACCTGCAGCTATGCGTTACACAGAGGCAAGGTTATCGAGTATCTCCTCTGAATTAATTCGCGATATTGACAAAGAAACAGTAGATTTTATACCTAACTTTGATGATACGATTAATGAACCAGTTGTTCTACCAGCTAGGATTCCAAATCTTTTAGCTAACGGGTCAACAGGTATTTCAGCAGGTTATGCAACAGAGATCCCTCCACATAACTTAGGGGAAGTTATTGATGCTGTAATTAAAAAAATTGATAACCCTGAGATAACGATTGATGAGTTAATGAAAGTTATGAAGGGACCTGATTTTCCTACAGGTGGAATTATTCAAGGTGTTGACGGACTTAGACAAGCCTATAAAACTGGAAAAGGTAAAATCATTGTAAGAGGTAAGGCAGAGGTAGAAAAACTTCGTAGTACGCGGGAACAAATTGTCATTGATGAAATACCATACGAAGTAAATAAAGCTAACTTAGTTAAGCGGATGGATGAACTTCGAATCGACCGAAAAGTTGAGGGTATTGCTGAAATTAGAGATGAAACAGATAGAACAGGGTTACGTATTGTTGTAGAGCTAAAAAAAGATGCGGACAGTGAAGGAATTCTCCATTATTTATATAAAAATACAGATTTACAAATTACCTATAATTTTAATATGGTGGCAATTAAAGATAAAACACCGACATTACTTAATTTAACTTCCATGCTGGAATGTTATATTGAGCACCAAAAAGAGGTTGTCACTCGTCAGTCGAAATTCGATTTACGAAAAGCTAAAGAACGATCGCATATCGTTCAGGGTCTTATTAAGGCTATTTCTATTTTAGATGAATTGATAGCTACCATCCGTTCATCTAAAGATAAACAAGATGCAAAATCCAGGATAAAAGAGTTTTATGGTTTTACAGAAGAACAAGCGGAGGCAATTGTCAATTTACAACTATATAGATTGACAAATACAGATATAACCTCATTACAAGAAGAAGCAGAAGAATTACAGAAAAAGATCGATAAATGGGAAGCAATTTTAAACGATGAAAAGAAATTATTTTCTGTTATTAAAAGTGATTTAAAAGAACTTAAAAAGAAATATGCTGATAAACGTAAGACAGTTATTGAAAATGAGATTGAAGAATTGAAAATAAACTTAGAAGTAATGATTGCGAGTGAAGATGTACTTGTTTCGGTTACTAGAGATGGTTATGTAAAAAGAACTAGTTTGAGATCTTATGCTGCATCAAACGGAGCAGATTTTGCAATTAAAGATGATGATCATTTAGTTGCACTAGAAGAAATCAATACAACGGATAAATTATTAATATTCACAAATAAAGGCCGGTTTATTTTTGCTCCCGTCCATGAATTGCCAGATATTCGTTGGAAAGATTTAGGGCAGCATTTATCTAATATCGTCTTAATTGATAAAGATGAAATAATTATTAAAGCTATTCCAGTAAGAGACTTTCAAGAGGATAAGTATCTTATTTTCTTCACTAAATATGGTATGATTAAACGTAGTGAACTAAAATTATACGAAGCACAGCGATATTCTAAAGCTCTTGTAGCAGTAAATCTTAAAAATGAAGATCAGGTTGTCAATGTTCATGTAACGGATGGTCATTCGGATGTATTTATCGCATCCAATAAGGGATATGGATTATGGTACCATGAATCAGAAGTATCGCCAGTAGGACAGAGAGCTGCTGGTGTTAAAGCGATTCAGCTAAAAGATGATGAATATGTTATCAATGGTCTTGTTTTCGATGAATTATCTTCTGATACGAACTTAGTATTGGTTACACAACGTGGCGCATGTAAACGTATGAAATTAGATGAGTTTGAAAAAGGTTCTCGTGCTAAGCGTGGATTGGTTATGCTTAGGGAATTAAAGCGGAAACCTCACCGTATCGTTGGGTTTTCATTAGTAAATGAGCAAGACACGATTCAATTTAAAACTACAGAAGGTAAAACGCATACAATTTATCCCTTGGAACTAACTAAAAGTGATCGATATAGTAACGGTTCTTATATCATAGATTCTGATGAGCAAGGTGAAGTTGTAGAAATATGGGAACCAGCTAATTATTCAAAACCATTCTCTGATAAAGATAATAATTTAACATAAGCTTGTTATATTAAGCGGTAACTCGAAACGACTTTTTCCATTTAATTGGGCTAAGTCGTTTTTCGTTTTTTAATGAAATAGTTAAATATATTTATAAAGGGAATTTATTTGAATGAAGGTCTATGTATAGGCATACAACTATAATATAAATAGTTATGACAATTCCTTCTCTCAGGCAATTTAATTCCAAAGCCTTATTAAAAGTGATATTCTTGATTAGTAAATTGTATAAAAGGGGTAAATATAAATGAAAAATCATATGTTTAGAGAGGCTATGGGGAAATTCGCAACTGGTATTACTGTTGTAACTACCGAGCATAATAATGAAATACATGGAATGACTGTGAATGCATTAATGTCCATTTCGTTGGAACCTAAATTAATTGCTATTTCGATTGATGAAAAAGCTTCCTTGCATAAACTATTACAAGAAACTAATCAATTCGGTGTAAGTATATTGCAAGATAATCAGAAAGAGCTATCAATGGTTTTTGCGAAACAAAAGGAAATGGTTGATGAAGTGGAGTATGATTATATCGATACCATTCCTGTATTGAAACAATCATTAGTAACAATGGCTTGTAAAGTTCAATCTAGTGTTACAGCAGGTGACCATATGATTTTTATAGCTGAAGTAACTTCATTGGATATAAATGAAGGTAGTCCAATTTTGTATTACGGAGGGCAATATAATACCCTTTCTAATTAATTTTATCTATTTCAATTCTAAGTAGACTCTTCTCATAAATATGTTGCTATTCAATCTTCACTGTCATCGACCAGCAGAAAGAGTTTTTAGGGTTAAGTGAATACTGAGATGTATGCGAAGAAACGTAAACCATTCTTTTGATATATCTGATTTTAGTTATTTTGAGTAAATAAAAATTCTATATAATGACAACGTAAAAAAACAGAACTCTTTTCTGTTTTTTTTTTTGACGAAAAATAGGATGGAATTAGTGAGGTTAGCTCCAATATTAGTTAAGGATATGTTAATATCATATAATAGAGGCTGTAGAATATTCTGACAAAGGGGTTTCAACAACGATGCAATCATCACTTAATGCTATTGAAGCTGGAAGTATAGCTGCTTTACATAAAGAATTTTTAGATGCTGGTCACCATAGTCATGCTGACAGGGCATTGGATTTATTAAACAAGTATGATACTAAAGAATTTGTTATTTGCTTTTCAGGTCATTTCTCTGCTGGTAAATCTAGTATGATAAATCATCTTTTATCAGATAATATACTGCCTCAAAGCCCAATTCCGACTAGTGCTAATGTGGTTAAATTATCTTCAGGTGAAGGTTATGCTCGCGTTTTTTTTAATGAAGAAAATCCAATTGAGTATAAAGAGCCCTATGATTTAACTGTAATTAAGGATTATTGTAAGGATGGAGACGCAATTAACCGGGTGGAAATTAGTAAAAATACTAGTGCTATTCCTAAAAACGTTTCTATTTTAGATACACCAGGAATTGATTCAACCAATGATGCTGATCGAATCATGACCGAATCGTCCTTACACACCGTTGATGTATTATTTTACGTCATGGATTATAACCATGTTCAATCAGAAGTTAATTTAAACTTTTTAAAAGAATTACAGGAGCATGGAAAATCAGTTTATATTGTTATTAATCAAATGGATAAGCATAAAGAGGAAGAATTATCATTAGATCAATTCAAACACAGTATAAATAAGATGCTAAAGGAATGGAATATTAGTCCAGAGGGAATTTATTATACATCGGTTCTCCATGAAAACATACCATTCAATCAGTTTAACCGATTAAAAGATGAATTACATAAATTGATGAACAGTCCTATCAATATCGTTGATAAAACGATAAGAAAATCTATCTATGTTTTGATCGAACAACATATAGAGTGGTTGAATGATATAAATCTAGATAGGAAAGCAGATATTACCAATCAATTAGATGAATTGAAGTCAGATTCTATTGATTATAATGAAATGCAATATAAAAAAGATAGGGTGGAAATGCTTCAGAAACTGGAAACAAAGTCAGAACAAGACTTTAAAAAGATTATCAATTCTACATTAGATAATGCTTATTTAATGCCCGCTGATATTAGAGAGAAAGCGGATGCCTTTTTAGAGTCACAAAAGAAAGGTTTCAAAGTAGGGATACTGTCTACAAGGAAAAAAGTAGAAATGGAACAAAATAAAAGGTTAGATACTTTTTTTGATTCGCTGATGAAAGCGATGGAAGCCTCTATTGAATGGAAATTGAAAGAGAAAATTACAGCGTTCGCAAAAGATTATGACATTAATCAAGTAGCTTTACTTAATGAAATACAATCATTGGCTATACCATATAACAAACAACGACTAGTAGATCTCATCAAACCGGGTGCAACGATGACTGGTGAATACTTATTAGTATATAGCGAAGATATTGCTAATGATATTAAACGGTTAGCGAAACAGTCTAGTGTTACTTTGTCAAATAAAATACAATTAGCTATACATGAAAATATAAAAATGGAAATTGAAACATTAACAAGAGAGTTAGATTTTGTAGACCAGGTAGAAAATCTTGAACATGCATTAATGGAGTTGGATAAGGAAATTAATTTTAAAAAATCACAGCTTCAAGAATTAATTAGCTCACCTTTATCGAATAGTAGTTTGCTTCAACAATCTAGAAATTTATTAAAACATAGGTTAAGCCAAATCACCTTTTCTACAGGAGAAATTAGATATTCAAAGAAAAAACAACAATCGATATCTAAACCTAATGCAATTCAGGATTCCAATGACCATATAAAACCTACATTATCAAAAGTACTGGCAATAGAAACAATAGATGACGCACTACAATTAATTGAAGAATTACCAGGTTTTAAAACAATTGAGGATGATTTAAAGCGAAAAAAAGAACGTTTGCATAATAAGCGATACACAGTTGCTCTATTTGGAGCTTTTAGTGCGGGGAAATCATCTTTTGCGAATGCTTTACTAGGTGAACAAGTGTTGCCCGTTTCTCCAAATCCAACTACAGCTGCCATAAATAAAATTAGTCCTTCAACGACAGAGCATAAGCATAGAACAATTATGGTTAAATTCAAAAGTGAAGAAACAGTGCTCCAAGATGTTAAAAATGTTATTGATACGAACATAGTCAATATTAGTGATCATTTAGAGTGGTTAAGAAATATCAGTGAAGAGAACATAGATATAGACCAAAAACAAAGTTCCTTTTTAACAGCTATTTCTGATGGATATGACGTGGTATATTCTAATTTAGGTAAGGAAGTTATCATTCCGTTTAATGAATTTTCTGATTATGTTTCAAAAGAGTCATTAGCTTGTTATGTAGAATGGATGGAGTTATTTTATGATTGCCCACTCACCAAACAAGGAATCACATTAGTTGATACACCTGGTGCAGATTCAATTAACGCTAGGCACACAAATATATCATTTGAATATATTAAACAAGCTGATGCCATTCTGTTTGTAACCTATTATAATCATGCCTTTTCAAAAGCTGATAGGGATTTTTTAGTTCAATTAGGTAGGGTGAAAGATGCCTTTAGCCTAGATAAAATGTTTTTCATCGTCAATGCAGCAGACTTAGCAAAAGATGAACAAGAGTTAGAATTAGTAACCAGCTATGTGTCCGATCAACTGCAAAACTTTGGAGTTAACAGCCCTAAAATGTTTCCTATTTCCAGTCATAAAGCTATTCAGGAAAAACAAGGGAAGGAAATCAATTCACAATCGGGTATTACGCCATTCGAAGATAGATTTTATCGCTTTATTAATCAGGAATTAATGGAGATTCTGATTCGTTCTTCTTATTATGATATCGAACGAGCTAAGGAACTACTAAAAAAACACCTGGAAACAGCGAAGTTGAATTTCGATGATAAACAGGCGCTACAAGTGAAGTATCGTGAAGACAAGAACAAGATCGTCGAAGCCATAAATAATGCTAATATAAGTTCATATAAAAATGAAATTATTCAAAAAATAGAAAAGCAAACCTACTATGTGAAGCAACGTACTTCCATACAGTTCAATGATCGATTTAAAGAGTTCTTTAATCCTGCTACAATTAGGAGCAATGGTGCACAAGCAAAATCAGAATTAGAGAAATGCTTAAACAATTTACTGGAATCTCTAGGTTTTGAACTCGCTCAGGAATTCAGAGCAGTTTCCTTACGCTTAGAGTTCTTCATAAATAATAAAGCGTATGAAATTAACGATTATTTAGACTACTTAAGTAAACAAGTAGAAACCGGTATTGCACTACCAAATATAGAGAAAACTGACATTGAGACGCCTCTTTTTAAGTCGGCTTTTACGGAACTAGATCGTACAGTTTTTGATAAAGTGTTAGGATTATTTAAAAATACAAAGGCGTTTTTTGAAAAAAATGAGAAAGAAAAGATGAAGGAGGAATTGTATTCTAGTTTGAATAAGTACATTGATACTTACGTAAATGAGAATGACCAACTTTTGCAAGATCACTATTTGCATGAATGGAATCAAATTGTTGAAGGCCTAAAACAAAAGTCAATCAAAACAATTGAAACGTATTATGAAGGGTTTAACTATTCTTTAACAAATCTAGTGGATGTTGATCAGTTCCAACTTACTTTAGAAAACTTAGAAAAGTTAAAGTTAAATTAAGAACGTAATAATGAAGAATTACTAGAAAAAGGATACTATTTATACTAGTACCCTTTTTCTATATTTACATAGTGCCTGGAGAAGACAATGTAATGTCATCAGGAATTTGTTCAAATCCACGACCTATATGTTTACTTGCGTGGCTATCTGACCCTGGAATCAAACGAATACCTTTGTCAGAAGCGATTCTCATGATGTCGAGACTTGGATAACAATTATTGCAATATTCTTTGTAATAACCAGCGGTGTTAGCATCTAATTCGTATTGCTTTTCATTGATTAAATCTAATAATCCATTGATTTCTTGTAGATAATCTTCTTTAGCTCGAAATACCTTTGAAAACTTTTCTATTAATGTAAGATGTCCAATTCGAATTGGCTTATATTTTCCTAAATCAGATAAAATAGCTTGTTTAATCGTCTTATAATATGTTTTATAAACATTATCAATGGTTCCAAATTGTTGGATGATTCGTTCGAATTCCTCGACACTATAATCGATGCAAACGTATTCGCCATTTGGAGCTTGTAACATATGGACAGATAATATTGCGTCATCTATATGGGGGCCAAAGTGATTTAATAGTTCTTTAGTGCTTTCTTCATAACCAGATATAAAATCTATTTCGAATCCTATCTTAATATTTAATGTATTTTTATACTTTTCTTTAAGCTCATTTGCTTCATTTAAATATTTATCTACATCTTCCCATAACATTGCACTGTCTCTATTTGGCGTGGGATCAATAAATGTTTTTGGTAACGGAGCGTGTTCGGTAAAAGTTATTGATTTTAATCCTTTATTAATAGCAGCAACAACATAGGACTCCATTGAATCGTTTGAGCCATGAGGACAAAAATTTGTATGTACGTGAAAGTCTCCAATTGTGTTCATTTGATAAACCCCTTTCTTAAGATTATAATATCAGAAATTTACTTTTGTAGTCGCATCAAATGATTAAAAAAAATGATTTATTAAAGAAGTACAGATCTCAGCTCGTTACAACTATATAAAGAGCCACTTCCTTTTTTGACGAATAATAACGGTTGACTTGAATAATTGGATTGTGTAAAATTAGCTTTAAATAAAATACTTTACTTCGGTAGAGTGATGACGTAGTAAAGAATAATTTAGGATGTGATTAAATGTTTTTACCCGCAGGTAGCCAGGACGAAATTGGAAATCGCTTAATCAATCGTTCAAAAGCTTATGAAATATTTAGAAAAATAACAACGGATCGTAATTATAAACAAATATCAACACCAGTAGTCGAATATGCAACAACATTTACAAACAAATACGCAGGTATGAATTTGCAAAATATGTTGAAGTGGTTTAACCGCGAAGGAGAGATAGAAGTGTTACGTGCTGATTGGACTACTGCAATTGCAAGAGCAGTAGTTAATCAGGATTCCTCTCAATTAAAATGGTCTTATCAAGGATCTGTTTTTAGAAGTGATAAAGATGGGATAGAAAGTAGGCAGGCAGGGATTGAGATTGTACATACTCCTTCTTTTTTAGGAGAAAGCGAATGTCTACTAACTGCAGTTACCTATCTTACAGAACTTAATACGGATAATTATTTAATAGAATTGGGTCATACTGGTATTTTTGAAGAGTTAACTTCACCGCTTCAATTAACAGAGGATCAATTGGAAAAGTTAAGAGGAGCCATGCATGATAAAAGAAGAGACGTCGTGTACCAAATTGCGGCTAGCAACGGACAAGAAGAAATTGCTGAAGCTTTAACAAACTTAGTTGATGCTTATGGTTCATTTGACATTATAAATAAGTATGAAAAAATGTGGAGTGACAATGATCGTCTACTGAATATTATTAAACACATAAAACAATTAGCGAATTTGTTGAAAGATTCAGGTGTAGATGAAGTATTGGTGGATTTAGGTAGAGTAAAGAACTTACCATATTATTGCGGTTTGATGTTTAGAGGTTTTCTTAAAAGTAGTGGTTTAACCTGCTTTTCAGGTGGACGGTATGATAAGTTATACGAACAGTTTGATGAAAGAATTTCAGCAGTAGGTTTAGCATTCGATGTCGATGTTTTGGCAGAAAATCTAGTAGTAGAGGATAATCTGAAAAAGGTTTGCATTCTAGCAACAGAAGCATCCCATGTATATGCTGAAACCGTACGAAAAACATACACAAATTCTATTGTAGACATACAATACGAACCAACAAACTTAGAACAGTTTGATAAAGTAGTTAAGATAGTTACAGAGAATAATCAGTATAAGGTGGTCGAAGCATGAAACCATGTATTGCACTTACAAAAGGAAGACTGGAAAAGCAATTTTTAGATTTTTTTAAGTCTCTTTCTTATGATGTTGATCCGCTCGTAAATAAAGGGAGAAAACTTCGTGTTGAAACAGATGATTTTCAATTTGTGTTTGCTAAAGGTGTAGATGTGACTACTTATGTGGAACATGGTATTGCAGATTTAGGGATCGTTGGGGAAGACATATTAGCAGAGTTCCAACCGGATGTTTATAATTTGTTTCCATTACCTTTTGGTCAATGTCGAATGGCCTTAGCGACAGAAGAAGGTAAGGTGTGGCCGGAAAGAAAAAGACGTATTGCTAGTAAATATACGAACATCACAAAAGAGTTTTTTAAACAAAAGGGCGAGTCTGTAGAAATTTTCAAGTTAGAGGGGTCAGTTGAACTTGCTCCTATTTTAGGATTAGCAGATGGTATTGTTGATATTGTCGAAACTGGAAATACATTAAAAGAGAATGGTCTTGTCATAAAAGAAGAGTTTTTTGAATTTAGTGCCCGCTGTATTGCCAATCGGTCTTCACTGAAAATTAAACGAGACGAATTAGCTACAGTTATTGAATCATTTCGGAGAGGGGTTGTAGTAAAATGATTCCATCTTATTCTATACAATCATTTGAAGAGAAATTCCTTTCTAAGCAAAAAGCTAGTTTAGAAGATACTACTATTATTGAAATAGCTAAACAAGTAATTAATGATATTCGCGAAAACGGTGATAAAGCTTTAAGTAAATATGTAGAACAGTTTGATAACTATGTACCAATCGATTTTGAAGTATCAAATAAAGAACGCGAACAAGCATGGGATGAGGTGGATCCAGATACGATAACATCTTTGAAATTAGCGGCGGACAATATTCGTGACTTTCATAAGCAACAATTAAGCTCTTCTCGTTTTATGAATGTAGGGGAAGAGGTTGTATCAGGACAATTGTTTCGACCTATCGAACGAGTAGGCATCTATGTACCGGGTGGAACAGCTTGTTATCCATCTTCTGTATTGATGAATGCCATTCCTGCTGTACTAGCTGGAGTAGAAGAAGTTATTATGGTGACCCCGGCTAGAAATGGGGAGAATATAGCTCCGATTTTATCGGTGGCTGCTGATATTGCGGGTGTTTCAAAAATATTGAAGATTGGTGGAATACAAGCAATTGCAGCATTAGCTTATGGTACAGAGACGATTAGTAATGTTGATAAGATTGTCGGACCAGGTAATGCATATGTTGCAGCAGCTAAATCACTTGTTTATGGAGATGTTGGAATAGATATGATTGCAGGTCCATCTGAAGTTGCGATTATAGCGGATCAAACAGCAAACCCAATCTACATAGCAGCTGATTTAATTGCACAAGCAGAACATGATGAGAACGCACGCGCATTCTTGTTTTCAACATCTGATCAATTAATAAAAGAAACAAAAATGGAATTAGAGAGACAGTGTTCAAATTTACCGAGAAGAGAAATTGCTGAAAAAGCATTAAAAAATAAAAGTAGTTGTGTGTTGGTTTCGGATATTACTCAAGCATTTGAGTTATCAAATCGATTAGCACCAGAACACCTTGAGGTCCAGGTTGAAAGTCCTCTTAATTACTTAGGAAAAGTAAAAAATGCAGGGTCAGTTTTTCTTGGAAACTATACACCTGAAGCATTAGGCGACTATTTTGCTGGACCAAATCATGTGCTCCCAACGTCAGGTACCGCTAGATTTTCATCTGGTTTATCTGTAGATGATTTTATTAAAAAAACAACATTTTTATATTATTCACAACAAGCTTTAGATGATGCAGCACAGCACGTTGTCAATATTGCAACAGAAGAACAATTAGAGGGGCATGCAAGAGCAGTGCAAAAGCGATTGAACAAATAAAAAAAGTTCTATATATATATATAATAGATTCTGAATGGAGTGATTCATTTGCGAACTGCAAGTAAAAGTAGAAAAACAAATGAGACAGAAATTGAAGTAATTTGTAATTTAGATAATAGTAAGGAAGTAAACATTAAAACTGGTGTTGGTTTTTTTGATCATATGTTGGAATTATTCGCTAGACATGGTCGTATTGGATTAACCATTAAAGCTAATGGTGATTTGCATATTGACAGTCACCATACAGTGGAAGATGTGGGAATTGTTTTAGGCCAAGTGATAAGAGAAGCATTAGGAGATAAGGTGAAAATAAATCGTTATGGCAGTGCCTATGTGCCAATGGACGAAACTCTAGGATTTGTTGCATTAGATATTAGCGGACGTCCATTTCTAGCATTTGATGCGTCATTTGATAATCAAAAACTAGGAGATTTTGATACGGAATTAGTGAAGGAATTCATGCAGGCCTTTGCATTCCAATCAGGTATTACGTTGCATGCACGGGTCCTATATGGTGAAAATACACATCATAAGGTTGAAGCGTTATTTAAAGCTTTGGGTAGATCACTTGCAGATGCAATCCGTATTAATCCAGAAATCGAAGGAGTTAACTCAACAAAGGGGCTAATTGAATAATGATAGCAATTGTAGATTATGGAATGGGAAATGTTGCTAGTGTTTCGACCGCTTTTAAGCGATTAGGTTATGAGGTAATACTTACGGATAATATAGCTGAATTAGAAAAAGCATCCCACATTATATTGCCAGGTGTTGGTTCATTTCAAGCAGCAGTAGAAGAAATAAATAATCGGGGTTTAAAGGAACCCTTACAACGCTTAGCAAATGAAAAACCATTTTTGGGTATTTGTTTAGGAATGCAATTATTGTTTTCAGAAGGCTATGAAGCTGGTTTTTCAAAGGGCTTGGATATCATACCTGGAACAATCGAAAAAATAGAAACAGAGTATTTATTACCTCATATTGGTTGGAATGCTTTAACTATTAAAAAAGGACATCAACCTTTTCAATCATTTCAAGATAAACATGTTTATTTTGTACATTCTTATCAAGCGAAAACAGATGATAAGTTTATTGTTGCTTCAGCTGAATACGGAACAGAAGTACCTGGTATTGTTCAAAAAGAAAATGTATTTGGTATTCAATTTCATCCGGAAAAAAGTGGAGAAGTTGGTGTCGGAATTTTAAAAGCGTTTCTTCAGGAGGGACAAAAGTGAAAATTTTACCAGCAATTGATTTAATAGATGGAAAATGTGTTCGCCTCTATCAAGGTGATTTTAGTAAAACTACGCAAGTCGGGAGTGATCCAGAATCACAACTAGCAACTTTTATTAAAGATGGAGCTGAAATCGTACATATTGTTGATTTAGACGGGGCACGTAATGGTGAGGCAAGACAATATGATTTAATAAAAAAATTATGTGCTAATTCTACGGTACCTATTCAAGTTGGTGGTGGAATACGTAGTCTAGATACGATACAAAAGTTAGTGAATGCAGGAGCTGACCGTCTTGTCTTAGGAACAGCAGCATTAGAAGATGAAACATTTTTAAAAGCTGCGCTTCGGCAATATGCTGATTATATTGTTGTTGGTATTGATGCAAAGGATGGGAAAGTAGCTACTCGTGGATGGGAAACTTTGTCCGAAATTGATTATATTGATTTTGCTAAAAAAATGGAAGTACTTGGTGTTAAGACAATTGTTTTCACTGACATTTCAAGAGATGGAACGATGACTGGCCCAAATGTACAGGCTTTAGTTGATTTGATGGAAGCAGTCAGTTGTAAGATTGTGGCATCAGGTGGGATTAAAGATAATGATGATTTAAAAGCATTAGAAGAAATAGGAATTGAAGAAGCGATTGTAGGTAAGGCGATTTATGAAGGAAAAGTTACATTAAAGGGGGCATCTCAGTGATTGTAAAGAGAATTATTCCCTGTTTAGATGTAAAAGAAGGAAAAGTCGTAAAAGGAACAAATTTTGTTTCATTACGTGAATTGGGTGATCCTGTAGCAATGGCATCACTATACTCGAAACATGGTGCTGATGAGATTATATTTTTAGATATATCTGCAACAAATGAGGGGCGCCAAACTATGGTGGATATTGTAAAAGATACTGCTGAAAACGTATTTGTACCATTTACTGTAGGTGGTGGAGTTCGTACGATAGATGATGTGACAAGATTGCTAAAAGCAGGGGCTGATAAAGTTGGAATGAATTCAGCTGCAGTTGCTAATCCTGAACTTATTACAGAGTCTTCATTAAGGTTTGGAGCACAATGCATTGTTGTTGCTATTGATGCAAAACGGTTTGAAGATGGTTGGCATGTAATGACCCATGGAGGTAGTAAAGATAGTGGTATAGACGCAATTGAATGGGCAAAAACTGCTGAACAAAAAGGTGCTGGTGAGATTTTATTAACAAGTGTCGATACAGATGGTGTTAAGGATGGTTTTGATATAGAACTCACAAAAACAGTTGTTGATGCTGTGCGCATACCTGTCATTGCTTCTGGTGGCTGTGGTACCCCTGAACACTTCTCTGAAGTATTTGAAAAAACAGATGTGTCAGCTGCGCTAGCAGCATCGATTTTTCATGAAGAGACATTTTCTATTAGGCAAGTTAAAGATAGTTGTAAAAAGCAAGGAGTGAATATTCGTGAAGCCTGATTTTTCTAAAGGGTTAATTCCGGCAATTATAGTCAATGAAGTAACAAGTGATATATTAATGTTAGCGTATATGAACGAAGAATCCTTTAACAAAACACTAGAAACAAAACAAACATGGTTTTACTCACGTTCCAGGGACGAGCTGTGGCATAAAGGTGCTACATCGGGAAATACGCAGGCAGTACAGTCGATTCGTTTGGATTGTGACAATGATACACTCTTAATAAAAGTAAAGCCAGAGGGCCCTGCATGTCACACAGGAAAGATTTCTTGTTTTTATCAATCTATAGATTTGGAGACAGGTGCTACTTATCAGAATGAAGATTCGTTTGCTTTTTCAATTTTTGAAGATGTAATGGCTGAAATTGAAGAAAGAAAGCAAGTTAAAGCAGATAACTCTTATACGAACTATTTGTTTGATAAAGGAATTGACAAGATTGGTAAAAAAGTAATTGAAGAGGCTGGCGAAGTTGTTATTGCAGCGAAAAATAATGATAAAACAGAGATTAAAAATGAAATTAGTGATCTTATTTATCATAGTTTTGTATTGATGGCAGACCAAGGCGTATCACTAAACCAAGTTAAACAAGAGCTATCTAATCGTTTTTCAAAAAAGGGAAATAGTAAGGGAGATCGCCCAGATATTAAAGAGTGGTGACACTCTTTTTTGTTTTTATATAATTTAATCAATTTCATAATACCAATTTTATCGCCACCTATGACTGAATAAGGTAATTATGAGACTCAATTAACATTAATATCTTCCTAGGAAGAGGGGTAATAATGAAGTTTAGTGTATTAGATCAGGCACCAATTTCAAGAGGATCAACACCAAAAGAAACGTTAGAAAACTCGATACAGTTGGCTAAACTTGTAGAGACTCTAGGCTATACCCGTTATTGGGTTGCAGAGCATCATAATACGAATGGCTTAGCAAGTTCAGCGCCTGAAATCTTAATTGCTCGTTTAGCAGCGGAAACAAATAAAATTAGAATTGGCTCGGGTGGTGTTTTACTTCCTCAATACGCACCTCTAAAAGTCGCAGAAATGTTTAACATGCTGGAGGCACTATACCCTAATCGAATAGATTTAGGTATTGGTAGGTCTCCAGGAGGTTCATCAACAACACGATTAGCTTTGACAGACCGACTTAAAAAGAACCTTAGTTTATTTCCTGTCCAATTGGAAGAGTTGTATGGTTTTTTATTTAATGATCTGGCTAGCGATCATGAGTTTCGCACTATAAAAGCTAGCCCAAGAATAGATACACATCCGGAAATGTGGGTGTTGGGATTATCAGAAAGAGGAGCCATAAACGCTGCTAATATAGGAGCGGGCTTTACATTTGGACACTTTATAAATCCAGAAAATGGTCAAAAAGCAATTGAGAAGTATCGATATAAATTTAAACCCTCCTTAAATTTGGAAAAACCTAAGGTGAATGTTTGTGTGTTTGTCGTGTGTGCAGAAACTGAAAAGAAAGCGGGAGAGTTAGCCATTAGTCAAGATAAATGGTTATTAAATGTTAAAAATGGAGGAGATACTAAAATTTCGTCAAGTTCTGAAATTAACAAAACAAGTTTAAGTAAAGAAGAGTTAGATCAGATTAAGGAAAATCGTAAAAGAGCTATTGTTGGTACGCCTGATGGTGTAAAAAAAGAACTTGAAGAATTAAGCAAGAAATATGGTGGTGTAGATGAATTTTTAATAATAACGAATATTTTTGACTTCAAGGAAAAATGCAATTCTTACAAGTTGTTAGCAAAGGTTTTATCATAATTCACTATAATTATATTATGTAAAGTAATAACACGTCAAAGAACCTTTCAAACGAAAGGCTCTATTTGGTTAATTCCAAAATGTAGTTATGAACTCATCTCTACCTGATTGTTTCCTATCTTCTTGATATTCTTTTTCGTTTTTTTTATAAAAATCTTGATGATAGTCTTCTGCAGGATAAAAATCAGAAGCAGGTAATATCTCTGTAACAATTTCTTTTTTAAATTTACCACTATTTTTAACTTCTTGTTTTGATTGTTCTGCTTTTATTTTTTGTTGTTCTGAATGATAAAAGATAGCAGCTCGATACTGTGGTCCACGATCTTGGAACTGGCCTTCTGAATCAGTTGGATCTACTTGAGGCCAGTAAAGAGAAAGAATTTGATCATATGTTATTTTTAATGGATCAAATATGATTTGGACTGCTTCATAGTGCCCAGTTTGTCCAGTTTTCACTTGCTCATACGACGGATTTTTTATATGTCCACCAGTATATCCAGAAGTTACTTGATGGACACCATCCCATTGATCAAAAGGTTTAACCATACACCAGAAACAACCACCAGCAAATGTGGCTGTTTGCAAAAGATTTTTTTCACTCAAATTCAACACTCCTAATTGTATAAATAGGTACAAATTTAAAATTCCCAGTCTTAATAATTTACATAATTTATTTACAATTGTCCACGATTGATGTTTAATTTTATTAAAGGAGGGGTTATTTGGCTACTTCTATAGGTTCATTAGATTTCTCTCAAATTATCGAAAACTCATTAACAGGGATTATACTACTTAATCAAGAAGAGTTAGTTTATGCTAATCAACGTATTTATCAGTTACTGGGGTATTCGAGGGAGGATACGCTTCATTGGAAGGATATTCTTCATCCAGAATATAAAAAAATAAGTAACGAACGATTAACATTTATTTTGAAGGAAAAGAAAACTACAGAAGCTATGGAGCAAAGGTTAATTAGGAAAGATGGCTCAATTATTCATGTAGAAGTATTTGCATTACCATACATAAAAGGAAACGAAGTACTTGCCCAAGTTCATATCAATGATATTACAAAAAGAAAAGTATTTGAAAGAGAGTCTTTGTTAAGTGAAAAACAATATCAACTAATTAGTCAAAACACTTCAGACGTGATTGTAGAAATATCTCTTAATGGTATTATTTTATATGTTTCCCCATCCGCTACTGAAGTTATAGGAGTTCAACCTTCAACTTTAATCGGTTGCGATAGTTTTGAATTCGTTCATCCTGATGATATCTCGTTTATTAAAAATAATAGGCAAAATTTACTTAATACAGAAAAACCTTATATTATTAGATTTAGATTAAGAAATAAAATTTGGGTTGAGTCAAAGGCGAAAATAGTGAAATCTGCAAATGTGGTAAAGATTGTATTAGATATGAGAGATTGCACGGAGCAAATGAAATCCGAACAGATGCTAAGACAGTCGGAGAAGTTAGCGTTAATTGGAGAATTAAGTGCGGGAGTTGTCCATGAAATTAAAAATCCTTTAACATCTATTAAAGGATTTTTACAACTTATGCAAGCAGGTACAATAAAAACAACAGATTATATATCCATACTTAATACCGAAATTGAAAGAATTGAACAGATTGCCAATGATTTATTAGGGTTTGCAAAGCCTGTTGAAGAATTGAAAGCACAAAATATTGGTAAAATTATTGATTCGGTTGTGTTTTTATTAAATGCACAATCACGTAATCATAAAATTGACTTAATATGGAATGGTACTAAAAAAACACACCTTATTTTAGGTGATGAATCTCAAATGAAGCAAGTGTTTGTGAATCTCATAAAGAATGCAATTGAAGCATCTGAAGATAATGAACATGTTGAAATATTATTATTTGAAAAAGAAGAAAAAGTATTTATTCAAATAAAGGATAATGGATGTGGAATACCTGCAGATAAACTAGATCAAGTGGGTGACTCTTTTTTCACCACGAAAGAAAAGGGTACAGGTTTAGGGTTAATGGTAACTCGAAAAATAATCCATAATCATAAAGGTGAAATGTCTATCAATAGCCAAGAAAACGTAGGAACAACGTTTACCGTTATATTACCAAAGTATAAATAATTTATATTTTCCGTTATTTTCTATTGGTTAAACTATAAATATATGAGACTATATATATTGATTTAAATCTATATATAAAGGGAAAGATTTTATGAATGATAATAGTAAAGTTTTGCTTGTCGATGGAATGGCGTTACTTTTTAGGGGATTCTATGCTACAGCATATACAGGTAATTTTATGATAAATAGTAAAGGAATACCGACAAATGGCATCTATGGATTTCTTAATTATTTCATAGACTCTATTCAGACATTTTCTCCTAGCCATGTTATATGTTGTTGGGATATGGGTAGTAAAACGTTTCGTTCAGAAATATATGATCAATATAAATCTAATCGAGGTGAACCGCCTATTGAGTTAGTTCCACAGTTTGATTTAATTAAGGAAGTAGTCGAAGCATTTGAAGTTCCGAATATAGGAATTAAAGGATATGAAGCAGACGATTGTATTGGAACATTGGCTAACCATTATAGTAAAGAGCAGGATGTTCTAATTGTTACTGGTGATCAAGATATGTTGCAGTTAGTGGATAAACGAGTTTCTGTCGCTCTTATGAAGAAGGGAACAGGAAACTATGACGTTCATACGCATGACACTTTCCATGAACAAAAGGGGATCTTGCCATTACAGGTTATTGATTTAAAGGGACTTATGGGAGATTCATCTGATAATTACCCTGGAGTAAAAGGAATAGGCGAAAAAACAGCGTTGAAATTAATAAAAGAATTTGGTTCCATTGATGAATTATTAAATAACTTGGACAATGTCTCTAAAGGCATTAAAAAGAAAATTGAGGAAAATCTAGAAATGTTACACTTGTCTAGAAACTTAGCGAAAATTCACTGTGAAGTTCCAATTTCTTGTTCTCTAGAGGATGCTCTTTGGAGGATGGACAATGAACGTGTAGTGACTAAGTTGGAAGATTTAGAATTTAAAAACGTATCAAGGTGGATGAACAAGGTAATTTAATTGAAAAGGAATAAAAATTCACTTTTATCAAACACTAAAATCTGGAGGTGTTATGACATGAGTGAAAAAAGAAATATTAGAAAAGACGGAAGACCAACATCAAGTGTTAATCCTCAAGGAATATCAGAAGATGTAGCCAATCAACGGCCAGAATCAAAGTTGGAACATAAAGCAAAAAAATCAAATACAAAAAGATAAGGTTATGGGTTCTATAACCTTATCTTTTTCTTTTTTAAAAGCTAAGAAAATTTCAAAAAATTCTAAGATGTCTAGCTACAGCGCCCCCTCGAGGTCTTAAGCTTGTCGGAGTTGAGCAAGGCGCTTCCGCTTTTTTAATGAAACTTGTTATTAGTATGAAAAGTGAATGTTAAAAGTTCATGGTTTCTTCGTTGATGCTCAAACTAGATTCAAACTTTATTATTGAAACTGTTGGAGCATAGAGAAGAAATCTTTTACAAAGTCATAAAAAACTTTTTCAGATGGTGCTAGGTTTCTATGTTTAGGTATTATAATTCCAACTGTTCGTCTGAGTTCTGGTGTATGAATTCTTATCTTTTTCGTGTAAAGTGTCTTCCCTTCACTAAAGGCGCTTTCTGGAAGTAATGTTAGGCCAATGCCTGCAGCAACTAATCCTTTGATGGCATCCAAGTCCTCACCTTCAGAAGTTACATTTGGTTTAAACCCAGCTTGTTTACATCCGTCTATCACTAATTTATGCAAAATGTATCCTTTAGGAAATAAAACAAATGGCTCTTCACGTAAATCGCGTAAATTTATACTATCTTTCTCTGCTAATGGATGTGTACTTGGTACTAGTGCACAAAGGTCTTCAGTAAAAAGAATATTTCCTTTTACTTCTGGGTGATCTGATGGGACAGGACCAAGAAATGCAACATCAATTTCACGATTAACGACCGATTCAATCAAAAAATTATACGAACCTTGTCTCAATTGAAAGGCAATTTTAGGGTGCTTTTTTTTAAATTCAGATACCACGGTAGGGAGTAAATGACTAGCTAAACTGGTTGGAAAACCAATTTTAATCGTTCCCCGTTCCGGATCAATATACTCATCTATTTGTTTTTTTGCATGTTCAATTGCTTTCATTGCAGTTTTGGTATGCGTTAAAAAAACTCTACCTATATGGGTTAACTTCACATTTCTACCTTCACGTTCGAATAACGAAACTCCAAGTTCGGCCTCTAAATTAGCGATTTGTCTACTAATTGCTGATTGTGCTACATGCAGGTGTGCTGCTGCTTCTGACACATGTTCACGTTCAGCCACTTCCATAAAATAACGTAGTTGTCTTAGTTCTATTTTGACCACTCCAATCCGATTCATCTCAAAAACAGATGATTATAATCTATATTATATATTGTTTGGATGAATAAGAAAACCTACAATGAGATTAGAGACCTTAAAAGTAATGAGTAAATGGGGGGCGTATAAGATGAGTTACAATCAGATGCCTAAAGCACAGGGGCTATACCGTCCTGAATTCGAGCATGATGCATGTGGAATTGGTTTGTATGCACATATAAAAGGCTTAGCTACACATGACATAGTAAAAAAAGGATTAGAAATGCTATGTCAATTAGATCACCGTGGTGGTCAAGGTAGTGATCCGAATACAGGGGACGGCGCTGGACTAATGGTTCAGATACCGGATAAATATTTTCATAAAGTTTTACCTGAATTAAAGTTACCAGAAAAAGGACGCTATGGCGTTGGAATGGTTTTCTTTTCTGATGATGAACAAGAAAGAATTGAAATAGAAAATCAGGTTAATAAATTTATAGAACAAGAGGGTCAGCAACTATTAGGATGGCGCACAGTACCCACTGATCCTAGTAAAGTGGGTTTAAAAGCGCAGGAAACATGTCCGGTTGTTCGACAAGTGTTTATTGGTGCAAATGACGATATCACGGATGAATTATCATTCGAACGTAAATTATATGTAATTAGAAAACAAGCCGAAAACTGGGCAAACGAACGCGAATTACGTTTTTATTTTGCTAGTCTATCTAACAGAACAATTGTATATAAGGGCTTGTTAACGCCGACACAAGTAGATGAGTTTTATTTAGAATTACAAGATGAAGATTTTGTTTCTGCTTTTTCACTTGTACACTCAAGGTTTAGTACAAATACATTTCCAAGTTGGGAACGTGCCCATCCAAACCGTTATCTTATTCACAATGGTGAGATTAATACGATGCGCGGTAACATTAACTGGATGAGAGCGCGTGAACAACAATTTGTTTCTAATGCTTTTGGTGATGATTTAAATAAACTACTTCCAATTTTAAATGCGGATGGAAGTGATTCCTCTACATTAGATAATGCATTAGAATTCTTTACATTAGCAGGAAGAACACCGGCTCATGCAGCAATGATGTTAATACCTGAACCTTGGAAAAAGAATCCTCATATATCTAAAGAAAAAAGAGCTTTTTATGAGTATCACAGCTGTTTAATGGAGCAATGGGATGGACCAACATCCATTACTTTCACTGACGGAAAACAAATAGGAGCCATTCTAGATAGAAATGGATTACGTCCTGCTAGATACTATGTAACAAAAGATGATTATATTATTTATTCTTCCGAAGTTGGGGTAATCGATGTTGAGGAAGAGAATGTTTTATATAAAGATCGTTTAAGTCCTGGGAAAATGCTTCTTATTGATTTAGAAGAGGGGCGCATTATCGCTGATGAAGAAATAAAAAGTAAAATCGCTCAAGAACAACCATATCAAAAATGGTTAGACGAAAAACTAGTTAAATTAAACGATACTGTGACCAGTGATACAGAAAAGCCTATAGATAATTTGTTTTCTAGACAAAAAGCTTTTGGCTACACAACGGAAGACATTGAGAAGTACTTAGCCCCAATTGTTACTCAAGGAAAAGACCCAATTGGAGCAATGGGTAATGATATGCCGCTTGCTGTTTTGTCTGAACGTCCACAATCGTTGTTCAATTACTTTAAGCAATTATTTGCACAAGTTACGAATCCACCGATTGATGCTTATCGGGAGCAAATAGTTACATCTACAATGTCGTTATTGGGACCTGAGGGGAATATCCTACAACCAGACGAAACAAATTGTAGTCGTATTCAGTTAGAATCACCAGTATTATCAAATCATCAACTAAATGAACTAAAAGATAATCATTATGACGGGTTTACGAGTAAAACAATTGATGCGTTATTTACAGATGATGTGGATACTGGATTACAAGCAGTCTTCCATGAAGCTGATCAAGCTATAAAGTCTGGGGCAAACTTGTTAATATTATCTGATCGTAATATGGATGTAGACAACGCTCCTATTCCTGCTTTATTAGTAATTAGTGGACTACACCAATATCTTGTACGTCAAGGTAGTAGAACTAAAGTGAGTATTATTGCAGAAACCGGAGAAACAAGAGAAGTGCATCATTTTGCTGCTCTGTTAGGTTATGGTGTTGACGCAATAACTCCTTATTTAGCTTTTGAAACGTACAGGCATGAAATTGAACGTGGTAATTTAACGTTAACTTATGATGAAGCAGTAAGAAACTATATTGATGGCGTTACAGAAGGTGTTATTAAAGTAATGTCTAAAATGGGTATTTCAACTGTTCAAAGTTATCGTGGAGCTCAGATTTTTGAAGCGGTCGGAGTAAGTAAAAAAGTAATCGATCAACACTTTACGGGGACAGCTTCGCAAATTGACGGAATTGGATTAGATATCATAGCGAAAGAAACGTTACTACGTCATCAAAGTGGGTATAAAAAAGCTATTGATCAAACTCTAGAGCCAGGTAGTGATTTCCAATGGAGAAAAACTGGAGAGCACCATGCGTTTAATCCAAAAACAATCCATACATTGCAATGGGCTTGTCGTAGAGGTGACTATAGTCTTTTTAAAGAATTTTCAAAGGCAGCTGACGAAGAACGTATAGGTTTCTTACGGAATTTATTCTCGTTCAAGACTAGCCAATCAATTTCAATCGATGAAGTAGAATCTGTTGACTCTATTGTAAAAAGGTTTAAAACAGGTGCAATGTCATTTGGTTCGTTAAGCCAAGAAGCCCACGAGGCACTAGCTATTGCTATGAACCGTTTAGGTGGTAAAAGTAATAGTGGTGAGGGTGGAGAAGACTCTAATCGTTATATTGTCGATGAAAATGGTGATTTAAGAAGAAGTGCGATTAAACAAATCGCATCTGGTCGATTTGGTGCAAGTAGTCATTATCTAGTTAATTCTGATGAATTACAAATTAAAATGGCTCAAGGTGCCAAACCTGGTGAGGGTGGACAGCTACCTGGTAAAAAAGTTTATCCGTGGGTTGCAGGTGTTCGTGGTTCAACTCCAGGTGTAGATCTTATTTCACCACCTCCACACCATGATATTTATTCGATTGAGGATTTAGCACAATTAATTCATGACTTAAAGAATGGTAACCGTGATGCAAGAATTAGTGTGAAACTTGTTGCTAAAGCTGGTGTTGGAACCATTGCTGCTGGTGTGGCTAAAGGTAATGCAGATGTTATTTCAGTTGTTGGCTATGATGGAGGAACAGGTGCCTCTCCAAAGACGAGCATTAAGCACACTGGTCTTCCATGGGAACTTGGATTAGCAGAAGCACATCAAACACTAATGCTGAATGGTTTACGTGAACGTGTTGTGCTAGAAACGGACGGTAAACTATTAACTGGTAAAGATGTTGCAATGGCAGCTCTACTTGGAGCTGAAGAATTTGGTTTTGCTACTGCACCTCTTGTTGTACTTGGTTGTGTAATGATGAGAGTTTGTCATATGGATACGTGCCCTGTGGGTGTAGCAACACAAAGTCCAGAGCTTCGTAAGAAATTCACAGGTGACCCAGATCATATTGTTAACTATATGCGTTTTGTAGCTGAAGAATTACGCGAAATTATGGCACAACTTGGTTTTAAAACTATTGATGAAATGGTTGGTCGTACAGATGTGCTTGGTGTTAGTGATAGAGCAAAAGATCATTGGAAAGCAAAGTATTTAGATCTTTCAACTTTACTATACCAAGTAAAGGGAATTCGTACGCGAAAAACATCACCAAATCATAAAATTGATCAATCATTAGATATTCGAGAAATATTACCTGCAGTACAGTCTGCAATCGACGACAAGGAAAAAGTAGACTTAACGTTCCCAATTAAAAACACAAATCGTGTAACAGGTACTATTGTCGGAAGTGAAATTTCAAAACGTTATGGTGAAATAGGTCTACCAGATGATACGATTACACTTCGATTTAATGGTTCAGCAGGTCAGAGTTTTGGAGCTTTTGTACCAAAAGGAATGTCCTTACTGTTAAATGGTGACGCAAATGACTATGTTGGAAAAGGTCTTTCAGGTGGTAAGATAGTAGTTTCTTCACCAAAAGAATCAACGATTACACCTAGTGATAACGTCATTGCTGGTAATGTCTGTTTCTACGGAGCAACGAGTGGTGAAGCTTATATTAATGGTATGGCTGGTGAGCGTTTTGCCGTACGTAATAGTGGAGCAAATGTTGTTGTTGAAGGAATCGGTGACCATGGCTGTGAATACATGACCGGGGGACGGGTTGTTGTTCTTGGTGATGTAGGGAAAAACTTTGGTGCTGGTATGTCTGGTGGTATAGCTTATGTGTATGCCAATGATAAAGAAAAATTCAAGAGTTTAAGTAACATGGAAATGATAGAATTCGAAACACTAAGTGATAAAGATGAAATTAGCGAAGTTAAAGATATGCTTCAAAAACATGTTGATTACACTAATAGTAGTAAAGCTATAAATATATTAGAAGATTGGAATAAATCTATCGATAATATTGTTAAAGTAATTCCAAAAGATTATAAACATGTATTGAATCAGATTCAAGCATTTATCGATGCGGGTGAGTCAGAAGAAGAAGCTAAGATGAGTGCCTTTTTAGCTAAAAAAGAAAATAAAACAGTAAAACCTAAAAAAATTAAAAATTTGATTGTACAGTAGAAAGGAGATAAGAATATGGGAAAAGCAACAGGTTTTATGGAGATTAAGCGTGAAGAAGCGATTGAACGAGATCCTATCGAACGTTTAGACGACTGGAAAGAATATTCTGCTCCTTTCACTGATGAAGTAATGAGCAGACAAGGGGCCCGTTGTATGGACTGCGGTACACCTTTCTGTCATATAGGTATGGAAATTGGGGGGGCAACGTCAGGTTGCCCGGTTTACAATTTAATACCAGAATGGAACGACTTAGTATATAAAGGACAATGGAAAGAAGCATTAGAACGTTTAATGAAAACAAATAACTTTCCTGAATTCACGGGACGTGTATGTCCTGCACCTTGTGAAGGTTCTTGTACAGTTGCAATCTCAGATCCTGCAGTAGCTATTAAAAATATTGAACAGGCTATTATTGATAAAGGTTTTGAGAATGGTTGGATAACACCTCGTATTCCTGAGGTACGTACTGGTAAAAAGGTAGCTATTATTGGCTCTGGACCTGCTGGAATGGCAAGTGCAGATCAGTTGAATCAAGCTGGACATTCTGTGACGGTTTTTGAGCGTGCGGATCGTGCCGGTGGACTATTAACTTACGGTATTCCTAATATGAAATTAGAGAAAGACGTTGTAGAGCGTCGTATCAAGTTACTTGAACAAGAAGGTGTTGATTTTGTACTTAATACTGAAGTTGGAAAAGACATCTCTGGTGATGAATTAAAAGAAAAATATGATTCTGTGATTGTATGCACTGGAGCACAAAAGCAAAGAGACCTTGTTATTAAAGGCCGCGAAGCAGAGGGCGTCCATTTTGCAATGGATTATTTAACAGAGTCTACTAAAAGTCTATTAGACTCTAATTTAGAAGACGGAAAATACATTGATGCCAAAGGTAAAGATGTTATTGTTATCGGTGGTGGAGATACTGGTGCTGACTGTATTGCAACTGCATTACGTCATGGTGCTAATAGCGTTGTTCAATTTGGTAAACACCCACAATTACCTTTAGCGCGTAGTTCTCAGAATATGTGGCCCGAATTTCCACAAGTGTTTAGCTTAGAGTATGCACATAAAGAAGCTAAAGCTAAATTTGGTGAAGATGTTCGTCAATATTCTATTCAAACGAAAAAATTTGTAGCTGATGAGAATGGTAATTTGAAGGAATTGCATACGATAGAAATGAAGAAAACAAGAGACGAAACTGGTATGTTTGTGTACGAAGAAATACCGGGTACTGAAAAAGTTTGGCCTGCACAACTAGTGTTAATTGCTATTGGATTTGAAGGTCCAGAGCAACCAATCCTAAATGAATTTGGTGTTAATACTGTTAATAAAAAAATAGAGGCTGCCTATGGTGATTTTTCTACAAATGTAGATGGTGTGTTTGCAGCGGGTGATGCAAGAAGAGGACAAAGTTTAATTGTTTGGGCAATTAATGAAGGACGCGAAGTAGCTTATTCTGTAGATCAATACTTGATGGGTGAAACTTCATTACCTACAGTAGCATCAATGTAAAAAGTAAAAAACCGATTCAATTTTGAATCGGTTTTTTATTATGGAATATAAAAGGATAAACATCAAAAATTAACCTTATTTATCAAATTAAAAAAATGTTTTCTTTCTTTTTTTTACATAATGAATGATTAGATAAACAATAATGGCTATTAATGCATAAACAATAAAAAATACAAGAAATCCCCAAAGGCCAATTACAGCATCTGCAAATTCCATATTTCCGCGATTCGTTATAGCTTGTTGAATTTCAATCGCAAAAACGAGTACGAGCATTATTGTAAATGTATAGATGAAAGAAAAAAAGGTTGTACTCCATTTCAGTTTTTCAAGTATTTTAAAGCAGGCATAGACAATGAAATAGGTAATAATTCCTATAAAACCAATAATCCAGAAATGTAATGCTTTATCTGTAAGTTGAAAACCTAGGTTATTGAATATAACGATAAGTAAGTCATGCGTACTATTTACAATTTCAGCTAAGACTTTTATAACTTCCTTCATGTGAGATATCCCTCCTCAATTTTAAATTTCTTTCCTTTTAATTTAAACGTGACTAGCTATTGTTAGTGAAGTACGGTCGATTTGAACTAAATCCCAAGATGTTACAATTCCTATTGGTTTTTGGTCTCTGGAGCCAGTTTGGGTAATTAAAATAGCCTCTAGTTTCATATTTTTTTCAAAACTTTCTTCGAAAACAGTTTCCAAGTCATAGATGGAACTTTGCCTACTTAAAAATTCTACATTGTGTTTTTTTTCATAAAGTAGAATATCACGAGCTTTTATATTAGCAACCATGATTTGACTATTAGATAGTTGGTTAGACATCCATTTTGCAATACCACCAACTGTTAACAAACCTCGAAAATGACTATTTTCATATATGGGTAACTGAGAGTATCCGTATTCTTTAATTGTACGTAGGATTACTTCAAGTGGAGTACCAGGAGTGAAAACTGTTACTGGTTGTGATGCAATCGATAGTGCCAAAGGGGGTTTATGAATTAACTCACATAAACGCTCAATTTCTTCTACTACTTCTAAATGTGGTTCTGCTATATAAAAGTCTTCTCTTATTTTCTGGTGTACTAAAGCATTTCTCAATCGACCAAATTGTTTTAACGTATCATAATTAGTACGAACTACATTGTGAGAGTTACGAGCTAAATGCAGAACATCTCCATAGGAAATATAATCACTAGATTGTTTAACTAGATCCGTCAGTTTTTTATGGATTCGATTAAAAGCAATTTCAAATCTATATACACTTGTTTCTTTATCTTTCAACAATCTAAAACCTCCTTAAAAACGATACTAATATAGTATCATAATTATGTCGGTTGAATAACAAACAAATATTAAATAGTTTGAATTTTTTAATAGTAATTAGTTGTCTTATCTATGTAAATAGTAATAAAATAGTCTCTATAGATAATTTAATCGAAATCTTACTTATAAGTTATCGAATTTTTTCTACAAGGGGTAGTCATAATGGAAGAAAAAACTATAAAAGTTCATTTAAGTAACACTAAAAAAGCAAAACCAGCAGCAGACCAACTTGAATTTGGTCGTGTTTTTACAGATCATATGTTTATTTTAGATTATACTGAAGGAAGTGGATGGCATAGTCCAAGAATTGTTCCTTATCAATCGCTCACTTTAGATCCAGCGTCTATCGTGTTTCATTATGGACAAACAGTGTTTGAAGGCCTAAAAGCATATGTAACAAAGCAAGGAGAAGTTCGTTTATTTAGGCCAGAGAAAAACATGGAACGATTAAATCGGTCTAATAATCGTATGTGTATTCCACAAATTGACGAAAGTTTAGCGTTAAAAGCAATCAAAGAATTAGTTAATTTGGAAAAGGATTGGATTCCAACTGCACCAGGTACCTCTTTATATATACGACCGTTTATTATATCGAATGAGGCTTATTTAGGCGTAGCACCTTCAAAGACATATCAATTTATTGTTATCTTGTCACCCGTAGGAGCGTACTACAAAGAAGGGATAAATCCCGTCAAAATTTCTGTTGAAAATGATTTTGTACGTGCTGTAAAGGGTGGTACTGGTGAAGCTAAGACCGCAGGTAATTATGCTTCTAGCTTAAAAGCGCAGGAGCTAGTGTCGAATGAAGGATACGCTCAAGTTTTATGGCTAGATGGATTAGAAAAGAAATATATTGAAGAAGTGGGAAGCATGAATGTGTTTTTCAAAATTAATGGAGAAGTTATCACTCCAGAATTAAATGGTAGTATTTTAGAAGGTGTGACTAGAAATTCTGTTATTCAACTGTTAACGCATTGGAATGTCCCTGTTTATGAGCGGAAAATATCTATGGATGAAGTATATGAAGCCTACAAAGCTGGATTACTTGAGGAAGCTTTTGGTGCAGGAACTGCTGCTGTCATTTCTCCAATCGGAGTGCTTGCTTGGCAAGGGGAGCAAATGAAAATTAACCAAGGTGAAACAGGAGAAATTTCAAAAAAATTGTATGATACACTTACTGGTATTCAGTATGGCACTGAGTCAGATCCGTTCGGATGGACCGAAAAAGTTGAATAGTATATAGTGGGAGGCACCCTGGAAAAAGGGTGTTTTTTTGCTTCTTTAATGGATACAGTTATTATATATTAAGGAGTCTTGAGAATGAAATTAAGTATCTTAGATCAATCCCCTGTTATGGATGGTAAAAGTGCTGCAGAGGCATTAAAAGCATCTGTGAAACTTGCTCAAAATGGTGAAAAGCTTGGTTACACCCGTTATTGGATTGCTGAACATCATGGTATGGAACAATTAGCTAGTTCTGTGCCAGAAGTAATGCTTACTTTAATCGCAGCTAAGACTAACTCCATTAAGATTGGATCGGGTGCTATACTATTACCACATTATAAGCCATACAAAATAGCAGAAACATTTAATATGCTTGCAACATTATTTCCTGATCGAATCGATTTAGGTATCGGAAGAGCACCTGGAGGTTCTGCAGAAGCTTCTATTGCTCTTTCTGGTAACTTTCTAGAAAATGTAAAAAAATTTCCAGAAAAAGTAACTCAACTTTTTCACTTTTTATATGATGACTTTCCGAAAAATCATTTTTATTCTACAACACGGGCATTACCAAAGCCGATTAACCCTCCTCAACCTTGGATTTTGGGTACTAGTAGCAAAAGTGCTGTACTTGCAGCGGAACTAGGGACCGCTTATGCTTTTGCTCATTTTATGAGTGAACAAGACGGAATGGATGTTGTTCATTCCTATAAGAATATGTTTACTGTGAATAAGAACTTGAAAAAGCCATATTGTATTGTAACTGTTAATGCTATTTGCGCTAAAACTAGTGAGAGAGCAGAAGACTTAGCTTTATTATATTGTTTGAAAACGGTAATTCAAGTTAGAGAAGAAAAGCTTGACCTTTCAACAAAAAATTTGAAGAAGGTTATCCAATCATTAACTACGGAAGAAAATAATAAAATAAAAGAAACAAGATCAAAAATGGTGGTTGGTAACCCAATAGATGTAAAAAAACAACTATCAAAGATCAAATATGAATATGATGCAGATGAAATTATGATTGTAACGATTACCAATGACTACAGATCTCGATTGAAATCTTATGAATTAATCGCTAATATTTCATTTTAAAAACACCTATTAGGGTGTTTTTTGCATTAATCACCAGTGTATTATTTATCAGGTCTAGTATCATAATAATCTTGTCATAAAAAATTAAATGTAAAGAAAGGGGCTATAGTATCTTTTGGCAAAATCAAAACAAGGATTAACCATATTAGCTATTAGCTCTATACCGTTAATAATGACGTTAGGGAACTCGATGTTAATACCTATTTTACCTAAGATGGAGTCAGAATTAAATTTAAGTTCCTTCCAAGTCAGTCTTACAATAACAATATTTTCGATAACTGCTGCAATTTTCATACCTATCTTAGGTTACTTTTCAGATCGTTTTTCTCGAAAGGTAATTATTGTACCTGCATTGATTTTATACGGTTTAGGTGGATTATTAGCGGGTATGGCGTCTGCATGGTTTAATAGTGCCTATCTATGGATTATGGTTGGGCGAGCTATGCAAGGTATCGGGGCTGCCGGTACCGCACCAATTGCTATGGCTTTAACTGGTGATTTGTTTAAAGGCGGAGAACAAAGTAAAGTTTTAGGCTTGGTTGAGGCTTCAAATGGATTTGGTAAAGTACTTTCTCCGATTGTAGGTTCACTTTTAGCACTATTAGTTTGGCATGGACCTTTTTGGGGATTTCCTATTTTCTGTCTGATATCAGTACTTCTAACCGCTCTGTTTGTAAAAGAAAAGAAGAAGAAAAAAGAACCACCTTCCATTGGAAACTACGTAAAAGGACTATTTTCTGTATTTAAACAGGAAGGAAGATGGCTTTTTACTACTTACTTAGCAGGAGCTACGTGCTTATTTACTTTATTTGGTATTTTATTTTATATATCAAATGTTTTGGAAGATGAACATGATATAGTTGGTGTGTTAAAGGGTGCTATATTAGCTATTCCCTTGCTTTTTTTAATGACTACCTCTTTTCTTACAGGAAGCCATATAGGTAAAAATTTAAAAATAATGAAAAGATTAATTATACTTGGCTTATTATTAATGACAGCTTCTTTTGGGACTTTAACTTTATTTACAAATTTAATTCCTTTCTTTTCGGTATTAGTAGTAAGTAGTATTGGTACGGGATTAGTCCTTCCTTGTTTAAATAGTCTTATTACAGGATCTGTAGGTAAATCGAGAAGAGGCTTTGTTACATCATTGTATGGTTCCGTTCGTTTTCTAGGCGTAGCTGCCGGTCCACCAATATATGGTTGGCTTATGGAGATGTCACGAAATTGGATGTTCCTCAGCACAGCAGGTTTAACATTCATTGTTGCTTTTTTATGTCTAGTATTGATTCATGTGAAAAATAATCCATCACAATCTGATCAATCATCAAAATCTTTATTTAAAAAACTTCAATTAACTACGGAATAGATGAAGGAGTGGTTATGTTGCAAATATATTTTTCACCAGAGTTTTTAAAACAAGATGCACAAGTGCTTAATATTGTTAATGATAAAAATAAAGCTGTAGGTTATATGGCATTTTTAATGGAAGAAAAGAAAATGTACGTTTATGGTCAATTAGAAGAAGCAGGAGTAGAAGAAGATTTTAAAGATCTTGTTGAACCCTACTTACAGGGTTTAACAAAGTTAAAACCGGACCTAGATGTATTCTCCTATTTATCGGTCGGAGGTAAAAAGGTCGAAGTTCAAGCAGAAAATGAAGAATAATAACGATTTTCATAAAGGTAAGCCTGTTATATTCTGAACCCTTTGAGGGTTTAGGAGATACTTCCTTTATTTTTCTGAAGTTATGGCTGGTGTAGGCCCCAGATTGCATTGGCCGTTCCTTGTACTAGGACGACGAAGAACTAACGGCTTTGGGTGGAATCTAATAGGTAACGTTATCTTTTCTATTCATTATTTATTCCAAGTGCACCAGCATATAGTACTAAAAGAAATGAAACCATCGGTAATTCATTAGAGATAATTCTTTAAAAGTTTTATCAAACAATGCACAGAAGGAGAAATTTAAAAGTTGTCCTGTGAATTAGGTTCATATTTATTTTTTTCTCCAAACAACGGGTGGAGTTATTTTTGGGATTTTTGGTATTAACTTTAAGTTGTACACTATATCAACAATTTTTGTTGAACCAAATTGCAACAAGATTGCTTGGAATACAATGGGCCAATGAATTATTGAACCTGTTAAAATAAAAATTAGTCCATTTAAAAGAAGAAGTGGTTTTCCAGGGGAGCTATTTCGATGCACTGCGATTATTAAAGCTAATACACCCATCCCACCATTGGATACCTTTTGCCTTAAAAGAATTCCTACACCAATGCCCAAAGTAACAGAACCAATGAAAAGATCGAGCCATATATTAGAGTAATGAACAAACAAGTCCATACTGAATAGGTGAACACTTATGGAAGTAATTGTGATAGCATACATTGTCCCGATAGCACTTGAATTTCCTAACCAATAGATTGCTAAAACAAGCAGTGAAAAATTAACAAACCATAGAGCAAAGCTAAGTGGGATACCAAACCAGTAATTCAATAAAACCGCAATTCCAGCTGCTCCACCAGAAGGGATGGAATGAGGAAAAAGAAATAAGGACATCGCCATCCCTTGTATAAAACTACCGCACGTAATAAGGAAATAATGGTGGGTTAAATACTTCATGTTCTCTTTGCGACTTTTCTTAGGTAATGTTTATACAGGCTTCTCATATTGATCGCCCTCTTTCATAATAATAGGTTTAGCTTGTCTTATTTAATTGTATTTAATTTTTGTTTAAATATGAGAAAGAATAGAATTTATTAAAATGCTTATAAATGAATCGTTAGACTTTTCTGAAACCTGTGTGTTGACATATGGAGTGTAGTGAAGCATAATATTTTTAACAAAACATTTTAAAGTGTTGATGAGGAATAGTAAATGTTATGAAAACGTTAGAGAGTGAAATCCATTGGCTGAAAGATTTCATCGTTATTTCATACATTGAACCTACCCTACGGAGCTGTTGAGCTAATAACTTAACCGCAGGTACCCGGCGTTATGGGAATGAAGTGGGCATTATTTGCCAACAAGAGGTGGTACCGCGGTTAAACTCTTTCCGTCCTTTACATTAATTTGTAATGGATGGAAAGAGTTTTTTGTTTTATTGTGTATCATCGTACTCAATTAAAATGAAGGACGTTTAATAAACATGATGAAGGCGTGATTCAGGTGGCTAAAAAAAGAGTGGTAGTGAAGATTGGGAGTAGTTCATTAACTGATAAATATGGTAGTTTAAGTGAAAAGAAGATCAAAGAACATGCTACTGCCTTAGCAAGTCTCAAAAAGAAGAATTATGAAGTTATTTTAATATCTTCAGGTGCAGTATCGGCAGGATTTAGCGACTTGGGTTATCCTACAAGACCTGTTACGGTAGCTGGTAAACAGGCAGCAGCAGCGGTTGGTCAAGGTCTATTAGTGCAAGCATATACAGAAGCGTTTAAATCTTTTGGTATTGTTGCAGCTCAACTTCTCATAACAAGAGATGTTTTTGTGAATAATGAACAGTTTGGAAATGTTTATTCTACATTGACAGAACTACTAAAACGATCGGTTTTACCAATTATTAATGAAAATGATACAGTTGCGATTGATGAATTAACTTTCGGGGATAATGATATGCTTTCTGCACTTGTTAGTGGGCTAGTAAATGCGGATTTCTTAATTATGTTAACAGACATTAACGGATTATATGATGAGAACCCACATGCTAATCCAGCAGCTAAGCGTTATAATCGTTTAGAAGTAATTTCTCCACGAATATTGAACCAGGCAAGTGGAGCGGGTTCTAAATTTGGAACAGGTGGAATGAAGTCGAAAATCATGGCAGCACAGACAGCTCTTTCACTAGGCGTGAATGTATTTGTTGGTACAGGTTTTGGTCCTGATAAATTATTAGAAATTATGAACGGGAATGGTGATGGTACTTATATTGGTGATAAACAAACCCACAGTTTACGTAAACAAAAACAATGGATTGCTTTTCATTCGTCAATTTCAGGAAAAGTATTAATTGATGAAGGAGCAGAACATGCGATCTTACATGAAGGAAAAAGCTTACTTCCAGCCGGTATTAAATCGGTTAGTGGTAATTTCAAAGTTGGTGAAGTGGTTGAAGTGGTTACAGACAGACAAATAATTGCTAAAGGCCAAGTTAATTACTCTGCTGACGAATTAAACTTAATAAAAGGGATGGGCAGTCAGAAAGCTATGATAAAAACTGAACGAAAAAAACCAGAAGCTATACATCGCAATCGACTAGTACTATCACTTAAGGAGGATTTATATGAGTGATTTACAAACAAAAGCAAGCGCAGTGAAGTCATGTGTAATCGAATTATCAAAGAAAACAACCAAACAAAAAAATGATGCACTTCTCTTAATAGCGAGTGAATTAGTTAATCAGCTTCCTTTTATCGTTGAAGAAAATAAAAAAGATATTGCTAGCGGAAGAGAAAATGGATTTCATGAATCATTAATTGATCGACTTGCATTAACAGAGGACCGAATCCATGATATGGCAGATGCTTTAAAACAATTAATAGAGATAAATGACCCAATTGGTGAATTAATTGATTCATGGGAAAGACCAAATGGCTTACAAATTAAACAAGTAAGAGTTCCTTTAGGTGTTGTAGGAATGATTTATGAAGCAAGACCAAATGTTACTGTCGATGCTGCGAGTTTATGTTTAAAAACAGGTAACGCAGTTTTGTTGAGAGGAAGTTCTTCAGCAATACATTCCAATACAGCAATTGTTAAAGTTATCCATGATGCTCTTAAAAAGTCAGATTTACCTTTAGACTCCGTTCACTTAGTGGAGGATACTAGTAGAGAAACGGCATCACAAATGTTTAAGATGAATGATTATTTAGATGTATTAATTCCACGAGGTGGAAAGAAATTAATAGATACTGTAGTGGCACAAGCAAC
Source organism: Aquibacillus rhizosphaerae (assembly GCF_030282825.1). GTDB lineage: Bacteria > Bacillota > Bacilli > Bacillales > Amphibacillaceae > Aquibacillus_C > Aquibacillus_C rhizosphaerae. The sequence goes on from NZ_JASTZU010000018.1 coordinate 66,649, forward strand.
GGTACCAGTATTAGAAACAGGAGCTGGAAATTGTCATTTATTTATAGATGAAACTGCTGAAGCTAGGATGGCTATCGATATTGCTATCAATGCAAAAACACAACGTCCATCCGTATGTAACTCTATTGAAACAATTCTAGTTCATAAAAAATGGGCAGATAAATATCTTGAAGAACTAGTATTAGCACTAAAAAATTCTGATGTTGAAATACGTGCTGATAAAAAAATATACGCAAAGATTAACGGAATATTAGCTGCGACAGAGTTGGATTGGGAAACGGAATTTTTAGATAAAATAGTTGCTATTAAAATCGTTGAATCCACAGAAGAAGCAATAGAACATATTAATAAATACGGATCTAAACACTCAGAATCAATTATTTCAGAAGATGATAGTCATGTAGTTGAATTTATGAATACGATTGATGCAGCTGCAGTTTATCATAATTCATCGACTAGGTTTACAGATGGATTCGAATTTGGATTTGGAGCGGAAATTGGTATAAGTACACAAAAGTTACATGCGAGAGGTCCCATGGGATTACCAGCTTTAACTTCAACAAAATATTTATTGTATGGTAATGGACAAATTAAATAACCATCTTTCTAAAAAATATTCGCTGTATTACGGTTGATTATAATGAAAGTATGAAGAAAATAAGTTAGAATAGTATGTAGTTTTTAAAAACTACATACTATTAATGATTAGAAGGAGCGTAATAATGGATAAAATATTAATTTTCGGTCACAAAAATCCTGATACGGACACCGTATCTTCGGCAATTGCTTATGCAAACTTAAAAGAGAAGTTAGGTTTAAATGTTGAACCTGTGCGATTAGGAGCTGTAAATGGCGAGACGCAGTTTGCTTTAGACTATTTTAACGTAGATGCACCGAGGTTGGTTGAAACAGTAGCGAATGAGGTAGACCAAGTTATTTTAGTTGACCATAACGAACGTCAACAAAGTGCACAAGATATTGATCAAGTACAGGTTGTTGAAGTAATTGATCATCATAGAATATCGAACTTTGAGACTAGTGATCCACTTTATTATCGTGCAGAACCAGTTGGCTGTACTGCAACAATTCTAAATAAGTTATACAAGGAAAATAAAGTAGATATTCCAAAAGAGATTGCTGGATTAATGTTATCTGCAATTATTTCTGATTCATTATTATTTAAATCACCAACATGTACAGATCAGGATGTAGCTGCGGCCAAGGAATTAGCTGTAATTGCAGGAGTTGATACAGATACATACGGTTTGGATATGCTAAAAGCAGGAGCCGATTTGAGTGATAAATCAGTAGAAGAATTGATTTCACTTGATGCGAAAGAATTTGAAATGGCAAAAAACAAAGTGGAAGTAGCCCAAGTAAATACTGTAGATACGGATGAAGTGTTAGCGGCACAAGATGAGATAGAAAAAGCTATTTCTTCCGTTATCGAAAGTAAAGGTTTGGATCTTTTTGTCTTTGTTGTGACGGATATACTAAATAATGATTCTGTTATCCTTTCACTGGGTAAACAAGCAAATGTTGTAGAGAAAGCTTTTAATGTTAATTTGGAAAATAATAAGGCGCTGTTAAAAGGTGTTGTATCTCGTAAAAAACAAATTGTTCCCAATATAACTGATGCATTTTAAATGATAAGAAATGAATCGCAAAGAAACCAACTACTTAAGTAGTTGGTTTCTTTGTTTTAACAATGAAATTCTAAAATAATGGGAAATTAAAATAAACTATTTCCTGGGAAACCGCATGAAGTGACATGTTTAATGAAAATTTGCAATTTCTTAATCAGATTTATTATAGTTTCCACATACTATAGGAGAATCTCGTAAATAATAGTAAAAAAACTAATATCTGGAGGATTCCATGTCTATTATCGATAAAGTAGCTATTATAACTGGTGCAGGTTCAGGAATTGGTCATGAGACAGCGATTCATTTAGCCAATGCTGGCGTACAAGTCTGCTTATTTGATATCAGTGAGGAGAACCTGATAAAAACAAAAACAGAGATTAAACAACTAGGTTTTGAAACAACTATATACCCGTTTGATATTTCTAATAACGACCAAGTAATGGAGGCTTTTAAACATGTATATAATTGTTTTGGTCGGGTAGATATTGTATTTGCCAATGCTGGCATAGCTGGTAATTTAGCAGCGATTGAGAAAATGGAAATAAGTGAATGGGATAAAACAATAAACACAAATGTCAATGGAACTTTCTTAACTATAAAAAATGCCATACCATATTTAAAGAAAAAAGGTGGAAGTATTATTATCACAAGTTCTGTCAGTGGGAACCGCGTTTTTTCACAAGCGGGTTTCTCAGCTTATAGTACTTCTAAAGCGAGTCAGCTCGCATTAATGAAAATGGCAGCTCTAGAGCTAGCTGCTTATCAAATTCGAGTTAATGCAATTTGCCCGGGGGCAATATCAACAAATATAGGAAAAAGTATTGATAAGGACTCATCTCTACATGAAGTTGAGGTACCTATTGACTTTCCATTAGGGGACCAGCCACTTGAGCACCGTGCAGGTAGTGCAATTCAAGTTGCTAGTCTCGTGCATTTTCTAGCATCTGATCAATCAAAACACATTACTGGAACTGAAATATATATAGATGGCGGCGAATCGTTACTGCGATGAAGGTAGATGTTGACACCGTAGTTAAAACACTCTAAACTTAAATAACAACGTTGTTATATAAGGGGGTAAAAGTTAGTTTGTGTACCAAGAGAATTTTTCAGGGTTGGATGAATTAAATTTTCCATCTTATAAAAATATACTTGAAGATGGATTAGGCGATGTATAAAATAATTGCGCAAAAATGAAAACGTTATCAAAAATATCAGGATGGAAAGTATGTACTAATTTTCCTGTCTACATCTTAGTATCTACTAATGTAACAAACCGCTTTCTAGAAGTTTATGTATGTGGTGTTAAAGAGATTAGAATTAAACTAATGTATTTGAGGAGGGTTTCTGATGAAAAGAATAGTTATTTGTGGCATAAGTAATCGGGCTATGGGGATGTTTATTGAACCAGTACTAACTAGTTATTATGAACATAATCAAATTGTTGGTTTACTCGATGTTGATAATCGTCGTATGTCATTATGTAAGGAAAAATATCCAAGTTTAATGGATATTCCTTGTTTTAATGAAAATCAGTTTAAACAAATGATTCAGGAAACACAAGCTAATACAGTAATTGTAACGAGTAGGGATGATACCCATGTGAATTATATTCTTCAAGCACTAGAAAATGATTTAAATGTCATTACAGAAAAACCAATGGTAACAACTGCTGCTGATGCTAAAACGGTGATGGAGGCTGAACAGAGAAGTTTAGGTAATGTTACCGTTGCATTTAATTATCGTTATAACGCCTATCATCGTAGAATTAAAGAAATAATAATGGATGGAAAAGTAGGTAGAGTAACCTCTGTTGACTTAAATTGGTATATTGATACGTATCATGGGGCTAGTTACTTTAAACGCTGGAATCGGGTTAGAGAACATTCAGGTGGCTTATCGGTCCATAAATCAACACACCACTTCGATCTAGTCAATTGGTGGATTGATCAATTACCTGAACAAGTATTCGCATATGGAGCTTTAAATTACTTTGGCAAAGATGGTGAACTAAATCCAAGTCCAAAAAATAATCGTTTTTGTGGAACTTGTCAGGAACAACTAGATTGTCAGTATTATATGAGGTGGTCAAATAGAACAAATAACGTCCGAATTAAAGATGATCACATTCAGTCTACAACTAATTCTTTAACTAAACCTGACTATACAAATTATCGACCTGATGCATGTATCTTTGATCATGAAATAGAGATTGAGGATACATATGTAGCTACCGTAAAATATGATAAGGGCTCATTCTTGAGCTATTCGATTAACTTTTCTTTACCTTATGAAGGGTATCGATTAGCAATTAATGGAACAAAAGGCAGAATAGAAACAATGGAATTCCATGAACCAAGTCGGGTGCCATTTCCTATCCCTGAACAAACAATTGATTACTATCCTTTGTTCGGTTCTAAGGAAGTGATCCATGTGGTTAAAGGTGAAGGAACACATGGTGGTGGGGACCCTTTATTACAGGAAGACCTTTTTTTAGGTGTAGATCCAACTAGATCTTATGATATATTAGCTGGGACAAAAGCGGGAGCCTACTCCATTGCTCTAGGTGAAGGAGTATGGCGCTCGAGTAAAACTAATTTACCAATTCGGATTAATGAGCTTTTGAATATTAAAAACGATCAAACACATACGTTCCAGACTTAACATAATTTTATTCTTGTGATTAGAATATCGGTACACCCTTGTTACCTAGGAGCTAATAATAAAATTCTTCCTTTTTTTCAGAATAAGAGTTAGACTTAATGATAAGCCGTAAAATTTTAAATAATAAAAATATTAAATAAATTTAGTGTGCTATCCAGTTTTCTAATTTATTTGATTATGGTAGTATTAGTCTATCAATTTTCTTGAGGAAGGATTCTAAAGTATGAGTACAAAATTAAATGCGATTCAAATAAAAGATATTATCATCGCTAATCAAGTATTAAAAGATGTAGTTGTTAAAACACCGTTGCAAAGAGATACTATATTATCCGAACGTTATCAATGTAATATATATTTAAAGAGGGAAGATTTACAAATAGTTCGCTCCTTTAAAATTAGAGGAGCTTACAATTTGATGCAAAGTCTTTCTAAGGAAGAACTTGAAAAAGGAGTAGTATGTGCTAGTGCAGGAAATCATGCCCAAGGGGTAGCTTATTCGTGTAAAGCATTAGGAGTTAAAGGGAAAATATTTATGCCTAGCACTACACCTAGACAGAAGGTAAACCGTGTAGAGTTTTTTGGTGGACCTTTTGTAGACATCATTTTATCAGGTGATACATTTGATGACTCTTATGAAGAAGCAAGAGAATTTTGTGACACAAATGAAATGGAATTCATTCATCCTTTTGATGACTATCGCACGATTACTGGGCAAGGAACGGTTGGATTAGAAATCGTTGATAGTATGGAAGAACCGATATCACATGTGTTCATGGCAGTTGGTGGAGGCGGTCTGATTTCTGGTGTTGGCTCATACATTAAAGGTATTAGTCCACAGACAAAAGTTATAGGTATTGAACCAGCAGGAGCTCCTTCTATGAAAGAAGCATTAGCACAGAAAAAAGTAGTAAAACTTGATAAAATCGATAAGTTTGTTGACGGTGCAAGTGTAAAACAGGTGGGTAATATTACGTATGAAATTGGGCAAGACATTATCGATGAGATTACAACAGTGCCAGAAGGTAAGGTATGCACCACGCTTTTAGATTTATACAACGAAAATGCAATCGTTGCTGAACCAGCTGGAGCACTTCCTGTTGCTGCATTAGATTTTTATAAAGATCAAATTAAAGGTAAGAATATTGTTTGTATCATTAGCGGTGGAAATAATGACATCGATCGAATGCAAGACTTTAAAGAGCGCTCACTTATTTATGAAGGATATAAACATTATTTTATTGTTAATTTTCCACAACGTGCTGGTGCTTTAAGAGAGTTTATGGATGAGGTACTGGGAGAAACTGATGATATTACGCGATTTGAGTACACGAAAAAAAATAATAGAGATAAAGGTCCTGTACTTGTGGGGGTTGAGTTAAACCACAGAAATGATTATGAACCATTAATTGATCGAATGAATAAAAAAGGATTTACTTATACAGAAATAAATAAAGATCCAGATTTATTTAATTTGCTTATTTAAAACTATTAATACACCTGTTCGCTTATATAAAGTGAACAGGTGTTTTTTATTTTTAACCATAAACAAAAACAAATAAAAATATTAATGGTGCGCTATCGCAAGTAAGTCGCTTTCATATCTTGATTATTTAACATTCCACTTAAAATAAAGTTAAACAAAAATAAAATAAACTATTCAAAAACAAACAAATATATGGTATCTTTATTATAGTGTAGAACAAAGGGGAGGAATTATAATTGGTACAAAATCGATGGAAAAACAATCAAACAAAAGATTTTGAAAGCGGTTTAAATGAACTTGTTTATCGATCTAATCTTTTAGGATCTGACCGTTCAGTTGCTAACTGGGGTGGTGGCAACACATCCACTAAATCAATAGAAACTGATTTTCGTGGAAATGAAGTAGAAGTGATGTGGGTGAAAGGTAGCGGTTCTGATTTAGCCACAATGAAAGGAAAGAACTTTACTGGTTTAAAGATGGATGATATTAGACCCTTACTTGAAAAAGATGAAATGAGCGATGAAGACATGGTAAATTATCTAGCTCACTGTATGATTGATGCAAAACATCCACGTTCATCAATTGAAACATTATTACATGCATTCTTACCATTTAGACACGTGGATCATACGCATCCTGATGCTATCATTAGTATTGCTTGTACAGATAATGGAAAAGAAATTGCAGAGGAGATATATGGCAATCGGTTTGTGTGGGTACCTTATATCCGACCAGGATTTAAATTGTCAAAAATGATTGCAGAAGGTGTTCAAAACAATCCAAATGCTGAACTAGTGATTATGGAAAAACACGGTTTAGTGACTTGGGGAGAAACATCGAAAGAGAGTTATGATAAGACAATTTCGATTATCCAAGAAGCAGAAGATTATATTAATAGTAAAGAAAAACAAGAAACACTATTTGGTGGAAATAAATATGATGCGTTAAATGAGTCGGATCGTAAAGAAATATTAGCAAAAGTACTACCTATTATTCGTGGACAGGTTAGTGAGCAAAAGAGAATGATTGTTACTTACGATGATAGGGAAGAAATTCTTTCTTTTGTAAATAGTAACAATGCTAAAGAACTGTCACAAGTCGGAGCAGCGTGCCCAGATCATTTGGTACATACGAAACGTGTACCTTTATTTATTGAGTGGGATCCTAAATCAAAGAATGTTGAAAGCTTAATAGAAGCAATCAAAGAAGGGGTGTCATTCTTTAAAGAAGATTACACATCCTATTTTGACCGCAATAAATCAGAAGACGATAACATGGTTGAAGCAGTGCCTCGTGTTATTCTTATTCCAGGAATTGGAATGATTAATACAGGAAAGAGTTGGACTGCAGCGAGCGTAAGTGAATCTTTGTACCACCGTGCTGTATCAGTAATGAAAGGTTCAACCATTTTAGGTGACTTTGTATCATTGAATGAAAAAGAATCATTTGCAATTGAGTACTGGCCTCTTGAGCTATATAAATTAAGCTTAGCTCCGGCAGAAGCTGAATTCTCTCGTCAAGTTGCATTTGTAACTGGTGGTGCAGGTGGAATTGGTACTGCAACAAGTTACCGTCTCCTGTCTGAAGGTGCACATGTTGTACTAGCAGATATTAATCTGGAAGGTGCAGAGGAACTTGCCACTAAATTAAATGATAAATTTGGTGAAAATCGTGCTATTGCTGTAAAGATGGATGTAACTAAAGAAACAGATGTTATAAATGCGATAGAGAAAACTGTGCTATCATATGGTGGAGTAGATTTAATCGTTAATAATGCCGGTTTAGCAAGCTCTAGCCCATTTGAAGAAACAACTTTAGATAAATGGAACTTGAACATCAATGTTTTAGTTACAGGTTATTTCCTTGTAGCAAGAGAAGCATTTAAATTAATGAAGGATCAACAAATCGGTGGGAATATGGTATTTGTAGGTTCTAAAAATTCAATTTATGCTGGCAAAAATGCTGCTGCTTATAGTACTGCTAAAGCAGCGGAAGTACATCTAGCTAGAACGGTTGCTGCTGATGGAGGGCAATACGGTATCCGTGTTAATTCCGTTTTACCAGATGCTGTTATTCGTGGATCTAAAATTTGGGATTCGGAATGGAAAGAAGAAAGAGCTGCTTCTTATGGTATCGGATCTGATGAATTGGAAGCACATTATCGTAAAAGGACCATTCTTAATGTGAATATATTGCCTGATGATATAGCTGAATCAATTGCTTTCCTTGCCTCTTCTAAAGCAGCAAAAACAACTGGTTGTATGGTAACGGTTGATGGTGGGGTTGCAGCCGCATTTACAAGATAACGTTGATAAACATAGATTCCGTGTTTTTTACTCGGAATCTATGTTCGTATTTCACAATAGAAATTCACGCGTAAAATTTTCAAACAGTGAACATTTTAATACCTGCTACTAAACGTATATAATAGAATTAGAAAGTATAAGTCTCTAGGGAAGAAGGTTAAGCTGATGCTTGTTGCAGAAAGACAACAAAAGATTGTTGAGTTAGTGAATGATAGAAAAAGTATTCGTGTAACAGAATTAAGTTCTATTTTTTCAGTGACAGAAGAAACGATTCGACGAGATCTTGAAAAGTTAGAAAACGATGAAAAGTTGCTTCGCAGTCACGGAGGAGCTATCCGTATTACTAAACCAAATGACTCTATGGAGATTCCATATTCTGAAAGAGAAATAACTAATGTTCTTGAGAAAAAAGAGATATCTCTTGAAGCAATTAAGCTAGTTGTTGAAGAAGATAAAATTATTCTTGATGCAAGCACAACAGCTTGGTATATGGCCAAGGCTTTACCTGATATCCCTATGACTGTATTAACTAATTCTATTAAGGTAGCGATGGAGCTAAGTGTAAAAAAACAAATCACTGTTATTTCTACTGGGGGAACATTGTCGCCAAAATCACTTTCTTATGTTGGGCCGCTAGCTGAAATGTCTCTAGAATCTTACCACGTAAATAAAGCATTTATTTCGTGTAAAGGACTACACTTAGAACGTGGTATTAGTGAATCAGATGAACAACAAGCTAGAATAAAGAAAAAAATGATTGATAGTGCCGATTCCGTTTATATAATGGTAGATCACAGTAAAATAGGATTGCAATCGTTTGCTAGACTCAATGGTCTGGATGTTATTGATTGCATCATTACTGATAGCAAAATTGATCCGCGAACAATGAAACAATTAACCGATCGTTCGCTTAAACTTATCAAAGTTTGAAATGCCTAGAGTATCGTCTTTTATACTTGATAGTATTGTTTAGTACGATTTTTCTTTTAACATCTGCAAGTATGCCAAGGGGGGGGCGCAAAATGAAAGTTTCACTATTTATTACATGTATAGGAGATATATTTTACGTTAATGCTGGCAAGGCTTCTGTTGAACTCCTAGAACGTTTTGGTTGTGAGGTAGATTTCCCTGTTACACAAACATGTTGCGGGCAACCTGCGTACAATAGTGGGTATCATGAAAAAACAAAAGCAGCAGCTATAAATATGATTAATAGTTTTGAGCATGCAGAATACGTTGTTTGTCCATCGGGTTCATGCGCCTATATGTTTCATGAATATGAGTCCTTATTTAAAGGGGATTCTAAGTGGGAAGAAAAAGCAGGAAAATTGAAACAAAAAACATTCGAGCTGACTCAATTTTTAACAGAAATATTAGGTGTAGAAGATACAGGAGCGGAGTTTCACGGCAAGGCAACCTATCATAGCTCTTGCCACATGACGAGATTACTAGGTGTAACCGAAGCTCCTTTTAAGTTATTACGTAATGTTAAGGGTCTTGAATTAATAGATTTACCAAATCGGCATGATTGTTGTGGATTTGGAGGGACGTTTGCGGTGAAAATGTCATCCATATCAGAACAAATGGTAGATGAAAAAATCGAACATGTTGAAGAAACAAAGGCTAATTTTTTAATTGGCGCTGATGGTGGTTGTTTAATGAATATTGGTGGAAGAATACAAAGAAATGAAAAGTCGATAAAAGTAATGCATATTGCAGAAGTATTAAATAGCAGAGGTGAAGCTTAATGCCAATGCACATCGGGGAAAAAGAATTTTCGAGTCGTGTCAATAAGGGGTTAGAAGATGATTTTATGCGTGGGGCCGTTCGATCTGCACAGGGAAGGTTACAAACGAATCGTGCTAAAGCAGCCGACGAACTTGGAGACTGGGAAGAGTGGCGATATCTAGGACAAGAAATCAGGCAACATACGATGGAGAACCTTGATTTCTATTTAAAACAGTTAAGTGAAAAAGTTGCTGAGCGTGGTGGGCATGTTTATTTTGCAGAAACCGCAGAGGATGCAAATAATTATGTCAAACAAGTAATAAACAAGAAGAATGCCAAAAAAGTAGCGAAGTCAAAATCAATGGTTACAGAAGAAATTGCTTTAAATGATGCATTAGAAGAGCAAGGATGCGAAGTTGTAGAAACTGATTTGGGTGAATATATTCTTCAAATAGATGACCATGACCCACCTTCGCACATTGTAGCACCAGCTTTACACAAAAATAAAGAGCAAATTCGTGATGTGTTTAAAGACAAATTAGGTTATACAAATACAGAAAAGCCAGAAGAGCTAACTTTGTTTGCAAGAGAGCAATTACGTAAAGAGTTTTTGGCAGCAGATGTTGGTATTACTGGTTGTAACTTTGCGGTAGCTGAATCAGGGTCATTTGCGCTTGTTACGAATGAAGGGAATGCTCGTATGGTTTCCACTTTACCAAAAACGCAAATAACAGTTATGGGTATGGAAAGAATTGTTCCTACATGGGAAGAGCTAGATGTGATGGTTAGTTTATTAACAAGAGCAGCAGTAGGACAAAAGTTAACTAGTTATGTTACAGCACTAACAGGACCTAAAGATGAGACAGAAGTCGATGGACCAGAGGAATTTCACCTAGTTATAGTAGATAATGGTAGGTCCAAAATATTAGGTACCGAATTTCAAGAAGCACTTCATTGCATTAGATGTGCTGCATGTATAAACGTATGTCCTGTATATCGGCATGTTGGTGGTCACGCCTATGGATCGATATATCCAGGCCCTATTGGGGCAGTACTTACTCCATTACTTGGAGGTTATGAAGATTATAAAGAATTACCCTATGCGTCTTCTTTATGTGGAGCTTGTACAGAAGTATGTCCAGTAAAAATTCCGCTCCATGAACAACTTATTTTGCATCGAAAAAAAATAGTTGAAGATGAAAAAAAATCTGGTTTTGGTGAAAATGTTGCCATGAGTGGGTTTGGCATTATGGCTGGTTCATCCCGTTTATTCAATACCGCAACAAGAATGGCGCCGTATTTAGTGACACCGTATGCAAAAGATAATGCAATATCTAAGGGCCCTGGCCCCGTTAAACCTTGGACTGATATACGAGATTTACCAGTTCCTCAAAAAGAGAGATTTAGAGATTGGTTTAAAAGTCGAAAGACGGGGGGATAAAGCGTGCAAAAAGGTACCATTCAGAATAGCGATATTTTTTTAGATAATATTGCAAAAAGTTTAGGTAGAGAAAGAAAAGAAACTGTAATCCGTCCTACATGGCATCATCAGCCGCAATGGGATGTTTTAGCAAATTATACACAAAATCAACTTGTTGATGTGTTAGAAGCACAATGCAAATCAATTCATACAGACTTAATACGAACCTGTAAGGAAAATTTAAATGAGACACTACTAAAGGTTATTAAAAATTTTCATGGTAAGACAGTTATGACATCGGATGATTCAAGATTTGAGATGTTTGGTTTGAAAGATCATTTTAATGAATACAAACAACGTGAAGATATAGATGTCCATACATGGGATAAAACAGATGGAGATACAAGCATCCGTGTAGCTGAACGGGCAGATGTAGGTATAACATTTAGTGATATTACATTAGCTGAATCAGGAACTGTTGTATTATTTAGTGATGAAGGAAAAGGACGCTCCGTTAGCTTGCTTCCTGCTACGTACATTGCTCTTATACCTCAGAGTACGCTTGTACCGAGAATGTCACAAGCAACAAAGGAAATTCATAGACAAGTTGAGAATCGTGAGCGTGTATCTTCATGTGTGAATTTCATTTCCGGGCCAAGTAATAGTGCCGATATCGAAATGAATTTAGTTGTTGGTGTACATGGACCAATTAAAGCAACTTATATTGTAATTGAAGATCAGTAAAGCATGAAACCTCATACCTATAATGGGTAGGAGGTTTTTTAAGTTATCAAAAATACAATGTAAAGAATACTTACAAGTTTGTGGTATGTAGTGTGAATCTATATTAAACTAAGTAAAATATTCTGTTACACTAAGAAAGGAGATAAATTTATGATATTAGAAAGTATGGTAAGCGTAATTAAACAGTTACCGAAAGTAGATCTTCATGTGCACCTTGATGGAAGTGTCACCCCCGAAACTGTCATCGACCTAGCTAATAAGCAAGGTATAGCATTGCCTACATCCAATCCACAACAACTAGCTCCTTATTTAAAGATTGATGGTGAGTGTAATAGTTTACAAGAATATCTGAGTAAATTTGACTTTGTTGGTAGAGTGCTTCATACCTCAGAGGCACTAGAGAAAGTTGCCTTTGAAGTTGTGGAACAAGCACACAAACAAAACTGTCGGTATATTGAAGTGAGGTTTGGCCCGCAGCTACATCGACAAGCGGGCTTATCTTTAGAAGAAGTAATACATTCCGTAATTAAAGGGTTGAAAAGAGCGGAAAAAGTATATAATGTTCAAGCAAGTGCGATTGCTTGTTGTTTGAGACATCATTCTATAAAAGAAAACATTGATGTGGTTGAAGCAGCATCCACATTTATGGGGAAAGGTTTAGTTGGTGTTGATTTAGCTGGAGATGAAGCTACTTTTCCTGCCTACCTGTTTCGTGATGTATTTAAGATTGCTGATAAGAAGAGTATGCCAATTACAATTCACGCAGGAGAAGCAGCTGGCCCTAATAATATAAAGGAAGCAGTATTTAAGTTAGGGGCCACTCGGGTTGGACATGGGGTTCGTTTGAAGGAAGATTTGAAATTGTTTCAAGAGTTGTATGCTAAGCAGATTCCATTAGAAATGTGTCCAATTAGTAATATACAAACAAAGGCCGCTCCTAGTTGGGAAATGTACCCATTACGAGAATATTTTAATGAAGGCTTGTTGGTTACTGTAAATACAGATAATCTTACTGTATCAAATACAAACCTGACAAAAGAGTTTAGCGTCCTGTTTGAAAAACATGACTTTTCAATTTTAGAAATAGGACAGTTAAATATGAATAGTATCGAGGCCTCATTTTTAGAAGCGAGTGAGAAAAAGAAGTTGAAAAATAAATTTTTAGTTGAATATCAAAATGTTGATGTTACTAGCAGACAAGTAATATAGGAAATAGTGTAAAAAAACACGCTTGGATATTAATAATCCAAGCGCGTTTAGTTTAAATTTTATTGTATAGTTTAAGGAATCACAGTGTTATTCAACAATTAACATCGCTGTCATTTCAGTATGTCCTGTCCCACATGGAACGCTGCATCTAATTGTGTATTCTCCTGGTTCTAAAGAAGCTACAGCAGATCCTTCACCCTCAATTACCATATTTGTGCCTTCTACTTTAATTCCGTGGAACCCTTCCTCATTAATAAGGTTAATACCAACATTCCCAGCAGGAACAGTATAAGTATCCTGATCAAACTCCCAATTTGAAGCTACTAACTCAATTGTGTTATCTGCAGTTAAATTTTCACTACTTCCAGACCCTTCATTTCCGCCACAAGCAACTAATAAGAGGAGTAAGGAAAGAAAACTAAGTGTTATCATTATCGACTTTTTCAACATAATACCTCCATTAATATATACATTAATATCTTTTAATAGTATTTTACATACTAAGTAATGTAAATAGTTTTTCTTAATTGTTGAAGAAATGTCACACTTCTTTTTAATAGTTCTGTCTATATTGTTCTCCTATTTTAGTTTGATACTAGATACATTATCGATTTGAAGGGGTTTGTTAAATAATCTACTAATGAAGAATCTTATTACAATCACCCTCAAGTTTGTACAATATAGCTCATTAAGAAAATCGTGCAATAAATGCCTAATCAGATTTAAAAAGCTTCATTTGAACTTGATATAAATTCCGAAGTAACTTAACTTTACTGTGAATTTACTATGTTTAGTTCTTTAATGGAGTGCTTATACCATCGCTTCGGCAGAAAACTTCGTTAGTATTAATCAATGATTAAGGACTTATTCTTTATTTATAAAAAGCCATTCTAAGCGTTGGGAAAATGCGAGACTCCTTGAAAATACAGAAAAAGCGAGTGTTTTTCCTAAGCGCCAGATCACTATGAAACTAGGAAAGAATGATACAAAATTTTAAAAATATTTAGGGCAAACTTTACATTTATTGTATATCATTTAACCTTCTTATTTTTCAGAAAAAAGACCAGCAGTGCTGATCTTTTTAGAATGTACTAATTATTCTACGATTAATGTTGCGGTCATCTCTTCGTGACCTTCACCACATGGAACTGTACATCTTATTGTATATTCTCCTGCTTTCAGTGATGTAGTGGCAGAACCTTCACCCTCAATATTTAGGTCTGTTCCTTCAATTTCAATACCATGGAAACCTTCATCATTTTTAAGATTAAATGTAATATCACCAGCTGTTGTTTTGTAAGTATCTTGTTCAAATTCCCAATTTGAAGCAACTAAATCTACAGTGTTCCCGGATGAACTATCACTATTTCCTTCATTTGCGCTTTCATCACCACCACAAGCTGCCAAGAAAAGAATAAGTGAAGAAAACAAAACAGTTACGATTATTTTATTCATGTTTAAATCCTCCTATATCATTTTTAAATATTTACAAAATCATTTTACAAACTTTCTAAACATTAAGGTTTGATTTATATCACACTTAGCAAATTGTCTAAAACCTGTCACAATATTGACTGTAAGATCTCTATGTGGTTTTGAATTCTGATTGATCTGTAAAAACCCAATAAAATCCATATAAAATAAAACATGCAGCAAAAGCTAACGATCCCCAGCCAAGAGTTCTCTGTTCTATGATTAGATAATTGTTGCAAATTTGACTTTCAATACCAATATAGAGGTAACCCATGATAATGAACTTAAGTGTAAAGAAAACATATACAATGCTTTTCGCTTTAGAACCGAGCTTCCCCCAACTATCACGGAGGGGTACTCCTGCTAAAAAAGTTAGACTGAAAAATTTAAAAATTTCAACGAATTGGAGTGTTAGAGCATCATCCATAGCTTTTGGAATCATCCAGTATAGCCAAATAATTAAAAAGAGTAGCATCCCCGGAATACCATTATCATTCCAATTTTTAAAAAATTGAGGAAATCTAATTTGAAAAAAGCGGGCTATTAAAAATCCAGAAAATACTAGTAAAGGCATTTGCATATGCATGTGAATGATCATGATTGATTCTAAAAAAGTTGCTACGGGTGGAAGAATTAAGAAAATAAACAATATGAGTCCATACATTGCTTGTTTCACTTTTAATCCCTCGCTTCTTTATCTAGATAAGTCAAAACAGTAGTTGCAGCTTCATCAATTTTTGTGAAATCCATTATTTCTAATAAGTTTCCATTTTTACTAATAAAATAGAAAGCTGAGTTATGTTGAAAATTACCATAATCATCAGGGATGACGATAACACCAAGTGTTTCTAGTAAGTTATCTAATTCATCTGGATCATTAACACGTGCCATTCGCCAAGTGTCTCCATCGCTCTCAAAGTATGTTCTGTATTTAGATAATACCTCTGGATTATCTCGGCTTGGATCAAAACTAATACTTAGAAAGGCAATGTCTTTATCAAAGTACTTTTGGGGAATTTGCTTGTAGACATCACGCATATTCAGTTCTAATTGTGGACAAACAGTTCCACAGTTAGTATACATAAAAGTAATAAAGACGTATTTTTTATCAGCGAATTGATCGAAAGTATATGTTCTTTCTTGACTATCTTGGAGAATTACATTAGGAATGCTAGGTTTATTTTGTTGTAATTCATACATTCTGGCACTCTCAGCCGTATAGACACGAAACCCATCAGTACCAAAATAAAACAAGCCTACTCCAAATAGGATGACAAGAATAATTGTAAATTTAGTTCTATTGTTTTTATCCATGCTGAACACGTCCTTTATAGAAATCAGAGGTCAGCAAGAGGATAGTAATCCTTTTACTGATCTCTAGTTCCGCTACATTACCACGTGCGAATTGGTGGTGAACCTGGAGGTGCGTTTAAGATCATGTCTACAATTGGAACTACATAAGCCATTGAAATAACAGCAATTAACAATACAATCCAAAGTCCCCACCGTTCAGTCCATAGTGGTGCTGGTGTTGCATCATCTTCTGGTTCAGCTACTGGAAATTCCGTATGACCTTTTGGTGCAAAGAACATCATGTTAAATACCGCATATACTTGAATGATAACGCCAATTAATAATAAAGTAGCTCCAATTGCAAATACCATTTCATAAGGTATCCAGCTAACTGCAATCTCGTGACCACCATACGTAGTATCTGATGTACGTCTTGGGTCTCCTAATAGTCCTACGATATGCATAGATCCAGCCATTAACGCCATACCAACTGTCCAAACGTACGTCTGAATCACACCTATTTTATTCATTTTCGGTGTTAATTGACGCTTAGATAGATATGGAATTAACCAATAACAAATACCAAAGAATGTAAGAACTACGGATACACCGACAGTAATATGGAAATGTCCTACAACCCACATGGTATTATGAATAACTTGGTTTAATTGATTACTAGTGTTTACAATTCCCCCAGCACCACCAGGGATGAAGGAAATCATCGCTATCATTGGAGCTAGGAAACGTACATCACCCCAAGGCAATTTCTTGAGCCAACCTAGTAACCCTTTACCACCCAATTTTCTTCCTGTTCTTTCAAGCACAAAGAACATAGCAAATGCGGTCATAAGTGATGGTACAGCAATCGATAAACTCATAAATACATGTAAGAATTTAACGGATTGTGAGATACCAGGATCAACAATTTGATGGTGAAATCCACCAGGAATATTTAAAATTACTAATAAAATAATAACAAGCCTTATTAACTTCTCACTGAAGTGTCTACCACCAATTATTTTAGGTACAATTACATACCAAGCAGACGTTGCGACAAGATACCAGATGTTTACTAATGTGTGTCCAAACCACCAAAACAAAGTTCTTCCAACCATAACATTAGTCGTTTCTACAAGTCCCATTGACCAAGGAATCAATGTGAACACTTCAATGGTTACGCCGATACTTGCGAAAAACCATAATATAAATACCCCCATTGCAAAGAATGCTAGTATTGGTGTTGTTTGCCCGGGGTGGTTTTTTCGCCAATAACGATAATTGATGAATACTCCAAAGCAACATGCCCATATACCAAGAACTACAAAGACTAATCCAATATAAAAAATCGGATGCGCTGCAAGTGGTGGATAAAATGTATATAATACCGATGCTTCATTTAACACAATCATCACTGTAACCATGACAACGCCAATGAGCATTAAGGCGAAACCTATCCAAGCTAGTTTGCGCACTTTAGAAAGTAACCCACCAAAAGAATGGGAAAGGTTCGCATATTGATAACCTATCGTAAATGTAGCAGTAAAAACTACTAATAATAGTAAACCGTGTGCAGTTAACACCTGATAATAGTTTAACCATGAAGGTAATTGAATTAGTCCCGCTCGTTCCAATCCTTGAAGCATACCTAGTATCCCGCCAATCAATAAGGAGACGAATGCAACAGTTAAATAAGAAAGTGAGACTTTTGCATCGTTAGGATTTACACCTAATATTTTCTTAGGATTGTTACGAATTGTTTCTCTAAGTGTTTGTTCCATTATTGTTTCCCTCCTTTATTTCACCGTGATCGTAGTACTCATCGCTTGGTGTCCGATGCCACAATATTCATTACAGATAACTAAATACTCACCTGGTTTTGTGAACGTATGTGAAATCTTTTGGATATGACCAGGCATCACCATTGCATTTATGTTTGTTCCAGGGATTTGGAATCCGTGTGTAACATCTTTAGAAGTCATCGTGAAATGGACTTCTGCTCCAACAGGTAGTTCAATACTATTAGGCGTAAAACCAAATGCCTGCAAAGTCATGACTACTTCAAACTCATTGTCGCCAATTTCTTTGATTCCTGGATTGTTAAATGGAGCTGTCGTATCCACTTTTTGAGGATCAATTACTTCTTTATGACTAGGTGGACCCATACCTAAGGCAAATGTTTGATAACCAACAATTATCATAAATACAATTAATATACCGACACTTACTGTAATCCAAATTTCTTCTAACCGCTGCATCTAAATTACCTCCCTTAGACTCTATCCATATAAATCCAAAATACAGTTACCCACATAACTACAATAACCGCTGCTAAAACACCTACAGAAAATAGAGTGCCTTTAAGTGATTTTTCATCATGTAATTCTTTGTGGGAATCGTTTGGTTTTGTCTGTATCATACGTATCTCCTCCTAACCAAGATTGCTTACTATTATTTTAATTAAACAAAAGATACTTAAAAGTGAACTAAATCACGGGTACCTGTGATATTAAACACAATCATTAAAATGAATTAATAGAAAGAAAAACAGGAATTTGAGAGTTAGTGATAAAAAGGTAAGAGAGTTAGGGAGAAAATAGAAAATACTAATTTGAAAATGATTCATAGTGTATGGATATTATGAAGGAGGGTAATAAAATATAGAGAAGAAAGTGAAGGGTGTAAAGTGGTATAGATTATGTACAAAGGAAGACATAGCCTTCGCTTCAAATTGCTAAGTGTTTTATCGGTTTGATAATGTGATCATCCAAAATCATTATTTTAGATGAGTGTGTAAAGTGATTTTGATAGGTGATCAGCAATTCTTCATAAAACTCTTTAATCATACGAACTACATTTATGTTATCTTTTGAAAATAACCCAGATCTGTTGATTAGAATATTTTCATATTTCTTAACTAGTCGCTTTACTTTTTTAATCATTTTTTGAGCATGTTTCAAATGATAGATGTCTTTCATATCCTCGAGTAAAATCTCTAAATCTCGTTTCATTTCTTCCTTTAACAGCACATTTATTCTTGATGTGATTTCTGTTACTTCTCCATCAAAAATAAAGTGATTAAGCATGATTAAATCGGATTTCAACGCTTGGTTTGAAAAACTAATGTAGATTCTTAATGTGTTGTATGCATCATACATAGGATTGTGTTGTTGTCCAATAAATTCTAGTCCGTATAAATCTAAAGCGTTTTGAACAGATAGGTTATTTTTAGAAACTCTTTTTGATAGAATATCTTGAAAGTCTAAATACCTAGCTTCTATTTTATCAATAGTTGTTGAAGAGATAGGATGTTTTTCAGCATCTAATTTTAATCGCGTTAAATCACTTTTTGACCACGAAAAAAAACGTGATTTTTTAACGCCACCAACCCAAGTTAGGAATGAAGCGAATACATCTTCAAATGTATTTGCATCAACTAAGTCTGAATCATGTATTCCTGTTAGTTTTTTACAAAAATTACTTAGAGGTTTTAATTTTGTTGGGCGAATATATTGATCAAAATAGGTTACTTTTTCTGTTTCGATTTCATATTTAACAGCGCCTAAGCGGATAGCTTCCATATCTTCAAAAGGCATACCACGATTAGAACAAATCATTTCAAAATCAAAAAAGACAAAATGTTTCACTTCCGCCATTTAATTTATCCTCCTCTCCAGCATACTATTATAATCGATTATTTTATTATAAAGAAGGTGTAATTATTTCCAAAGTTGCATTAAGTCAACCATAAGCTTATTAATGTTATAAGTGGAATAGTAAACAATGAAAAGATGTGGAGTAGATGGTAGTAATAACAGCCGATTGTTCGTTTGTGTACTTTGAAAATAATACGGTTTATAACATAAATGTTGGCATGGCAGATAGAATAATGACCTTTAGCATTTTGTTCAAGTGGGCTACTACTAACAACGACAATCACGATAAGGAGGTATCAGTAATACTTGTTGCAAGATTGTATTGTTCACCTCGGTATTAAATACACAGTTTCATATAATAGAAGGTACTGCTACATTAGTTCAGATTTTGCTTCTGTTGCGATTGGAGTCTGAGTTGCAATCAAGGATACTAACCCAATAATTACCTCATTACTACAATTATGTAGATACTACAAAGATTTCCATATTATTGATTCTGCCTCCATATACCAAAAGTTCTAGAACTGATTTTCACATACGATAACACATCTGCACAGTGTTTGAATGTATGTTCATCTAATTGGACTTTATTTATAAATAATAACTATTTGTTCATAATATCATTAGATGAATTATGAGGGGAGTTACAATATGACAATTTTTCGTTTTGGTTATGTAGCAATGAGTAAACACGTAAAAAATAGTTCACCTTCTCAAACGATGACATATAAAAATTTCATTCAACATACAAACCGTGAGGCTGCGGTAAGGAAACTTGAATTGCTTGCAAATACAAATATAGAAAATTGCATTCGACTATTAAAACATAATAAAGCATTTGATATATCCCTTTTTAGATTGAGCTCTAAGTTAATTCCACTAGCAACACATGAAGAATTAGCAGGATGGAATTACATAGAGAATACGAAAGAAAAGCTTAGGCAATTGGGGGATTTTGCAACAGAAAACGACATGAGAATCGGGTTTCATCCAGATCATTTCGTTGTCTTAAATTCCACAAAAACAGATATAGTAAAAAGCTCTGTGAAAAATCTGAAGTATCACTTTGATTTACTGACTGCAATGAATATTAATCCAATTCACCGATGCGTATTACATGTAGGAGGTAGTTATGGTAATAAGCCTGAAGCGTTAGAAAGGTTTATAGAAAATTGGGGAAGGGTTTCAAAAAGAATACAACAAATGATTATTCTGGAAAATGATGATAAAACCTTTCATGTGGAAGATGTGTTATTTTTATGTGAAAAATTATCTATTCCATTAGTATTTGATATTCATCACCACTTAGCAAACCATGAACAATCTGATTGGATGGTTTATTGGGATCGAATTGTTCACACATGGAAGGATTCTAATGTACCAATTAAAATTCATTTATCAAGTCCTAAAAATGAAAAACAGTTTAGGCATCATGCTGACTATATAGAACCAGAACTATTTTTAGATTTCGCAAAAAAGGTTAATGGTAGTGTTGAGCAAGTGGACTGTATGATTGAAGCAAAACAAAAAGATGATGCGTTATTTCAATTAATGCGAAACTTAAAAGAGAATAAAGATGTGGATTGGATTAACAATGGCACAATTCGCCTACACTAATTTTTAATCAATCAAAACGGTGGTATGTTAGTCATGTACTTGGTATGATAAATAATAAATGGGTTGTAAAGGGAGGATCATTATGAAAGAAGTAACACCAGTGGAAGTTGAACAAGCGTTAGGTGAAGAAAATGAAGTCAATATCATTGATGTAAGGGAAGACGTAGAAGTCGCATCTGGCATTATTCCAACGGCTATTCATATTCCACTTGGCGATGTTGAATCACGTATGGATGAATTGAATAAAGATAAAGATTACATTATTGTTTGTCGCTCTGGTCAACGTAGCGCTCATGCTTGTCAATTTTTAGATAGTCATGGTTATAAAGTAGCCAATATGGTCGGTGGAATGCTTGATTGGCAAGGACCGACAAAATAAATAGGGGGAAAGAAAGTCATGAAGGTAGTTAACAACATAACCGAGTTGATTGGAGATACACCTCTCGTTAAACTAAACCGTTTAGTTCCTAAAGATGCAGCAGAGATTTATGTAAAACTTGAAATGTTTAACCCTTCCGGCAGTGTGAAGGATCGTGCTGCATTTAATATGATAAAAACTGCAGAAGAACAAGGAATCATTCATCCCGGGGATACGATTATTGAACCTACAAGTGGTAACACAGGAATTGGACTAGCAATGACCGCCGCTGCCAAAGGCTATAAAGCTATTCTTGTAATGCCAGATAATATGACAAAAGAACGAATTAATATTCTTAAGGCATTTGGGGCTAAGGTAGATTTAACTCCAAGTGATAAAAAAATGCCGGGTGCAATAGAAAGAGCAAAAGAATTACATAAACAGATTCCTAATAGTTTTATTCCACAACAATTTGAGAATAGTGCAAACCCTGATATTCATCGTACAACAACTGCTATAGAGATAGCGAAACAAGTTGATAATCAGTTAGATGCATTTATCGCTACTGCTGGAACAGGAGGAACGGTTACAGGTACTGGTGAAAAACTTAAAGAGTTAATTCCAGGTATTTATATTGCAGTAGTCGAGCCAAAAGGGTCTCCTGTTCTTTCAGGTGGTAAGCCTGGAAAACATAAATTAGTGGGGACTAGTCCTGGCTTTGTACCAAGTATTTTAAATACAAGTGTTTATGATGAAATCATACAAATTAGTGATGAAGACGCTATTAATACATTCAAAGAATTAGCTTCTAAAGAAGGTATTTTTGTAGGCCCGTCAGGTGGAGCTGCCGTCTATGCAGCGATAGAAGTGGCAAAAAGATTAGGTAAGGGTAAAAAAGTTGTATGTATTGCTCCAGATACAGGAGAACGTTATTTAAGCATGAATCTATTTGATGAGTAAATTTTTAAAATAGAAAGGCTGAGTTGATGAAAACACTTGTTGTTGGAGCTAATGGTCAAATTGGAAGTCACATCATACATCAATTATCTAATAACGATAACCATGAAGTAATTGCAATGGTTAGAACACAAGAACAAGCTAAACATCTAACTGAAAAAGGTATCGACAGTGTGATTGGTGACTTAGAGGGAAGTGTCGACGCTTTAGTAGCCGTAATGAAAAAAGTTGATGCTATTATTTTCACAGCTGGATCTGGTGGAAAAACAGGTTTTGATAAAACACTATTAATTGATTTAGATGGTGCTGTAAAAACAGTGGAAGCAGCTGTCATATCAGGTGTGGACCGATTTATCATTGTTAGTGCTCTTCAAGCGCATAATCGTGAAAATTGGAATGATAAAATAAGGCCTTACTATGCAGCTAAGCACTACGCTGATAAAATCTTAATATCCAGCAATTTAAACTATACGATTATTAGACCAGGTGGCCTAGTCAATGAAAAAGGTACTGGGAAAATTTCTATCGCTGAAAACTTACTAAGTGGTTCAATACCAAGAGAAGATGTCGCATCTACGGTAATCGCAGCATTGGATAATAAACATACATTCAGGAAATCTTTTGATTTAATTTCAGGAGAATTAGAGATTAGTAAAGCATTAGATGCATTAAGCTAATTAAATCGTATTTATTATAGCCTAGTCTGGCAGTTAAATCTGTCAGACTTTTATTTTTGGTCTAGGAATTAGTTTATTTGTCTGTGTATACCATGTTAACTGGCATAGATACTTGCAGATTGATCCGTTTAAAGTCTTAATTATCTAGGATGAGTACATTGTAGCAAAAATAAAGCATGAGATAAATTTATGTATTATAGTGCTCACATCATAATTTTCAGTTAGTTTGTCTCACCTTTTAATGGTTTCAAGCTATCTCACCAAGGCTTAAAAACAAAAGTTAATCAAACGTTTGTTTAAATTTTTCTAAGTTTGCTTATCTTCGTTATATAGGTTAAATTAAACAGTAACACTTGCTTTTCTTATGAGTAATATCTTAATAAGAATAAATGATAGTAGTCTTTTTCAGAAGATACCTAACCTGTAGATAGAGAGAAAGGGAGGGGAAGGCTATGAATATTTATATAGCTTATGGACTGGTTATTATAGGTGCTGCTTTTTGGGGTGTAACAGGACTATTTGTGCAAATGTTGTATTCTTTTGGTTTTTCTCCATGGGAAGTGGTTACAATCCGAATGACTGTTTCTAGTTTTATTTTGTTTGTTTCATTGTATATTTTTAAACCATGGTATTTAAAAATCAAATGGAGAGATCTTCCTTACTTCTTTGGACTTGGAATTTTCAGTATAGCTTTTTTTAACTGGTGTTATTTTGCTGTCATAGAAAGAGCCTCACTTTCTATTGCTGTAATTTTAGTATACACATCACCGATATTTGCTTCGATAATTGCAAGATTCCTTTTTAAAGAGTTCATTTCTAAACAAAAAGCAATAGCGATTATATTGATGCTGATTGGATGCGGATTTGTTGTTGGATTATTTCCTAATGGACTTGAAGAGGTATCTCTCGGTACGGTGCTTTTGGGGGTTCTAGCTGGATTTTTTTGCTCCTTATATAGTGTGATTGGAAAACATGTATGTAAAACATATCATCCCGTCACAATAACGATATACTCCTTGATTTGTGGGAGTTTATTCATGATTCCAACTAGTTCCATTTGGCAAAAGGCTTCCGTTTTCACCGATGTAAAAGTGTGGTTATATATATTAGGGATTTCAATTATTTCCACTATATTTGCTTATACGCTATATACACTTGGTTTAACTTATATTGAATCTAGTAAAGCTGCTATCCTTTCCACAGTAGAATTAATTGTATCGATGATGATTGGAATATTCATTTTTCAAGATGTTTTATCCGGATGGCAATGGAGTGGTTTTTTTCTTGTTATTATTTCATTATTTTTAACTATATTTGCTAAACAGAAAATCCCAAAAAATAGTTTTTGATATTGATTGATAAATAAGAACATGAGCTGGACTTCAAATAAAACCACAGTGGACCTATTGTAGGATCACTGTGGTTATTTATTTTCATAGTTTATATTTTTTATCTAATAAATGGTTCATAGAAAACTTGATTTAGTAAGTGGAAATCAGTGATTTCCACTTACTATTAAACTTATTAGAAAGGACCTGGTCCGAACCCTGGTCGTGGTCCATATCCCGGTCTCGGATAGCTGCCAAACCCTGGTCCGAATCCAGCGCCTGGCCCAAAGCCCGGTCCTGGATAGCCGCCGAACCCTGGTCCGAATCCAGCGCCTGGTCCATAGCCTACTCCTGGGTATCCACCAAATCCAGCACCATAGCCTGGGTAACCATACCCTCCATAGCCTGGTCCATCTAAAAGTTCTCCCCCTAGGTAACCTACACCTAAACCAAGTAGACCGGCGCCTAGAGGACTAAAACCGAATTGTCTATAATCTTCTTGTTGTCCCCCGTATGGTTGTGCTTGATAATGTTGATTTTGATACATAATTATTTTCTCCTTTCGTCTCCCCTTAAGGAATCTGTCTAATAGGCTTTCCGTAACACTATATGTAAATGGTACCTTTATGGTATGGACTCTTACCTAGTTTTGTTATATTTAACCAAAACTATCACAAGGATTAAATTCATAAACCTGTATGCGGTTAAATATAACGATTTCTATATACCTGCATCTAATAAATAGTTATTAAAATGAAAAAATATTTAATTTAAAGGGATAGAATTCTTGGTGTCGAATTATATCTCGACAAACTTAATAATTTTGGAGGTGTATGATGAATATAAAATTATACCCAAGTGAAGCGATAAGGGCTGAGGGTGCTAATGAACACTGTCCAAGTATGACACCTTATTTGTTAGAGGGAAATAGTAGATATCCATTAATTATAGTAATACCAGGAGGAGGATACAGCCACCGTGCAGATCACGAGGGAAGCCCCGTTGCGAAATGGTTGAATAGTTTAGGAATATCCGCTGTTGTCTTAAATTATCGTGTCAACCCAGACTTCCATACGTATCCAATGGAAGACGCACAACGTGCAATTAAAATGGTTAGACATTATGCGGATGAATGGCAGATAGACAAGGACAGAGTTGGTGTGTTAGGTTTTTCAGCTGGAGGTCATTTGGCTTCGACAGTAGGAACCCATTTTGAGGGGGATCATCTCGTTGATGAAGATCCTATTTCACAACAAAGTAATCGACCTAACCTTATGATATTATGTTATCCTGTTATTACAATGGGCAAGTACACACATCTTGGCAGTAAACAAACACTGCTAGGAAGAAACCACGAGGAAAGTCTCGTTAATTATTATTCGAATGAAAAGCATGTAGACGAGAAAACGCCACCTACCTTTCTATGGCATACTGCAGATGATTCAAGTGTACCAGTTGAAAACAGCATACATTTTGTAGAATCCTTAAGTAAACACAACGTCTCACATGAATTACATATATTTGAGAGCGGACCACACGGATTAGGTCTAGCTAAAGACTCATACTCGGTTAGTATGTGGACTACATTATGCGAAATTTGGTTGAAAGGGAAGGGTTTTTAACCATACGGGAGGAAAATGAAATTGACAAAAATTAAAATGCTAGTACAAACAACATATAATGGCAATCTTCTTAGACAAGGTAAAGAATACGAAGTAGCAGATGATACTGCACAAAGATGGCATATAAGTAATATTGCTGAAATTATAGAACACCAACGAAAGCCTGAAGAACAGGAATAAGAATATCGATGCAAAGAGTTATAAAGGTATTTGCTTTTGTATGTTTAATGTTATATCTATCTTTTTTACTTTATTTACTGTTTTTTTCTCACTATCGTCAAGAAGTTAAAGGAATCGTTGATTACAATTTGATCCCATTTAGATCGATAACTCGCCATTTACTTAGCCTCGATAATATAGGAATGGAACTATTAACAGACAACTTTTTTGGAAATATATTGGCGTTTATACCACTAGGTTTTTTACTACCAATTGTTTGGAACAAGGTGAATACTTTTACTAATACATTGATAATTTCGAGTTTGTGTTCATTAGTTATTGAAATTACCCAATGGTTAACAAGATTAGGAGCATTTGATGTAGATGACATAATTCTAAATACGATTGGTGGATTATGCGGATTTTTATTGGTTCGTATGTTACAAAAGATAGTGTGCAAAAGTTTCCATTGATAATCTCAAAAGGATAATGTATTATAGTGATACAGGCTACGATGTACGTAATGATTATAAGTTTTAACCTTTATACTGTAATAGGGAGTTTTATATTGAGCTGAAATGTCATGCCTCGAAAGATTAGAGGAAGACAGGAAGGTTTCTGCAAACACCCACTTTGAGGAGTGGTGGTTTAAAACTTTCATCATTAATTTACGGCAATTGTGGCTTTACTATTAAAAATTATTAACCAGTTCCTGTTGGAACTGGTTTTTTATTTGTTTAGGTAACTTTTAAATTTTCTAAACGCGCATATCATGCAGAAACAGCGACGTCCATATCCGCGCCCACCCCGTGGTCATATTTGGCTTAGGTGGGGATAAAAGAAGAATACTACATAACACGTCAGGTTTCTGTTCATATTTCAAATATTCTGGTTCTGAAATTCTTGAAGTAATACGGATCTGAATTTTTCTCGGTCAGATTCTGTTAGTGCTTTTGGTCCTCTTGTTTTAAAGCCACCGCGTCTGGCTTTTGCATTTGCGTGACGAGTTTGAAGGAGTTCGTCCATATTGTTTATTGTGTATTTAAAGCCCTTATGGTGTAACACAATACACCCTTTCCCAAGAGCTAATGAAGCAAGTCCATAATCCTGTGTAATAATAATATCAAGACTTTTGGCCAGTGCCATAATTCTGTAGTCAGCGGCATCGGCACCATGATCAACATAAATGGAAGTAACACCGGTTGGATCTTCTTTGTTAGAATAATGTGAAAAGCTCTTCACTAAAATAACAGGAATATTTGCTTTTCTGGCTTCTTCTATAACGATATTGTTAACTGGGCAAGCATCAGCGTCTATATATATGTTCATATAACTTTCTCCTTTTTAATTTTTTCGTTGTAATAAGTTTTAAAAGTGACGTTCCAACTAATAATAAGTACATATACATTAATTTCATTTGGATTTAATAGTATCATTGAATTCGTTATAATTGAAACAGTAGTATAAATAAAATAAACGTTATAGAAAGTAGGCTTTTGAATGAATTTACAAGTAGGCTCGGTTGAGAAACTGAAAGTAGTAAGAAAGATAGATACTGGTTATGTCCTTACAGATGGAGAAAATGAAATTCTCTTACATATAAGCGAAGCTATTGATGAATTGCAAACAGAGCAGGAAGTTGAGGTATTCTTATACCAAGATAAAAAAGGGGAACTCGTATCGACGATGACTCTTCCATCCGTTCGATTTGACACTTTTGATTGGGCAGAGGTAGTTGAAGTGGTTAAGGATCTCGGGGTGTTTGTCAATATTGGTATTAATAAAGGCGTGTTGGTTTCTTCAGACCATCTTCCACTTTTAAGTCGTGTATGGCCTGAAAAAGGGGACGTGCTATATGTTGCTCTTGATAAGGATAAAAGAGGTAAGTTAATAGCCAAACCTGTTACGGAGGCAGATTTTGAAGACGAATGGGATAAAGCACCTGAAACGCTACATAATGCTCCAATAAGTGGAAGGATTTTCAGGACAAGTAAAGAAGGGGCTGTAATCATTACAGAGGAAGGTTACCGAGGATTTATCCATCATACAGAACGAAAGCAAGATCCACGCTTGGGTGAATGGGTAAAAGGTAGAGTCATTCAAGTTAAAGAAGATGGGACTTTAAACGTGTCTCTTCTTCCGTTTAAAAAATATGGTATGGTCGAAGATGCAGATGTCATTCTTTCGTATTTAAAAGAAAATGATGGCGTTGTTCCCTTCAGTGATAAAAGTGACCCTGATGATATTAGAAGCACGTTTAACATGAGTAAAGCAGCATTCAAACGTGCATTGGGTAAGTTAATGAAAGATAAAAAAATAGAGCAACAAGATGGTAAAACATATCTAAAATAACATGTGTCACTAATGATAATCTTACCAATTCTTATAGCTATTGTTGACAAATTGTAGTATTATTTTGATAACTTTAATGTATTCAGTAAAGTAGTTAAGAAAAGTTAAGGCATTCGATTATTCACTTTAAAGACGAGGCTAGGCCTAAGTTTTTCTTAAAAAGAACAGGGGAAGAAAGATGCTTAAATATATAGAGCAACAACATGATGCTATGTTACAACTAATAAAACAATTGGTCAGTATAGATAGTGGAAGTCATGATAAACAAGGTGTAGATAAAGTAGGGCAGATATTAACTGATTATTATAAACAGCTAGGCTTTATTGTTAATGTTTCTCATGAAAAAGAATTTGGTAATCATTTAATAATTCAACATAAAGATGCGATTGAACCGAATATCATTGTCCTTGCTCATATGGATACTGTTTTTCCAAAGGGAACTGCAAACGAACGTCCATTTAGAATCAAGGGGGATCGAGCTTATGGACCTGGAGTAATTGATATGAAAGCGAGTCTCGTAACACTATTATACGCACTAAAATCTTTAATAGAAACTGGAAACTTAGGTTATAAAGATGTTCAAATTGTTATAAATAGTGATGAAGAAATTGGTTCAATCACATCAAGACAGCTTATCGAAAAAATGGCTTCCAATAAAAAATATGCATTAGTTATGGAACCAGCAAGAAAAAATGGTGCGCTCGTATCATCTAGAAGAGGAAAAGGTAATTATACATTAAGTGTACTTGGTAAAGCAGCACATTCTGGTATTGAACCAGAAAAGGGTAGAAGTGCGATAGAGGAACTAGCACATAAGGTTATCCAACTCCACGAACTTTCGGATCCAGACCACGGTATTAATGTAAATGTAGGAGTGATTGAAGGAGGTTCATCTGTAAACACGATATCGGAGCATGCAACAGCTCAAATTGATATTCGTATATCAGAGATGGATCAGGCTATACCTTTAGAGGAAAAATTAGAAGAAATTTGTGCCTCAACCGATGTATATGGAACTAGCGTTTCGTTAGAGGGAGAAATAAATCGACCTCCAATGGAAAAGACAAAAAAGACAGAATTACTATTAAAGATAATTAAAGAAGCTGGTGTTTCGATCGGAGTTAAAGTTAAAGATACAGCGACTGGTGGAGGTTCAGATGCATCTTTTACTGCTGCACTAGGTATCCCAACGATTGATGGTTTAGGTCCCGTTGGTGGTAATGCGCATAGTGATAAAGAGTACTTAGAACTTGAATCGATTACCCCGCGTACGTTGTTATTAGCAACTGTAATTCAACGTTTGAGTGAAAAGTAAACCAATAATATAACGGTTTTCTAAATATGCTCAATTAAAATATAATCCGAATATTTTTGATGAAAATAAACATCCTATTGATGACTGATTATTGATATTCTGAGCATGAAAGGATGGTAAAAATGGATCAAAATTTGGCTTATTTACGTGAAGTGCTATCTAATTATACGGAAGAAAATGAAGCAATACGTGATATTGCAAATTCACTTGTTCAACAAAACTACACTTCGGAGAAAGACTTTGTTGAAGCATTAGATCCAGAAAAAGTTCAAATGCTTAGCCAGCTTATTAATAAAGAAATGCATCATGCTAATGAATCAGGGGATCATGAACGTGGCTATCAATTGAATGAAGTCTATGAACTGCTGTATTAAATTGAAGCGACTTTATGTTCGTGTTGCTTGTATTTGAAAAAGAGAGTTGAAAAATAATAATAGTATGTTAAACTGTTTACAAATTCAAAATTCAAAATTCAAAATATTCACTAGGGGAGTCGAATGAACGACTGAGACGGGATAATTCCGGACCCTTGGAACCTGATCTGGTTAGAACCAGCGTAGGGAAGTGGTTAATTATTGTAAATGTCTCATTATGATAAACATTTAATTTACAAGTCAACCACCTTTCCATACGGAGTAGGTGGTTTTTTACGTTCTAAAAAGGAGGTTGGTAATGCGTAATCAACTCCATATCATCTCAACTGGTAAACAATCTATAGAAGAATTTGTTGGCATTATTTCTGTCATCCACCCTTATGTTGATTTTATTCATTTGCGAGAAAAGTCGAGATCAGCCAGAGAAATAATCGAAATAGTAAACTGTTTGAAGATTAAAGGAGTAGAAAAATCTAAAATAATAATTAATGACAGGGCGGATATCGCTTTCCTTAAAAAATGTTATGGCGTTCATGTGGGTTTTCATAGTTTTACAGCGAGTGAAATAAAAAGCTCCTTTGTAGGGATGAAGGTTGGATGTTCTGTACACTCCCTACCCGAAGCTATGAAAGCTGAGAAAGAGAATGCTGACTACGTAATCTATGGACACATATTTGATACCAAATCTAAGCCAAGTATGAAACCAAGAGGGCTTAACAATTTAGTATATATCGTTAAGTCGACAAATATTCCCGTCATTGCTATTGGAGGAATTAAACCCAACGATGTAAAAGCTGTATTAGATTGTGGAGCTGATGGGGTGGCTATAATGTCAGGTGTCCTAGAAGCTCCTAATCCGTTAAAAAAGGTAAAAGAATACCGCAAGCAATTATCATCCTAAAAGGAGAGACCTATGAAGAATACCTATGATTCTATTATTATTGGCGGGGGAGTAAATGGATGTTCAATCGCCTACCAGTTAGCTAAGAGGGGACATTCTGTTTTAATTGTTGAAAAAGACCGACTTGCCGAACAATCTTCGGGTGCAGCAGCAGGAATGCTTGCAGCCCAAGCTGAGCTAGATCAAGATGGACCATTGTTTCAACTTGCTAGAAAAAGCAGAAGTATGTTTCATAATCTATCTGAGCAATTGAAGAATCTATCAGGGGTTGACATTGAACTTATTAACGAAGGAATGTTAAAAGTCGCTTTAACGGAAGAAGAAGAATGCCATTATAAAAAAATAATTGAATTCCAGCAGAGTATTGGAGAGAAAGTTGAATGGCTTTCACCGACTGAGGTTTGTAAAAAAGAAACAAATATTTCCACCGAAATCAGAGGAGCTATGTATATCCCTAATGATGGGCAAGTTTCAGCCAAGCAATTGACACTAGGGTTTGCTAAATCAGCTGTTTCTTTAGGTGTAGACATTTTGGAATACACAGAAGTAGAGGATATTTTACAAGAAGGCGGGAAAGTGACAGGAATCGCTACTCCTATTAGCAATTATTATGCTGAGAACGTAATTGTTACTGCAGGAGCGTGGAGCAAAAGAATTCTTGCAAGAACAAATCTATCCATTCAAGCTTACCCAGTTAAAGGGGAATGTTTTTCAGTTTTGCATCACAAACCTTTATTAAAGAGTACTTTATTTTCAGAGGGATGCTATCTTGTACCTAAAAAAGGTGGAAGAATCATCATTGGTGCTACGTCAAATCCACATACGTTTGATAAAAAAGTAACCGTAGGTGGGATAAATCAATTAATGAGTCGGGCAATCAGTTTATTGCCAGCGATTGCTAAAACAGAGTTTGAAACAAGTTGGGCAGGTATTCGTCCTCAAACAAAGGATGGATTACCCTTTCTAGGTAAACATCCTAGTTTAAATGGTGTGTTCATAGCAACCGGTCATTATCGAAATGGGATTTTATTGGCACCAATAACTGGAGAGCTAATAGCTGATTTAGTCGAAGATAAACCTATCAATCCATTATTTGAAAATGCATTTAAGCTAGATAGAGAGATGATTCTTATTGGTGAAGGGGTGTAGAAATGAATCTTTTAGTTAACGGAGATAAGGTAGAGGTACCGGATTCGATAGAAACGATGGCACAACTTATAAAGTACTATCAACTTGATAAAAAAGTCCTAATTGTTGAACATAACTTAACGATATTAAACAAAGAACAACACCAATATTCACATATTTCTGATGGAGATAAAATTGAGATTGTTAATTTTGTAGGAGGCGGATGAAATGTTAAAAATAGGATCATACCAATTTAAATCTAGATTGTTGTTAGGAACAGGGAAGTACCCAAATTATAATATTCAAAGAGAGTCAGTAGAATTATCTGGTGCTGAAATACTAACCTTTTCTGTAAGAAGAATGAATATTTTTGAACCTAATCAACCGAACTTTTTAGAGAAAATTGATTTGAAAAAGTACAAATTGTTACCAAATACGGCTGGTGCAAAAACTGCTGAAGAAGCTGTTCGAACAGCAAGACTTGCTAAAGCATCTGGACTGTGTGACATGATTAAAGTTGAAGTTATCGGTTGCGACAAGACATTATTACCCGACCCGGTTGAAACATTAAAAGCTACGGAACAATTACTAGAGGAAGGTTTTACTGTCCTTCCTTATACCTCTGATGACGTTGTTCTTGCTAGAAAGCTAGAAGAATTAGGAGCACATGCAATAATGCCTGCAGCATCTCCAATAGGGTCTGGGCAAGGTATTATTAATCCTTTATATCTAAAATTCATTATTGAACAATCTAATGTACCAGTAATCGTCGATGCAGGAATTGGAACGCCTTCTGATGCAACAATTGCGATGGAGATGGGTGCAGACGGCGTCCTGCTTAATACAGCTGTCGCTGGTGCAACTGATCCAGTTAAGATGTCAAAAGCAATGAAACTGGCTATTGAAGCAGGTCGACTGGGATATGAAGCTGGAAGAATTGCTAAGAAGCCATATGCAACAGCAAGTAGTCCAAAGGATGGGATTAGTGTTGGATCTTAGTCGGTTTTCTAGACAATTACTGTTTCAACCTATTGGTGAAAATGGTCAAAAAAAAATTCGTGCTAAACATGTGTTAATTATCGGAGCTGGTGCTTTAGGTACTGCAAGTGCAGAATCTTTAGTTAGGGCTGGTATTGGAGAATTAACAATAGTCGACAGGGATTATGTGGAATGGAGTAATTTACAAAGACAATTACTTTTTAGTGAAAGTGATGCCCAAAACAGAACACCAAAAGCTATTGCAGCAAAATCTAGATTATCGTTATTAAATTCAGATGTAAAAATAAACGCACATGTTATGGATGCTTCAGTAACTGAACTGGAGCAACTAATTCCAAGTGTAGATTTAATCATGGATGCGACTGACAACTTTGACACAAGGTTAGTAATCAATGATCTTTCTCAAAAACATCATGTACCATGGATTTATGGAGCATGCGTTGGCAGTTATGGGATATCATTTACAATTATTCCTGAGGAAACTCCCTGTTTAAATTGTTTGTTAGAAACCGTTCCACTAGGTGGTGCAACCTGCGATACGGTTGGGATTATTAGCCCAGCCGTTCAAATGGTTGTTGCCTATCAAGTTGCTGAAGCATTAAAAATATTAGTTGACGACTATGACGCGCTGTCTGGAAAACTTGTATCCTTTGATATTTGGAAGAATGAAAGAGTTGCTCTATCCGTTGCAAAAGTAAAAAAAGAAACTTGTTTATCTTGTGGTCCGAATAGAAGTTATCCTTATTTATCTTATCAAGCTCAGACAAAAACGGCTGTTCTTTGTGGAAGAGATACGGTGCAAATCAGACCTTCTATTAATATGGATAGAGACTTAGATTCATTATCAGATATATTAGCGAAAAGTTTTGATGGGAAAATGGCTAAAAATCCGTACTTGCTTTCGTTTGACACAGGCGAGCACAGGCTAGTTATCTTCAAGGATGGTAGAGTGCTCATACATGGAACAAAGGATATAACGGAAGCAAAGACAATTTACCATAAATACTTAGGATAAAGGAAAAGAGGGCTGGAAGTGGAGCAAAAGTTAATTTCTTTATTGGAACAAGTTGATCAAAGACAAGACGAGCTTATTGATTTATTAAAACAATTAATCTCGTTTCAAACACCAGCGCCACCAGCAAGAAATACGAAAGAAGCGCAAACTTTTATTGCTAACCGTTTAAAACAACAAGGGTTTTCCATTGATATGTGGGATGTTTATCCAAACGATCCCAATGTCGTAGGTGTGTTAAAAGGTTCAGAGTCAGATGACTTTAAAAGTTTGATTATCAATGGCCATATCGATGTAGCAGAAGTGCATGAAGATGAAGAGTGGGAGGTAGATCCATTTACAGCAATAGTAAAAGAGAATGCCGTAATTGGTCGTGGGGCTTCAGATATGAAGGGTGGTTTAGCAGGTGCTTTGTTCGCTATTCAACTGCTTCATGAAGCATCTATACCTTTGCCAGGTGATATTATTTTTCAATCCGTTATCGGTGAAGAAGTAGGTGAGGCTGGAACGTTAGAATGCTGTAAGCGTGGATATGATGCAGACTTTGCGCTTGTAGTAGATACGAGTAATCTTGATATCCAAGGTCAGGGTGGCGTCATCACTGGATGGATCACAGTAAAGAGCAAACAGACCTTTCATGACGCAACAAGGAGGAGTATGATTCATGCTGGCGGAAACCTGTTTGCAGCAAGTGCGATTGAAAAAATGATGAAAGTGGTTGATGGATTGCAAGAATTAGAGCGACATTGGGCGATTACTAAAAGCTACCCAGAATTTCCTCCTGGTTCAAATACGATTAATCCGGCTGTTATTGAAGGTGGAAGACATGCTGCCTTTATAGCAGATGAATGTCGTTTATGGATTACTGTCCATTACTATCCCAATGAAACATACGAACAGATCATGAAAGAGGTAGAAGAACATATCTCACGAGTAGCTAAAGCAGATCTATGGTTATCAGAAAATCCACCAACATTCAAGTGGGGTGGATCATCGATGATTGAAGATCGTGGTGAAATTTTCCCTGCTTTTGAGGTAGATTCTAGTTACTTGGGGGTAAAGCGGTTAAAAGCGGCTCATCAACGCATTTTAAATGAAAATCCTACCATTGGTGTTTCACCATCGGTAACGGATGGCGGATGGTTAGCTGATGCAGGGATCAAAACAGCCATTTATGGACCCGGTGACATGGAAAATGCACATGCAGTTAACGAACAAGTTCAAATTGATCAGCTAGTTGATTATACAAAAGTAATCTTGGATTTTGTTTATAGCTGGTCGAATACAAAAAAAGGAGGTAGTGAACGTGACATTTAGTCAGCGCTTGTATAAGAAGCTCCAGCCGATTTGGCGGAAAAATCATGCACATCCATTTGTCCAAGGAATAGGTGATGGAACGCTTGATTCAGATAAATTTCGTTTTTTCATGATTCAAGACTATTTATATTTAATCGATTATGCGAAGTTATTTGCAATAGGAGCTGTAAAAGCAAACGATTTAAATACGATGGGGAAGTTTGCCGAACTTTTGGACTCAACCATGAACGAAGAAATGTCATTACATCGCGAATATGCAAAGAAATTTAATATCAGTCTTGAAGAATTAGAAAATGCTGAGCCTGCACCTACAACATTAGCATATACACACTATATGCTGGCAGCGGGTCAAAGCGGCTCGCTAGCAGAGCTTGTGGCTGCACTTCTTCCATGTATGTGGAGCTACAATGAGATAGGTACGGAATTGAATTTACGCCCAGGTGCTAGTGAACATGAGCTTTACGGTGAATGGATTTCCATGTATAGTTCATCGGAATTTACAGAATTAACGAATTGGTGTATTGGTTTACTTGATGAATTAGCAGAAGGAAAGCCTCAATCCGAACTTGATAAATTAGAAGAAATATTTCTACATACTACCCGGTTTGAATACATGTTTTGGGATATGGCTTACCACCAGCAAATGTGGCCAACAGATGAATAAAACTGTATTACAATTAACAGATATTAGTTTTGATTATAAAACAACGAAAGCAGATACATCCAATCCGATTTTAAGAAACTTTAATCTTACGATGTTGGATGGTGAGTTTATTAGCATCATTGGTCCAAGCGGATCAGGTAAGAGTACACTATTCCGTTTAATCACAGGATTAGAACAACCAACTACTGGAGATGTACTTATCAATGGAATTAACTATCAAAATCGATTTGGACGCGTAGGTTATATGCCACAAGAAGATTTATTGATGCCATGGCGCACGGTTTTAGACAACGCTACTCTCCCATTAGAAATTAAAGGAGTAAATAAGAAGGAAGCCTATCAAAAGGTAAACTACCTTTTAGATGAATTTGGTTTAAAAGGATATGCGAATAGTTATCCAAGTGAGCTATCTGGAGGAATGAAACAAAGAGTATCTTTCCTTAGAAGCGTTCTTAATGGATCAGAGCTATTACTTTTAGATGAACCATTTAGTGCGCTTGATGCGATAACTAAGTTATCGATGCAAGAATGGTTATTGAAGCAATGGCAGGCATTAAATAAAACTATTTTATTTATTACCCACGATGTTAACGAAGCTTTATTTTTATCAGATCGTATTTTATTAATTACAAATTCTGAGAAGCAAGTTGAAGAATTTAATGTCCCTTTGTCTAGACCAAGAAATTTACGTGATTTAAACAAACAAACTGTGATCGAGTTAAAAGACCAGTTGATTGACCAATTAAGAGGTAGGTGAAAAAGTTGAGTAATATCAAAAATTTACTTCCTTCTGTCATTCTTATAGTCGTACTTTTTATGTTCTGGGAAATGGGAGCGAGAATGGTTAATATGACATTTATTTTGCCTTCACCTAGTGAAATACTCTTAAAGCTTTGGGAGATTAAAAGTCTATTACTAATTGAACACTTACCAGCAACACTTTCTATTATTGCAATTGGTCTTTTTATATCGATTGGATTAGGTGTCGGACTTGCGGTTTGGATGATTAGCAGTCGAATTGTAGAAAGAGCTTTATACCCAATTTTAATATCATCGCAAACGATTCCGATTATTGCTCTTGCACCTATATTTGTACTTTGGTTTGGTTATTCGATCTGGAGCAAAGTTGTTGTTACGGTTTTGATTGCTTTTTTTCCTATTGCTGTCAATACGTTTGATGGGCTTTGTTCTACGAGAGAAGATTTAAAGGAATTAATGTTAACGATGGGTGCAAGTAACAAAGATATATTTATGAAAGTGAGTATTCCTTCTGCTTTGCCTTATTTTTATTCGGGATTAAAGGTTGCTGTCACGATGAGTGTGATTGGAGCTGCAATTGGAGAATGGTTAGGGGCTCAGGCAGGTCTTGGGTATTTTAGTAGAAGAATGATGACTCAGTTTGATGGAGCGGGAGTATTTGCTCCAATCGTTATCTTATCGTTGATTGGTATTGTCTTATTTTTACTAGTTGTATTACTTGAAAGGCGTTCATTAAATTGGAGGAAAACAAAATGAAAAACGGGTTTAGTCTTTGTTTAGCTTTATTATTGGTGATTTTTTTAACTGCTTGTGGAGAGGAAGCTGTCGGAAACGACAAAGAACTTACAGAAATCGATGTTATGTTGGATTGGTATCCAAATGCTGTACATAGCTTTTTGTATGTTGCTGAAGATAAAGGATACTTTGAAGATGAAGGTTTAAAAGTGAATATTCAGTTTCCAACCAACCCAACTGATCCATTAAATTTAGCAGCTTCTGGAAAAATAACGTTAGGATTTTATTATCAACCGGATGTAGCAATGGCTAGAGCCAATGAAGATGTTCCAGTAAAGTCAGTAGGAGCAATCGTACGTTCTCCATTAAATCATGTAGTTACGTTGGATAACAGTCCAATTACTCAACCTAAAGATTTAGAAGGAAGAACAGTTGGTTATCCTGGTATTCCATTGAATGAAGCATTACTTACCACTATGGTAGCAAATGATGGAGGAGATCCAAATAAAGTTAATCTTATAGATGTTGGATTTGAACTAGGTTCTTCACTCGTTACAAATAAAGTAGATGCAGTAATTGGTGCATATGTGAACCACGAAGTTCCTGTTTTGAAACATGAAGGACATAATACACGTTACTTTAACCCGGTTGATTACGGCGTTCCTAGTTACTATGAATTAGTAGCTGTAACTAGTGATAATACTTGGAATGAAAAGCAAGACTCTATTAAAGCTTTTTGGCGTGCTGCAACGAAGGGCTATGAAATAATGAAAGAAAACCCGGATGAAGCGTTACAAATACTTTTAGATAACCAAGAAGAAGAAAATTTTCCTTTAGTTAAAGAAGTGGAAGCAGAAAGCATTGAAATTCTTCTACCTAAGATGGATTCTGAACAAGGGTTCGGTAATCAAAGTGAGAAGTCTTGGCAAGAAACGATTGATTGGTTGGAAGAATCTGGTTTGATTGAAGATGCTCCTGTAGTTGATGATATTTTTGTTAATATTGTAGATTAAAAAAGCGTGAGGCAATAGAGCAGTACGTACTTAATTTGCATGTTAACCATATAACAAAGAATAAAATAAAGACTGTCCCAATTTCTTAATAATGGGACAGTCTTTGTTTAACTTACATTATAGTTTAATAAAAAGTGAAGCGTTTGTTCTAATACTATTTTTTCCTCTTTGTTCAATGGTACAAGCGGAAGGCGAACAGAACCAACGTCCACTCCCATTAGTGTCAGTGCTTCTTTGACAGCAGTAGGATTAGGTGCCATAAACAATGCTTTAATTGTTGGCAATGTATGTTGATGGATGGATGCTGCAGTTTGAAAATCACCTGTTAAAAAGCTACTAACCATCTGTTGCATGTCATTACCAATAATATGAGATGATACGGATACAACACCTGTTCCGCCGATCGAAAGAATAGGTAATGTTAGGCTATCGTCACCACTATATAATTTAAATGAAGCATCTGTCTCTCGGATGATTGTAGTCATCGCATCTAGGTCACCACTAGCTTCTTTAATTGAAGTTATGTTATCAATTTGGGAAAGACGAACGATCGTATCAATCGACATTCCTACAACACTTCGTCCAGGAATATTATAAAGCATAACTGGTAATGTAGTAGCATTCGCTATTGTTTTAAAATGTTGATACATTCCTTCTTGAGATGGCTTGTTATAGTACGGTGTTACAAGCATGACACCATCTACACCAATTGTTTCAGCTTGTTTTGTTAATTCAATTGATTCTCTGGTATTATTTGACCCAGTTCCGGCAATAACAGGTACACGACCTTTAACTGTTCTAACAACGAACTTTAGTAACGAAAGTTTTTCGTCTTTAGAAAGTGTAGGTGATTCACCAGTAGTTCCAGCCACTACTAATGCATCTGTTCCATTCGATAGTAAATGGTTAATGAGTCTTTCAGTTCTTCCATAATCAATGTTTCCGTTTTGGTCAAAAGGAGTAACCATAGCAGTTAATATACGACCAAAATCCATTTTCATCACCTCTATTCATAGATTCAAACAAGACATTAAAACGACAACTTTCCAAGTATGAATAGAGGGTATCTCATCACAACAAGGTAAAAAAAGCAAAAAAAGCAACAACGAAGGGCTCGTTGTTGCATCACTATTGTCTCTTATTATGATGCGTGAGATAGCCCTCCATATAGCGTCATGATAGCTATATGACAGCTCTGCATTTATTTAACACAGAACCAGTGCATACAGGATGATGAGCTCCTGCTCACTTCGGCAAATTCCCCTTTCAGTAACTCTCTGTGGATCTCATTATCCTCCAGTTACTTACTATTGGTCTTTGCGCCTCTATCCTCACTTCAATTTTATTATTGAAGTAAAGCATTATTTAATTGTTTCTTAAACTATATCAGACATTCAGACACCATGCAATGGAATGTGGTAAATTCATTGCAAAAAAATGAAAGTATGACAAATAATTGAACTTGTTCAGATTTAAGCATTTGTAAAGAATTTAAATTATATTAGTCTATTAAGAAATACTTTTCAAAGGTGTAAGTGGCGCCGTAGGATACGGGCGATTAATAGTATTTAATAAGTATTCATATATCTTATTTTCGAT
This sequence comes from Aquibacillus rhizosphaerae, assembly GCF_030282825.1. Lineage (GTDB taxonomy): Bacteria > Bacillota > Bacilli > Bacillales > Amphibacillaceae > Aquibacillus_C > Aquibacillus_C rhizosphaerae. The sequence continues at coordinate 107,154 of NZ_JASTZU010000018.1, forward strand.
AGAGATCCCTTGTGCACTAATTCCTTGATTACCAAATAAAACATTAAATTCAATAATATAAGGTTTTCCATTTGAAAAAATAACATCAAAACCGGCATGATTAATATTAAGTGATTTAGCTACATCTAACACCATCTTACAAACATCATCTGGTATGAAATCAAAACATAATACACCACCTTGAGCAACATTATGCAGAAACGATCCATTTGACACAGTGCGCCAATAGGCTGTTACTATTTCATTTCCAACGATACAGATTCGTAGATCCTTATCATCATTAGGTAAGTATTCTTGAACATATAAAGTATCAACTTTATCTGTGTACAATTGAAAATCTTGGAGATTATTAATCAAGTAAACTCCATTACCCATTGAATTTCTAGCTTCTTTTACAACAAACGGAAAAGGAAAGGTTGCTAAAATGGTCGTACGATTTATTTCCGTATTAGCTAGTATTTCTGTGTATGGAACATACTCAGGACACACAGACCACAATGCACGTGTCATTTCTATTTTACTAAAGCCTAGTTGAATAGATTCAATACTAGGAAAGATAGGTTTTTTTATTCCATATGCTAAAAAGGTTGTTTGCCAATTTTCAGGGAATAACAAAACATCTGCTTCTTTAAGTGAATTTATTTCTCGAAAGCTATGTTCAGGTTTAATATATTTTACGCCTGGAATACCAATTGTTCTAAACGGGTTAAACGTAACAATCTTCAAGTTCGGGTCGCCTCTTCATCGAATGAATTTATAAATCAATTTATTATATGTTTGATAGAAAAGGGAGTCAATCTATTTTTTATATAAATGATACTTTCAACATAAATCAATCGCTGCTCTTATGGGTAATTGAAATATTTAGATAAACAAAATTCATAATTATAGTATCTTTTGTGTTCTCGCTTTTTAAAAAATTCAATATCAGATAGTATTATTATCATAATAATCACGTGCGATATCTAAGTATAATTTATCTATTTGATTTGAATTTACTTTCTCTGGTAGCTGAGAATTGGTTTTTGCACTTGCTAACTGTATAAACAAATCATCAGTAATATCAAATATTTCTTGCCAAGTAAAGTTTTGATTACGGACAGATAATAAAAAGTCGCGATTTTTTTCACGGTAAACGGTTAAGTTACCTGATTCGAGTAATTCAATTCCCATCAACAACAATCTTATTAAATGCATTGCATGTTTAAATAACTTGTCCGTGGGTTTCCTATCTCGATTGTTTCGCTTGTTGGAATTTTTTATTGTGCCAGATAATTCAGATACTACACTGTTTAATTGAGTGATGGGTATGTTATTAAAATTCACAGTATAATCAACATTTACTTTACCAAGGTTATTACGATAGACTTGATTTATTTTAAGCTCACCTTTTTCTAACAAAGGATATTTAGATTTCTTTTCTGTATGCATCGTGTTTAAAGTGTTTTCCAAATGAGAATTATAATCTTGTTTGCTTGTTCTTTTTAAGCCATTTTTTATGAGCATTAACTGATCTCTAGCATAACCTCCAAACGTATGGAAACACTGTTTAGAAAGGAATAAATGTCTGTTATCTCGTAATTTTTTTCCGTACTCCGTCTGCTTAATAATGAATGAATCTAACACAAATAAAGTCTCTAGCATTGTAGGGTTTTGTGCCCGTAATAATAACAGTGCCTTTTTTAAAGAATGAAATTCAATATCAGGGCTATGAAAAGTTTCCGTTTCCCAGTCTTTATCTAATTGTAATATATATTCTATAGGTAAAATAACGAATGCTTTTTCATCAATATCACTTTTTTCAGTCGCTAATCCGTACGCAGTTGATCCTGAAATAATATGGTAAATTGTATTTTCCTGAAGTATATTTAAGAATTGTGTATTTTTGATAATAATTCCTCCAAAATCAAGTTTTAACATGTTTTTCTTATTGAATCTTTGGTAAAAAAAACAGAATGAATGAAGAATGCACCTAAAAATATCGGTGATACTAGAGAATAAATGTAAAGGGGGATGGGGATAAAAATGATTATAGGTTCTCATATTAGCATAAAACACGGTTATCTTGGTGCGGCAAAAATAGCAAAAAGTATGAATGCTTCTACATTTCAATATTTTCCAAAGAATCCGAGGAGATTATCTGTAAAAAAATTCAATGAAGATGATGCTACACTTTGCAAAAATATTGTGAAAATAACCAATTAACTTCAGTTTCACACTCGCCGTATCCTACAAATTTAACGACGTTGATTGAAAAAAGACCTCAAGTTATTGAATCTCTATTAAATGATTTAGATATATCAGAAACCTGTGGATCTTTTGGGGTAGTTGTTCATTTTGGTAAAGAAACAAAAACAATCAATCCGCTACACAGTTATCAACTCATTATTGAAACTCTAAATGAAGTTCTTGTTAGCTGGAAGGGTTCATGCAAAATTCTTTTAGAAAATAATGCCGGAAAACCAGGCTCAATAGGAACTACGCTAGAAGAACTTGTTCAAATTAGAAAATTAACAGATGCTCCTGAAAAAATTGGTTTTTGTTTTGATACATGTCATGCATATGCAAGTGGACTATGGAATGGGGAGAACTGGAATGAATTATGTCTTAAAGGAGAAGAATTAAATTATTTTAAACATCTAGAATGCATACATTTTAATAATTCAAAATATCCTACAGGTGAAGGGAAAGACCGACACGCTAATATAGTAGGCAATGGCCATATCACAAAAAGACAGTGGGAAGAATTTCTATCTTCCAATGTAAACAAAGGAATTCCCTTGATTTTAGAAACACCAGATGAAATAATTTCTCATAAAGAAGAGATTGCACAAATCAAACAGGTATGGGAAGACAATCCCTTGATTTAAGAAATAGAAGCACTCGTATAAGCGCTTCTATCACCTTTGGTTCATTTCTGCCTGTTTAATAAATCGCTTCTCGTCTTCCACCAGACCACAAGCACCACACTGAACTTTATGTGTTGGGCCGTTGTATGCTGCGTGGAATGGATCTAAGTTGCCTTCAGTATATTCATTTACAACCTTACCCGATTGCGGGTCCAGTTTTACAGATGTTACAACTTGTTCAATAATATTAAACCTTGAACGGTTCGTTTTACAATTAGGACATAAATATGCAGTTGACATGGATGGTTCACCTCCGTTTTTATTATGCTCCTAAGGTTTATTAATATGTATAGAAGTTATTAAACGGTAATGCAGTACTGTTGATAATAAAACGTTAATAAGGTATTATTACAAAGGATTACTATAAGAAATACTACACATTTAGTCTAATTGTACATAGTTAGCTACTAGAACATCACGGAAAAAGAGGGTAATTATGAGATTAATTAAAATTACTGAATATAACCATCACACTATGGTACTAGGTATGCCAATTTACGATTCTAAAAAGCGGATCTTACTTGCAGCTGGTAGGACAATTAACCCTAGAATAAAAGATAGATTAAAACAAATGGGTATTCGTTTTATTTATATAGAAGATGAGGTATCCAAAGGTGTGCATATGAATGATTTAATAGATATGCCTACATGGGCGGATGCAATTGATATTGTAAAAACATTTCATCACAAGGTTAAAAGTGCAAGTATGGTTAATTTAAAAGATATGCAGCAAGTAGTAAAAAAGTTAATAGATGAAGTAAAGCAAAGACCTATCTTAGTACTAATCCCCTCAAGTACAATGACTAAAGAAGTGCAACCGTATGCACATGCAGTTAATGTAACTATTTTATCGTTAATAACAGCTAAAAAAATAGGATACATTGATCAAAAACAAATTGAATTGGCGCTAGGTTGTTTACTACATGACATTGGAAAAGAACTTACTGATAATTATGATAGACATTGCGAAGTCGGTTTCAACTTTCTTCGGGGATTAAGTCAATTTAGTATAATCTCTGCCCATATAGCATACCAGCATCATGAAACTATAAACGGCAAAGGTTTTCCAAGAGGGATTGCTGATGGTGATATTCTAGAGATGGCGCAAATATGTGGAGTGGCTAACATGTATGACAACATGTTAACAAATAGACAGATTCCTCCGCATGAAGCAATGGAAGCGATTATGGCAACTTCTGATAATTTATATAACTATAAATTTATCCAAGCATTTAGTTCTTCCATTCCAACTTATCCTCCAGGAACAAAGGTTGTAGTTGATAATAAGGAAGAGGCAATTGTCACACAAATTGACAAACATTTACATCGTCCAATTGTAAAAATTTTGTCTACAAACGAAGAGTTAGATTTATCAGAATTACCCACATTAATGATCAATCCTATTTAGTATTATAGAAGGAGAATGTATGGAACCTAACCAAATATTAAGGCAAATTGATGAAATAATGATAAATGATCATTCGATTCAAATTAACCAAAATAATAAAAACGAAATAATCATGTTACTAAAACAAATGTACGGAAAAGCACATAAAGATGGAATGGAAGAAGGAGCAAAAGTAGCAATTCAATTTAAAAAGTATAAAGAAAACATGCGTGATTAAAAAAACATTATAGTCCAAAATAAAACGAAGCTTTAGAAAGCTTCGTTTTATTTTGAATTTTTTAGCTCTTCGTACGCTATTAGAAATTGACTATATGTGTTTTGCCCATATTTATCCTCATCATTTTGAAAAAAGAATGAAAATGTGATGTCTTTCGCTTGGTTAATTGAGCAGTGTCTAGATTTTTTGATTAACTTGATATAGGAAAGAAAATAATCCTTATTAAGGGACCCCCCGTGATTAACAACCATAAAATCATCTCCTAGAAAATAAATCATCTTTATTTGTGAGTCTTATTTTCACCCTGTTATCCTAGTTTAATTAAATCTATATAAAAAAGCGAGAGAAACAAGTGATATGGTTTAGTTATTGGGATGAATAAACATTGGCTTAAAAATGTGACAATCTTTACAGACTATATAGAAAGCAGCCTTAGTTGTTCCGATCCCAATAATAAACTTTAGGCAAGCCGTAAATGGTCCAGTAATCATTTGCAATGCTTATACTTACAAACAAAATCATCTGCCAATCAAGCTCTTTCATACCTACACTCCTCAACGGTGGTTTGTAATAGTATATTTTTTCCCTACTTGTCTAAGAACAAACAAATTGATAAGCTCATACAAAAAATGTCGAAATTTGTTGATAAATGTCTAATTATAAGCTAACATTTATTACATATTTTATTTTTATATTTGAGAAAAGGCAAACAATTCAAAAGAATTGGACGCAAAGCTGAGGGTCTAAGGATTTAGGTACATCTAAATCTATGATAGCCTAGCTACCAAACTTAACCTTGTGTATGAGTTGGCCATTCTTCATTAAAAAGAATGGTTTTTTAAACGATTTAAAAAGTAGAATAATGTTTTCTAAAACATTATTCTACTAGAAAAAATTAAGCAAATTACTACATTTCGATAGAGTAGGGGAACAGCATGCATAAAATACACTTTTGGAAATCGAGATCCTTTTGGATATTAATAAGTATAAATTTGGCTGTCGTTAGTGGTCTATTCATTCTACTGACTTTTTCAACTAAATCTGTACTATCTAATTTCACTGAGGAACATTACATGAGTTTTTTAAATAATGAAACGGACCGAATCAATGAACAGGTTGTTACTAATTTACAGGAGTTAAAAAGGCTTAATTCTGTTGTTGAAAAACATTCAGACTCATTTTTATTAAATGAAACAGATGAGCCAAATCATCACTTAAAGGATATCATTGAACATTCACCTTTTATTGAAAGCGGACAAATAATAGACAATAAAGGTAATGTTCTCGTTACTTACCCTAAACTTCTAAACTATCAAAAAGATTTGCTGAAAATTAAAAAAGACACGATAGAAACAGTGACATTAACGCAGGAAATTGAGTTTAGTGAAGTCAAACATATGGATAATAAGAACTATATCGTATTATCCATTCCAGTTATTACTCAAAAAGGTGTGGAGCAAATAGTAAACTTTTCTGTTGAATTAACAGGGAATTTTATGTTTCAATCCATCACTGATAATTTACACTTTGATGATAATAGTTATGGTTATGTACTTGATCATAGAGGGAAAGTTATTTTTCATCCCAAAAATAATCAGGTAGGTAGCGATAAATCATCCGATATACTAATACAGGCAATATTAAGTAGGAAATCAGGGTTTGAAGAATTAACAAATAGTCAGGGTACTTCTTACTATGTATCCTATCAATATATTCATGAACTTAAATGGACGATTGTATCATTAATTCCTGTGGAAAAAACACTTCTCCTACCAAGAGAATTTAATGAGGTACTAATACCTATTTTTATTTTACTATCTATTGTATTATTTTTAATCACAACTGTAATGATGCACCGTGCTTTTAAACCGTTAACGAAACTTTTTAATGCGGTACAAAAAGTTTCTAGGGGCGATTATTCACATCGTATAGTAGACGTTGATGGTCACTCGGAAATTGGATCTATACTAGCTAAGTTTAACGTTATGGTGACAGAACTCGATCAAACAAAACAGACTGTTCGCAAAAAAACGAGGGAATTGAAGAGAGAAAAGAACTTCTTAAATCGCGTTATAAACCATAGCCCAAGTGTGATTTATGCAATGAATTGGTCTGGAGAATTTACAATTGCAAATAAGCAGTTTGCCTCCCTATTTAACTTGAAACCTGAAGATATAATTGGAAAAAAAGAAGAGGAGTTTAACCCGAATATAGAAGATGCAAGACATTATTTGAACGTAAATAGAGAAATTATGCGAACGTGCCAAGTAAGCGAAGTAGAAGGGTCACTCATTGACATAAATGGTTTGGAACATTGGTTTCATATCGGAAAAGTACCTATAAAAGGAAATGACGACGAGGATATGCTGGTGCTTTGTGTCGCTGCTGATATTACAGATCGAAAAAAACAAGAAGAGCTTATAAGACACCAAGCATTTCATGATGAGTTAACAGGAATGCCAAATCGAAAAATGTTTAAAGAACGCCTGAAAGAAGAAATAACAAAAGTGAAAAATAATGAAGTAAATGAATCAACATTTGCCTTGCTTTTCTTGGATTTAGACAGGTTCAAATATATCAATGATACATTCGGACATGAGGCGGGTGATTCTTTATTACAAATGGTTAGTGATCGACTTAACAGTTGTATTTCTGTCGAAAACGTTGTCTTCCGTTTAGGAGGCGATGAGTTTACGATTATCGTTCCGGATGTCAGGGCAAGACAAGAGGTTGCAGATCTTTCTAAAGATATACTTTCTGCACTGTCGGCTCCTTATATTTTCAAGGAAAATAAATTCATTATCACGGCAAGTATTGGCATAAGTATTTTTCCGGATGATGGTCATGATGCTGAATTCATGACAAAATATGCTGACATTGCTATGTATCAAGCAAAAGAACAAGGGAAAAATACATTTAGATTTTACACTGCTGACATGGAAACCGAATTATCAACCAAAATAAGGCTTGAAATGGATCTTTATCAGGCTCTTAAACAAGAAGAGTTGTTTATACATTACCAACCAATCACCAGTACGGAGTCTGATGAAATATCTGGAATGGAAGCTTTGTTACGATGGGAACATCCAAAGTTAGGCTTAATATCTCCGGCGGAATTTATACCAATCGCTGAACAAACAGGTCTGATTCACACGATTGGGGAATGGGTATTACGTTCTGCCTGCATGCAGAGCAAACAATGGCAGAAGCAGGGTCATCTATTAATAAAAGTAGCGGTTAATTTGTCACCCGTCCAGTTAAAACATCCAACAATTGTAGAGTCAGTTCAAAATATATTACAAGAATCTGAACTACCTCCGGAGTGGTTGGAATTAGAAATAACTGAATCAACTATTATGGAAAATAAGCGAGATGTAGTGAAAACACTTAAGCAAATTAGAAGGTTAGGGGTAAGTATAGCTATCGACGATTTTGGTAATGGATATTCATCGTTAAATGCATTAAAACGATTACCAATTGATACATTGAAAATTGATAGAACCTTGGTGCAAAATTTATTAGAAGATGGTGTAGATGAAGTAATTCTAGGTGCTGTGTTTGATATGGCTGAAAAGATGAATCTAACAGTTGTTGCAGAAGGTATAGAAACAGAAGAACAATATAATTATTTAAAACATCAATATTGTCAATATGTACAAGGCTTTTTGTTTAGCCAACCTTTAAATAGTGAAGATTTCTTGAAACTTTATAGTGGAGAAAAATAAGAACGTCCTCATTTTAGAGGGCGTTCTTATTTTAGGTTGTTATTTTAATCAATTTCATAATACCAATTTTGTCGTCACCTACAACAATATATAGTTGGATAAAGCCATTTCCAAATTATATATTGTCTCAGATGACTGAATAAGGTAATTATGAAATTGACTCAGTTAAAAGATATTTATGACTAAATATCTATAAAGTTTGCACTAAGTATTCTTTACGTTTGTAAAATTCTTTTCTGTTGCAATGGTGATTGAGTGGTAATACTTCGTTCCGGCAGAATACTCCGCTTTCCATGGGCACGGCCTCAGCCTCATCAGAAGCAAAGAGCGCTTCTTCCGGATTACTCGCCCCACCCTAAGACATTCGCTGTTCCCATATGACAAGGAAAGCTACTTGAATACGCATCGCACGATGAAAAAACGTCGTTCTTTTTCTTTTTCAAGGAAGCGTTCTTTGCGATCGAGGAGACTCAGCGAAAGCCCGTTGGAAAGGGTATTTAATTTTCTTCAGTGCCTGCTATATGTCATCTTGAAAAGAAAATATATCGCGTTAGAGTTAGGGAAAACTTTGTATCAACTACGAAATTTTAAATGGAACAAAATTTGTAGAAAGAGTATTTTTATAATTAGTCTATTAATAAAAAACTAGTTTTTTCCATCAATATAACAATATCTTATACCTTACTGCATATACTCTTAAAAATGAGCAAACTTTACCCAACATACACGGTAAATAATTTCCCTCAGATTTTGTATTACATTGTAATGTCTAAGCTTAGCAGACTCAACGAGTGAGAAAGGAAAAGGACTACATCTGAATTTTAACCCTATTTAGAAAGGAAAGTGATTCATGACCCGTGCGGTTATAAGCGACTATGATTTGTATTTATTTCATGAAGGTAATCATTTTTTTAGTTATAACATACTTGGTTCCCATCTAGTTAAAGAAAATCATGTAGATGGAGTTCGATTTGTTGTTTGGGCTCCCAATGCAAACGATGTTCAGGTGGTGGGAAATTTCAATAATTGGAATGGCAATGAACATAAAATGAATAAGTTTTCTACAAATGGGATTTGGTCATTGTTCATTCCAAATTTAACCGTAGGAGAAGTTTACAAATATAAATTGTTTAAAAAAAATGGGACCTCATTTTTAAAAGCAGATCCATACGCTCGCTATGCAGAACTTAGACCTAATACCGCTTCTATTGTCTATTCTATGAAAAAATTTCAATGGAATGACGACGAATGGTACGTATCAAAGCAAAATAAAAATAGTTTAAATCAACCAATTAACATTTATGAGATGCACTTTGGTTCATGGAAGAAAAAGGATGGGGAATTTTTTACTTATCGAGAATTAGCGGATGAATTAATTGATTATGTGCTTAATTTAGGCTTTACACATATTGAAATATTACCAATAATGGAACATCCATATGACAGATCATGGGGTTACCAAATTACTGGTTTATATGCTGTGACAAGTCGTTATGGAGAACCCGAGGACTTTAAGTACTTTGTCGAACAGTGTCATCAAAAAGGGATAGGTGTATTGTTAGATTGGATTCCAGCTCACTTTGCCAAAGATGCCCATGGGTTAAGACAATTTGATGGAACGAGCCTATATGAATATGATGATCCTAATCGATCCGAATCAGAATGGGGCTCACTTTGCTTTGATTTAGGAAGCAATGAAGTAACTAGTTTTCTCATATCCAATGCAATGTACTGGTTAGATGAATTTCATATTGATGGTCTAAGAGTTGATGCAGTTTCAAGTATTCTCTATCTTGATTTTGGTAAAGAGGAAGGCACTTGGACTCCTAATAAATATGGAGGAAGAGAAAATTTAGATGCTATCCATTTCTTGAAAAAATTAAATGAAGTGATGTTCGAACATCACCCAGAAGTATTAATGATTGCAGAAGAATCTACAGCATGGCCACAAGTAACTGCTCCTACTTATTTAAATGGACTCGGTTTTAATTTGAAATGGAATATGGGTTGGATGAATGATGTTTTGAAATACATGGAAATCGATCCAATTCACCGAAAATACCATCACCATTTATTAACATTTTCCTTTTTTTACGCATTTAGTGAAAATTTTATATTAGCTCTATCACATGATGAAGTTGTTCACGGTAAAAAATCTTTACTCAACAAGATGCCTGGTGATTATTGGCAAAAGTTTGCCAACTTACGAGTGTTGTTTGGGTACATGTACACACATCCTGGGAAAAAAACACTATTCATGGGGGCTGAGCTCGCTCAATTTGATGAGTGGAAAGATGAGGAACAACTTGATTGGAATCTATTAGATTTTGATATGCATAAAAACCTTTCAAACTATGTAAAGCAACTAAATTTGCTTTATAAACAAGAACCTAGCTTATGGGAATTGGATTCAAGTTCAAATGGATTTTCCTGGATAGATCCTAGTAATCATGATCAAAGTATTATCACCTTTCTAAGAAAGAATGAAGAAGAACATGTAGTCATTGTTTGTAATTTTACACCGATGACTTATTCTAATTACCGAATCGGTGTACCGCAATATTCTTCTTATAGAGAAATAATAAACAGCGATAATCGCCAATTCGGCGGGTCGGGAATAGGAAACGATATTGTTTTTGCTAGTAATCATTCTTGGCATAACCAACCTTATCATGTAGAAATCAATGTTCCACCATTAGCTATGGTAATTTTGAAAGAGAAAGAACAGTTAACAAAGGGGGGGCGTAATGAATCGTAAAGAAATGGTCGCGATGTTATTAGCTGGTGGGGAAGGAAGTCGTTTAGGGAACTTAACAAAATGGATTGCTAAACCAGCTGTACCTTTCGGTGGCAAGTATCGTATTATCGATTTTACTTTGAGTAATTGCAGCAATTCTGGAATTGATACTGTTGGAGTTCTAACACAGTATCAGCCACTAATCCTTCATTCCTATTTAGGTGTTGGTACTCCTTGGGATTTAAATAGAAAGCGTGGAGGGTTAAAAATATTGCCACCGTTCGTACAAAAGGAAGGTGGTCGCTGGTATAAGGGAACAGCTAATGCGATATATGAAAATATTACATTTATTGAACAATATGATCCTGAATACGTATTAATTATTTCTGGTGATCACATATACAAAATGGATTATACAAAAATGTTGGATTCACATAAAAAAAACAATGCGGATGTTACCATATCTGTAACTCCGGTTCCATGGGAGGAAACGAGTCGGTTTGGGATTATGAACACGGATGAAAATCTGAAGATACAAGAATTTGAAGAAAAACCTACCAATCCTAAGAGTAACCTTGCTTCTATGGGAGTGTATATATTTAATTGGCACACGTTAAAACGGTACCTTCTTGATAATGAAAAGAAAACCTTAAGTAATGATTTTGGCAAAGATATTATACCAGCCATGTTAAAAGATCATTGTTCACTCCAAGCTTATCCTTTTGAGGGCTACTGGAAAGACGTAGGTACGATTGATAGTCTATGGCAAGCGAATCTAGACTTATTAGATGATGTTGGGTTGAATCTTCATGAGTGTAATTGGCGGATTCGTTCTGTTGAACCTAACATGCCTCCTCAATATATTGGTTCAGATGCAATAGTAAGAAATTCTATGGTCGGTGAAGGTTCCACAGTTATGGGTGAAATTAACCATTCAATTTTATTTTACGATGTTCAAGTTAATAGTGGGAGTTTAGTAGAAGATGCCATTGTTATGCCGCATACCAAAATAGGGAAAAATACAACCATAAGAAGGTGTATTATCGGTGAAGGAATGATTATCCCCGATGGTGTAACTATTGGCAACAAAGAAGGGCCCATCCAACTAATTGACCAATCTACCAATCCAGAACAAGCCTATAATAGTTCTGCTAACTAAGGGAGTGAGTTAAATATATGAACAATGTACTCGGTATCTTACATGTAGATGAAAAAACACAAGGTTTACATCCTTTAACAAAACACCGCTGTACTGCCAGTGTACCATTTGCAAGTAGGTATAGAATGATAGATTTTATGCTTTCTAGTATGGTGAATTCTAACATACAGAATATAGCTGTGTTCACAACATTAAATAACCGTTCACTTCTAGACCATTTAGGTGACGGTAAAGATTGGGATCTTGATCGCAAACAAGATGGCTTGTTTACATTTTCAACAAACCATTTTAAAGAGTCGTCTAATCTTAAAGCACTTCAATCAGCAATAGACTATCTAGAGAAAAGTAGTCAAGAATATGTACTCATTTGTTTGTCCAACTTGGTTACAAATATTGACTTTCGACCGTTATACAACCAACACGTTAAATCTGATGCAGATGTGACAGTAATGTGCACTGCAAAAGAACATAATGATACACTTTTCACAAATATAGAAATGGATGATTTTCAAAATATTATGGATATTGATCGAAAACAATCCAATATGGGTTCACTTGATATTTATATGATTAGCAAGTCAAAGTTAATTGATTTAATCAGTACGCATGCTTTCAAATACCGTTATATACAAGATGTCATACGACATAACATGAATAAGAATATAAAGGTAAAGGGTTTTAAATATGAAGGATATGTAACTAAAATTAATACAATTAAACGATATTATGATAGCAGTATAGATTTATTAGATCCAACTAAATTCAAACAATTATTTAAAGATAATAATGAAATTTATACAAAATTAAAAGATGAACCACCGACAACATTTCATAATACATCTAGTATTAAAAACTCATTAATTGCCAATGGTTGTATCGTGGAAGGACATGTGGAAAATAGCATCTTGTTTAGAGGTGTTCATGTGAACAAAGGGGCAGTAATCAAAAATAGCATTGTGATGCAAAAGTGTATGATAGGTGAATACGCTCAACTGGATCGAATGATATTGGATAAAGAAGTTAATGTATTACCTAACGATAGGTTTTTAGGTACGGAAAAGAAGCCAAGAGTGGTTCCAAAGAAAAAAACGATAGGGACTTTTGTTATATGAATATTGTATTTATTGCATCTGAAGGGGTGCCGTTCGTCAAAACTGGTGGTTTAGCCGATGTTATTGGTTCGCTGCCGCATGCACTAGCAGATGAAGGCAATCGAATACAAGTTTTCCTCCCAAAACATAAGACCATACCTGAACAATATAAACGAGCTATGAAAACCGTCTATCGGGGTGAAATAACACTGGGGTGGAGAAAACAGTATTGTGGCGTAGAGGCTCTTAGACATGATGGGATTAATTACTATTTTATTGACAATGAATTCTATTTTGGAAGGGATAATATTTACGGATATTCTGATGATCCAGATGAAGCAGAACGATATGTGTTTTTCTCAAAAGCTGTATTAGAGATGCTTCCACACTTACTAGCAAAGCCAGATATTCTTCACTTACATGATTGGCAAACATCTATCATTCCAATATTCCTTCAAACCCACTACAAACAGAATGCTTACTACCAAGCGATAAAGACTATTTTTACTATCCATAATCTTAAATATCAAGGACAATTTTCAAGAGATTTACTAGGAGACATTATTGAAATTAGCAGCAACGAGTTTTATCAAAATGGATTAGAATATTATGGACATATAAATCTAATGAAAGGTGCCATTAATAATGCAGATTTGATTACAACAGTGAGTCAAACTTATGCTGAAGAAATTCAGTATGCTTTTTTTGGTGAAGGATTAGATGGACTGCTCCGAAAAAGGTGTGATAGTTTACATGGAATTATGAATGGAATTAGTAACACGATATACAATCCAGAAAAAGATAGTTCGCTTGATTTTTGCTATCGAGATAATCAAGGTAAATTACTTAATAAAAAAGCCCTTCAAGAACGACTAGGATTAGGGGTTGAGGATATGCCTATTTTAGCCATGGTCACGAGATTAGTTGAACAAAAAGGATTAGATTTAGTAATACATGTGGTTGAACAAATAATGGAAGAAGACGATATTCAAATGATTATCTTAGGAACTGGTGAGCAACCATACGCTAACAAGCTTACAGAGATTGCAAATAAATATCCTCATAAGTTTGTATTTAAAAATTTATTTGATGAAGGGTTATCAAGAAAAGTTTATGCGGGTGCGGATTGTTTGTTAATGCCTTCTTTATTTGAGCCATGTGGATTAAGCCAATTAATTGCATTACGATACGGAACAGTACCAATTGTAAGAGAAACCGGAGGATTAAAAGACACAATCCATTCTTATAATGAATTTAGTGGAGAAGGGAATGGATTTAGTTTTACTAATTATAATGCAGATGACATGTTGTACACCATTAGAAGAGCAATATATTTTTATAAGAATAAACAGAAATGGAATGAAATTATAAATAATGGTAGAATGCAAGATTTTAGTTGGAAACAGTCTGCAGTAAAATATGATGAACTATACCAACTACTTAAAACAGAGGATGGTGACGTAGATGTTTTCTAACAAGGAATCTTTTAAAATAGCTTTTATGGATCGTCTGGTTTCGATTCATGGTAAAGATGTTGGAGCGACAACAATTGCTGATCAATACTACACACTTGGAACGATGGTTCGTGAATATGCAAGTTCCAATTGGGTGAAGACAAATGATGTGTACAAAAACGCTAAAACCAAACAAGTGTACTATTTATCGATGGAATTTTTATTAGGAAAGTTATTAAAAAATTACTTATATAATCTTGATATTTATCAGATTAGTAAAGATGGTCTAAAAGAACTTGGTATTGACATAGAAGTACTTATGGAAGAGGAACCAGACGCTGGGTTAGGTAACGGAGGTCTAGGGAGACTTGCTGCTGATTTTATGGACTCGTTTGCTTCATTAAATTTACCTGGACATGGTTGTGGGATTCGCTATAAATATGGCTTGTTCGAACAAAAAATCATTGATGGCTATCAAGTTGAAGTGCCAGACTACTGGTTAAAAGAAGGAAATGTTTGGGAAGTTCGGAAGTCAGACAAAGCTTTCGAAGTAAGATTCGGAGGTAAAGTGATTACAAACACACAAAACCGCGAATTAACTTTTGAGCATATTGATTACGAACCAGTATTAGCAGTACCTTATGATATGCCAATGGTAGGTTATAAGAATGATACAGTTAATACCTTAAGACTTTGGGGTGCAGAATCGAAAATGAAACACGTAGATCCTGCTGATTTATCTGGTCAAAGCTACTACAAGGTCATTGAATATAAAAGAAGAACCGAAGCAATTGAAGAATTTTTATATCCTGATGATTCCACTGAAGAAGGTAAAGTTCTTCGGTTAAAGCAACAATACTTTCTCGTATCAGCTAGCTTACAAAGTATATTAGAAAGATTTAAACGAATTAATGATAATTTAATCGATTTGCCAGATAAAATTGCAATTCATACGAATGATACGCATCCTGTTCTAGCTATTCCGGAACTTATGCGTCTTTTAATTGATAACGAAGGATTAGGGTGGGAGCAGGCTTGGGCGATTACTACAAAAACCATTTCTTATACTAACCACACGATTTTATCAGAAGCTTTAGAAACATGGCCGATAAACTTATTCCAATCACTTCTTCCTCGAATTTTTATGATAATAGAAGAGATAAATGAACGGTTTTGCACAAAGTTGTGGGATACGTACCCTGGTGATTGGGATAAAATAGCGAAATTGGCTATCTTATCTGATGATCAAGTAAAAATGGCAAACTTAGCAGTAATTGGAAGCCACAGTGTTAATGGAGTTTCAAAGCTACATAGTCATATTTTGAAAAACCAATTAATGAAAGATTATAAAAAGTTAATGCCAAATAAATTCAATAATAAAACAAACGGTATCTCTCATAGAAGGTGGCTATTGGTAGCAAATCCAGGCTTGGCAGACATCATTAATGATGCGATTGGACGCACCTGGATAGAAAATCCTAAAGAATTACAAGAATTAAAAAAATATTCGAATGATCAAGCATTTCAACAAGAGCTTCAAAATGTTAAAAACCGAAATAAAAAAGATTTAGCAAACTGGATTTACAAGCAAGAAGGTTTAGTTATTGACCCATCCTCGATATTCGACGTTCATATTAAACGCATGCACGCATATAAGCGTCAATTATTAAATTTATTTCACATTATTGATCTCTATCGAAGGTTAAAAGAAAACCCAAATTTAGGCCTAACTCCCAGAACATTTATTTTCGGGGGTAAAGCTGCGCCCAGTTATTATCTAGCAAAAAATGTTGTTAAGTTAATTAACGCTCTTGCAAAAGTTATAAATCAAGATAAAACAATTAAGAACAAAATAAAAATTGTTTTTATAAAAAACTATGGTGTCTCTGATGCAGAACGAATAATTCCTGCTACCGATGTAAGTGAACAAATTTCAACTGCAAGTAAGGAAGCATCAGGAACAGGGAATATGAAGTTTATGATGAACGGAGCCATGACAATTGGTACGATGGACGGTGCAAATATTGAAATGGGTGAAGCGGTTGGACTTGAAAACATGTTTTTATTTGGATTAAAGCCTGAAGAAGTACTTGGTTTTTATAAACGTGGGGATTATGACGTTAGAGAGATTTACAATCAAGATCCAAGGTTAAAGTTTATACTCGAACAATTAATTAGTGGTCCTTTAGGTAGAGAAGATGCAGATTTTAAATCGATTTATTATAGCTTGCTTCATAATGATGAATACTTTGTCTTAAAAG
Source organism: Aquibacillus rhizosphaerae (assembly GCF_030282825.1). GTDB lineage: Bacteria > Bacillota > Bacilli > Bacillales > Amphibacillaceae > Aquibacillus_C > Aquibacillus_C rhizosphaerae. Next base: position 124,115 of record NZ_JASTZU010000018.1, read on the forward strand.
ATTTCGCTTCTTATGTTAAAGCACAAAATAAAATCTCATTTGCATATTCCAATCAACAAGAGTGGTTATCAAAGTCGATATTAAATATCGCAAACTCGGGTGAATTTTCAAGTGATCGTACGATACAGGAATACTCGAAAGATATTTGGAACATCTAAGTTGTTTTTATTACAGATAGTTAACGAGGTGGCTTTTTATGTCAATATTTCACAACTCTCATGACTTAAGTTATAGAAATCCGTTCGGAGCAGTTATAACAAATACGGTAATAACCATCCATTTGGATTCTTCTTTAGACAATATAGATCAAGCTTATTTTTGTTGGAGGAAAGAAGGTTTAGAGGTTTGCGATCGAATTACAATGGAAGTTGTTGAACTAAATCAAGATATAACGAGGTTTGCCGCCAGATATCAAGCACCAGATTATGTTGGATTAGTATGGTATTATTTTATGATAGAACATGACGGAATGACGACTTGTTATGGAAATAATAAACAATGTTATGGAGGAGAAGGCGAGGAAAACAATCATCCAACTCCTTACCAAATTACAGTATATAACCAAGAATACGCTCCTCCAGCCTGGTTACAAGGAAAAGTCATTTATCAAATCTTTGTTGATCGTTTTTATAATGGAAACAACAATGGAACGATCGTTCATCCAAAAAAAAATAGTGTATTACACTCACATTGGGATAATGACCCTGTATATATACGAGGAGAAAACGGAGAGATTTTAACGTGGGATTTCTTTGGTGGAAATTTATTAGGAATAATCAAGAAACTTCCTTATTTATCAAAGCTGGGTATAGACATCATTTATCTAAATCCAATCTTTGAAGCTCCCAGCAATCATAAATATGATACAGGAGATTATCATCAAATTGATGAAATGTTTGGTACAACGAAAACATTCGAGTGTTTATTTCATGAAGCTAAAAAATATAATATCTGGATTATACTGGATGGAGTATTTAGTCATACCGGGAGCGATAGCAAATACTTTAATAAAGATGGAAACTATCCAACCTTGGGAGCTTATCAATCTACTGATTCTCCCTTTTATTCATGGTATCGTTTTTCTCAACATCCTGATGAGTACGATTGTTGGTGGGGAATCGACACGCTGCCAAACGTAAATGAAATGGATGCCACTTTTATAGATTTTTTTATTGAAAATGAAGATAGTATAATAAATTATTGGCATCGTTTAGGTGTAAAAGGATGGCGGTTAGATGTAGCTGATGAGTTACCAGATGAGTTCATCAAAAAATTAAAAAAACAATTAAGGAAGAAAGATCCAGATGCCATTTTGATTGGAGAAGTATGGGAAGATGCATCAAATAAAATTAGTTATGATGAACGGAGAGAATACTTACTAGGTCAAGAATTGGATTCAGTTACGAATTACGTATTTAGAGATATCGCAATTGCATTTCTTTTAGGTGAAATCTCAGCCAGTGATGTTCACGTACGCTTAGTTAGTATGAACGAAAACTATCCAAAAGCGCACTTTTTTAGTTTGATGAATTTAATTGGAACACACGATACACCTAGAATCTTATCAATCTTAACTAATGTTAGTGAAGAAGGTACAAAAAATGAAAATGGAATCAACCGCTTAAAAGCACTTTCCGTTTGGCAACTACTTTTTCCAGGTGTTCCTTGTATCTATTATGGGGATGAAGCAGGAGTAGTTGGTATAGAAGAGCCTTTAAATCGACGCACATACCCTTGGGGAAAAGAAAATGATCAATTGCTTGATTGGTATAAAAAAATAATAAGTATTCAGAAGAAATATGATGTATTTCAAATAGGAGACTGGAATTCTTTTAATCACGGAAAACATGTGTATGGCTTTAAGAGAACAACGGAAACACAAATAGCGACAGTGTTGATAAGCAACAGTAGTGACAATCAACGCATTAGGTTATCAGAAAACAGTGAAAGTCTTGTCAATGTATTAACTGGTTGTAAATACAAATCAATTAATGGAGATGTTGCGATAACGATTCGAGCAAATGAAGTGTTAGTGTTAATAAGTTAGATTATTTCTTGTTAAATTGAAGAAAAAGATCCGAATAAATATTTCGGATCTTTTTCTGTGATATTGAAAATCAAACCAGATAATTTGTTATAATTAAAATAGTAAATTAATGGAATAGGAGGAAAATGATGAATAGTACATCTATTAAATTACATAATTTAGCGAAGTCATACAGAAAGCATGTTGCAGTTAATAACTTGAATGTTGAAGTAGAAAGAGGCGAACTTTTTGGTTTTCTTGGTCCAAATGGTGCTGGAAAAACAACTACGATAAAAATGCTAACAGGATTATTAGAACCAACAAATGGGGAAGCTCTTATTTATGGTATTGATATTTGGAAACATCCTATCGAAGCTAAAAAGAAAATTGCTTATGTCCCGGATCAACCTAACCTATATCCGAAATTAACAGGATGGGATTATCTTGAATTTATCGCTTCCGTTTTTCGGGTGCCAAATGAAAAATTCCAAACAAAAGCAAAAGAATTATTGGATATTTTTAATCTTACGGAACAAGCTCATGATCTAATTGAGAGCTATTCGCATGGAATGAAACAAAAAATTGCTATATGTGGAGCACTTGTCCATGAGCCGGATGTGTTGTTTCTTGATGAACCTACAGTTGGTCTCGATCCTAAAAGTGCGCGAAACTTAAAAAATCTATTACGAAATCTTTGTGACAATGGCATGACGGCATTTGTATCTACACATATTCTCGAGATTGCGGAACAAATGTGCGATAGAGTTGGAATCATCCTCGACGGAAATATTATTGCACTTGGTTCCATGGAAGAATTAAAAAGTCAAAGTCAAAAAGCCGATCAAAGCTTAGAAGATATATTTCTCGAATTAACCGGTGGAGAAGAACAGAAAGCCTTAATTAGTGAGATTTCTAGTAACGGTGACACCAAATGATGAAAGTGCTTTTACACAATCAGTGGAAAATACTCGTAAATACGGTTCGTTCACAACCAAAGAAAAACTATATTAGTTATTTAGTAATGCTTGGAGTAATTACTGTACTATTATATTTTGTTTCAAAAGGTGTCTTGGAAATTGGGGAATCCATATCTGAAAATGTTATGTCTGGATTATTATCCTATGGCTTTTTGATGGTAATTGGTTTCATTATCTTATTAGGATTACCGCAAATATTTAAACATTTATTTGCTGCGACAGACTTGAATTTATTATTTACGATGCCAATTCCAACTAAAAATATTTTTTGGATAAAATACTTACAAAGTTTTATTGGTACACCGTTGATGGTCTTTCTATTATTCATTGTTCCAATTTATTTATACGGAATAATAATCGAAGCAAATTTATTGTATTATCCAGTTGTTTTTCTAGTTTTAACCTCCATTACCGTTATTGGCCAGTCCTTAGCATACTTATTCAATTTAATCCTTGTTCAGGTTGTTCCTGCAAGTAGAGCGAATGAGTTTATGACCGTAATGAGTGTATTATCAGGAATTCTAGTATATTTAATGTTTATGATTCCAAATTTAACAAGTGAGTTACCTTTAACTGAAAGGCTTTTAGCCGGATTACCTTTATTTCCTAAGTGGGTACCAGTTACATGGGGAAGTAATGCAATCTTAGCAGCAAAGGATGGTTCAATCGATTTGATTGTGCCGTTAGTAATGATTCTCCTATTGGCTAGTTTATTTATATTAGTATCGTTAATTCTTGTGGACAAAGGATTTAGAACAGGGTGGATTCGATTAAGTGAGAGTGGTGGGAAAAAGAAAAAGAAAAAATCTAATCTTGATAAATCAAAGGTATTCATCCATCATCCCATTATTGCAATTGGAAAAAAGGAATGGTATTCAATTAAACGTGATATCCGAGAATGGCTGGTTTTCATGCCAATTATTTTCTTTTTTGTATTTGGTTTTATTGGATTTTTGTCTGGTGGGGCAAATATTAGTGACATACAAGGACCGAATGAAATAACCTGGCCGATTGCACAAGGGATATTTTTGTTTATTTATGCCATGTTTAATGGTCAAATAGCAAGTACTGCAATAGCAAGAGAAGCAAGATCATATTGGATATTACAAGTATTACCATTATCAGGGAAAGATATTTCATTTGGAAAACTATGGATTAGCTGGTTAATTCCATTTGTAATTTTAACAGTTATCGAAATAATAATTGGTACATTACTAGGTTGGAGTTTAATCCAATTTGTTAGTGGGATAGCTTTAAAAGGCGTTATTACAGTTGGTATTAGTGGCATTGGATTATGGTTAGGAACAATTGGAGCAAAATATAATCCAGCCAACCCACAAAACAGACTGAGATTTAGCATATCTATTATTTTGTTGATTTCCTCTTATATTTATCTAATATTAGCGTTAATTCCTTATATATTATTAATGATACCTGTTACTACCATTGATTTTATACAAGAAGTCGGTAACGAAGCTACTGGATTTATCGGTTTTGTAGCGAACATTATTTTTACTGTACTAACTTGGAAAGCGGAACAACCGTTATTGGTTGGGGCGATAGGTATAGTAATTATGTTGTTCATTTCATTAGGTGTATCCTATATTTTTACCTTGGCTAGCGCTAGAAAAATTGATAAAGGAATAGAAATAGAGATTGTTAGAGATACAAATTCCAAATCACTCTTCAATAAAAAAACTGGGGTGTTTAATAAATAATTATCGAAAAAATAGAAGGCAGGAACTATTGCCTTCTATTTTTTTGGAGCACGAGGAAATGGTCATAACAAAGTGGAGAACTAATTCATCTTCACCTATCTCAAATACCATTAATTGAACTACTTTGAACCCTTCAAACGAGATACAAGTGTGCCGTGCAAATAGCTTCTTTTAACTCTAGTCTGCTTAAAAGTGCTACGGGTGCATCCAATTAAAAGTTCATTAATTGTTCATAGAAGTCCATTTACAATACAAACCCTCTCCTAGATAATAAAATTATAGTAAAATATGTATATTAGTCGAATAGGAGGGTATAAATTTGAAACTATTAATCATCTATTGTACTTCTCACGGAACAACAGAAAAAGCTGCTAAACAGCTTAGCTATCTTTTAAAAGGTAATATAACATTAGTAGACTTAAAGAAAAACAGTGATGTAGATGTAAATGAATACGATGCAATCATAATCGGTGGTTCTATTTATATGGGCAAAATACAAAAGCAAATTAGAAATTTTATAAGCTATTTTTCAAATCAATTAATGACAAAACAATTAGGGTTATTTATATGTTGTATACAAGATGGTGAGGCTGCTATAGAACAATTTAACAACGGATTCCCAATTGAGTTGCGAAGAAAAGCCATAGCAAATGGATTTTTTGGCGGAGAGCTAACTGTAAGTGATATGAGTTTTATGGAAAAAAGAATTATAAAAATGGTAAATGGAAAACTAGAAGATGTATCAACTTATAATAAGAAGAGAATATACCAATTCGTTGATGCGTTTAATGAATTATCAGAAGTGACTAAATAGAATAAAAAACTTCCTTATAAGGAAGTTTTTTATTTTCAATTGTTTCTTCAATAAATAAATCCGCTATTAACCATGTTTATTAAAACTACACAATAATATATATAGAATAATAGATTAACTAATAAGCTCTTTAAGTTCAAAAGGATACTGACTTTTCTTTTTGAACTATTCTTCGTTTGAATATTAAAAAAGCAAGCAATTTTTAATATACTATAACAAAAGGAAGTGATTTTATTAAGGAAAGAAATACACTTAGATTATCTCTTCAACGCTTAATTATTATTGGTGAATCCAAAAAAGAAATAACATTAGCTAACTATATTAAATTGCTGAAAATCTTTTGTTTTATTGAATTGATTGAGAAATAAATAATAAAATAGTAGTAATATATCTTTATTTCAATTATTATTAATCTTACCAAATACTAGAATATCAACATTAGGAAAAATTGTGACTAGGAGAAACAGACATGGAATTTATATTACTTTTGAAAGCGGTCATCTTGGGAATGGTAGAAGGGTTGACAGAATTTGCACCAGTGTCATCAACTGGGCATATGATTATTGTTGATGATATGTGGCTCCAATCTGAGGTGTTTCTTACTAAGTACGTGGCGAACACATTTAAAGTAGTCATTCAACTCGGATCCATTTTAGCAGTTGTAATTATCTTTAGAAATCGTTTTATTGAGATGTTAAAAATAAAAACAACTACTACTAATGAAAATCAAACTAGACTAAAATTGTCGCAAGTAATAGTTGGACTAATTCCAGCTGGAGTTTTAGGCCTATTATTTGAAGACTATATTGATGAATATTTATTTTCTATTCATTCAGTTCTTACTGGGCTGTTAGCTGGAGCAGTACTGATGATTATTGCGGATGTAATTAGTAAAAAAAGAAAAGCTATAACTATAGAAACAGTCGATCAAATCACTTATAAACAAGCATTTATTGTCGGACTAATTCAATGTTTTTCACTTTGGCCGGGTTTTTCAAGATCTGGATCCACCATTTCGGGCGGAGTTATGTTGGGCTTGAGTCATCGAGCTGCTGCCGATTTCACTTTCATTATGGCTGTTCCAATCATGTTAGGAGCTAGTTTCTTGTCACTAGTAAAGAACTTGGAATATTTCTCTTTCGAAATGTTGCCATTTTTTATCGTAGGTTTTGTTAGTGCTTTTCTATTTGCTTTATTATCTATTCAATTTTTTCTAAAATTAATTAACAAAATTAAGTTGGTACCTTTTGCAATCTATCGAATTGTCCTAGTAGCTGTCATTTATATCGTTTATTTTTGATTTTGATGGACTTACTAATAACAGGTAATCCTAAAAGTATATGTATAGGTTAAAGGTCATAGCATAACTGCTATGACCTTTTATGTATCTTAAAATGTTTCAGGTTTGGGTAGAATAATGATTAAACTAGCTATACGGAGGTAAGACATTATATGCCTGAATTACCAGAAATGGAAAATTATAAGCACTTGTTAAATAATAAGATAAAAAACAAAATAATATCGAACGTAGTAATTAATCGCAACAAGTCAATCAATAACTCTGTTGACTCATTTGTTAATATGGTGAAGGGAAAGCAGATTATTGATATTAAAAGAAGAGCTAAACATTTACTTTTTTATCTGGAAAGTGGTGAAATATTATTACTCCACTTAATGCTTGGTGGATGGATGTTTTACGGTTTATCGAACGAGAAACCTGATCGCACCATTCAAATCCAATTGTCATTTCAAGAAAACCACCTTTATTTCATTGGTTTAAGACTTGGCTATCTTCATTTATTTACTCAAAATGAATTAGAAAAAGAACTTTTAGATCTTGGACCAGAACCGTTAGACAGTAGTTTTACAATCGATGCTTTTCAACAAATTATCTCGAACAAACGAGGGAGAATAAAAACAACTTTAATTGATCAAAAATTTTTAGCAGGTATTGGGAATCGTTATGCAGATGAAATCTGTTGGAAAGCTAAAATCAATCCATTAAAGAAGATGTCAGATATAACTGAGCATACAAGGAGTAATTTTTATCAATCTATTCAAAGTGTTCTTAAAGAAGCGATACATTCCGGTGGTTACATGGACAAACCATTGTTTAATGGAGATTTGAAAACTGGTGGATATAACAACTTTTTTAAAGTATATAATAAAGAAGGTGAAAATTGCTCTAGATGCACTTCAATTATTATAAAAGAAGAAGTTTCTTCGCGTAAAGTATTCTATTGTCCTAATTGTCAGCAGTAATTTGTAAATATTATATTATATGGCATGTATATCAATCCATTTCATATGTATGTAATAAGGAATGTGTTAACAAAATTGCTTTGGGTGAGAACATAACATCATTTTATATTTCCCCTAGACTATCTCAACTATTTTGATATTATTTGGTACTTTATAGTTTAAGTTATTTATATTTTTTTATAAAAGGTTTTAAGGCTCGAAAGTGATTTTTAAGGTTAAAAAATAAAGGGGGAGTAAGGAATGCAATCGGATGAAAGGAAAATCATGACACCAACTAAAGAGTCGGTAGACATCAATTACATTTCAATTCCAGTAACAAAAAGCATGGTTGATTTGGTCTTAAGACTTAAAAAGCCCAAACAATTAGAGGAATTAAGTACTTCTTTTCATGATGGCTATCTTGAACTATCTGGAATTGCAATAAAAAACCGCTTAAAGATTAAATTTAACATTAAACTTAAACCGATTAACACAAAAAATAGAAAAGTCTTTTTTGAGATATTAGAATTTAAACCAATGAATTTTGATTGGCTTAACAAAATGATATTTAATATTCCACCTATAATAACATACGAAGAAATGATTATCATAGACTTAAATGAAATCAGAAAAATTAAATCTATTCCATATGGAACTATTAACAAATTAGAAATTAAAGATAATTTAATATGGTGTCAAGTGAGTTTATGATTAAATGCACACTGATTAAGAGTAACTAATAAGATATTCTATGATTTAAAAGCTTAAATCAATATGATTTAGGCTTTTTTTGTACGCATTTTTGGTATGTCTTGAATACTATAAATGGTATCGAATGATAAAAGAAAATAATGGAGGTTCATTATGAATTTTGAAATTACAAGAGATTATATAGATGTTGGCAATTCCAGACCCGGTGTTAACCTTGGTGATGTAGAGTTTATTGTAAGCCATGACACTGGTAACCCTGGTTCTACAGCTTATGCTAATCGTAATTATTTTCAAAACACACAACCATTGGCATCTGCTCATACGTTTATTGATGATCAGTATATTCTAGAAATTATTCCACTTAGTGAAGTAGCCTATCATGTTCGCTCGAATGTACCTGAGGATAACAGACGTTTTGGTGTAGACGCAAATGATGCAGCAATTGGTGTAGAACTTGCCTATGGTGGCAATATTGATTTTTCGGGAGCTTATAAACGTTATGTCTGGTATCATGCTTATTTACTAGACAAATATGGACTTGATCCAAGTACAGATATTGTTGCCCATAGTACATTAGATCCTTCTCGTAGAACAGATCCTCAAAACGCACTGGAGCCTAACGGTATTTCGTGGGATGAATTTATTAACGATGTTAAGCAGGAATATCTTAGGGAATTTCAAGGTGAAGCAGGTGATGGAACAGAAGTGGGAGGAGAAGCTGTAGATTTACCCATAGGAATGGGGGATGAAGGTTCGTTTGTAAGGGAAATACAACAAAACTTAATGCGTGCAGGTGTATCTTTACCGAATTATGGAGCTGATGGTATATTTGGAGAAGAAACGGAAAGGGCTGTCATGCGTTTCCAAAGAAGTTATGGATTAGCAGTGGATGGACTGGTCGGTCCGAATACACTTGAGCAATTAAATCAAGTACTAAATGGTGGAAGCAATTTAAATGATTTTCCATTGCCATCAGGAATTTTCCAACAAGGGGATGAAGGTCCAGAAGTGAAACAAATACAACGAGCCCTTAGACATGTAAATTTTGACCCTAAAGGGATTGATGGAATTTATGGACCAAACACGGAAGATGCTGTTAGAAGATTTCAATCTATGTATAGTGCACTAGCTAATGATGGAATTTACGGACCCAATACGAGAAGATATTTGAACATGGAACTTGACAGTTAGAAGAAAGATAGCTGTTTTATAAGATTAATAACAATGTATTGGGCTAGGTAAATAAAGAAGTAGCTGTTAGGTTACCAGTTACTTCTTTATTCTTTATCTCACTGGTACATAACCTGTTTCATCAATAATTTGTTGCCCTTGCTCAGACAATATCCAAATAAGAAAGTTTTCTAAATGAGGGTTATCACTATTGGCAGTGATAGCATAAAAATTATCAACAATAGGATAGGTCTCATTCTGTATGTTATTTTTTGAGGGAATTATACCTTCAACCGCAATATGTTTTATCTTTCCGTTTTTCACCATGTCCTGTGAAAAGTGTCTAAATGAAAATCCAATCGCATTGCTTCTATTTTGAAAATTTGATGTTTCTTTTATTATACCTCCCATACCAGAAACAATCTCTTTTGAAGGCGGATCCATTAATGGAGTGTCGTTCATCACACTAATCAATGCCGTTTGACTCCCGCTGCCCTCAGGCCTTTGAAATGCTCGAATATCTTCATCATCACCGCCAAGCTGTTTCCAATTTTTTATTTCTCCTGAATAGATAGCTTGAATCTCTTTCATCGATAGTTCTTCTATCGGATTTTTTGTGTTAACAAAAAATACGAAAGCTTCCCTGCCAATGGGTGTTAATTCGAGCTGTACATTGTTATTTTCAGCATGTCTCATTTGTTGCTCAGATGGATGTGCCATAAATATCATATCAACAGTTCCATTAACTAGATTATTAAATGCATTACTCGTTTGGCTCGATACAACCTCACTGTCATCAAGTGGATATTCTTTTTCAGGATAAACAGCTTGTACAAAAGCAGAATAAACAGGGTATAAAGCTGTAGCACCATCAAGCAATGGTAGATTTTCCTCAATTGTAAAACTAGATTCTTCCTCTATATAAACAGCTTTTGTATCTTCTTTATAAGGCAGATACTCTTCTAAATCAAAATCCTGAGAACTCATAATTTCTAAACTATTTAGATAATATTGATAGCTTTCATAAAAGATTACAGATATAACAATGCAAGAAAAGAAGACAAGCATAGTTCTTTTAGCAATTCTCTTTTTCATTTGTTTGAAAATGCGCAACAGTGAAAACACATATAAACCAATTAAAGTTACTATAATAAGCGGTGTGTAAAATTCTGCCCCACCCATTATTGTAGAAAATATGATGATAACAAAACCACTAAATCCAAAAGCAATTGTGGTTCCAATTATAGCGAATATAGCTTCGATTTTTTTCATCGGTTCCTCCTATTGGTGATTTATATTCTTTTACAATAGCAATTAATGAAACAAAAATAAACGAATGCAATATATTACCATTTTACTAGATATACCAAAATAATCTATAAAAACTTTCCTATTTAATAATTTAGCAGAAATAAACTTATATTTAGAATTTATATAGCAAACAGGTTTGTTGACAAATAATTTTCATCCATGATACATTTATCTTGAATTAAAGATATTATTGTAATAATTATCCTTTTTAAAAAAGGGAAAGGTATAGTTAATCATAAAATTATTAAATGAACTATCATTGGAGGCGTGAAAATGAATGGATTAAAAGGAATACACCACGTTACAGCAATTACTAGTAGTGCTGAAAAGAACTATGAATTTTTCACTTATGTATTAGGTATGCGTTTAGTCAAAAAAACGGTAAATCAAGATGACATTCAAACATATCATCTTTTTTTTGCTGATGACACAGGTAGTCCAGGCACGGATATGACTTTTTTTGATTTTCCAGGTATTCCAAAAGGGATTCACGGTACGAATGAAATTTCAAAGACATCTTTTCGAGTACCTAGTGATGCAGCACTTGACTACTGGATAGAACGTTTTGATCGCCTTGAAGTAAAACATAAAGGGATTAAAGAGCAATTCGGTAAAAAAACAATTTCTTTTGTTGATTTTGATGATCAAAATTATCAATTAATCTCTGATGAAAATAATACTGGTGTTGAATCTGGTACTCCATGGCAAAATGGACCTGTACCACTTAAAAATGCAATCACTGGGTTAGGACCCATTTTTGTGCGAATAGCTGAATTTGACTATTTTAAAGAAGTAATGGAAAAAGTTCTTCTATTTAAAGAAATCGAAAAAGACGGGTCATTTCATTTATTTGAAGTAGGGGAAGGGGGAAATGGCGCACAAGTAATTGTAGAACATAACAAAATACTTCCTCAAGCACAGCAAGGCTTTGGGACGGTTCACCATGCTGCTTTTCGAGTAGATGATCGGGCTACACTAGATCAATGGGATGAATGGTACCGGAAATTTGGTTTTCAAACTTCTGGATTTGTTGAAAGATTTTTCTTCAAATCATTATACACAAGAGTTGCACCACAAATTTTATTTGAGCTTGCTACCGATGGTCCTGGATTTATGGGGGATGAATCTTATGAAACACTCGGAGAAAAATTATCTCTACCTCCATTTCTAGAGCCGAAACGTGAAGAAATTGAGAACTATGTACGACCGATTGATACAGTGCGAAGTACAATAGACTTTAAAAAGGAATAAGTTATTTTCTTTAATATCATGCTCCATTATACAAAAAAGACTAAGATTTTACATATCTTAGTCTTTTTTTAAATATATATATTCCTGTTAAAAAATACTTTGTGTTTTGATTCTAACATTATCAAAAATATTTTCCATTTCCTCTAAGAGGGTAAGATAAATCATTCCATTGCCCTCTATTTTCGGAGAGAAACCAAGTGGCACAGTTCTTTTAATAAGTTGAGCATACAACTCTGGTTCCGTTAAGATTCGATCAAAGTTGTTCGATGATATATTTTTAATCAAAGCTAGTGCTCCCGAAACATGAGGCGCAGCCATGGAAGTCCCGCTTAAGGTAGCGTAAGTACCATCTAAATAAGTTGAAGTGATTTTTTCACCTGGTGCAACTAAATCTAGTTGATTATTTGTATTGGAAAAATCAGAAGATCTTCTTTCTAGGTCAACTGCTCCAACACTAATTACTTCATTATAAGAACCTGGATAGGCAAATTCATCTGTAGAATGATCTCCATCCCCTTCATTTCCTGCAGCACATACGACAGGTATATTATGGTCAACAACAGCTTTTTGAATCACTTCATGTAGTTCTGGTATATCTGTTGGTCCACCTAATGACATAGAAATAACATCTACTTTTTGTTCAATTGCATAATTGATAGCATTGATTATCCAATCATATTGTCCGGAGCCGTCTTTGCCTAATACTTTTAGGATTATTAGGCTTGCTTCTGGTGCTACTCCCACAACACCTTTTTCATTTTGCGTGGCAGAAATTGTACCAGCAACATGTGTGCCATGGCCATTATAATCTTCAAATAACGCAGGATTACCATTATCATCGTTCGTGAAGTTTTTACCAGAAAGAATTCTACCTTGTAAGTCTGGGTGCTCCATGTCACATCCTGTATCTAGGATAGCAATGGTAATTCCCTCGCCCTTAGTTTGCCCCCAAATAGTCGGTGCTTGTATCATGGTCAGACCTTTAGGAACCTCAGAAACTTTTTCCTGCTGTTCTATTAATGTGTAGTGGATCAGATGAACTTTTTGATTCATTCTTATTCCTCCTAAATAATTAATGAAGTCAGCTCTAGTAATTATACTTAATGTTACCAACCTTAATTGGATCTTGAAAGATACAAACGTCACAGTTTTTGTAATATCAGTGAAAGTAATGGTATTTAAGAACTGTTTATAGAAAGAGAATCTATTTTAATAGAAGAAGGAAGATTGACTAAAAAACATAAAACCCAAAAGCTATGAAAAGCTTTTGGGTTTTATGTTAACGCATACCTATCATTATAGAATTATTTCTAAATGTCCGTTTAGTAGTGTAGGAGGAGTTTTTATGCTTTCCACTGGAAATATAAATGTCCACGGCATGCTAACTAACGGTTCAATAGAAATTGCTGGTGAAGTAAAGATATGTGTTGCCATTTCAGCTTTATTTTCTATATATCTTAATTGTTTATTGTAGAAGGAGAATGTTTGTTGCGTTGTATTATGAACAAGCACGGTAACAAGTAACTCTCCTTTATGGTTCTTTGCCTGAGATAAGCGGGTTAGTTGTATTGGTTCATCTTTCTGAAGTGTTGATTCTTTAAAAATACGGGTAATCCGTTTTCGATCTACTTCAGCGATTGTTTTATCCCATGCTTGTTCAAATCGAAGTTGTTGCATCTTTGTAAAACCTCATTTCTTATAATTTGATAACTCATTCTTAATTTAAAACTTTAAACATCGATAGCAAATGTTCTTGTTTATTTATTTTACCTATAAACTAAAATGTTCCAAGCTCTTATCTACAATATCCTGATTAATACCAATATATCTTAATGTTATGTCTGGAGCGGAATGGTTGAAGATATCTTGTAATAAGGCAACATTTTTATTAATCGTATAGTGCCAGAATCCAAATGTTTTTCTCATACTATGGGTTCCAAAGTCTTTAATTCCAACATTAGTTGCTGCTTGACTAAGCACTTTATATGCTTGAATCCTTTTAAGTGGTAAATCAGTTTTCTTAGAAGGGAATAAGTAATCACCATCACTCATGTCACTTGTGTACTCTAGTATTATATTTCTTAATTCAACATTAATAAGAAACCGCTTATTTTTTCTTGTTTTGGTCTCCTTCATAATGATATGAGTTTTCCCGCGCACATCTTGTACTCTTAGAGGGAGGAGGTCACTAATTCTTAGACCAGTATTAATTCCCATAACAAATAAAAAATAATTTCTGTTTGATGACCGGTATAACTCTTCTTTCATTGCCTCAATAAGGTATTTATCCCTTATAGGCTGCACCGTTTGCATTCCTTTACTTATTAGTGCATGGTAATCAGACTTTACTTGTTGAAGTCTTTTTGGGTCTCTGAGCTTCGATTTATTTAAATCATTTATCTTATTGTTCAGTTCGTATTCTCCATATTTTTTTATTAAGTACATATATTGTCCTTTTGTTAAACATACATGATCTGCATAGGTTTCTTTTTCCATAGGATAACCTCCAATAGTTAGATGAGCTCTCAGATGAATTTAACTAGTCATTATCGACCAATCACCTTACTAATTCTCTTCAAATGCGATTCTGCGAAAACAGAACAATTGTTCTGTTTTGTTGTGATGAGTTTGCATCCGATTTATTTTTATGTATTTTTTCCATATATTACATGAACGTAAAGATTCAATATGTATCATAACAATATTTGTTAATTAGTTAAATGCTAAGGTTTAGGTTGGTATCACTCGTTTTCATTGATTTTCATAATGAAACATAATATGTATTATGTTTCATTCAATATTATACCATATAAATATAATAAAAAATCATTACCTGGTCAGCTTTGCGAAGAAACCAGGCAATGATTAAAACTTTGTTATTTAAACGTATCATTAAACCTTTCCATATCAGGATTCTTTTTTAAGGACTTCACATGAAAAGGGTTGGTTGACGCTTTGGTTATATCTGATTGTATTCCTATCTCCTTACCAACAGGATCAGAAATGATTCCTTCTCTTTCTCCGTCAAAGTGGGGGTCTTGTTCTACATTAATTCTTCGTTTGGTCATCATAGTCACCTCCTAATCTTAGCATGCTTAATATGGGACTAAACATCCATAGATACGATAGAGGCGAGAAACTAAAACCTTGTATTGACCCTATAATAAATCTGGAACTTGAATCTTGACTTAATATTTTGAATTTATTGTGTATAGCAGATTGTATTGACATAGCCTATTTGCCTTTGCTAAATTTATCAAGTGAAGAAAAAAAGTGATTCACTATAGTGAATTGAAAAGGTTTCCTAAATAACTACTACATATGTTAAGGATTTTACATTTCTTAACTAATCAAGTATGGGTATAATTCGAGCGAAAACTCGTTCCTATATAGGAACGAGTTTTTTTTATGGAATCAATTGGTTTGTACGTTAGTTATAAGATGCAGTATTAACAAGCAATTTTTCATTATAAAGGAGGACAAAACAGATGAAAAATTCGATAGTCATTGTTGGTTCATTGATTGTTGCCTTTGCCTTTAATTTCTTTCTTGTTCCTTATGGTATTCTAAGTAGCGGAATGAGTGGAATTGCCATATTGCTTGGTTTATTAACACCGTTTGACATTGGCCTTTTGAATCTTATTCTTAATTTACCGCTAATTCTTTTAGGATATATGAAACTTGGCAAAGAAATAACAATTAATACGATTACATGTGTCGTATCGCTGTCTATATTTTTATATGCTTTACCTGTAGTGACGGTAGCAGACAACATTTTATTATCAACTATATTTGGAGGCGTGATTAGCGGCTTCGGTATTGGACTGATTTTAAAGTATTCCGGAACATCTGGCGGTCTGGATATTATAGCAATTATGATTTCGCGAACGAGTAATGTAAGTATCGGCTTTCTTCTTACATGCATGAATGGTATTATTGTGTTAATTTCTGGTGCTGTTTTTGATTGGAATATTGCTCTATATACAATGCTATCCATTTATTTAACAGGAAAAATGATTGATACAATTCACACAAGTCATATTAAATTAACGATGCAAATTGTTACATCAAAAGGTGATGATATACGAAAGGAACTGTTGGAATCCATCTACCGTGGTATAACTGTCATGGATGGATATGGTGGATACACGGAAGATAAAAAGCAGATTCTAATGATGGTAGTAACACGTTATGAAACGATACAAATTAAAGAAGTTGTTCGTAAGCATGATCAAAAAGCATTTATTAATATATATGAGACGGTAGAAGTTGATGGTGAATTTGCTAAAAACTAGCTGAGAAAGTTTATAACTAAAAAAATCGGTTTAATCGCTCTATCTTTAAAATAATGGAAGGTCGTTCTTTTTTTAATAAAAAAGAACGATTTTTTTTAGGAGATTTTGTAACATATATATATGATAATCCGTTTTAATAAGTAGAAGGGGGTGGGAGTAGGTTTTGAAAAAATATATATTCGTAGAACTATTTGAACGCTATCAGCTTCCACTCTTTCGCTATCTATATCTAATGAGTAGAAATCGTGAAACCGCAGAGGAACTACTTCAAGAAACTTTTTACCGCGCGATGATTTCTTTACAGGTGGAGGATATCCTTCAAGCAAGGGCGTGGATTTTTAAAGTAGCTCGGAATCTTTATATTGATTGGACGAGGAAAGCAAAATCCGAGCAGCGGATGGTGGAACGCATTCAATTAGAATTTAACTCGAATAGTACAATTGGTAACCCTGAACAAAAATTGGACGAAAAAACAAGGCAACAAGAGTTAGAGGAGGTTATGAGTTTGCTTCCAGAGCGAATGCAGACGATATTGTATTTACGTGAAGTCCAGGGATTTTCTTATAAAGAGCTTGCCAGTGCTATGAATTTAAGTGATAGTCAGGTGAAAGTTACGCTCCACCGAGCAAAGGACAAATTTCGTTATCATGATAATTTGAACAAGGAGGCTTTGAGAAATGAAGAAAGATGATGTCTTGTCAGAATGGAACGAATCTGAAGAGCAGACAGATGAAAAAAGTGCTAAAAAACTTGTATGGCGTACAAGGCTTTCCATCAGTTTTACCGTGGTGCGCATGCTATTATTAATTTTCTTATTATATGTAATTTATATGATACCTATATCAATATACTACGAGATGTCAGGTAAATCAGCAGAGTTTGATCGTCTCGTTACTACATTGGTAGAAACGAGACATCCTGGAATTGCAGTGGAAAAATCTGGTTCGAATGAAGCAGAAATCAATCCTTTTTTAACACAACATACTTCTATCAACTTGTATCGTCAAGTAGGAGATTGGCAAGTTGTTGTTGGAGAAGTAACAGCAAAAAAGTGGGTGTTTGGTCAAATCAATTATACAGTTGACTTGGATAAAAAGTTTTTAAATAATGACAACACAACTTTTGTAGTTGCGCCTGATTTACTTGGAAATACTTTTACCGAGTATGACTCTGGTGTAATGACATTAGCTGAACAACTTGGAAAAATTGATGATGGTTATGTTGTCCAAGCGAATTTTTCAACAAAAGAAAGCATGACTCCTGAAGAACTAAGAGATATCATTTCAAAATACGATGTAACGATACAACAGATGCCCGTTTATGGAGGGGAATTAACAGAATTTGAAACATCCTATTCTAAAGCGGGTCAATTTACGTTTATTCCATCATTAATGCTAAGACCTTACACGCAATATGGTGATGAGAACAGACTTTCCAGTTGGTTCCACTCATTAAATGAACAAGAAGGATTAAGTGAAGCGGTTGAAAAGTTTTACGATGATATAGCATGGTTAATTGATAAAGGTAGCTATCAGGAGAAAGATATAGATCAAAAACGATTAGATTATATCAATGAAAACGGACTAAACGTATATGGTGCTACCGTAACAGGTCCAATACGAGAAATCGAGCGTCTTGAAGAAGAGGTGATGTTCCATCAATTTGAGTTAGGTGGAATCGAAGTCTGGAAATGGGATGGAAGCTACTAAAAGGTTAATCCAAAACGAATGATACAAGATTCGATTCAGAGCGAGAAAAAAGCAAACAATAGGTTTTTAGGAGGTGTAAATTAAGTATATTAATTTACACCTCCTATTATATTTGACTTAACACCTTTGTCATCTTAATTTGATCTTTTAATTTATTGATTTTTTCATTTTAAAAATAGAGAAAAGTTTGAGGTCCATTAGTTGGTTGAAATGCTAAAGCTCTAGTAACTTGAGGCACTCACACATTTTCTAAAGGTTTAATGGTAATTTATGTTAAAATAATTATGAATACTAATTTTTCTTAAACGTAGGTTAGTTATAATTGATGGAATATCCTCAAGCAAAAGCTAAAATTAAATTGAAAGAAAGACTATAAATTTAATATTGGAGGGCCATATGAAAAAATGGCAAATAATCATTTTTGTATTGGTCGTAATTTCTGGTATAGTCTCATTCCACAGAAAGTTTTATTACCCACCACTACCTATTGAGTCTGTGACTAAAAAAGTAGTTTTATCTTTATTATAATCGTGAAAAATTGAAGCTAGAGGAGCTTATAAAAGGAGGGAGTGTTTGAAAAAGATAAATCCTTATATACTTTTTTTCTTTTTGCTGATTGGTTGCTCCCCAAATAATACTTCAAATCAAACCGAACAAATCATTGGAGAGATAAGTTCGATTAGTGATAATGTCGTTACAGTTGATTGTTCTAATGAAGTTAACAAAACGGATGATACTTGGGGTTATGAATGTCCGGTGAAAGTTACGGATGAAACATTGTTGGAAGAAAAGGGTGGAAAGAAATTAAATATTGAAAACTTTAGGGAAGGTTCCATAGTAGAGGTAATCCTGACTTCTCAAAAAAATCTTATAGAAGATGCTAAGCCATTTAGAGCAAAGAAAGTTACGGTATTAAGTGAAAGTGAATAGAGTCTTTTGTGTAAGGAACCATAATTGAAAAAGGAATGATTAAATAACAAAAAGGATTATATTATATTCCTTTTTGTTATTTAAATTTTTTATTGTTCAGATTATATTTTAATAAAAGTGAATTATTGCAAACGTAAAACTAACAATAAATATGGATAAAATATGACTTTTGTGATTAAAGAACTTTTTTTATTGATATTAATACAATACCGTGGTAGGGTATAAATAAGAGAGGGAGTGAAATCATGTGTGAAGAACATGAGTTGATTTCTACTAATAAGAAACCGATTAAACCACGTACGGAATCCGAACAACAAAAGGTATTAAATCGTTTAAAGCGAATTGAAGGTCAAGTAAGAGGGATTCAAAAAATGGTAGAAGACGATCGCTATTGTATTGATATCCTCGTTCAAATGAGCGCAATTAATTCTGCCTTGAAAAACACAGGCTTTCAAATACTTGAAAAACATATGCACCATTGTGTGTCCCATGCCATTCAAACAGGCGACGGGGAAGAATCAATCGATGAGTTGATGAAAGTAATGCAACAATTTTCAAAGTAAGTCGGGAGGTGTTTTGAATGACAGTTAAAAAAGTAGATTTAGGCATAACTGGTATGACATGTGCTGCTTGTTCCACACGTATTGAAAAAGCCCTAAATAAAATCGATGGAGTGGAAGCAAATGTCAATCTAGCGATGGAAAGGGCAACAGTTGAATATGATGAAGAAAAAGTCTCTGCAAATGATCTGTCTACAAAAATAAGTAAACTCGGGTATGGTGTCCAGACTGAACATGCTGAATTTGATATATATGGAATGACATGTGCGGCTTGCTCCGCACGTATTGAAAAAGTACTTAACAAGATGGACGGAGTGTCTGCTTCGATTAATTTAACGACAGAAAAAGGGGTAGTCGAATACGAGCCAGGTATCGTAAAAATTGATGATATCCAAGCAAAGGTTGCTAAATTGGGTTATGAAGCAAAACCTAGCCAAAGTAGAGAAGAAAAACGAACTCATAAAGAGGAAGAAATTCATGACAAAAAAGTAAAGTTAATGATTTCTACTATTTTAACCTTACCACTGCTTTATGCGATGGTAGGACACTTACCTTGGGATATTGGATTACCGATGCCTGGATTTCTAATGAATCCATGGGTTCAATTCATTTTTGCGACTCCGGTTCAATTTTATATCGGTTGGCAGTTTTATACTGGTGCTTTTAATAGTTTGAAAAATAAAAGCGCTAATATGGATGTACTTATTGCCGGAGGGACCTCTGCCGCATATTTCTATAGTTTAGTTGAAGGGATTATAGCAACAATTAATCCGAGTTATATGCCACATTTATATTACGAAACGAGTGCAGTACTGATCACTTTAATCTTGGTGGGTAAACTATTTGAAGCAATGGCTAAAGGCCGTACAACTGTGGCTATATCCAAACTACTGAATTTACAAGCGAAAGACGCTACTGTCATACGTGATGATGAAGAAGTAAAGATACCGTTAGAACAAGTTGTTGTAGGGGATAGAGTGGTTGTCAGGCCTGGTGAAAAGATACCAGTAGACGGTACGATTGTTTCTGGGAAATCAGCAATTGATGAGTCCATGATTACAGGAGAATCGATTCCTGTCGAAAAAAACAGTGGCGATAACGTAATAGGCTCAACGATGAACAAAAATGGAATAATCCAAATGGAGGCCACAAAAGTAGGGAAAGATACTGCTTTGGCCAATATTATAAAAGTAGTCGAAGATGCTCAAGGTTCAAAAGCACCGATACAGCGGATGGCTGATGTGATATCAGGAATTTTTGTTCCTATCGTTGTCGT
Source organism: Aquibacillus rhizosphaerae (assembly GCF_030282825.1). Lineage (GTDB taxonomy): Bacteria > Bacillota > Bacilli > Bacillales > Amphibacillaceae > Aquibacillus_C > Aquibacillus_C rhizosphaerae. The sequence goes on from NZ_JASTZU010000018.1 coordinate 145,104, forward strand.
TATTGCTATGTTAACTTTTATTGTTTGGTTCTTTATTGTTGATCCAAAAAGCTGGCCATCTGCATTAGAAGCTTCGATTGCTGTGCTAGTGATTGCATGCCCGTGTGCTTTAGGTTTAGCAACACCAACATCGATTATGGTGGGAACCGGTAAAGGTGCTCAAACAGGTGTCCTGTTTAAAGGCGGAGAGCATTTAGAAACAGCGCATAAAATTAATGCGATTATATTAGATAAAACTGGTACTATAACTAAAGGCAAACCAGAGGTTACTGATATTGAACTTTTTCAGGACGAAGCACTTCGGTATTTAATTGCTGCAGAACGCTCTTCTGAACATCCATTAGCAGAAGCAATTGTTGCCTATGGTTCAGAGAAAAATGTTGAAAAATTGGAACCGGATAGCTTTGAAGCAATACCTGGTCATGGTATCTTAGCAAAAATAGAAGATAAAGAAGTATTAGTTGGTACACGCAAGCTAATGAAGGAGCACAAAATAGAGTTTAGTAAATATGAAGCGCAACTGTCTCAATATGAAACAGAAGGAAAAACTGCGATGATGTTTGCGATAGAAGGTGAACTAGCAGGGTTCGTTGCCGTAGCGGATACGGTTAAAGAAAATACAAAACAAGCCATTGAACAGTTGAAGTCATTGAATATTGAGGTGTACATGATTACTGGTGATAATGAGCGGACTGCTAAAGCGATAGCAAAACAAGTTGGTGTTGATCATATATTTGCTGAGGTGTTACCAGAAGACAAAGCAAATCATGTAAAAAGGCTTCAAGAACAAGGATTTAAAGTAGCTATGGTTGGAGATGGTATTAATGATGCACCTGCATTAGCTACAGCTGATATTGGTATTGCAATTGGTACCGGTACCGATGTTGCAATTGAAACTGCAGGAATTACATTAGTTGGCGGAGATCTAACTAATATCCCCAAAGCAATTGGGTTAAGTAGAAAAACGATGACCAATATCCGACAAAATTTGTTTTGGGCTTTAGCCTATAACTCAGCGGGTATTCCGATTGCTGCTCTTGGACTGCTTCAACCATGGATTGCTGGTGCAGCGATGGCTTTTAGTTCTGTTTCCGTTGTTAGCAACGCTTTGCGATTAAAGCGTGTTTAAATATAAAATTAATTTACTAGGAGGAATTATAGATGAAAACTATAACATTAGATGTAAAAGGGATGACTTGTGGTCACTGTAAAAGTGCAGTTAATGGGGCTTTAACTGAGATCGATGGCATTGATCGTGTAGAAGTAAACTTAGAAACTGGTAAAGTAGAAGTAACTTATGATGAGAATAAAATTGATCAAGCAAAAATGAAAGATGCGATAGAAGAACAAGGTTATGATGTTGCTTAATCCCCATTAGAGTTAAAAAAGAATGTAGAGAGTATCTTTCTCTTGCATTCTTTTTTTATACAAAAAAATCTATCATTACTCACATAAAAATGAATACCGTTCCATGTTTTTGGATACTTGTAGAGGGTAAATACAAAATAGAATAGTTTATTCCATTATATTGTCTATACTAATCTACAATCAACATAAGAAGAAGGAGGATTACCAATGGATAAACATAAGAATGACGAACATAAGCATGAGCACAATGAACATGAAGAACATCACAATAAACATGAACACGAAGAATCACATGATTCTGGTCACCATCATCATGACGATGGCGGGAACGGTCACCATGATCACGACCATGAACATGCAGGACACGATCATAGTCATATGATTGATGACTTTAAAATGAGATTTTATATATCATTAATCGTAACGATACCTATTTTAATTTTTTCACCTATGATTCAATCCTTTATTGGGTATGAACTTACTTTTCCAGGTGTCATGTATATCCTGTTTATTTTATCTACTTTTATCTTTATCTATGGGGGTAAGCCATTTCTAACAGGCTCTTATGATGAAATAAAACAAAAGAATCCAGGTATGATGACCTTAATTGCATTAGCAATAGTTGTTGCCTATGTTTACAGTTCACTAACTGTATTTGGTTTACCTGGAAATAATTTTTTCTGGGAGTTAGCTACACTAATAGTAATTATGTTACTAGGTCATTGGATTGAAATGCGTTCTGTCATGGGTGCTTCTAATGCACTTGAAGAATTAGTGAAAATGATTCCCTCAGAAGCACACGTCATTGACGAAAATGGAGATATTAAAGATGTAAAAATAGATGAATTAGTACACGGGGACAAAGTGCTTGTTAAACCTGGCGAGAAGATACCCGTGGATGGATCAATCACTAAAGGCCAATCAGATGTAGATGAATCTATGTTAACAGGAGAATCTGTACCAGTTGAAAAAACTACCGAGGATGAAGTGATTGCAGGTTCGATCAATGGGGAAGGGTCTTTAACTCTTCAAGTTGAAAAAACTGGGGAAGAAAGCTACTTATCTCAGGTAGTGAAAATGGTAAAAGAAGCGCAAGAATCAAAATCAAAAACACAGGATCTATCTAATAGAGCTGCTAAATGGTTGTTCTATCTAGCGTTATTTGCTGGTTTTGCTACTTTAGTTATATGGTTATTTTTAGGAAATTCATTTTCTTATGCGTTAGAACGAATGGTAACTGTAATGGTCATAGCATGTCCACATGCATTAGGACTTGCAGCACCATTAGTAGTAGCAAGATCAACAGCATTAGCTGCAAAAAAAGGCTTGCTGATTAGAAACCGGGCTAACTTTGAAGAAGCTAGAAAAATTCAATCGGTTGTCTTTGATAAGACCGGAACATTAACAGAAGGTGAGTTTGGTGTAACTGAAATCGTCACAGAACAAGGATATGAAAAAAACGACGTATTACAAGTAGCAGCATCGCTTGAATCACAATCAGAACATCCGATTGCCAAAGGAATTGTTGAAGATGCTAAAAAAGAAAATGTAACTTTAACAGATCCAGAACAGTTTGAATCAATGACAGGAAAAGGATTAAAAGGAACCATAGATGGAAAGGAAGTCTTTATTGTAAGTCCTGGTTATGTGAAGGATAACAACATTGAATATCAAACAGAAAAGTTTAAAGAATTATCAGAGCAAGGTAAAACAGTTGTATTTGTACTTATCGATAATAAGTTGGCTGGAATGATTGCACTCGCAGATAAAATTAGAGAGAGTGCTGAGCGAGCAATTTCACGTTTGAAAGAACAAAACGTTGAATCAATGATGTTAACTGGTGACAATGCCCAAGTGGCTAATTGGGTTGCAAAAAAACTGAACTTAGATGAAGTGTACGCAGAAGTTTTGCCACATGAAAAAGCCGATAAAATTAAAGAGATTAAAGGTAACGGCTTAAAGATTGCAATGACTGGTGATGGTGTCAATGATGCACCGGCACTTGCAAATGCTGATCTTGGTATTGCTGTTGGTGCTGGTACCGATGTGGCAATGGAAACAGCAGACGTAATTTTAGTGAAAAGTAACCCAGAAGACGTTGTGGCCATTATCGACCTATCGAAAGCAACGTATAAAAAAATGATTCAAAACCTTTGGTGGGCAGCAGGGTATAATATTATTACGATACCACTAGCAGCCGGTATTTTATCACCAATAGGTATTGTGTTAAGCCCAGCAGTCGGTGCTGTGTTAATGTCACTAAGTACCGTGATTGTTGCGATTAACGCTCGAATGTTTAAAGGTTGATACTAAACCTACTGGATAAAGTCTAGTAGGTTTTTCTATGTGCGCCAGGTATCCTGTTAATTATAAAAGGTAAAGTATAATTCTATAAGAAAAACATATTAATTCTAGTTAAGTTTAACATAATAATATTATGTAAACCTATAGTATGTTACTGGAAGATCAATATAATCAAAAGTTCAGGATAAATCGCTTTAAAGGCTTCGCTACGCAATATCAATTACTTTGTTTAATCTTTATTTGTTGATAGTCACAGTAACAAAGGCACCAAACAGCAGATTAAAGAATTTCTATTAACATCATTATTTGCATTTTAACAGATACTTATGATAGATTACGTTTGTTAATAACAGATAAAATATAATGTTTTTTCAATAAAATCCTATTATATGAAACTTATCAGGAGTTAAATCGAATTAAAAAAGGATTAGGAGGTATTGTTGGTTATGGAGAATAAAAAATGTCTTAAATGTGGTGGTACTGAATTCGCAGAAGGTACAGATTTTATGCCCATCAAACCGAGCAAAATCTCTATGAGTGGTGGAAATAAAATTTACACGTTTTGTTTAGCATGTGGAGAAGTTGATTCAATCCGGATTGAAAATACAAGTATATTTAGAAAAGATTAGAGAAATTCAATAAACGTGTTAGTTAAGGATTTTGAAAACCTACATAGATAATAGGATCTCCTAATTTATTATTAACGAATAAATTTACTAAGAGATAAGGATAGTATCTTTCGGTTCTTACTTATATCCACACATTATTACGTAAAATATAAATTTGACGTAATAAACTGTAAATTTAAATAGAAATATAGTATAATATATGTAATGAGGTGAAAATATGGCAAATCAATCCCAACAACAACACTATCAAAAACTCCAACAAATTCTCAAAGAGTTACCATGGTATGTTGAAGAATATATTGATTATAAACGAAGAAAGTTGTCAGCAGCATCCTTACTCAATTACTGCCATGACTTTAAAATCTTTTTCAGTTGGATAATATCTGAGCAATTGTTTATTGGTAAAGTTCAAGATGTTCCTTTAGAACTATTAGAAAAAATGACCGTACAGCAAGTTGAATCATTTCTCAATGCTTTACAATACGTACATAATAACAAAGAAACCACCGTAAATCGAAAATTATCTGCACTAAAGTCACTTTTTAATTACCTGCAAAATTTAGCAGAAACACGTGACTTAGAACCTTATCTTAACCGGAATGTAATGGCCAAAGTTGAGTTTAATGAGATCAAGGATTCTATGGAAACGATTGCTAATAAAATGGAAGGCAAAATTTTATTAGGTGATGAATATGAAAAATTCAAACGTTTTATAGCCCAGGACTATGGTGAACTATATAAACAAAATAAAAAATTACTAAATTTCTATACGTTAAACAAAGAGCGAGACACGGCGATAGTTTCTTTGATTTTGGGGTCTGGCTTACGTCTCTCAGAAATTGTGAACCTTGATTTAGATGATATAGATTTTAGTAAATATTCAGCTAGAGTAATTCGTAAAGGAAACAAAGAGCAATTCGTGTATTTTAGTAAGATTGCAATGGATGATCTTCAAGAGTACATAAAAATTAGAGAAAATCGTTATAAAGTTGAAAAAAACAATAAAGCACTTTTTGTTGCAGCATCTATGGGACCTAAAGGTAAAACGAGACGACTTTCTGCACGTTCCATTGAAAAAATGATTGAAAAATATGCGTCGGCTTTTGGTAAACCATCTTTATCCGTCCATAAATTAAGACATTCCTTTGCAACTAGGTATCATTCTGAGATAAATGATGTACCTAAACTGCGTAGACAGTTAGGACACTCCTCTATTCAAACAACGATGATATATACACATATTCGGAATGATGATTTAAAGACGGCTGTTGATCGAATGGATATGCCAAAAGAAGATGAAGATAATGAATAAACGGTTAAATTGTAATAGGGCTCTTTTTCCTGCCCTATTTTTTAAATTTTTATCACTTTACATAATATATATTATAGGAAGTAAAATAAAAATTAACGAAAATATCTCAAAAGTTAAGTATTCTTGGGTTATTGAGACATAATTGAAATTTTTAGATGAAAGTTAGTTCCTATAATAATCCTTGTGAGGAAGTATTTACTCCCAACTTAACGATGATGAATTCTGATGATTTCTGGTTCGGTGTTGATAAATCTTTTGGACTATCTCATAAGTATTCGGATACAGGATACAATTGTTGGTGGCGTAGAAATAATAATTATTTGGAGGTTTCCCCTATTCAAATGCAGCAAGCCATAAAAGATTTTTTACTGTATTTGAAAAGTTGAGCAATACGTATTCAACGAATACGGGTGACAGCTATGAAAGTGATTTGATGCTTTTTCTAACTTTTTTAAAAGATCATCAGCGGTCCACTGATTTACTTGATCTCACCCCCTCCCTCGTTAGTCGTTTTGTGCAGCACCAGACGCTTCATAGACATATGAGTGCACGTACAATACAGTGATGGATTTCGAGTTTGAAGTCATATTGTCAGTTTTGCTAAAGAAAAAAGATTGATGCAGACTTTTTAGCTAGTATTTAATCTCCGAAAACCGAAACAGAATTGTTGGTGTATATGAATTTAAATGAAGTAAAACAGGTTTTTTCCTATTCATCAACATCATCCGCCTCTTTATTTTTTATATCAATCCGATTTAAAATATATTTTGCCCGCAAATCTTGTTCTGGCGTTGTAATGTATATTTTTTGAGGAATCCTCAAATGGCCACCATCGGTTTTATACGCCCATGGAAACTTCCCTTTCTAAAACATTTTTCGAATTGTTTCATTATTTACACCTAACCTATGGGCAGCTTCACTTGGTTTATAGAATGCTTTATCTTCTTCCATTGTTGTAAGTGCACTTGATTTTTTAGTTCTAATAGCGCTTTTGGCTATCAACTTAGCAATTAGTTTTTTCTTATAATATTAGGATCATCTTCTGTTATTTCACTCAATTAGTTAATGTAATCAACTAAATACTCATATGCTCTTTCATGTCCTTCATTTACTTCCTATAAGCTCAATTATGTAGAGTAGATATGAACCCTTAGCTGTTGATTGGTCTAACTAGTAATTCCCTATCCTTCTCTTCTAACCCTTCTAACCACATTTCTACTAAACTTTCACCATCGATTAAATGTATATCTAAATCTTTCGCATAGCTTCTGGCTGCTGATGTAAAATCTCTTGTTGTAATGACATATCCACCTACTGCATTTCGCTTCACCATATTGGAATGTATCTTCGCAATTGGATCAAAAGGTAAATTGTTTTTCTCACATTTAACCTGTGCCAAATATAAACCAACTTCACGTCTATGCTCAATATCAATACCAAAGTCGCCAGACCCAACAGTAACGAAAGCATCACCCCCGTACTTATTTTCTAGTACCTCTGCTACAAATGCTTCAAATTCATGAGGAGTTTGTTTTATAAACATATCAGAATATTTAAATTCATCTGTTTCATCTTTGGGGAAGTTAAACCTAAAAAATATACCATTAACTAATGTTCTTTTCGTTTGGTCATTTTTATTAATCTGATGCGCTATCTGAATTTCTTGATAATCATTTCTTTGCTTAACTAACCATAAATGTATTACTCCAACAATTGCTACCACAACAACTCCTATAGTAAGTACATCCATTTAATCATCTCCTTTTAAATTATAATAATCGACGAAAATATGAGATTTATTCATTATTACTAATAAGAGTTAATTAGATTAAGTAACAATCCTCTTCATTAATGAGAAGATAACATTAGTTCACAAATGAATTACGTAGAAGTTACTAAGCGGCCACTTAAGTAGACCCCCACTTTCAAAACAAAAACCGCTTAGATTCTGAACTAAACGGTAAGTTAGTCATATTTGAACCTTTGACTTCTTCTATCCCCTAAACCACTTTATTAGTCATTTTTAAAAAAAATAATAAATGCATTATATATTGAGTCCAATTTGTTTGTTTAATTAAGAGAAGATTAGAGTAGGTGAATAATAAAATAACATTATTTTTTAAGAAGTCAATTTAAAATAAGGGGGTATCAACTACCCCACCCTAGTATCATACTTATACTTAAACGCTACATATTTTTACTTTGCTGAAGAAGTTTGGATTCTCCAGTACGTTCCCACGCTTCAACAGTTTCATATGCTTTTTCAGGAGAGTAGCCTTTACCGACAAGAATACCCATTAGAATAAATTCTTGAAGAATATGTGTAGCATTTATTCCTCTTTTAACGTCCTCCAATCCCTCATTTACTAAATATTCAGTGTGCTGTATCCATTCATCTGGTGTCTTACCAAATACATCTGTATTTCCATTACTATGATGTTCTTCCTCAGCCATTGCTTCTGCTTTGGTAACGTGAACCGTACCAACAGGGTGGTTTGGTGGAGCATAGATCGAATAAAGTTTGAGTGGAGCAGTACCGGTATTGGTAAGATTATGCCAAGTTCCAGCAGGTATAATGATTGCGGAATCATCATAGACATTTCTTTCAAAATCTAGATTGTTTTTATTTTTACCCATTCGAACAATTCCCTGACCTTGTTCTATACGTAAGAATTGATCAACATTAGGATGCATCTCCAAACCAATATCGTCCCCAACATTGATACTCATTAACGTAACTTGTAAATGCTCTCCTGTCCACAAAGCTGTACGAAATGTATTGTTTTGCTTCGTTGCTTCATTGATATTTACTACAAATGGATTTGGTCCATACTCTGTTAAAGAAATAGGAGCATTACCCTTAGAAGCTTGGAAACTATTATATCTGTTTGCATGCTCTACTCGATTAGGAAATCCCCAGTAGACAGGTTGCCTCCCAGATGGATACATCGGTGCATTCCCATAATAAGGATATTGATTTTGCCAAGAATACGTACGAGGAACATAGTACATTTTTCTCAATCCCTTCACAATTTTCATAGAATTATCGTATGCACCTATATAGGGAATGTACATGGAATTTACTTATTAGTAATAATCTTTTACTTGTTGTGAAAGTCAGACCAGATGACACCGTGTACACAACCACATCCACAAAGCATAAGATACGTTGAGAGTGAAATAAGAAGGAGAGAATAATCATGTATTCAAGTCATAAACATTATCAATATGGTACACAAAATAATGCTTATTATCGTATGCCCAATGAATATCAACTAATAAAAGATATACAGAAAGCAATTAACGCGGAGTTTAGTGCAATTGCTTGTTATGAGAACTTAGCCTACATGGCACCTACAAATGATGTGAAGCAAAGAATAATTGAAATCCAACAAGATGAAAAACGACATTTCGAAGAGTTCAGTAACATTTATAAACAATTAACAGGACAACAACCTACTTATCAAATTATTGAGGAATGTCCCGAATACTATAAAGCGGGAATTGAATTTGCCTTTAAAGATGAACAAAAAGCCGTTGATTTTTATTTAGATATAGCCGATCAAACAAAAGATTCTTTCATTAAAGATAGATTTATACGTGCAGCAGCAGACGAACAAAATCACGCTGTTTGGTTTATGTATTTTGTTTTAAATGTAACAGATAGTTTCAAAGTTAGTCGTCAAGTTGAGAACTATGAAGCTAAAGGCGCATTAAGTGCTATCACTTTAATATTTTCTCAAATGCTAACTTATGCTCTTCAAGACGAATACTTGGCACAAGCAAGGTATGATAATATTCTTGAAACATTTGGTGACATTCCAACCTTTACAAGAATAAAACAAGCAGAAATGAGACATATAAGTGCATTATTACCTCTATTTGAACGGTATCAAGTACCATTACAAGAAGATATATCGCAGAATTTTGTAACCACCCCAGAAAGCATTAAAAAAGCCTTTGGAGCTGGCGTTCAGGGAGAGATAGAGAATATATCTATGTACGAAAGATTTCTATCATATGACTTACCTGCTGATGTGAGCGTGGTTTTTCAGCAATTACGTAATGCCTCGCTTAATCATTTAGCTGCATTTGAAAGAGGACTTGCTAGATGTTAATCCTATTTTCAGCATTGATAATTTTAAATAATATAATTATGTTAAATTTATCTACTAGTCCAAGTAAATAAATATTCATTATTTATAAAATAGATGCTCACAATCATTTTCCTATTTTCATTAAACTTTCATATTAGTATTTTATAAATAATGTATAAAGTTTTATGAATAAGGGGTGGATATATGAAGTTCAATGTGAACGAACATGGTTATTTTACCAATCTAGAATCTGGTGAAATAAAAGTTTCAAGTCAAGAGGAATACGGATTTCGACCATATCAACTATTCGTTTCTTCAGTTGCGATATGTAGCGGTGGATGGTTAAGAAAAACCTTACAGAAAATGCGCATTCCTTTTGAGGACATCACTATCTCAACTACGATAGAGAGAAATCCTGAAGCCGCCAATCGGATTGAAGCAATTCACTTATTATTCACTATTAAAGGAGAAAATCCTTCACCGAAAAAAATACAAAGAGCATTAGCAATAACTCCAAAAAAATGTGCCATGATTCAAAGTATCAAGGATAGTATTAAAATTACATAATCTTTCAAACTAAAATAAAGTAAAAACAAGCAAAGAATAGCTACCAACTTCTCCTTCTTGATAGCTATTCTTCTTTAATAGGAATTGTAAACCAAAATGTATGGTTGTTGCCATTGGAAATCAAACCTGCCTTTCCGTTATGTCTTTCAACAATTTCCTTTGAAATGGCTAATCCAAGACCACTTCCTCCTTGCTTACGACTTCTAGAGTTATCTATACGATAAAACCTATCAAATATTTTCTCCTGTTCTGACTGCGGTATATGTTGGCCCTCACCAGTAATAGATACTTTATATACATGATTAAGACACTCTCCCTTAATAGTAACTGGATTCTTTCCTTTGTAGTATCGTATTGCGTTACCCATTAGGTTACTAATCACTTGATAAATCCCAAAGGTGTTGATTTCAACATATCTGCTATCTGCTTGAATGACACAACGAATATCTTGTTTATTTAATAACCAACGAAACATCTCTACTGATTGTTCCACTACAATTGCTATATTTGTGAACTCTTTTTCAGCTAAAGTTTTTCCTGATTCAACATCCCATTCCTTTAATTGATCCATTTGTTCAACCAAATTTGTCAATCGTTTCGATTCATTTAAAAGGGATTCATACAGTTTTGGCTCACCTTCTATTACACCGTTTTTCATAGCATTTAGATAACCATTTAAGTTGGATAGTGGCGTGCGAAATTCATGAGAGAGATCAGATACAATCATCCGGCGTTGCTGATCGTTCATTTTTATCTGTTCAACTAATTGATTAAAGTGGTCAATTAATTGCCCCATTTCATCTGATGCATGAACGTGAATGGCTTCAGGATAGAAACCTTCCTTAATTCTCTGAGTAGATTTAATTAATTTTTGTAATGGTCTGATTAGTTTAGTAGTTAAATAAAAATGAAGCGTGCTCCCCACTACAACTGCAAAAAGACTAAATAACAATAAATACTCAAATAATGCCGATTTAAATTGATCTTGTCTTCCTACGTCCATTACCATACCTTCAACCAAAAAACAGGCAGTGTTATAGATTGCCCAACTAGTCACTAATATGAACGTAGTAACCACTAATGCATTTAATAACGTCAGCCTAAATATAAATTTTTTAGGCAACCACCCTCTTATTTTATTGAACAAATTTATACCCCATTCCTCTTACAGTCTGAATCCGTTCAGGAGATGCTGGGGTATCTTCTATCTTCTCTCTTAACTTTTTAATATGAGCATCTATTGTCCGATCTAAGATAGTTCGATCAGCGTTAGGATATAGTTGGTTTATTAATTGCTCTCTAGATAAAACGATATTGGGATTTTCCATCAGATAATATAGGAGGTTAAATTCATGCTTCGTTAAATCGACTCGTTTATCATAAAGCATAACTTCTCCTTTTCTTGGTTTAATACACAATCCATTAGAAGTAACCTTTTGACAGAATAGCCCCGTTCGCCTCAGAACAGCTTCCACATGAGCAAGCAATTCCTCTGGTTCAAATGGCTTTGTTAAATAACCGTCAGCCCCTAATTTTAATCCATTTATTTTATCTGCTGTTCGAGCCTTTGCTGACAGCATAATAACTGAAACCTCGTTTTGTCCTTGTTCCCTTACCCACTTACAAAAATCCTCTCCACTAAATTTAGGGAGCATTAAGTCGAGGATGATTAAACATGGATGGTATGTTAAAAATGCCTCTTTAGCTATTTCGCCATCCCCGGCTTCTTTTACATCATAACCTTCCTTATTTAAGTAAATGGAAATCAGCTCACGTATCATTTTGTCATCTTCAACTACTAGAATGGTTTGTTTCATTAAATCACCTGTTTTTATTTCATATTTTCAAATTCTGATACCATCATTTCATAATTTAAAGCACCAAAGACTTGATATCGAATAATGCCATTTGAATCAATCATATAAGAAGTTGGAATTGGTCGTATTTGATAGGTTGTTGCAACTTCAATTTTTTTATCTAATAAAATAGGAAATGTTAATCCAAACTCTTCTACAAAATCATGTACATCCTGCATAGAGGCCTCTGTTTCAGTTAAGTTTACAGCTAAAATCGTAACGTCCTTCTCTTGGTAAAACTTTTCCATGTCAGGCATTTCTGCACGACACGGCGGACACCAAGTAGCCCAGAAATTAAGCATGACCCGCCTGCCTCTAAAGTCCGATAGTTTTACAGTTTCACCATTTAAAGTCTGTAATTTAAAGTCTGGTGCGAGATTACCTACCTCTAATCCTACTGTAGCACCTGTAGATTCAACTTCGTTCGTTGAATTGCTTTGATTACCTTCTGTGCTTAACTCCTCTTTATTTGAAGTTGTAGTATTGTTATCTTCACTCTTGACCAAATCATAAACAGCGTAGCCAAACATCGCTAATAGTACAACAGAAATGATTATTTTCTTCAATGAATATGCCCCCTATCACCCTAAGTTAGCTAACCAGCTATCTTGTACCAGCTTTAATAAGAAATTAGATATTTTTGCCATCTGACCTGTAAAAAGAAGTACTCCCATGGTAATCATAATAGCTCCACCGAATTTCATAATTTTTTGGCTATAACGAACTAGCCATCTTGTAGATCCAATGAAGAAGGTCAATAAAAGAAATGGTATAGCAAAACCGATAACATACATGATGGTATAAATAGCCCCTTGTGTAGGATTATTCCCAGCTACAACAAGAATTGAGGCGAATATTGGTCCAATACAAGGAGTCCATCCAGCTGCAAAGCCCATTCCAACAAATATAGTTCCGAAATAACCTACAGGTTTTTTGTTAAAATGAAACCGTTTCTCTTTCATTAACCCTTTCCACTGGATCCAACCTGCGACAAACAAACCCATTAGGATAACAAAAATACCAGCGATTCGTTGCAAAAAGATACCAGATTGTCCTGATAATAAGTCTTGAACCCACTGACCTAAAATAGATACCCCTATTCCTAAACCAATAAATATCATGGAAACACCGGTTAGAAACAGGATTGCGTGTAGCAACAACTTGCTACGAACCTTTAATTCTTGTGAACCCTGAATTTCCTTTACAGTCATTCCTGTAATATAGGATAAATAAGCCGGAAATATAGGAAGTGTACACGGTGATAAAAAAGAAAGAACTCCTGCACCTAATGCCAGCCATATCGTAATATCACTAGCTGCACTCATTGTTTCACCTTCTTTCCATAAATAGTTATGATCACACTAACAATAAGAACAACCGCATAAAACCAGTGACTTAGGTTGAACTGAAAAACGGTTGTACGAGAAAATAAAGCCAATAGCCATTGACCAATACTCCAAGATAATAGGCCAGTGAACACTAGATTTTCTTTTGATAACTTGTCTTGTTGTAAGACAAATAGGATAAGTAATAGAACATGTAGACCTAAGTACTGCCAACTAAATGCTGCTGCTCCAAAAATCATTTGGACAAATCCATACACAAAGGAAGCTGTAAAAAATACAATAAGCCAAGCAAACAAAACATCAATCACTTGGTGATATTCCTTTGCCAACTTGAATTTGCCATACACAATGGATAAAGCTACAGCAACATAAAAAGCTTTCGAGTCACTTGGATATGCAAGTATCGGTAAGGGATCATTAATAAAGATAGAAAGGTTTGTTATAATCTTTCCAATCCATAAAGATATTACAAATACAATGAACAGGTTCACCAATCCATCTATCCATTTTTTTGTTTCGAGGTTTGAATAAGGGCTTACAAAACGAAAAAAGACAATCCCTAGTAAAAAACTACCAATAAGTACGACTAATTCACTTTTAATAACTAGAGGTCCAATTAACCAAGCTGACGGCATGCTCCTTACCTCCTTCTCTTACAGAATAAACGAGAAATGTTAAAGTTTTATGAAAGAAAATAAAAAAGGTAAAGGTAATAAATTACCTTTACCTGTTCAAGTCCTTTATTTAGGACTATTAGATACTTTGATCAATACATGCAATTAATCTATTTTCAATATCTGCAGCAAATTCCTTAATCGTTTCATCCTTTACCATTTCAATTAAAGCAGTTGGTCTAGGTAAACCGATTTTCACTTTGCCACCATCTTCATAAACAACTATTTTACATGGTAAAAAGTAACCAACCATTTGATTTTGAGTTAGCACTCGTTGTGCTTCTTTTGGGTTACATACTTCTAGCACTAAATAAGGTTGATTGAAGTCTAAACCCTTTTCTTGTAGCTTAGACTTAATATCAAATTGCCAAAGTATCCCAAATTGCTCCTGCTTTAAGCTTTCCTCTAATGACTGTACTGCTTCTTCCATCGATTTGTTTGTTTCAACCGTATAATCAAACATAATATAATGACTCCTCCTTTTAAAGTTACCCTATACTAATTTGGATAAGGCTGAATAGATGACAAATACTGCTCCTGCCAGGAACATAATTTTTTGAGACGGTCATAACATTCCCCATAATTTCCTCACTATATTCTCACCACAATTCCTAATTCCTTTATTTGATTCTTGCTTTAACAGCATAATGTTGTGAATTTAAATCAATTATCTCCGTCTCATAGTTTGCATTCTTAAGAATCTCTACCATATCTTGCGCAGGAATCCTTTCGTGCAGTGGTGGACCTGATTCCGTCTCAATGGCTTTCCACTCTATAAGTAATAGTTGTCCTCCCGATTTTAAAATTCTTTTTATTTCATTCAGCGTATGGTCAATACTAGAAACTTCATGAATAACCATCGAGACAATTGCCTTGTTTACTGACGCATCCTCTAACTTAAATTCCACCAAATCACTTACGACATAATCAATATTCTTTATGTTTTCTTTACCTGCACTCTCTCTTAACATATTCAACATCTTAGGCTCGATATCAACAGCATACACAGTGTTGTTAGTGCTTTTTGCAATTGGGATAGTAAAGTAACCATTGCCTGCACCGAGATCTGCAACAACATCATTGCCTTCCACTTCTAAGTATTCGATTATTTTATCAGGTGGTAATATGGCTTTTCTTTCTTCACTTATTAGTTTATGTGCTTTTTCAGGATTGAACTTCTTACCAGTCAGTGTTCTCACTCCTTTTTATGAAAAAGGGACCCTCTAAGGGGTCACCTTCTAGCCTTTTTTAATCCAAAACTTCAAAACATCTCCTTCTTCTGTATCTTGAAGAAGTTCATGCCCACCAGACTTTGCCCATGCAGTTAAATCACTTTTTGCACCTTTATCTGTTGCATGTACTTCTAATATGTCACCAGCCGCAAGTTCATTAATTGCTTTCTTTGTTCTAACAATCGGCATTGGGCATGCTAAACCTTTTGCATCTAATACTTTTGTTGATTCCATTACATAATCCTCCTTTTAGCCGTGAACCGCACAGCGATTTGGTCCAGTTTCCATTTCCCTTTGTTTCTCATTTTCTGGTGTTACTTTGCCCATATTTGTTTCTCGAATTTCATGATAAAAATTTGGTTGTGGTGGGAGATTTTCCGTCACCATTTTTCTAAACACGGCTTCATCTTCTACTTGTAATCCTTCATTCCGCTCGTATAAATCTCCTAATCGAGCAGACACACTTCCACCTTTACCAAGTTCCTCGGCAAAGGAATAGTGCGCAGGAAGAACAATTAGGTCATCCGATAATTCTTTATAACGACTATAGAGCGTGCTCCGAAGATCACCGACCCAATCTTCCGCTTTTCCAGCAAGATCTGGTCTACCGATAGATTTTACAAATAAGATATCTCCTGTTAACAAGTACTTATTATCTATAATGAATGAGGTACTTCCAATCGTGTGACCGGGTGAATAAATGGCGTGAACTTTAACTTTTGTGTTACCTACAACAATATCATTACCATCTTCAACTGGTGTATAATCAAACGTTACCTCATTCGCATCTTTTGGCGGTAAATAATACGTTCCACCCACTTTTTCCGCTAAATCGCGACCGCCTGAAATGTGGTCTGCGTGTAAATGGGTATCAATCAGGTGTTTTATTTTAATATCTTTATCCTTAGCAAAGTCCTGATAGATATCAATCATACGGTTCGTGTCTACAATGGCAGCTTCGCCGTTTGATTCAATTAAATAAGATAGACAACCTTTACCTAGCCGAACAAACTGATAAATACTCCCACCATCCGTTAGGTCGCCAATTTTCACAGGTTCAAGATGCTCACTCCAGGCTTTCATCCCACCTTCTAAGTTGAACGTGTTCGTAAAGCCTCCTTCTTCCTCTAGCAGTTCAGCAACCATTTGGGAAGAGCCACCTTTGGCACATACGACTATAACTTCACTATCCTTGTTTACTTTCCCAGCTACAGGTTCAATTCCGTCTAACAAGTTAAAGTAAGGTTCATTAATTACTTCAACTTTGCTACCTTCAATTTTCCAGTTATCAAACTCATCCGTGTTTCGTACATCCAAAATCAAAGTTTCTTCATGATTGACAATTTTTTTTGCTAGTTCACTCGTTGTAATAGGGGTTGGCAATTACAAGTCCTCCCTTGATTAAAATGTTAGTGACATGTTGGCATCTTTAGCAAACTCAATAAATGAAGCAGCCCCACCAACTTCAATACCTTCAACGAATGCATCTTTTTCCAAACTCATTACATCCATTGTCATTTGACAAGCAATTAATTTAACATCCATTTCTTGAGCAATACCAACTAATTCTTCAATAGATGGTACATTGGCTTTTTTAAATCCTTCTTGGAAATGTTCTTTCCCTTCTGGAAGTGGTAAATTTTTGTGTCCTTCCTTATGAATTAAATTTAATCCTTCAAACGTAAAGAAAATTCCCACCTCTGCGTCTGATGCAGCTGCAGCACTTGCGATATTAAATACTTTATATGCGTCAAAAAGAGACCCATTAGACGCTATGATTGCTACCTTTGTGTTTGCCATTTTCAAAATTCCTCCTAAGATTTATTGATTGCCCTCCGTTGGGCCTTCCCAATTTGTCATGCCTGGTACTACATTTTTCACACGCTCAAAACCTTTTTCTGTAAGCTTTTGTGCAGCTAAATCACTTCTATTTCCTGTTCGACAGATAACGTGTATATCTTGATCTTTGTTTAGCTCTTCAAAGCGTTCTTCCAGTTCATCCAGGGGTATATTCACAGCACCAGGGATATGACCAAAGGCATATTCAGCTGGTTCACGAACATCAAGAATAGAAATAGCTTCTTCCCCTTCTACTTTGTTACGAAGCTCCTCTAAATCGAGAACGTCCTCATGTTTCGTCTCACCTTTTGTTTCCTCTTCGCTTGCTTTTCTCAAATAGTGTTTCAAAACATCGCCATCTTCTACTGTCCCCAGATATTGATGCCCTGTACTTTCTGCCCATGCTTTCATATCAGCAGTTGATCCTTTATCTGTTGCTTGCACTTCAATAACCTGACCTGGATCTAAATTTGTAATTGCTTTTTTTGTTTTAACAATAGGCATTGGACAGGCTAAACCTTTTGCATCTAACACTTCATTTGCTGTAATGCTCACCAGTACTCCTCCTTATTTCTCAACTTCATCTTCCCAACTCAACATGCCGCCTTCCATATTCGTCACGTCAAACCCTTCATTTTCTAAAAAACCACATGCTTTACCACTTCTACCACCTGATCGACACACCAAATAATGATGTTCATTTTTATCAATCTTATCTAATCTCTCTGGAATTTCACCTAATGGTATATGCTTAGCACCTGGAATTTTCCCTTGTGCAACTTCTTCATCTTCTCGAACATCGATAATACTCAATTTTTCTCCCGCTTTTACTTTCTCAGCTAGTTCTTTTGCTGTAATTTCTTTCATATAATCCCCCCCCTCCATTCGTATATAATTTTCACCTAAAAGCATTTTATATACTCACTCAATATACCTACTAGGGTATTACATGAACATTATATACACTATAGGGTATATAGTAAAATAATGTGCATTACTCATTTAACTATGGTGTAAATAAAAATTAACCTGAAGTACATTTATACCTCAAACTTAATACTTAAAACTAAAATTAATTCCAGATTTGATTCATACGATATAAGAATAATCAGTGGTTCTTAAGAAAAAATATCCTTGAAACATTTAAATGAGACGAAAATTCATACAACGTAGAAAGGGAACCTACAATGACTATAGAGATACTTGTTACATTTGGAGTTCTATTATTAGCTGTTATTCTTTTTATAACAGAAAAATTACGTACTGACCTTGTTGCCATTCTAATTATGATTATTCTTCCGTGGACTGGTATTATTTCCGTAACCGAAGCATTCGCCGGTTTTTCCTCTAATGCAGTTATCTCTATCGTCGGTGTCATGCTAATTGGTTACGGTGTGGAACGTTCAGGAATTATGGGAGCTGTAGGTGAATTTATTACAAAACGAGTAGGAAAAAAGGAAAAAAATGTAACGGCCAGCACTTCATCTGCTGTTGGAGTTATATCTGCTTTTATGCAAAATATCGGTGCCACAGCATTGTTCCTTCCTGCTCTCCGTAAAATCGGTAAAAATGCTAACATTCCTTTTTCTAGAATTGCTATGCCAATGGGTTTTTCAGCGATTCTCGGTGGAACTATTACAATGGTCGGATCAGGTCCATTAATCATTTTAAATGATCTTCTTATAGAATCTGGAATTAAACCTTTACATTTATTTAGTGTTACACCCATCGGATTAGCTTTGTTAATTGCTGGCATTCTCTACTTCTATTTAATAGGTGAATGGGTGTTACCTAAAGCAATAGGGAAAGATAAACAAAGTGTAACAGAGGCAATACGTAAAACGTATGAATTACCTAAAGACATTTATGAATTTGATATTACTGTAAATAGTAAATTATGTGGAGAATCGATTGAAGACATTAAGATTTGGACAAAATATTCTATAAATATATTAGCTTTAAGTGAAAATGGAAATCACCTCTATAGTCCTTGGCGAAAAACACGTCTACAAAACAATCAAACCATCGCTATTTTAGGACGGAGAGAAGATGTTGACTCTTTTGCAAGTGACTATCAGTTGAAAATTAAGGATACTTTAGAAACATTCACCAATTTAGATAATGAAGACCGTGCAGGTTTTGCAGAAATTGTAATTCCGCCGAACTCATCGGTAATTGGAAAAACACTTAAAGATATTGCTTTTAGAAAGACATATAACGTTGAGCCAATTGTTTTTATTACGCGTAAAGGTGAAAAGCAAGAATTAAAAGAAATCCCTTTAGAGTCAGGAATGCAGATGGTTGTGTTCGGTCGTTGGGAAAATATTATTACTATGAGATCTACTAGAGATTTTGCCATTCTTACTGAATTAAACCCACCAGAACCTGAACCAAAAGAAGATAAAAAGATACATGCACTGATTAGCATCATCTTAGCTCTTGGTCTAGTTTTTTTGGGATTCCAGCTTTCCCTTAGCTTTTTTTCAGGTGCCTTACTAATGATTCTCCTTGGTGTTATTCCAAAAGAAGAAATGTATTCCGCAATCGACTGGAAAACTGTCTTTCTTTTGGCTGGATTAATACCATTAGGGACAGCGTTTGAAAATAGTGGTGCTGCTAAGTTTACCGCAACAGCAATCATCAACATGGTCGGCAGCTGGGGTACATTAGCTATACTTTTCGTGATTGGGATTATTACGATGCTGTTTTCTTTATTTATGTCTAATGTAGCTGCAACTGTTCTATTAGTACCACTCGCCATTATGATGGCAAAAACATTCCATATTGATCCTACAGGACTTGCCCTATTAGTAGGAATATCGGCATCAAACTCATTTATCCTTCCAACAAATCAGGTCAATGCCTATATTATGAGCCTGGTGGGTATCGAAATGCTGATTATTTAAGAGCAGGGAGCTTAATGAGTCTCATCTTTTTAGTTGTATCTGTAACAATGATCTATTTATTTTTCATTTAATCAAAAAGGAAGGCTGTGAGAAAGAGATTTTTCTATTTAAAAGGTGGGATGGAACAACCACTCCACCCACCTCATTATTGATTATTCTTACGTAAGAAAACCAAAACTACTGGAACGAGAATCAATGAAAGAATACCACTTGCAAGTGATAAGACCGTATAACTCCAACTTGCCATAACAATGCCAGATAAGGCTCCACCAGTTGCTCCTGCTAATGCAACTAACACATCCACAGTCCCTTGTGTCCTTGCACGATTTGATAATATTGTTGAATCAACGATAAGTGCAGTTCCACTGATTAACCCAAAATTCCATCCTAGCCCTAGTAAAGCTAAAGCAATAGTGAGCACGAATATAGAATCAGTAGGTCCATAAGCAGCTAAGACACCAGCTAACAGTAATGTAAGTCCTGAAACAACAACCATTAAATGACGACCAACTTTGTCAACCAGGATTCCAGTAATAAGTGAAGGAAGGTACATTGCTCCTATATGAATACCAATAATTAATCCTACTTTACTTAAGTCATGCCCATGACCTCCCATATGAACAGGAGTCATCGTCATCACTGCAACCATTACTAATTGAGTTAAAACCATTACGGTAGCACCAACAATGATTCCTCGTTGGTTTATATTAGTACTTTCAATTTCGATTTCCTTCCCTACAATCTCTTCTTCATCTTGTTGATTATTTAACGCAAGTGCTTGTGCTATTTTAAGAGGATCTGGGTGAAGGAAGGTAAATACCACTATCCCAGCTAAAATAAAGGCAGTTGCAGCTAAGATAAATGGACCTGCTAATGGTGGAATACCCAATAACTTAGCAAATTGTCCCATAACGTCAACTAAGTTAGGTCCTGCAACAGCACCAAATGTTGTTGACACCAATGCAACACTTACAGCAGTTGCTCGTTGCTTCACACTCGCTAAATCTGTACCTGCATAACGAGCTTGTAAGTTTGTTGCTGTACCAGCTCCATAAACAAGTAAAGAAAGAAACAGAAGAACAATGTTGCCCATTATAGCTGATATGACTACACCAAGTGCACCGATTCCACCTGTAATGAAACCAGTTGCTAGTCCTATACTCCGACCAAATCGTTGTGATAGATTCCCAACAAGCATGGAAGCACCTGCTGATCCTAATGTAAATAATGCGACTGGAACACCCGCATAGCTATCAGTACCTAACATATCTTCTGCAAGTAACGCACCAACAGTGATTCCTGCCGCAAGACCTGCACCACCAAGAATCTGAGCAATCATGATAATTATAAAGGTACGTTTATATAATTTCCTCTGTTTTTCTGGATTATTTATATAAGCATTTATCAATTCAGTACAGTTCTTGTCTGCTTTAACATGCATAGACATTATTACCCCACCACATCTAAAAAATTTATTACAATTCTTTCTTTAACCAACAAACCTCAATCCCAAAATACACCCATGGGTATAATTAGAGGCATTAAAAAAGGCCATAGATAAGATTTCTACAGCCTCCTAACCTGATACTCATTCCACTATTTATAAAGAAAATTACTAAGAAATACTCGATATAAATTATCTACTTTTCACAAGCAAATTTACTGCTTCTTTAATTAAATCTTCTGAGCTTTCACCAGCTTGCTTTTGATCACGAATACATTGTTCAAGGTTTGTACTGACAATTAAAGCCGCTGTACGATCAAGAGCGCTTCTGGCAGCCGACATTTGTGTTATTACTTCACGACAATCTTTTTCTTCTTCCATCATTCTTAATAAACCTCTAACTTGTCCTTCAATTCTTCTCATCCTATTTTTCATTTGAGCACTGTACTCCATAGTAGTAGCCCTCTTTCCTTAATTTATTTGGTAGGTGATATCCACAGACCTGAAAGCCTTTTTTTCGTAGAAATCTTATACTTAGGTTGCTTTCAATATAATCCGAGGCAACCACAACAATTTTCTTATTTGATGGTAAATCAACGTAATGTCGATTCAAATAAGCAAGTGGGATACAATAAGCACTTGCCTTCGTATCTTTACTAGACGAAATATAGTCTCTTGTATCTAAAATAATTACATCTTCTGTAGTATTCATGACATTGTTTAGTTCTCTTAGTAGACTTATTCCCCAAACAGGCATATATCTTTTGTAGAGAAACAGAAGACTGAGTAAAATAATTATTATTAAGACACCCATTGATCCTCCCCCGTTTCTTAAGATATTTATATATTATACCCCTCTAGGTATTTTTTCAATATAAATAAATATACTATATCTTAAGTAATAATAGAATGGAAAAGTAAATACCAAAGACCACTGCAATAATTATGACGAATAATCCAAGTAAGATAATGGTAAATTTCGGCGCATAATAGGATTGATTATTAATGGCACCTATTTTTCTTATATAGGAAACCATGGCTATGAAAATTGTAGCTATTCCTAATATTACAGAAGCCATACCTATTGTATTAGCTAAGAAATCACCCAGGCTATTCAGGCTTGACATCATTGTAAAATGCAGATTGGTAACAAGAAATCCTACTCCAATAATAGCGATTGCTGTTCTAATCCACGCTAAAAATGTTCGTTCATTCGCCATATGCTGTTGAATATATTTAGAATCCTTCGTTGCTTGTTTTTGATTCTTTTCTTTTTCCATAATAGTCTAACACTTCTTTATTAATTATTTTATATTACATTTCTTTTATATCCCATATTATTACCTAATTATTGAATAGACATTATAGTTTTGTTTTTTGTCATAACAAATTTTCATCATTCTTTAACATAACTAAATTAGAATATATAACTAGATAATTATATAAAAACAAACACTTATGAGAGCGAGGGATCACGTATCAAAAAAATAGCTATATTTCTTATCACAATCGGTACAATTTTATTGTTTTTTGGTGGGTTTCAATTTTCCCAAGGATTTTTAGCACAAAAAAATAGTTTGGAAGAAGCTAAAGAATTAGTAAGTATTGATACCCAATCAAATATAGAAATGGGTCAAGACCTAGAAATCAATACAAATTTCAAACCAAGTATAGGTGAGACAATAGGCTTGTTAGAAATCCCAAGTATACAAGGGACGTTACCGATCATAGAAGGAACAAACCCTGACGAATTAGAAAAAGGAGTGGGACATTACCGCGGTACCGCTTTCCCTATGCAAGATGAACAGATTGTGCTTTCAGGGCACAGAGACACTGTATTTCGAAATTTAGGTGATGTTAAAGTTGGAGATACCATTACAGTAAACCTACCTTATGGTAAAAAAACATATGAAATGGTTGACTCTAAAATAGTAGATGCAAATGACCGTTCCATTATAAAGCCAACTGGCGAAGAGGAGTTAGTGATCACCACATGTTATCCATTTTCTTACGTTGGCAATGCTCCCGATCGATATATTCTCTATGCTAAACCAATAAAAACAGATTAAGGTAGTCATTTTATAACTCATTATATTGTAGTTATAAGTTACCAAATAAGAATAGCTACCATATGCTTCAAATGCCGTATGATAGCTATTCTTGTTTATTAACAACTAACTAAATTATTTCATAAATGTTCTTAGTCCTTATTAATTTCTTGCCTTATGAAATTACTATATTACAGAATATCCAACCAAATTTTAATGGCTGTACCAGCAATTAATATTGCTAAGATAACTTGTAAAAGTTTGGTATTCACTTTTTTACCAGCATTTGCACCTAACGGCGAAGCTATTAAACTAGCGATGATCATAATTGCTGCTGGGAAGTATTCCACTTGCCCTGTCGTCACTTTCCCTACTGTTGCACCGATGGAAGAAATAAACGTAATCGCTAATGAGGAAGCAATTGTCATACGTGTTGGAATCTTAAGAACTACAAGCATAATTGGAACCAATAGAAACGCACCAGCTGCCCCTACAATTCCAGCTCCAACACCAACAATTAAAGCTAAAGTAGCTGCGAGCCACTTGTTAAACTTTACTTGATCTAATGGAATATCATCAATACCTTTTTTAGGAACAAACATCATCACAGCAGCGATTAATGCTAATATTCCATAGGTTAGATTTATTCCACCTTCAGATAATAATTTTGAGCCGTATCCACCAATAAAACTACCTATAAGAATACTAACACCCATATAAGCAATAAGGGTTTTATTTAAATAGCCACCTTTTCGGTACGCCCATACACCGCCAATCGTTGCAAACAGTACTTGGACAGCACTAATTCCTGATACCTCATGCGCTGTAAATGCTGCTACACCGAATAATGGTGGAATGTATAAAAGCATTGGATATTTAATAATGGAACCGCCTATGCCTAGCATTCCTGAAATATAAGACCCAGCAAAACCAATTAAGAATATAGTGATGATAAAAGCAAAGTCCATTGATTATCCCCCCTAAAGTAAAGGGAACCATGTACATGGTTCCCTTATCCTATTTAACCTTTCTTAATCCAAAACTTTAATACATCATTTTCCTCTGTATCTTGTAATAGCTCATGGCCTCCAGATTTCGCCCATGCAGCTAAGTCACTTTTCGCACCTTTATCTGTTGCGTGTACTTCCAAGATTTGACCAGATTCTAATTCATTCATCGCCTTTTTTGTTCTTACGATTGGCATTGGGCATGCTAACCCTTTTGCATCTAATACTTTTGTTACGTCCATTTCTATTCCTCCTAAATGTTTTTATTTCATATTTTATAATTAACTATTAACGTACCGCACAGCGGTTTGGTCCAATTTCCATTTCTCTTTGTTTTTCTTCTTCTGGTGTAACCTTACCCATATTGGTTTCACGAATTTCCTGGTATGCGTTCGGTTGTGGCGGTAAGTTTTCCGTCACTAGTCTTCTAAATTCGGATTCATCTTCAATGTTTAATCCGTGGTTTTTTGCAAATAGTGTGCCTAGTTTTTCAGCTACACTTCCATCCTCATTTAACTCATCGATAATCATAAAGTGTGCTGGTAAAACGATTAGTTCCTCTGATAAATCTCTGTAACGAGAATATAGACTTTCCCTTAAGTCACCAACCCAGTCTTCAGCTTTCCCAGCTAAGTCAGGTCTTCCGATAGAATCGATGAATAAAATATCACCTGACAATAAGAATTTTTCATCTACCACAAATGATGTGGAACCAATGGTGTGTCCTGGTGAATATAGGGCATGAATATCAATTGCAGTATTCCCAATTGTTACAACATTCCCACCTTCTAATGCTGCATATTCAAATGTCACATCTTCTGCATCTTTAGGAGGTAACCAGTATGTTGCACCTGTTTGTTCAGCAATCTTTCTTCCTCCAGAGATGTGGTCAGCGTGTAAGTGTGTATCAAACACGTTTGTGATCTTTGCATCTTTACTTGCAGCAAATTCTGTGAAAATATCTGTCATACGTGTTGCATCAATAATTGCAGCTTCTCCATTTGAAATTACCATGTAAGAAAGACAACCTTTACCAATACGAACAAACTGATAAACTTCGCCACCGTCGTTTAAATCCCCAACTTTGACAGGCTCTAAGTGTTCACTCCAAGCTTTCATTCCACCTTGCAGGTAGGACACAGTTAATCCTTCTTCCGATAGCAATTCCGCTACCATGACAGATGAACCTTCTTTTGCACATACTACTAGAATTTCTTTATTAGAAGGTATTTTATCTAAAATTCCCTCGACCCCATCTAGGAGATCAAAGTAAGGAATGTTCAAGTAATCGAAGTTATCTCCTTCAATCTTCCAATCTGCGAACGCATCTTCATTACGAACATCTAAAATAAATAACTCTTCTTTATTAAAAACCTTTTGTGTCACTTCATGTGCTGTCATCATATTTACAGTCATCTCTCAATTACCCCCTATGGTATTATTTGTTGTGAAAAAATATACTTATTTCTTCAAAGCATCCAAAATACTATTTGGATCAAAACCTAAAACCCATGTACCATTCACTACTGATTGAGGCACACCCATTTGTCCGGTTGTTTGAACAACACGTTGCATCGCTATTGGATCATTTTCTACATTAACTTCTTGAAAAGCGATATTTTTATCAGTTAAGAAATTTTTTAACATCACACAATACGGACATTTTGTTGTGGTATAAACAGTTATATGATTCAATATTTCACCTCCTAAATTTTATAATTTTGTTGTCTCTCCAGTCCATTGGCTCATACCTGGTATCACATTAATAACATTTTCAAAACCATTTTGCGCCAATTTCTGTGCGGCTAAATCACTTCTACTTCCAGTTCTACATACGACATAGATTTTATCTTCTTTGTTTAACTCTTTTACACGGTCATCCAATTCTCCTAATGGGATTGAAACCGCACTCGGAATGTGGTTAAATGCATATTCTGCTGACTCTCTTACATCAAGAACAACAATATCTTTAGTCAACTTTGATTCTAGTTCCTCATTTGTAGCTATATAAGGATGTTTCTTTTCAACCGTATCTTCTTCAGATGATTTTCTTAAATAGTGTTTTAGAGTGTCGCCTTCCTCAAGTGTGCCTAGATATTGGTGTCCAGAACTGTTAGCCCAAGCCTCCATATCAGCTTTTGATCCTTTATCCGTTGCTTGCACTTCAATCACTTGCCCTGCTTCTAAGTCCTTCATTGCCTTTTTCGTTTTAACAATTGGCATAGGGCATGCTAACCCTTTAGCATCTAATACAAAATTTGCATTAAGTGATTCCATTTCAAAACCTCCATTACCCATACGGGTATATTTTTATTTAAAAAAATTACTCTGTTTCGCCTTCCCAAGCCAGCATTCCGCCAACCATGTTGATTACGTTGAAACCTTTGCTTTCGAGATATTGTGCGGCGCGACCACTTCTACCGCCAGAACGACAAATCATAATATATTCCTTTGATTTATCTAATTCATGCATTCGGAATTCAAGTAAACCTAGTGGAATATTCACTGAATCCGGGATTTTTGCTTCTGCTACTTCATCCACTTCACGAACATCAACCATATTTATATCTTTATTCTCATCTAATAATTTTTGTAGTTCTTTTGTAGAAATTTCCTTCATCATTATTATCTCCTTTCTTATTAAAGTACTTTTGATAATGAATAGCATCAGTGTAAACCTTACACTGAACTATTCAGTTAATTTATCTCCAGGCATTCATGCCACCCTTTACATTGGTTACACTAGTAAAACCTAATTTCTTCAGCATCTTTGATGCTTTTTGACTTCTCATCCCACTTTGACAAATTACAACTACCTCTTTATCCAGTGAAAGTTCATTTATTGCTTTTTTACCTAGTGTATGAAGTGGAATATTTTTAAAACCTTTAATATTATTCCCTTTAAATTCTGCCGGTGTTCGCACATCAACAAATTGCTTACTTTTATCTTTTATTTCTGTTTTGAGTTCTGTTGTTGATATGTTTTTAATCCCTTTAACGGGAATAAATCTTTTAATAATAAAGAACAAAACTAACGCATAAACAACATAATTTATATATTCCATTCTATCGTCCTCCAATTAATGAAGGAAAAATTCCTTCATTATTATATAAACAAGTTTACATTTCCATCTTCAGCGTCACCAAGATAAGCGGCAACTCCTGCATAATCAATACCATCTAATAGTTCTTCTTTTTGGAGTCCTAATAGATCCATTGTCATTGTACATGCTACTAGCTTAACATCTTGCTCCTTTGCCATTTCAACTAAGTCTGGTAATGGCATTGCATTATGCTTTTTCATTACACCTTTAATCATCTTTGGACCAAAGCCTGCAAAGTGCATTTTCGATAATCCCATTTTATCTGCGCCTCTTGGCATCATTTTTCCAAACATTTTTTCCATAAAACCTTTTTTCACTTCAATGTTTTCATCTTTCCTTAGAGCATTTAAGCCCCAAAACGTATGAAAAATAGTTACTTCATGATCGTAGGCAGCTGCACCATTAGCAATAATATATGCTGCCATTGCTTTATCGTAATCTCCACTGAATAGAACAATGGTTGTTATTTTCTTTTCTGACATGTTAATCCCCCTATAAGTTTCTATATTTTAATACCGTTACCCCTACGGGTATATATAATAATAAAATAAAAAGTGGGTGTCAACCCTCTATATAATTTATTATTAATTTAACTGTGGCGTTCGTCTACAAAACCTATAATATACCCTGCTAGGTATTTTGTCAATGATGTAATTTAATTTATTTGAGAGTTAATACTTAATTGGTTATATTACAATCATTTCTTCCTATCTACAGATTCGTTTATGACTATAGGAACAAGAAACCCGAGATTTAAATTCATTAGATTCATCCTCTTAAGTTACCTTCTTTATCATATATCCTTAACGGTATTGTAGCTGTTATTGTATTACTGTACCATGAACTCCGCAACCGCAATTTGAACAATTAGATAATACAAATAAAGAAGACATAAGATGATTATTACATCCAAAGCTCTCTTTATTTGTATTTCTGTTTTTTTATTTTAACATTTACTTTAGTTTTTTATATGTAAGTTAATTTTAGGTTATCTTTAAGGTAATATTCCATCAGTTTTTATCAATCCCCTCTGTAATTACTTACCACCAAATTCGTTGTTCTTTACCTTTGGAAATGTCAGCATTCTCATCGCCTCCATCCCAACTAAGCGTTCTCAAACATGCTCGTACATCTTCCTCAAGCCTATTTCTTTCCTTTCCAATCGTAATTAGGTGTCCTGATTTTTCATACCATTTTAGCTTTTTTTGATTTGAAGATATTTGATTCAGAATCATAGTCGGATTATTCATATCTATTACTTGATCCTGACGACCTTGAATGACAAATGTAGGTGGTTGAATGGATGGAAGGCCTTCTTTAACTTCCTTAATTAATTCATTGAGGCCATTAATTGCATTCATTGATTGTTGACTTTTAAGGACTTCCATTTCCTTATCAATCATGTCATCATACTTACCTTCCCTCTTTTTTTGTTCTATTGTTTAGTACAAAATCATATTTCTGACCGTAGTTTTATGAGAAAATCCTAACGGCGCACACATTGGTAATGTACCAACAATTGGGTAGCTTGCTGCTAACTTAAGGGAGAAAAGTCCGCCTAACGACAGAACAGTAATTGCGATTTTTTTATAACCTTTGTTTTTTAGAAGGTTATATCTACCTATAACTGATTCCCACCACTCCTGATCAGTTGATTGAATCAAGTTTTTAGTTTCATTCGAACCATGCCCTTTATACAGAGGCGCATGAACAGTATATCCATTACTTTCCAAGTAGCGTCCAAGCATACGGACATCTGCTGTAGTACCGGTAAAGCCATGTAACAAGAGTACAGCACGATCTCCACCTTCAAAGGTAAAAGCCTCCGGAGATACAGTTTTCATAGTAGTCCTCCTTTTAATTAGGAATGATTGTTTTGTGTCTTATTATCTTTCTCTAATAGTTGGAGACTTATTACTATGATTGATAACTGCTTTAACACGAATAAAGCCCCCATCACGAATTGTAGGGGGCTTATTTTACTAAGCATCTTTACGTATATAAGTCACATATTGCTTTTCTTCCTGTTCGATTTTTATGACTGTGTTACCATTCTTTGCACACCAACCTTTTATATCTTTCGTGAAGTTAGAGTCTGTTGCATATACTTTTAAAATCTCACCCGTCTTCAAAGTTTTCATCTTTTGAAATACATTCCTTAATGGATCTGGACATTGCAATCCAGTGACATCTAATTCGTGAGAAAATTCAACCTCTATTTGATAGGTGTTTCTATCTTCTTCTCCAGAATGAAAAACTGCGGAATAGGTTTTCCAACCACCATCTAAATTTTTCACTTTATAGCCATTAGATGTTAAGATTCGAGTTGCAAGGTAACCACGTAAACCCACTTGACATGTGACATAAATAATTTGGTCTTTAGGTAATTCCTCTAAGTGGTCTCGAATTTCTCCTAATGGTATATTTATTGATCCTTTGATAAAGCCTGCTTCTCTTTCAATAGGTTCACGGACATCGATTAGCATACCACCCGTTTCAATTATTTGATCCATTTCATCCCATTGAACTGTTTCCAAATCTTCATCAAGCATGTTAGAAGCAACGTAACCTACCATGTTGACTGGATCTTTTGCAGAAGAAAATGGTGGCGCATAAGAAAGCTCTAATTCCGTCAAATCATGTACCGTCAAGTTACCTTTAATAGCAGTTGCAATCACATCAATACGTTTGTCGACCCCATCGATTCCGACTGCTTGTGCACCAAAAATTTCCCCCGTCTTTTCATCAAAGATAAGTTTTAATGCAATAGGAGATGCACCAGGATAATACCCTGCATGGGAAGCGGGATGAACGTGCGCAACTTTATATGCTATTCCCTTTTGACTTAACATTTTTTCATTGTTCCCAGTTGTTGCAACCGTCAAATCAAATACTTTTGCAATACCAGTTCCTAGTGTACCTTTATAGGCTTCTTTCTTTCCATAGACGTTGTTGGCAACGATTCGACCTTGACGATTAGCAGGTCCAGCCAATGGGATCATCGTTGGCTGGCCATTAATATAATCCTTTACTTCAATTGCGTCTCCTAAAGCAAAAATATCTGGATCGTTTGTTTGCAAATACTCATTAACCTTTATGCCACCACGATCCCCGATTTCTAAACCTGCATCTACTGCTAATGAGTTCTCGGGTTTAACACCTATTGAAAGCATTGTCATATCTGTTATGATTTCTTTTCCACTAGATAAAATAATTTTCTTTCCGTTTTCTTCAAATGATTTCACACCATTTTCAAGTATCAAGTTTACACCTTTGTCTTTTAAGTGACGGTGAACAATAGCTGCCATTTCATAATCTAATGGAGCCATTACTTGTTTCGCCATCTCAACAAGCGTTACATTTACGCCACGATCCACCAAGTTTTCCGCCATTTCCAAACCGATAAACCCTCCACCGATAACGACAGCCTCTTTTGGCTTGCGTTCATCAACATAAGCTTTAATCTTGTCTGTATCTGGGATATTTCTTAGTGTAAAGATATTATGTGCTTCTTTGATCCCTGGAATTGGTGGAAAAGTTGGTTTTGCACCAGGAGATAGAATAAGTGCATCATAGCTTTCCTTATACGTTTCACCAGTTTGTAAGTTTTTCGCTTCAACTGTTTTATTTTCACGATCTATTCTGTTTACTTCTGTTAAATTACGAATGTCTAAATTGAATTTTTTGCTCATGCCTTCTACCGTTTGAACAAGTAATTTACTCCTATCTTTAATCGTCTCACCAATATAATACGGTAGACCACAGTTCGCAAACGACACATATTCTCCTCTTTCAAATAGTACAATTTGTGATTCCTCATCTAATCTTCTAAGTCTTGCAGCTGCAGTTGCACCACCTGCAACACCACCGACAATTATAATTTTTCTCATGATTAAAAACCCCCAAAGTTTTTACTTATACCCGTATAGGTATACGAACTATTATAATAACACATTTTAGAATTGGATGTGATATATATCACACATTATTATTGTTTTAAATCAAGAAGCTATATTACATATACCTTTTGTTTAAAGAAAAGAATGAGCACAAGAGTTATTTCCTAACTCCTGTGCTCTTCTCGAATGTAGAAACGTTTCATACAATTGATAAATAAGCCCCTATTGCCTCAACTACTTTGTCATGAATTCTTTTACTATTTATCTGTTCTTCTGAACTACACTATTACGAGCGGAAAAACTAGAAAGCTAAAAATGATAAGTTTTTCATATGCTATTGATACTATAATGTTGTATTATTAAAAACGGATTGAATATGAAGAGATGTTAAGGTTTATTTGAAGAATTATGAAGATCAAGAAGAATTTTTAGTATAAAGTATCCTCCAAAAGAAAAGGTTTATAGTAGTTATAGTTCGACTATTTTTGAACATAACCACCAAGGACGTATTCCAATAATCTCTTATCCCGAACTAATAATTATAGGAACATAACGATAAGTCTATAAAACGGCTAATCTAATATATATTATAGGAAGTGAAATCAAAATTACCGAAAATATCTCAAAAGTTAAGTATTCTTAGGTTATTGAGACAAAATACAAATTTGAGCTAATGTCTAGAATTTATTTTTTGGATCACTTATGTTTTGTAGGTTAAATATCCTGTATGGCATTCGTATAAATTCGATGTCAATAAAACTTAACTCCTTCTATTTTTCAACGAGTAATAACTAGATAGTACCTGATCCTACATGGTTAAGTGTCACTGTTTTCTTCAAGTCCAACAGCATATTCCCTTTTGAAACCATATGATTATGATTCTATAATGATATAAAATAGGAACTCCTTCTCCCCCCTTCACCCTAGGATGTTCCCTTGTTGAAGGTGTATGAAGATTCCCAGATAAAAAATATCCACTTAAGATTCTTCATTCATATGAATGTATGTTTGTTATGCGCTTTTTTTCCTCACCTCACCTCCTCTTCTCTATTAACGAATATTTTTGTAGCTTTTCAAATTAATTTTAGTTTTAATAAGGTATAAATGTACCTTTTAATTTGTTTTTATATCGTTCTAATTTCGAGATTTTTTTTAATGTAATTAAAGAACAAATTGCAGCAAATATAAGCATCCACTCATGTTCTTCACCTCTATTGTCAATGATCTTATTCAGAATAATCCCTCCTAAACTCCATTTTATAGCTTTATTGACAGCTGAGGAACAGATACAAATAGGTGCGTTTGAAGTAAGTTTACACCTGTAAGGCGTCATTCACTGCATACTGCAATAACATACTACCATATTGAAAATATATCATACTTATTTAATTATATAGAATATATAACTGTTCCCATATCATTTTAACATAAAATCCCAATATATCTTTAATTGCAAAAATAGATCGCCATATCCACAATTTTTAATTGCTATACATTAATTTTTAGTAACTATTACTTAGTAAACTATTCATTTTCGTGTACTTTCTAATATCTACTCGTCTTCGGATATCTTGGATTTTCTAATAGTAATAGTGAAGATTTAGGGTGATTGTTTAAAAGGAAATTTTGGAGTTTAGGGTTTTTATAAGAATGAAGATAATCAAACTTTTAACTAAGTTTAACACTTTGGATTATTTAGAATGTTAACGATTTACTACATACAAGCCTATATATACAAGCGTAAACATTAAAAAAATGTCTCAATATCTCAAAAAAATGTGATATTGAGACAATGCGGTTTCACAAATTCTATCTACAATTTCTTTCTATAAAATTCTCTACTACATGATTTAATGCTAGCCATTTTTTTGTGGGAACTTGGTGAAATCCATTTTTAATCATGGCTATTTCACTATTACCACAGCGATCGTAGAAACTATTATGTTTATTCACCCAAAATGAATTCTGTCCATATACGACGAGCAACGGTTCTATGATTAGATTTAACTTTTTAACACAATTATAATGATACGTTTCTTCATAATACTTGTACCAGTGATTCACATCAGAGTATTTCATGTGTTCAGCCAATATCTTTCTATATTCTGGGTCACGTGCATGACTGAATGCCAACAAATTTATCAAAGTGGTCGGTGAGCTCTTTAGTAAATTCATCCCCATTTTATATAACATGGTTAAACCAGGTGTTGCTACTCTTGGATAACCACCAGATAATACAATTGCCTTAGTTTTCAATGGATAACTTAATGAAAACTCTTGTGCGATCATTCCACCAGCAGAATAACCCAATATAATTGCTTGATCAATGCTTTCTTCTTCTAAAATTAAATTCAATTCCTTTACATACTGTCTAATAATTGGTCCATTCATAAATGAACGTGATTGCCCGTGACCACTTAAATCCGGCAAGATAATTCTGTAATGTTCGGCGAGTTTCTTTTGATAATCAAATACTCTTCGTCCCATCCCTGGTGGATGAATAAAAATGATTGGAATTCCATTTCCTAATTGTTCATAATAAACAATTCCGTTATCGAAAGTAATGCTCTTCAAGAACCTCTTCCTCCCTTCTAGGCTGTTGCTTATTCAGGGTTATATTTTTTTAGTGGCTTTTGAGCTGGTCCTTCTACAACTTCTCCAGTAACAGAAAATCTTGATCCATGACAAGGACAATCCCATGTCCGGTCCCCAGCATTCCAGTTCACTTCACACCCCATATGTGTACATGTTGTATCAACTACATGAACTTCCCCATTTGTATCTCTATAAACACCAGCTCTCTGGCCGTTTAATCTGACAATTCTTCCCTCATCCTCTTTCACATCTTCTATTTTTGTGGAGGTGAACTCTAATTTTCCTTGAATCATATGTTTAGCAACGTCTGCATTAATACTTGCAAACTTTTTCAAATCAGGGTCAGCATGAAATCTTGATGGGGCAAACAACTCTTTATAATCATTCGCCTGTTTCGTAATTAAATCTGTAATCAGTAGTGCTGCTGTAGTTCCGTTCGTCATTCCCCACTTTCTATATCCAGTTGCAATCAGAACTTCAGGTTGGTCTTCTGTAATCGGACCAATAAAAGGTACTTTATCTAATGTGGTTAAATCTTGTGCTGACCACCGGTAGCTATACTCTTTAATTCCAAAAGTTGAATCTGCAAATTTCTCCAATGCTTCATAATGTTCTATCGTTGATTTACCTTGTCCAGTTTTATGGTTTTCTCCACCTATAAGCCACAACTCTTCCCCGTCTACTGTAGTGGAACGAAGCGATCTCGTCGGTTGTTCTGCATTTATATACATGCCTCCAGGGTACTTTTTATCGGATTTCACCGCTACAATATAAGAGCGTTCTGGATACATCCTTGAAAAATAAAAACCTTGTCCACCATAAAAAGGAAAATGAGATGCAGCGACAACATGGTTACAAATAATCCTGTGTCCATCCCTTGTTAAAATAATTGGATGATCGCCGTTCTCAACATCAGTGGCTGTTGTATCTTCATAAATTAGTCCACCATTATCCTTAATATAATGTACTAATGTTGTTAAATACTGTAATGGATGAAATTGTGCTTGATTTTTCATAATAATGGCAGTTTTAATCGGTATATCAAAAGGTATTTCGTCTGTTATTTCCCCTTCGATTTCTAGTTTTTCATATGCTTTCATTTCATTTGATATTTTTGATACATATTTGTCTTCATTCGTGTACACGTAGGCATCTTGCTCTGAAAAATCGCACGCTATATTATGTTCAGTAATGGTGTCCTTTACAAACCTTTTTGCGTCCATTGCTGCTTGATAATATAATTTAGCCTTATTCTCGCCGAAATGTTGGATTAATTCATCATAAATCAGACCGTGCTGTGCCGTAATTTTTGCAGTTGTATGTCCTGTTGTACCATTAAAAAGTTTGCCAGCATCAATAACTGCCACTTTTAATCCTTTTTTCGTTAATAGGTAGGCTGTTGTAATTCCAGTTATCCCTCCACCAACGATACCAACATCTACGTGAATGTTTTCTTCTAGTCTAGGAAAGCTCGGTATATCAACGGATTCTCTCCAATATGGTTCTGGATACTGTGGTGTTTTGTAATTATTGCTCATCATAATCCTCCTGCGAAATGAAACATTTTTACATATTTTCCGCAAAATTATCTATTTCATGTACATAATTTGAAATTATAGCATCTGAGTGTCGCTTCGTTATAAAAAAAAAGACACGAAAGCCATAGAGTTATGGCTTCAGTGTCTTTGTATAAGTAAGTTACTTGCGCTTTCGCATCATGTCATAATAGCGCACTGGCTGTTTCACTTTTACTTTTGTAATCATCATTGGATGCCTGGCTATATCGACCTGAATTCCCTGTTCGTCCCAAATTTCATCAATCGTTTGTTTGAAATGATAAAAATTCGGTCCAAAGAATTCAATTTCATCTCCGACTTTGAACGAGTTTCGTTGCTGGATCGTAGCTATTTGTGTTCCTTCATCATAATCCAATACGAGACCAGCAAAATCATACTTAGGGATACGATCTGGTTTACCAAACAATTGGTCTTTTTCAGTTGGTTCATCGTAATAAAATGCGGTTGTTAGCGAGCGCTGTGCTGCTTTCCATATTTCATCCACCCATGCTTGATCTAGTTTATAATTTTCTGGGTCATCAAAATACGTATCAATTATTTTACGGTAAACGTTGACTACAGTCGCTACGTAATGAATACTCTTCATCCGTCCTTCGATTTTCAAGCTATCTACACCAAGTTCTAAAATATCTGGTAGATGTTCCACCATACTTAAATCCTGTGAACTCATTGTATAGGCCTCATCTGCCTTTTCAGATATATTTATAGAACCATCCGTACCATCTTCAAATAAGTCATAATTCCAGCGACATGATTGTGCACAACCACCTCGATTAGCATCACGGGAAGTCATATGATTGGATAAAACACATCTTCCCGAATAAGATATACACATGGCTCCATGAATAAATGCTTCAATTTCTATATCCACTTTTTCTTTCATCTCTTTTATTTCTTCTAACGATACCTCTCTTGCTAAAACAACACGTGGGATTCCTTCATTTTTCCAAAATTGCACAGTTCTCCAGTTAGCAATAGATGCTTGGGTACTGATATGAATCTCTAAATCAGGAGCACCTTCCCTACATGCTGTAATCAAAGCAGGATCAGCTATAATTACTGCTGCAATTCCAATGTCATACAACGATTTAAAATATTCCTGTGCACCGTTTAAGTTCTCGTTATGTGCAATAATATTTGCCGCAACATATACTTTCGCACCATATCTGTTTGCGAATTCTACTCCTTCTCTCATGTCTTCAAAAGAGAAATTTCCTGCCTTTGCTCTTAGGCCAAATTGTTTTCCGCCAATATATACAGCATCAGCACCATAATGAATTGCAAATTTAAGTTTCTCCAAATTACCTGCAGGTGCTAATAATTCTGGTTTTCTATTTTGTCTTGTAGTCATGTGCGTACACTCCTGATTAATATATCTGTTCTTTAAAATAAAATCCTGTATCAAGTAATCTATCTTCTGGTTGAATAGAAGCGATTCGTTGTCTTAGACTATTTAAATAATTGAAGCTATTGTATTGATAGCGATCAGTTAAAAAAAGATCGATTGCTTCCCGATAAAGAGTAACAATTGCTTGATTATAGCTTCTAGACTTAAACATGCCATTAATTCGAATACTGTCTATGCCTGCATCCAAAATAGGTTGTAAGTTCTCTATCATGCATAAGTCCTCGTTACTCATGATGTGTGTACCATTACAATCCTCAAAAACAGGGTAGTTACTTTCAGCCTCATTGAATTGCTTTAAATGCAGTCGTTTATCTCTACTATAGCTATCTTGGATATGATTATAATAATTCGTAACAAGCTTGCGCTTTGATTGAAATATGCACGTCATACCGTGAACTTGAATCTCTACTGGTATTTTCACTTCATTTTTAATGTCAATAATGGCATCTAGTGCTAGCTCATTAGAAAGAATTGCTCGTTTTATTCCTTTCGATTGCCAAAACTTTAATGTTTCATAGTTTGTAGATAACGTTTCAGGATTCCAAAAAACAGGAATCGATAGGTCGATTTCATCTAATATTGGAAAGATAGATGGATCTCCGCAAATGATACCGTCTACTTCTATCTCAATCAGTTGTTTGATATATGTTGGTAATTCAACTAAATCTTTATTATGAAAAATGGCATTCATAACGATATATACTTTCTTATTCGAACGATGCAAAAACGTTGTTGCTCGTCTTATTTCATCTAATTCAAAATCTCCAGTAACTCGAAGTCCAAACGATTGATGACCAATTGTAATCGCATCTGCACCTACGTTGGCCAATGTTTTTAATTCTTCTAGATCTCTTGCAGTTGCTATTAATTCAGGACGATAAGAAGTTATCATACGTTCACCTCAAAATTTTCTACAGTCTACACCTCATTATGACTTTTTATAGATAAAATTCAGTGATTTTTGTCACAATATATACGGTTTTCTTAAATGGGGTATCTTAGAAGGATTACTGAAAAAATCTAAAATAGAGGTTGATCTTAGCTTTAGAAGTATGATGAAGACAAAAAAAGCTGCAATAATGTTAACGGGTTCCGTTACCTATCGCAAATCTCGAAATTGCATTATAAAAAGCATATAGATTTGTTTAATGAATTAAACCGTGTTTTGTAGTTATATTTATAATTTTAATTATAAAAAAACTCAGTTTCAATAAACTGAGTTTTTTCTGTATATTTTCAATTGCTCCTACAACTAATGCCAGTTACTTTAAGTGTAATGATTCACAATGGTGTGTGCCTTGCAGTGAAGAAACTATGATTTTTCTTTAAAAGCGATAACTATGAATACTATACCAATTATTATAAATAACAAAATAAAAATGTTATCAAAAAATGAAATATTTGGATTAGTCTCCCATGAACCCGTATTTGTTTGTGCAAGCCAATATACATAAGAACTCAAACGTTCAATTGTATAAATTAAAC
Source organism: Aquibacillus rhizosphaerae (assembly GCF_030282825.1). Taxonomy (GTDB): domain Bacteria; phylum Bacillota; class Bacilli; order Bacillales; family Amphibacillaceae; genus Aquibacillus_C; species Aquibacillus_C rhizosphaerae. The sequence continues at coordinate 183,801 of NZ_JASTZU010000018.1, forward strand.
CACTTGTCAAAATGAACAATACACCTAAAATTAAACTTGTATTTTTATTCATATAGCCTCCCCCTACAAATAACCCTGAACTTTAGCAGAATAAGAGCTTCCTTAATTGGACAACTCCTTATTAAAATATGAGCACCCTTTAGCCTTTAATTTCCACAAACTTAAAAAGTACGGCAAAACTTGCTGCATTAAAAAATAAAAAAGATTCCAAAGAACAGAACTATTGTCCATATGTATGAAGTAAAGATAGTTTTGTTAATACGATTGTTATTTCACTGTTTCTTATGTTCAATCGAAAAAATAGAGAAATATTAAAAATAGAAAGTATATAAGGAAAACATATAGGAGTGACCGCCACTGTTCAACCCAGGTCATAATGGGTCCTACTTCCCCCTACTAAAAAAATTATAGATAATACACTAACTGAGATACTAATCTTGGGCATCAAATTCCAAAAGGACCGTTCTAAAATATTGTTACTCTTTTTTGCCTCAAATAAAAAAATTAAATAGAAGCAACATAAAACCACTGTTATGATAATAAATGTGATATAAATGTTGTTTGTTGGGGTCCAATTTGCAGAGGGGCTAACAATTCTATTACCCTCATTTCATTCTAATACCGCCATCAATATTCCTATAGCACCTAATGTCAGAATTTGAAGTAATAACCATTTCACGCGAGATGCACCTCCTAACCATATTACGAACGACTATGGTAAAAGTTCTCAAATGATTTCTATTATTCAACCTAACTGCTTCGTTACTTTATGTACAAAGGTTAACATATCATTAAGGTTATCTTAACATGAAATTCCATTTATCCATCTTATTTTCAATATAAAAAGGTCATCAATTTTAACTACCTTCTTGTTAAACTCTTGCTACCCGTTACTTTAAATACATCTATAGGCAATCTCTAAATTACATTTAGTTTTTAACTAATTTTTCCATTCTTTTTTTAGAGCTTTTAGGTTAAGGTAGATACCATAACCCCCTGCTATGATTAAAAATATATGCGATATTCCGAAATCTACTTCAATCCAATACTTGAATAATAATAAAAATGTAACGACAATAATGACTATGGCAATCATATTTATAAAGTATTTATTCAAACTTCTCACTCCTCTTCTTTAGGAAAACTGCTTCTTTAGCTCAATAAGCAATAGGAACTGTGACATCAACAACCTTGTGCCACTTAAGCCACCCGTTTGTTGAATAAGATTTCATTCCAGTTGATCTATTATTTCTAAAATATCTTCTTTTGAGAATACATCTCTTTTATTGAGTGGGGTTTCCTTTATAGTGGAATGACATAAGATAACTTAATTCATTATCAATCCAAGCGATATATTGTATATACTGATCTTCTGCATAATAGGCGTTTTCTCCATCCATAAGATTGATTTCTTCAAAATCCAATGAATTATTTCGTTTTAATTTTTTTGTATTTTCGACTTCTAACAGAATATTGCATTCTACTCCTCCGTACCTTAATTCAATAATTTCACTTCGTTTATCTGTTTTATTATGTATTGCCGACTTCTTCTTTATTGGGAAAGATGAACTATCTTCATTAATTTGCTTAGGTACAAATGATATTACAGATAAAGCCTCTTCTTGCGGTATCTGTTCACCATATGTTATTTTCTGTTCTTCAATTACTTTTTCGTTCTTACAACCTACAAGCATAATCGCCAAAACTAAAAAAAATCTATATCTTTCAATCCTAATATCCCCCCTCAATTCTCTTGTTCAACTCTTCTAACCGTTTAAGTGTAATTGTTCACAATTTCTATATTTATTTTAACATAAATACTCAAAACACCTTGCAAGATCAAGCAAAAACATATTAATTTACATACGGATTTTCAGGTCAAAATGTAGACATACACTGGACATTGTCATCTAACAAATAGAGGTGCAAATTACACTAAAATTTTAATATATATTATTAATAAAATGTTTTTACACCAACAAAAAATGACCAACAAATCATCATACAATTTGGTGGTCATTTTATATTACATTTTTATGTTTCGATTGGTAACGGAACCAGTTACAATAATATTCAACCTTCTTTTCATCTAATGTTCTTTTTAGAAATTGATTAAAATGGCTCACCTATAACATTAATCTGTTAGTTATCCACTGTGTCTTGATATGAGGGTATATCAAACACATGCTCTGCGCTTCGCACAGCTTGTATAACTGCTTTTTCTATCACGGTTGAAGCTAGAAAACCAACTGTATTTAAATCAGCTTCCACTTTATTTGTAGACATTGCAAAGATCGTATCACCATCAACCATCGTGTGGGACGGTCTCATTGTCCGAGCAAATCCATCATGAGCCATCGCTGCAATTTTATTAGCCTGAGCTTTTGTTACTTTGGCGTTGGTTAAAACAGTACCAATCGAAGTATTACCAGAAAATCGGTTTGTAACCGAGGAATGCTGTAATTGGTAAATCATTTGTTGTTCTGTATTTAGAAACATCTTTTTCTTTCGGTCATATGCACCAGCAATTATTTGGTTCGTCATAGGATCATAAATATCCCCAAAGCTATTGACTGCGACGATTGCTCCTATTTTAAGCTCACCGATCTGGAGTGCATACGTGCCCATACCGCCCTTCATTATGTAGTCTGGACCTAAGCACTTACCAACTGTTGCACCAGTACCTGCTCCCAAATTTCCATGATGTTGACTAATTTGATTTACATTTGCACAAGCTTCATATCCCATTGCTTTGTCTGGTCTAATCAATGGGTCACCGTTTATTAAATCAAACAATATCGCACCTGTAACGATGGGAACTTTAGCTACTTGTACGTCAAACCCCACTTCTCTTTCCTCCAAATATTTCATGACACCAGATCCAACATCCAATCCATAAGCACTACCACCTGCTAAAAATACAGCATGAACGGCTTCTACCAAATTCTCAGACTTCAACAAGTCTGTTTCTCGTGTACCTGGTGCACCTCCTCTTACATCAACACCTGTAACAGCTCCTTGTTCATTTAAAATAACTGTACACCCTGTAGCTGCTTCATCGTTTTGTGCATGTCCAATCTTAAAGCCTTCTATTTCAGAAATCTTAATTTGATTCATCTGTATATCCCCTTTCGGCAACACTTTTTCATAGGCTTGTTTTAATTTGATAATATAAGGTTAAACAGTAAATAACAAATATTTTGAGGTGATGTTAGTGATACGTGCACATTTAATTGTTAGTGGAATGGTCCAAGGAGTTGGATTTCGTGCAACTACTCAAATGCAAGCAGATAAAATTGGAGTTAATGGATGGGTTAAGAACCTGTCAGATGGTACCGTTGAAATAGAAGTAGAAGGAAAACCAGAAAAGGTTTATCAACTGATTGATATCATTAAAGAAGGACCAAGTCGATTTATAAAAGTGAACGACGTTCATGTTGAAGTTTATGAAGACCTGAAAGGTTATGATTCATTTTCAGTAAAATAGTAAATTTTATTTCATTATTTATGCAAGTGCTAATTTGACTCCCATAGGAAACTAAATATACATTCTTTGACATATATAAATGTTCAGCATGAAAAGAGGCTGACTTCGTAGTCAGCCTCTAATACCTTTATAATTGCATGAAGGAATAAGTACGTTTTACTCGGTTACTTATTTTTCTTCAAAAAACTTACGATTTAACGCAATGTATTCGTGCTCTTTGTCAGGCACTTCATCTTCCATGTAAATTGCTTCTACAGGACATACTGCTTCACAAGCCCCACAATCAATACATATATCTGGATCGATATAGAACATATCTTTTCCTTCTTCTATACAATCTACAGGACAAACTTCAACACATTCGCCTGCTTTCTCTTGTTCACAAGGTGATACGATTACAAAAGCCAAGAAAATTTCCTCCTTTATTAAAACTTAGTTCAATTTTAGCATACAAGCTGTTTATCATGTAATATTATAGCCTATTTATTCCATTATAGAAAAGTATTTTTATTATTTTCTCTTAGTATGTGTCTAAATAAAATTAATACTGAGTCAATTAACTACCTTTTTTTAACTTAATAGGCAAGTGTATCATATAGTATTTTTATAAGCGATAAAGGAGGGTTCTCATGCAAGTTACTGTTCGACAAGGTGACTCTTTATGGTATTATAGTCAGCTTTTTCAATTACCAATGCGGTTAATCTTGGATTCAAATAGACAAATTAATCAAAATCAATTAAATATAGGGCAATCCATCCAATTACCAGGTTTTGTTACAACGAATTATCAAATAAAAAGTGGTGAAACGATTTGGGCAATTGCTCAAAGAAGAAATATTAGTCCAGATGCAATTTCGCTAGTTAATCAATCGGTTAACCCGAATGTATTGCAAGTTGGCCAATCGATTCGTATTCCTGTTCGGGTTACATGGAGGATAGTCAATGATCCTAATGAGTATGACTATGGAAAAATGCAACTAGATATGCAAGAGCTAATAAATGTTTATCCTTTTATTGTTCAAGAAGTGATAGGAAGTTCTGTAATGGGTAAAAATATTAACGAACTACGAATCGGTAATGGAAGTAAAAGAGTTCATATTAATGGGTCATTTCATGCAAACGAATGGATAACAACACCTACCATAATGACCTTTTTAAATGATTATTTATTAGCTGTAACGAATAATGGTTCCATGCAGAATGTTGAGCTATTACCCCTATACCAGAATGCAATGCTGTCTCTAGTACCCATGGTTAATCCTGATGGTGTAAACCTAGTCATTAATGGTCCACCTGAACTAGAACCTTACCGAAGTAATGTATTGGAGATGAATAATGGAAGTTTTGATTTTTCTAATTGGAAAGCCAATATTCGTGGTGTTGATTTAAATAATCAATATCCTGCAGGATGGGAAATAGAAAAAGAAAGAAAAGCACAACAACCGGGTCCAAGAGATTATCCTGGCCCTTCACCATTATCAGAACCAGAAGCAGAGGCGATGGCTGAACTGACAGAGTACAGAGACTTTTCTAGAGTCAATGCTTTCCATACACAAGGTCAAGTAATTTATTGGGGGTTTGAAAATCAAGAACCGCCTGAAGCGGAAATTATCGTTAATGAGTACGCTTCTGTGAGTGGATACCAACCAGTACAAACAGTAGATAGTTATGCTGGTTATAAGGATTGGTTTATTCAAAACTGGAATCGCCCTGGATTCACAACAGAACTAGGCAAAGGAACTAATCCACTACCAATTAGTCAATTTAGTCAAATATATCGCGCTGCTCGAGGTATTCTTTTAGCTAGCCTGTATATGTAAATAAATAGGCGTGGTTCATTCACACGCCTATAATTTCATATTAAATATAAATTTATGAATTCCATATTCTTTCTACTACATATTCCCCACCAGTTTTTTGTACCATGAATATATCAGGATTGGTAAATTCCTTCCAATGACTAAAACCGATATCGGCCTGGAACTTACTTAATAAAATAGCTAGTAAATTTCCATGCGTAACGATAACAATGTTTTCACAAGAATCATCGTTTAATACTTCTTCAATTACTTGACTAGATCTATCTAGAGCGTCGTTTGATGATTCGCCACCTGGGAGACGAAAATCTAAATTAGTGAAAGATTCTTCTAACACGTCCATCCAATCATCAATGGGTTCTTCACTTAACATTCTTTCTTGTAATCGTTGATCGACCTCAATAGTAAGATTATTACTTTGAGCGTAAGGCTTTATGCTCTCTATCGCTCGCAGAAAAGGACTAGAAATAATTCGATCGATCGGAAAATTTGATTTTGCAAGAATATTGGATAAGAATTGTGATTGTCTTACACCATCTTTTGTTAAGGGTGAATCCTTGTGTTGACCTTCCGCGTTACAATGACGAATCATAAATAGTCTTTTCACTAGATCATCTCCTATTAACGAGTTAACTCCATTATTAGACAAAACCTTAATGAAGACAAGCAAAAGTTGCCAATAAATTGAATTTTTTTACTCTATTAGTTTCCTATATTAATACAGTTTATTCATTTTTAATACATCCTATTTACTATTACCCAGATTAATAAATTTTATTAATTCTGATTTTATAATTAGAACTTAATCTATATGATTGTTTTCTGCGACTAGACACTACTTTTCTACCTTGTTTAGTTGTTGGAAAAATGTTGATAAGACCTTACCCCAGATAAATGATTTACTTTTAAAAGAAACCGCATATCTCAATACGCGGTTTTTCAAAATGTCACAGTTCAGTGAAGTATTCTTTTTTAAATCCAGCAATACGGTTCGAATTGTCGATGATAAAGTAAAATTCTTCTGTTTCATTTTTTACATCGTATGTTTTCCCTGGAGTTAACATTGTATCAACTACAAATTTTTTCGCATTAGCATGTACACATTTTATTTGTTTGATTGTTTTATTATTTTCCCAATCTTTGTGAATCATTTAAATTACTCCTTTATTTGACCATTTAATAAATCTCTTCTAAATTATATCATTTATTAGGATAGATTACCTTTTAAAAATTCTTATGCATGACTTTACATAATCATGTTATCGTAAAGTGGTTGATGTATACTGATCCTTTCTTATGTTGCTATCCATTATTACTTGATTTTGTCTTATCAAGTCTTGGTAATAAGTATTTTAATCCAATAGGTAAAAGTAGAACAATCGTTAACATACGAATCATCTGCAAGGAACTTACAATAGATGGGTCTCCACTGACGCTTTGAGCAGTTAATGCCATCTCAATTAGACCCCCCGGTGCAATGCTTAATATTGCTGTGACAAGGTTCATTGGTGTTATCAAACTGAAAAGATAACCTAGTCCAAAGGAAACTGCTAACAAAATAATCGTTAATCCAAAGTAGTAACCACAATATTTACCTGCAATTTTTAAATCTTTTATTGAAACAGAAAAACCTAAATAAATTCCGATGGTTAACTGGGCAAACAGAAAAAATACATTCGGTAAGTGATAAAGCGGATAATCTATAATTTGAAATATTGCTACAATTAACATTGGAATAATGACCAATGCTGCCGGGACTTTATGTTGAAGTAGCACTGCCAATCCATAGATAGCAAAAAGTATAACAATTGTCCATAACGGCCCTTGTGGAACAAAGATTTCTTCCATTAATTGTTCCTGCCCATTTGCACCTGGTGCAAGCAATTGTGTTGCTAGGAAAGGTATAACAAATAGTACTGTCATTAAACGAATTGTGTGAAAGATTGTAACTAGTGCGGTGTTAGCTTTTACGGATTCACTTAATGCAATAATTGCAGACAACCCCCCAGGTACACTTCCTAGCAGGCTAGTTGGAATATCGATTGGTATCCATTTGGTAAGCAAGTAAGCATTAAACAAACTGATGGCAATCAGTACAATCGTCAATAAACTATAAGGTAATAAATACGGCAAAACATGATCAATGGTCGTATCTGTAAAAGTTGCACCGATTTGGATACCAGTTATGGAAAAACAAATGTCACGGAGTCTTGTCGAAGATCTGCCCTTAAATTGAAAAAATGTTTTACATAACAAAATGGCAAGTAATGGTCCTAAAATCCAGGGGAGTGGCAAGTGAATAATATGAAATAGCAATCCACCTGAAATTCCTGCAACGTAAGAAATACCGAGTTGTATACCATATTTTACTTTCATAAAAATCCTTCTCTCAATAATGTAAATCTATGTATCAGTTTATTTACACGTTCAATATGTAGTAAAGAATTACATCCTAAAAGAACTACCCCCGCCTTTATTTTGGCAAGGGTAGTATAGTAGCTATTTAGCATTAAATAGATTGATCAAATCTCCATATCCCTCTGATTCCATTTCGTCTTTTGGAATAAAACGCATCGCAGCTGAATTCATGCAATAACGAAGTCCACCTTTTTCAATTGGACCATCTTCAAAAACGTGACCTAAGTGTGAATCAGCATCTTTACTTCGAATTTCTATTCGTCTCATTCCATGTGTTGTATCCATGTTTTCTTTCACATTCGTACGATCAATTGGCTTGGTAAAGCTTGGCCAACCGCAACCAGCATCATATTTATCTTGTGAAGAAAACAAAGGTTCTCCACTTACAACATCCACATAAATCCCCTCTTTGTCATGATCCCAATATTCATTTTGAAAAGGGGTTTCTGTTCCATTTTCCTGTGTTACTTGATATTGTATTGGGCTTAGCTTTTCCTTTAATGTGCTTTTATCAATCTTTTTAGACCAATTATTTTTAATGAAATCTTCTCTACCCGATCCTTTTTTATATAAACGGTAATGAAACGATTGCTTTTTGTAATAGTCTTGGTGTTTCTCTTCAGCAGGGTAAAATGTTGCTGCTGGGAGTATTTCTGTTACGATTGGTTTTTTAAACTTACCACTTTCCTCTAATTTCTGTTTAGAGTCTTCTGCAACACGCTTTTGTTCCTCATTGTGAAAAAATATCGCTGTTTGATACGATTCACCGCGATCGTTAAACTGGCCACCTGGGTCTGTAGGATCTATTTGTTGCCAGAAAACGTCTAGTAATCGCTTATAGGGAAAAACTGCTGGATCGAATGTAATTTGAACTGCTTCCACATGACCAGTTGTATTGGAACATACTTCTTCATAGGTCGGATTTTCTGTTGTTCCACCTGTATAACCAGATACCACTGTTTCAATTCCTGGTTGTTCATCAAAAGGTTCTACCATACACCAGAAGCAACCTCCAGCAAAAGTTGCCTTTTCAAAGTTGTTATTATTCACAGAACACTCCTCCTACTTTTTTTACTATGCTTTATTTTCATTTTTAATCTAATAGGAGAAAAAAGCAAGTAGTCTGCATTAAAATTGATTAAATGAACAACTTTGGAGTTGAAGAACCGTCTGATTGCTTTGGTTTTTTACTTGAAACTTTTTTTGTTTTTTTATAATCGGTTTCTACTTTATTTATATTTTCTTGTTTTATATCAATTTTAGTTTTATCATTTGTTTCGTTATCTGTTTCGTGGTCGTCATCTATATCTTCTAGTTCATTGTCTGTATCACTTTCTTCATCATCATCCGCTTCATTAAAAGCTTTAAGCATGGCGAGCATCGATGGTAAGTTTTTTACCATTGGACCATATTGTTGAATAATAGGTGATGCAGACTGAGCCATTTTCATAACTTGTTGAACATTAGCAAGTGTTTGTGTGATACCTCCACCACTTGTTGCCCCTTTTGCTGTTCCTTGCACTAAACCCTGAGATGCTCCAGCTCCTGGTTTCATAAACTTTTGCAGTAGACCTTGAATACCGCCTTTGGCTACTGGTGCTTGTTGAGGTACCGGTGTACCGAAACCTGATCCAAAAAACGGTGATTGTCTCATTGCATTTGGGTTGGGCATTTGCTGAAAGGGTGACTGGCCACGAGGTCCTGAAAACATACGAATCCCTCTTTTCTGTATTTGCTATTAGTTTATTGTACGTATGGGAATGAAATAGGTGTAGGCTTTTATATGGAATTAGAGGAATTTAAAAAGAGTAGACAAAAGCGTCTACTCTTACAAGGTTTTAATATTAATCTGAAATAATATCAGCAGTTATAATTAACCCGATTGTGCCACTAAGTATAATTCCAAATAAGATTGCAGAAAACATAGTAATCCCCTCTTTCAAAGATTAAGATTATCCTTACACGTTCCATGTTATGTTCATTATAACTGATTAAAAACATTGATTTATAAATCAGTTATGACAATTTCATGAAATTATATTAAGTGTAAAGTACTATGATATTTCCCGGGCAAGCGCAACAATCTACCTATATCGATGTTCTGTAAAATATTACTCTGTCGTTAATTGACGTTATATAAAGAAATGAGTTGATAAATGCAGATTGTTGTATCTTCTTTCCAAGTTAACTCTACTATTTTCCCGCTTCCAATTTGGTCTGAATTATCATGTCTTCGAATCTCAATCACTTGATTAATTGGATATAACTTGTAACCGTCAAAGGTAATTTTAAACATATTTTCCTTATTTTCAATACGTTTTTCCCTGCCATGTGTTACTAATCGCCAATCTACTACAAGAGGCATGGACATTTTTCAACCCTCCACTTTTTTGATTGTTGCAATTCATTGTTAGTTACTTATATCCTACTACATCTAAGATAATTAAGAAAATATTACATATATAAAGATTTTTTGTTTGTTACAACTTCTGTATGATTGTTTGTTAAAAAGTCGATAAGCTGAAATGGAAAATCAATATTGTATTTACTTAATATTTTTGTGTTTTTGCTAAAGATATCTTCATATTCATGAATGATTTGATCAGAATTTCCCAATTGTTTTAATATAGTAGTAATTGTTTGAAAGGCTGCTGTAACTTCCATAATTTCTGTCAAACTTAATTCTTCTAAATTTGGTGCTTGCATCAGCTCGAAGTTTTTTAGCTTTTTTATGTAATTATCCGAAAAAAAATACGGGAATACAGTCACATATAATTCTTCAATTAAGCTTTTTACATAATGCTGTTGCTCTGGAGTTGATGCTGTGATTACTCTCATGATTTGCCTCCTAATAATACCTCACTCTAATAGTAACTATTATTTATTCTATTTGGTTAAAATGGAACTAAATCCCCTACTATTGCTTAGGGAATTAGTTCGTTGTATTTCTTATACTATACCACGTTACTATTAGACTTTTTAAGGAGTAATAATTGGCAATCTTGTTAGAAACTAAATGTTGCTCTAGAACCTTGTGGAGAAGGGATAATTTGTAATTTAGCATGGATTTCTTCTTTTAGTTGGGGCACATGTGAGATAATTCCTAGCACCCGATTGCTTTGCTGTAACCCTTTAAGACAATCAATCGCTTGTTCTAGTGATAACTCATCTAATGTACCAAAACCTTCATCAATAAATAATGTTTCCAATTGGACCCCACCGGCATGTGCTTGAACGACATCAGCCATGCCTAGAGCTAAACTAAGCGCAGCTTTAAATCCTTCCCCACCAGACAACGTTTTTACAGATCTTTGTTGACCAGTATGATGATCTAACACTTCTAGATCAAGCCCACTTTGCGCTCCTCGTTTGGCTACTTGATCACTTCGGATTAATTGATATCTGTGCTCTGTCAGCTGATCTAATCTTATATTTGCTTGAAGAAGAATTTCATCTAGGAATGAAGATAATACATATCTTTCAAATGATAATTTTAGATGGTTTTCTCCCCTAGCTAAATCAGCTAATTCACCTATATCATAATATTGCTTAGCTAAGTTGAGTTGATCTTTGCGCAGTGCTTCTATTGTTTCTTTTGTATGTTGATGCTGATCAATTTGTAGTGACAGAGCATGGATGGACTTATTCATTTTTTCTATATTTTCCTCTTGTTTGTCGACTGTATCCTTTAATAAGACTAAGTCGGGCTGTTCTTGATCTTTGACTTGTTCGGCTAAATCAGCAATTCTTTCATGGACAGAGCTTTTACGTTTTTCAAAGTCACGTATGCTTTCTTGAAGTCTTTCTTGCTCACTAGTAGAGCATTTAGCTTGTTTATAGGCTTCTAACGAAGAAAAGTTACTTTCAGCTATCTTATCATCTAACACGTTTAATTGATCCTGATAGCGTTGTTTTGTGTTCATGACGAATGATTGTAGTTGTTCTAAAACCGTTGTAGCTTGTTGCAAGTTCTGCTTCATTTCTTCATGCTGCTTTTGCAAGTCTTCCCAGTTCTTAAGCCATTGTTTGTACTTTGCCTGCAATTGTGCTAACTCATCCTGTAATGTGCGCGGATTAGTCTCTGGCTCTTGCAACTCTTTTTCTATCGCTTCTTGTTGCGTACGCAGCTGGATATATGATTCATTTATTTTTTCTAGTGTTTTTGTTTGATCTTGAAATTTTGATTCTTTCTCTTTTTTATCTTGCTGAATTTTATCACGCTGTTTTTTAGCTTGTTCAATTAATTGAACATTTTTTTCAATTGTTTCGCGTTCTGTCTTTAGTTCATTAAGTAGGTTGTCCCACTCGATAATTTTTTCGTTGATAGCTTTTTCTTCTAGATCAGGTAATTGTTCTTTAAATTCTTTGTGTATATCTTCTACTAAACTGCGCTGCGCTTGACCATCTGATTTAACTTGGACATAACTGTCTTGCCATTTGGGAAGGTCCCGCTCTTCGTCTTGTAATTCTTTTTTTAATAGCTTAATCGATTCTTCTGATATTGCTGATTTGTTTTCTTGAGCAGAATTCGGATGCTCTTTTGAACCACAAACAGGACAAGGAGCTCCATCGTGTAGGTGCTGGGCGAGCAAATAAGCGTGATTCTTTTTCTGTTCCTCTTCTAAATCTAGAAGTTGTTTGCGTTTTTCTTCTATTGTTTTAAGCTTCTTCTGGTATTGTTGGTTTACTTTTTGATAGTTCGAGCGCATCGACGTTAACTTATTAGTTTCTACTTGTAGTCGTTTTAGTCGATTCAGTTTATCTGTTGTCTCTTTTAGTTTAGCCTCTGATTGATAGTATGCTATCGTCCATTTATTTTCTTCATTCAATTGTTTTTCAAGCCTATCTAACTGTGAATTTAATTGCTCGATTTCTCGCTGGATTTTTTCGATGTTACCTTTTTCAGCTTTTTTTTCCTGTTCAACTTTATTACACTCACTTTTAACCTTCACATAATGATTTAGTTTTTCCAGCTGGGCTTCTTTGGATTGAATTGTCTCCTTTAATTTTTCTCTTTCTTTTTCATTGTTCGCTTCAGCCTCGTAGTGTTGCTGGACTACGTTATATTTTTCAGTCAACTTCTCAACGATTGCTTGTTGTTTTACTTCCTTTTCATGTTGCTCGACCCATTCTTGTTTACGTTCATTTGTTTGGTTTTCAAATGGAATGATTGCTGCAGCTTTTTGAGCTAACTTAAGTGTTTCGGTTTGTTTGTCTATTTCTGCTTGTTGATTTTTAAGATCTGTTTTATTTTTTTCTAACTTCGCGTATTCTTCAAACTTTTCAGCTAACTGTTTTCCTGCATAATATTTTTCTTGGGCAAGTTTTAATGTCTCTTTCTCTTTGCTAAGCGCTTTATTCCACTGGTCATTCTCTTGTTTACTTTTATTTATTTCATCCGCTAATTTTATCAGCAATTCATCAGTAGATTCCGTTTCTTCAGCGTCATTGTAACTCCACTGGATTTTTTCCGTTTCTTGTTCAATTTTCCATTCTGTTTGCTCTATTTTCTCACGAAGTTCCTTTGATTGTTTTTTTAACTCATCGGTAATTCGTTCATAAAAATGCGTTCGAAATATCTTCTGTAGAATTTCTTCTCTTTCTTTACTATTTTCAGAGATTAATTTTCGGAACTCCCCTTGTGGAATCATAATCATCTTTCGGAATTGTTCATAATCTAACCCTAACATTTCCTCCAAGGTTTCGTTGACGTCCTTTATTTTCGAAGCAATTAATTTTTGATTACCTTCTACTAATTCATATAATTCAGCACGAGCTGGATCTTCGGTATAACCGTCGCCTCGTTCTTTTCGCTTTTGTTGTTTTGGAAATCTTGTCACTTGATATGTTCGACCCTTTAACTTAAATACAAAAGTAACTTCCGTCGGTTGGTCAACAGTAGCAAAATGACTTCTTAAAGAATCTTGATCACGGTCACTCCCGCTTGCTCGACCATACAACGCGTAGCAAATTGCATCAAAAATCGTCGTTTTCCCAGCTCCTGTTGGACCTGTTATAAGAAAAATTGACTCTTCTCCTAAATCATTAAAATCAATGGTTTGTTGATTACTATAGGGACCAAACGCAGTCATTGTTAATATAAGGGCACGCATCTTATTTCCCCCTTTCTTGTTCCACTAGTGTTTGTACTATTTTAGCCATTTGACTTTGTCGTTCTTCAGGTATGGACTCGCCTTTCATCTCTTGATAAAAAGCTTCAAATAGTTGTGTATGTGTCATTTCTTGTTTTTCTTTTATTCTATTTAAATCATTTAATTGCATTTTGGAAGTCAACACCTTACGCTCTAATCGCAAGATATTAGGGTACCTTTTGCGTAATTTCCCCATTGGGTCCACAAGCTGTCCATCATCAAGTAAACTAATATGCAAATAGTCCTCGGTGGCCGCGTGACCTTTCCCACTAATTAGATCATCAAAATAGGATTCTATTACTCTCAAATCTCTTTTTGGTACTAATGGGACAAAAGCTAAATCACAATTACCTTCGTCATCAACATCTATAACGGTAACTGATTTTTTATGGTTCGCCTCTGAAAATGAGTATTTTAATATCGAACCACTGTATCGGATCGTGTCGCTCGTTACACGCTGTGGCTGATGTAGATGTCCAAGAGCTACATAAGTGAACTTCTTGAAAAGGTTTGTATCTATATACGGACTGCCTCCAATCATTGACAGTCTTTCCTCTGATTCAGATTCCATTCCACCAGCTAAGAAAGCATGTCCTACAAACACATGTCGCGCAGTCATATCATTGTTCTGTTCGATGTGATTAACAACGGCTTGCATAGCTGTTTGATGTGACTGTATTGTTTCGTCTTGAAAAAATGCACGTGCATCCGCTGGCTCAATATATGGAATTAAGTGAAAGTGAACAGGTCCAAACTGATCCTGTATTGTGACTGGATCTAGGTTGCCTTTTAATTTCGTTTCGATATACAATTGTTGTGATTTGAAAAGTTGGCTACCAAACTCTAAACGATCTGGGCTATCGTGATTTCCTGATATCGCAACAATTGGTATATTAATATCTGTAATAATTGTTGTTAGAACTCGATTTAATAATTCAACGGCTTCTTTAGGCGGAATAGACCTATCATATAAATCTCCTGCTATAATGATTACATCTGGTTTCTCATTTTTCACAATCGTTATAAATTGATCTAATATATAAGACTGGTCTTCAGTCATATGAACACTATTGACGATTTTCCCCAAATGCCAGTCAGCTGTATGTAAAATTTTCACGTTATTCCTCTCCTTCTATCTTCATTTTATCATGTTTTATTGATTTTGTTGTTGGTTGATTATAGCCACAAGAATGTACCATCTCTACCATGTTTTATGCCAAAAGTTGCCAAGAGATTCACCACCTATTGTCAGAGAGTTTCCAATAAAAACGTCAAGTGAAAAAGCCCAATCCATCTTATTTTTACCGAGGGATTAGGCTTTAAGAACCTTATAAAAATTGTTCAGTTTAATGTTGGCATACTAAGATGTTAGATATTAGCTTTTACAAATTCATAGGTCATCTCAGCGACTTTTTTATTAGCAGCATCTGAAAAACCGTGACCTTCTCCTGGAAACACTTCTATTTTAGCATGTGGATATAGCTTTTCTGCCCTCTTACCATATTCCAGTTCTACAATTTCATCCTGATTTCCGTGAAAAATTAAAACGTTTTTATTGAATTCTCCAATATGGTCAAATACATCATATCCATGAATCGATTCAAAAAATGTTCTCCCCAATTGAACTCCCCATAACTCATGCGTATCAGGGATACTCTTAAGTGTTGGAAATCTTTCATTCCAGTTATCTGCAATACCTAGCGCTGGAAATAGCAATAAAAGTCCTTTAATTTCCTCTACATATTCATCGGCTACTAATGCTGAAACTAACCCGCCCATACTTCCTCCAAATAAAAAGACGTTATCTTGGTCAACAGTCTCCCAATTTCTTATCGTTTCAACCACGGCGCTCAAATCTTCTTTTTCTGTAAATATAGTCATTTCTTTCGTCTTAAGATCACTTTTTGAGTTAATGGAGCCACCACAAAAGTCGAAACAATATGCGCCCACACCATTCTTTGCTAAGTAGTCACTATTCATTGCAAAATCTATATTAGTTCCATTAAAACCGTGGCTAAAAATTACAACAGGGCACTTTTTCTTACTATTAGGCATGTAAGAGACTCCATAAATTTCCCTTCCTCGGTGTTTAATCTTTATAATTTCTTTTTGATAGCTGCTCATTTCTATACCTCCATGATTTGGAAATTCAAATTACCTATCTGGTTAATCCCATTGTAAACAATAATTTGAGCTTTTTGTTATTTTATCTATTAATATACTTGATTATAAACTATGTCATATATTTATTAGAATTAAATGATGATAAATCACTTCTTATCTTTTGCAAGGTGAGTACAGATAATATATTACTGTAGTGTTTTTATCTCAGACAAATAATACGTTAAATAGATGCCCAAAGTAAAACTTTACTTAGTTAGTAAGCAGTCTGTCATATAACTTTTTTCATTGATTTCTATTACTTTTACTCGTCGCTTCGAAAATTCACCTTGAGCGGAACAATAAATTATTTCAACTGTCATGTTGCTACATCGTTCAATTTGTTTGATTGTCATGACCAAATCCTCCTCCTTTTTTTATAGTGAACACGAACATTTGTTCTTAATTTGTTGAATAAGAACAAATGTTTGGTTATAATAAAAAAGTACTTTATGAGAGCAATACAAGAAAAGAGGCTAAACATAATGGTTAATGACAGAGGCACAATTAAGTGGACATCACTAATGTTACCTGAACATGTAGAAATGTTAAAGAAGCTATGGAATGAAGATAAAACACAAACAAAACCTTTGTTAGATGAGCAAGAGTTGGAACAAATTAATCTGATTATGTTGGAAGCATTGGAAAGTAAATTCCTCGTGTCCATCACTGTATTTAACAGACAAATTTCCCGTGAATACAGAGGAATAATTACATCGATTAATAGAAATAACCATACGTTAAAATTAATGGGAGCTAACGGTCTATTAACGATTGAATTAGTAGATGTTATAGAAATTGAGAAGATCTAACGATTTGATGACATAAGAGAAGCGCTGGAGCTAGACATCTCCGAACTTTTTATACTCTTAGCTTTTAATAAAAGCCCTGAGTGATCAGGGCTTAACTTTCATTTGTACTATAATCATCCCAGAGTCGGTCAAAAACTTGGACTGCCTCGGTAAACGGGATATTCCATTCCAAATAGCTGCTAATTTCATGATAGGACGTAGATTGTTTAGGGAAATCATGGTCTCTAAACATCCAATCCGCTAACCTGCTTTCATATGTCGGTTTTTTAACCCCGCGGTATCGCATCATGTAGTGATAAAACGAGCGCATCTAACATCACCTCACTCAAATCGTTGACTTATTTTTCAAGACTCGTCCATAAATTCCTCATGCTGGTTTTTTTTGCTTCGATAGACAAAACCTGAGAGTACGACACTAATTTCATAAAGGATGATTAAAGGAACAGCAACAACTAACTGTAAGATGAAATCTGGTGGCGAAATCATTGTTCCAATTACGATTAATACAAAATAAGCATATTTCCTTGTTTTTCGTAGAAAAGCAGGCGTTACGATTCCTAAGCTAGTCAAAAACATCGTAATAATTGGAATCTCAAACAAGACAGCAAATGGAACAGTAACACGAAACAGAAAGCGGAAATAGTTTTCAACTGTAAACATTTCATTAAACATACCATCATTCAATGATAGTAAAAAAGGTAAAATAAGTTCAACAAACACATAATAACCGAAAATCAATCCTCCAGCAAAAAGAATGAATACTGCAGGTATGTAAGATAACGATACTTTACGCTCTTTCGGTGTCAAACCTGGTCGCACAAATAGCCAAGCTTGGATGCATAAAAATGGAATCGTACCCACCGCACCAACAAGCAGAGCCATCGTAAAGTAGATCCAAATGATTTCACCTGGTGCAATTAATGTCAACGTAATATCAATGTCTTTCATAAAAAAACTTTCAATATCTTTAACGAACAAAAAACCGATAATAAAAAAGATTAAAAAAACAATTGCTGTCCAAATTAACCGTCTTCGTAATTCTGTGAAGTGGTCTAAATAATTCATCTCTGACTCTGCAAAAGTTTCTTCTTCCTTAGACATATAAACCCTCCTTAAAACCATCATCAGCTAATTTTCAATAATACTGTGAATAAAAGAAGATGTAAGGTTAGGATCCCTTACACCTTCAAAATTTAATTTATTTTTTATCTTTGTTATCGTCTTCGTCAGACATGATATCTTTTGTGGCCTTCTTAAATTCCCGTAAAGAGCTACCAACAGCTTTGCCCATTTCGGGTAATTTTGAAGGTCCAAAAACAATCAATGCAACAATGATGATTAAGATTAACCCTGGAAACCCGATACTTCCTAAACCCACAATACATCACTCCGATGTTTATTTATTAGATTCGTCATTAGTTAAAGATTTTTTTTCTGAAGAATCATCTTCAGAAAGATTACGTGCAGATTTCTTGAACTCACGTAATGTTTGGCCAGTTGCTTTTCCAATCTCAGGAAGCTTTTTCGGTCCAAAAACAATTAATGCGATAATTACGATAAGTATTAAACCTGGAATACCAATTGTAGATGGCATTTTATTCACCTCTTCATTCATAGTATCTCATAAGTTTCTTCCAAAAACATGAAAATAAACTTTATTGTATTATAATTTTAACTACATCTTAACACGTTTTTTTCTAGTTGTCCTATATTCTTTAATATTTCACAAAAATGATACTGCTTTAATGACAATTTGTCCATAAATTTGTCTTTATTTGTAGAGTTGTTATACAGTTGCGAATAAAAATCATCACTCTATTTTTTACCTAAAGAACTTTTTCTGGCAATTCCTTGTCTATTTTTATCCTTTGTGTAGGTCGTGATAAAAAGCTATGCAGTAACATACCAACTATAATCAGCAGTAACCCAATAAAGGCTGGAGTTGAAGGAATAATAGCATTAATTATGATTAATTCCAATCCAAGTGCAAATAACACTTCCATGGATTGAGTGGCTTCCACTGCTGCTAACTGATTTGGTTGTTTTCTAACTAAATCAGTAGCATAAAAGAAAAGTAGGGTAGCGATAACACCTGAACAAACAGCAACCATTGCTGTTTGTCCTACCTGTGTTGAGGATGGAAGGCCATGCTTTATCGTTCCTATGATAAATAAAACGATCCAAGCAGGGGTCGACATTAATGTCATACCAAGTACTCTTGAAAAAGTATCCAACTTTCCATCTGTAAGTTCCATCATTTTGCGATTTCCAAGCGGATAAGAAAAGGCGGAAATTATAACAGGAAAGGCTGCTAAAAAAGCGATGCCTAGCGAAATTTGTGTGGCATGTTGCCATTGAATAAATAAAACCCCAGTAAAAATTACAAGAGAAGAAAACAAAGAACGTATCGGAATAGCCTGCCTGCTTCGTAACCCGTCACTAGTTTCCTGCCAAAATAAAGGGGATAATAACATACCTGCTACAATAGTTAATTGAAAGGTTCCAGCAACAAGCCATCCAGGTGCGAACCCTGCAGCAAAGGTAATCGGTGCATAAAATAAGACAAAACCAACGAAGCTCCAGAGAAACCAAGGAATTGGGTTAGCTTTAATAGAATTCCATAATGGTGAAAATCCACTTTTAAACCAAACAATTAAAACAAGAAATGGAATCATGAAAAAAAAACGAAGGGAAGAACTAAAATACCAACTTCCCCCGCCTATCTCCATCATTCTATTAATAAGAAATGTAAACGAAAAGAAAAATGCTGCTATAATACCGAGTAACAAACCTTTCATCTAATAATAGCCCCTCACATAAAAAACATTATTCATACAATTACAATAAAAGCGTTGAATAAACACTAACGATTAATCCTGGTATTCTGTGTTTTATCGTTCTAGTTTGTTCTCTTTTTATTTATTATCAACCTTTTCATCATTCTTATTTGTCCACGGTGGTTCATTTCATCCTCCATTACATGAAACCAAAGGTAATAATTATTATATGGTATATCATTTCCCCATTTGTTCTCCTCAAGCAACCAGCTATCATTCTTTGACTTTAACAATGTTAAGGTATTACTTCTAACTTCTGATAATTGATTTAGATAATAATCTAGGGATTGTTTGTTTATTACCTCTCTTGCCTTGTCTCCAAGTTCTAAAGCTGCGCCCCATTTAGAGAACTCAGTTTCAGTTAAATCCCTTTTTTCATTTGATATAATTTGATGAACAAACTCAATCGATGCAATATGTAATAGTAAAGCGCCAATTGTGTTAGCACTGGTATCAACGAGGAAATCTAAATCAGACTGAGTTAAATCTTGTATTTCATCCCATGTAACCGCTCGTGTATGCTCAAGCATAGAAACGAGTTCTCCAACTTTTTCAGTAAAACCATCCTGATTTCGTATTCTGTAATCAACCATACTTCACCTCCGTCCAATTACTTACTTTTAAAATTTTGGCTGTATTACTATTAGCCAAAATGTCTCACAAAATAATCTCTTGTTTCTTTATGCGTTAAAACAGTTAACACTTCTCTCTTCTGAAGAAACTTAATATCTTTAATTTCATCATCTATTGGTTTAAGCGTAGTTTTGTCACCGTAAAACTCAACATGAAACATCGTTATCTCTTGTTTTTGATAACCTATTTCAGACTGTATTTCAAGGGGGAATTGAAAGTGTATTTTTTCATCTAATTGATTTATAATTTTGTAATCACATGAGCCTGTTTCTTCTTTCAACTCTCTTAGGATAGCATTCTGTAAATCGAGATCGTGTTCCTCTACTCCACCTTTCACAAAATCCCATTCACCGTCAATACTCTGTTTTTCATCATTTATATTCATTTTTACTTTGTGTATAATTATATACTCTTGATTACATGATATGATTGCGCCAACCGCTTTTCTTATCATTCATTTTTCACTTCCTGAAAGCTGTTTTTCTTATGCTTTAAACCCCTTAAATCAATCTACATCCATCAACATTCAACATAAAAGTGCTGTGAGTTGTCGTCTAAGCAATATTCAATTCTTTGTCTGAAATTTTTCCATGTTACCATATCTAATCCTTTATCAATAGGGAAATAGCCGACTTCTAAGCTTCGGCACTTGTTGTTAGTTCACCACCGATTGGAACAGCCAAAAATAAATGATTACAAATGGATAGATTAACATATTGAAATAGACCACAATACTTTGTGATTTCAACCGTTATCCCTGACTCTTCTTTTGTCTCTCTAATTGCAGCATGCTTTAATGATTCTCCTTCTTCTACCTGTCCACCAGGAATTTCCCAACCTCGACGTGGTCCTTTAATTAATAAAATTTCATTTTTAGCATTAAGTACAACAGTAGCTCCAGAAACTATATGTTTAGGTAGGTTGTTCATATATGTATCCTCCATTCCAAGTGGATTTTTGCGTTGAAAAGCTTTTTACAATAATCGAATAGTAGGCAGTTATAGTGTGCGTTCTACTGCATGCAATTTTAAACCTACAAATTCACTAACTAATTTTAACATAAATATCCAAAATATCTTACGAATTAATGATTAGTCCAGTAAACAACAAAACAGACCATCTAAATTTCATATAAATTAGATGGTCTGTCTTTATAGTATTCACTTCAGATAACAGTATCCTTATTTACGATTATATTGAATAAAATAATAATCATAAATATTTTTTTCATCTTTAATACCTTTTTCTTTTTTGGTGGTTTCCCATTCTTGTTCATCAAAATCAGGAAAATACGTATCGCCAGGAAAATCTTCGTCTATTAGCGTCATATACATACGATCAGCGTAAGGAAGTATTTGTTCGAAAATATTTCCTCCACCGATAACGAAATACTCTACTTTAGGGTTTTCTTTACTCCATTCAATTACCGTGTCAATCGAATGGATGACCTGACAGTCTTGTTGTTCGTATGAAGTATCTCGTGTAATCACAACATTTGTACGGTTTGGTAGCGGACCATTCATCGAATCAAATGTTTTTCTTCCCATAATAACAATGTTTGAGGTAGTTAAATTTTTAAAGAACTTCAAATCACTTGGCAATCTCCAAGGTAATGTATTATTATGTCCAATTACTCGGTTTCGGTCCATAGCGTAAAGCAATGAAATCATACTTGACCTCCTTGTTTAATCTTAAACAGCAACGGGTGCTTTTATTGCTGAATGTGACTCATAATTTACTATCTCCATATCTTCCATTTCAAAATCGAATATAGAGGTAATGGATTGGTTTAATTTTAATGTTGGAAAATTCATCGGTGTTCGGTTAAGTTGTGTATTTACTTGTTCTATATGATTGGAATAAATATGCGCATCACCTAATGTGTGAATAAACTCACCAACCTCTAAATTACATTCATGTGCAATAAGGTGGGTTAGTAATGCATAACTCGCAATGTTAAAAGGGACACCAAGAAATACGTCTCCACTTCGTTGGTATAATTGACAAGACAATTTTCCTTCTGCAACATAAAACTGGAACATGGTGTGGCATGGTGGTAATGCCATATTAGAAGGAACATCTTCTGGGTTCCACGCAGTAACCATATGTCTTCTAGAATCTGGATTTACTTTAATTGATTCAATAACTTGTTTTAATTGATCAATTGTTTCACCTTGAGACGTCTTCCATGCGCGCCACTGTTGTCCATAAACAGATCCAAGATTTCCATACTTTTCTGCAAATGCATCATCATTTACTATTTTCTCTTTAAACTTCTCCATCTCAATCGAATATAGTTCATGAAACTGTGCATCTGTTTGACTTCTGTTCCCAAAATCAGTCATGTCGGGTCCACTATAGGCTTCACTTTCTACCCATTGTTTAAACGCCCACTCATTCCAAATATTGTTGTTATATTTTAGTAAATACTGGATATTTGTATCACCTTTAATAAACCAGAGTAATTCACTTGCGATTAGACGGAAAGGAACGCGCTTTGTTGTTAATAATGGAAACCCTTGACTTAAATCAAATCGCATTTGATGTCCAAATACAGATAGTGTACCTGTATTCGTACGATCTTCTTTTTTAGATCCAGTTTCTAAAACCGTTCTACACAAATCCAAATAGGCTTGTTCACCTGTTGCCATAGTATTACGCTCCTTCATTAAGACATGTTCACTTTTAAAACTCATTAAAATAGAAAGATAGATTTATATAATCCTTTAATCCAAATATATCTGATCAAAGTTAGTAAAAGTTATCGATGAAAACTCATTAAAAAGTTCATAGGTAACTGGCGCTTTTAATTTTATAATAGCATTCGTTCTTTTATTTTTATAATAATACGCAAACATTTCAGCAAAATATTCTGATGGGTAATTTACAAAGTAGTCTTGTCCAGAAAACATGAATTCGACTTCTTTGTTCCATGCATGTTGTATTTTAGTAGCATAACTAGGGTCATTCATTAACACGTGATATACCGTGTGCCCTATTTCATGTAGTTCTAAATTTATTGAACTATGACCTTTGCCAGGCATACTTGCTCCTATTTTAGCAGATACTAACCAACTACCACCTGATCCTGGTACGTTCTCCCAGGTTGTTTCTCGCTTCCAGCCACGTGGTTGGTCCCATTTTAAATAATATAACAAAGGCTCATCTGTTAGTTTTCCTTCAAATAGTCTTACCTTTACACCTTGATCTACGAGCATTTCTAATAATGCACGATCAATACGGTTGATCCGATTAACCATGTTAGATAACGATTTAGTATCTGTTAACTTTTCAGGAATGATGATTAATTTGTATAACAAATCAGCATTTTTAAGTGACTGTAATTGTAATAGGTCCTGATTACCTTTTGCGTGTTGCAGCATTATTCCATTAAACGGTCTTGTAATTTCAACATAAGGAAGAAATGAAAAGAATAAAATGATAACCATAACCCTTATTCGCTTTAACCATATTTTCATTCTAGTCCCAAAGCCAAACCAGAAATACACACTTAATAATCTTGTTGAAGTTAAAAAAGTAGGTAATCTAATTGTAACATATTACAAAAATATTTCGTTTATTTATTTGCGGTATATTCTGCTTTTATTTACATAAACCTTGAAAAGAGAACAATAATGGAAAGGGGAGTTTTGCATGCTAACTAATGGAAATGTGCAGCACGTCGTCAAACATTCCATGGCTTATGGATTTGTACTAAGTCAACCATTCTCCTTTTATGTAGATGCATACCCAATGTTACAAAATGAGGTGTTAGAAGAATCTACTACACTTGAATATGGTCAGCACAGCGCCGCTGTAAGAGTACTTCAGCATAAACTAAACAAACTTTCGTACTATGATAAATCAATAGATGGAGAATTTGGAGTATTAACAGAGCATGCATTAAAGAAACTACAACATGAGAATGATATTACTGTTAGTGGTAAGGCGGATATTATCACCGTTAACAAGATTGTGACACTTGAACGCGAGAAATATTTACGACCATTAAAGTCAATTAAAAGTACGTTTCATCCTGGTGATACGGGAGAAGAAATCAAAACAATTCAAAAGGCGCTTCATTATTTCGGATACTACAAAGAAGAAATAGACGGTATTTACGGACCGATGACAGACCGCGCTCTTAAAGCCTTTCAAGAAGACAATGGATTAGAAGTAGAAAAAGAAGTAAATGAAAAAACAATCGATGCGATTTATACTGCCGAACCACAAACAGAAAATAAACAACCAAAAGAGGAACTTGAACAATCTCAACAAACAGAAAAATCACAAGAAACAAAAAGTGATACTAAGAAGGTTGAAAAAACTGAAACACAGCAAAGCTTTAATACTTCAAATCTAATAACGAATGCGAAAGAGTTAGTTGGAACTCCTTATGTTTGGGGTGGAACTTCTCCAAGTGGGTTTGATTGTAGTGGATTTATCCAATATGTTTTTCAATCACTAGGAATTAATGTCCCACGAACGGTATCTGATATTTGGAATATGACGAAACCAGTAGAAAATCTTTCCATCGGAGATTTTGTTTTCTACGAAACATATAAAGCAGGCCCTTCGCACATGGGAATCTATGTCGGAAATGGCGAATTCATTCATGCCGGTGAATCGAGAGGTGTAGAAGTTAGTAGTATGGATAATTCTTATTGGAGTGAAAAATATATAGGAGCTAAACGTGTAGTTATTCAAAAATAACTCGTACACATACAACAAGATGAATCTCAAGCCTACCGTGCATAGTTGGCATGAGATTCATTTTTATAGATTTAGTATGTATTCCATTCATCATAAAACTGATCTAAAAAAGACTGCATCACTCGATGTCTTTGTCCTGCAATAGATTTGGCAGTACTCGTATGCATTAAATCTTTTAATAATAATAGTTTGTCATAAAAATGTTGTACGCTCGTTCCCTTTGTTTCATCATCACTGTGTATCAAACTACCAATACTGCCACCATAGGCAAAGGTTCTGGCAATCCCTATCGCACCAATTGCATCCATACGATCTGCATCCTGTACAATTTTTCCTTCTATTGTTTCTGGTTGTCTACCTTTACTAAAGGAAACATCCCTAATTGCCATATCAATTTCATGAATCAGTTGTTCGGATAGTTCAAGACTGACTAAAAACTGATGTAATTTTTGTTTTTCTGCTTCTGGATTAGAAAATAACTTTTTATCTCCTATGTCATGTAACCAACCAGCTGCTTCAACAACAAATGGATTAGCCTTTTCTGTTTCCGCAATCTTTTTAGCCATATTCGCGACCCTTTTCATATGATGAAAGTCGTGTCCAGAAGAATCTTGATGAAATAAATCAAATACATAGGCCTCGATTTGTTGTAATTTACTATTCATTTTCATACTCCTTACCAATTAAATAAATCCATTTGTTTTGGATTTAAATTTTTGTACGTTATATTTAATAGATTGATTAGCTGCTTTGCGTTATCTGCAGCGTCCCCACCTGAATTATTATTAAAAAGTACCGTAATCTCTCTTGTCTCTTTTTGCAACTTTTCAATATTTTTAACCCATTCTTGTAATTCCTTTTCATTATAGTTATAAAGAAAACGCACTTCTCTCCAATCGTCTCGTCCATTTCTATTCCAACCATGAACATTCCTACCATGAAAACGAACCAGTGTTTTATTTTCATCGGTAGATTCTAATACAAGTGGAACAGAAGCAGACCCTGCTTGTGGTTCATCACATATGGAATGA
Organism: Aquibacillus rhizosphaerae; assembly: GCF_030282825.1. Lineage (GTDB taxonomy): Bacteria > Bacillota > Bacilli > Bacillales > Amphibacillaceae > Aquibacillus_C > Aquibacillus_C rhizosphaerae. Next base: position 209,861 of record NZ_JASTZU010000018.1, read on the forward strand.
ATCCACCCCTCTTCCCTCATAAACTGTAACGTATCCTGTCTATGTTCTGGTAAAAACCAACTTTGATTTCTAAACTCTAGCGCTAAAGGTAAATCTGGAAACAGTCGTTTTGTCTTTTTTAATTTTCGAATGTTTTCTTGATTAAGGTCAAACCAAGGTGGGAATTGAAATAAAATTGCATTTAACTTATTTGCAGTAATAACAGGTTGAATTGATTGAAGGTACGCTTCAAACAATGCTCTTGCTTCTTGGTTTGTCATAGAAGACTTATCATGGCCTGTCATTGTTTGATGAGCTTTGATAATAAAAGAGAAATTATCAGGAGTTTCCTTCACCCATTTTTGATAGTTTTTCTCAGGTTGAATTGCATAGAAAGCTGTATCAACTTCGACAACTGGGAAATGCGAACTATACGTTTCTAATTTGTTTTTCGAAGCACCTTTATCTATGTATAAGCGATCATGGTCTCCCCAACCTGTTAAACCAATAAGAATTGACATGATTTTTCCTCCATTTAAACCTTAACAACGTATCTTTTATTATCATAGTATATCCTTTAAAAATAAACAAAAGATGTGGTGAAAATCCTGGAACACTTTTTGTTCTTAAACTACTTTTTCTGCTTTGTTTTGACAATATTTTTGACGAATTTCAAGTTAATTCGACTTACTAAAACCCCAGAAAAATAGGCTGTTACATTCTTTTTCCAATTTCTTGACTGTCATAAAAAAATCAGCTATATTTGACTCAAGCAAAGAAGATGTATGGATTCATTAATGACAGGTAGCTTCTTTAGAAGTGGATGAAATTGTGATCCTATCCTTCTAAAGTAGCTACCTTTTTATTTGTCTATCATCTTGTTTGTATTACCACGTTTGACGTGAAAGTCTTAGGAGGATTATCAACATGCAAAATGGTATCGTAAAATGGTTTAATGCAGAAAAAGGTTATGGTTTTATCCAAATCGAAGAGGGAAATGATGTATTCGTTCACTTCTCTGCTATTCAGGAAGAAGGCTTCAAAACACTAGAAGAAGGTCAAGAAGTTTCGTTTGAAGTAGTCGATGGAGACCGTGGCCCTCAAGCAGCTAATGTAACAAAAAAATAAATAAGCACTTATAATTAGGCGGTGATCCTAGTGGGTCATCGTCTTTTCTTGTAGAATAGGCAATTATAGATGTAGTGTCCTGTGGATAACTGACTATTGCATGTGCACGTCGAGCTACAGCGCCTACCCGAATCGAACATCTTTGTGGTAAAGAGCACCACATAGATGTTCGTCTTAATTGCTCTAGGGTGAGCAAGGAGTCCAGAGCTTTTCTTCTAGAATACAAGATTGTTGACAGTTATATTTTAATTTATTGTCAATGGAGTTAATTTCATAATTACCTTATTTCAGTCATCTCAGATAATATATTGTTGTAGGCGAAGACAAAATTGTTATTATGAAATTGTTTAAACTAAAATGGAATACAGTGGTGAAAACACCCGCGGTTCGTAAACTCCCGCGTTAACAAAACTAAGGAGGAGTTTCGTTTGTTTAATGAAAGCTTGTGGATTATTTTTGCATTAGTCAACTTTAGTATGTTGATTATAGTGTATCGTATTTTTGGGAAGCCAGGATTATTTGTCTGGATTGGGATGTCAACGGTGATTGCCAATATCCAAGTAATCAAAACAGTAGAATTGATTGGGTTGACAGCTACCTTAGGTAACATCATTTACGGTACAGCCTTTTTAGCAACGGATATTTTGAATGAGAAATATGGAAAAAAAGACGCTAAAAAAGCAGTTTGGATGGGTTTTTCTACACTCATTGCGATGACGATTATGATGCAATTAGCATTAAAATTCCAACCACACCCTAGTGATATTGCCCAAGAATCGTTAATGACATTGTTTGGTATCGTGCCCAAGGTTGCGATTGGGAGTCTAATTGCTTATATTGTTAGTCAATATTTTGATGTATGGATTTATTCAAAGATTAAAAGACTATTACCAGATGAAAAATACTTATGGATAAGAAATAACGGAAGTACCATGGTCAGTCAGCTACTAGATAGCTTTATCTTTTGTTTCATCGCCTTTTATGGTGAGTATCCAATAAATATTTGGTTAGAAATCTTTTTGACCACGTATGTTATTAAATTTATCGTTGCTGCCATTGACACGCCGTTCTTATACTTAGCAAAACGTATGCATATACAAAAACAACAATAAACATACAATATGGGAGGGTTACTACATGTAGCCCTCAAATTTAAATTATAATTCAAGGAGAAAAATCATGTTAGAAGTATATACTGATGGAGCATCAAGTGGCGATCCGGGGCCTAGTGGTGCTGGAATCTACATTAAAAATGGGAAAGAACAACATGAATATATGTATTACATAGGTGAACTATCCAATCATGAGGCTGAGTTTTGGGCGGTAATTAAAGCGCTTGATGTATGTAAGGAAAATTTCCCGAATGAAATTCTGTCCTTGCGAAGTGATTCGAAGTTAGTTGTTGATATGATTGAAAAGGAATTTACTAAAAATAAAAATTTCAGTCCTTTATTAGAAGAGATTTTGAAAAGAATACAAACATTTCCTCACTTTTTTATTAAGTGGATTCCAGAAAAACAAAATAAAAATGCTGATCGATTAGCAAGAAAAGCAATACATAAAGTTAAGTAAAGCCTTTTTCGGTCAACAAATCATTCGCTTCTCTTTTTGTTTTGATCGATTCTTTAACAAGCAACTCAAGTAGACTTACATAAAAACTGCGATTAAATGTGTGTTGAAATTGTAATGTTAGCTTTAACGCATAGATGACCTTCCAGTCCGGTGCTCCAGTGAATTTTTTACCAAAATAAATAAATTGGACTTCTTCATCCTTTAATTTAAAGCCTTTTGTCCATAAATCTTCTATATAGTTGGCTAATTTATTATCTCCACCCATATAAATCCACTCCTACATACATGAAAAGTCTTTCGTCCTTTTTTAGTATATAGTGCGAACATCCGTTTGTCCAGGGAGTCGATTTCTAATCAGTATTCATTGTACTTATTAATGCCCTCTCTTCGATTGGTATTCGAATTTTCAGTAAAATCATATGGAGTAATGGAAATAATAAAGCAGAAATTATCGCGTTAAAAAGAAGCGGTATAACGATTAACTCGATGCCAACAATTACATAATTCGGGTGTTTGATAAAACGGTAGGGCCCATGGTTAATTAACGGTACACCGGGCAAAACAATAACTTTCGTATTCCAAAACTTTCCCAACGATGCAATACACCATATACGTAAAATTTGTGTGAAAATGAATAACGAAATTAAAAAAAGGCGGAATGATATATTTTCATTTAGTGTGATTGGTGAAAGGAAACTTTCAAGTATGATAAAAACAAAAAATACAGCATGAGTGATTACAAACCACTTATAATGTTCAGCACCAAATTCAGTGGCCCCTTGTTGTTTCATCCATTTTTCATTTCGTCTAGCTATGACTAGTTCAACGATACGTTGAAGGATTATAAAGATAAATAAGCCCATTAACCACCCAGTCATTACGACCACTCCAAACTAATTAATTCAGAACTAAAACCCGGACCTAATGCAGATAAGATACTCTTCTCACCTTGTTTCATATTTTCTTTCATCCATGCATTCAAAATATAAAAGACCGTTACAGACGACATGTTTCCATGATCACTTAATATTTTATATGAATAATGCAGTTGAGTTTTTGTAATATCTAGTACCTCTTCCATGGCTTCTAAAACCTTTTTCCCACCAGGATGCGCTATATAACAAGATATATCTTCCACAGACCAATCAATTTGCTTGAAAAAAGTTAATGTATGCTCTCTCCAAAATTCCTTTACTAAACTAGGGATACTTTTAGCGAAGATTACTTCAAACCCATTGTCGGTAATTGCCCAACCCATAACGTTTAATGCATCTTTTTTCAAACGTGTACTTGTTTGGTGTACTTTAGGTGATGTTCGCCTTCTTTCTTTTAGATAGGGTGACTTATCCCCTAACAATAATCCAGCGGCTGTGCCATCTCCAAACAATGCTGAACCAATAAAGTTACTTTTTTTATCATCATTTTTTTGAAAAGCTAAGCTACAAAGTTCAACACTGACAACTAAAACCGAACCTTCCCTATTACTTGATAACCAGTCATGAGCTCTTGCTAAACCACTTGCCCCACCAGCACACCCTAATCCCCAAAGCGGCATACGTATCACATCGTCACGAAAGTTCCTTTCATTCAAAAGATATGCGTCTAAGGATGGTGTTGCTATACCAGTACTTGAAACAAAAATAATCACATCGATTGCATCGTACGGAATTGGATGTGATAAAAAGTCCTGATTAGAAAGACAGTGATCGATTGCCTCTACACCATGCTTTATCGCTTTTGTTTGATAGATATCATTACGCTCTTGAAAGGAATGTTCATTAGCGAACCATGATTGTTCAACAACAAATTGACGATTTTTTACTGCAGCATGGTCAAATACAGGTAATAGGCGGTTCACCTCGCGTGCTGGACGTGGAAATATCTCTTTAATAAACGTTTGTATTTCTGTTTGGGTTAAGTTATATTCAGGAATACTAGTCCCAATTGAGCAAATATAAGTCATATAAATGAATCCCCTATTTCTGTAAGCATTTAGTTACTATATTCTTTTCCACAATCAGAATTTTTATCCTAAAGAATAGGTGTGATTATTTGAATTTCTGACAAAGTGTAAACAAAAAAAGACCACTTCACATATTTTGAAGTGGTGCCGTTTAATGGTGATATAACCAAAGCCCATTTACATTTTAACCAACTAAAATTCTAAATGAATATTTTTAGATGGGACTGTTGTTTTAATATAACTATCAATTTTTAATTCAACCGGTTTAACTAGTTCACCATTGTATGGCTCAAAAATGACCTCGTCTTGAGTTGAAAAGTAGCGGAGCTTTTCCATTTCTGCATGATAATAGTCAGATTCGCTTCCTTCATGTTGCTTACCTTCTTCGTCGATGTAAATACCGTTCGAACTATAGTTTACTGGATAACTTTCAGGTTCAGTGACAATATGAAAATTAGCTCTTTCATATTCGCGCTTCTCACTATACTCTTGGTTGATAACTAGTTTATTCGTTGATTGTGACTCATCATATTCAATTGACAACTCTGTGTCCATGAATTCAAACAATTGTGGACCATCTTGTTCCCAATCTATCGGGAAAGATTGATCTGCTTCAATTGTCTCTTGAATAAGTGCAAGATGCAAATCTAGCCCTTCAGGTACATTATAATAGATCGATTCAAAAGGGGCATACTCTGTTATTCCTTGTTCACTTAATTGAACGTTTTCTACAGGGAACAAAGACATATCCTGACGTTTTAAGATACTCTCTTCACTTTTCAATTGATCAAAATAAAAATACGTCCAACCTTCTGTGTACTTTAACTTGTATTGAAAATGTACAAAAGTAACTGTAGGTGCGATGGTAACTTTGTTTATATTGAGATTATAACCATCTATTTCTGTATTTACGTCAACTTGTTTTTCGAAAATCTCTTCTTTTTCAATAGGTATAGTAAACAGCCATTCGCCATTAACTGGTGGATTATGTTCTTTTGGAATCATAAAACCTTGTACATTAGCAGCCTCTACTTCATATAGTCCCGAAATCTCTAATTCAATTTCGTCCTGATTGTTCGCTATAGGTAAAATCCCGATTCGACCTTTATATTTGTTCTCGTTTCCCATTTCATCTGTCCTATCGACAATGCTATGAACGGGTTCCCTGAATCCTTGCCCATAATCTAAAACACCTTGATCTGAAGATACTTTTACAGCCCAATAATCAGCAACTTTAAGCAATCTGTCTTCTTCTAGGTCTTCTACTTCATAATAAACAAATGTTTGAATATCGTCTGCTACTACATGCGTGATTGTAACTCTAACACCATTGTCTTCAGCTATTAAACTAACTTTATTATTTAAACCAAAACGCTGTAACTCTTCTATTCCTTCTTGATCTTCACTTAGATTGTTCCATTCACTAACTAGTTTATTTACTCCTCCTGAAATAAATGCAACAACGATTAGTAATAAAAATAAACAAATAATAATTGTCCAAGTTTTTAGAGATAGCCTTTTTAAGGATGACAACAGAGAGTTTTGTTTTTCAAAAGTCTTGAAAGCTTCCTTACACTCCGGACATTCTTTTATATGTTTTTTGAAGTTTTTTCTATCAATTTTGTTTAGCTAATTGTTCTTATATTCATATATGGAATTTTTACATCGCTGACAATCCATCCTTGCACCTCTTTTAATAAACCTATCATACTATATTTCGACTAAAAAATCGGAAAATCCTTTGTTTCATTACATTTAAAATTATAAATACACCAAACATTAATATGCGAACCATCATCTATGTGGTTTAATGAATTTGGGATAAATATTGTTTAGATGAAGAATAAATTAGAAAATAAATCATTATGTTGGTAACCTTTTGACGTTAACCAACGACAAATGATATAAAGCTTCACACTTTCGAGGAGGTTATCAAATGAAAAAGATTGGGTTTATTTTGTTTCTTGCCATTATGTTAGTAGGTTGTGGTACAGGTTCAAGCGGAGCAAATGAAGAGCAAAATCAAGATGGTAAAACCAATGCAGACGAAAAAGGTATTGTTGAAGGGGAAATAGTTCCAAGTCTAACCCAGGAGAGCACTTTTTCGTACACGTATCAGGTAGTTAATCAAACTGAGAAAGAAGTCACTTTAGAATTCACAAGCTCACAGCGCATTGATTATTCTGTAAAAACAAAAGCAGGTGAAGAAGTTTTTCTTTACTCTAGTGTGGCTTCCTTCCTACAAGCTTTAGGTGAAGAAAAAATCAAACCGGGGGATGCTTTAGTGTATGATATTGATCTAAGCGACATAAACTTAAGTGCCGGAGAATATGTGTTAACGGCATGGATGACACCAACTGAAGGTGAAAAGTTTACAGTTACACAAGACTTTACCGTGGAATAACAAAACGAAGAGGTTTGTGTTTGCTTGCTAAACTATTTAAAACTGCTGTGTGTTACGCTCTTTTAATGACTTTATGCATAAGAAAGTGCCATTTGATTAAAAAGAAAAGGAGATTATAAATGGATATCACAATCCGACCGGAACACACTTTAGAATATAATACAACGGAAGCAATTATTAAAAAAATTCTTCTATCTAAAATTAAAATTGTAAATGGTGTGAACACACTTGATTCTTTGACACTTGCTCCAGTCTCTGTTGCTCCTGAGTATCAGAGAAAAGGAATCGGAAGTCAGTTAATTAACGCTGCTTTAAAAAATGCAAAAGAACTTGGTTCTCGCTCAGTAATTGTTTTGGGGCATAAAGAATTTTATCCAAAGTTTGGTTTTAAACCAGCTGCCTATGGAATATTAAAGCCGCATTTAAGGTAGCTGATGAGGTATTTATGGCTCTAGAATTAACACCTAGTTCTCTTGAAAAAGTGCAAGGTGTCGTTCATTATTCAAAAGCTTTTCATAGACTTGAATTTAATAAAAAAAGTTTGTCCTAAAATAGTTTTTACCATTTCGTGGACTACCTCTTTTTTAATATGAATATATTAAAACCAGTTATTTTTCTTCACGCAACTCTTCTGCCAGTAAATGTATGAAACGGATTCCGTCTATATCTCGCCCATTATAAGTAGCTTTAGAGTTTGTTATGTTAATTGTCTAGTTTCTGAACTACAGCTCGAACAGGGCTCCCGTCGCCCTCTACAATCGCGAGGGGAAGTGCGCTCAAGAGATAATCCCCTTCTTTTACATAATCTAATACTAAATTCTCTAATATGTAAATATTATGTTTTCCGAGTGCGTGATGCGTTAACAACTCTTTACTATCAAGTGGATCGACAGAAGGCATATTGACACCTAAAAGTCTTACACCCTTCTCAAATAAAAATGGAGCGATATCTTGGTCTAATACAGGAATCGAATCTGGAAACTTATTTGGTGTACTTGGTAGCGAAGTTCTTAGTAAAAGTCGTTCAACTCCGTCTAATGAAAATTGTTCTAATAGATTTCGGTTTATAGTCTTATGTGCAGATACATTTATAACTTTCGCTTGTCCAATATATACATTTATATCCAAATCATAAATTTTATTTCCGTCATTTTTGTAGTGGAAGGGTGCATCCACATGGGTACCGATATGTAAACTCGACGTGAATTGTCCAATATTTGCTGCCCCATTTTGTTGTTTTGAACTGGTTAATTGATAAGAAAAAGGCTTGTCGTCAGGCCAGTGTGCAATTTGGTTAGTCAAAGGTTGTGAAATATCAATCCATTGTTTCAAGCTATAACACCTCTTTCATTAGAATATTTTTTAAACGTCTCGTCTTCCATTATGCCCTTTAGAATATTTACTGTGTACCAAACTTCCGAAAAACTATTGTATAAAGCTATCGGTGCAATCCGTATCCCATTAGGGGCACGAAAATCAGGTATAACTCCCTCGGCTTTTAAAGCTTTACAGATGCGAGCAGCTTCTTTATGTTCCAAAAATAGATGAGCCCCACGTTGTTTTTCAGACATTGGACTTTTTATCACAAATCCATGGTCTTTTAATTCATGATTAATTAATCCAAATAAATAGTCCGTTAATTGTAATGACTTATTTCTAATTCGATGAATTCCTGCTTCTTCAAAAAGCTCCAAAGAACCGATAAGTGGCGCTGCACTTAATATATGTGGAGTGCCAACTTGAAAGGCACCTGCATGTTCCTCTGCAGTTAGTTCATGCTCCATATCAAACTGTTTATCCTTTTTTGAACCAAACCATCCTGCAAGGCCTGGCTTTTTTCCGAAATGTTTTTCATGAACAAACAGACCACCTACACTGCCTGGGCCACCATTTAAATGCTTATAATTACACCAAAAAGCAAAATCTACGCCCCATTCATGGAGATGATGAGGAATAGCACCAATTGAATGACATAAGTCAAATCCGATGATTATGTTGCGTGCATGAGCTTCTTGGGTTAGTCGCTTCATGTCAAGGATCTGTCCACTGCGATATAAAACACTAGGTAACACAACTACTGCTATTTCATCTGTCATTACCTCAATTATGTCATCATCACATAGGATATGACCATCCAAACTTTCCACTTGAATAAGGTTTTCTGATGCATTATACCCTTTTAGCTCTAATTGACTTTTCAATGCATAAATATCAGATGGGAAATTAAGCTGATCTGCTAGTATCTTTGTCTTGGTACCTGATGGATTATAAAAAGAAGCAATTAATTGGTGTAGATTACCTGTTGCTGAACCGGTAACGACAACCTCATTAAGTCTGCTTCCAACTAATGGTGCCAATTTCTCACCTAGTAATTCAGACAAATAAAACCATGGATGTTCACCTTCTATCCAACCATTAATTGCAAGGTTTTTCCATGCTTCCATTACTGACGACACAGCGGTTTCCGCTTGCTTAGAAAGTAATCCGAGTGAATTTCCATCTAAGTAGATTACGCCAGGATTTGTGTAAAATTCATCTCGAAAATACTTTAGTTCATCTTTGTCGTCCAACCCTTTTGCATAAGCAAGAGAAAATATGGTCTCTCTATCACTCATTTTAAACACCCCACGTCAATCTAAATTAGCGACTACATAGATTGATTGTAACTAATATAACCAAATATTACTAATATTCCGTAGAACGATAAAATCTTACTGCCTTTTTATCGCGATTCTTTTCGTCAACATTGTTGCATTACATAGAACACAGCCTATATTAATACGTAGAAATAGTTGTATCTGGATAATAATATTCAATTATTTCTCTGTAGGTTTTCCCCTTTTCCCCCATATTAAAAGCACCCCACTGGCTCATACCTACACCATGACCATAACCTTTGCCTTCCATTTTGTACACTTCTTCCTCTTCCGCTAGTGATTCTATTAAATAACTTTTAAAGATATCTCCACCAATTATTGGACGAATCTGATTTAGGTTAACATCTTCTCGTTTTAATACTTGAAATAAGATAGTCCCATCAAACAGTTTTTGCAAGAATTCAATCGTAATCGAACCATCAATACTGCGTTCTGATGCGTACTTTTTTGGAGATAGCTTAAAGTCATTAATAGTAAGAATTTTAATCTCACCTGGATATCCATTTTTCTTCAACCACTTCTTCATCGAAGTTGTGATTTTTTCATCTTTTTCCTTGGTATTTTTCCACCAATCAGGATCTTCCCAATCAATGTCATCTAGTTCTATTTGCGTATGATTCAATGTAAACTCCCATGGATGTGTTGGATCATATGAATCCTCTTTGATGGGAAAGTAAGGCATCGATTTCCCTCCCCAAACATGCGCGTTATTTTCCGTGATGCCTCCGTTACTGGCTGAATAAAAAGCATCAATTAACGTCCTATTATGGGTAATAACCTCCCCCTTCGTTTGATTGACAGCCTTTGTTGTTTGATCCATCCACGTGTAACCACCATACACTTGGAAACTAATTGTATCATCCATTTCTTTATTTAAATGGGACACTGCATACGTTCTTGCAGCTAGTGCTTGAGCTTTTAATGTTTCGAGTCCCCAATCTGGATATACTTCAAATGGAACAACTCCCTTTAAATAATCTTCGAGTGGTAACTGATTAATTGGACGTATAAATTTCTTGTCTTCAATTGTAATTTCCATCGCACCTAAATAAGGTCTTTCGTCAATTTCAACACGATGTTGCTCATCATACATTTCGGGAATAAGTATCAACGTATCATTTATTTGATAAGTATCCTCCGAACTTTTCAAAATGAGCGATTCATCCTTTATCGTTACTTTATAAGAAACTCCTTCCTCTAATGTAAGTGTTGGATCAAGTGTCACGTACTTTCCAGTAAGCTTTAACTCTAATTCCTTACTCTCCCCAACATAATTAACTAATTTTACTTGGACCATTTCCTCTGCATGTGATGCTTTAGGAAAAACGACAATGATGACTAGGATTAATAAAGCGATATATTTTTTCATACTTGTATATTTCCATCAGGAGTCCTATTTATTCACCATTGAATGGAAACTTAAAAAGTTTCCAATTACTATTTGACTTTTAACTTTGTATTAGTGTACTATTCAAATAGTACACTAATACAAAAGGAGTTTGTTCAATGAATCCAATCAAAGGTTTATTAAAAAAAGATTATCGGATTTCAAGATTTTTATTTTTAACATGGATCGGTGCTATGCTCGTAATGTTGAGTTTTGGTATCGGGATGTCAGCTTATACAAACCAGCCTGCAGGTACATTAACCGTAATTGTTTTATTAGGTTTATCATTAGCTGTATTTGCACCAGTCATGATGCTGTCCATGTTAGTAACAGAAGGTAAAAACCAACTTTGGCTCTATAGTCCAAGATCTAGCTATTCCCTACTACTTTCTAAATTCGCTATCATATTAATTTATCAACTAATTACACAAGTTTTGTTAACCATTTATACAGCTTTTAGTATGTATTGGTTTGGTAAAGCAGTATATGAGCAACTGAGTATTGGATTGTTTTTAGAACTCGCTATCTTCGTTAATATCGGATTAGTACTTTTAGGAATATTTTTAACATGCTGGATTACTTTCTATTGGACGATATACCATGCTTTAAAACGTTATCCTAAGATTCGTAATTTCAGATGGCTTGTTATCATATTCATCTTTTTTGGTTACAACTTATTGGAAACTTTGGTGTTAAGGATTGATGCGATTAGTACATTTATTTTTAAATATAATCTAGACCTATTGCCTCTCACCTCTCTTAACTATGAAGATGAAAGTTGGAATGTTCTAATTGATATCGTTGAAATTCCCATTATTCCGTTCTTCTACTTTGTCATCTTAAGCTTGTTTCTTTTTTATATTGCTTCCAAGCTACTAGCAAAGAAAGTAGAGGTGTAAACCTACATGTCAAGTGAATTTCAGTCATCTCAGCCTATTTACATGCAGATTGTTGATCGAATAATTATTGATATTCTTCAGGAAAAACAGTCACTTGGAGGGAAAATGCCATCTGTTCGTGAAATGGCAATCAAAATGGGAGTCAATCCAAATACAATTCAACGAGCATATAGTGAGCTGGAGAGGATGGATATTGTGGAAACGAGAAGAGGACAAGGGACTTTTGTGTTGGAAAACGATGATTTACTAGATCAATTACGTGATTCGATGCAAAAGGAGTTCATTGAGAATTATGTGCAAAAGATGAAAGAGATAGGTGCTAGTAATCAACAAATGATTTCACAGCTAAAACGCTACCTAAAGGAGGATGAATAGGATGTCTATCAAAATGGAAGCTGTAACAAAAAAGTATGGCAAAGATTACGCACTTAAAAATGTAAGTATTTCTTTTGAAAAAGGTCGAATCTATGGGCTAATCGGCCCGAATGGAAGTGGAAAATCAACGGCATTGAAATTGATTACTGGATTAGCCTTTCCAGACGAAGGATCTGTTTCCTTTAATAACCAAACTGTCAGTAGAAAAACATCGGATTCCATTGCATATTTGACAGAACTCGATATGTTTTACGAGACATTTACTGTTCAAGAAACAATAGATTATGTTGCCAGCCAATTTACAGATTTTAATCATGAAAAAGCAACCTTACTACTTAAAGAAATGAAATTAGACACCACAAAAAAAGTCAAAACCCTTTCCAAAGGTAACAGAGGGCGATTAAAACTTGTTACTACACTTGCTAGAGACGCAGAAGTCATTTTACTAGATGAACCATTCTCTGGTTTAGATCCTTTGGTAAGGGACTCGATTGTGAAAAGCTTACTTCGATATCTTGATTTTGATCATCAAATTTTATTAATCGCAACCCATGAAATAAATGAAATTGAACCATTATTAGACGAAGCAATTGCTATTTATTACGGTGATATCATTGGCCAAGAAAAAGTGGAGGAATTGCGTGAAGAACAAGGACTTTCTGTACTGGAATGGTTTAAACAATTAGTAGAAAAATTTGAGGGGGAAAATAAATGAGTGCAGTACTTACCTTAGAACACGTTAAGAAAACAATTAAGGGTAATCCAATTATTAATGATTTAAGTTTTTCCGTACAAGCAGGAGAAATTTTTGGCTTACTTGGTCCAAATGGAGCTGGTAAAACAACTACGATTCGGATGATCGTTGGCTTAATAGGACTTACAGATGGGGATATTATTGTCTCAGGAAAAAGTGTTAAGAAAAACTTTGAAGAAGCGGTAAAAAACATTGGAGCAATTGTTGAAAACCCAGAAATGTATAAGCATCTAACCGGGTACCAAAACCTTAAACAATACGCTCGTATGCACAAAGGCATTTCAAAGGAAAAGATTGATGAGGTAATTGAATTAGTCGGTCTAACAGAACGTATTGATGAAAAAGTTAGAACCTATTCGTTAGGGATGAGACAACGGCTTGGTCTTGCCCAATGTTTACTACATGACCCAAAGCTATTAATCTTAGATGAACCGACTAATGGCCTTGATCCCGCTGGAATAAGAGAATTCCGGGATCATCTACGGATGCTTACAGAAACAAAAGGAATGAGTGTTATCGTATCAAGTCATTTATTATCTGAAATGGAGATGATGTGTGACAGAATTGCTATTATTCAACAAGGAACCTTAACAGATATCCAATATGTACGTGACTTTGTTGATAATGATCAAATGGTCTACCTAATTGAGACCGGCCCTTTAGATAATGTGAAGAACTGGTTACAGCAAGATTGGAATGCAACTTTTGTTGATTCTGGTTTTACGGTTAGTGTCAATAAAGAAGAAGTGCCCTTACTATTAAACCGTTTAATCGACTCGAAAGTAAGTGTATATAGCGCCAAAGAAATTGTAAAGACGTTAGAACAACGTTTCCTTGAAGTAACCACACATACGAATGGAGGACTATAAATATGGGTAATTTATTAATGAATGAGTGGATCAAAATTTTTCGCAAATTAAGTACAACGATTATGATTGTTTTACTTTTACTAGGCATTGTCACAATGGGAGCCTTTTACAAATACCAAGAAACTACTAGCACCACACAAGTGAATGAAAACTGGAAACAGGAATTACAGACACAAATATCCTCCGATCAAGAAGGTTTAACAACTGCTGGAGAAAATAATGCTAATATGAAAACGTATTACGAAAGGCAAATTGCTTTAAATGAGTATCGTATAGAAAATGATATAGCACCGAATAATGAACAACATATTTGGACTTTTGTCGGTGATTCGCAAATGATGATTAGTTTAGCTGGTTTATTTTCGATTATTATTGCTGCTGGAATTGTCTCTTCTGAATTTTCATCAGGAACCATTAAATTACTATTAATACGACCAATAAGTAGGGTCAAGATTTTATTATCCAAGTATATTACTGTCCTTCTATTTGGCATACTGATGCTTGCGATTATTTATCTATTTTCTTCCCTCGTTGGTTTGGTGTTATTCGGCCTCCCTTCCACTGATGTGTCTCATTTAGCATATAGTAACGGAGAAGTCATTGAACGCAGTATCTCTTTTAATCTAGTTATTCAGTATTTATTAAGCTCCATTGATATTTTAATGATTGCTACGATGGCATTTATGATCTCATCAGCATTTCGTAATAGCTCTTTTGCGATTGGCATATCATTGTTTTTATTATTTATGGGTGGCACAGCAACTATCCTACTTGCTTCATGGTTTGATTGGACAAAATATATCCTATTTGCCAATACAGACTTGACTGCATATTTTGATGGAGTTCCAATCGTTGAAGGTATGACACTTTCTTTTTCAATTGTCATGTTACTAATTTACTTCTTAATTTTCCATTTGTTAGCTTTTGGTATTTTTGCAAAAAGAGATGTTGCTGCTTAAAACACATTCGATGTATTATAGCTAAATACTGTCGAGAAAACAGAGTTAAAAAACATACTAGAATTATTACAAAGGCTTGGATTAAAACCAAGCTTTTTGTAGTGTTTTTAATATTGTCAGGGGGGTTAGGTGGTATAATAAAAAACTCCCCGATTTCGTTGGATTAAGACTCCGTTGCGCTTTTAACAAACCAAACCAATCAACTTATCCTCTATCAAAAAAACCAACTATGGATCAGTTGAAACAGTCCCATCGCTACTGCAATTCCAGGACCTAAAATTAGAAATCCAATTAACAATGATTTGATAATATCCCAAATGATTGAAGACGTTTTGCCTTCATCATCAATTGAATCAATTTTTTCGTTCATACCTTGCAATGATCTATTTATGTTCTTTAGTTCTTCTAAGATTTGTCTTTCTGTATCCTTTTCCATGATTGACACTCCTGTTATTAATGAAAATTATCTATCATACAAGTACACATGCCATGTTAACTTATTATAGTTTAGCATATTTATCCATTTAATAATGAGAAAAAAGGCAAACCCTTATAGGATTCGCCTTGATTGTTGTTGAATAGATCGGCTATTACTTCAACTTTTTAAGAATAGTAATTTTTATTATGGATTTGTTGACCACAATCCGGCTGATTTAATGAACGCGCGCGGATGTAGTTTTAATTGTCCAATAATAAATTCTGCCAGATCCTCAGGTTGCATCACCTTTTCTGGATTACCATCCGTTAAATTATTTTCGACCGCAAGTTCAGTAGCTACCGTACTTGGAGTTAAACCAGTCACACGAATGTTGTGTTTTCTAACTTCCATTGCTAATGATTCTGTTAAACCTAAAAGGCCAAATTTCGATGCACTATAGGCACTTGTAACCGGCGCCCCTTTTTGACCGGCAGTTGAGGAAATATTGATAATGTCTCCCCCATTTTTTTCAATTAGTTGCGGAAGTACTGATCTTGTTACATAATAAACGCCCATCAAATTGACATCGATAATCTTTTTCCACTCATCCGGAGTTAAGTCAAGAAACCCTCCAAACTTAGCGGTTCCAGCATTGTTAATTAATATGTCTATCGTACCAAGTTCACTAGTAATCGTGCTCACTGCTTTTTCCACTTGTTCTATAGAAGAAACATCTACGGATGCATAAGCGACGTTTACGCCAAGTTCCTTTATTTCACTTGCAACAATTTTTAAATCTTGTTCCGTACGCGCTAACAAGCCTACATGAACACCCTCTTTAGCTAAAGCGATTGCCGTTGCTTTTCCAATCCCTTTACCTGCACCTGTAACTAAGGCTGTTTTTCCATTAATAGATTGTCCCATAAACATGCCCCTTTCTTGTTTAAGCGGTAGCAAATATCTGTATGTACTTCAGAATAACTACCTATATTGATATTTTATTTTATAAGCTACAATATGTACAAAATTATGAATCGAAGCTGTAGATATTTTTTAGCAATTCAATATAAAATTTAGAAACTAAAGCTCCAATCCTGTACATATCTGCACAAGTTTGGAGCTTAATGACTACACTTCACTTATTTTCAAAATCCTAAAAAGTATCAAGGTTAACAAGGTTATTCTCTTTTATACCATCCGGTTCACTGCGAATGATATCTCTGCCGTATTTATGAAACACGTCGATATTTGCTAACTTGCCTGCTTTTGCTTCACTAAGGGCGGTGACATAGTCTAGCTCTCTTCCACCCTCAGTCTTAAAAGCAATGATGTCACCGTCATCGTTTTTCCTAACTGCAATAATTTGCTCTACATTTGATTGAACCTCTTGATCAACTTCGTTTAAAGCTTTTTCTTCACCAGCACGCTTATATTCTTGGTAAATATTATCAAAACCGTTCATTAATACACCTCCCGAACATACGATTAGTTTTTCCTAGAGGTAATGTTTTTATGTTTTCTAAAATAAGGTGAATATCAAATTGATTCACATAGTATTTAAACGAAATCAATTATTATGAATCGTAATAACACTTAACTGACTTTGATTTAAAAAACGAATCGGAAGCATACTTGTACCAAGTCCACTATCGATATAAAGGAATTGATTATCACTAAGTTCATATAAGCCTTTGTCTAGCGTAGGGAAAAATCCTTGATCAGGTGCTACCAAGGCACCAATAAATGGAAATCTTACTTGACCGCCGTGCGTATGTCCACTTAATGTTAAGTCAACAGATGTATGATTATATTCTTCTATCATATCTGGTGAATGTGATAGTATGATAGTGTACAAGTCTTTATTTAGATTTGTCGTCGCAAGTTCAAGGTTATCGTGATTGGTTGAGTAATCTCCAACACCTACTATATTTACTGTAACTTCATCTGCGGTAACTTCCATATGTAAATTGTCTAATAGTTTTACATTTCGTTCTTGAAGTCCATTAAAAAGTTCTTCTCTATAAAGATTTTCCCATTCATGGTTTCCAGAGACAAAATAAACGTTTGAATTTACTTTAGTTATTTCATCTACAAGATGAAAGACATCACTTAAATCTTCTGTCCTTCTATCCATAAGGTCGCCAGTAATTACAATTAAATCTGCATTAACTTCTTTAATAGTATTAATTAGTTTTTCATTGTTATCTCCAAACACCTTGTTATGTATATCCGTAAGTTGTAGGATGGTTAACTCGGAATTTTTCGCTATTTTTTCACTATGTAGTTTTATGTCATTCACTTTAAAATAATTAGTATCGTAATAAACCTTAGCAATTATAGCAAACAGTAGTAAAGTCAAAACAATAAAAGCAATACTTTTTTTCTTTTTCATTATAAACCGCCTACCTATGTTGATGGGATTTAATGTTAATTTCACTTTTTATTTTATAGTACATTTCATTATTTTACTATAAAAAAGTGCAGTCACTGATACATAGAAAAAACTCTATGTATCAAGTAACTGCACTTAATTACGCACACTCTAGGCAACGACTTCTTCCTGTTTACCTTTAACTAATGCTCGGTGTTGAGGGATTTCCGTGACTCCAAGTAGTAACGCTGTTAAAACCGCTCCCCAAAAGTTAACCTGTCCACCAACAAAGAATGGGGTTACGAAATAGACAATTACTGCAGTTGCTAGAAAATCAGCAATCAATGCTAATGTCATCGTTTCTTTTCTTAAAATGATTTTTTCCATCATACGACCAACAATTGCTAAAACTGCGCCTAAAATAATTGGTTGGTAAAAGTATGCGAACTCTATTGGAAAAATGAACCATGCAATTATTACACCAATTGGACATACTATTAACTTAGTTATTAAATTAGACAATTGTTTATAAACCCCCTTCTTTTAACGTATATCAAACAGTATCTTCAATAAGCGTTTATTCTATGTATTATTATCATTTATAAGCTTTCATGCACTCAAAAACTCAGAAAAAAATACCAATGAAGATATAACCCGAACTTATTTTACCTATATGATAAAGGATTGATAACTTAAAATAGTTTGCATTGAAATTCCTTTTTTGAAAACAATACTAACGGGACATATGTCTCTAATTAAATTGTTGGAGGGAATATAATGAATTTTGCAGCTCACGAGCTATTGGAAACACAAGAAGCTTTAAGAACTAAATCTGCAGAAATTGAACAGCATGGTGCATTTGCTAATCAATGTAGCGATCAACACTTGAAGAATATTCTCATGAGCCATCAGCAGCAAATGATTAGTGCTTATCAACAAGGTGTTAATTTGATGCAAGGAAAAGGGGTACAATTAACACATGAATACCCTAATTTTCGTGGGCAAAATACGCAAGTAGGCATGCAACAACAATCTAACATGTCGTCTTCCGTACCAAATCCGAATCCGCAAACACTTTCTGACAAAACCATGGCAACTTTAGCGCTTAATGCCCATAAAGCCGGTGCTATGATGGGGATGCAGTGGGCAAATGAGTGTGTGGATACACAATTACGCTCTTATCATGTAAATGGAGCTAATCTTTGTCAAGAAATGGCTTATGATATGTGGGTTTGGATGAACCAAAATGGTTATTACCAACCACCCTCTTTTGGTGTGCAAAAGGAATCGCAAATGACATCATCTTTTCAGCCAATGCATACCCAAACAACAATGACAAACATGGGTAACCAAATGCAGTAACTATTCCCTTCAATTGCATAAAATACTAAAATAAAACCCAACCAAAAATTGGTTGGGTTTTATTGCTCTTCTAAGTGTTTTGTTGGAAAGGATTAATATCCTATTTTAGAGTATTTTCATTATTACGGGTTTCATAAGACATTAGTTTTTGTAAATAAAAGTTTTCTTTTTCTTCTTCTTTCCCCTTGTCGTATTGTTCTTTAGTTATCAATTCAGCACTCACGATAGAAAAAATACTCTTTTTCTTCACACCAGGCATCGTTGAAACAATATTTAAAACATCGATCAAATTGAAATTATTCTCGGTTTCTAGATACCTAGATATACTGATATCCTTTCTTCTTCCAACATGACCGTAACGACATATCACTTTCCAATACTTATATTGCATTTTCATTTTCAATGCATCCTCATTATAAATTATTAGCCATCGTGTCTTCCACGAATTGGTGATTACCCTGTGACGAAGTTGGTATTTTTTAAAAAAAGTAGCGGTTATCATTCTAGTGCAGACCAGGTCCCAATTAATTATTCGCTAGGTCTTAGGCATGTGGAAAAGGGGCAATTCTTTGATTAGAGCCTTGTCTATTTAATTGCACTCGAGTAGGCTCCATAATAGATAAAGTTAAATTCTACCACCTCCTTACAACTATTCTATGAAATTAGAAATATAGAATGGCGGTGTTTGTAGGGGATAATAGAAAAAAGGCACTTATCGAATAGACAATTGCAATATAGATTGAATAGATTGATAAATAACGATAGATTTTTTTAAAGATATTCAATGAAATTTAAGTGTTTGTTAAATACCCAATATAAAACTAAAGAAGATGACTCTGTAAATAAACAAGAGTCACCTTCTTAATAGTTTTTTCCTTTATTATTTTTCTAAGAAACTAGACTTTGAAACTCCATACCATCTTTATAACTAACCACTTGGCAGGACACTTAATTTTAAAAATTCTCTAAAACTATAAGATGTCTAGTCTAACAACTAGTGCAATTAACACTTGTAATAGAAGTTGAACATTTACGGCGATATCTGTATCAGTTGTAGATACATTTACTCCTCTTGAATTTTCAATATAAACTTGTTGTTTATTTGTTTGACTGGTTTTTAATTTAGCTAATAAGTCTTGTGTTACTGCATCTGCCTGACTACTATCAGCAATTGATATACTGATAACTAATGCAACTGCAACTTGAAGTGCTGCTTGAACATTCAGCGCAGCCTGAGTATCAGTAGTTGTTACTTCGACATCAGCTGAGTCTTTTATGACTATTGATTCAATAGACTTTTGTTCGTTCTTCAACACTGCATCAGCATCCTGAATAACAGTTTCATCGAAGGGATGGTTCTGTACTGGATCTAGAGCATTCCATTTCTTTGGTGCTTTTTCATGCGTTTCACAAACTTGATGTGGACTGACACTCTCGCATTCTTGTTGTGGTCTAACACTCTCACAATCTTTTTTGTGTTTAGGTCTAGCTTTTCTTCTAGCTATTGCAACTGTTCTATTTCTATTACAACATTTCTTTCTCTTAGATTTTGACATACTATCTCTCCTTTCTTGTTGTTTAATATATGTTATGTTGGAAGATTAAAAGCGTAAGGGTGATTGTCCAATATAAAACACCTATTTCTTAATATAGACATATAAAACCCCGGAAACATATTGTTATCCGGGGTTTTAAGAATTCTTATAGACAATTGATAGATACTTCCAAAAATTATTAACTGATATAACTTGGATAAACTATGAATCTTTTGTTTCTTTTTTTTCTTGAAGAACTTCATCTACACTTTTTTTTAGATTGTCAACAATACCTTTTAATGCTTCTTTTTCTTTAGCGTCTATTTTCTGTTTATCTAAATTTACACCATGTTTTTTAAATATAGAATCTAAAAGCATATCTACACTCTGAAATTCTTTATTACTCATCTATATACACCTCCTTAAATTACTTTTATATATCATATTCTTATGGTTATTAAACGTGCTATAGATAATAGTCTAGTTAATCCTAATTATGAATTTGTACTATTCTTCTATGATTATCGTCAATTCCTTTTGTTATTGCGCAAATAAGATTATTAATTTATGCAATAGTATGGTATTTTCGTGGAATTATCTATTAATGAATGAAATGCCCTTACGGTAAATAGAATTCAGCATATAGTAAAAGTGAATACTATTATAGAAAGGATGATTACAATTGGCTCTTACTAATAGACAGACACGATTGTTAGAGTTGCTTAACCAAATGACGCAAAATTTAACTACTAATAATGGATTAAACACAGATGTTTCACTTGATCTACCAGGGTTAGATTTAGATGCTAATCTCAATGTAGGAGAGGGGGAAACTAGCACACCATCACCAGTAATACCAACACCTACAACACCTACAACACTTAGAGAAGTACTACTAAGTTTAGTAAACGAACAAGTACAAATTACCACCCCTTTTGGAACAATTACCGGAACACTACTTCTTGTAAGAAATGACTATATCGCAATTATTGAAAATACAGGAGATCAAACATTGGTGCGTATGGATAAAATTGAATTTGTAAGTGAATTATAAGGAGGGAATTTATATGTTTGAACAAACATTTGCTAGTGAATTAGCAACGAATATTGGTTCAAGAGTAGAAGTAGCTACAGATAACAATTTAATAGAAGGTATCCTCTCAACTGTTACTACAGAGTTGGTACTAGTTATCGATGTAAGTAGTGGTTATGGACAAAATACGAAACTTTATGTCTCTTTAGATGCTATCAACTTCGTTCGTTTTCCTTCAGTAGCATAAATGAAAACAATAAAATATTATATTACAAAGACGACTCAATCAATGATTGAGTCGTCTTTATTATAGCCCTTAGGAAAATAATAAAATTTGTTTAATGTGGATAACATGCTGAATCCACAACGTCCAACACCAGCACCTATAACCTTGAGTTCTTAAAACAATCCTCTATGTGGTAAGTGCACACATGGAGGATTGTTTTAAAGTTGGCGGTGTTGGTCTAGGCCCTGCGATTCTGTTTAGGTTGAAGTTTTACATAGTAATTTTATTCTGTAATTATAAAAGAAGCAAAACACGTCCTTTTAGGTGATTTTTCAATCCCTTAGTGTTAATAATCCTCTACACACTTTTTCCATAATTTTAAAAAGCCCGATCTCTAATTTATATGAGATTGGGCCTTTTATTTTAAATAATGATTATAAAAAAGAATGTTACTGTAGATATTCCTAATTAATTGAATACTTTCAAAATTTTATTCATACACATAAAATGGGAGTTTTTGAAACATGACAAGAAAGAGTACATTGTAAGGCTCTGAAAATGAAAATGCTGATCACATATACAATAATTTTAAAGGTGGTTAAGTTATACCTTTCTTGATGGCGTTACTTATTTCATTTGTAGTTTTAAGTGTTCTAATTCCATCTTCTCCTGAAACTGAGGGGATTTTGTCTAATTTAATGCAATTTATAAAGTCTAATAACTGAATGCTCAAGGGTAGCATATTGTTTTCTAATTTAATATTTTGAGTGATGGTATCTCGTTTTATTCTAATATTATTATTTAAAATGTCGACTTCAATAAAAGCATCTTCAGTAAGGATTTGAATAGTTCTAATTTTTCTTTTTGATTTAAAACTAGCCGTTAGTTTAGCGATAACCCCTTCTGAGGACCTAGTAATGACCACGGCATGTTTTGGTGTATTTTCAAGGGTTTTTCCAAGTGTATAGGATTCTACTATTTTGTCTTTGAGGAGTTCTTCCAAAATATAAAGATCATGAATCATTAAATCTTTTACAACATCAACATTCCTATTTTTCTCATCATAGGGACTCATTCTATGAAAGTCCATCCCTATAATTTTTTCATTTTCTAGTTCATTTGCCAGAACTGAAATTAATGGATTAAAAAGTTCAATATGCCCTACTTGAAATTTAACTCCTGTTCTATTAGCTTTATGCAGTAAGTCTTTTGCCTGCTCCACTGAGTCTGTAACAGGTTTTTCCATTAACATGTGGACATTGTACTGAACACAAAGTAAACCAATTTCATAATGGAATTCAGTCGGAACAGCAATACTGACAGCGTCAACTGATTTTAGAAGGTTTTCGATACTATTAAATTGTTTCACTTTATACTTATCAGCAACTTCATTCCCCTTTTTTTCATCGTTGTCATATATGCCGACAAGCTGGCAATGATTATCTAATGATAGATACGTTCGTAGATGGTTTTCTCCCATTTTTCCTATTCCAATTACTCCTACTCTCATAAAAATCTCCTCACTCTTTATTACAGTTCTTTTTATATCTTATGCAAGAGTTTTTAAGTGAGATAGACAATCATAACAAGAAAGTAAATTTGGCGTTTAGCCTGATACTAGACTTAAGATGAAAGGAGAGAAATACTTGACTCATATATTGTTTATAGCAGAGGATACTTCAAAACTTCTAAATAAAAACTATCATTATTTAGAACAAGAACTCGCTAAAGAAGTAAACGTAACGATATGGAGAAAACCAGGCCACATTAGCTATATTTTAAGACAACTAAACACACGTCCAGACTTTATATTACTGTTAAATGATATTGATAAACAAATGTCACCTATGATTAAAGGACTTTCTAATATTAATATTCCTACAGGGATTTTCGTAAATGATGTTCATCGCTTTACAAGTTTAAGAAGGAACTATATTAAAAAAAATAATATTTCTTATGTATTTACAATTATCCGTGATAAATTTATAGAAAAGTATCCAGAATTTACACATAAAATGGAATGGTTTCCACATTTCGTTAATACAGAATTATGTAGAGACTATGGTTTGGAAAAAGAGATAAATCTGTTAATGATGGGTGCGGTAAACGAATATTATCCATTGAGGCAAAAAATAGTTAATTATTATTCGAATAATAAAGACTTTGTTTATCATAGCCATCCCGGTTATCAAAATTTCAGTGAAAAAGATGAACAACACGCGTTTATAGGAGAGAACTACGCAAAGGAAATTAATCGTGCTAAAATGCTATTCACGTGCCCATCAACTTTGAAATATCCTGTAATAAAGTATTTTGAAACACTCGCTTGTAAAACGCTTCTATTAGCCCCCTCTTTTACCGAACTTGAGGATCTTGGGTTTATTCCCGATTATCATTTTGTACCGATTGATGAAAATAATTTCCAGCAAAAAGCAGCTTATTTTTTAGAGAATGAGAAAGAACGGCAAAAGATTGTTGAACAGGGATACCATTTCATTAGGCAAAGGCATTCAGTTAAGATACGAGTTCAACAGCTAATTAAAAAAATTGAGATTATTATAAACCAATAAGAAAGGAGTCCTTTATATTGTCTCACATTCCTTTAAGTGCAAAATTAGGTTCAAATACGGTCATTGAAAATGATGTTAGTATTGGTGAGAATGTTGTAATTGGTCATAATACAGTCATATTGCAAGGTACCAAAATTGGGGATAATGTAACAATTGGATGTAATTGTGTTCTTGGTATCAAACCAAGCATTAACAAAAGAATGAGAAAGATATCTAATAGTACTAGACAGTTAGTTATTGAGGCTAATACGAGAATAGGACATGTGGTCTCTATCTATTCAGGTACTCAAATTGGTAAACATGTGTTTATAGGAGATCATGCAAGTATACGAGAAAATGTTACTATTGAGGAGGGTTCCGTTGTTGGAAGGGCAGCCATTGTTGAACTGAATAGTAAAATAGGCAAGTTTTGTACCATTCAAACGCTTGCCTATGTAACTGGGGATACCATATTAGAAGATAATGTTTTTATTGGTCCTTGTGTATCTATGTCAAATGATAAATATATGGGTGCAGAAGAATACTCGTTAAAAGGACCTCATATTAAAAAAGGAGCTAAAATTGGTAATAACGCCTCACTTTTGCCGGCGGTTATTATCGGTGTTAACACCATAGTTGGAGCTGGGTCAGTAGTTACAAAAAATATAGGGGACAACGTTGTTGTTGCTGGTGTTCCTGCAAAAGAGCTTACTTCTTCTTAATTTCCCTTTGTTCTCTTTATACATTTATATCATAATTAAAAGGGGTGCCACAATTGGATTTAAATCAAATAGATGATATTAGAGTTGTGATGCATGATCAGCATGAAGCTGTTGGAAAGAAAATAGGAAATATCTTTTATGTTCCCATTTCGTTATTAGAAAAAGGGTATTCTATAGAAAAAGTATGGAAAGAAAAAGATAAAACATTGGAAGTCTACGTAACATTAGCAAAACCAACAAAAATCAATCAATATGATTATACAGGTAATTATTTGCATTACGATAAAAATAAAGTGGAAAATTGGAATGTGGAATTCGATAATGATGGAATCCCAAAAACAGTGTATTCCTATGGGAAATATTATAACCCCTCTACCATTGCTCAATATGGGCTGCAACATTACAGTCTGTACTGTAGGAATGCGAATGAGTTAAGTAAAAATAAATTCCTAACTATAGCTGATTGGTTTTTAAAAAATCAAGATTCAAGAGGTGGATGGGCATATAAATTTGATCTCCCCTTTTATCCTAGTCGACTAAATATATTAAAAGCTCCATGGTATTCAGCGATTGGATTAGGTATGGCAATGTCGGTTTTATCAAGGGCGTCCTACCTCACAAAAGACAAAAAGTACAGTGAACAGGCACTAAAAGCTAATCATTTATTTAAAACACCTCCTCCTGTAGGTATTCAAGCAACATTTGAAAATGAGTATTTATTCTATGAAGAATGTCCAACGGAACCAGGTAGTTTTATATTAAATGGCTTTATGTTTTCTCTAATTGGGTTAAACGATTTATATAAAGAAACAGATAATAGAGATACGAAATACCTATATGATAAAGGAATTAGCTCGCTAAAAAGGATGCTCCCACTATATGACCTCGGAAATCGCACTGCGTACGACCTAACCCATTATACTACAGGTGCTGGTCAACCTAATGTAGCAAAATGGGGATACCACATAACTCATATTCATTTGTTAGAAGCATTAAATTCGATTGAAAAGGACGATAAAATGAATGAAACAATTATAAGGTGGAAGAAGTATTTAAAGGGAACTACACAATAAAAGTGTCCTCTAAATAAAAAACTAAGAGAGGTGATTAGCCTTTCTTAGTTTGTTTCATTTATTAATATTTCGTTAATTTTTTTAGAGGTCGTTCCATCTCCGAAAAGTCGTGGGTATTTTTGAGGAATTTCAATTGTCTTCACACTCTCTATAATTTTTTTTGTGTCAGCTCCTGTTAAATAGTTCCAACCCGAATGAATGGTTTCTACCCACTCTGTTTCATCTCTTAGAGTAATACAAGGAACTTCCAACATGTACGCTTCTTTCTGTAATCCTCCAGAATCAGTTAAAATAAGTTGTGCTTGAGAAGCTACCGTTAACATATCAAAATAATTAAGAGGATCAACAATCTTAATATGAGATGAAGATATCAAATGAGAATAATTGAACGTTATAAGTTTACTTTTAGTTCTAGGGTGTAAAGGAAGAACTACATCCATTTCTAATTTTTGGAGAGCTTTTAGAATTGACTTTAGACGATCTGGATCATCTGTATTTTCAGCACGATGAATGGTCGCTAGGTAATATTTCTTTTTGGTGAGAGATAAATCTTCTAGTATGGTTGATGTTTGTAATGCGATATTTTTAAAATAAAGCACTGAATCATACATGATATCTCCCGTGACATAGACACCTTTTTCAATTCCTTCCTTTTTTAAATTTTCAGCAGCAGATGGAGAAGGACAAAACAACCAGTTGGATAAATTATCTGTAATCAGGCGATTTATTTCCTCTGGCATTTTTTTATTATAACTACGCAAGCCTGCTTCGACATGAGCAATTGGAATATGAAGCTTTGCGGCAGCTAGGCTTCCAGCAAGCGTAGAATTTGTATCTCCATAGACGAGGACAACATCAGGCTTAACAGACATCATAATAGCTTCTAGTTCTACTAACATTGTTCCAGTTTGTTTTCCATGTGTATGAGACCCCACTCCTAAATAATAATCAGGTTTTGCTAAGTTCAACTGTTCAAAAAAAATAGAAGACATATTATCATCATAATGTTGACCAGTGTGTACGATTACTTCTGACGTTTGAAGATTAGACTTCATTTCTTTGGATAACATACATGACTTTATAAATTGCGGTCTTGCTCCAACAACTGTTAATACTTTCATAACATACTCCTTTCAACCGTATTAAAATACCTTTACAACTATTTTATTTTCAATTTATACATCCCATAAGAAGTTTTACTCATGATTTACTCATGATTACAAAACAGTTAAATATAATAGTTGTATCGAATTGAATACACGAGAGGAGCAAATAAAATGGCTGTAAAGGTATGTATGTTAGTTGCGGAGCATCCTTTTTTAGATTCAAGAATTTTTAAAAGAGAAGCTAAGAGTTTAATTAAATTAGGTTTTGATGTAACAATGATTGTTCCAAGAAAAGATGGTTATCTTTTTGATATAGATGGTACTCCCATCAAAAATAGTTTTTTAGATCAAACATTCATCCATGAGGGAATTACTTTTATAACATATAACTTTGAAGAAAGCAGGGCTGCGTTAAGTAAGGTGTTATCTCCTGAAGTTATCTGGGAACAAGGTTTTATGAACCCTTTAACTGAATTAGCGATTCAACAAAATGCTGATATATATCATGTACATGAATACTTATCCCTGTTTGCTGGAATTGGAGTAAAACGTTCCTTTAAGAAAAAAAACAAGGATATAAAACTAGTCTACGATAGCCATGAACTAACACCAGATCCATTTGATACCAGAACCCCAACGGAACTAAGAAATAACTTAAAAGAAAAACTCCTTCTCATGCTTGATGAGGTGGATTATATAATAACCATTTCCCACTCCATTAAATCGTGGTTTCTTTCCCAAAATCCTACTTTACCGGTAGAAGTAATTTATAATTCACCCCCATTAGCTAAAGACTATCAACCTAAAAATTTTGACAAAGATCATTTCATTGCTTGTTATGAAGGTAACATTGATTATAAAAGAGGAAGTAAAGATAAAATTATTCAAATATCTGAAATCTGTTCAAAAGATATCGAATTTAAAATCAAGGTCATTGGTGGAACGAGGTTCGGTGATTCGTTTCATCTTCCTGAACATCTAAGTGAAAAAATTGAACTCACAGGATGGGTAGATTATTATTCTATTTCACAGCATATGAGAAATGTAGATATCGGTTGGATTGATTATGAAGATTTAGGAAGTTCACTTAACCGTTCTTATGCTATGCCAAATAAATTTTTCAGTTACTTGAATAATGGTGTTCCTATTTTGGTTAATCGTTGCCACGAAATGGAATCATTTATCAGAACACATCAGTGTGGTTTAATTATTGATAAAAAGGAAGCCACTGCAGAAGACTACGCAAATGCTATTATCTATTTGTCTAAAAACAAATCACTATTAAAAGAAATGAGTTTAAATGGCCGGAGAGTAATGGAACAAACCTATTGTTGGGATAACATGGAAAAAAGACTGATAAAAGTTTATGATTATTTAACAAAAAAAGAAAGAATATTTTATACGTAGAATTCCGCTTAGATTTAGGATAGATGATTTAACCTCCATTTTCTCCAATCTTAAATGGAGGTCAATATCTTATAAAAAGAATGAATTACTTTCGCTCTTCAGCAATAGTATTTGTCACCCAATTTACAGTTGCTTCAATTCCATCCTTAAATGGTGTTTTATCGTGTCGCCCAATCATATTTTGCAACTTTTCTACCGAACCTCTATGGCTATATACATCTGCTTTTCGATTTGGCTTTCGAATAACATTGCCTTCGTACTTCATTACCTCTATTATAATTTGAAAAACACTTTCAATCGATAATTGTTGATCTGTAGTAATGTTTACCGTATCACCGGGCTGTATAATTGGAAAAACTTTTAATATGATGTTTACAGCGTCTTCCACATAAATAAAATCTCTTGTTTGTTGTCCGCCCCCATGAATTTCTGGAGTATCCCCATCTATAATTTTTTTAATCGTAACTGGTATGACACCAGCCAGAGGTCCCTCAAAGTTTTGTCTAGGTCCAAAATTGTTAAAAGGCCTTACAAGAAATGAATCTAAGTCAAACATTTTCACATAAGATTCTAACATGAGGTCTGCTGATGCCTTTCCTGCCGCATACGTTGTTGTAGGTGCAAGTGGATGTTTTTCATCTATTGGTTCGTATTGAGCTGAACCATAAGCTTCTGATGAGGAAAAATGACATAAAGTTTTAAATGCCTTTTTTCTTTGTAATTCCAATAAATTATTTAAAACGACAACATTGGTTAAATAAGCATTTGATGGGTTAATAAATGAATAATTTAGTGCTTTCGTTGCGCAGTTAAATACAATATCGATATCATGTTTTTCCATAATATAGTCTAAAGATTCTTTATTCTCAGCGTCATCTACATAAAGTACCGCACCATTATTTAAAGCATCTGTAACATTTCTTTTATTCCCGGTAAATAAATTATCAACAATAATAATTTGAGCTGCTTTTTCCGTTAAAAGTTTGTCTACCAGGTGACTTCCAATAAAACCAGCGCCCCCAATAACTAAAATGGTACTGTTAACTACTAAAGGTCGATTCAACTACTGCACTTCCCTTCTACTTTTACGTTTAAAAATTCATCCGAGATTGACCGCCATCAATAGGAATCGTTGTCCCAACAATCCATGAGGCATTGTCGGATCCAAGAAATACTGCAACATTGGCTATATCTTCGGTTTCTCCAAGCCGACCTGATGGAATTTTATCTGCAGCGTACTTTTTTAAAAAATCAGGGTCGTTTTCTAACCTGCGTATCCATTCCTTATTAGGATGATAGGTAGCTCCTGGTGCAATTCCAACTACACGTATTTTATTTTTAATTGCTTCTGTACTAAAAGATTTAGTGAAACTAATTAAAGCAGCTTTTGATGCATTATAAGAAGGAGAACCACCTGATTCTCTTCCGTAAATCGAAGAAACATTTATAATTACTCCTCCATCTTCACCTTGACTTACCATCTGTTTACTGACTAACTGACTTAAGTGTACGGCAGAGAAAAAATTTATCTTCATCGATTCATCAAAGACATTCACAGGAGTTGTTAATGAATCTTTTCCAAAACTAGCCCCAGCATTGTTGATGAGAATATCTATTCTTTTAAAATCTCTAATAAAATCATTTATCAATTCTTCCCTCTGTTCTTGTTTTGAAAGGTCTTTTGAATATATTTGTACTCCTAATTCTTCTTGTGTAGTTTTAAGTTCTTCTTGATTTCTAGCTACGATACCGACATGAGCACCTTCTTTAATAAATGCTGCGGCTATTGCTTTACCAATCCCTCTTGCACCACCAGTCACTAGCACTTTTTTTTTCTTTAATTTTAAATCCATTCATGTCTCCTCCAAAATTGAGTGATTTCAGTTCCTTTGATTAAGTGGAATTAAAAATAAATACGAAAAATGATGATACTTTTTTATCTTCTAACATATTTAAATTAACTGTATGCATATTTCAATGGAGTTGTTAATACTTTATTAGAAGGTATTTTAAAATACAGTTTATTCCATCATGATAGGAGGTCTCTAAATTGAGTCGAAAAGCCTGTTTTCTTTTGGGATATCTTCCCTTTTTAGATGCTCGTGTTTTCGAATGTGAGGCAAAAACGCTATTAAAGCATGGGTATCAAGTTACAATTATTGCACCTCGTAAAGGTGGATTATTATATGATATAGACGGAAAACCATTTAGGACTAAATTTTTAGAAAAAACGTTCGTACATCAAGGCATAAAAGTTATCACTTATAATAGTGAAGAAAGAAATGAAAATCATTTGTTTGATCCTCTTTATCAATTAGGAGTAAAGGAAAAAGCTGATATTTATCATGCTCATGAATTGAATTCCTTCTCGTACGGTAAAGAAATAAAAATGACATTAAATAAGCAAAAAGGAAATCAAGCAAAACTAATATATGACAGTCGACAGCTTACCCCTGATCCATATTCGTTAACTATTGATGAAAAAACAAAACAAAAATGGAAAAACATGCTACTAACTAACTTAAAAGAGGCAGATTATATAATAACCGTCTCTGATTCTATAAAATCTTGGTATTTATCCATTGACCCCTTACTTCCAGTTGAAGTTATTTATAATTCTCCACCACTTGTTTCAAATTTTAAATGTAAAGAAGAAAATACTAAAAATTTCGTTGTTGCTCATGAGGGTAACTTATCAAAAACAACCATACAAAAAATCTTTGCGATAACTGACTCTACTAAAAATGTGATGGACTTTGAATTTAAAGTCGTGGGTGGTCCTAGATATGGAGATAAGCTTTACGCGCCTGACCATATAAAAGATAAGATTAAAAGATCTGACTGGGTAAATTACCACTCTTTACCCTTAGTGTTGTCAGATGTAGACCTGGGGCTAATTGATTTAGACCCAACCCACTCTCTTAATAATTGTTTTTCTATGCCAAGTAAATTCTTTAGCTATTTAAATAATGGTATTCCAGTTTTAGTGAATAAATGTAGTGATATGGACAAATTTGTTAATACATATCAATGTGGAATTGTTATTAATAAATTAAATCCAACTCCAGCGGATTATGTGAAAGGTATTGTTTATCTGTACCAAAACAAAGCAAGGTTAAAACAAATGAGTATAAATGCTAGAAAGGCTATGGAGGATACCTATAGTTATGAACACATGGAAAGCCGTTTAGTCACAATTTATCGCTCGTTTGAATCTAAACAGACTAACTATCTTTTATCATAAGTATAAAAAAACGAACAATAACTGGTGGTGAATTATGAATAACATTGTTTGTTTCTTAGTAACTGAACACCCTTTTTTAGACGCCAGAATTTTCAAGAAAGAAGCAAAGAGCTTGGTTAAAAAAGGTTATAAAGTAACCATGATTGTTCCTAGAAAGAATGGTTATCTTTTTGACGTAGACGGAAATCTCTTTCGTAATGAATTTCGAGATTCTACTTTTTATTATGAGGGAATTAAAATAATTACCTATGAACAAATAAATTATGAACAAAACCTCAAAGAACTTCACTATACTCTTCTCTCTAGAGGCTATAACCGTTTTAATGATTCATTAACATGTCTAGGAATTAAGCAGGAAGCTGATTTTTATCATACACATGAACTATTTTCACTTTATTCAGGAATTGGAATTAAACGCGCTTTAACTTCAAAAGGAAAACATTGTAAACTAATTTATGATAGTCATGAATTAGAACCAGACCCGTTAAGTAATCAGTCCAATAGTGTTAAAAAAGTTAAAAAAAGTATGCTTAATATAATGTTAAGAGAATTAGACTTTGTAATAACCGTTTCCGAATCCATTAAATCTTGGTATCTCTCAATAAATTCAACTCTCTCAGTAGAGGTAATCTATAATTCACCTCCCTTAGCTTCTATTTGTGAGTCCAAAAAAGGTAATGAATCAAGTTTAGTTCTTGGATATGAAGGTGACATCGGACGAAATCGAGGTACTTTCAAGAAGCTGATCAATGTATTGGAAATGTGTAATAAAAGTTTTTATCTACGAGCTAAAATAATTGGAGGTTGCAAGAAATCGAAACAAGACTCAATTTTAGAGGTGCCTTCGCATTTAAGAGATAAAATTTCCTTTACAGGTTGGGTGGATTATGACTCCATTCCTTTAGAAATGAAGGATGTTGATTTAGGTTGGATAGACTTAGATGCTACAAATTCATTAAACAACAAGTATGCCATGCCAAATAAATTCTTCAGTTATTTAAACAATGGCGTCCCTGTATTGGTAAATAACTGTGAAGATATGGAGCGGTTTATTCTATCTTACAATTGTGGGTACGTCATCAATAAGTTACAAGCTTCGGCCCTAGATTACCACCAAGCTTTAATTCATCTTGAATCGGATAGAAAAAAGATAAATGAGATGAGCCGAAATGCCAGAGAAATAATGAAAACGGAGTACAACTGGGGTTATATGGAAAATAGGCTCTATGCTGTTTATGATCAATTAAACAACAGCGGAGCATAAAGGCTGCATCACTTAACACGGAGAAAGGATGATATGTCCTGAGAGTTTTACACATTCCTTATGGTCCTCCCATGATTGAGTTATGTCGTGCTTTACAAGCAAAAGGCGTTCACGCATTTTCCTGCCATTTTAATGATAATACATTTAAATTCAAACCCGACTTATGCTTACATCTAAATTCAATTACAGGACCAGAAAAAGAAAAGATAATAATGAAGTTTTTACAAGATTCGATACAACAGTATGATATTTTTCATTTTCATTTTGGGGAAACATTTTTTCCTGACAAAAGGGATTTATCCATTCTAAAAGATGCTGGAAAGAAAATGGTTGTACACCATCATGGTTCAGATATTCGTTTATTATCTGTTGCAAGAAGTTTTAACAATCCTTACGTTCGAGTTAAGCCTGAGTGGACCGAAGAGAAAATATACAATAACGTTTCGACTCTTTCAAAATATATTGACCATGCGATAGTTCAAGACCATGAATTAGATGGATATATTTCAAATTTATATAAGCATACTCATGTCATACCTCATACAATTGATACAAACAACTTCACACCACAATATCCTACTAGTAATAAATCTCCTCTCGTTGTTCATGCTCCCACTTTACGAGATTTAAAGGGAACTGAATACATCTTAAATGCAGTAAACGAATTGAAGCGGTCGGGTATGTCCTTTCAGTTTAAGTTAATTGAAGGAATGTCACATGATGAAACGATGAAACTTCTATCTAAAGCAGATATCATCATTGATCAGTTAAGAATAGGTGCTTGTGGTTTTATTAGCTCAGAAGCAATGGCTTTTGGGAAGCCAGTTATTTGTTATATAAGAGAAGACTTAGAAACAAAATACCCACCAGATTTACCAGTGATAAATGCTAATCCTTCCAATATAACAAATGTATTAAAAAATCTTATAGAAAAACCGCAACTTTGGAAGGAACTTGGCGAAAAAGGAAGGCAGTATGTTGAAACACATCATGATTCTCAAATCGTGGCAGGACGTTATATTGACGTTTACAAGAAATTATAAACAGTAAATCCATCGGTGGTGTTCCCTATGCGTCACTGATGGATAACAGAATAATACAAACTGAATCATATCTAAACATATAATAATAGAATGTTTTAGCCCCCTTTTCCTCTCTTCTATACTCACTTAAAAGATACTTCTTCGTTTGAATTTTTATAATTTTAATAGATAAAACACTGTTGAATGTCCAATCAGTCTCATTTATTAAACATAGAATAAATTAAATTTTATGATGATTAAGAAATGAGGTTGAAATATGATGAACAAATATGAATCATTTTCAAATGTAGCAGTTATTGGACTTGGTAAAATTGGACTTACTCTGGCTGCTGTATTTGCAAATAATGGTTATAAAGTTTTTGGTGCAGATAAAAACAAAGATGTAATTAATTCAATTAATCAAGGTGTATCTCATATAAAAAATGAACCAGGATTAGATCAACTGGTTTTGAATGCTCATGAAGAAGGATGCTTGTGGGCAACTGATTCTAATTCTGAAGCTGTATCCCAATCGAATATAATCGTTGTTATTGTGCCTGTATTAGTTAATGAAGTTAATGATATAGATTATCAATACATTGATTCTGCAGTTCAGGATATAGCTAATGGAATTAAAAAAGGCTCTCTTGTAATCTTTGAAACAACACTTCCTCCGGGTGATACCCAAAATAGATTCGGTAAAAAAATAGAAGAATTATCAGGTTTCATTATGGGTGAAGATTTTTATCTTGCTTATAGTCCTGAAAGAGTTTACTCTAATCGGATTATTCAAGACTTACAAAACTACCCGAAAATCATTGGAGCCTTCAACAATAAAAGTCTTGAGCTAGCATCAAACTTTTATAAAAAAGCTCTAAATTGTGAATTAATTGAAGTTGGTTCAATGGAAACTGCAGAGTTTTCAAAGGTAGCCGAGTGTGTGTATCGAGACGTAAATATCGCTCTTGCAAATGAACTTGCCAAATTTGCAGAAGAAAAAAACGTAAATATTTCCGAAGTGATAGAAGCTAGTAATAGCCAACCATATTCACAAATTCACTCTCCAGGTATTGGCGTAGGGGGCCACTGCATTCCAATTTATCCTTATTTTTTTATAAATAAAGGATTGAATAAAGGTCTTACCCCTTTGTCTAGGAAAATCAATGACAGTATGGCAAGTTATGCAATCTCAAAAATCGAGAAAAGGATAAACTCTTTAAAAAATAAAAATGTTCTTATCATGGGATTATCTTATAGAGAAAATGTCAAAGAGCCTACAAAATCAACAACTCTTTTGCTAATAAATCAGCTTAGAGAAAAAAATGTAAATATATTTATAAACGACCCGTTATTTACTGATGCGGAGATATCAAACTATGGAGCTACTCCACTATCCATTAAAGATAAAATGATTTTAGAAATTGATGTAATTATTATTCAATCTTTTCACAAGGAATATAACGATATAAATTTTAAAGACTTCACTAATTGTCAGCTGATATTTGACGGAAGAAACAAACTGAATCAAGAAGAAATAAAACAGTTGGGTATCCAATATGAGAGAATAGGAGGAATATAAATTGACAAATGGAAACTACAATAAAGTACCTTTGCTTGATTTAAAAGAAGAATGGAAATTAATAAAATTACCAGTTTTAGATAACTTAACTGAAGTACTTGATAGTGGGAATTATATATTAGGAGACAAAGTTGAAAAACTAGAGAATTCGGTCGCCAAATATTTAAATACCCCTTTCAGCCTTGGAGTAGCAAGCGGAACAGATGCCTTACAATTAGCTTTAAAAGCTTTGAAAATTGGAGCTGGTGATGAAGTAATTACAACACCTTTTACTTTCTTCGCTACAGGAGAAGTAATTGCTCTAGAAGGGGCAAAACCAGTCTTTGTTGATATAGAAGAAGAAACGTATAATATCAATCCTTCTGAAATTGAAAAAGCAATAACGGAAAACACAAAAGCTATCATCGTAGTTCATTTGTATGGTCAAGTTGCAAAAATGAAAGAGATAATGGAAATTGCTCGTAGATACAACTTGAAAGTAATTGAGGATGCTTGTCAGGCAATTGGATCAGAGTTCGAAGGCAAAAAAGCTGGTACGATCGGTGATATTGGTTGCTTCTCATTCTTCCCCACAAAAAATTTTGGTGCATTTGGAGATGCTGGACTAGTAATAACAAAAGATAAAAAAATTCATGACAAAATTAACAGTCTCAGGAATCATGGAAGTGAGGAGAAATATCACCATTCATCAATCGGGATGAATAGTAGACTTGATGAAATCCAAGCAGCTGTCTTGCTTGTGAAATTAGATTACCTAGAAACATTTTTGGAGAAAAGAAAAGAAATAGCCAACAGGTACACGGAGAATTTAAGTAATCTTTTAAAAACACCGCCGAACACAGATAGTCGAAAACACACTTTTCATCAGTACTGTGTTGAACTAGATAATCGTGACGAACTCAATGAAGTATTGAAAAATAGTGGTATTGCTTCTGCTATTTATTATCCTATTCCCTTACACAAGCAAGAGGCATTCCGTTATTTAAATTATAAGAATGGAGACTTTCCTGTTGCTGAGAAAACGTCCAAGAGAATATTAGCACTTCCAATTTTCCCAACCCTCTCTGTCGAAAAACAAGAACATGTTATAACAATCATTAAGCAATTTTTAGAGAGTTCAGGATAAATTAATCACTGTTTTCGTTTATATTAAATTTCAATATTTTTAAATATTCATTCCACTTCGCATCACTGTTTCTAGTGATGCTTTCTTTATGTTCTCGAACATTGTAAATAGTAAAGTTTTGATAATGAAACTTTGAGATATTTATTAATCTAGTTAATACACTTACATCTTCATAAAGCCTGCCATTTTCAAATGGAATTACCGGGAACCCTCCGACTTCCTTTAAAGATGAAGTCCGATATATTCTTGGTCCAAGTGGAAAGTGATAGGATAGTAAGTTAGAAATACCATCAATTTGAATACCCTTTGATTCCCCTTTAAAAACAACATCTCTGTCTAATTGTTTCCATTTCTTTAAATTTCCATATAACAGAGAAAATTCCTTAGGTAGATCGTGTAAAAGTTCTTTAACAGTCGAAACAGCATCCGGATCAAGCCAGTCATCTGCATCAAGTTCCAAAATAAAATCTGAAGTTACTTCAGACAATAATTGGTTTAAGGCGATTGCCTTCCCCTCATTCTTTTTATGAAATATTTTAACATGATTAAATTTATTCCATTGTTTTAGATTATTATAAGAATTATCAGTGGATCCATCATCAATAATTAATATTTGATCAAAATGTTCATTTTGTAAGAGACATGAGACAACTGCAGTCTCTACATACTTTTCCATATTATAATTAGATACTATTACAGATAGTGATGTATAGTTTGTTTTGACTGGATTTAGTTGGTACTTTTCTATGATTTTTGCTTTTTCAATGCTATTAGTGGAGCTGTTTTTTCTTGCTTGCTTGACTACACCCTCTTTAAATTGTTGACAAGATATTTCTACTTTGAGAAGCATAGCAGGAAGTCGAGACTCTTTAAATGGTAATTGAAAATCCGACATGAACTTCTCCTTTTTAATAAAAGAAGTAAGAAGTAAATATGGACGATGAATAACTTTATTGGAAATTTCATATGAAGTTACTAAGGCTGTCTTTGATTGATCTAGCTCTAGGGTTTCACTACTTATTTTAGGAGAAAGGTAGTCTGTATCCTGAAGAAGTAATACATATTCTGTAGAAATTTCATCAATAGTATTATTTAATAGTTGTCCTGAATCATTAATCTCGTTAGAGATAAATTCAATCTTGTCAAACCACTCACTTTCCATCATGAAATTTGTAGATATTTTTTCTTCCGTAATAACTATAATAGAATGCAACTTATTTCTGATTGGTATTAAGGAGAATAGTGCTTTATTCAATATTGACTGCTCAGCATAATCTACAAGAATAGCAGTTATATCTTTCAACATAAACCCCTCCCTACTTACATTAAATTATTTTAACTTTTATACAAACATATGCATTCACGCTTGACATTATCCTTACTTTTTCTCCCCCTTTTTTAAAATAGTTTGTTCATTTTTTTGTCTGTATGTATTATAATTAAAATTTTCTTAATCTATCTCTAGACTTAATAATAATATTTACATAAGATGCAAAACCGCTATCAATTGGGTCTCTAAATTGAGGGACCTCAAGTTTTATCAATAAAAATAGATAGCGCTTAGTTGTTTTTGGAGTAAGAACATCGTATTAATGCAATATATCATATAAGGTTTTATCAATGTTATTATAGGTGAATCGGAAGCCTTCATGTTCCAACCTTTCAGGAATAACCCATCTACTTTTTAAAACTAACTCTGTTTCCGTTCTAATTAGTACGGACCCTATCTCAAGTATCCACTTCGGTGCAGGTAAACCAAACTTAACATTTAATGTTTTACGCATCTTTTCCATCAGTTCTCTGTTTTTTACTGGTTCAGGAGCGGAACAATTAAATACTCCTTTTAAATACTCTCTATCTCTTACAAACAAAATAATTTGAAACAAATCTTCCACATGTATAAAGCTGAATTTTGCTTGCCAGACCCCTGGACTCCACCAAGACCATACTTTACCAAATTTAGATATGGAGTCATTACACCGCCACCTTCGCCTAATACAATCGCAGTACGTAGAGCGATTTGTCTCGTTTTTGGTAGGTTAAATGAAAAGAAAGTTTGCTCCCAAGCTTTTGCAACATTAACAGAAAACCCTGTACCAATGTCACCAGTTTCTTCAGTCATGGGGCGATCTTCAGCATGTCGATAAATGGTTGCCGTACTTGAATTCATCCATACTTCAGGAGGATTAGTACAAGACAAAATAGTATCACCAAGTATTTTGGTAGTTGAAACTCTTGAATTCATAATCTCTTGCTTGTTCGACTCATTGTACCGACAATTCACTGATTTTCCCGCAAGATTAATTAATAGTTCAGCATCTTCTATTGCTTCTTTCAAGGCCGATGAATCATCCCAAGAAACATGCTGGGCTTGCCTTGATATAATGACGACCTCATAGCCTAGCTCATTAAATCTTTTTTCAAAGTACTTTCCAATAAATCCAGTACCACCAGCCAAAATTACTTTTTGCTTCATATAATAACCCCAATCTTTATCAAAAGGATTCGATTTATGTATCGTTAAAAGAAAAATATCTGCACTTTAATGATAATATAAATTCCCATTTTTAAAATTTAAAAAATACCCCAGTTTTTTAGGTTAGTAACACCCGTTCAACTGGGGTAGTAATCGTGTAACTTTAAAAGACTATGTGTGCTATTCCGGCAATTATCGGTAATGTAATCAATGTCCGTAGTAAAAATATGACAATAAGGTCAAGAAAATGAACAGGCAATTTAGATGCAAGTAAGATCCCACCTACTTCGGACATATAGATTAATTGTGTAACCGAAACACTTGCAATAACAAAGCGAGTCAACTCGCTTTCGATTCCGCGACCTATAACTGCTGGTAAAAACATATCCGCAAATCCAAGCACCATTGTTTGAGCAGCTTCCGTTGCTTCAGGTACTTGTAATAGATGAAGAATTGGAATAAACGGTGCCCCGATAATTTCAAAAACAGTTGTTGTTTCTGCAATAATAACTGCTATTGTTCCAAATGCCATGACAACCGGAAGGACACCAAACCACATGTCGACAACATTTTTCAATCCACTCTTCATTGTAAAACCGAAACTATTATTTGCTTTTGCTCGCTCCAAAGCTTTGATCATTCCGAAACTTAATCGTTCTTTTCCAGATAAATAATCTGTTTGTTCCATTTGTTTATTTTCGATTACATACGTATCAGGTTTCCTAGAAAGTGGCGGTATTCTTGGAAGGATTAACGCTGCAACAAAACTAGAAATAACTATTGCAAAATAATAAGACATAAAGTAACTTTGTAATTTCATATAAGTAAGAATGACAATGCTAAATGTTATGGAAACAACTGAAAATGTCGTACTAATCACTGCAGCTTCACGTTTTGTATAAAATCCTTCTTCATATTGAGTATTAGTTAAAAGTACACCAATCGTACCATCACCCATCCAGGAAGCTAGACAATCTATCGAGGAGCGTCCTGGGAGAGTGAAAAGTGGTTTCATGATTTTATCCAGTAATGTTCCTAACAATTCCAATAAACCGAAATTTAATAATAACGGAAGAAATATTCCAGCAAATAAAAAGATAGTAAATAAAAGTGGTATGAGATCAAATAGTAGAAGTCCTCCCGTATTTTCTGACCAAATCCATTCAGGTCCTATTTTATAAAGCGTCATGAAAGCCAATATAAATCCAATTACTCGAACAAAAACCCATGCTGGATGGATAACGAATAAGTTATTTAAAAAGCTATTCGTCGTAAAGCGTCTAGATTTAACACTTGTTGCCCATATACTTACAATTGCAACAAGTAGTAAAATGATTGTCACCGTTAACGGTAGCTTGTCATATAAAAGTGACTCCAAAACGCCTGCCATTAAGGCAACAGGTATTGTGATTTCATCATTATATGTGATGGGAACCATAAATAAAAGAATACCTAAAGTAGAAGGTACTAT
The DNA here is from genome assembly GCF_030282825.1 of Aquibacillus rhizosphaerae. Classification (GTDB taxonomy): domain Bacteria; phylum Bacillota; class Bacilli; order Bacillales; family Amphibacillaceae; genus Aquibacillus_C; species Aquibacillus_C rhizosphaerae. The sequence goes on from NZ_JASTZU010000018.1 coordinate 250,791, forward strand.
AAAACGAAAGTAATCGATAACTTGAAAATGTTCAAACTGCCTTTTACCTTTTTGTAAATCTTTATCAGTCAATCCTATCTCTCCTTCTTTTTCATCACTCTTCTTTATTTTTCTATTACCTATATACCAACGTCAAAGAAAGATTAAAACTACCTTTTTCACTTTTTATTGACATTAAATTAGACCTTTTAAAACACAATGTTAATACTCTATCATTTTTATGAAAAAAAAAGCAATATCTTTGTTATCGTTTAACACGTTTTCATTCAAAAGCAAACACCCCTTTTTTGTACTTTAGGGGTGCTTGCTTCTTCGTTAAGATATACTTTTGTCTATTGCTTTTTCCCAATCAGAAAAATAATACAATGCGTTTTTCATTAATTGCGGATGTGATTTTTTCACTTTTTTCTTACTCAGATTTTCTTCCACCTTGTTTAACCTACGAATCCCTTCCAACACTTCCTCCACACTCATATCAACTTCCATCCGTATACCTCCTCGGTATATTTGATTAGTATTATAATCACCATCCACACATTATTTATTCAATTAATTCATAAATTTTCACATTTTTCTAACATATATAAGTATTGTGCTTTTCTATATAGATTCAACGTATTCTTAATTAGGTAAGCCATCATTATGGTGATAAATTATTGCAAGAAGTAGCGATTCATTTACAAGAAAATTACGAAATAATTTGTTTTATGTCCATAGACTAGTTCGTCATATTCCTAGATAAAAAAAGTTAAGAAGTTTACAAAATATCGATTCTATCGGAGAACGGCTTATTATACCTTTAAAAAACTAATCATACTTGACATTACTCGTGTTTGAAATTGGTTGTAGTATTGGCGGAGCGTTGTGGCCAGATCACGATAACAGTTTAAGTATTACGTTATGCTGATATGGTTCTCTATCAATCCAAAGAAAAAGGTAAAAATGACCATACCTATTATAATGCATAGAATAAAAACTTCCCCCTTATTATTAGTTCTTACATAATAAAGGGGAAGTTTTTTTAATTAAGCAAATAGATTATGCTATGTAGTGGATGTACTTTCTTTTGTTAACGTTTTAACTCTTCCATCATTTAAACCAATTAAGACAGTATTGGCCATATTAACGAATAAACCATTCTCAACAACACCTATTATCTTATTTAATTGCATATGTAAATCTGTGGTATTGTGTATCGCTTCAAAATAACAATCTAATATATAGTTTCCGTTGTCTGTAATAAAAGAATCTTGATCAACGATACGCAAATTAGCAATGCACCCTAATTTTTCTATCTGTTTACGTGTGAGTTCCCATCCAAAAGGTACTACTTCTACCGGTAATGGAAAATGACCTAAATTAGATACATATTTTGATTCATCAACTACGATAATTAGCCGGTCTGAAATGGATGCAACCATTTTTTCTCGTAATAGAGCCCCTCCCCCTCCTTTTATCAATTGTAATTCAGGATTCACTTCATCTGCACCGTCTATCGTCACATCAATTTTTTCTATCGTAGACAAATTGACTAATGGAATATCTAATTCATGGGCTAGTGTCTCGGTACTTTTAGACGTTGCTACTCCTTTAATATCGAGTCCTTTTTTTACGAGCTCCCCCAACTTTACAACCATCCAATAAGCTGTAGATCCCGTCCCGAGTCCAACTATCATTCCATCAGAAATATAGTCAACTGCATTTTCACCTACGAGCTTTTTCGTATTCATTTCTAAACACCACCTAGGCTATAATTTTTTCTCTATTATCCGATTATTTTAACATAATCATCTGAAATTAATTAGTTCGTTTGTCTGAGGACTGTGCTAATTAATACAACGAAGCATTCATAATGGTAAAAAAACTATTGCAAAACTAATGCCATTAGTTATAATAAAACTAACAAATTAGTTATTGTTAAAAATAAAGGGGGGTTTTTTAATGATACTTACAAACAATACAATACATTCGATAGATTTTTTAAAGCATTTTTTCCCGGTTAGTTGTTATTTAGTTGAAGAAGATGAGAGTTTAACTTTAGTTGATGCTGCCTTACCGTACAGTGCAAAAAAAATAATTCGAACAGCAAGACTTATAGGCAAGCCAATCACGAAAATAGTATTAACTCACGGACATGAGGATCATGTTGGTGCCTTGGATAAATTGAAAAAAATCCTCCCTGATTGTACTGTCTATATTTCGCGACGCGATGCAAAGCTACTCATGGGAGATTTGTCTTTAGAAAGTGGCGAACCTGAATTACCAATACGTGGTGGTGCTCCAAAGGGGATTGTAACGAAACCAAATATTCTTATTAAAGATGGTGATCGAATCGGCTCATTACTAGCAATCGGAACACCAGGGCATACACCTGGGTCAATGTCTTTCATAGATATCCGAAACAATAGCCTCATAGCTGGTGGTGCTTTTCAAACAAGAACTGGTATTGCTGTATCTGGTCAGTTGAAGGTTCTCTTCCCTTTTCCTGCTCTAGCAACATGGAATAAACAAGAGTCAGTTGAGAGTGCTAGAAAAATTCTCGAATTTAATCCTCAAGTATTATTCGTTGGACACGGGAAACCATTAGAAAATCCAATACCATTAATAAAACAAGCGATTCTAAAAGCAGAGAAAAAACTTAAGTCAACCAGACCAAGGAGTGTTTAAATGTCACCGAGAATGGGATTGGATTTACAGAAAATTGTTCAAACATCCATAGAGATTGCCGATGAAGACGGAGTGCATGCTGTAACAATGGCCAATTTAGCTAAGAGATTAAACATTCGCTCCCCTTCTCTATATAATCATATAGAAGGCTTACCTGCTTTACGTAATGAACTTGCCCTCCATGGCTTAAGACAATTATATAGTGCAATGGAAACCAATCTATCTCAGTCAAGTTTGCAAAATCCCGTTATAGCATTAGGCAAAGCATACATTAGATTTGCTAGATTACATCCTGGTTTGTACGAAGCAACACTTCATGCTTCGGATAACCAACTTCCTGAGATTCAGAAAGCTGGAAATAAAATCATAGAAATCACATTAAAAGTACTCGAGAGTTATCACTTAGACAAAGATACTGCCCTTCACACTGTAAGAGGATTAAGAAGTATATTACATGGATTTGTATCATTAGAACAAAATAATGGGTTTGGGATAACGCTCGATTTGGACGATAGTCTCGATTATATATTGATAACCTTTTTAAAAGGTATTCAATAAAAAAAGTATGCAGTTATTCTGTTGTACAATTATATACTTTTACTTATTAATAGAAATTAATGCGAATAAAAACCTTGATTCAACAAATAGTAATCCTAAATCATAGGGTACTATTTGAGGAGATTATCATGAAACAACTATCAATAGCTATAATTTATGTAATTTTGTTAATCATTGGTTTTATTTATCGAGAAAATGTAATCGACTGGGTTCAAGGCGACAATAGGACGGATATACCTTTCATGTTATTTTGCTCAGCATTTCTTTCATCGATTCCTATTATTCCATTTACTATTTTTGCTGGATTGATGGGTGTTAAATATGGTGTATTTTTTGGGTTTTTAATTAATATGTTTGGAGTTATTTTTTCTTCATTGATTTATTATTTAATAGCTCGCAATGCATTTAAGGATTTCTTCCAGCAATACATTCACCGTTTTACAGGGATGAACAATTTTAATGAACTGATTCAAAAGAATGACTTATTTACTCTCCTTCTAGCAAGAATGATCTTTCTTTTTCCATATGTACTTATTAATATTTACGCTGGCATAAACAAAATTTCACTTCGTTCCTACATAACTGCAACATTGTTTGGATCAACCCCACCCATGTTTATATTAGCTTTTGGAGGAAATAAGATTTTTACTGGATTGCCTCATTTTATTATAGGTCTGACCAGTTATGCTATTTTGTTAGTTATGCTGTTTTTTGGATACCGATACTGGCTTAAGAGGAAGGTTAGATACAGTGCGTTAAAATAAAGTCTTAACAAAATCGAAGCAAGTTACTCGACCATGGCTCATAATAACAACTTGGTTGATTTAAAGTTGCAAAATAATAATTAAAAGATAAAAAACATAATATTAGCATAGGAGAACGCTTCGTGTTAAAACACTCTCAAAAAGTTGAAAAGATTCAAATTAAGCAACTTGTTGGGAAGAGTTCGCTATTGGACTCTTGCCTATTAATATAACTTAGCGATTATCCCTTTGTTGTTACAGTAATTCCTTTGCTTTTCAAGTTTTTATTCTTACTAAAAAAATCATTTTTTAAAACTTTATTAAGCTTTATTTTTCTAAATTAACTTTTTGTGTTCAACGTATTAATCTAGATTCAAATTTGCTGTAAAGACACAATCAAAAAATACACGAATCAATAAATTATGTATCAGGTGTGATTCGCTGAGGAATAACAAGGTATCCATTAGCCTTCCTCTCTTTAAGAACTTTAATTAAATGCTCCTTCATCGAGCTATTACATGTTATCTGCATAAAAACCTCACTTTTACGACTTGCAAATAGCTTTATTCTCTTTTTGTGGAAGGCTATTTCGATTATTAATCCTAAGAAGAAACCACCTACTAAGCCGAGCAAACCCCAAATTACCGGTCCCCAGTACCATACAAATCCATATATCGTTCCCAGAAGCATAAAAATCGTTCCGCTAACCATAGCTCCGTCCAGAACACTTCTGCCATCGACTCGATGAAGAGAGTCAATTATATTTGTTTCTGCCTCAAGGTTTTCTAGAGGTAATGCAACAATATTTTTTGGGGGTACTCCTATCGACTCTATATCATGGATAGCCATCTCTACAAAAGGAGAATGTTCAAATGTAGCAATTATTTGTAATGTATCATTTTCTAATGTGTTTGGTTCTTGTTGTGCCAAGTTTTCATCCCTCACTCTAAGGTAACGTAGTTGCTCAATATCGTATAGTATATTGTTTTCATTTACCGCTGCATAGGCTTGATAGATGGCAAAAGCGTACATGGAAGGCAAGAAAAGGAACCACTGCCAGTCCACCATTGCGGTTGCGATTGGAAAATTCCCAATGGACGAATAAAACCAGGAACCAATCGTATTAGCCTTATAGGTAACAAATATCCACCATGCCAAAATAAATGTGCCAGTAATCGTATGGCCACTATATAATTGTCCTAAGCCGGGTGATAAAGTAGACCAAATTGCTGCTAACCAGGGTTTTTTCTTATCAACGATGATAATATCAAATGCGCTAACAATCGAAGGGCCGACAGGTGCATCTTCCACTTCGGATAGAATGTGACTTTTGCCTATTTCAACAGAAGAACGGTAACTGTCCCAGATACTAAATATATACGCTCCCATATAAAGCAAAATCCACTCTTCGTTTAAGACAGCTTTTGCCTCCTCGAACTTCCCAAGCATGGATAAAGCTATCCCCATATTTAGATTAGCCTGAGTGTTTACCACAAGCTCCCAAATTATCAGAATAAAACCAGGTAAGTACCTACCTAAATACACATGACCAAACCCTGGAAAAGTTAACGACCACCAAGCCGCCACCCAAGGAATGCGAGGGTAAACGGAGTTAGCTCCAAATGTAGATAATGCCCCTTTAGCATAGCGGGGTTTTATGGTAGTTGACTGGAACTTCTGATGTGGCATTGGTTAATCTCCTTCAGAATGACGTGTTTGTATTAGGTTTCCAAATATTTACCATTATTATTCAGTCACTTTTCTTTATTTCATTGTTTGAGTAACTCCGTTCGATATCTAGTTTGATGTTTTGTTCGGCTTTCCTCAAAATTAATCCCTAATTTTTATAATAAATAGAAATATGCTAGATTATAAATTTCCTAGTTACTCAACTTAACGACAGCAAGATTCTGCTAAAGCTCGGTTAACACAATCCATTCAATTGATAAACACATATGTTATTAACTACAACATCAATAACTATAAGAAACTGATAAATCAACATTAATAAGCAGTCCAATTCACCTGGAAATTGAACTACTTATTCATCTGCTACGTATATCGTTCTTAAATCGAATCCTTAATTAGCTATGTTTTTATCCGTTATAAAATACCTATTGTTCAGTCAAATCATCTACGGATACATTCTGTTTGAATTCAGGTTTTTCAAGGGGGTGTACAGTTGCATTTCCAGTATCCTGATCTACATGTTCTATGTAGATTTTCCCACCGTTATAACTAACATTAGCCATTGTTTCAGATGAAGCAATTTCTTGTGCGCGTTTTGCATCCATTACATAACCTCCTTTTTCTTTATTACTTTTTGCTTCCAAGACGACAATTATACAAAAAGGTAATTTTCAAAAACTCTCATCATCAAATTTCAATAAAAACCTTTGACATAATTATGAATATGTTATACATTATCAAATGGACGAACGTTTCATATAACAATAATATTAATATTCGTGTTTAGGAGTGTACATCATGGAAAATGCATTTGATTATGAAGATATTCAATTAGTTCCAGCAAAATGCTTAGTAAATAGTCGATCAGAGTGTGATACATCTGTTACTTTAGGTGACTATACATTCAAGTTGCCTGTAGTTCCTGCTAATATGCAAACAATTGTTGATGAGACCATCGCAATTAAATTAGCCGATAATGGTTATTTCTATGTTATGCACCGTTTTGAGCCAGAGAAGAGAATACCTTTCATTGAAGATATGAAGTCACGAAAGTTAATTTCGTCTATTAGTGTAGGTGTAAAAGACGATGAATATAGCTTCATTGAAGAATTAGCTAGAAAAAATTTATTACCAGAATACATTACGATTGATATCGCACATGGTCACTCCAATGCAGTGATCAAAATGATTAAACATATAAAAGAGTATTTACCAACAAGCTTTGTAATTGCTGGTAATGTTGGTACACCTGAAGCGGTCAGAGAATTAGAACATGCTGGTGCAGATGCAACGAAAGTAGGAATTGGACCAGGAAAAGTATGTATTACTAAAATTAAAACTGGATTTGGCACTGGTGGTTGGCAATTAGCTGCACTACGTTGGTGTGCAAAGGCGGCAAGTAAACCTATCATCGCCGATGGGGGAATACGCACGCATGGCGATATAGCTAAATCAGTTCGATTTGGTGCTTCAATGGTTATGATTGGTTCATTATTTGCCGGGCACGAAGAGTCACCAGGTGAAACGATTGAAAAAGAAGGAAAGCTTTACAAGGAATATTTTGGTTCAGCTTCCGAGTTTCAAAAAGGTGAAAAGAAGAATGTAGAAGGTAAGAAAATGCTTGTCGAACATAAAGGTTCTTTACAAGATACTTTGAATGAAATGGAGCAAGACCTTCAATCTTCTATATCTTACGCTGGTGGTAATCGATTAGAAGCAATACGTACCGTAGATTACGTCATTGTGAAAAATTCAATTTTTAATGGTGACAAAGTTTATTAGTTTCGATACAAAATCATATATGCTTCTATAAATAGAAAAAGTGCCTTTTATTGTTAAAGGCACTTTTAAGTGTAGGAAAATTTCTCTTTATTCAGCTAAAGCTTCTTTATGTAATGTATCTATGAGTTTACCTAATGCATCCTCTTCATCATTACCTGTGACAATAATCCTAAATGTCGTGGCATGTTCTAATCCTAGTGACATAACACCCATAATCGACTTTAAGTTAACCACTTTTCTTTCGTACTCTAACTCGATATGTGAATTGAATTTATTCGCAACTTGAATTAATATTGTTGCTGGTCGTGCGTGAATTCCTAGTGGATCAATAACTGTAAATGTTTTTTCAACCATAAATGAATAAACTCCTCTTTAGATATATTCCTAATAATTATACCCAACTTGAGAGATTTTCTTAAATGATATGTTTCTTCTTATATAAATGTAAATGCTTATATTAAAAACACCGCCATCCATTGGATATAGAGGCGGTGTTGCTAAACTTATATAGAGTGTTTTCATTAATTGTTAATATATTTTTCGAATACATCTCCAAAGTCCTTTCGATGATATTGTTCACGTACAGATTGTAACCATGAAAATCCAAACTCTGTTAATTGTTTATATTGATCAGCTAGTTGTACTTCACTTGTTCTTGAATTTTGCAGAACGCTGACTGCTTTATCAAGACTTTTTCCAGCCATATCCAACATAATATCATTTTCATGTGTAATTTCAGAAATATAAACCAAAGCCTTGTACAAATCATTTAATTTATCAATTTGTCTTTTATCAACATCCACACTATAATTTTGTTTTCCAAGTGTGAATTTAATTTCTATATCCAAATCCACCTTACCAGCAGTTTCTAATAAAACGTCAGAAATCTTATGTTGGGAATATGGGAAGCGATTTAATGTCCGCTTAGAAGAAATTGCATTTTCCCCATCTACATGTATAAAAGCTAAATTAGTAAAACAGTATTCATCTGCTTTTGTCTTAATTAAAAAATAAATTTGTTCATTATCCTCATGTCTTATATAATCGTCCGCATCTGTTTTATCATAATCTTGAGGTTCAATTATTTTTCCGATATCCGACAATCCTAAAGCGTCGGAAGCAAACTTTTTCAGCATGAATATCTCCCCTAACACAATTTATTTGACCATTATATTTTATCACACTAATTTTAACAACTTAACCACTTTTTGTAAGAATACTTTATTTAACAGAGTTTATACTAGAAACTGTACAAACAAGTCATAAAAATGGAGGAATTTAAATGGCAGAAAAAGAAAATAAGCAAAAAAATTTGCCGGATTTCGACTCATTAGATGACCGATTAATTGCCGAGCCTTCAACTAGCCCAAGAATTGTTGCAAAAACAAATTTAGATGTTAAAAGTGTTAAGGATGAGAATCCTTATGCTAGAAATAAAATCAATGATACAGACAAGAGATTATTTAATGAATTTTTCGAGTAATAGCTTATAGTAGCCTTTAAAAAAATTGCAAGGTGGTATATCTGCATGCAGATATACCACCTTTTTCTTCTATCCAATATTATTTATCTATCTCGATAGTACTTAATATTTCTATCTCTTTTAATGCTTGTGTAGCTAATTGATCTGCTTCTCTATTTTTCTTTCGAGAAACAGCCTTATATTCAGGAGTAATTCCTAACTGTTCAATTTTTTTCTCAATCCGATCAGACCACTTATTTAATTCCTCTTCTACGCATGGCCACTCACCGTTAAGTTGATTAATAACCACCTGAGAATCCCCCACAATGGTTACTGGTAAGTGATGTACACCTAACAATTCTAACTCTTTTAACCCAAGATGAAGCGCAGCATATTCTGCTTCATTGTTCGTATTTAGATTATCTACTAAAGCATTTTTACGAAGGCGAAATAATTTTTGGTTTTGTTCATAATAAATGACACAACCTAGACCTGAATTTTTTGTTTGAAGATCAAAGCCACCATCAAAATAAACGATTGCGTTATGTGGTTCCGTTTCAATCCCTTTCATATACTTTTTTAATTCCTTCATTGTCCATGTGTTTTCATGGACATCAACGAAATTGATTTCCTTCGTGCGTCCTGTCTTTTCGATATCTTCAGCAATAAATAAAGCTTTCGCATCCGGCATTTCACCTGAGCTGAAAGTTGTTTCTACTCCTTTTGGTGTTTTATATGTAATTTCGATTCTTACATTCATAAGTTGACCATCCTTATTCAAGATAATGTTCAAGATTTATTCTAGTTCGGTGCTCTCTTCTAATTATTGCCTACGCTATTTAGTTTAAACCAGAATAATGCTCACTTTACTTTCATAAATTAATCCGTGAAAAAAGTGGTGATTCATCGATTGATAATCACCACTTCATAGTTATACGACTATTTATGTTCACTTCTAAATTCTTTCATAAAGTTAATAAGCTCTTGTACACCTTCTAAAGGCATTGCATTGTAAATACTAGCACGCATACCACCTACAGAACGGTGTCCTTTTAGCGTTTCAAGTCCTCTTGCTTGTGCTTGCCTGACAAAAAGGCCATCTAAGTCACGGTCTGGAATTACAAAAGGAATGTTCATAATCGAACGACTATCCTCTTTAACTGGAGATAAATAAAAATCCGACTCATCTATATACTCATATAGAATTCTAGCTTTTTCTTGATTGATTTCTTCCATTCCTTTTAAGCCACCAAGTTCTTTTAACCATTCAAAAACAAGTTTAGCCATATAAATAGAAAATGTTGGTGGTGTATTATGCAATGAACCACTTTCGCTGTGCGTTTTATAATCTAACATGGTTGGGCATGTTTCTGTTGCTTGACCAATTAAATCTTCACGAATAATCACAACTGTAAGTCCAGCTGGACCAATGTTCTTTTGTGCGCCAGCATAAATCAACCCAAATTTTGAAATATCCATTTGTTCAGATAAAATATTTGATGACATATCAACGACAAGCGGTACATCACCTGTATCCGGAATATCTCTAAAAGTAGTACCTTCTATCGTATTATTTGTAGTAATGTGTACATAATCAGCTTCAGGGTCAATCATACTGCGATCAATTTTTGGTATATAAGTGAAGTTTTCATCTTCTGAAGAGGCAATCACACGAACTTGACCAAATTTTTCAGCTTCTTTAATAGCTTTTTTAGACCAAGAACCAGTATTAACAAAATCTGCTTTGCCACTTTTCGTTAATAAATTCATTGGTACCATCGCAAATTGTTGTGATGCTCCACCTTGCATGAAGATAACTTTATAATTATCTGGGATATTCATCAAGTCTCTCAGCAATTGTTCTGCTTGTGTAATAATATCTGTAAATAAACCAGATCGGTGACTCATTTCCATAACAGACATTCCAGAATCATTGTAGTTTGGTAGTTCTTGTTGAGCTTTTTCTAATACAGGTAACGGAAGCATAGATGGTCCCGCTGAAAAATTATAGACTCTTTTCATCAAACCCACTCCTATTTTTAAGAATACACAGAAAGAGGTAAGGATTCTGTTCCTTACCTTTTGCCCAGGCGAACGGCTATTGATACTAAGTGCTCCCTTACGGTTATCCGCATTTCGCCAGTTACACATAGCCCTTTCTTCATTGTGATAATTTTAACAATACTTTGCAAATTTCTCAACAATTATTTAAAAATTTCGTAAACTGTTTATTGTTTTAGTCTCCAATTAAAATTACTTCGATATACAGAAGATATCTTAGTGTGCGTATAATAATAAGAGTTTAACAAAAAACTAAGCCTGTTCCTAAATATAAATGAAGTGAAAAAGGATGATGTAGCATGGGTTTAGTAAATAAGGTTTTAACTGTAGGTGCAGCAAGTGCAGCAATTTATGGTATTAGAAAAGGGATGCAAAACGGAACTTTTCAACGACTACCTGAAACAATCAATAATGCTTTAGACAATCCACAGATACAGCAATTTATGCAACCGATACAAAATATGGTCAATAATCAAAATCAGAGTGGTGTTGAACCAACAAATGCTGTGCAAACAATAGCTGAACAAGAAGCTAAAAATAATAATGCGCACTTCGAACAATGGTAGAGTAGAACGTTCCGCTGAATTTATGCGTTAACGTGTATTCTTCTTTTATCAATAGGAAAAATTACGAGTCTTCTCTCCTACTATAAATAGGAATGCGAGTTAGTTATCTCGCATTCCTATTTATTATCTTATTACTCGTAGTTAATTACCCTGTAATATTTCGTTCGTTTTATCAAGTATCTCCTCATCTTTGAGTCGGAACTTGAATTCCACCCTTCTTGAGTCCTCTGCACTATAGTTACCATTTTCATCGGTACGACTGTCTGTGAATGACTTGCCATTAACTGTAAGTTTATCTTTTAAATGTTGTTGAATATTATGGTATGGAAACTTATCGCTAAGAATATATTCTGCTACACTATATGCTCTTTCTTGGGAAAGCTTTAAATTATATAAATACGTATCCGTACGATCGGCGTGACCTTCGATAATAATCTCTGAAATATATTCTTCATAGCCACTTTCTAGTAGAACGTCTAAATATTTTGGGACAAACTCATCTAAAAACTGAAATGATTCTTCCTTTAAAACTGATTCATCATACGCATATAAAATTTCCGTATTAAAAATAATTGCCCCGGTCTTTTCGTCTACTTCAATCCCTAACGGAGAATCACGAAATTCTTCGTTTAAATCTTTCACCAACTGAGATCGAACGCCCATAATTTGATCAATCGTTCGTTTCATATCCTCAATTTGAATTGATTTAATTACCATCATACAAATAAAAATCAACACAAAGCAAAGTAAGATGGATGTTAATAAATCGGTAAACGATGGCCAAAAGTGACTTTCATCCTGTTCATTTCTAAATAGCCTTTGGTATTTATTAATCATTTTGCCTCAAACCTCGATCATTGCTCACTTTTACTGCTTCCTGACTAAAGGAATGGAGCTGGTGATTTAACTTCTGTATTTCCTGGTTTAGTTCATTAAACGTTTGCTGTGTGTAACGGCTACTACTTTGCTGGATTTCTTCTGTTATAAGCCGTAATTCCTTAAATTCTTTTTTGATTCCTTGATTGGTCATTTCCACATAATCTCCAATGTTGCGGATTACCCTATCAAGCTTGTCTCCAAGTGTCCCTTCTAAATTATTGACATACTGAGAGAGGGTGTCTTTCAACACAGTTACATTTGCCTCCAGCTGATTCTCACGTTGGTTAAAAGAACTATTCAATTGAGAAATGGTCCCATTAATTTCATTAATTAACTGATTATTTTTCATACCGACTTGCTCATAAGTGTTGGTCGCGTCCCTTAGATGTTGTTCAAACACAATCGAATCTGTTGCATGGGCTTTTAAGTGTTGATTAAACTCTTGATTAAACTTCTTTAACTCATCAAAACGATCCGTTAAAAGATGCTTATATTCAGTTTGTGTTTTATTAATCGTTTCTAACGCACTGGGTAAATGAACGATTGAGTTTCCCAACTTATCAAAGTCTCTTGAAAGCTCACCGAGGTAAGACGTAATACCATCTAATTTAGCACTTAGATCATCGCCAAAAATTTGTTTAAACTCTTTGTTATGATCTGCCATTCTTAAAACTAAATCATTACTTTTTTTGTTTATTGTATTCAAAGAATTATTGACAGCTTCCTGACCATCCAAGATGGACGAACTAAACTTCTTCAAATCGTTTACCGATTCTTCAAAACGGTTTAGTGTCTCCGTCTGTACTGTAGAAACTTCTTTCACTTTTTCATAGGTCTCTTCAAAGGTATTGGCGATACGTTCATTTCTTCCATCCATTCTTTTAAAATAGGTAAAAAGTTGATCAAAGTTTTTATTAAGCTTCGATGTACCTTTGTCGAATCCATCTGTTGTTTTTTTTATACTGTCAAATAACACTTGAAATTCCTTTAAATTACTCGACAATCCTTGATTGAACTTAGCCAGGTCTTCTGCAGATTGCTGTAAGCCAGTTGTATAATCTTGAAAACCTTTAAATGAACTTTCAATACCTTGTAACGACTGTTGGTTCGTTTCCTGAAGTCCAAGAATCGAGTTGTTAATAGTTTCTGACACGCTAATAAGTCGTCCCATACCATTTTCTTCTTGCTCCTCTAAATTTGATTCTACTTTTAACATAATATCTGTAAGTAAATATTCTGTATTAAATGCCTTAATAATTACAGTCATAATTAATGAAAAACCCATTCCTGCTATACTCGTGTAAAATGCCACATCAATTCCTGAGAGAACACTGGCAACATCTTCGACTAACTGAGTACCCCCTGAATTAATACTACCTAACGACATTGTTAATCCAATAAATGTCCCCAAGACACCAATCAATATAAACACAGAAACTGTTGCCTGAATCATCTTAATGAGGCTTACAACAGGAAGATTAAATACACGCCAGCTCGAAAATTTTTCTTGGATAAAGGTCTCTACTTTAACTGATTCTTCTTGTTGCTTTCGGACAAATTGTTTCTTAAAGTCACGTAACGGATCGATATCCATCCGATTTGTCTCATTTAAATAATTACGTATCTTCTTTAATTTATTAAACAAAGTGATATGGACAACAAAAGTAACAACAAATGTGACCAACAAAACCATGAAAATAATCTCAATACTTTGATTTGCTAATATAGTTTGTGCTTTATCCTCACTAACAAATAGTTGCAAGATTGATTCAAGCATTTTATTACCTCCTACTGAACTGATCTAACTACATAAAGACAAGCAATTACTTTATTTCTTTATAGTTATTCTGCGCTTGACGAAATCATGTGTTTTAAGTTAATACTCTAGGAAAATATAATAATAATCACTAAAAACAGTAGCAAATAATGCTTTTAGAATTCCAAATTGTAACTGTAAATTGTTCTAAAGATACAGTACGTTCATAGAAAGAGATAATCTCTTTCTAACATCTTTTGAAATGATAACCTAATTCATTTCCTGGGAAAGCGCAGTAACCGACTACTTTCTATTTATTTTGCAATAGTCAATGGTAATTGTTATTTGTCAACAACTTGTCAAAACTTTGTTGTCTGTTTGTGAACTATTGAACATAAGTGTTTTCCATACTTTTTAAACATGTTATTATCTAAATGTAGCAACAAACAAGAATTCTTGAAACAATATATGTGATTTATTGAACAATATAAAATAATTATAGGAGTGGATGGACATGTTGGAACTTTTAAGAAAAAATAATGTCGTAGCTGGTGTATTAGCAATTATTCGGATTTATCTTGGTTATTCTTGGATTACAGGTGGTTGGGGGAAAATTACTGGTGGAGGCTTTGATGCAAGTGGTTTCTTACAAGGAGCAATTGCAAAATCTACTGGAGAACACCCTGCTGTTCAAGGTTGGTGGGCAGCTTTCTTGGAAAATGTTGCTTTACCAAATGCGGGTCTATTCACCTTCCTGGTTATGTGGGGAGAGCTTCTTGTTGGTATTGCATTAGTCTTGGGTCTATTTACTAATTTCGCAGTGCTAATGGGAATGGTTATGAATTTCTCTTTCCTATTCAGTGGAACAGTAAGCACAAACGGTCAAATGATATTACTTGGATTCTTCATCGTTGTTGCTGGTGCGAACGCTGGAAAATTAGGTCTAGACAGATATGCAATGCCTTACCTGAAAGCATTGTTCACGAAAAAAATTAGTAAAGAAGTTAGAAAAACTGCAGAAATTTAAATAAAAGCGAACAGCCAAACATTGGCTGTTCGCTTTTTCGGATTAAGCTTTTTCAAGTAAAGTTAATTGAAAATCTCCAATACTTCCTTTTTGATACAGGTTAGTAATTGATGTAGAGTAATTTTGAATTTCTCCTCTAAAAGATAATTTCTTTTCAGGAATGATAACATCAAATACTCCTTCATAAAGTAGCGTGGTTATATCATGGTATTCCTCATGGATTACTTTAAAAGCAAACGAAATTTTAAGTAATCCATTCACTTTTGTTTCTTCAAAATTATCAACATGTAATATAGTCTTATTCAATATTAATTCTTTTACCAATAGTTCATCTCCTTATTTGATGATAGTACCACTAGTAAATAAAATTGTTTTTATGCGAATTAATAGGATGTATATTTTTGCATTACTCTTTTTCTTGGTTAAAGTCTGGAGCTATTGCTTTTTTTACAAATAAAGCGATAAAGAAAGCAATAATTACAAGAAATAATGCAAACCAATAAGCATGGTGTACACCATAAGTCATCGCTTGATCAGATACCTGCTTCGTTATCTCACCAGTTTGATCATCTAAATAACCATCTCTTCCTTGGGTCATGATACTCACGAAAATGGATACACCCAGTGCACCTGAAATTGGTTGGAGCGTATTCGCAATGGCAGTACCATGAGGATATAAATGTTTCGGCAATTCATTTAAGGCATTCGTTTGAGCGGGCATCATGATTGCCGAGATGGAAAGCATTAATATCATATACGCGAGAATAAAGGACCATATTGGTACAGAAGGACTAATATTACTGAAAAATATCATGACTACGATTAAAGCAATCGTACCAGGAATCATTAGTTTCCGCGGACCAAACTTATCGAATAGTCCTCCCATTACTGGTGACATTAAACCGTTCAGTAGCGCCCCTGGCAACAACAATAGTCCAGCCAATTTTGCTGAATAACCGAGCGGGCCTTGTAAATACATTGGCATCACAATTTCAGAAGCAAACATCGCCATAATGACGATGACAAACAAACCGACACCTAATGAATAGTTCTTATATTTAAAAACACGAACATCTAATAATGGTTCATCTAGTTTCAATTGGCGCAATACAAATAAAATAATGCTAAGAAGGCTAGTTGCAATAATAGCAATAATTATTGGCGACAAGAAACCTTCTGCCTGCTCGCCAGCACTACTAAATCCATAAACGATTCCACCAATACCTATAGAAGAAAGAACAATCGATAGGATATCTACTTTCGGTCGAGTAACTTCTCCAACGTTTGTTAGATATTTCATGGCAAATATAATAGAAAATACAGCAAAAGGAATAACAATTAAAAACAACCAACGCCAACCTAAAAGATCCACAATAACTCCTGATAAGGTTGGTCCGATCGCTGGAGCAAACATAATAACTAAACCAAATGTCCCCATGATTTTCCCGCGAACTTCTGGTCGATAAAGTAATAGTAGAGCATTGAAAATAATTGGTATTAATAACCCTGTACCGACTGCTTGAATCATACGACCAGTTAAAAGCATTGGAAAATTAACTGCACTAGCAGCAATAATTGTCCCTGCTAAAAACACACTCATCACACTAATAAACATTTGTCTTGTTGTGAACCATTGAATTAATAGTGCAGAAATAGGCATTAAAACACCCATCACTAACATAAATCCTGTTGCTAACCATTGTACAGTTGGTTCGCTGACACCAAACACTTCCATAAACTCTGTTAATGCTATATTAAGTAATGTTTCATTTAATATTGCAAAGAATGCACCAATCATAAAAGTAATTAAAATTGGTTTTGTTTTTATTTCTGTTTCTGTCTCCATACTTCTCCTCCACTTTCTCTAGAATTCTAGACATCTTAAGAAATCCTAATTATGTAAATTTCTTTATATCCCTTATACACTTTACCATGCTTTTTTTAGTCTGTATCTAATTTTGCTTAGAGACGTAATAATTATTTATTATATTTTTCTAAAGATTTTAAATGGATAACTATACCTGTTATCGACGTAAAAAAACTTAAAATTTGATTTTCCTAAGGTCCGAGATGGAAATATAATAACTTTCCCATGTTTTATGTTGCTAATCAAAAAGTAACAGAAAAAACTATTACAAATAACAAAAAGGAATTCCTAAATTAGATAGGAATTCCCATAATAAATCTTATTTAAAATAACAGTAAACTTATATTTTATTGTGTTATTTCTTCTAACGTACAACCTACTTTAGCATCTTGATGATGTGCAGCAAGGTCACCTAATGAGACTATCCCGACAAGTCTGTTATTCTCTACTACAGGGAGTCTTCGTACTTGCCTATCAGCCATAATGGCTTCCACTTCATGAACGGACATATGAGGCTTTACTTCTATTAACTCGGTGGTCATGATGTCCTTAATTTGTCCCTCGGGAGATTTATTGGCTAAACCACGTGTTACCAGGTCTCTATCTGTGACCATGCCAACTAGCCGATCACCTTCACAAATAGGAATGGAACCAATTCCACGGTCATTCATAGTTTTTGCAACTTCAACAATTGAATCTGAAGGTTGGCAGCACTCCATGTTCTTTGTCATAATATCATTGACTCTTAACATAATGATATACCTCCCAATACAGATTTTATACGGCAACAAATATAACAATTCATTACCTTCATAATAACAATAACCGAAACGATTTCTGATTAAACATGTCTTGTCCATCTTTTTTATTGGTTTTTTTAAAAAATCCTTTTATATCAACAAAATGGAATATCAAAGTCTGTTTAATCAGATTTTCCTCAATTTTATAGAAGAAACTGAATGATCCTTTCCTTTTCTGATGATAACGTCAGCACGATTTTTTGTTGGTCTTATATTCAGATTAAGATTCTTTTTATTAATTCGATTCCAAATATCAGTTGCTACCTTCTCTGCTTCATGATCAGAAAGATTGGCATAGCGCGTGAAATAAGAATCTGGTTTACTGAAAGCAGTTTCTTTTAACTTTTTAAATCTTTCTTTGTACCAATGAAAAATGTCTCTTTCATCCGCATCTACATAAATGGAAAGGTCAAAGAAGTCTGATACAAAGAGACTTGGCAAAATCTCCCCTAGTTGTCTTGGGGGTTGTAACACATTAATCCCTTCTATAATTACAATATCAGGCTGTTCCATTTCCAAGTATTCACCAGGAATGATATCGTAATACAAATGTGAATAAACTGGAGCTTGAACTTTTGGAATCCCAGATTTAAGATCGTCTAAGAATTGAATAAGAGCTCTTGTGTCATAGCTCTCTGGAAAACCTTTTTTCTCTGTTAGGCCTCTATCCTTAAGTACCTCGTTTGGATACAAAAAACCATCTGTAGTAATTAGTGCAACTTTTGGATGACTTGGCAATCCAGAAAGTAATGATTGTATAATTCTTGATGTGGTACTTTTACCTACAGCGACACTCCCAGCAATTCCAATAATAAAAGGGATTTTACGAGATTTTTGTTTGAAGAACTTATCCGTAACGTGATGCAATTGTTCATAAGCTATAATGTTAAAGGAAAGATAGCGAATAAGTGGCAGATATATGTCCTTAACTTCATCAAGAGATATATTTTCGTTTATTCCATGTAATTCCTCTAATTCAGCCTGATTGATGGTTAGTGGTGTATCATATCTTAGCTCTGACCATTCTTTTCTAGTGAAAGATAGATAACTAGTTAATTTTTCTGGCATAATAAGTACTCCATTCCTTGACTAAAAAATAAACTTGCAAATTTTTTTAATAAAAGTTCTATAGCCACCTAGAATTATATTAAATTTTAGTTCAAAATTCATCCTATTCAAATTATAATTTGTTCAGTTAGACATATGAGCATGATGTATTTTACCACTTTATTTAAATCAAACTTATTTCATTTAATGAATAAAATGTTGATTAATTTCTCATCTTAATCTTGAGGTGAATGTATGATGAATAGAGCAATTACAACAGCTTTACTTGGAATAGGGACTGCACAGTTCTTAAAGGTACCGCTGCACTATCGTGAGACTGGTATATGGGATTGGAGCAAACTGTTTGGTACGGGAGATATGCCTAGTTCACATTCTTCGGCTGTTACATCTTTAACTACTTATGTAGCCTTAAAAAATGGTGTTCCTTCCATTAACTTTGGTGTGAGTACGGTTTTCGGGTTGATTGTCATGTATGATGCAATGGGAATCCGTTGGCAGACAGGTGAAATTGCTATAGCGGTAAACGATATAGACGAACAATTAGAAAAGCTGGCGTATGATCATCCTAAAATGAACCACAAAAAAAGAGAAAAAGAATTAAAAGAAATGCTCGGTCATTTGCCTATTGAAGTAGCTGGTGGTGCGATTTTGGGAATTGCAATAGGGGCAATCAGTTATTTAACAGAAAATAACAAGTGAAAGAATACACTAAAATAGACGCATTATCCATTGATAATTGCGTCTTGTTTTTCGTCCTTCATTGCGTATAGTTTACTTGTAAATTCTTTTTGTTTGCTTACTTTTCAATTCCGGAAAAGTCTCGAAAATACTGGTTACTAGCTTGTCACAGCCAAATTTAAGCGCATCGGTGGTAGGTAGTTTAAGGTCTTCTTCATATTCTGAAATTGTTGTCGTTAGCTCTTCATTCGTCATGTTTTCATGGTTGAGTGTTATCGCAATTACTTTTGACTTTGAAAAGGTTTCAATGAGATTTATTTCACTTTTTACATCTGTTGGTTCTATATAACTAAAATCACCCGAACGTGGTCGTTTAGGAGCATGTTGAACGATTATTGCCCCAGGTCTAGCTCCTCTAATAATACCAACTGAACTTATATACGCAGGATGACTTAATGCCCCTTGACCTTCAACAACTATAATATCAGGATTGTCATTGTCATAAGCTCTTAGAATTTGGTGCTCGATTTCACCTGTCATAAACTGAGATGGAATAGCATCAATAGCAACACCATATTTTGCGCCTTGTATAATTCCAGTTTGTCCTGTTGCAATAAAAGCGACATTTAATCCAGCCTCAAGTAAAGCATCTTCAAGTAAAACTGAAGTTGTCCGCTTTCCAATTGCACTATCTGTACCTAACACGGCAACGATTGGTGTATCAATATCCAATATACGTCCGGAAAATAGATGCAAGTCCTTTTTAGCAGCAGGTTTTCTCACATCTAAGATAGATACGTTATTTTTCTTTGCACAGATGGCGAATTCTGCGTCATCATTAAAAAATTCATGAAGTGGATTAATGATATTAATTCCTTGTTCCATTGCATGAATAAGCATGCTTCTTTCCTCCGTTTTTAAAAAACCTTCCGTAGGAGCAATCCCATATATAAATTGATCAGGTACGCGTGTTAAATTTACTAGTGCATCACCAAGGCTGTCGAAGATAGGTATCCCGTTCTTTTCGCCAACTAAACAAACACCAGCATCCATACCAGCTTTTGTACTATCAATAACTCCAACAATTTCAAATTTCCTAGAGCTTCTTACTAGTCCGTTCGCTGTCTTACCATCCATTGATCCAAAATTACTTTCACAATATACTAATGCAGTTTCTTTCATTATTTTATATTCCTCCTAAAATCTATTTTCACTACGAATCCCGAGCAAAATTGATTTTACATTTTAAGCAGATATTGGAGTACCTGTCCTATATAGAAAGAAAACTATAAGTGAAAATGTAATTCATTTCACAATAAAAATGTTCAGTCGTGCACTAAGTATAGCACAATAATCAATATGTTATGGTTTATTTTCCAAATATTGTTTGTCCATAGATTTAGATCCATTTATTTATATACAAAAAGACACTGTTCTTATCGAAGAATAGTGTCTTTTTATGTTAGTGGAGAATTACTTCTTTATACACGACTCAAATTTAGTCTAGTAAATATTTAAGATAATATTAATCAATTTCATAATACCAATATTGTCGTCACCTACAACAATATATCGTTGATTATCTCAGATAACTGAATAAGGTAATTATGAAATGGACTTATAGCTAACTTTTATCTTTTTCCCACACCTTTTTCTTATAACTTACAATAAATTTTATGAAAAAGAAACTTGATAATGATGATAAATACATCGATAGTCCTTTAGCAATATTTGTCTCCACCAATCCAGGAAATATAGATATAAATTGAAATAGCCACAACCCAGAAAGAAATACTATATTTGCGATAAATAGACTTATAATTGCTTGGAAAATAAAAGCGAAAAATAATTTTTTGCTTTTAGTGACTTTAAACGTATATCTTGTATTCCATATATAACTATTTAAGATTGCAACCGTATAAGCTAAAGAATTATACAGTGTAAGTAAAGACGTTTGTTCTGTTGGAAAAAAATAGAGTAAACCATTAAGTACACCAATATCCAGAGCAGCACAAATGATACCGATGATACTGTAGCTTAAGTATTCCATGATGCTTTTTTTATATCGTTTGTATGTCATATAAACACCGTTTAGTTCATTTGATTTGTTGACTAATTTTCCTTTAAGATTCCAGAAGTTTGTCGGGAAGTTTTTAATGTTTCTTTGTAAAAACCAAGTAATTGTTGGGAAGGTTCTTCCCATCCAATTGCTTGACTTACTTCGTGAGCCTGTTCCGACAACTTCAATCGATAGTCTTCATCTTTCAATTGTAAAATAGAATCAGTAAAATTACCGCGCTTAGTTGGATCATAAAGTAATCCTGTTTTTCCATTACTTACTTGCTCACTTGTTGGACCGCTTTCTGCTGCAACAACAGGTAAACCGGAAGCCATTGCTTCCAATAAAACAAGTCCTAATGTTTCTGTTGTTGACGGGAAAACAAAAATATCTGATGAAGCATACGCACTTGCAAGCTCATTACCGTGGAGAAAACCGGTAAAAACGGTGTTTGTTCCCTTATAGTACTCTTCCAGAAAAGCTCGGTGTGGACCGTCACCAACAATCGCCAGACAAAATTCTGAGGATTGCTTAAGAAGGTCGCGAATTTTTTCAATATCCTTTTCTGGTGCCAATCTTCCAACGAAAAGAAGTAACTTTTTGTCTTTTTTTCCTGCAGTTAATCGATTACGGATCCCATCATCATATCGCTTTGGATGATATTGATTTGTATCTACCCCGCGTTTCCAAAGATGAACATTGTGGAAACGTTTCTCTTTTAATTCCGTAAGTACGGAGCCAGACGTGCAAAGGTTTATATCTGCTCGATTGTGAATTGTTCTGAAATACCACCAAAGTATTGGTTTAAACATAGAAACTCGATAATAATCAGCATACTTCGGTACATGTGTATGATAAGAAGCAATCAAAGGTATTTTTAATCGCTTGGCATAAAAAATACCTGTTATGCCAAGAAAAGCTGGATTAACAACATGCACAAGATCTGGTTGAAACTCTTTTAAATGTTTTTTTACTTTAGGAGAGAAAAAAGCATATTTTTTATCTTTATACATAAAAAATGTAAAGGCAGGTATCCCTGCAACTTGTACACCTTCAAATTCAGAAACGCCTAAGTCTGGTGCAATGATGAGTACCTCATGTCCCTGATCTTTAAGCCATCTAATTGAAGCGCATAATCTAGTTACAATTCCATCCGTTGATGGCAAAAACGTTTCAGTTATCATTACTACTCTCATAACTACACTCACCTTTTACAACTTTTTAACATCACGTTAATTTTTTTCATTTAATTCTTAATTAGTATTTCACGAAACACCATTGTCAAACCATGAATAGTTTTCAGCTATTAACATTATTTCGCCTAAGTCGTCGCACCCAGACCTGGAACCCCTGGTTGCTGTTCCTTTGTCCAGGTACTTTTAGCAGGAATTTTTGAATAATCTGCGCGATACGCATATTTTTCTGCAATTTTAGTCACTTCCTGTAATAACCCTTCATTAAGTGTGATAGGTTCTAATCCTTTTGACAAAAACAAATTATTTTCAACATTTAGCTCATTTTCAATAGCTTCCTTACGTGGATTTGAAACATAAGCTATTTCACCACCAGTAATTTTACTAATGAGTGTAGCTAAATCGTTAACGCGATGCGTTTCTGTCATCTGGTTAAAAATCATCACCCGCTCTTCACGTGCTGGAGGATTTTCAATGGCTAACTGAATACATCGAACCGTATCTTGTATATGTATAAAAGCCCTTGTTTGACCACCTGTGCCATGAACCGTTATAGGATGTCCCACTGCGGCTTGCATTAAAAATCGATTTAAAACTGTGCCGTAATCACCATCATAATCGAACCGATTAATTAGCCGTTCGTCGCGTTTTGTTTCTTCTGTATTTGTGCCCCAAACGATTCCTTGGTGAAGGTCTGTAATCCTAACATTATCATTTTTATTATAATATTGAAAAAGTAACTGATCTTGTGACTTTGTCATATGGTAAACAGAACCTGGGTTCGTCGGGTAAAGAATTTGTTGGTCCATACTCTCTCCAGCTTCTGTTTCTACTTTAACATTCAGATATCCCTCGGGAATCTTCATGCCAGCCGTTCCATACCCATAGACTCCCATCGTTCCTAAGTGGACTAAATGAATATCTAATCCAGAATCTACTATTGCGCATAGAAGGTTATGGGTTGCATTTAAATTATTGTTAACGGTATATCGTTTATGTTTAGGAGACTTCATAGAATATGGAGCTGAGCGTTGCTCCGCAAAGTGTATAACTGCATCAGGCTTTTCATTACTTAATACGTTAAGTAATGCATCATAATCATTCGCTATATCTATATTATAGAATCCTATTTGTTTCCCTGTAATTTCTTCCCAAACATTTAACCTCGTACCAATAGGCTGAATAGGAGTTAATGATTCTGCTTCCAGTTCATTATCAATATTACGACGTGACAAATTGTCTATAATGACTACTTCATGCCCTAAATTAGATAAATGCAGACTCGTAGGCCAACCGCAAAAGCCATCCCCACCTAATATAACTATTTTTTTGTATGGATTTATATCCTTATTTTTAAAAATCAATGTTACCACCCTTTATCATTTGTTTTCGATTACAGACGAAGGTCTAGGTATTTAATAAAACTTTACCTTTAGTAAAGTATAACTGTCCTATTTCTAAAAAAACAGTAATAACTAGTTTTAACATCTATTTGCTAGAATTAGCTTATTAGGAGTTGCTTATCCGACCAACTGTTCAAGCACTTTTCTATGGTAAATATGTTAGATCCTTGTTAATATCTTATTCATGATTATATCGTGTTATATCTCGGATATCTTATTCGGCATAATAAATTATATAAAAACTGAGACAATTTCATTATTTTCTAATTCAGTCCTATACAACAATATAGTTTTAGAAGTTTCTATCCAACTCAATATTGTTGTAAGCGATGATTAAATTGCTATTATGAAAATTATTAAACTAAAAAACAAATGCAACTAATTATAGGATGCATTTGTTTTTTCGCGTTATATTTTTCCAAATAAATGACTATGTGCAATAGTGCCCCTTCGTCTATGATGAAAGATTTAATTAGTCAAAAGAACAAAAAACGCCAAACAATTGGCGTTTTTATTCATTATTTATTACGTTTATTTTTTT
Organism: Aquibacillus rhizosphaerae; assembly: GCF_030282825.1. GTDB lineage: Bacteria > Bacillota > Bacilli > Bacillales > Amphibacillaceae > Aquibacillus_C > Aquibacillus_C rhizosphaerae. The sequence continues at coordinate 275,590 of NZ_JASTZU010000018.1, forward strand.
TTATTTGTATCTTGTCCAGCATTTTCAATCGCCTCAGCTGTTGCATCTACTGCACTCATTGCAGCATCTTCTGTTGTTTCTAATGCACTATGAACAGTGTGAAATGCAGCACCCGCGGTGTCTTTTATGTTTTCAGCAGTTTTATTGTTTTTATTTGTCATATGGTTCCACCTCCTAAACAACTATAGGATGTGGATGTTCACTTTTAATTATTCAAAGCCTTTTCTCCCTTGGTGGAACACTTTATTATCTTTAAATCAAGTACCACAGAAAGTTTGATAAGGGCGATTAGATGGTTGAGGAAGTTTCGCATAGTCATCTTGTTCGGATGAATACGCAAAAGGTTTCGAAAGTGCATGTAGTAGCTTCTCCATCACTCGATAGTCTCCGCCTTCTACCGCTGCTTCTAATGCCTCTTCTACTCGGTGGTTTCTTGGGATTATCGCAGGGTTTACACTTTTCATTAACTCCTGTGATTCACGTTTTGATTCCTTCTGTTTATCGATACGTGCTAACCATTTCTCTTCCCATTTTTTAAATTCACTTGTACCGAACAGGTCTAAACCTTCATATTTTTCAAGCGTTAACGCTCGAAAAGTATTCGTGTAATCTGACTGGTTTGTGTGCATCATATTCAAAAGGTTTTTAACTAGAATTTCATCTTCTTTTTCTTCGTTAAATATTCCGAGTTTTGCTCTCATTCCTGCTAACCAATGCGCATGATATAATTCCATATAATTTTTAATTTCATCCTGGGCGATTTCGACCGCTTTGTCTTGATTCTCATCTAGTAACGGTAATAATGTTTCGGCAAATCGCGCGAGATTCCATCCTCCAATAGGTGGTTGATTCCCATATGCATAGCGACCTTGCCTATCAATAGAGCTAAAAACTGTTGCTGGATCATACTCGTCCATAAAAGCACATGGTCCATAATCGATTGTCTCACCACTTATTGTCATGTTATCCGTGTTCATTACTCCATGGATAAAGCCAACTAGTTGCCATTTCGCAATCAGTTCTGCTTGGCGCTTGATTACTTCTTGGAGTAGTGAAAGATAGCGATCCTGATTAGCTTCAATTTCTGGATAATGGCGATTTATTGTATAATCAACTAATGCTTTTACATCTTCCTCTTCACCCCATTTTGCTGCGTACTCAAAGGTACCAACACGAAGGTGACTAGCAGCAACACGTGTTAGAATTGCACCTGGAAGGTCGGTTTCACGTATTACTTGTTCCCCTGTAGTAACGACAGCTAGGCTTCGCGTAGTGGGAATACCGAGAGCATGCATGGCTTCACTCATAATGTGTTCCCGAAGCATCGGACCAATAGAAGCTCGCCCATCACCCCCTCGAGAGTATGGCGTCCGTCCTGATCCTTTTAGTTGAATATCAACACGTTGTTTTTCTGGGGTGATTTGTTCCCCGAGCAGTATTGCTCGTCCATCACCAAGCATTGTAAAATGACCAAATTGATGACCTGCATATGCTTGCGCAATGGGAGATGCACCTGGAGGAATCTTATTTCCTGCAAAGATATCCACCCCTACATCGCTCTGCAATTCTTTTTCATTTAAACCTAATGATGTTGCTAACTGATGATTAAAAACAATTAATTTCGGCGCACTTACTGGGTTTGGATTTTGACTAGAAAAGAAAGTTTCCGGCAGTCGAGTATAACTATTATCTAAGTTCCATCCTGGTTCTAACGTTCCATTGCTTTTTGTCATGGTATCTCCCTTCTCTTTACATACATTTATATTCAAGGTCCTATGATATTGTATTTCCTATATTAACATAACAAACGCTTTTTTAGCTTCCGCTGTTCCTAGTTATTTATTCAGTTACTATGGGAACAAGTTGCTTGTCCCGCAAAGGAAAGCGAAACAAAACACTATCATTTTTCTCAAATATATAGGAAAATACGATGGGATTATTCCGTAAACGTGTATTTATGATAAAATTAAAATTGTAATAGTTTTTAAATTGGACGGTGCTCACTACATATGAAAGAAACAAAAAAGCTTCAGGAATCAGATTTATACAAACCTATTCAGTCCCATTTTTTAAAAGAAGGTTATGAAGTCTATGGAGAAGTAAAAGACTGCGATATGGCAGCCATAAAAGATGATGAGCTAATACTCATTGAGCTCAAACTTAATTTGAGTGTGGACCTTCTCATACAAGCGACGAATAGACAAAGATTATCAGAACTTGTGTACATTGCGATACCAAGACCAAAAAAATATAACCCCCGTTCTAAACGGTGGAGGAATATTTGTCAATTAGTAAGAAGGTTAGAGTTAGGCCTAATTCTTATATCATTTTCAGGAAATCGCAAAAAACTAGAATTTATCTTTGATCCAACTCCATTTAACCGTAAGAAAAGCATGGCTCAAAATAAGCGTAAACGCCAAGAAATACTTAAGGAGATTGATGGACGAAGCCAAGATTTTAATATTGGTGGTTCAAGTAGAACACAGATTATGACCGCATATAGAGAAAACTGTATCCAAATCGCTTGTTATCTTGAAAAAGTTGGAGAACTATCACCTAAGGCATTAATTCAAATGGGAACTGGTAAAAAGACTTCTTCCATTTTAATTAAAAATTATTACGGATGGTTTGTTCGTGTTCGAAGAGGAATTTATGTCCTTAGTGACAAAGGAAGAATAGAAATGAAGCAATATCCAGATCTGATAAACTACTATAAAAATTTAATAAGGACATAGGGGCAGATTCTGCCTTTCTTGTCCCTCTACTGTTTACATGAGTATTATTATCGTTTTTCATCGCTAATAACAATTGCATACGTTAACCAACCAGTTATTGTTCGGTTCAATGCAGACTTAAGTGACAAGGGCATGCAATATATTTGGGTACTTGTATCATGGGTTGTTCTGTGTCATTGTTGAATTCGTAAACGTTAACCACATTTTCCATGAGAAGCGCAGAATAAAAAAGAACACGAAAAAATTAAATGAAAAACCTAATAGATTTAAGCTAATATAGTGACTAACATGATAGGTAAACCAATGTGCAGGAAATCAATAAAAATCGGAATCTTTTTTGAAAATATTACTATCAACTAGTTTTTTAAACGTATATACCAATGAAATGCAGTGAAATTATAAATTTAGCAATCCTCTTATTTTACCTTTTAGCTAAATAAATAACCTAGTATGAATGGTAATATGATAAGTAATGAAGAAAGAAGAATTAGTGTAAACGAAACTTTTTTGTGTAATTTATACCTACCTTTACCACTATACCAACCAGAGAATTGCAACTTATTTCTATATAGAACAAAAAGTAAAATAAAAATCGCTAATGCACCAAGCCACGTATATGTTTCTGTAGCACCATTGATTGTATATAAGTTGCCAATAATAGCCCAGCATATGCTACCAAGAATACCAAAAACAATAATGATTCGCAGTATTTCTAGCAATGTTCGCATTCTAAATCCTCCTATTTTACAGGTGTATCTATAGAAATAATAAATGGAATCTTTAAGAATGTAGGCTACTAATCACAACCACACTCGTATTCCATAAATATAAATGTTTTATATAATTTAATATCATTAAAATCTCTTGTGACAGATTCATAAACTTTAATTAATGGAGCAATGTCTCTTTTGGCAAAATTACTTAATTGCTCATCTAGTTTACTAAATGATTCTATAAAATAATGGTTCATTTCTTCATATATATTATTGTGTTCACAAACGTCATACGTCACTGCAAGATAAAATTTTGTGAATTTATACTTAAACGGGTAGATATTTCAAGAAACAATTAGTTTATTATGGCACAGGGGGATAATAATGAAAAAATTATTACAAAATGAATGGTTTAGGAAATATGGATTCTTTGTATCAGGTCTTCTATTGTTATTTATTGGCTTACTTTTAATTGTTGATGGGAAGACTAGTCTCCCTTATAGAATTTCTTTTATAATCATTGCTATTTGTGGAGCTATACAGGTAATTGCAACCTTCATAAGTGATAAATGGAAAAATACAGAAAATCTTATAAAATATTCGTTTATTGGCAGTGGATACGTGTTGATGGGAAGTGCTATCTGGGAACATCTAGTACATGGGATAATTAAAGTTCCCATTTGGGGATTGGTGACGATTTACTTTTTTTTCATAGTAGGCTTTTTTACAGGAATCGCTACGGTAATAGACCGGATTAAAGGAATAAAAAGTAGGAATAGTACTAACTATGGGTGAAATTAATAGGTAAGAGTCTGATACAGTACCAAACCCTTACCTAACATGTTGCTTATAAATTAATCTGTTCAAACTATATGGTAGTATCTGTTTTATGTCTCATTCATTACCTCAGTAAAGACTATTTAGTTTGTTCTAAACTTTTCTGGAGAGTAACCATTTCCTCAGCAAATAATTTATAGCGTTCCAATACATCATTATCAATGATTTCATTTTCATCACTAAAGGAATCATTTTGAATAAAAACATTAATCGTAGGTACCAACCCTTTTAAATATGTAAGGATGGGCTTTAATTGATATTCAGATACCAGAAAATGTTTTTCAATCTCCCCTGTTGTTACGATACCGGTTACTTTACGTTTAAAAGCATCTACAGGTAAATGATCTAGTAAATTTTTTAATGCACCAGAAATCGATGCTTGATAAATCGGCGAACCAATCACTAAAAAATCAGCTGATAGTACTTTGTTTACAACGTTAAAAGTATCTTCATTATAGTAAGCTAATGGGTCACCATTAACAAATTCCACTTCAAAGTCTCTTAAATCAATTAATTCTGTTTGAATATTAGCGTCGAGAGCTTCTATTGCTACTAAAGCATTATGAACAGCTACGTTTGTCTTCCAACCCGCTAATGATCCTGAAATTCCTACAAGCTTCATAGTTGGACCCTCCTGTTTCTACTCTGGTGTTGCTCACTCTAAAGTTAATAATAAACATAACTTTCTACTATCTTAACATTATTATGTTATTGGCAGAAATTCAAGAATTAAAGATTTTATTTGCTTCAATTGCTTTTTTTACATGAATAAAATGCCATGTTTTCACTTAAGACTGTTCAACTATTTCCTAATTTTATATTGATTGCATTTTTAAGTAAATTCTGTAGAACTGCCGAAAAAAGTGCAATCATACCTGAAGAAAAAGTTATAATTAATCCGATAATCAAAATTCCTGGATTGGCAGCATTGAGTGATAAAAGCGTGATGAACCCAGCTACATACATGCAACTTATTATGGTTGCACAGTACTTTATATATTTTAAAGCCTTTACAGTTAATTCAGAAAAAGCAGTACCTTTATCAATATAACTTAACATTCTGAAAGCCTGATATAATGCATAGAAAAATGGTATGGCTGTCAAATACAAACCGATTAACAGAAGATATTGTAAATAAGCAAACGCTGGGTACATCCTTGCAAATAAATCTGCTTGCCAAGGTAACCAATAAATACATAAAGCGAGTACAGTGATACCTGTAATAAAAAGCGACATCTTTAATAAGAGTGTTTTCCCTTGTTCTGCTACTTTTAACAGAAGAATTTTTTGATTCAAAAAAAGCACCTCTTTTCGTTATCTATTATATAAGTTTAATCTATATTTTATCGATAATTAATAAATAATTGTTAAATTTAATATAATATTATTGTTTAAATGGATGAGTTACTAAGTTCTAAGGTTATCTGTGACAATGATATTCTGACAAGCGCTTCACTATAAATCACGATACGTTAGTGCAAGAATAAAAAAGAAAGTTAGTCTTGTGTAGACAAATTTTATACAGAAGTCGCTAGCACTACTACGAATACGAGGAGTGGAAAGCATGAAACAAAATCAACTTGAAAAAATCAAAAATGAACAAGGCTTTATTGCAGCACTTGATCAAAGTGGTGGCAGTACACCAAACGCGTTGGAGTTATATGTGTTTCAGAGGATTCTTATGCAAGTGAAGAGGAAATGTTTGACCTCGTTCATGCAATGAGAACACGAATAATTACATCTCCTAGCTTTGACTCTAATTATATTCTTGGTGCTATTCTTTTGAACAAACAATGGATAGTAAAATTGGGAATCTTTATACGGCAGATTATTTATGGCAAAAGGAAGGAATTGTTCCATTTTTAAAAGTCTACAAAGGTTTAGCAGACTTAGAAGATGGTGTTCAATTAATGAAGCCCAATCCTGGCTTAGCAGCTTTATTAGAAAGACCCGTTATTAAAATCAGAGAATGAATCCATTCTCTGCTGAAATAATTATCGAGGTCTTTCTCCCATCATGGGAAACTCTACACCGAGCTCAGCTAGCTGTGCTTCAGCTTCTTCTGTTGTAATTGTACCATCTCTTTGTTGTTGCGTGATTTCTTGTACTTGTGCCAGCGTCTCTTCGTCTAATTCTCCAAACATCCCGCCACCAGTGCCAGGTGTTCGTTGTTCGCCGTCTGCCGGTGCTTCAAACGTACCAGTTTGACCACCACGTTGTCCGCCTTGGTCACCACCAAAGCCTCCAGCACTTTGTCCATCTGTAACTCCATTTTCATCTAACCACGTTACAAATTCTGAAATCGTGAACTCCACTACTTCTGTGCCATCTTGATAACCATCCGTGTATAAACCGTAGACTTCATCGCCAGAAGCAGTTCCGCCAGTGTAAAGCGTATAAGTTTCGTCCGTTGCTATATCTGGGGAACTAATTAAAACCGATTGATAATCAACTGCAGGTTCAAACGTAACAATGGAATTCCCTTCACTATCTTCTAAATGCACTAACGTACCAGCTGCTTGCGTTTCTGAAAAAGTCATCATAATTGAATTCTGCGAAGATTCGTCAGATGTTGATTGCACCATACCTGAACTTCCAGCCGTTATTATCGTTCCACCACTTATATCAAAACCACTATCATAATCGAGCGATCCATTCCCGCTATTTGTAGGACCATTTACAATAACGGTACCGCCAGTCATTTTAATCGATCCATTTGAATCAAAACCGTCTCCATTAGCATACAGCGAAATATTTCCGCCATTAATGGTTAAGGTGCTTGCTTCAGTTGCTTGTATGTCCCAACCTGAGCCATCATTTCCGCCCGCAACATTGACACCATCATCACTAGACTTAATATCATAATCACCACCATCAATTGTTATTGCCATACCTTCTAATCCTTCATAACTTTTTGTAACAACCATTTGCCCATCAGATGTTGTTAAATTATTACCTGCATGTACCGCGTCATCACCAGTTGCTATTGTAAAATCACCACCAGCAATGGTAACGTCATGATTACTATGGATACTATCATCTAATGAATCAATCGTAAATGTTCCGCCACCAACTGTAATATCTACTGTAGCTTTTAGTGCTTTTGCACTCTCCTTATCTGTGGTTATTGATGTTGTCTCACCCATGTCACCTTGCATTCTACCATCATTATTTTGAATGGTTTCTGGACTTCCCCCACCAGCAACAATGTTGTATGAGCCATCAATTACCCATAATGATGCAATTGCTTGTATGCTATCACTTCCAGAGATAATATCAAACGTACCACCATCAAGGACAATATTTCCTTTTGTTATATCTTCATCATTTGTCGATTTAATTCCATCGCCACCAGCTTCAAGGGTGAATGTTCCATCTTGAATGGCTATAAGATCGCGACCCATTAATGTATCATCAACGGCATTAATACTTATATTACCGCTCGTAATTTTTAACGAATCTTTGCTAGAAATTCCATTATTATAATTTCCGTTAACCGTTAAATTACCTGTTCCATTAATGGGGAGGTCGTCTTTACTAAAAATAGCTGCGTTAGGCTCATCTGTCTCCTCATCTGGATACACATACGTTTCACCGTCTGAAACGATGTTCTCCGTTCCTTCCGTTAGCGAAAGAACTGTTTTTTCAGCATTTACAACATTAATTGCTGCAGTGTCTCTTGTACTTATTTCAACTCCATTTAATACAATACGAACCGTGTTTTTATCTTCAGAATCAATAGCAATTTGGCCATCAAAACTTCCACTAAGAACATAAGTACCACCAGTTTTAATCGTTAGTATGTTATCACTTAAAATTACTGCTGCATCAGACGTGAAATCTGCTTGACTCCCATTAAGTTCGATATAAGTCGGATCGTCATCATTCCAGTCCGTATAATAATCATCATCAGTATAAGTAACAAGATCACTAACGGATGCTGCTACTTCAGAATTTACAGCAACAGTATTAACTGTGTCTTCCCCTGTCTCTACACTAGTTGTGTTCTCATTATCATTACTGCAGGCAAACAGTAGTGTTGTACATAAAATGCTTGCCGCCATTTTAGAATACGTTTTTTTTCTATTCATCTTTATAACTCCTTCACCGAGATAGTTTTTTAGGACTGGTATTAGGTCCGTACAGATATTATTGATAACGAACCTTAATAAAACCTTAAAAATATCAAGGGTAGTCAAATTATAAATTTTTACATAGAAAAAGCCTACAACAAAATAGTGTCAAGTACCGATAGACACTAAGTCCATACAAAACACCTGACACTATACCGTTTATAATAATTATAATTCTATAAATTTATCGAAAAGATTATTGTTCCTTTACTACTGTTTGTGAATATCGATCATGTGGTAATACTGCCCCATCTTGATTTTCAAAGGCTTTTGGGTTTTTTAAGTAATCAAAGGTACTCACTGTATCTCGATAGGCAATCCGTTTTATAATTTGATTTGGTGTTAATCCCGCTCCCTTTTTATCCTCAAGGGTAAGTCCCATTTTTTTGTAACCAAATGTTTGCCCGCTATGTCGTAACTGCGCGTATTCAAGTGACCACATAACTACAGTTGGAGTAACCAAAGCATGAAACGCTTCACTTTTCACTCTCTTTCGCAAAAGATACTCAACCCCAGCCGTAATTGCAGTTGAGATAGCCAAATCAATAAAATAAGCTTTTGTCCTTTTCTTCGTTATTGACTCCAAAACGATTCCTCCTCTTTTTGAGCTTTCATTAGTTCGAGATAATCTTGATTCATTAAAGTATCAGGTTAATCATATTCGACATATGAATTGGAACTCCTTCAATCAATAAGATATTTTAAACTTATGTCGGTATAGCACAAACAATATGACACGTTTTAAATTCATTTTAGAGGGAACCTTTATCAATAAATAACACTGAAAAAGGGTGTAAGGAGAATTGTCTTTAATAAATAAACAACACGCAAAAATTAAAGCAAAAGAGGCTGGTCATGAAGCTAAACCATGGGTGAGAAGTTTTGCGAGATTCGGTTTCTTTGCAAAAGGAACCGTCTACATATTAATCGGTATTTTATCTTTTATGGCAGCACTTGGTGTCGGAGGTAAAACCACAGGGTCAAAAGGTGCGTTCGCATCTGTCGCAAGCCAGCCGTTCGGTGAGATTATACTGTGGATAGTCGCAATTGGACTTTTAGGCTACGTATTTTGGAGAGTATTCCAAGTCATCAATGATCCTTACTATAATAAAACAAATACGAAAAGGATTGTGATAAGGACGGGATTTGCAATTAGTGCTGGGATTTATGGTTTTCTTATATATAAGGCAGTTAGTATAGCAATGCATGCTGATAATGGGGGCGGAAGTTCACAAACTAGTACTGCGAAATTATTGTCACAACCTTTTGGACCATCGATTATTATGTTGGTTGGTATTGGAATTATTATCTTTGCTATCTCAGAAATCATTAAAGCTCTGCAATCTAAATTCAAGAAACATTTGATGGTTAATGAAATGAACCATAGAGAAAAACAATGGTTTACTGTTTTTGGAAAAACAGGCTTAATAGCAAGAGGTCTCGTTTTTTGTATTATTGGTTCTTTTTTAATACAAAATGCACTAACATCTAATCCCGATCAAACAGTTGGACTTGATAGAGCACTATCTGAAATCGCACAACAGCCGTTTGGACAATGGATGTTAGGAATTACAGCAATAGGATTATTTTTATATGGTGTATTCCTATTCTTTAAGGGAAAATATGCTAAAATCTCTCTTTCTTCTTAACCATTCATGTTGATATTCTATTCACTTTACGTCTATGTATGAAACAAAGAGAGATAGAAAGGACTATCTCTCTTTGTTTTACTTTATTGATGCTTTCTTTTTCTTATGAATAAAATTGCAAGTCCTCCAATTACTAGTAAAAACAAACCGAGTAACAAATAATTAAATGTATTTGTTGCTGTATCAGGTAGATTTGTGTTTTTATCACCAGTCATTGGATCGTCTTCTGTTGTTTCTTCAGATGGTTGTTTAGACATTTCGCTTGTAGTCTCAAAGACTGTGAATGTACTAAAGTGACTAACTCCGACTATAATTTGTCCTTTATTTTCATCATATTGTCCACCAACAGCTTGCCATTCTTCCTCATCTGGATTCCAGTATTGTACCTTTACTTTTCCTGAATCATTAACTTTGTCTGAATCTACTACAAAGTTTAATGTTACATCGTTATCAAAATTTGTAATGTAGATATCACCTTGTTTGATACTGAAATCATACACAGCACTTAATGCGATATCCATATCTTTCATTCTCTTTAAACCAATATCAACAGTTTTGTTCTCTGTTAATATAGATGAAGGAATTTGAATTTCAACTGCTTTTTTCTTGATAGTAATCAAAAGATTTTTCTGCCTTAATATTTCAACTTGCTCTTTTGTAAAAGATACAATTACAGAAGAATCATAATCACTCAAATCAATTACTAACTCTCCATCTTTCATCACATTTTCAATAGAATTATCTCTTATCGATGCACGATTATCCTTTACTTCAGGCTTGATGACCAAAGGATCTTTAACATCACTTGGATTTTCTTCATCGTCTGGTTCTTCTCCTGGTTGTTCTCCATTTCCTGGACCTTCATCATCCCCCGGCACTTCACCTGGTTGTTCTCCATCACCAGGTTCTTCTCCATCCCCCGGCACTTCACCTGGACCATCTAGTGCGGAAGGATCCCAGCCATTTAAAACATTTTGAACTGTCCACTCAGCTGCTTGCTCGTCTGTTAACTGTCTTCTAGATTCATTGATTGCCGCGCCATCACCGTTATTTTGATATTCATACAAACGCGCGTCCATAGGATCTAGACCACTCATGGATGTCCAGCCTTCTTCTTTGATGTGGGCACCTAGTTCACTGTTCATATAAACAACACTACCACGTGCATTTGGATTACCACCAGCTGGCCATGGTCTACCTAAGTAAACCGTACCTTCAGGGGCATCACTTGTTAGTTTACTATTTTTAATTAACATACCGTAATCATCAGACAACATAGTACTTGCAGCTGTGATATAACCATTATTAGAATCTGATCCACGGTCCAAGGAATGAATAACAGAATCTTCTATAACAACTCTGGCACCACCGAAAATAAAGTCTACATCACCTTCGATATATACTTCCGTATAATATTGGCTACCGGAGTGAGTATATAAAGTATCTTGATTACTAATGAATCGAACATTTTTAAAATACTGACGATCGCCAGCTGCATAAACTGCAACAGCCTGCTTCCCATCCACATCTAGAGTTTCATCAAAAGAATTTTCAAATGTTACATTTTCTACATGAAAATCATTTGCTCTTAGGTAGACACTTGCACTACCACTTGTACCTAGTGTTCCTCCTACACCATTATCACGACCTGCAAAGTTATCGTAGGTGATAACCGTTCCCTCTTCACTTTCACCAATCATCGTGATAAATGGTTTATTTGCTGGAACTGTTAAAACCTCTTTATAGGTACCATCTTTTACATAGATAGTCACTGGATTTGTATTATTATTTGGAACTGCATCAATGGCAGCCTGGACTGTATCGTAATCACCACTTCCATCTTTAGCAACGGTTAACGTACTATCGATATCACCCATTTGTTTCATTTGCCCATCTAAATCTTTAATTTCACCTTCCACTAATTTTCTATCTAGTGTATCAACAGAATTTGTGCTGGCAACTTGTACAAAAACTTTGTCGTTATAATTACCAGTTTGCTGGGTTATCTCAAGTAATTGAGTTGCCCAGTGACCGCCCCATGAATAACCATTACGACGTTCCGCTTCTATTTCCATAATTTCGTGCTTGATGACGCCATCACGTCCGGAAAAAATTGGTTTATTTGTGCCAATTTCATAGAAACGATACCATGCAGTTGAATTATCATCTGCAACAAAATATTCTTCATTTGGATCACCACTAACATATCTTGTATTTTCTAATTTTACCTCATCTAACCATTCCAGAGCCGCAGTAACAGCTTTATTGATTTCTTCTGTTTGAGGTCTAGACATTAAATAGCGGATAATCCCAACAGATTCCTGTCCAGAAATGGAAGCATGCTCGTAAGCACGTGCTTTCATTGGCTCATATGTTACTGGATGATGCTGTGCACACCAGGCTGTCAGCTTGTCATCGACTTTAATTTGTGCGTTCAGGATATAATCAACTGCCATATCAATGGAATCTTCTACCTTTACCCGGTAAGCATCACTAATTAAATCGGAATCAAACGGATATTCTCTTTTGACAATTGAATCCATTAATTCCAGTACATTAATCATAGCTTCATCGTTAAATGTTACATAGTCAGAATAGTTACCGCGAGCAGGATAAACCTGTGCGAATCCACCACTGTCATATTGTAAATTAAACAAGAATTCTATTGCCTTTTCAGTACTTTCTTTATATCTTATATCACCTGTTTCCTGATACATTTGTGCAATGTGTAGCATTTCTGCGATAGTCGCATCATTATCAATCGTTCCTAATTCCATTCCATTATCTACCCACTCTGAACGTGACTCTTGGCCATCCCACTCCCGTTGATAAATATGTGGCCAGTTTTTTGTCCAACCACCATGTTCCATTTGCCAAGTCAGTAGGTTATTAGCTTCTTCAATTGCTTGATCAAGATCACCAGAAAACCTTACTTCTTCTATGTCTTGTTCATACTCAGCGTATTCATTCCACTCATCAAGACTGTGTAAAACCAAAACCGTTTGTCCAAATTTGTTTGTACCTTTTGCAGCTTTATCGATACGGAGGTTTTCAAACCCTGGGGATAGTAGCTCCCATTGTCTTGTCGGCACAACAACATCTATATCAGAAAAATCAAACGTCTCAAACTGACTATTTAATGTAACTGCAATGATATTACTTGCAACCGCATGAACACCAACGATATTTACGGATTCACTGCTGTTTTCTGCTTTATAAGGTTCAATCACTTCGTTTGCTTGTTTCCATGTCATTACATCTGTATTGGTAGAATTAGTTGCATCACCCGTAATATTGGTAATAATTTGTGCTGCTTCTTGATTAGTGATTTTTTGATTTGGATGAACCTTTCCATCATTTATCAAGCCATCCATGTATTTTGAATCTTTTGCTGTTTCTAGTACATACGAATACCACTCTTCTAGGGATATTTCCCAAACAGAAGTTTCGTTACTTAAATTTTTAAACTTTTCTTCTTTCACAAATCCAAATGCATCATTGACTAAAGACATAAATTCAATTCTTGTAATTTCATTATCTTGATCTGGTTGTCCATCTGCAACAATTCCTAATTTGTTAAGCTTTTGTAATTGTAAGTCACTTACCACTTCAGCCATATCTGAGTCCTCAACATCAATTGGACCGTCACCAGAGCTATCTGGTTTATTATGGACACGTAAATGATCAATGTTTGCACCACCACTTGCACCAACCCCAGTCGCACGAATCACATTTTCACCTGGTTGTAGCAGTGCTTTTGTTGATGTGTAGACCCACGTTGCCCAGCCTCCGGAGGGATCAAACGCTAATGATTCTTCAATTATTTCTCCATTCACTTCAATTTTAGCCGGTCGTTTATCCGTCCCACCATGACCATATCTGAAATCTAAATTATATTCACCTTCAACCGGGACATCTACCGTCCATTCTACCCAGCTTCCTGGAGCATTAGGATTATAGTCAATAAATCCTGTTCCAGTAAATCCAACATGTTTGTTATCAATAATTACCGTATCTTGCTCTAATACAGCATCTTCTGCCTCGTAAGTATCATCAACTTCCATCAGTACTTTTAAGTGGTCAATGTTTGCTCCACCACTAGCACCAGCACCGGTCGCACGGATTACATTCTCTCCGGATTTTAATTCTGCCTTCATCGATGTAGTGACCCACGTTGCCCAGCCACCTGAAGGAGCAAATGCTAGTTTCTCTTGAACAAGTTCACCATTTACAGATATGTCTGAAGGCCGTTGATCTGTTCCACCATGTGCATAACGAAAATCCAGATTATATATGCCATCAACAGGAACATCTACTGTCCATTCAATCCATCCACCAGGGGCATTTGGACTGTAGTCAACAAAGCCTGTACCAGTGAAACCAACATGCTTGTTATCGATAATGGCAGCATCGATTTGTGCATTTTCTGCTTCATACACGCCACTTGAACCATCTTCAACTGGCGCAGAAGGTTCATCTGTTCCGGGGTCTTCGGGATCGGTAGGTTCTGTAGGTTCTTCCTCTACTACCGGTTCAAATCCAGTAACTTTGAGATTGTCAATATAATGCCCTTTTACTCCACTGTTTGGTGTAAAGGTTTCGATATAGTTCACCTTTGTAGTAGTTTCATTAAGTGCGGCACCATCTAATGTAAGTTCATCGTTAATATAAACATCTGCTGTTTGTCCATCTAAATCTATTTCTACTCTTACGTCATACCACGTGTTTTCTTCTAGCGTTACCAATGATTGATAGTTACTACCAGTTCGATAAGTGATACTATCATTTTTTGTTTCTATAATAACAGGGGTAGCATCGCCCTTTATCCTCATTACCTTTGTTGAACTCGTATAGCTTGGTTGCATAAAGCTCATTTCTGCTGTTACATTACCAGCAAGGTCTTGAAAAGATTTACTCAACGAAACATGTTCTGATTCACTTGTGTCATCTAAGAATACACTTTTATTATCAGCACCTAAAATGTCATCTACCGTAATCGTTCCACCGGCTTCTATTATGTCTACATCAGAAGGCGCTTGTCCAATTACATCACTGTTAAAATCATGTTCAAATGCGGTAATTGGATTTTCAACTTCAACTTGTTGAGACAATTTAAGGTTGTCGATATAGTGTCCCTTTGCACCGCTACCAGGAGTAAAGGTTTCTAGGAAGTTAATGGTACTAGCAGCGCTATAAAAGGCTGCATTTTCCAGTAATAATGCATCATCTATGGAAACATTCGCAGATTGGTTATCTAAATCCACTTCCACCTTGATATCATACCAAGTATTTTCCTCCACCTCGATTAACTGTTGGTAGGTGTCATCACTATTCCGATAACTAAGATACCCATCCTTTGTTTCTAGTGTAACGGAGTTGCCATCTCCTTTTAATCTCATTACCTTTGTCGAGCTTGTATAACTCGGCTGCATAAAACTCATTTCCACTGTGACAACGCCTGATAGTTGTTCGAAACTTTTCTGTAAAGATACAGATTCCGTGTCAGATGTATCCTCCAGATACACATGCTTATTTACGGTTCCTTCTTCTTCAACTACACGTGCATTTCCTCCCGTTTCCGATACTTCTACATTAGCTGGTTTAGCTCCAATTGTGTCGTTATCAAAGTTATCTTCAAAAATAACAACGTTTTCAAAATTAGTCGCAGCTTTAACCATGTTGATTGGAATTGAAGTAAAAAGACTCGTAAAGGAAAGCATAAAGATTAAACCAATGATTCCTATGCGCTTTACTAACTTCATTCGATCATGCTCCTCTCATTAAATAGTTTTTTAAGCAATATGCACACCATATAAGCACTTTCTCTTGTAAATATAGAAAGCGGTTACAAAAGTAAGCTTATCATATATTAGAAAATTTTAAATGTGTAATTATTGCTATAAAATGATGCTAATATTGTTGTTAAAAGACGAAACTGTTAAATGACTGATACGATAGGACTAGAAATTATGAACATAATTAAAGGGACAAGTGTCAACAACTTGTCCCTTTATCCCTTACCATATAACTGTTGCCATTCATTTTCAAGGTCTTTTTCCATTGATACGAGGTCTAAGGAATTAGCAATATAGACAGCACGAATCTCTTGTAATGCAGAGAAAGCGAACCTTGACCATGCTATCCCATTAAGTTGAAGGGCAAAATTGACTAGTTGGCCGGATGAACGAATGGCTGCATCTATTCCGTCGACAACACATAAGGAACCATGGCCTACAATTAACATTCGTCTTAGCTCTGGTCGGTTGCCAAATGGAATCGAATCTTTCCAACTTCTTTGATGATAATAACGACTTTTTATAGCCCATAATAGGCGTATCATTATTTCATTTAGGGCAACAGGAATTGCCATCGCCGCTCCAAAACGGGCATCATATCCCTTTTGAAAAACATGCGACATCAGCTCAGCCAGATTTATGCTATTTTCACTCTTTGAATCACGAAATGAACTAAAATCACAGAATTGAAACATTTCAAAAAAAGGAATCGGAACACCTTGTCCACGCCGTCCATCATTGTGTCCACGTGTCCCACTGGAACCCGCAATATCCGAGATAATATGACCTATCCAATTACAAAACCCACAAAAAAGCTTAGCAAAGAAATTAGCACCTTCCAATTCGAAGCCAGATCCTCTTTCTTGTGGTTTTACCCTAATAAGCTGTCCATCAGAAACAAAACTGGCTTTTCCAGTAAACTGATCTAGTATCGAAAAGAATAAACCAATTAAATCTGGTGAATGTCCCAGTGATTTCAAGTGATGATCTTTTGGACTCATTTTTAACTTTTTATCCCCCATTGCCAAATCAGAAGCATAACGGGCATCATAATTAACACGGAAGCGGTTCTCAAGAAAACCAATGGCACTTGCAATACCATCTGGTTCTTTCCGTAAGTTCTTCCCTTGTTTTTTATCTGATTTCCATACCATTTTTGCAAACTTTTCGACAAGCTTGTCCGTTTGGCTATCTGTCCAGTTGCCAAGTTTACTTTTTCCTGGCATTCCTACAAAAAAACTATCAACCAAACCTGCAGCAACACCACAGGACGCTGCAATTACGTAATCATATTTATCACAGTTCGCTTGCTCTATCGTATAATCTAAACGAATTCTTTCGCTAATTTCTGCTTTCTCTACAGAGGTCATCAAGCTTGCAAATGGGTCCTCTGACATAGTAATGTCATGTTTCTCGGCAAATGCATCGATATTTTCTAAATAGTCATCCCAACTTGTATTCTTTACAGCAACAGTTTCTAATAACTCCAGTTGTTCGATTTCCACCGCTTTCGTTTCCTCATCGGTTAAACAAACTAGGTTTAACCCTTCTTCCATATCTATTTGTGATAATGAAGTGTCCATTGCTTGTTGTTGAAGAAGTGACTCTGCTTGCATGAGTAAATCATCTAATGTCTCTTCGTTTGCCGTATTTACCTGCGACAGTTTTTCTTGATAATCTCCTATCTTGGAAAGCTGCTTATCGACTTTAGTTCGTTGTTCTTTATGTACTACCAAAGCCTTAGCGGCATCTTTTAAGACTTTATCATTCATTTCTTTGTTCAACAAATCATCCTCCTAGCACCAACTCAAAATAATTAGATTCCTTTACCCTCTAAAATTATTGAATAAGTTCTTTGCAGCTCCTTTTGCTGATGCAATAGAGGCATCCTTTACATTTGTATAGCCGATGTTTTCCAGTACAGCATACAAACGTTCTAATGTCAGTAATGGAAGTTGATTATTTAACCGAAGGATAGTCTGTATCGTTCCATCTTCCTTAACCTCTTCTGATTCGGTGTAACAACTTAAAATAAATGTACGTAGCTTTTCTCTAGTTGCTTGATTCGTCAATTCTTGTATTCTAGAAAGATTTACCTTCTGTGGTAATTTTGCAATAACCGATTCTTTTTCAGCATGGCTTATTTTTTCAGTCGTTGCTTGAGCACCTCTGCTTAATTTTGCTAAAAGTGCTGATAACTTCTCCACTTTCATTGAAGTTCCTTGTCCTTTTTTAACTTCTTCCATTAATTGCTGGGATATTTGATTCACATCCTCAATCAAATAGTTCAAAGAATTTTGTGCATTTTTAATAATCGATTGTAGCATAATTTCTCGTTGTTTATTATTTTCTAACTCACTGATTCCTGTTACTTTCTTTATCCCTTTATAGGCACCAACACCGATTAATACAGCTGCTCCAATACCTGTAGCCATACTGGATAGTCCTAACATACCACCCATTCCAAGTGTAGCTAATCCTGATGTGATACCAGTTGCGCCTAGCCCCATAACGGAACCTGTAAAATAAATAGCGGCCATCGGTACACCTACCGCTCCGGCTTTTGCTGCTAATTCCTTCATTGTTTTTTTTATTTCTGAGTCACTTTTTCGTTCTTTTAAGATATCTTCATCATGTTTAATTGCGGTTAGAATCAACTCGATTTGATCATCATCAATCTGTAATTTCTTTTGTAGTTCTACAATAAAAGCATCTTGAGACCATTCCTCTGTATCATGATTCAGTCTGAAAATAAACAATACATCTTTTATCAATGATTTTTTTACAATATCAAAACTGCCCTGAGGCACATGTTTCATTATATATTGTATTAACGCTTCATTTCCTTCAATATCGCTTGTACTATACATATAATTTCTCAACTCGAGACGCTTCTCCGATGCCAGCTCAACTCTAGTAATCAAAGAAACAATTTCTGCATATTCATTTGCATCAATAATATCGTCATTGGAGAATGCGTAATTGCATACTAGTTTTATGTAAGTTAATTTAATATTCTCATCCATTTCAGCAAGAGGGAGTGTTTGCGTTGTGGAAACATACTCTTTTTCTTCCCCTGACTCTTCAAGAATCCCATTGATGATTTGTACAATTCCCTCATAATTTATGCCATTCAAGTTCGATGTAATGGTTTCTTGTTGGTCCTCTTGAAAATATAATATTGCTTCCTCTTTTTTAACTACTTTCCCGTTATCTTTTTGCGTTTCCGTCAGTTTATATTCAGCGCTTACCATCGTTTCATACTTAAACACTTTTGGTTTTTCCATCGTTCCACGAACATAAACTGCGTCACCTAGAAAGACCAAACCATCTTTACCGCTACCAAAAATAGAACAATCTACGATAGCAAGAATGTAATCAGGGTCGACTTCATTAGCTATTGATGAAATAGCATTATTAAGCTTTTTCTCAGGAATTTCTGGCGCAATATGCACCTTTCCATTTAATAGTGTAACGTTTTCCTTTATGTAACTTTCTACGGACATGTTCATTTTCCCCTCTGTAGATAATTTCTCTTCCGTTGTTTAATAAAATTCAAATCAAATTAAAGCATAGTACTATTTTACCATCAAAAATCAAAATCTTCCTACTATTATTTAAAAATAATTGCTTGTAGTCGTATACCGAATGTATCTCTTACAAGCGTATTAGAACCGTTGACACCCAATAGGTTAATTCCTAAAAAAAAGAACCACTCAAAATATATGGAGTGGCTCTGCTTTGAATTGATAGTCTGGTTATTACGTTAGATCACCTTCGTCAGGATCTACACATATAAAAAATCCATTATCATTAAACACATCCATAGAATAATGAGAGGCCTCATTTGCAACAGTAGTTTTACTTCCTAGTACTAGACAAAAAGCAATGGCTATCATACTAAAAGATAGATATTTTTTCATATTTTACCTCCTGTTTTTTGGAACTTTTATAAACTTAAATAAATTTACCAACTCAAGCTTAGAAAATGTTTTCTCATTAGGTAAAAAGAGTTTAATTTTAATTTGCTTAGGATTTTTCTTTTTACCATGTTTTAATCCAATTGTTCGACATATTGAACTTCTGATATTACTTGCAAACCATTTCTCTTTAATAAGGCAGATGTAACTCCATTACCAGCAATTTTTGTTCCATTAAATTCACCATTGTATATGGTTGAACTGCCACAAGAAGGACTATCCTCTTTTAGAATAACTAATGTAACATGTAATTTTTTAGCTCTTTCCAATGTAGCATAGGCTCCTTTTATATAAAGTTCTGTTACATCTTTTCCTGACAACTCAACCACTTTAGCGTTTCCGTCAAGTACATCTTCCCCGTCTCCCCCTACTATTTCAGCAGGTTCCCTTGGAGTTGAAAAACCACCAAGTAATTCAGGACACATAGTTACAGCTTTATTATCTTCAACTAATTTGCGTATCGTGTTATCTAAACGATGCGTACCGTTATACCTTACTTTTAAACCAGCTAAACAAGAACTTACCAGTATCATAAACTTCACCTTCGATTTCTAAATGTATAAATACAAAAATGGGATCGACTTATAAAGATTGACTCATAGACACTGTTCTAATATGAAAGCCCATTCTTTCATAAAGTTTGATGACATGATTCCCTGCAAATGCACTCAGACGAACTTCCGAGAACCCATTCTGTTTAAGTTGATTCATAGCAGTTTGGACTAATTGTCTAGCTACTCCTTTTCCTCTAAAAGCTTCTCGAACAAATAATTCATAAATAAAACCATTCTGCTTGTCAGTCAATGAATCTCTATTTTCCCCTATAAAGATCCAGCCCATTAGTATGTCATTGTCGATTGCTATTAAATAATAACTTCCCTTTTCCGTTAAGTGTTCAATAAGTTGTTTGGTTTTTTCTTTTGTAGGATTTACTTCCCCCATTGTGCCATCAATTATAGCTTGTGGGGAAAGTTGAATAATCGTTTCAAGTTCAGAATCATTTGGTTTTCTAATATCCATTAAAATAGTCCCTTCTATTTTTTCATTCTTAGTCTTATATTAACATAATATTACAGTTATCTTTGGAATGATTTGTATAATTTTGCCAAGTTTTCTTACCTACTAAGAAAACTTCTGGGCATGTGAAATCCTCCTTGCACATAAATAGACACAAAAGAAAAGACTTTAATTCATATTTGTAATTCTATATTGTAATGATAGGGGATTTATTAAAATTAAGAGAATAGAGGTAGAATATGAAGATCGATTCACCAAAATTACCAATTGATTTACCTACAAGAATTTTTCGAGATATATTATATGAGGAAGAACTAGAGTTAGAATTGTGTGAAGTTAATGATTCTATTTTTGATAACGAAATATTAAGTAGAATTCGTTTATACAAGATGGTTTTAAAAAATTGCAAGTTTAACAACACTGATTTTTCAGGCATTGATATCACAGATGTTTATTTTGAGAACTGTGATTTCTCCAACGCTAAAATGAGTAAGTCTACCATACATAGAGCAACCTTTAAAAATTGCAAATTAATAGGTGTAGATTTTACAGAATCTAAATTTGGAAATGTTGAGTTTAATAACTCTCTATTAAATTTAGCCTCATTCGGGAATTCAAAACTGGAAAAGGTTATATTCCAAGATATATTATTAGAGAGTTCTGATTTTTACGATTGTAAATTTAAAAGAGTTGAATTTAATTCTTGCAACATTAATAGTGTCAATTTTGAAGAAACATCACTGAAAGGAATAGATATAAGCACCTCTACTTTTGAATCATTAACTTTATCTTTCTCTAATTTAAAAGGTTGTAAAGTTTCGACATACCAGGCAATTCAATTTGCTGCATTTCTGGGAATAGAAATTGTTGATTGATATTTAACGTAGGAAAGAGAAACTCCACATTAAACATGTGGAGTTTCTCTTTCACTGTATAAAAATCTATAAATATATTACACAAAAATCCATCTCTACACTTGTCCTATTTTAAAGAAGCTTAATATTCAAATTATTTCCGTAAACTCACACTATAATTGAAGAACGATGCAAAAAAACATTTCGAAAATTATAGCAGATACTATTATCCATATTATTTGAATACGCACAAATGAATTAACTACACCGCGAACTTTTATTTTGGCTACATTCTTAGCGACTTTAAAATTGATTGGCACAAAGTACATAGAAAACAATAATCCACCTGAAATAGAAATAGTAAAATGTATAATCACTAAATTAGTGGTTAAACCTGCTACTCCACTTCCAATTATAAAAAAAGGAAAACCAGCCCATATAAAAAAGGTGATAATTAATAAAATTAACGCCATAATAACTAGCATAAAGTTTCTTTTAAGAACATTTAAATAACTTTGGTAGTATAATTGCATCATTATCCCCTTCGTAACTTTTTGCTCAATAATTATAAATACTTTTATTTATGGTTGAGCAACTTATAAACCGAACTGATTTAATTAGGTCTGTTAAATAACCATTAGCCTTATTTTCTGAAAGATAGTTTATTACCTAATCAATCCATGACTAGAGCATATATTTCAGCAATCTTTAATGGAGTTCTATTTATGGTAATCCATTTTCTTTATTTCGTAATATTAAACTAATATGGTATAGCGAAAATTAATATAGAAAGAAATATAATCTACCAGAAATTGATCAGTTTCAATAACCTATTCATCATCTTATTACTGATTTTCCCTTGAGAAAAGCGGACTACTTGTCTAAAAGGCATATTCAATACAAACATTACATTATTGGCTTGTAGAGGTTTGCCTACTAACATAAGAATCTTTTTCGTCATTACAATACTAAGATATAGTAGTTTACCTGTGCCTTTCTTATATCTAGCTTGAGATATCGTATCATTATAGCCGAGCTTTTTCTTTCTATCCCATAAAGGATTTGGTGGTGTATATCCTAGTAGATGCGAAAACTCCTGATCCTCGATGTTGTGAACATCTGCATTATGATAGTGCTTTAATTGTTCTTTATCATACGGATGCTCTGCATCATCACCTTTTATATCTATGATTTCTGTAAGCCTTATATCATCAATGGAACTACCAATCTGGATTTCATACTTACCACTTTCCACTGCCCATTCATTAATAGATGTATTGTAGTAGGCAAAATCATGTTCTTCCAAATCAATCCTTATTTGTTTTGATTGATGTGGTTCTAAGAATACTTTAGTAAATCCTTTCAACTCCTTCTTCGGTCGGAAAACTGTAGAGGTAAGCGCCCTGATATAAATTTGAGCAATTTCTTCCCCAGCGACTTCTCCTACATTTTTAATCGTAAACGTCAGGTGTTTATCGTTTATATTTAGATTACTATAGGCAAACTGCGTATAGGATAATCCGTGACCAAACGGAAACAGTACTGGAACTTTTGCCGTGTCAAAGTAACGATAACCGATATAAATACTCTCTCTATGTTCAGAAGTAGCCTCTTTTCCTGGATAATAAGGTGCGGAAGAAACATCTTCATATTTCAGTGGATACGTCTCTGCTAGTTTTCCGCTTGGGTTATACTTACCGAGCAGAATATCGCATAAGGCAGACCCTCCACCTTGCCCGCCTAAGTAGCCATGAAGTATTGCCTTAACATCTTTTGCAAAAGGCATTTCTATACTTGAGCCTCCAGATAAAACAACGACAACATTTTGATGAACTTTTGTTAATGCAGCCGCCAACTCTAGTTGGTTTTCTCTTAGTCTCATATCTTCCCTGTCGAGGCCTTCTGCTTCACTACCTTCATCAAGACCAAGAAACAAAAGAACTATATCTGCACTCTCAGCAAGACTAATCGCGCTATTTTTTAGTGAAGCGCTTTTCCCGCCAAAACGTTTAAACCCTTGTTCATAACCAACGATATTTACATTAGATTCATTTAGTCGATCTAGCGCATTATCTACTATTGTTGGATTAATAAGCGAACTGCCAGCCCCCTGGTAGCGCGGTGTTTTTGCAAAGTCACCGATAATCGCTATACGTTTATCTGCTTGTAACGGAAGAATAGCCTGTTCATTTTTAAGTAATACCATTGATTTTCTAGCAGCATCAATAGCTTTTTCATGATGTTCTTTTATATCAATCTTTTCTGTGTGCTCTAATGATTTTTTCGTTTCAAAAATTAAAGAAAGTAGTTGATCTACACTTTTATCTAGGACGGCTTCACTAAGCTCGCCGGACTTAACTGCATCCACAATCTCTTTGTCTGTTATTCCGCCCGTTGAAGGCATTTCAAGTTGATTACCAGCCAAAAGACCTTTGACACGGTCATTATTTCCACCCCAATCGGTGACAACCACACCATCATAACCCCACTCTCCATACAATATACCTTGCATTAAGTGGGTATTTTCATTAGCATATTCACCATTCACCTTGTTATAGGATGTCATCAGCGTTTTTGGCTTGCCTTCTGCTACTGCATAACGAAAACCTTCCAGATAAAGTTCGCGTAAGGCACGCTCATCTACCACTTCATCAATCGTCATTCGCAGATGTTCCTGACTATTAACCGCAAAATGTTTAGGACATGCAGAAATACCATTGGATTGGATACCCTTAATCATAGTTGCAGCAAGCTTTCCACTTAAATAGGGATCCTCTGAAAAATACTCAAAGTTCCTTCCACAAAGTGGGTTTCTCTTAATATTTAGCCCTGGCCCAAGTAAAACACTTACTTGTTCACTAGCAGCCTCTTTTCCTATATAGCTCCCAACCTCCTGTAACAGTTCCAAATCCCAACTGTTAGCTAATGTTGCAGCAGGTGGAAAGCAAGTGGCTGGAATACTTTTATTCATTCCAATGTGGTCGGCTTTTCCTGCTTGTTTTCTGAGACCATGCGGGCCATCCGTCAACATCATCGATGGAATACCTAGCCTATCGATAGCGGTCGTATTCCAAAAATTACCCCCAGACATCATCGATGCTTTTTCCTCTAGTGTCATTTGACTAATTACATTTTTGTCTTTAATCATATCGGTCACCTAATTCTCTATAGTTTTCTATTAAATACGATAATAGAATCAAAGCAAGTCATATATAATCTACTCTCAATATATTATATCTGAATAATCACATAAAAAAAGTTTTACAGATAAAATATTCCTATGAATTGTATAGTTTTTAAAGGTATTACTAATGTATAATTAAAAATATATACGTTAAATTTTTCCATTAGAGAAAATTCAATGCGGACGACGAAAGGAGAATATTAATGAAAAAAATGAACCATTACATTGATTCCGTATTTAACAATCAAGATGAATTATTAGAGGAAGTTATTTCATCTATAAAACAAAACGGTATGCCTTCTATTTCCGTGTCTCGATCTTCCGGAAAACTACTTACCATGCTAGTTTCCATTTCGGGAGCTAAAAACGTTCTAGAAATAGGCGCACTTGGAGGCTTAAGTGGAATTTGTCTAGCAAGAGGATTTGGTAAAGATGGAACATTAACTTCCCTTGAATTAGAGGGAAAATACGCTGAGCTAGCACAAAGTAATCTATCGAAAGCTGGTTTTGGTAATCAAGTTTCCTATTTGACCGGTCCTGCTTTAAATAGTCTCGATAGATTAGTTGCAGAAAAAAAACAGTTTGATTTTTTCTTTATTGATGCAGACAAAGAAAACTATGAGAATTACTTGGAGTTTTGTATTAAATTAGCAGAACCAGGTGCTCTTATTATTGCTGATAACGTACTTGCAGGGGGGAGTGTTGTAGATCACGAAACTAAACCGAAACGCTATACTGAATTCATGAAACAATTCAATGAAACAGTGGCTAATCACCCACAATTAGAGTCACTCCTGATTCCTATTGGGGATGGAATGAACGTTTCAATTGTAACGAAATAGATAGCATGTGTCATTCATTTAGAAACTTCATATATTTAAGCAATCATTCTTTATGATTGCTTTTTCTTTTTAAGAATCCATAAATCACCTTCTTCATTAAATATTTCCTAATGAAAATACGTTGACAAAACGTTTACTATTAAATAAATGTATATTGTTATAAAAAGAAAATCCACTTCTATAAAATCTCATAGAGTAAATTTTATATTATACATCGGCTGATTTTTTAAACACTAAAAACTACCTCACAAGGAGTAAGTTGTTGTCCGTCAATTGAAGAGAATAGGTTCAAAAAGATATTGGTGCTTAAGTGAGAAACTCATGAACAAAAGACAGGAGTAATCTGTAACTATACCCCCGCCCTAAGCTATGTAAGTTAGTCCACTGTAATTTTTAAATGTTGTTCTATTGCTTTCTCCCCTTCGTCTTCTACTACATATTCACCTTGTAAGTTTTTACCCTTTTCACCATATACCTCAATCATGTATGTACTCATTTCATTTTGACTATTTGTTGGATCCATCATAATATTAATCTCATAATCAGTTAAATTCTTAATTCGATCATCTTTTTCAGGATCCGCTAAATATATGACCCCTGTACCGTCTGGATTTACTGTGGTTGATCCTTGAAAACCTGTCGTAATGTAGTTAGGAATTGATGCTTGAGCCTGCACAGTTGCTTCTTCAATAATGTTACTCTCAAATTTCACAACTAGAAAATCCTCAACCTTCTCGATTGTTGGCTCTAGCCTAACATTCGTTGACCCGATGTCTTCAGGAATATCCCATTCTGGTTTTGTGATTGAAAAGCTATGGTTACTTCCATCTATTATAACGGTTTTGTTAAAAGATGCTTTTTTAAGAATCTTTTCATCACTACCATCATAGTAAATCTCTGCAAAATCTCCTGTTAATCCGTCTGAATAATACTTCTTTACCTCTTCTGAAGACTGGGCCCCTACTCGGAATGAAAGTTCTAAGTGAAGGGCCCCTTCATAATCATCTGGAAAGCCACCTTCCAGTTCAAAAGACCCGGATTCTTCGACGATAGCTTGATCATCACCACCAATGATTGTTCCATTTACTGCATCTGTATATAGTTGAATGCGTGAATCTGGTAATAGATTTGTCGTACCTTTGACAATAATTTTATTACCTGTAATTTCAAAGTCTCCCTTAAACCATACATTCATATCTCCCTGATCATCTGGTCCATTGTTTATTTCAAAGGTTACTTCTTCCGTAGCTTCTTGATCCTCATTATCTGTTCCATCTTTTTTACCTGCACCTTCTGTCTTTACATTTTCAGATTCTATTTTTGCAATCGTTTTTTGATGCTCTTCTTCTGATACATCACTTGCTTTTTCCTCTGTATCATTACATGCTGTTAATATAGTTAAAAACAGCGCTAAAAATAGAATACTAAACTTTCTCCAACCTTTTTTCATTACAACAACCCCTATGTATATTAATATTAATATTAATATAATAGACTTAAATCCGAGCATCATTCAACAGGACTATATACTTATATTCCTTGAAATTCAAGATGTTCCAATATTTTCTTGTTTATGAAATCCTCTAGGTCTCCTCTTCCGTCATTAAAAAGCAAACTTTACTTTATAGTTACTTAATCCTTGTTTTACTTTTATAATTGACCTGTTTGATTTTTCGTACAAAAAGCCTTAGCTTTACTTGCTTTTAAAAGCTATATTAGGATATAAGCTGCACCCTGCTACATCCAGTTGCTACCAAGCACTTACTCTTTTAAAATATTTTTTCAGAAGTTTAGTTAGATAATGTTGCAGCAACAAATTGAATTGAAAAGTCATTTAAGAAGATTAGATTCAAAAGAAAAATAGGTGGAGGTTGTTAATCATAAACTCCAAGTACTCTAAATTTAGTTGATATTGATAAACTAATCCACCCATAGACTTTATTCCACAACACAATAAAGTGCTAAGACTTTATCCGTAAAGATGACTTAGTTCATGTTTCACAACAATTTTTACCGCATTTCTGTTATATGTATATATTTCAATTTCCCTAAAATTAATATTTAATTATAATGACAATTAATGATGTTGTTAGTCCTTCTGTGGGAGAAAATTAACTATATTATTACGGTTAAACTTTTTAACCGGGACATGTCTTGCTGTACAAAAATAAACGACCTCAGCTAAGTACTGAGATCATTTATTAGCAACTTAGTGTCACTCTGTTCTTTGCCTCTTTTTAAGATTCATTTTCTGCGATTATTTTTTCCAATGCTTGTACAAAAACCTCTGTAGGCTGTGCCCCATTGAGGGAGTACTTTTTATCAATGAGAAAGAATGGTACGCCAGTAATGCGATAGTCAGTTGCTAGTTGTTCATCTGCACGAACTTCTTCCGTCATCTCGTCAGTAGCTAGCATATTCGCTACTGCATCTCGATCCAAGCCAACTTCAACAGCTAATTTTGTTAATGTTTTGTGGTCTCCAATGTGCTTCGACTCTGTAAAATAAGCATGTAAAATTCTTTCCGTCATTTCTTTCATGAGGCCATGCTTTTTAGCAAAAACGACCAAACGATGAGCATCAAATGTATTGGTTAAAATGAGTGTATCTAAATGATAGTCTAACCCTGCCTCTTTGGCCATTTGGACCATGTTTTGCGTATTTGCTTTCGCTTGCTCGATGCTCATTCCATATTTCTTAGCTAACATCTCGTACATGTTTCCTTTTATATCACGTTCCGCTGTTGGATCTAACTCGAAACATCTATAGGTAACTTCAATTGGATGGTTAATTTTTTCAATAGCATCTTCCAGATGCTTTTTGCCAATATAGCAAAACGGTCAAGCAAAGTCTGTCCACATTTCAATATGCATAGTAATCCCTCCATTTACAATCTAATGACTATTGTACCAAAAATATTAAACTTTTAGTCAAAAGATGCTTGTAATGGCCTAGTTGTGCATAAAAACGGAGGACAGTCACTTCCGTATGGTTAAAGTATCGAAAGTCCATTTCAATTCCAGAATTTAAAAAAGTGTCAAGCACCAAAATGAACATTTGTCCACTGTAGTGTTTGACACTTTAACCAATTTCTTTAACATCTATAAAAGAAAGCATGAGAGCTTTCCATTAGATTATGCTTTTTGTCGACGGGTCATTACGTCAAATATAACTGCCAAGGCTAGTACGCCACCGCGAATCATATATTGTGGGGCGATTCCTACTCCCATCAAATTCATTCCGTTTGTTAAAGTAGCCATTACCACCGCACCAATAACAGCTCCTGTTACTTTACCAACTCCACCTGCAGCGGACACACCGCCTACAAACGCTGCTGCTATCGCATCCAGCTCAAATAATGTTCCAGCAGTTGTGGTAGCGGATTGTAACCGTGCTGTAAACAAAATCCCAGATAGCGCTGATAGCATCCCCATCGAACCGAATACTAGGAATGTTATTTTACTAACGTTTATACCACTAAGATGCGCAGCTTCTGGGTTACTACCTACAGCATAAATATGTCTTCCTATTACTGTTTTTGTTGTAACGAAATGGTAAACAATGACAACTAATAGGATAATCACAACTGTCCAAGAGATTCCGTTATAACCAGCTAATAACCACGTAAAATACGCGATAATTGTTGAGACAAAAATTAACTGTATAATGAACATTGGTTTTGAAACCACATCGAAATTATACTTTATTTTATTTTTACGACTATTTATAGAACTGAAAATATAAAGTAAGATACCGACCGCACCTAGAAGTAAAGAAAGTAAATGTAGTCCACCTACTTGTGCAATGGAAGGAATATAACCATTCCCGATCGCATTAAAAGCTTCATTGTCTACATTGATGGTTCCGGATCTTTCTGTTACTAGTAAGATTGCTCCACGGTAGATCAACCATCCTGCTAACGTCGCAACAAAGGCAGGGATTCCAACTTTTGCTACTAAAAAGCCTGTTACGGAACCGGCAAGAATACCTAGTACAAGAACAATTGGGATAACGATAAATACTGGCACACCGTTTAATAGTAAGATTGCGGCTATTGCACCAAGGAAACCAGCTAAGAAACCAATGGACAAGTCTATATGGCGTATAACAATGACAAGCATGACACCGACAGCTAATACCGCAATATACCCTGATGCATCTAGTAGATTACTAATATTTCGAGAAGACATAAATAATCCATCTGTCAGAATCGTAAATGTAACCATAATGATAAATAAAGCAATGTACATTCCATAATCACGAATATTATGTTTAACGACTTGCTTTGCTTCTTTTAACAAATTCATACAAACTACCTCCTATTGCGTCGCAAGCTGCATTATCTTTTCTTGACTTGCTTCCTCTGATGACAATACACCTTTTATTTCACCATCCGCCATGATGTAAACACGATTACTCATTCCCAGGATTTCCCCAAGCTCAGAAGAAATCATAATAATGCTCATTCCTTTTTCGATCAGTTCATTCATAACAGTATAAATTTCAAATTTAGCCCCAACATCAATACCTCGAGTTGGTTCATCCAGAATCAATAGTTTTGGACTTACAAAAAGCCACTTTCCTAAAGAAACCTTTTGTTGATTACCACCACTCAGATTACCAACCAGTTGTTGAATCGATGGTGTTTTAATACCTAATGATGCTCTATATTCTTCCGCGACTTTAATTTCTTCGTTTTCATTCACGAATCCATTAGCGGAGATTCCTTTTAAATTACCAGCAGAGATATTACTTTTAATATCCTGCAACAAAAATAATCCATTGCCCTTTCTGTCTTCGGTCACATAAGCAATACCCGCTTTAATGGCATCGCTTGTATGTTTATAGTTGGCTAGCATTCCATCCACAAACAAATCACCTTGTAACTTATAATTCTTTGCATTTCCAAAAATACTTTGTGCAAGCTCCGTTCTCCCTGCCCCCATTAATCCAGCAATCCCGATTATTTCACCTTGTTTAACGTGAATATTGACATCTTTTGCTACATGGCGCCCTATCTTAGGGTCGTACGCTGACCAATTGACTAATTCTAAGATTTTCTTCCCGATTTCTTTCTTCGCTCTTTTTGGATAAATTTTACCAATGTCTCGACCAACCATATTTTTTATAATTGCTGCTTCCGTAACCTCACCTTTAGAAGCATCCAATGTACACATTGTTTCCCCATCTCGGAGTATTGTTGCTTTATCTGCAATGGCAATGACTTCTTTTAGCTTGTGAGAAATCATGATGCTCGTGATCCCTTGCTCTTTTAAAAGTCTTAGCAAATCCAATAGATTCTCACTATCATCTTCGTTAAGTGCAGCAGTTGGCTCATCCAGAATGAGTAGTTTTACTTCCTTACTCAAGGCTTTAGCAATTTCAACTAATTGCTGTTTACCTACGCCAAGTTCCTTTATTAGTATTTCTGGATTTACTTTTAGTTTCACTTTTTCAAGTAATTGCTTTGATTGAACAATTGCTTCATTCCAGTCTAAAATGCCGCCATTCTGTATTTCGTTATTAATAAAGATATTTTCATAAACGGCGAGATCAGGAAATAGTGCAAGCTCTTGATAGATAATCGCAATACCAACATCAACGCTATCACTTATTCTATTGAACTTCTGTACATTACCATTAAACACGATATCTCCTTCATACGTTCCATAAGGATAAACACCGCTAAGCACCTTCATCAATGTAGATTTTCCAGCTCCATTTTCACCTACAAGACAGTGAATTTCTCCTCTTTTCACTTTAAAATTCACATTAGATAACGCCTTTACACCAGGAAATTCTTTCGATATCTGGTTCATCTCTAAAATATAATCGCTCATGTTATGCCTCCTTAACCAGACCACTTAACACTTACTTACGGAATAGTGATAGATTTCTATCACTATTCCGCTTGGAACATTCTTTTATTCTAAACCAGTGAATTCACTTGCTTCATAGTATCCTGAGTCAACGATTTCTGCTTTCACGTTGTCTTTATCTACACTAATAACATCTGATTGTTTTGCAGGAACTTCAATTGATCCATTATCATAAGTACCTGTTGTTTCTGGTGTATCACCGTCTAGGATTGTTAATGCCATATCCATCGCATCTTTAACTAGCGTACGAACATCTTTAAACACCGTCATAGACTGTTTGCCGTCGATAATGTATTGGATCGAAGCTTTTGTAGCATCTTGACCAGAAATTACATAGCTTGTAATTGCACTGTCCCCAGAGAATACGTCAGCAATTGCACGAGCTGTATCATCATTTGGTCCAAGGATCGCGATATCGCCTTTCATGTCATCCCCAGCTGCAGTTAAGTGTGTTTCTGCTTTATTTTTCGCTTCTGCTGGATCCCAACCAGTTGTAAGCTGACTTACGATTTTACTCATTTCCTCACGCGTTAACTCTGCTTTATCCTGTAAAGTTTCTGCTTCGCTTGAGTTTGCAATTACAAATGTTCCATCTGCAATCTTTGGTTGAAGAACATTCCATGCCCCTTCGAAGAACAAGAATGCGTTATTGTCTGTTGCTGCACCAGCATATAGGTACAATGGAATTCCAGATCCTTCTGAATGATCAACTAAATATTGAGCTTGTGCTGCACCTACCGCTACACTGTCGAATGTTACATAGTAATCAACTGCGTCTGTATTTGTAATTAGTCGGTCGTAAGAAATAACTGTAATATCTTCGTCTTTTGCAGCTTCAACTGCACCACCAGCTGAATCACCATCAACAGGTGTAATGATTAATACATCAATACCTTTACTGATCAATGTGTTAACGTTTTCTTTTTCCTTAGCAGAAGAACCTTGACTAAATAAAATTTCAGCTGAGTAATCAGATTCACCGATCGCCTCTTTAAATCTCTCTTCATCTTGGACCCATCTTTGTTCATCTTTTGTTGGTAATACAATCCCTACGCTAAGATCACCACTTCCCCCAGTACTACTACTACAACCTGCAACAATCAGGACAAACATAATGGCAACTAATAAAACAGGAATAAACTTTTTCAACTTTTTAACCCCTCTCAAAGCCTTTTGTATTTACTTACAAGCCTAATATATCATCCCTCATAATTAGCGAAAACGCTTACTTATAGTAAAAAATTATTATTCGTCTGTACTTTTTTAACATTGAAAATTCTATCCACAACAGAAATTGCATTAGAAAAGGCTTAGAGAAATTTCTTCTCTAAGCCTTGAGTTTTACTTGTTTGTTCCTATTAGCTAAACTGCTTGATTTTCCCTTCACCTCTTCTAAAGATGCTGCATAGTTGAGCGTATCAATCAAAATTATTGACGTAAATACTAATAGCATAAAATACGAAAATAATTTGACTTCGATAAATATTAGCCCTACTAGTAATAGTTGGAAAAACCCCAAAAAGATTTTTAAAAACATAAGTGGCTTGGTACCCATTTCATTATAGGTAACTAAATTGGTAATCCCCATCCAAAGTAAGAATGAACAGCCAACGACATACATGATGAAAGATAATAGAACATTACCTAGATTACTAAATTGTTCAGTATTAGAATTTAACCCATAACCATCTTTTATAAAATTTAAAAAAGACATATTTACTATATCTCCAGATAGTTTTTGTGCAACAATCGCTAACGCTAAGCTAACAATAATCGTTACGAGTTGATTGACGTTATCAGAAAACAATTCTTTACCATACTTCAC
This sequence comes from Aquibacillus rhizosphaerae, assembly GCF_030282825.1. Classification (GTDB taxonomy): domain Bacteria; phylum Bacillota; class Bacilli; order Bacillales; family Amphibacillaceae; genus Aquibacillus_C; species Aquibacillus_C rhizosphaerae. Next base: position 309,033 of record NZ_JASTZU010000018.1, read on the forward strand.
CATTAACGGCACCTCCTACTTTTACTCTATGAAGAAAAGTAGAAAGATACGACAACTCTATCAAAATTTATGATAGATTTTATCAGCACTCTTTTGCATGAATTTTAAAAGGGAAAATAACTTTGCATTAAATATAGATTCGTAGCAATAAGTTTCCAACTATAAAATCATCTACATAAAAAAAACAAACCACAACAAGAGGAAGACTCCTTATCCTTGATTCTTTTTAGTCTTATTCATTCTATCTAATTTCTCTTCAATTCTATTTAATTGCTTATTTTTTCTACTTAACATTACAAACAATGAAATAATCCCTACAACTATAAATATTAAAAACAAAAAAGAAACCAATGTAAATATAATATCTCCTAAATTCACGCCACCAACTGATGTTGCTACAATCATAATATTCCTCCATTCTTCTATTTCCTTAAATAGTATAGTTCACAACATATTCTAAATACTCTAGCACAAAATTGAATTACTGATTTAAACACCAAAATAATACTAACTCTACAACAAGAACTCTATGATTTTCAATGTAAAATTCCAATGTAATCCTAAAGCATTTTTTATTGATAGACATCCTCTTTAGTATGGAAACCGTCTGCGATAATAGTCTCTTCCATATTTGTTTTATCAACGGCAATTGGCGAAAGAAGAACAGATGGTACTTTAACCTCACCATTACTTACTTTCCGGTTATTACTAACATCTTCCCCTTTGGCAAGTTTAACGGCAATTTCTGCTGCAGTATCTGTCAACTCATTGATAGGCTTATAAACCGTCATCGTCTGCACTCCTGCTATAATCCGTCGCGCCGCTGCAAGATCTGCGTCTTGACCCGTGACTGCAATTTTTCCTGCAAGACCCCGTTCCTCAAGAACCTCAATAACAGCACCAGCTGTTGCATCGTTCGCAGCAATAACCGCATCAATTTGATTATTATTTGCGTCTAGCGCCATTTCCATGTTTGCTTTGGCATTCGACGGTAACCAGTCCTTTGTCCATTGATCAAATACAACTGTAATATCGTTTTTATTAATCAGTGGTTGCAGTATATTAAACACGCCTTTTTTTAACAAGTGGGCATTATTATCGGTTTCTGCACCTCCAATATATACATACTTACCTTTAGGAACTAGGCTTGTAATCGCATTGGCTTGTAATTCTCCGACCTTTTCATTGTCATAAGAAACGTACATGTCCACTTCCGCATTTTTAATTAAGCGGTCATAAGATAATACCTTGATTCCTTCTGAGTGGGCTTTTTCCACGATTGCTGCCGTCGACTCCGCATTATGTGGCGTAATGACAAGTAAGTCAATACCCTGGCTAATTAACATTTCTGCTTGCCAAATTTGCAAAGCATCATCCCCGTCAGCCGACATTATTTCCACCTCTGCACCAAGTTTTTCCACTGCATCTTTAAAAAGATCCCTGTCCTTTAGCCAACGTTCCTCGAGTAACGTCCCCATTGCGAAGCCGATTTTAACTGCGTCCTCATTATTCACATTTTCCGAAGGCGTAAAGTTGGCATTCTCTGAAAGACTCTTTATGCTAGAACTATCACGTTTTTCACAGGCAGAGATAAAAGGTAATAACATAAGCATAAGTAGCACAAAGCTTGCATGAAAAAAACACCGTTTCATTTTCTCGCATCCTTCCTATTAAAAAACACAGGGCTTCAAACAAATAATCACTTTTTTAAAAGGCGATCGTTCTAAACAATTTCTCTTAATGACAGCCGCGATAATCTTAATTGAAAGATGCTAGTAGCCTCTTTCATCACAAAAAGGTAGTCTGTAAGCTGTGACACTGAACAATAAATGTTCTGGAGATAAACAACCTAAGGGCCTCATTAATAAATAGGCTTATTACTCATGCATGTATATTCTTTCGGTATTCTGTTGGAGAAACCTGGCACATTTTTTTAAACACCTTACTGAAATAATTTGGATCGTGATAACCAACCTCGAAAGTAATTTCTTTTAAACTTTTTTCCGGATCACGCATCAGTTTCTTTGCTTTTTCAATTCGACATTCTGTTAAAAAGTTGATGTAATTAACACCAAGCTGTTCTTTAAAGATTTTACTAATGTAAATAGGACTTAAACCTACTACTCTACCAATTGCATCAAGTGAGATATCCTGATGGGCGTGTTCAATGATATGCTGTTTGATTTGTTCGATTGTGTCTGCTTCTAACCTTGCATGTCGCTCTTCATACGACTGTTTTAACTTTTCTAACAAGTGACTTGTTTCCGCCCTTAGCTGTCTATAATCAGTAGACTGAAAGGGATAAATTGGTGATTCTAATTCTGCTCCCATTTCATTAAGTAGTTGAGAGACAAGCCAAAACAGCTCCATCAAATGTTGCTGCGTATGCAGTAAATTGGTTCCTTCCTGCTCAGAACGATTAATCAAGCTAGTAACGGTTGTACTAATTTCTTCCCAATTGCCACTTCGTATTTCTTCAAAAAACTGTTGTTCATATTGCTTCGATGTTTGCTCATCGAAACCCGAAACAAGTGTTGGTAAATCGTTATAAAAACGGTATTTGACGCGTATTGTTGAATCTCGAGTTGCTAATAACGATTCTTGATAAGATTGCCGTATTTGATCTAATGAACTACAAACATTGCCAATCCCAATAAACCATTCGGCATCACCATCCAAATTCACTAGTTTCAATAACTCTCTCGCTAAAAAGGTTGCTTGTGAACGGTATGATTGATCTTGCTTTCTAAAAACTATAATTGGTAGTTGGCGACCATAAAACGCACCAATCCAACCGCTTCCTGCTTCCCTAACCTTTTCTCTGATGGCAGAATAGTAAACTTCAGAACCTAATGGAAGCAAAAGACTCATCACGAATTTTTCTTTCGTTATCTTCATATCCAACATTTCGACCAATTCGTTTAAATGCACTTCATGGACATGATCAAATAACAGCTGCGTAACAACATCCGTTTCAAATACAGACATCGCTTTTTGCAATGTATCCTGTTGATACTTATCCCTTTCTAATAATTTTTGTTCTGTTCCAATTCTATTTAATGCTCTACTAATTATTTCCACGATTTCAGTTACTTTACTCGGTTTTACCATATAATCGATTACGCCTAATTTTAATGCAAAACGTGCATAATCAAACGTCGCATAAGCGGTAACCATTATAAATTTAATATGAGGGTAGTTGACACTGATTTTTTCAACTGCTTCAAAACCACCAATGCCTGGCATTTTGATATCCATTAACACTAAATCAGGTTGGAACTCAGCTGCAACTTCGATGGCAACTCTACCATTCTTTGCTTGCTTGATTACGAGATTAGAGAAGTTTTTTTCCAAAATTACTTGCAGGGCATCTCGTTCTATTTGCTCATCATCAACGAGTAATACCTTTATCATCTTGATCATCCCCCCTCTTCTTTAAAATATGTATGCTCACTTTTGTTCCATTACCAATCTTAGCTTCAATCTTAATCACATTTTCACAACCATAAAAAAGCCTTAGACGCTTGACTACATTACTTAACCCAATTCCTGATGCATGCCCTACCATTGTGTCATGTTCTTGTTCTTCATCTATGATTTGTTGAATTTTATCTTCTGCCATTCCAGGACCATCATCTTCTACTTCAACAATGACCCGGTCTCCTTCATCTTTAACACGAAACGAGATAACACCACCTTCTTCGTTTGGTTCTACTGCATATATCATGGCATTTTCTACTATTGGTTGTAGGGTTAGGCCAGGTATTTCAATGTGGAGGCAACCTTCATCAATTTCTGTATGAAAGGTTAACCGATCTGTAAATCTGGCTTTTTGAATATTAATGTACTGTTGTAACACGTTCACTTCATGATAAAGTGTCATCGTCTTGTCCAAATGCTTTAAATTATATCGTAATAGGCCTGCTACACTGACTAGTAAATCGCTTGTTTCTTCAGATCCTTCCAGATATGCCTTTTTCGATACCGTATTAAGTGTATTAAACAAAAAATGCGGATTGATCTGACTTTGCAAACTACGGAGCTGACTTTCTTTTAAAAGAAGCTTACTCTGTTGTAATTCGTTTTCAAGCTGTGCTTTCTTTTGAATTTCTAAAATCAAATTATTAATATTATTTCTCATATGTTCAAACATTTTTGCCAGAAATGCGATTTCGTCTTTGGAATCAACCGCAATTTTTAGATCAAACCGCCCCTTTGATAGTTCGCTTGCTGCTTGTGTCAGTTGTTCAACTGGTTTTGTAATTCTTAAGGAGAACCAATACGTATAAAGTAATAGCAAAAATGTGATTAACAACAGCATCCAAATCCCGAGCTGGTTCAATTCTTCCGATTGGTTGATAATCGCGCGGTAAAAGCGATCATACGTCTTTAGTTCGGTATCAATTATAGTAAGTGTCATTTCAGAAATATAATTAGAAATGAACGTTGCTTCATTTAGTGCTTCCATTGCACTCTCTGTTCCGTCTTCTGAATGAAACACAAGAGAACGATCCGTTGTTTCTATAAGACTATCAATTAAGTTAATGTAGCTTGTTAGAGCTAACTCATTCTCCGCATTTTTAAAATTAGCAACCTCGTCTTTCATTTTTTGAATTTGATTTTTACTACGGTCAATGGAATCTAAATTTTCGGCAATGGGGGTAAGTAGGTAATTGTTTAATGCTGTTACCATCTCTTGGCTCGTACGTGTTAATTCGTTCATGACTAAGTAGCGTTCGAGAATGTTATTGTATTGATTTTGCATTTTTTGATTATAAAAGGTCAATGACATCCAGATTGATGCCATAATTACTAATACAACTACCGCAAGCAACCATATTTTCTTTTGTATGTTGTTCATTGTATATCCAACGCCTTTACCATCCGGATATCAGTAAGATACCCATCCAAATATAATGGAACAGTATCATTGTTCAACCACTCCATCATTAGCATTACGCTTCGTTCACCCATCCTATGTGGGGATTGTTCAATCATTCCATCAAGCTTGCCTTGTTTTAAGAGAGAAAGTGATGCACGGTTGTCGTCAAACGAATAAATATAATAAGGACCTATTTTCGAACGTCTCTCTATCTCTTCGATAATATCTTCAGTGAAATTTGAATTTACGGCGATAAAAGCATCGACGTTTGGATGTCGATTCAATATGTCCTTTGTTAGTGCTATTCCTTGCTCTCTAGTATTTTCTGTTGTCGTTTCTATCAACTCAATCTTTGGAAATTTCTTTAGATATTCTTGAATACCCTTTAGTCGTTGTTCTTGATAAAATTCTTTTCTGCTATCCAACATAAGGATGACTTCACCTTGTGTACCCATATCATCTATAAGTTGAGTAGCGATTAATTCTCCAGCTAAATGTTGGTTAGAACCAACATAGGTTTTACGAAGACTTTCGGACGACGGTACATCATGTGCAACTGTTATAATAGGAATCCCATACGAAGCTGCTTTCACTTTCGTTAATTCTTTGAACTCATCTGTATCCAACCCTTGCACAATAATACCGCCCATTTTTGAATAGATAGCAAGTTCAATTTGCTTTAAAAAATTTTCCTGGTTGTTCCCATAACTTCCCCATACTTCAAGTGTTGCCCCTTCTTTTTCTGCTTGTTTCTTCGCCCCGGCACTAACTTTGTCCCAAAAAGGGGTGTCCAATTCTTGAGTAATTAACACCAGACGATTATTAAGCGATTCTTGATCTGTTTCATTTGGTAATTGCCAATTAGCACGGTACACATCAACTACCGATTCAAATGTAAAATAAAATAGAATAACAGAAATGATAGCGGTTACAAAATAGGTGAACTTTCTCATTGCCTGGTGCTCCTTTTCCTACTAGAGTATGAAGCATAGGGACAGTTCAAATACTTCATTTCATGCACAATGAACTAAAATCGAATAGCTATGGGAGCGCTTTTTGCTATTCACAGAAAATATTAAGTTTAAAATCCACCTCCATCAATAATACTAAGACCGATTCCTTTAGCACATATTATACATCATATCAAATTTTTGACCTAAATTAATGTTAATAAAAGTATTTCTTTATAACTAATCAATTTCATAATACCAATTTTGTCGTCACCTTCAACAGTATATAGTTGGGTAAAACCATTCCCATACTATATATTGTCGTAGATGACTGAATAAGGTAATTATGAAATTGACTCATAACATATAGATATTAATAATGGTTAGATAGCATCACCTAAAAGGAAAATCTTTATGTAAATTAAACACGCAACATGCTATTACGTTGCCATAACCTCTGCCTGTCATAGGGATATCATAACAATGGGGACAGTTTTAGTTCCCCCTGTCCCCATTGTTATCTTTATTTCCACCAGTTGTCGAAGATATTAACTGGTGGATTCCTTTTATGTTCGGTTTTGATGTATAATGTTTCGATGGTTTTCTTCGCTTGTTCTTCCACTGTCTTCCCTTCTAAATAGTCATCAATTTGGTCATAAGTCACTCCTAGAGCTTCTTCATCAGGTAATTGTGGTTTGTCATCTTCTAAATCCGCGGTTGGTTTTTTATTGTAAAGATGCTCTGGGCACCCTAGTTCTTTTAATAATTGCTTCCCTTGTCGTTTGTTCAATCGAAAAATAGGCGCTAAATCACAAGCACCGTCACCATATTTCGTGTAAAAGCCAGTGACTGCTTCGGCACTATGGTCTGTACCTAATACAGCTAAAGAATGAGCTGCAGCGATGGTGTACTGAACTTTCATTCTTTCTCTCGCCTTTTCATTCCCCTTTAAAAAATCAGATACCTCGACGCCAACGTTTTCTAAAGATGTTACACTAGCGTCTACGGCATCTTTAATATTAACGCGAAATACTTTATCTGGTTTAACAAACTCAATGGCATCTAAACAATCCGACTCATCCATTTGATCACCATAAGGCAACCGGATACCAAAAAATTGATATACGCTCTTCCCTTGTTCTTGATTCAGTTCATCTACAGCCATTTTAGCGAGCTTGGAAGTTAACGTGGAGTCCTGTCCTCCAGACATACCAAGAACAAATCCTTTCAAAAATGGATGGGCCTTTAAATACCCTTTTAAAAATTCTATTGTTTTTCTAATTTCCTCTTTTGTATCAATGACTGGCTTGGTTTTCATTTCGCTAATAATCTCTTTTTGCATTTGATCCATTTTAAATCCCTCCAAAAATTATGGTATTTTATAATCACGCTTTACGAACGCTGTGTCTTATATAAATGGTGTTCCTTAATATATTGATAACAAGAGTCCGGTAACAAATATCTCGGTTCGCCACCTCGGGCAAATTCTTCTCTTATATAAGTCGAGCTAATTTCCATTGCCAGACCTTTATCCAACATCTGAAATCTTCCATCGTCATAATTCCTGAGCAAAGGTGATTTTGCAATCGTGCCAAGCAAATCAATATTATCCCTTGCCATTACAATGAATTTATTGTTACTAATTAATTCTTCAGCCTTGGTCCATTGTCCTGCACCAATATCAACCAATAAGTCCGCACCCATAATAAAAAAGATCTCAGCATTTGGTAATATGTCCTTAAAATACTCCATGGTGTAATACGTATAATGTTCTCCAGGTAATACATTCATTTCATAGTCATCGAGAATGAATTTTTCGTTTTTTTCTATTGCAAACCCGGCCATCTTAATACGGTGGGTATCTTCTGTTTGCATTAATTTGTCTCTTCTTTTTGTTGATGACGGTAAAAAGATGATGAAATCCAGTTTTTTTCGATGTGCAACAGTGGAAGCTGTCCACAAATGCACATTCGTGATTGGATCAAAAGAGGAGCCATAAATACCAATTTTAACTCCTTTACGAAACAATCCTTCGATAGGTTTATTTGGATTTAATTCCTGATACTTCTGTTTAATTTTTTCAACCCGTACCAATGTGACATCATTCCTCTCATACCGCTAACTTTGTGTTCAGGTTAACTGGATTTAGGATTGACCTGTTGCTTCGTTCCAATCCCTCTTCACCTTCCCTTTCACTTCCTGAATCTTTTTCATTTTGTTATCCCAACATTCTTGGCTGAGATCAACCGCATATTCTTCAGGGTTCATCGTACGTTTAAATTCATCCCAAAATAATTCCAATGATTCCTTCGCATAGCTTTGTGCTTGTTGAATTGCCGGTAATGTATAAACAAGTTTTCCATCTACAAAAATATCCTGATGCAAATCTTTTGCCTCAAAGTTTGTTACAAACTTACTAATGTATGTGTGCACGGGATGGAACATTTTTAAACGCGATTCTTCTTCCGGTTTTTCATCTTCCAACGCGATATAATCTCCTTCTGCGCGGTGGTTAATCGTATTCACAATTCGGTAAACGTTTTTTATACCTGGTGTAGTTACTTTTTCGGGATTTGCAGATATCTTAATGGTATCTACCATGTCACCATTTTCATCCTCGATCGCGACAATTTTGTACACCGCACCTAGTGCAGGTTGATCATAGGCTGTAATCAGCTTCGTACCAATCCCCCATACATCGATTTTAGCCCCTTGTGCTTGCAAACTCAAAATAGTCGATTCATCTAAGTCATTGGAAGCATAAATTTTTGCATCGGTAAATCCAGCTGCATCAAGCATTTTTCTTGCCTGCTTAGATAAATAAGCCATATCACCACTATCTAATCGGATTCCTAAGAAATTGATGGAATCCCCTAACTCCTTCGCCACTTTTATTGCATTAGGCACTCCTGATTTCAACGTATTATACGTGTCTACCAGAAAAACACAATTTTTATGTCGTTTTGCATATTTATGAAAGGCGGTATATTCATCTCTGTACGCTTGAATCATTGAATGTGCGTGTGTACCTGACACTGGAATGCCAAACATTTTTCCAGCTCTAACATTACTCGTTGCTGAAAATCCCCCGATGAAAGCAGCTCTCGTACCCCAAACAGCTGCATCAAATTCATGGGCTCTCCTCGTACCAAATTCCATCGCTGGCGCATCACCAATTACCTGTTTAATTCTAGATGCCTTCGTAGCAATCAATGTTTGGTAATTCACAATATTAAGTAAAGCTGTTTCGATCAACTGTGCTTCAGCTAAATTCGCTTCAACACGAAGAATTGGTTCATTGCCAAACACAATTTCACCTTCGACCATGCACCGAATCGTTCCATTAAAGCGAATCGTCTTTAAATAGTCTAAAAAGTCATCACGGTATCCTAATTCCTTCTTTAAAAATTGTAAGTCGGACTCACTAAAATGAAAATCCTGTATATAGTTTACTATTTTTTCCAATCCGGCAAATACGCCATAACCGCTTTTGAATGGAAGGCTTCTAAAGTAAAGTTCAAAAACAGCCCTTTTATTATGCATACCGTCTTCCCAATAGGTTTCAGCCATATTTATTTGATACAAGTCTGTATGCAACCCTAAGCTATCATCCTCATATGTCATTTCTTCTTCCTCCAACCAGTTCTTATTTCAGCATTAAGACAGTCTTTAAAATGACCTAATGCCCATGTGTGACCTTGTTGATTAAAACTTGCGACAGCATCTTCGTGAACAACGATGTGAAAACCTTTATTATACGCATCCACTGCAGTATGCAGGACACAGATATCGGTGCAAACGCCAACTAAATGAACTTCCTCAATGTTTCTCTCTCGTAGTTTCAATTCTAAATCGGTTCCTGCAAAAGCACTGTATCTTGTTTTATCTATCCAGAATACATAGTTTTCGTCCTTATTATTCTTATAAAGTTCGCTTAACTTACCATATAACTCTCTACCCATAGTACCTTGTAGGTTATGAGGAGGAAACAATTTTGTCTCGGGATGAAACACGTCCCCCTCTTTATGCATATCAATTGCAAAAACAGTGAAATCATTATTCTCAATAAAGCTATTCGTTAATTCACAAATACGTTCTTCAATATTTTGCCCAGGCTCACCACATGTTAAAGCACCATCCTTGGCAACAAAATCATTGGTATAGTCAATATTAATGATCGCTTTTTTTCTCATATTTAACACCCTTTCTCTTTAATTAGTAATTTTTAAAAAACTAATTTCAATTTTTTATAGATGTAGGCTGCTATTCCCAAATCGATTTGGTGATAGAAACGTCATTAAATCTATAAAGCTGTGATGGTCTAGGGGAATTCCGTTGTGTTTTTTTCATCTCACCACTATCTGTCACTACCTTTTCTAAGAAGGGGAGTTTTGGTGCTCTGGCAAAAAAGATAGAATCTGTTGCAATTTTTGTGCCATCCGTAACAGTCAACAACACTCTTTGTAGCTCTGACAAAGTAAATTCATCTGGAAGAAAATTTTTAGCAACGGTTGATTGAACCATGTCCTTTTCAATAAAACTTAACGCCTCTTTAATTATTTTTTCATGATCGAATGCGAGTGGTAAATCAAATACTTGTTCAATCGAAAAAATTTCTACCTCAGCTGCATCATCTGATGCTTTTCTTTCCTTAAGACAGCTTTCTGGTACGATCGCATAGTGCGCATTTGAAATGATCCAACCTCTAGGATCCCTCCCAAATTTGTCATATACACCAAAGTGCTTGAGAAAAACGTTTGTAACACCTGTTTCTTCTTGTAATTCTCGTTCAGCAGCTTGAAGTGCCGTTTCCTTGTTTTTTGCATCGACAAAGCCACCAGGTAATGCCCACTTCCCAGCTTCTATATTTAATCTACCTTCCGAGTCTTGCTCCGCTCTTTTAATTAACATCAACTTCAACGTCTTAGTAGCAGGCTTCTTCTTCCCTTGTCCTTGCTCTGATATAATCGTGAAAATGGCAATATCACTTGTATAACCATCAGGAGTTACATACTTACTAACATCATAATTCTCTAACATATCAACCTGCTTAAAGTTACTCATCACAAACCCACCTTTCTTGCTGGAAATGGGTACAGGTTTAGCGCCCCACTCTCACTACTTTTTTAAATTCTTCTCAAACAAAATGAACAATGATGAAAAGAAAAACTAATTTTAATTTTGGTTGTAATTTGTAATATTATAATTACTAATTATAATAAACCTATTCGAATGAAAATTCAACCTTATTTTCCAATTTTTAATAAATTAGGAAAACTGCCCTTAAACTTTCTATGTGCCCAACTGTGACCGTTATTTAAAATAAAACAGTTTTAATTGCTGGCTCTAATAACAAGACATCTGTTAATCAGTCTCCTTATTTTATACGGTGAAGGTGAATAACAAAGAGCCCAAATATACATTTTTATGAATAAAACAATGTATATTTGGGCTCTTTGTTAGATATTGGAGTTATTGAACTAACGCACCCCGTTAGTTTAACAATTAACTGTAGATAGTAGATAATAGTTCTTGATTATTGTGAGATTAAGTATTTTTCTTTGAAAATCGGACTAAGTTCACTCCATACATCAAATTTATTACCGTCTAAATCATAAAATACAAAATTCCTCCCAGAGTGACCTCTGTTTTCTATATCTCCAACTTTAATCGCTTTACCTATAAAATCCCTATGTATTGTTTTTAAAGCATCTAAACCATTCACTTCAAATGTTAAAGAAAAACGTTCCTCACCATAAATATCAATGAAATTGGAACTTTGATGTTCTATTGATTTAACAAGAAAAATGCTTTGGTTTGCAAGATTTAAAATCGCTTTATCTCCATCTTTATAGCTTAATTCTGCATCTAATTTATTTACATACCATTCAGATGAAAGTTCCACATTAGTTACTGGAATATATGTGGTCCCCACCCTTAATAATTTCTCACTCATTTAAAATCTCCTCCCCAATTCTGATAAGTTTTCTCCTTTGAAATATTCCATAATTTTTCTTATTCAATTAACCTGCTAGTTTGTGGATTAATCACATTTTCGTTATTGTGTATAATTATTAGATAGAAATAAAAATACTATTACATCCAATGCAAGATGATGCAATAAAGAAAATCATCTTATCATAAATTTTCTCATTTAATCGTAAACATTTTATATAAATTGTTTGTTACTAGAACAAGGATGTATTCGCCTTATTATAGTAAAGCACTCCGTCAATTTAAATATTTGATTTACTTCGGTAATATTCTACTGCTTCTTTCAGTTTTTCATTTTCCTTTTTAATTTTTTCAATGTTTCTGTCTTGTTTCCATTTGTATATAAGTAATCCAACCATGATTAATAAAGATATAATCCATCCAATTAGATAGAAAGTGTCTAAACTTTCCTGCGTAAGCCACGTAATAAATTGATACTGCAATATTGTAAATGTAAATAACATCACAAAAGAGATATAAAACCACTTCCACCAAGTTCTCAAATAATCATCTCCTTTTATCTTTATTTCACTTCACTGTCATTTTTTACATAGGAGGAAAAACATAGGCCATCTTGATCAATTCTTGCTCTTGTATTACGTTTCAGTGGTTGTTACTTAATTTTAACATTAATTCCCATTAATTACCCTACTTTAAAAAAGGACCGTCACATTTGGACGATCCACCAATCTATATTTTTTATTTCTCTGATACAGCTGTTTCTTTTTGTATGACGGGAGCATTTTTGCCAACGATGACAGAAAAGACAACAATCAACGCTATTACAATAGTGAATAATGTGATGTTTTCATCTAAAAACAGCGTTGCAAATAGAATCATTAAAAATGGTTGCAAATATTGAATTTGACTAACTTTTGCTATTCCACCCATAGCCATTCCGCTATACCAAGCAACATATGCTAGAAATTGACTAACCACTGCGAGATAAATAAAACTTATCCAAGCGTATAGAGGGGCATTGAGCATGTCAGCAGAAAGACTAAACAAAACTGGAATAATGAAAAATGGCGCACCAATCATAATTGCCCACGCAATCACTTGCCAACTACCTAACTCCTTCGATAATCTGCCACCCTCTGCATAACTAAGTCCAAGGATAATTACAGCTCCTAGTAAGGCTAAATCGGCAAATTGTAATTGTCCAAACCCTAAATGAAGGGCATAGATGACAACTGCTAATGATCCAATTATACTGGAAAACCAAAATTTGAGAGAAGGGATTTCACCAGCTCTTAACATTGCAAACCCTGTTGTTGCTAATGGTAACAACGCGAGTTCAACAGCTCCATGAGAAACTGGCAAGGATTCCATTGCCCACGAAGTTAGTAGAGGAAACCCTAAAACGGCACCAACAGCAACAATAAGTAAACTTTTGAATTGTTGAAGCGAAGGCAGTTTTTCTTTTCGAACAATCAACACCAATGCGACTATAATAGCAGCAACAACTGTCCTCCCTAAACCAACCACCGTAGTTCCAAAATATTCTACCGCAATACTTGTAGTAGGCAGCGTTAAGCTAAAACAAATAATACCTACTAATCCCAACAATAATCCAAATTTCTCTTTCGTTTCACCCTGCATCCTATCCTACCCCTATCCAGTTATTTTGTATCACGCATCTGTACCAATTTCTGTTCTCTTGCAAACTATTTTTGATATAATAAACATGTTAATAGGTGCACGTCATAATAAAAACCATTCTTTTACCAATCTGTCCTGGTACAGTTAAAGGAGGGATACATATATGAACTTAAAATACATGAAGATAATAGAAGAAATAAAGCTTCAGCTAACTAATGGATCACTTATTGCAGGTAGTAAACTCCCTTCTGTTCGGCAGTTTTCTGAGCAATTTTCATGCAGCAAAAATACTGTTATTAAAGCATACGTTGAACTAGAGAAAGAACATTTGATTTATTCTGTTCCTAAAAGTGGCTATTATGTTGTAAATGAAATACAAAGTCCTACGAAAGAAAATCAAGTGATTGATTTCTTTTCTGCTGGCCCAGATAAAAGCTTTATGCCTTACGTAGAATTTCAACATTGTATGAATCAAGCAGTCGAACTTTATAAAGAAGAGCTTTTTACATACTCAGATCAACAAGGCCTCTACTCACTACGAGTGCAGCTAGTAAACTATTTGCAAGACTTGCAAGTATTCACTCAACCTGAAAAAGTAGTCGTGGTATCTGGTTCGCAGCAAGCCATTAATTTACTAGTTTCTATGCCATTTCCAAACGGTAAAAACAATATCCTAATGGAACAACCTACTTATTTCGGGTTTATTGAGTCTGTCACCCTACACCAAGCTACTACGTTCGGAATAGAATTATCGATGGATGGGATTGATCTTGATTGTCTGGAATACATGTTTCGGAATAATGATATTAAATTTTTCTATATTATCCCGAGATTCCATAATCCTCTTGGACATTGTTATACAAACAGTGAAAAGAAAAAAATCGTTGAGTTAGCAGAAAAATATGATGTATATATCGTGGAAGATGATTTTTTAGGAGACCTCGATACAGATGCAAAATCAGATCCTTTATTCTCTTTTAATCCATCCGGTAGAGTCATTTATATTAAAAGCTTTTCGAAAATTTTCCTTCCTGGGTTAAGAATTGCTACTGTGGTTCTACCTACCATCATGGTTAACAATTTCTTGCGGTATAAATTCAGTTCAGATTTTAATAGTTCAGCAATTTCTCAAGGTGCACTAGAAATCTATTTAAAAAGTGGCATGTTTACGAATCACCTTAAAAAAATAAAAGAGTTGTACCACACTAAAATTAACAGGCTTCAAGAAGCTTGTGAATTATTACTCCCTGCTAATACTTACTTTACTAAACCAACTTCTGGATTCTATCTATCCATCCGTTTGCCGGAGGGCGTGAAGGCACAAAAGGTAGTACATATGTTATACGAGCAGAATGTGTATGTTGATGATGCATCTAGAATGTTTTTACCAGAGTATAAAAAAGAAAATCTAATTCGATTGAGCATCTCACAAGTGAATGAGAGTCAGATCACAACTGGTGTAGAGCGATTAGCTCATTGTATAACATTAATTGAAAGCAGAAAAAGCAACGCATTCTCATTTAGCAAAGGGAAGTTTATGTAGAGCCTAACTGATTTCCTGAGCTAAGAAAAAACACTATCCACTAGGATAGCGTTTTTTTAGTTAAATAAAATGATTCACCGTTCTTACTTGTCCTCTCTTTTTTTACGCATCGCTTCAACATAAAAAATTACAAATATTAAAACACTAAACACGGCAACATCCATTTTAGCTACAAATGACAGTAGAATTAACACTAATAAAATTCCTAAACTACCAAATACTAACTTCCCAAAACTAAATCCTGTTCTAAACATCAATATTCCGTACACATAACTTACTATTAAAACAACGGCCAATTGAATATCAAAAATACCGAAATCATTAAAAATTAATTTTACTGATAACAAAGACATAGCAACCCCAAGGCTAAAATATATAACGCTTCTCAAGTCATCCCCCCTATTTATATTTACATACGTATTGACATCTATTAGATTAAATTAAGACTTATTACTGGTTGGGCTAAATCAGTGAGGGAATGTGACTGCTTTCCTATCCATTTAATAAATTATGAGCTTCATTGTTCTTTAACTTATCTAATACATATCCAATAATCTCCCAATCTCGTAAATTCTCTGATTTCATAATTGGACAACCGGTACGGTATGCATGCTCGTACTAACCATATAATAAGTGGATTCCACTCTTATTACTTCTACATCTGGAACATCCGACCAAAAAATCGGATTGGTTATAACTGTATTACTCATATGTAATTCCCTCATCTTCCACAGGTAGTAATAAAAATTTCTATCTTTTTAATTCTTAACGTTATTCTAAAGTTTATTGTTAACTTTATCAATATAGTTACTTCATCAAGGAACAGAATCATTCTGTATATTTAAATACTCTGCAATGATTTTTTTAGACTATAATAGAGAAATACGGCTCATGTAGGAAATGTATCATTAATACAACTCGTTAACAGCTATATCTTTTAAAGGAAAGGGTGAATAAAATTGAACGAATTGATTTTATTAGTAGAAGATGATGAACAGATTCATGAAATGGTCGCTAATCATCTTAAGAAAGAAGGATATCGGGTTGTATCTGCTTTTGATGGAGATGAAGCAATCGTGCTTTTTTCTAAGGAAAAAGTTGATTTAATATTGCTTGATTTAATGCTCCCATCTAGTAATGGGATTGATATTGTACAGAAAATTCGTAGAGAAAGTTTACTACCAATTTTAATTATGTCTGCAAAAGATAGTGATGTTGACAAGGCTCTAGGACTCGGATTTGGTGCAGATGACTATATTGGAAAACCTTTTTCCTTAATTGAAATGACCGCAAGAATAAACGCTGCATTACGACGATCAAACCAGTACACACAAACACAAACCACATCAAATAATCAGGTAAATAAAGTAGCCGTTCATAACCTTATCATTGATTTAGATAACTTTACAGTCTTAAAAAATAGAAAGCAAATCAATTTAACGGCAAAAGAATTTCAAATATTGAGTTTACTAGCAGCACATCCCAATCATGTATTCACCAAAGGTCAACTTTTTGAAAAGGTTTGGAAAGAGACCTTTTACGGGGACGACAATGTGATCAATGTTCATATCAGAAGGCTCAGGAGTAAGATTGAAGATGACCCTTCCAACCCAATATATATAAAAACCATTTGGGGAATTGGCTATAAAATGGAGCTAAATAAATGAACGTTATATTATCTATTATTATACTTATTTTGCTTCTATTACTCATAAGGCAATACCTTTCCAGGAGAAGTATAACCAGCAATCTACGGTACATATCCAACAAGATAAATGACCTCACCTCCAACGATTCATCAGACCGTATTCTATTAATGACAGAGCATATAGAGATACGGGAATTCTTAATTGAAATCAATCAATTACTTGATTACCACCAAGAATACTTAGCTGATAATGCCCGAATGCGCATGTCTATGGACCGCATGTTGACCAATATTTCACATGACCTAAAAACGCCTTTAACCGTTGTTTTAGGCTATTTAGAAAACCTACAAAACGATAAGGATTATACACCCGAAGAGCGTGATGCTTTGTTAACCAAGGTATCTGTAAAAGTGGTCGATGTAGCTAATCTTATTAATAAATTTTTTGACTTGGCAAAACTTGAATCAGGTGACTTACAACTAGACTCTAGGCGCATTCACATCAATGAAGTGTGTCGAAAAGTAATAGTGGGATATTATGATACGTTGATACATAAAGGTTTTGACTTAGATATTGATATTCCCAAACAACCCCTCTACCTTAATGGTGATGAAGATGCCTTAACCCGCATCTTAAATAATTTGTTATCCAATGCGATTCATTACGGAAAAGACGGCAATTTCGTCGGCTTAACATTATCCGAGGATAACGAGACCGTAACAATCAAAGTTTCTGATAAAGGAAAAGGCATCCTCCATTCCGTGCAGGACCGTATTTTTGAACGGCTCTATACAGTTAAAGATTCAAAAAGTGAATTTGCACATGGTAGTGGAATAGGCTTAACAATTAGCAAACGACTGACAGAACAGATGCAAGGAGATATAGAATTTTCAAGCGTTCCTAATAGCCTGACTACCTTTATTCTCTCATTCAAAAAAGCGTAAGCTATTACTTTTTGAAAACGTAAGATTTACGTAAGGATTTGGTAATAAAAAAGACAGATTCATTTGCTATAGTTAAGCTAGATCGAAAGGGAGGCAAGAAAATGACCTATATTATTCGAACACATAAGTTAACGAAAGCTTATAAAGGGGTTGAAGTGGTATCAGATGTCAATATGAATGTGAAAAAAGGTGAGATTTATGGATTTCTCGGTCCAAACGGTGCAGGTAAAACGACTGTCATGAAGATGCTAACGAATCTTGTTACACCCACTGGCGGAGAGATTGAAGTGTTAGGAAAAAAATTAATCCCCTCTTCCTTTGAAGTACTAAAAAGAATGGGCAGCATTATTGAATACCCTATTTTTTATGAAAAGTTATCCGCCAGAAAAAATCTCGAGCTCCATTGTGAATACATGGGGTATTACAATAAAAGTGCTATTTCTGAAGCGCTAAATCTAGTGAATTTAGTAAACATTGAAAACCAACCTGTAAAGGAATTCTCTCTTGGAATGAAGCAAAGGTTAGCTATAGCAAGAGCAATCATCACAAAACCAGACCTATTAATACTAGATGAGCCTGTAAATGGACTAGATCCTTTAGGAATACGTGAATTACGTGATTTGTTTATTACCCTTAGCAGTCAGTATGGAATGACTATATTGATTTCTAGCCACATTCTCGGTGAGATTGAACAAATTGCAGATACGATAGGTGTGATACGAAAAGGAAAATTACTAGAAGAGGCCTCGATGGATATCATACGAAATAAACATGTAGAGCACTTAGAATTAAGTGTGAAAGAACAAACGAAAGCTGCATTTGTTCTAGAAAATGAATTAAACATAGATAATTTCAGGATAAAAGAACAAGATGGTTTGATTCATATCTATGATAATAACATTTCTCAAAATGATATTATTCAGGCAATGGTTACACAGCAGATTGAGATTGGATCGATTACTAAAAAAAGCAAATCGTTAGAGGATTATTTTTTACAGTTAATTGAAGGAGGCAATCAACATGCGTAGTCTGATAAAATTGGAAATGCGTAAGATGAATATTGGCAGTATGGTATTAACTTTTCTGTGTATCAATGCAGGAATTATCGGTATATTTTTATTGTTCGGACTAGACAAAGATGCTAGAGCAGAATTTTTAATGAACTATGAAAGTGTATTCATGTTAATGGAAATATTCATCGTGGCTGCTTTTGTTATTTATGCATCCGTTCTTCTCTCTCATATGATTATAGAGGAATTTAGGGATAAGACAATCTCTGTATTGTTTATGTATCCGGTCAATCGCAAAAAACTTCTTGTAGCAAAAGTTCTTATCGTAAGTATGGTAACCTTCATCTCTGTCATTCTCTCTAACATCATTGTATTTGGAAGTTTTGCCTTTTTCAATTCAAACTTTCATTACATCAGCGATCCCATCACTGTAGATATGTTGACTGAAAGAGCTATACGCACGCTTTTGATTGCAATAAGTTCTGCTGGAATGTCTTTAATACCGTTATTTTTTGGAATGAGAAAATACTCTGTACCGGCAACGATTACCTCTTCTATTCTTATTATTGCGGTCATCTTTTCCTCCATAGACAGTAGTACGAATCTTTATTCATTCATCACTATCCCGATTTCACTAGGGATCGTTGGATTTTTAATAGCCTATCTCGTTATCACGAAAGCTGTAAAAGCTGACTTTTAACAAACAAGGGGAAGATCCTGCATCTCCCCTTGTTTGCTGTTTATATGGAAACTCCCCTAAACGATTTAAAACGACATATTATTTTTTCTTAGGCAATGTAACAAACCATGGACGTTGTTTATACACTTGTGAATAGTTTTTTAGCCCACTCTCTCTTATGTTTATTATTGTTGTGTAAGGGAAGCGCATTAATGGATACAAGATATAAGGAGGCAAACTATTTTTTATTTAGGATCAACAATCAAAAACTTAAACATACAAGCAACAGATGGAAAGCTAGGTGGAATAAGGGACATTCTTTTTGACGACCAGTATTGGACAGTACGTTATCTAGTAGTGGATACTAGAAAATGGCTACCTGGGAAAAAGGTATTGCTATCACCTATTTCATTTGATTATGTTGACCTTGAAAAAGAGATTGTAAATGTATTCGCATCAAAAGAGACAATTAAAAATGCCCCAAACAAAGAGGAAGATCAACCTATTTCTAAACAGGTTGAAATAGATTTAGCCGATTATTATGGTTGGCCAATCTATTGGAATAGCTACTCTATGTTAGGACCTTGGGGAGGTTACCCAGGCCCGATGCAATTAATGGATGCACAAAATCAGGGGTTAATTCAAGAAGAAGTCCGTTCAATTCAATCAGAAGAGAATCACCTTAGAAGTGTAAATGAAGTCAAAGGTGAATTTTTTGGTTATCAAGTTAACACGATAGATGAAGAAATAGGACATGTTACAGATTTCGTTCTCGATGAAGCCAATTGGAAAATAACCTATTTAGTAGTTGAAACTAGCAAACTATTACCAGGCAACACCAAATCCTATCTACTTGCCACTGATTGGATTCAAGATATCCAGTGGGAAAAACAACAAGTAACTGTTGACCTAACAAAAGAACAAGTGGACAAAGGAATAGGGTTTGACCGTAACACACCTATTACAAGAGAATATGAAGAAAAATTATATAGTAGTTTTGACAAACCGAAATACTGGAATAGCAAGAGTCATACTAGATAAAATCATTGAAAGTGTGGAGAAAACCTGATTTTCTCCACACTTCATTTTTAGCTTGTGATTTGATAATTATAATGAAGTTTTCTTATTCAAAATAAAACCCTTACAGAAGAAAAGAATAACTAAAGTTGCTCCTATAAAAGTCAGCTTTTTAATTGATTACTTATGTATTTCGCATCTTCCCCAACACCTTGAATTAATGCAGAACTTCTATTGTGTTGCCATGGTAGTCCTAAAAAATATAAACCTTTTTGTAATGTGACACCCCTATCGTGAATGGGAAAACCTCCATCGTTGAATAGTTTAGGTATATCTATCCAACGATAATCTGATTGATAGCCAGTTGCCCATACTACATTATTTACTGATAATTGGCTTCCGTCTTTAAAGATAACAGAATCATTTTTAGAAGAAATAGCTCGTGGTTTTAACATTATAAATCTATCTTTAATTAATTTTTTTAATTCAAACCCGAAAATAGGATCTGGCTTATTTTTCAACATTTTCCCAAGCTTTGTATTATGGGAGGCTTTATTTACTCCTAATTTATTTAAATACCAGAAGATACTTTTATTGCCAATGTCTTGTGGTAGAAACTTCATTTTATTGCCAACAGATAAATAGACTTCTCTCTCTTTCGATAACTCAGCGGCAATTTGTGCTCCAGAATTTCCTCCTCCTACTATCAAAACTGAGCCCTTTTTTAAATGATTGGGATTTTTGTATTCCGAAGAATGAATTTGTGAAATCTCATCAGACAAGCTAGTTGAAAATTTAGGAATTCGTGCTTTTTGAAAAGGTCCAGTTGCAACGACTACGTTATCAGCAATTATTATACCTTGATTTGTCTCAATCACAAATTCATTATTAGCTGAATGCAGTCTCTGAACTTCTCTATTGTTTTGTATAGGTAATGAAAATTTCTCAGCATATACCTTTAAGTATCCAGCAATATCATCTTTTGTTGGGTATAAATTTGATTTCTTGTCAAGACTTAGACCTGGAAGTGAGCTAAAATAACTAGGCGTAAACAACCTTAAAGAATCATAGCGGTTTTTCCATACTTCACCAAGCTCTGTTGATTTATCTAAAATCAAAAAAGTTAAGCTGCTTTTTTTCAAATAGTACCCCATCGAAAGTCCAGCCTGCCCGCCTCCAATTATGACCACATCATATTTCAACGGCTATCATCTCCAATTAATCTTTATTTTCAGTACATGTCTTCACCATCAAAACATTCATATCAAAATTTAACTTTTCATTCCATAAAGGGCACTACGGGCTTAATCTATTTTGTAGAAGACCTTCTTTTGCTAGATATGATTTTCACAACTAGCTATATCATTTTGCACGTCTTCAAGAACAACATCGAACATGTTTAATAAGCCACGAACTTGTTGATTTCGTAAACTATAAAAGATATATTTCCCTTCCTGTCTTCCAACGATGAGCCCACAACCTTTCAAACAGGCTAGGTGCTGAGAGATACTTGATTGACTTACATCTAAATCTGAAACAATCTGTGATACCGTTCTTTCTTTTTCTTTAATACACTCAAGGATTTGTATTCTAACTTTATGTGAAAAACCATGTAAGAACTTAATCTTCATATCCATATCAACTTTTACCACTTCAGCAACACCCTTTCATATTAGACAATTCTAATATGTTCTGATACCATCATATTAGCAATACCTAATATGAGTGTCAATTAGATTTTTAAAGCCTTTAATTAAATATTCATGAAAGAGTATGCTAGAATTTAAGTAGTAAGTATATCAATTTCACTTTGTTTAATGTAGCAATAAACTCTTGGTCACAGCCTTCTTGAGGAAGCAAAACCCAAAAATGGTGAAGTGGTAACTGAAGACTTATCGTAACTGACCTTATATTTAATAGAAATGCCTATTGGGGTATAATGCTACGGAAGTGAGACAAATTTAAATTTAGAATAGAGGTATTTGTATGGCAAGAAGAAAATTTTCACCCTTTCAAATGGTAGTTATTTTTACATTAGTTATTGTGGCTGCATTGGTTGCTATAGTTGTGATTAACAATAATAAGGATTCGAATAGTGAAACGACATTTGATAAACAACCACCACTTGAGGGACAGCCTGTCTTAGGGCAACCTGGTGCACCTGTTACAGTTGTGGAGTTTGGTGATTTTAAATGTCCATCTTGTAAAGCTTGGGGAGAAAGTGTTTATCCTCAACTTGTAGAGGATTATGTAGATAAAGGTAAAGTGAAGTTTGCCTTTATCAATGTACTGTTCCATGGTAATGAATCTAAGTTAGCATCACTTGCTGCTGAATCGGTATATGAACAAAGTCCAGAAAGTTATTGGACGTTCCATAAAGAACTATTTAACGCACAACCATCAATGGAAAATCATGATGAATTATGGGTTACAAATGAGAAACTTATAGAAATAGCAAGTAATATTTCTGGTATTGACACACAGCAATTAAAGCAAGACTTAGAGAACGAAACGACTATAGATAAAGTGAACGTAGACACAACATTAGTAGAAGAATTCGGCGTAGAGCTTACGCCAACAATTATGGTAAACGGTACGATGCTTAAGGACCCTTTTGACTACGAAAAAATAAAAAGTCTAATCGAACAAGCGTTGGAAGGAAATTAAAGCATGGTAAACATGAGACAGTTCGCTTTATATTTTGCTTGGGTAGTTTCAATTATAGCAACACTTGGAAGTCTGTATTTTAGTGAAATACGTGGGTTTATCCCGTGTGAGCTATGTTGGTATCAACGAATTTTCATGTATCCATTAACCTTAATACTCGGGATTGGTACATTTCAAAATGATCCATCTATACGAAAATTTGTATTACCAATGGCAATTATTGGTTGGTGTATCTCTCTATTCCACTTTCTTGAACAAAAAGTCCCTGGATTTGCGGCCATTAAGCCATGTGCCAATGGGGTGCCTTGTAGCTCGGAGTATATAAACTGGCTTGGTTTCATTACTATTCCATTTTTAGCATTAACTGCATTTTCATTAATCATTGTATTTATGTTTGTTTTAAATACTCAGAAGAATAAAATTGAATAAGCTCTGGACAAAAAAACCTTTACTTTCTTCTGTAATCTTAAGTAAAGGTTTTTTTACTAGGTTGTATTATTTTCGTTTATTGATTTCAAATAACATTACTATGAACCAATGAATTGTTCCTATTCATGACGTTGTATCTTATCACCTTCCGTAGCATTTACAGATATCGGTTCATTTATTTCTCGTAATCCTACTTTAACAAACGGTGCTTCAACTCGACCAGATTTATCTAGCTCTTTTTTATCACTTGATTCAGTAACTTCTATTATAATTTCCGTTGTTTCGCTTTGACTAACATCATTTATTTTAATATCTTTCCCTTTATATTCTTCTCCCAATTTAATATGAACTTGTTTATTTCCCTCTATTAAATCAGAAGCCTCTATAGTAGCTATCATCACTTAAAACAAATGCATCCCCTTCATCTACAACCCAATACACACTTTCTGTAAGGTCAATGATAACTATGATACTAACTAGTAATGCTGGGAAAATCACAACATTAATCTTTTCTAATTTACTTAATCTATTTTTTATGGATTTACGACTGATAATTGGCAACAACACAGTTCCTATAATAGCGATTATTAATATACCGAAACTAATGAACAAATAAGTCATACCAGCCCATCCTCCTACAATCAACATTCCATAAGCCATAAACAGAACGATCGATAAGAAAGTAAACAAAGGAGCTAGGTATACATGTTTACTATTTTTAGAAGCTAAATAAGTAAAGAAATATATATTTAACCCAATTAATAATCCTATTAATATATACACAAATATCATCTCTATAACACCCTTCGAATTTAAAATTAGGCAAATAAATTAATTATTTTGTCCATGAAAAAGATAATAAAAATATCAAATAACAAAGAAATAATAAACATTCTCTTTCCACTGAACATAAACGTAAATATGATTAAGAAGATGGCTGCTGGTAGCAAACATGATGCTACCAAAGGTCAAGTATTTTAAATCACAATAAAAAGCAGAGATCAAGGATAACTTGATCTCTACTTTTCTATTGAGGACAGGTATTTACACATACATCGGTATAGTTAACCTGCTTTGCCTCGAATAATTTTCATTAATTAAATCCACATAGTAATGAATATTTACTCATTAATGTGCCACCATTTCATGGACTATTTCTTCTCCTGTCAATTCTGATGGGTAGTAAGTAGGCCATTTTGTGACTTCTTCTAGTAAAGCTTCCCGATCGTTACCCCAATACAAGTGGTAATGACCAGCTATTGTTGGATAAATACTGTGATCACTAAATTGAATATATTGTGGTAGTCCTTCAGTCTCTTCTGTAAGCTTGAAGATAAACCTTACACCTCTATTTCCAGCTTCATACGTTAAAATCTCATAACCATCATACGTGTACTTACCAGTCTTTTCTTCACCATTTTCATAAAATGTTACTGTATCTCCTTCAATTACAATACGATTTACCTCTGTTTTATAGCCTATCTCATAATATTCCTTATACTCTTCTGCTGTTTTTTCTCCATCATGTTCTGATTTATGAGCAAAAACTTCATCTAGCGTACCATCTTGAAGATAAGGATAAACAGACTGCCAATCTCCTTCCCAATCAGAGAGGGGACGATCCTCAATTTGGTCATCTTCAAAATATCCTGCATAAATTTGCTCTGTATCTTCTTCATGAGCATGACCATGTTCATGCTCATGTTCGCTCTCTGATGATTCATCTGTGACTGCTGGTGATTCAGATAAAGCTGTTGTTAATGCATCTAAATTAGATTGCATTAGTGTAAAGTAATCCTCATTATTCTCTATATCTTCTTCTGTTAAAACAGATAAATTGTGAATGCGCAATGTCTCTGCATTAATTTCCTTTCTAACAACATCAGCAACTTTTGGAGTAACATTTTGTTCAAAAAATACATATTTCAAGTCATGATTTTCAGCAATTTCAATGATATTTTGCAACTCTTTTTGTGATGGTTCGTTTGTTGGGCTTAAACCGGAAACAGGGATTTGCTCAATACCATAAGACTGCTCCCAATACCCGTAAGCAGCATGAGAAACGATAATTTCCTTACCAGGTAAACTATCAATTTCCTCATGAAACTCTTCATCTAATTTTTCAAGATTCGTTTTAAGTTCTTCAAAATTTTCATTAAATATTTGTTCTGAATCAGGCTTAAGTTCTATAAGCGTATTCTTGATATCCTCAGCTAACTGAATGGAACGAATGGGATCCAACCAGATGTGTGGATCTTTGTCTCCATGAGCATGCTCTTCCTCATGATTGTCTTTTTCTCCCTCATGATCGTGCTCTTCCTCGTGATTAGCATCTTCACCCTCGTGCTCATGACCACCATCTTCATCATGACTATGGTCATGGGAATGATTTATTAAATCTATCCCTTTTGAAGCTTCTATTATTTTTACATCTTCGGATTCAATAGCTTCTGAGATTTGTTTTGCGAAAGGTTCTAAACCTGCTCCAATATAGATAAAAGCATTTGCTTCAGCAATATTCACTATTTCTTCTGAAGTCGGTTCGTAATTATGAGGATTTGACCCCGCTGGTAAAATTGACTCAACGGAAGCTTCACCTCCTGCAATCTGTTCTGCAAAATACTGTAGTGGATAAACTGTAGTGAAAATCTTTAGATCTTCCTCTGAATTCTGTCCATTGGTGCTAGCTTCACTACTATCTGTAGCTCCATTCTCACAAGCAGCTATTACAAAAATCAGTGTAAATAAAGTTAAAGCTCTTATTACTTTTTTATACATTTTATAGTCCTCCTTAGATTATCAAACGAACTAACCGTAATTATTACGATTTATAGAATAAAAATTTTCACTTTTAAAAATACGAATGTTACTTATCAAGAAAATCTTCCTAAACTTCAAACTACCTTGCTCATTAGTTTTCTGATACCAATACATTACGATAGTTTTATAGATTTTCTTGCTTTCACCCCTTCTGTTCTAACATTTGCTCACGTTTCAAATTGATTAAACACCCTCCTTCACCATAAAGAATGAAGTACTTACATTCTTAGAAACTATAGTTACAATAAGAATAAGAATTGTGATCATCACAATGGTTCCGCCAGGGGGTACACTTAAGTGATAAGCCAAAAC
The DNA here is from genome assembly GCF_030282825.1 of Aquibacillus rhizosphaerae. Lineage (GTDB taxonomy): Bacteria > Bacillota > Bacilli > Bacillales > Amphibacillaceae > Aquibacillus_C > Aquibacillus_C rhizosphaerae. The sequence goes on from NZ_JASTZU010000018.1 coordinate 335,531, forward strand.
TAAACCAATCAGAACGGACGTTTCACCAAATAATACAGATAACGCAATGGTTTGCTTAAAACTCTTAGCTATCTTTAAAGCTGAAGCAACTGGTAACGTCATTAAGGCTGAAACAAGAAGAATTCCAACTACTTGCATAGAGGAAGCAATCACTAGTGCTACCATCAAAATAAATAAAAGGTGAATCCATCTCCCTTTTACACCTGATACCTTGGCATGATCTTCATCAAATGATAAAACAAATAATTCTTTGTAGAATAAGACAACGATCACGAGTACGATAATAGTTATAATTAAAACTGTCCACATATTGGAACGACTCACCGCTGCTACACTTCCAAATAAATAGCTAAACAGGTCGGTATTGAACCCATCTGCTAAAGAGATTAATAGCACGCCTAATCCTATACCACCAGAGAGAATAATAGGAATGGCTAACTCTTCATAATTTTTATACATTTTTCGGATCCGTTCAATTAAAACTGCCCCAAGAACAGAAAAAACCATTCCTAGATATACAGGATTCAAATCAGTTATCATAGCTACTTTTTTTTCTAATAACAGACTCGCCGCGATTCCTGTTAGTGTAATATGAGAAAGGGCATCTGCAATTAAAGAGAGCCTACGGACTACAATAAAAACGCCAAGTAACGGTCCGACCAGTCCAACTAGCATTCCTGTAACTGCTGCATTTTGCAAAAATTCATATTTAAAAAACACTTCGAACATTAGGATGTCACCTCCACATGGTCATGAATCAGTTGTTGGTCCATATGTTCATGCACGTGGGTAAAATTCTGTTTATTAAATTGTTTATATTCATCGGAGGTTCCCTGAAAGCTTATCGCTTTATTCACGCAAACTACGTGTGTCGCATGTTTTGTAATCGTACCAATATCGTGCGAGATCATAAGAAGGGTAATACCATTTTTTTTATTCAGTCTCCCCAGTAAGTCGTAAAAGTCATTCACATGCTTGGCGTCAATCCCAACAGTTGGCTCATCAAGAATCAATAATGAAGGGTCACTAACTAAAGCACGAGCAATAAATACTCGTTGTTGTTGCCCTCCTGACAACTCTCCTATTTTAGCCTTTGCAAACTTCTCCATTTCCACGATTTTAAGTGCTTCTATCGCTTTTTGTGTATGCTCACGTTTTAAAAATCGAAACATACCCAGTCTTGACACTAGTCCTGATTTGACTACCTCTAAAACACTCGCTGGAAAACCACCATTGAAACGATTAACTTGTTGCGAAATGTATCCAATTTCCTTCCAATCATCGAACTGTTTAATCGATTGATTAAATACTTGAATACTTCCTATGTTAGGCTTTATAAATCCTAGTATCAGGTTAACCAAAGTAGATTTCCCAGAACCATTAGGACCAATCATTGCAACGAACTGGCCTTTATCTACTGTAAAGTTCGCATGCTTAATCGCCCACTCCTTTTCATACTTAAAAGAAACACTATTTACTTTTACAATCTTACAATCAATCATTCATTCTATCTCCCCTAAAAGAAATCATTACGATTTAAAGCTAGCTAAAATCATTAGCTAATTGTTGATAGCTTTAAAGCTCACTAACTAACGGTATATACCGGCAACGGTTTTTAGAAAGTATCTAATCATATTTCATCTCATCGTTTATTAACAAACATTGATCCAACCCATTGATAATCTCGTCATCATCCATATCGATGCCGATAAATACCAACTCTGTCAATCTATCACCATTTCTTTTTTCTAACGCTCTGCTAGTTCACGTTCATCGAAAAACTGTATTCGTTCCTGTTCGGGAAAAATTACCATCCACTCTCCTGCATCTTGAATAGAAAGCGATGTTCTAGCTTGTGATAACATACCAGACACATCATTTCTTAAAGCTACCCAGAAGCATTCTTTCTTTCGAACAATACCAGATGGCCAACCTTCTAACCATTCAACCATCGTCCAGGGTGGAACGTTCTTTCCACTAAGCGTTTTGCGCTATGCGTTCCGCTGCTTTTCTAGCTCCCGCAATATTTCTTGAGACTGGCCCGACTTCTAATTCAGCAAGCGCTCCAGCAACGAAAAGTCCCTGTTTCCATTCCAAGGAAGAGGAAACGATTGGGAAACCACATGGAGCACAAGGAAGTTCTAATTGTTTGATGACAGATCGAAGCCAGTTTTCTCCTGGCATGCTGGCTTCTGCACCTGTTGCAAGTATCAGAGAGTCAGCGTTGATCATCTCTCCATTGCTCATGTAGATATGAACCGAATTCCTTATACTTTGAGCCTTCTCAATCTCTCCTGTATGAAAGTGCAACCTCCCTGCTCGAACTTGTTGTTTTAATTTCACATAGAGCTCTCTTGTTATGGAACCACGGTGTCTTGCTTGTTGAATAAGTCTTCGCCTTTCCGCATAGCAATTGACTTGATTATAAGCCCTTAAATATTTTGGACCTAACCAGCCTGGGTCACTATCGAAATCTTTAATCCGAAAAGGATGACGCTTCAGTAAAGTCACCGATTGAATGGAGCTTTTGTTTGACAACGTATAAGCAAGATGAGCTGCTGTCATTCCCCCACCTAAGATGACGACTTCACCAACTTCCGGAAGAGACGTCTCTTCATCGAAAATATGGTTTATCTTCTCTTTATTTTTGCAATCAGCAGCCCAGTTAGGGTATTGTGGCTTTTGATTGACTCCCATCGCTAGTACAACTCGTTCCCCTTTAACCACCCGATTATTAGAGATGGATACTTCCCAAATCCCCTCTGATTTGACAAGCCCCTCGACTGTCTCTTGCATCCAGCAATCTTGCATACCTAAAACGTTCATTTCATCCAAACTATGCTGATTAAACATGTCTAGACGTGGCCTTAGATATCTTCCTTTGAAAGGAAAGGCATAATCATTTGTACGTGCGTATTTTTTTAAACTATAAGGATCATTTGCTAAATGATGCACCATTGGAGACCTTAAACAGGACATGCCAATCTTTTGTGTAATTGTTCTCCACACATGCATTGGCGCAGCATGGGAATCAATGATTATAAGCTCTTCTTTGCTGACTTTTTCTTCAAGGAGACGGGAGGCCACACAACAACCTTGAACCCCTCCACCTATGATGATCCACTTATACATACAAACGTGATCCCCCTTTTTTCTACCAGCTTGATTTCTTCACACCAGGAATTTGACCTTTATGCGCATATTCTCTAAAAGCAATGCGAGACATTTTAAACTTTCTCATATAGCCACGAGGTCTACCCGTTACTTCACATCTACCTGTTAAACGTGTCGGGGAAGAATCCCGAGGAAGCTTTTTAAGTGCTTGATAGTCCCCTTTTTCCTTTAACTCTCTTCGTAATTCAGCGTATTTTGCTACCATAGCCTGTCGTTTCTTTTCTTTTGCAACTTTTGATTTTTTTGCCATTTATCTCACCAGTCCTTATTATAAATTTAGTACCGAACCTCTATATAAACTCGACTTACCGCTGTACTTTTATGACCATAGATTTTCCTAACTATATAGTTTTGTAGGTTTAATAATTCTCCAATCACCATTTGACAGATTTTCTAACCCTCACATACATCATTTTATTAAGTTCTTTTATCATCCTTCCAGACCATTAAAATCCTCTGTTTAAATAGTAATAATTACGATTTAAACATTAAAAAATTTTATTCCACTAAACATGGATGGAAGTGTCTAGAAAGCCTTTTTTTATGAACAGGGCTTACTAATTCGATTGATTTTATACCACTTGGTAACATTACGTCATGTTCTTTTTTTTGGAAAAAGAAAGCATAGATAAGGTATCGATTTAATCTTTATTAACACTACTTTATTTCGATAATTTCTTCGAGAAGATGGTTATATATTTAAATTTTCCAATCTAAATATCAATTACAATCATCATATTCTTTCTTAGAGGACAAACAAGGGTGCTTGGTCCGTAATCCATCTACACTTTTTTAACACTGGAGAATTTCAATACTCACGGCATGGTTACAAAGAAAACTTTCTTTTTTCCTCCAATTCTTGTACCAAGCTTATATGTATAATCAAACCATTGAATCCTAGCATACATGTCTTCCAACTTTTTGCTAATTACTTCTTCAATTTCATTTGTTGCATTTATAAATTCAGATAATGTCATATCAAAATGTTCTGCTAATTCTTTATGTGGTGAACCAATTTTAAGTCGGTCAATAAACTGTTCTGATGTTTTAACTTTATCTGCTATCTCGTCCTCCATTTCTATAACAGATTTATACATTACTTTTTCCTTTTCTGAAAGATCATCTAAGATTCTATCTATAAATAGCTTATGTAAGTAACGACTCATGCCACATTAACCTCCTTTCTAAAATTTTCATCTAAAACATAAAACGTAATTATTACGATTTATTATTTAAAAAAATACAAATTTTTTTAATAACTAGGGAGATTTCTTCGTCCTTCAAGTAAAACTCTTTTAACCTCCTTAGCTCAATACTTTCCAAATTATAAATCGTAATGATTACGTATTATAGCATTGCATTTTTAAAAAAACAACTCTTTTATACAATCTTTTTGGAAATATATACTAGCTAAGATTTTGCCAGGCTGGTCTTTTATTTTTAAGTACTTATTAATATGTGTTGATTTTACAATTATAAATTCAGCATCCTCTTTAATGTTCGAATCCGTTTTTCAAACATTGGCATAAAACCTTATCGACTAACTAATGTCATGATATAGTACAAAATATGTTTTTATTTCATTTATATTCTTATAGAAAAATACTTTACGGAAAATTTTATAATAATGATAAACAAGTGACAATGTCATTGTTGTTGACTGTAACACAAGAATGAAAATTAATTATTAGAGGGAAATTGTTATAACAACACCGTAATCTATTTTCTATACCTAAACGAAAAAGCATAGTTCACTTTTAAAAAGAACTTTAAGAATTCATAAATTACTATAACGACAAACGTATAAGAAAAAATAAAAGACAAAAGTTCGATTCAATACCACACTCTTACCCAACATTCACTTAATGCAATTTCAAACGTTTTTCTCTATTCTATTATCTAAATCAGCATTTTAATAAACATTTAAAAATAGTTATTAGTTTTTATTTTACTGTCTAAGTAATTAAGTAAGGGATCATCAAACCAATGCTCTTATTTTAGATTCCATTTCCATTACGTTTAGATTTGTATTAGCAAGTATTACAATTACGGTGTCACTTTCAGGATGATAGCTTAAAACATTCTCAACTCCTACATTAAATCCTTCTTTGTACATGGATTGAATTTCACCTGTTTTATCAATAAGAAATTCGAATCCATAACCCATCATAATCGCTTCATTTTTTTCTTCAACATATTTCTCTTTTGGATTGAATAACTCTTCTGTTAAATTCTTCGATAACATTTCTCCTGATTTTAACTTCAAGAAAAATCTGTTTAAGTCATTAGCCGTTGTATGCGCCCCACTACTAGGCTCTCCAATTGGAGGAAATGAATAAATATTTTTTCTAACACCTATTTCTATTCCTGAATCATTTACTAATTTCCCATACCCTTCTGCTACATTTTCATATATTCCATCCATGCTACAAAATTCAGTAGATGTCATCCCTGCTCTTTCAAAAATATTACTTTTAATATATTCCATATAATTTTCGTGCGTTATTTTTTCAATTACTAATCCTAATAAGATAAAAGCCGCATTATTATATCTACACCCTTCACCAGGACGGAACACACTAGGATTATGAATAAAATGTGGTAAATGGTCAACAATTTTCCTAACTGTATAATTAGGCTTTGATTTAAATAACTCCTCATAATCTTCCCCAGCGTCTTCGTCTACATCATCTCCGATTCCAGACGTATGAGTTAGTAGATGATAGATAGCTACATCTTTGGAAATTGTAGTATCTTCTAGTTTCAAAATATCCAATAACTTGTCTTCTAATTGTATTTTTCCCTTATCGACTAATTGTAGTGTTGCAACTGTGGTAAATAATTTTGTTATGGAAGCAGTGTCAAATCTAGTATGTATTGTATTTTTAACTTTAAATCCTCTATGAGCATAACCATGGGCATCGTGATACACTACCTTTCCGCCTTGTTTCACAAGACAAACTCCTGAAAACTCATAGTCTTGTATTATTTTTGTTATTTCATTTTTATAATCTAACATTTGAGTTACCCCCTCCTTAATTTGTCCTTATTTAAGATTATACAATCGATAGATCAACATTATATTATATACAAACAATTGAACTAGTAAAAAAGAACAAAATGAACCTAATATTGGACGAATTTTCAATAATTTCCTCAATTCATTTTAGCATAATATTCCAATAAATTAGTAATAAATTTAATCCCAAGTGAAAGCCAGTTACCTTCCTTATTTTTACTGGAAATATCGTTCTTACACCTCCAATTCCACCTTCGTACGTTACAATTTCATAGCATGATACGTGTACTTTCCAGCATTTACTTCGCCATTTTCACTAAAATATTATCATTCTATTAAGATTAGAATAAAACTAAAAATGGCCAATTCAGTTAAAGTATTAAAACTTAACTAGATTAAGTACACATTTTTAGAATGTTACCAAAACAAAAAAGCACTCGTGAACATTGTTACAACCACGTTCACGAGTGCTTTTATTATTATTAAAATTAACTAGATAGATTGTCAATCCACTACCGCTAATACAATCTGAATGCTCATTGCAGATAATACTTTCACTCAAACTATGTGGTAAATTCAACGTGTATATATAATGCATACCCTTAGCTTAATTACATTATACTACTATCACCATTACTTTCTCCAAAGTTATCAAGCAATGTACGCACTTCATCCGTGGAATGTGTGCTCATCAATTGATTCCTTAATTCACTCGCACCTCGAAAACCACGGACATAGATTTTAAAAAAGCGACGAAGAGGTTTGAATGGACGGGGTTCAAATTCTTTAGAATAGTTATCATGGAGGTCAAGATGTAACCTTAATAGATCTAGCAATTCCTCACTACTAGGGGCTTTCGACTGTTCTTCAAAGGCATAGGGATTATTGAAAATACCACGTCCAATCATAACCCCATCCACACCGTACTTCTGAACAAGCTCCAAGCCCGTTTGACGATCAGGAATATCCCCGTTAATCGTCAAAAGTGTGTCTGGTGCCACCTCATCACGAAGTTTCTTAATCTCTGGAATCAGTTCCCAATGTGCATCTACCTTACTCATTTCCTTTTTTGTACGAAGATGTATAGAAAGATTAACGATGTCTTGCTTCAATAAGTGTGTAAGCCAGTCGCGCCATTCTTCTACGTATGTGTAACCAAGTCGTGTTTTCACACTAACAGGTAAACCGCCTGCTTTTGCTGCTTGTATTATTTCTGCGGCAACTTCAGGACGGCGGATAAGACCGCATCCCTTCCCATTTGCTGCTACATTCTGCACAGGACAACCCATGTTGATATCCACACCGCGAAAACCTTCTTTCGCCATTCCAATACTCATTTTTCGAAAAAAATCGGGTTTATCACCCCATATATGAGCCACCATCGGTTGTTCATCTTCTGTAAAAGTTAACCGCCCGCGCACACTTTGTTTCCCCTCTGGATGACAGTAACTTTCGGTGTTTGTAAACTCTGTAAAAAACACATCAGGTCTAGCTGCCGCGCTTACTACATGTCGGAAAACAACATCCGTTACATCTTCCATTGGTGCCAATATAAAAAATGGTCGTGGTAAATCACGCCAGAAATTTTCAGTCATTTTTAAATTCAATCCTCTCATTATTCGGTCAGCAGATCTAACCACAAAAATAAAAAGCAAGAGATGTCTCTGCTTCTTTTACACTTATATCATGATTGAGAACTTTTTTATCAAAATATTATTATACTATTTATTAGTAGGAAATAAAAGTGTAAGAAAACAGTAAATCTAGTGAGGAAGAACCATATATGAATAAGTCTCTTAAGTATCTAATGACAAGAGGTTTGTAATTATTCACAAATCCTTTGTAAGCTTGACGGTGTATTTTATTACATCTAAAGGTAATATCTGATTAGCTGTGATCAAGCAAATCTAGGATAACTAATCAACCGCTTTTAGCCTTTCAATAAAAAAAGACAATTACTTTTAGTGTAATTATCTTTTAATTGTTCTATATTACTAGCTTTTTTCAACAAACGACTTTCTTTTAACAAAGTAAGCTGAGACCATGTTTAACAAGTTACTTTGATATCTACAACTCAATTTGTTTAATAATTCTTGCTAGGTTCCCACCAACCACTACATTATTTGACACATCTTTAGTAACTACTGCACCTGATGCGATTACAACATTGTCTCCTATTGTTATTCCTGGATTTATAATTGCACTTCCACCAATCCACACATTATTTCCAAAAATAATTGGTTTTGCGTATTCTTTACCTGAATTACGTTCAGTTGGGTTAATTGGATGTGTTGCTGTATAGATTTGTACGCCAGGTGTGAGCATACAATTGTTCCCAAATCGCACTTCACACACACATCTAAGATAGTGCAGTCAAAATTCGCAGAGAAGTTTTCTCCTACATGGGTGTTATAACCATAATCAAATCTGATATTTGGCTCCATATAGACGTTTTCCCCAGTTGAACCCAATAAACTTTTAATAACTTTGTTCGCTTTTCTCCTTCATCTTCTAATGTTTCATTATATATGCTAACTTTTCGTCTAGCATCATTGCATCCTTTTACTAATTCAGGATTAACTGGATTGTACATTTCTCCAGCTAACATGAGTTCTTTTTCCGTTCTCATCACCATTTCTCCCTTATTTGTATTTTTTGCATGAGACATTTAACTATATCAAAGTGACTATCAACATAGAATTCATTTCATAAAGCGAATTCTTTTTTCTGAAAAATGGTCAATATTAGAAGCCTTCTATCGGTATTTACAACTCTAAGCTTCAGTACCATGTCGTTTTTTGTGTCTTTCCTTCTCCTAAAAAAATATATTATTGCTAAGCATCAAAGAGTCTACTATTTATCGTTTGTATGTTTATTTCTTTACACAAGAGGAACTATATTGTTAAAATAATTATTTAAATAGAGCTTTAAACTAGAACGATTAATCTTTTGGATATATAGGACTAGAAAGGAAGATTAAAATGGGCACAGAAAAAGAAGTACATAGCCACAATGTAAAAGAAGGCGACAAAATTTCATTTAATGGCAATAACGGAAAAGTAATCAAACTATTAGAAAACTCAATAATTGTTGAATACTTTAATAATGAATCAGAAGATATAGATAGAACTGTACTCACCCAAGATGAATACACAAAGAAATAAAATAGCAAGTCAAAAACGAGTCTCAAGGGTTTTTGAGACTCGTTTTTGTTTTTATAAGTAAGAGCAATACAAAATAAAATGAATGTAAAGCCCATAATTAATTTCACAATTCTAAAGTAAGCTAGTTGTTAGATATGTATTTGTTGCTACCAGGAAGTTTCTTGATTTCATTCCAAGCTTCAATAGCTTCTTCACGGCTTTTACCTTTATTGTTCGGTTCAGTAAAAAAGTCTCGAATGAATTGATTATATTCAAATTGCGGTGGAATGTTCTTTAGATACGAAGGATCTTTTTTTCGCCGTTCTTCCTCATACCAAGCATCTGTAACATCACGATATGTTTTTCCAACATTCGTTTTAAAGTAGTTCTGGATATAGGTAGAAAAATGAAATTTGGGAATAATTGACTTAAAAAAAGCTCTTACGTCCTGACTACAACGATGATTTGCTGTTATAACTGTTTCAAGACTTAAACCTACTTCATTATTCATTCTCTTATTTATGCTTGATTTTTTAATAGGATTTTTTATCTCTCCTATTTCAATAAACCTTTCAATTCTATCAGCAATCTCTATCTTAGAGCCTGAAGTACTTATCCCATTTTCTCTACAAAATAATTGCAGTTCTTCTTTCAACCAATAAAAATCTTTAAAGCTCTGAATATTAATATCTTTTGTCAGATTAGGTCTCAACCACAACACCTCCTTATAAGGTAGTTAAGAAAAAATCATAGTATATTTTTTATATGTATTATAACAATAACTATACGAACAGACACTCCCTATTTAATTTATATTTCGTGTTTACAACAAATCATGAAAAAATTAACAAAGAGAGCCTATGTAAAATAAATAGACTCCCACTTAAATCTCTCATTGAAGTACATATTACCCGTTTTTTTGTTAGCAGACTTCACAGACATTTTAAAAAAGGTCCTACAGTCTATACATTTCGAAAATAATTCACTATTTAGTCACATCAGTACTTTCTAAAGCTAATATAAGTAAATTTAACTAAATTTCTGGCTTTTCTGGGAAATGTTATTAGCTGTTATCTCGCTCTCACTTATTCCGCCGTACCTTCTCTTGCGTTGTCGGTATTCCTCTAGTGCTTGCAGAAATTCCTTCTCGGAAAAGTCCGGCCATAGTACATCGCTAAACCAGAACTCCGTATAGGCAAGCTGCCAAAGCAGGAAATTACTTAACCGCTTTTCCCCTCCAGTTCGAATAAGGAGGTCAGGTTCTGTCATACCTGCAGTATAAAGGTAGTTCGAGAACTGCTGTTCATCCAGATTATCCAGTGATAGCTTTGCCTCGTTTATATCCGTGAGCATCTCTTTCATGGCGTTAAGAATCTCATTCCTGCTTCCATAGTTGAGCGCAATAGTTAGCTTAAGACCATCATTATGTCTCGTACGGTCTATCGCATACTGTATTGCTTCACGTGTATGATCAGGCAGGTTGTCAATATCACCGATTGTCTCAATACGTACATTGTTAGAGATAAGTTCCGGTAAATAAATATTTAAAAATTGCTTCGGAAGTTTCAATATAAAATCTACCTCAGTTTTTGGACGTTTCCAGTTTTCTGTGGAAAACGCATAAAGTGTTAAAGCCTTCACATTGCATTTGACTGCTACTTTGACAATTTTCACTAAAGCCGATAAACCTTCTTTATGTCCAGCAAATCTAGGCATTCCTCGTCTCTCAGCCCAACGTCCGTTTCCGTCCATAATGATTGCTATATGGTCCGGTGTATTACCTTCCTGATAATGAAAGGATTCTTTCGATTGTTTATTACTCATAAATGGCATTTTCATAGACATATTCTGCCTCCCGAAATATTGTTAATTTCTCCAATTTGCTAAGCACAATGTTCAAAATTAGCTTCCTTGTTAAGAAATGTATTCTTAAAATACTGGAACTTCCTTCATAAACCAGTCTTAAACGCAGATACATGAAAAATATGTATCCTTACTAGTACCAAGCCTACTTTACTCGCCCTGAGTGTTTTCCTCACTTCTGTATTCTAAAATATCACCAGGTTGGCAATCCAACGACTTACAAATTGCCTCTAACGTTGATAATCGAACTGCCTTTGCCTTTCCGTTCTTTAAAATAGAAAGGTTAGCCATTGTAATTCCTACCCTTTCTGAAAGCTCTGTTACACTCATCTTCCTTTTTGCCAACATCACATCAATATTTATTATAATCGCCATTTTGTCACCTCAGACTGTTAAATCATTTTCGGATTTTATGTGGATTGCTTGCTGCAGGAGTCTTTGGAGAACAGCAACAAATACTGCGACGACTAAAGCAGCACCAGCTATGACCATTCCGAACAATATGAGACCAGGTGCATCATCCCACTCAGCTATGATAAAAATTAATGGTAAAGCCAATATATACAAACCAAAAATTAATTTAGCGCAGTTCTTTATCGTCCTTAGCGCGTTCACCGATAATTCTGAGAAAGCTTGGTTTTTGTCAATATAACTTAAAAGCAATAACCCTTGATACAGCGCAACGTATAACGGTATCGCCGATCCATACATAATAATTAAAATACCGAACACAACATAAGCTAACACTGCACCATTTTTCACTTGTTCTATTCCTTCGATTGCGATTTGTGGTAACAAAAGAATACACAAAGCAAGCACTGAAGTTCCAATCAGAAAAATAGATATCTTTAAAAAGAGTGTTGATCCCTGTTTCATAAAAAGCACCTCACCTATTTATTTTCATTTTTATTCTAACAACACATTTATTGTTTTGCAATAAATATTTATTAATTTTACAAGTATTTTTATTGAATTTATTATTTTCAGACCAAGAGAAAGAGCATTCTTTATTATCAGAATGCTCTTTCTCTTGGTTTCGACTACTTCATTAATCAATCACTTCCTGCACTGATACTGGCTTTATTGAAAATTAGACTAAGATACATTTTCGAAAGACAAATATTTTTAAAATTTAATTAGACTTCATAGTTGTTTTTTATAAAGAAAGTTAACTTTAAATTTATAGCTTAGTGCTCATTGTATTGTAGGATTCTGTGTACACTTGTACTTGATTTCGACCTGATTCCTTAGCCTCATATAAAGCTTAATCTGCTTTGTTAAGAATCTGATATAGTAGCTCCCCAACCCCTTCTGCTTCAGCTACACCAAGGCTTAACGTTATAGAAATCTTTTCATCAGATGTCGAAAATGAACTTCTCTCCACTTCCCTACGCATTTGATTTGCGATAGCTTCTGCTTCTGTTGTTGAATAACCCTGTAAAGCAAGTACAAACTCCTCACCGCCAAATCGCGCAAAAAGCATCCCATCTTTTAGTTGTGCTTTACAAACACCTACTACATGCACAAGCAACTGATCACCAACATAAATGACCGTATGTATCATTCACTTTCTTAAAATAATCGATATCAATCAAGATGACACTAAACGGTATAGCGCTTTTCATTGATGCGTCTAAACTTTGTTGGCATTGTTCAAAAAAGGCACGGCGATTATAAATTTGCGTAAGATCATCATAATAGGCTTGATGTTCCAGCTTTTCTTGAAGCTCTTTTACCTCGGTAATATCGCTAAACAGTAATAAAAGACCATTGCTATTATTCGTTTTTTGCATCTTTGTAGAACGAACCTGATAGATTTTATTTTCGTTTCCAAGTTTCTTATACCGTAATTCACCATGTATATTAGGCTCTATGTTATAAGGGAACGGATTACTAGAAAGTTGGCTCCATACCTTAGTAAAATTCTCCCCAAGCATAGACTTATTTATGTTCGGAAACAGACTTTCACACGCTTGATTAAATTCTATTATTCTATAAGAATCATCTAGTACAATAACGCCATCATCTATACTATTAAAAATAGCGTCTTTTGCAATAGGTATAATCGAAAATAAACGTGAGGAACTAATCGCCCATACATATAACAAGGAAGTTAGCCATAGAGACATTGGAACTGGATCAATTCCTGGAGGTGTCAACCCAATGAGATAAATGAAAGCCGTTAGCATGGGGACTAATTGTCCAAAAAGTAATGCGATTAATTGGGGGCGGTACACCTTAGCTGTTTCCTTCCAATGCGAAATTAATAGAAAGAAAGCGATAAACATACAAGCAAAGGTAAACATCCCATGAATCATGTACCATATCCCTATTTCCTGATGGACAAAAGGCGCTCCGAGTACCGAATCAAATGCATACACACGATAATGCAAATGATGAAAATCATTTGTCACAACCATGACCAAGCTTATAAAGGGTATGATTATTAGGGGAATCCATTTTCTCTTTGTAATTTTAATCCCTAGATAATGCATAATGAACAGTAATCCAAGCGGAGAAGATACTGGCATGCCAATATATTGAACAATTGTCCAGAATTTCATTTCTTGCAAAGTTGTTGACATAAGCCCAAATGCTGATCCAATACAATAAATGGTAATACTCAATGAATACAAAATAAACCAATTTGCTATATTTTTAAACTTATGGCGCTTCATAAAGACATATAGACAAAGATAAATAATTAATACACTCGATGTGCAAACAAGGGTTATATATGCTGTCAATTCTGTATTCACGTTGTTGCTCCTCTATTAGCAGAAATGTTTCTTTTAATTTAGCATAAGTGTGCATAAAAGTGGATGTTTTTCTTTATTTTTACAAATAAATGATGCAGAAAAAGTTTCTTATGTTGACACTTAGTACTAATAAAAGCATGAAAATCATACGATTGTAAAAATAGAACAACAGCTAAGGAGTGACGTTAATTGGAAAAAGTTATTTTAAATTTACAACCAATCGTTAGTAATCTCAATTTACCTACTGTTATTAAATCTATCGTACTCCCAGGTGACACAGTGGAAAGTCTATTTATTGCAACCCAGGTCGGTGAGATATTTTACATAAGAAACGGTGAAATAAAGGTGTTTTTAGATATTCGCTCACATGTCATTTCACTTGAAGAATACGATGAACGTGGATTATTAGGGCTTGCGTTTCATTCTAGTTTTTATGATAATGGTTTATTTTATCTCCATTATTCTGTAGCTGGTACGGAAGGTCCTGGTGCCCTCTCTAATTCTTTTAAACCTAATCCCTGCGACTCAAGTACGCTAAATTTAGATTGGACGCACAGAGAAACACAATATAGCCATGTTAATACGATTGAAGAATGGGGATTGCAATCGAATGAACAGCCGCAAAAACGGCGAACATTACTTCGTATAAAAAGACCCTTTTCCAATCATAATGGAGTGAATAGCTTAAACTTTTCACCAGAAACAGGAAAACTCGTATTCACACATGGAGACGGTGGATCTGGGTATGATCCCTTTAATTTAAGTCAGGACATTTTGGAAATCGCCGGTAAAATTATAGAAATTGATGTTACCACATACATAGCTATCGACCCTCCTGTTGTAACTCGTTTTAATGAGCTTCCTAAACCTATCCTAGCAACCCTTTCGCTAATGGCAAAAGGAGTACGTAACATACCTGGTATTTCCTATCAATGGTTTTATAATCAGTATGTGAAATATGTGGGAAACGTTGGGCAGGATTTAGTAGAGTCCGTCTATTCCTTCGTCCACTACAAACCGATCCCGGTCAGCCAACTTGTTCAAGCTGAAGCAAACGGAGGTAAATTAGACGAGGAAGGATTGATTAACTTTGGGTGTCGAGCGTGGGAAGGTGCATTCCCGACATCAATCATAAGAAACTGCGCAGATGATGGTCCTTTGGACAAAAAAGGAATGGCCTATTATAAGGAAGCTGTAAAAATTGCAACAAAACGGCTGCCACCTTTGATGATTTATTTCCATCAGGATCCTCGACCAGATAAGTTTGAAGCAACAGCACTTACAGGTGTTCAGGCGTATTTGGGGAATAGAATCCCTACTTTGACAGGTACAGTAGTGTTTTCCGAGCTTTCAAAAAAAGGAAACGCTAATGGTCCAGCAAGAGGAACGTTAGCTTATACACGGTATAGATCAGATGGGATGTTAAATAGTTTTATGGAGATTCAGACTAATGATCCATTCGATTCAAATGATGCGTACTATGTTAGTCTTGGCACAAATATGAATCAGTCTAGAATTTATGTAGGTGTGTATGGCTCTATGCAGGTAACTGATTATAACCAAGGAACTGTTTTTGAGATTGTCCCGAGAGGATAGATTTCTATGGTTTAAGGCATTACGAGTAGCAACTGTTAATTGATACCTAATTGCTGAATCTAACTTATTAATTTTTACGCTATTCTATAGCAAAATCTATCTTGTTTCAAAGAAAACAAAAACTCATGTTTTAACCCTAAAAATCATAGTCAAAATGCTGATTAACAAAGTCTGTCATAGGACTACTATCACCTTCATTCCCTATATAATCTAAATCAAAATCATGAAAATACAAATACGCAATGCTTTGTTTTTCATCCGATGTTCCAATCATACCAAAGGATTTTGGAAAGTGTGTATGATCTTTTTCATTTCCTTTAACTACATTAAAAATATAACTATTAACTGAAAATTCATATTCAGCTATGGATGTGTTCAATTTTTTGGTCAAAAATATATAGTTCTCTGCTAATTTTTCTTTTTCTTTTGTATATGTTTTATCATCGTATGTAACAATAAGTGCAACCGAGTTGGATTGAAACAAAAGCATTGTTTTTGAAGTGTATCTATATTCAATATCTTCATATTCAGGTAAATTATCCAGTGCGGGCATCGTATCCCTTGCACGTGTATCAATGTTAGTTCCAGTGTTAAGATAATCTTCTATATCTGTACTTGTATCGCTGCCGAATGCCTTACCAAATAAAAATACAACCCCTATCAAGATCGTTATAACTAATAATGTAATCATTATTAGAATTGTATTTACTAATAACTTTTTCATTGATAATTCCCACATTGGACCCCCCATTGTATTCTCACCTGATTTTATATACCTGTTCTTTAATAGGAGCTGGAGCATCGATAACTCCTTGTTCATATTTGTACGAGTTAATTCATGAATATATCTAGTTAAAACTCTTTCCCATTCATCATCTAAAATCACACCATTTTCAGTGACATACGCCATAATAACTAAACCGTGTTGCAATTCATCTTCGCTTTTTAGAGAAGTTATAAACTCATTAAGTATTTTTTCGTCCCCGTCTCTCCTTTTACGAGAAACAGTAAGTGTAATATCGAACCTTTATAACTTCTCGGATTAATAGGGGCATGACCCAATTCTCGCCCGATTTTCTCATTGATAAACAAAACATAAAAATCAGTTATTTCTTCAAAATTCTCTTTAATAAAAGGACGTATTTCAGTTTCAAAATCATCCGCCCATTTATCAGCAATGTAAGTATCAACCATTTGTTTATAGCTTTTGCAGGATAATAAGTAATCGATTCAATTTGTATATATGGGAGTATACTACAACCCTTTAGCTTAATAAAAAATTCTAATATCCATTAGAATTAGTCTTTCTTTTGATATTTAATAACTTCTGATCCAAATTCTAAACATTCACTACAAATGGATACTCCTGGTCCAAGAGCTAACTCACCTACGTCTTCTTTACTTCTACCACAAAATGAACAAGCTCCCACGTTCTTCACCTTGTTATCTTTAATTGGTTTCGAATTCTTTTCTAACGCGTTGTATAACTCATCAACTACTTTCGGTTCAATATAATCAAAGTTGCCTTTTAATTTTATAGTAATAGTTGTATAAGCAATGGCCATTCCTTCGTAAAAACGTTGTCTTTCTAATTGATTGCTACTTTTTGACTTTTCTTCACACAATGAGCTCAGTTTCTCTAATTCCATGATAACATCTTCAACTTTTGCACCTCTAAACATTTTTTTTCTAAAATCTTCGTCCATTTCAACACCTCTTTCTTATTTTATGTAAACATTTGTTTACATCTTTTATAAGGTATATTCTCTGAAACTATAAAATGTACCTTTATATTCTAAAAAATTTCGAGTGTGGTATTTCTAAAAAGGATTAGAGATACAAT
Source organism: Aquibacillus rhizosphaerae (assembly GCF_030282825.1). Classification (GTDB taxonomy): domain Bacteria; phylum Bacillota; class Bacilli; order Bacillales; family Amphibacillaceae; genus Aquibacillus_C; species Aquibacillus_C rhizosphaerae. The sequence goes on from NZ_JASTZU010000018.1 coordinate 352,928, forward strand.
TTTCAACGAAAAAAGAGCCTTAACCCTTGTTGGATTAAAGCCGCGATAGTTGAATACACTCATAAGCTATTTTAGGTTTTACGAAATAATAAACAACAAAAATTCAACCACGGAATACTTAGCATGACTATCTATACAATATTCCAAGCAGATTGTTCTTTTACTAAAGATATACATTCTTTTGTTTTCAATTCTTAACCTTTTTGCTTCTTTACACCAAATAACTTTTTGATAACAAAGTAAATTGGAGTAAAAATTGCCAACCAAATACCTAAATCAAGGCAAGCTGACACCAAATTAAATTCGTCACTAAATAAATTATATTCAAGATTTAAAAGCGCTGTTACCCATTCATGAATTAGAATAGTTAATATAATACTAATTATTCCTGTAGCAGTTTCTTTCAAGAAACTCTCCCCTTCTCTAATACACATAATTCTCATTCGACTTTAGCATAATTAAAAAGTCCAAACAATGTATTTCATTACACTCCTAATTAAAACGCCAAAATAAGTATTATCCAGTTCCTGTTGCCTTCTTTTGCACCATCTTCAATTAATGCACTAGCTCTTAATGATATTGCACCAAATTATTCCAACTACGCTAAGCCACCTTAAATTCTAGCTGAAGACTAACGCAACAAATAAGATCAACACATCAATACCAGATTCACCTTTACCTTAAAAAACTTATACTGCGTGGAAAAAATCCACCTGAAATAGGTAACATCAAACCCTTTTCCCATTGGGAGAGTGCATTGTTTTAACTTAAGCTTCATTGCAATTCATTAATTGACTTCTTTCAGAAAAAGTTCAAACAAAAAGACTTCAATTAAAATGAATAATTGAAGCATTAGTCTAGACTATCAAGATAGCAGGAGCACTTTATTAATTGTCACCAGCAATTTTATAGTGCTGCCATTCATAAGGTATTAGATTCAGGTACTTCTTCTGTAAAAATCGATCATCAATAAGTGCGATCACACCAGTATCTGAATCAGATCGAATAAGACGTCCGCCAGCTTGCAATACTTTGTTCATTCCTGGATATACATAAGCATAATCGAAGCCATTCTTACCAACCGATTGGAAATAGTCCTTTATAATATCTCTTTCAAAACCAATCTGTGGCATACCAACCCCAACTACGATAACACCTTGTAATCGGTCACCTTTTAAATCTACTCCTTCAGAAAAAATTCCTCCGAGTACAGCGAAACCTACCAATCTTTCGGCGCGTTCAGACTTAAACTGCGTGAGAAAATCTTCTCTTTCTGCTTCTGTCATTCCAACATCTTGCATCATGGTAGACATATTTGGATAATGATCGGTAAACTGATCATACGCATTTCTCATATATTGATAGGACGGGAAGAAGATTAAGAAATTTCCGTGCCTTTTATCGATAACATCTTTAATAAAGTGCACCATAGGCTCGATTGTCTTTTCTCTATCCCGATACCTCGTCGATAACGGTTGAATCATAACCTCAGTGTTTTCCCTCGCAAAAGGGGATGGAATAGAGATAACATAATCGTCAGATTGCCCACCGAGTAAATCTTTATAGTAATCTGCAGGTATTAACGTTGCTGAAAAAAACACCCTTGCCCTAAATCCTTTACCCATTTTTAGAATTTGCTCGGATGGGTCAAGACAAAATAACTTCATCATCACTTCACTCTTATGAATGTCAACATACGTAATAAATTGTTCATTGTATAATTTAGCAATTTTCACAAAGGTTTGGGCAGCAAAATACGTATCTAGCAACAATCCATGTTCCATTCTTACCAGCTCTAGCTCTGCTTCTACGATGAACGTTTCTAGTAATTCTACTAGTTCTTCGTCTAAGTCCTTTCGTAAATATTCCTCAGACTTCTTTACTTGTAATAAATAGTCATTGATCGCTTTTGCCTGTGTAGCAAGACGGCTATTATTAAACTCTCTTTTCAGCTGCAAAAAGTTAGATTTATGAATCGCAGCAGAATACATTTCCCTCGCACGGTCAACTAGGTTATGTGCCTCATCTACTAGTATTGTGGTTTTCTTTTTCTGATCTTCCAACAACCGCTTCAACGATACTCGCGGGTCAAAAATATAATTATAATCACAAATAACAGCATCCACTGCATAAGCAAGTTCAATGGAAAATTCAAAAGGACAAACCCGATGTTTTCTAGCGTATCGTTCAATAACGCTCCGATTTATCATTTTCTCCTGTTGCAAAATATCAATAACCGCCCCATTTACTCGGTCATAAAAACCGGCTGCAAATGGGCAATCTTTACTCGTGCAAATGGTTTCCTCTTGAAAACAAATTTTATCTTTGGCGGTTATGGTCAGAACTTTAATATCTAGGCCATAATCAATCAATTGCCGAAATGCTTCTTCTGCAGTTGTTCTTGTGATTGTCTTTGCAGTCAGATAAAACAACTTCTCCAGTTTTCCTTCGCCAATAGCTTTAACAGCAGGAAAAATAGTAGAAATTGTTTTACCTATCCCAGTCGAAGCACTTGCAAATAGTGTTTTTTTATCATCAATGGTTTTATATACGGCACCAGCAAGCTTACGTTGACCTTCACGATAAGTGTCAAACGGAAATGCCAGTGTTTTACTTGTCCTATTTCGCTTTTCTTTATGCTCTAACTTCACTTTTAAAAAAGGACCATATTTTTCTATGACATCATAAACGAAGGATTCCAATTCCTCATATGTCATTACGCGACGAAACTTTTTCTGTTCTAGCGTTTTCACCTGAACATACGTAAGCTGAATCGTCACTTCCGATAAATCGTGGTCACCAGCATAGATATAACCATAAAAAATTGCCTGTGCCCAGTGTACTGGATGTGTATCTTCCTGAACATCATCCAGTGAATGTATCGTGGACTTTATTTCGTCAATTGTCACTGATTCATCACTTTTAAGCAATCCATCACAACGTCCATCCACTCGAACAACAAATTCTTGATAAGGAATATCTGCTTCTACAAACACTTCCTTTTCATCTTGTTCCTCATATCCTTTTTGGATTAACTGATGGATTCTAGTTCCTTCTATCATCACCTGAGACGTACGGAAGCCAGACTCAATACTGCCAGTACGATACACGTATTCTACTAAATTTCTTACTGAAATTTTCACTATGTTCGTCATTTCATATCACCTAAAATAATTATCGGCTTGGATGGACACCCAGTCAAATTTAATTATCAGCACTAACAGAAAATATTAATGTTTTTCCTGTATTTCTCCAATAAACTTCATTAAGGAATAAAATTAAAACCAAAAGGCTTCAATCCAAATGAATGATTGAAGCCTTACTCTGAACTATCAAACTACTTATCAAACTTAGCTTTTACATCCTCAGGCAATGCTTCTGCCTGAACTTCTTCATAACCTTTCACAAAGGCTCCTTTTGCGGTTATCTTTAAAAATGCGTTTTCCTTTAAATCTTTTATTGCACTAAATGCTAATTCTGTTTTCTTCCCGTCTTCATGGTAGCCAGTTAAATCGTAATAATATCTACCCTCATCTACAACAGGCTCTTCATTGACTTGGACATAAACATTTCCCAATTCAATGAAGGGATTGATACGAGCTCTTTCTCCTTCAGGAACAATTACAAAAAAGCCAGCGAAGATAACTACCACAGCAATAACAATATTTCTTACCTTTTTATTCAATTTTTTCCTCTCCCTTATTTAAAGTTTTGCTGACACTTGATCTATCCGTCTTTAAAAGACAATTCTCCTTACTTGTTTCACATAAAAAAATCGGACAATCAAGAAGTAGATCACTTGAATCAAAGCGAAACTTCCTAAAACAAGAGAAGATTCTACTGTTAAATTGTAATTAAACAAACGGGATAAAGCGGTAAGTGCAACAGCACCATGCACTAATGCGACAACAATTGGTGAGAAAAATAGAATCGCGATTTGTCTGTTTACTACTTTTTGCAACTCTGATTGTGTCAATCCAATTTTTGCAATAGCTTGGAATTTGCGCTTTTCTTCATCCAAATCTGTAAATAAGCGAAAATAGAGAAAGCTACCAGCCGAAACAAAGAACACAATTCCGATAAACAACCCAATAAAAAGAATAGGACCATATGCTTTGTTAATTTCATAAATGGTATAATCAGTGATAAACGTTTTATACTGTAAATCGCCTTCTGATCTTTCTATTATTCTTCCCACTTCAATAATTTGATCGGTTTGCCCTTCTTCCGCATTCCATACGACACTATGATCCTTTCGTTCAGGTGATCCAAGTTGCTTGAAATCCTTATCATTCACCACATAATACCCATTCATTGCTGATAATACGGCTGATTCTACTACTTTTGTAGGTTGAATTTCTTGTCCATTTTGTAGTTTGACACTTGCTTCCATTAACACTTCACTAGCTTTTGGCCCTTCCGCGATGTTCGCATCACTTTGTTCCACTACAATGGCCTCATTTCCCTCCGGATGTAGTTCCTTGTCACCAATAAGTGCTGCAAAGCGATTGTAGTCAGAAGCACTTGCGATTACGACACTTCGTTCACCTATCTCATGATAGTGCAACTCCATCGATGCCATTTTTGCATCAATATTTTCCTCCTGCAAAATTGCATTAATGGTGTTCGCATCTTCCTCAATCATCGCTTTCGTGTCATCTAGAAAGGGGCTATACGTAATCGCATAGGGACTAGCCTCCTTTGTTCCTTTTGTGAGGTAAGACCCGAATCCATATAAAGAACCAATCGCACTAAAAGCAACTGTTGAAATAATTGCCACCATAAAAAATGTCCTTGCATTATCCTTCAATCGAAAGGATAAGTCAGAGAATAAGAGCATATTTGTTTTGCGCCAGAAGATCGATGTATTATTTTTCAAACGACGGATGACATACACACTTAATTGAGTAAATAATAGATAGGTTCCAAGTGTTACGACTAAAATAACTGGAATCATCACATAGACAACATAAATACCCTCCACCATCATAGCCGTAATATATCCCGAGATAAGTAGTAGTGCTGCGAGTACCGATAGAATAATCGATGCTTTTGGTTCTCCTTTAGACTGTTTATCCCCTTTAATTAAATCAACTAGTCTTTTTGTACGTAGAACAAACGAAACAAATAAGGATATACAAAAAAATAGAAATAAAAAGCTAATAAACGTCACAATTATTGCGAGTGTAGGGAAATAAAAATCCAGTGTTTCACTAATAATTAATACGTTTTCGGCAATTAAAAGAATCGCTTTTGCAAATACCAAGCCAGACACAATTCCACCGACTGTAGCAAAAAATCCGATTAAGATGTTCTCCAAAAATACCATCAGACGAATTTGCTTATTGGAGGCACCAAGCATGATTAACAAACCAAACTCTTTCTTTCTCGACTGTAAAAAGGAACTCATCGAGTAAAGGACAAAAAAGAAAGAAAACACATAAATGATGCCACCAGCAACTCCCATACCGAGTAGTGCATTTTGATTGATCGAACCTCCTGAAAATGCTGGATGAAATGCAAAAATGGCAAAAGTGAAGAATACCATAACGGTAAACATGCTACTAAGGAGGTAGGCAATATACATTCGTTTATTGCGCAAGACATTATTAAATGCGAACTGACGAAAAGTCATTACCATCGCCTCCCATCAAGGAAAGCATGTCAATTATTTTCTGAAAAAATGCTTGTCTACTCTCCCCACAATGAATCTCGGAGTGTAACTTCCCATCACGGATGAAGACAACTCTATCTGAATAGCTTGCTGCTTGTGGATCATGCGTTACCATTAACAAACTCGTTTGTTCCTGCTTATTAATGTCTCCAAGCATCGCCATGACATCCTTTGACGCTTTTGAATCAAGGTTTCCAGTTGGTTCATCAGCTAATAGTAGCTTCGGTTGATGAATCATCGCCCTTGCAATCGCTACTCGTTGCGCTTGACCGCCTGATATTTCGTACGTGCGTTTAGCCATAATCGATCCGATTCCAAGACTTTCCGCTATTTTATGCGCCTTTTCCTTCATCTCTTTTACACGTGTACCATCTAGTGTTAGTGGTAATACGATATTTTCTTCTACCGTTAATGTATGAAGGAGGTTGAAATCCTGAAATATAAATCCTAGTTCAGTTCGACGGAATTTAGCTAACGCATTTTTCTTCAGCATATGTGGATTTTTTCCTTCGATCTTAACTTGTCCCGTAGTTGGTGCATCGTTGGTGGAAATAATATTTAGTAAGGTTGTTTTCCCACTACCAGATGGACCCATAATGCCAACAAATTCACCAGTTTCTATTTCTAAACTAATATCAGTAAGGGCACGGTAAGCTACTTTCCCTTCGTAAACCTTACTTACATTTGTAAGTGTGAGCATAATCATTCTCCTCTGCTAAGTTTCTAAAACAAGTATAGCCGAAGCGCGCAGCCTTAAACTATCGATTATGCTTTCACGAACCTTACATCGATGTAAGGTTTTGAGTCGTTGAAAAAATGATTCGGATTGTTGTTCCCTCTCCCTGCTCTGATTCCAATTCAATTCTATGCTCTAGTTTTTCAGCAACTTCTTTTACCAAGTAAAGCCCCATTCCTGTTGATTCCCGATATTTCCGTCCATTTTCTCCGGTATAAAATTTATTGAATACCCGCTTCTTGTCCACAGCTGGAATACCAATTCCAAAGTCCTTCACTTCAAGGATTGCTTCCTCGTCCCTTTCATATATAGATAGGAAAAGATGCTTTACTTTTCCAGTAGAGTATTTGACAGCGTTATGGACGAGTTGTGTTAATAAGAAGAAAAGCCACTTCTCATCTGTCTCCACTGTTATACCTGATTTTTGTTCCTTTAATTGTGGGTATACTTCATGTCGAATGTAGAAACGCTTGTTTTCTTGATTCACTTCATGGATTAGCTTAGAAAGAAGAACTGGCTTAATCTGAAAATCTTCTGTAATCGTACGAAGTCTTGCCATATAGAGAACGGTATGTAGGCCATTTCGCATTCGTTCTGTTTCCTCACGAATACTAGATGATTCTGGTTCATCTAACGTTTGTGCTGTTAACTCAATCACAGACAGCGGTGTCTTCATTTGATGGACCCAGCGATCGATAAACAACAAATGCTCATCCTGTCTATCTTCTGCTTGTTGAAGTTCTTCCTGATATAAACGATACTGTACAAGAAGTAACTGATCGAGCGCTTCTCCTAATGGCGATCGTTCCGTCGTCTCAAGTGATTCATCCATTGTTGCGATTGGATGCTGTAATCTTTGATAGAATTTCTTTCTACTCACGTATCGATAGATGAGAAATACGGTTAACAGCACGAGAGATAGAATAAAAGCGTAGAAAATTACACCTACCCCACGATAGCCATCAAGCCAAAAAAGGATAGTAATCGTGATGCATTGAATCAGTTGAAGTACAATGAAAAGAACATGCTCTCGAAGAAAAAGTTTCATGATTGTTCTTCTTTCCACGTCATATGGAGACGATAGCCTGCGCCTCTAACCGTCTCAACCGCATTTTCTATCCCTAATGATTGAAACTTATTTCGGACACGAGTGATATTCACATTCAATGTATTTTCATCCACATAGGCTTGGTCATCCCAAAGCTTCTCTAACAAATCCTGTCGACCGGCAACACGAGGATACCGCTCCAGTAACGTTTCGATGATGTCGGTTTCTTTTTTTGTTAAGGCTGTCACTTCATTTTTATATCGAAGTTCCAACCGTTCTGGATAAAAGCGCAACTCTCCTTGAATAAGTACTCTTTCCTCATGCTTCGTTGCATATTCCCCGTAGGCACGGCGCATCTGACTTCTAATCTTAGCCATGACAATATCAGGATGAAATGGCTTCGTTATAAAATCATCCCCGCCATTTTCTAGAGCCATGACTTGATCCATCTCACCAGTTCTGGCCGAAATAAAAATGACCGGACAAATCGATTCCTTCCTAATTTGCCTACACCAATAATACCCATCATAACTAGGTAGATTAATGTCTAGTAATAAGAGATCGGGCTGCACATCCCGAAATGTGTCTAATATATGCTCAAAATCTTCAGCTACAGTGACCTTATATCCATATTTTTTCATATAGGAAGATAAAAATTCTGCAATTTTCATATCATCTTCCACAATCATGATTTTCTCCATGTATGGTTTCTCCTAGATTTATATTTTTACTTTTGTTTAATGTAACATAGGTAATTGCTCTAATACCATTTTCAATAAGACGATACTATTTTTATTGGAGATCACTTTGGCGATAAGGTTTCTTGATTAGCAGGAGCAATCACTGCCTTCACCATCATATGTAGAATTTCTGTATTCGAGTTACCATTAAATAAATAATGCCTGTCAACTCCCGTAAAATGTTGACATTCCACGGGATCATGACAGGCTCTTTCATTAATACTTGCAGGTTACGTAACGTCATCCATTACACTAGCTATCAAGGGAGGGAATTTAAATGAATAATCGAGAAAAGTTCTTTCTTCATTCGCCATGGACATGGAAAGAACTGATTCAATTACTATTATTGGTGTTAGTGTTTGTACCGGTTTTTATAGAATATCTACTAAAGGATTATTTGGCAACTTTATTCCAAAATGACCTTTACTCAGGGACATTGATTGGTTTAATCATGTCTATGATCTTCATGCTTGGGGTGTATGTTTTTGCAATAATGCCAAATAACCTTAGCTGGAAAGAAGTCGGTCTAAGAAGGTTTTCTTCAAGTTATTGGAAAGCTATTATTGGTTGGACCATTGTATTAATTGTAATAAGCATCGCAATGGTTGTTGTCATGGAGGATCTTTTAGGTGTTGGACCGAATAGTACGAAGACTGATAGCCTACAGTCAAGCGTGACCCTACTTAACTTCTTTATCGGGTTTATATCAGCAGCAATTATTTCACCAGTATATGAAGAGATATTTTACCGAGGATTCCTTTATCGATTCATTCGTAGCAAATACGGAATCGCTGTAGGCATGTTAAGTAGTTCATTTATTTTTATGATCATTCACATTCCAACCTTTAATACGCTGCCAGTCAATTTTGTGTCTGGCCTTATATTTGCATGGACCTATGAAAAATCAGGTTCCGTTTTTCCGGCAATGATCATACATGGATTATTTAATGGGATTGCCGTTATCGTTACTGTCCTTGGATGACGGCATATCCTTCTTCAATAAAATCTATGATTTCCTGTTTTATAGGATATAGATTTAGTTCATGTGAAGATTCTTGGGAACGACGTACCTCCCAGAACTTTGACATCAGCTTTTGATCACCATGAAACGTTTCCTCTGAAAGAATATCTAAGTCTTCCAAAATAAACTTAGCGCGTTCCGTTTCAGGGGAGATACCTTCTTGTATGCAAAATTCAATCCGTTTTACTAGATTCATCCATTTTTTTGTAGATAGGTTATCCCTTTCTAGTTTCGGCAAGCTCTCTTGTAATTTTTCTTGCTCTTCCATCGAGAAATAGATGCTCCATGACTTAGTCGGTTCTGGCCGAACAATGAGTGAGATCAGGTCTTTCCAGTTAATCGTACCTTCTAATTTAAGAATGTGAAGCAGCGAATTTGTATGTGCTATTGAATTTTGTGTATTCAATATTTGCTCTTCCAGATATGATTTATGAGCGGTAAGAATGGTCTCTATCGATTTGTTTTTGATAATACTCCTTATTTCTTCGAGTGGAAGTGCGAGCGATTTCAGTAGAAGTACTTTTTCAAGAACTAAGCAGTCCTCTGCAGAGTAGAACCTTTTTCCTCCCTCGCCCAGTTTCGACGGACAAACAAGACCAATTTGATCGTAATATCTAATAGTCCTAATGGACACCTTAAACCGCTTTGCCAACTCCCCACTTGATATGTACATTTTCCCTCTCCTTAACCGTTATTTAAGTTGACTACCATACGTTTTAATTTTAACACAAAATTTAAGTGGTTCTTTTTCAGAAAAATAATTGAGGTCCTCGAAGTGAAAATCCTCTTGTTTCATTTTGCATTAGTTTAATACTTGATGACTTGTAAAGTAACTTCTGAAATAACCGTGGCATCTTTTTGTGATGATTACTCAACCCTTCTTTCTGTATAGATTAGCCTTAGGAAGGTTCATACCCTATTGTTAAATCCAATTAAAAAAACATTAAAATTAAAGCAATAATAAAAACAGCGATAAAGAACTCAATATAATATGATTTCTTTTGTTCTGTTTTGTTGTTTTTCTTCCTATAATTTTTCCAACCAATAAACAAACCAATAAACATACCCATGATGCCTATGCGTAAGATTGAGACTATGTTTTCATATATAGGTGTATAAGTAGTCACATAACCACTATTACTAATCCGTGCAACGTCTTTATAATCGACAAATAAAATAGCAATAGCCAAACTCGCAAGATTAGTACCTGTTCCTACCCGTAAATTATCGAATTCTGCCAAATCACGGGCACTTCTCCACTAATCGTTTCCATGCATCCGAATAGGATTATGAAGTGATACGATCGTGATTAGTTGCATATTTAACTCTTTAATGGATGTCTTATATTCTTGTCGATGCCATTCTATTAAGATTCCTAGGATGGCATTTGTTTGATAGCTAATTAAATAGTCTACTTGTAAATCAGGTTGTGACGTTAACAAGCCTTCCTCTATGGAATCTCGCATAAATGTTCGGACCGTGTCGAACAGGAGATAATAATACATCATTGGAATCCGCTCATCAAAAATAATTTGATAAAAATCTTGATATTTTTTTACATGATGAAAAATTTTGATCATGTCTGCTGTGATATCTTTTATCTTATAGTTTGTTTTGTAATAAGGCTCTTCATAGGATTTTCTAAGATCTTCTACGATTACATCTAAATACTCCTTAAAGACCTCGTGCACATCTTTATAATGTAAATAAAATGTGCCTCGATTTATTTGTGCTAACCTACATAGTTCTGCGATCGTTATTGTTTCTATTGACTTCGTTTTAAGTAAACTTAATAAAGCATGGCGCAAACTTTCCTGTGTTTTTATAATACGTAAATCTTTTTTCAAAATTTTTCACCTCTTATTGTACACCTTTTATAAAAACTGTTGATTAGTCAACACAAATCTATCATTTCGTTGTTTGTACTTCTTTTCTATACCTATTATACTTTTAATGAACACATGTTCAATAAGTTTCTAAACATTTGGAGGGATTTAGGATGAAATTACAGGACAAAGTGGCTATTGTTACAGGGGCAGCTTCAGGCATGGGGAAAGAAATTGCAGAATTATACGCAAATGAAGGTGCAAAAGTTATCGTTGCTGATCTGAACATCGATGGTGCAGAAGCTGTAGCAAAAGCGATCACAGATAACAATGGTGTTGCAAAGGCTGTTCAGGTAAATGTAGCGAAACAAGAAGATATTGACACAATGATTGATACAGCGGTAAGTGAATTTGGAACGTTAGATATTCTAGTAAACAATGCTGGTATTATGGACGGATTTGAACCTGTTGGGGATATTCTTGATGAGCGTTGGGATTTAATTTTTGATATAAATACAAAAGGAATAATGCGAGCAATGCGTAAGGCATTACCAATTTTCCTTGAAAAAGAAAGCGGCGTAATTATAAATACTGCTTCCACTGGTGGCATAAGTGGTGCACATGCTGGAGCTGCATATGGTGCATCGAAGCATGCGGTGATTGGTCTTACAAAAAATACTGGTTTTATGTATGCCCAAAAAGGAATCCGCTGTAATGCAATAGCCCCTGGTGCGGTAGAAACGAATATTTCTTCTTCTATGAAGAATATTAATCAATTTGGTATGGAGCGCGCAAGAGTTGCACAAGGTGTCATCCCTCGTGTAGGACAACCTGAGGAAATAGCAAAAGTAGCGCTATTTCTAGCATCCGATGATTCCAGCTTCTTAAACGGTACGGTTGTCACTGCTGACGGAGGATGGACCGCAGCATTTTAAAAAGTCATTCAAAAACCTAAGGAAACGGAAGGAGGCTTCTTCTGTTTCCATTTACGATTTATTATATTTAGCACACTCGAACCTTCATCCTGTTCCAACTTTGTTTAAATATTGCTCATTTATTCACATGTTAAGTTATATCAAACTGTCACTCTCTATCATTTGACTCACCATTTCTTCCAATGGGGAATTTTTAATAACATCCCTTTTCAGTAAGTAGTTCCGATACTGTGGAGAAAATCTAGAAAATAGGTGAAATAACATACTAAAACACACTATGTTTAGCACCATAAAAAACAGTAAAAATAACAAAAAACAAACGCTTCAACATTTTAATGTCCAAGCTTTTGTTTTTTATATTGTCTTGTTGAACTCACTATAATTTAAGAGATTTTTTTCACAAACTTGACTACTACTTTCAACCAACTTTAATTCCAAAGGCTATCCACCTTCCATCAATGTCTTCAACTACAAATTCCTTATTATTGTAATCAGTATTCACTAAAGAACGGACTATATTCACATTAGAATTGAGTAATTCTTCTTGAAGTTTCTTTTGATTCTTCGTAATAAAGTAAGCGTCGTATCCATAGCCGTATAAGTCTCTATTAGGAATTACCTTTTGTCCATTAGTTTTGGTTAAGATAATTTCTGTTGTATCACGATACAAGCAAATATGAGGTTCATTCCCATTCAAATAATGAACAGCCGTAAATCCCATTTTCTGTTCATAAAAATTTGCAGTTTTTATTATGTCCTGTGTTGGAAAAATACAGTGTGATTCTATTAAAAGGTTCTTCATTTACTTTCTCCTTATATAAGTTTCCAATTTAATTTCTATAAACCTTGTGAAATCCCTTCTTTCACTAAACTGCATCTTTAACACAATAAGGGCTGTATCTCTTCTTCCAGATAAGCACCCCGTTCGTATTATAAGGTTAGCCAGATGCTAAATATTTCTGGTTGACCTTTTTTTACTTGGTCTTATTATCATTGTAGCCGGGGTAGAACGTAAGCACCCGTGGGACTTGATCCCGTCAAGTAAACCGTTCGCCCCCTACTTGTAGAAACATGATTGAGGCTGGTTGGGACTATGATCTCGTATAACAAGCGAAGCTATGACACTGCAAGAAGAATTTAGGGTACCGGCAAATACTTTCAGGAGGAGATAACGAATGAATCCAGTAGTTGGTCTGGATGTAGCTAAAGGGGAAAGCCAGATTCAAGGTTTTCTAGACAAAAAGAAACCTTATAAAAATAGCTTTAAAGTTTCACATACCATGGAAGGGCTAGAAAGTTTGCTTCACTTTTTAATTGAAATTGAGAATAATACTCGGGTACGGCCTCCAGTCGTACTTGAATCTACTGGACATTATCACACGCCGGTGGTTCAGTATTTAGATAAGCAGGGTTACTTGATTATTATTGTTAATCCATTGATTTCTTATAGGGCAAAGAGTTCAAGTTTACGGAAGGTCAAAACGGATGTTATTGACGCAAGGTATCTCTGCGAACTGTACTACAAAGAAGAGTTAGAACCACAAAAGAAACGTGGAATACACCTATTAAACTTACGTAAGCTCACAAGACAACATGACAATATTACGAGTATATATGTACAGACTAAATTACAATTTCATTCTGTGCTGGATCAGGTATTCCGTGAATATCATGGGGTTTTTGGTGATTTATATTCTAGTGTTTCTTTACTTACTCTTTTAGAATACCCAACATCTAAAGATGTTTTAGAAGTAGATAAAGAGACTTTAGGCAAAAGGGTTCATGAATTTTGTCCAAGACGCTCACTGAAATGGGCGGAATCAAAAGCTGATAAGTTAATAACTGCAGCACACCGTAATCCATTTCAAGAAACACTTTATCAAAGTCACATCTTGAGCATAGAAATGTATATCAAAATGCTTTTAGAGTACCAGAAGCACCTATCTAAACTGAAAGAGCAAATAGATGCTTTGGCAAAAGAAATGAAGAATGTAAGATTATCCGATCCATCCCTGGTATTGGTGAAAAAATCGCGGCAACGATTATTTCTGAAATTGGGGAGATAGATCTGTTTGATAATCCTAAAAAAACTAGTAGCTTTTGCAGGTATAGATCCAAGCATCTTTGAATCTGGACGCTTCAAAGGAACTGTAAATCGAATTACCAAAAGAGGATTTAGCCGCCTCAGACATGCTTTATTTATGGCGGTTCGCTCTGCAATACGTGATTCTCGCAAACAGAAAACAACTGATGACATCATTCCACGTAATAAGAAATTACGAGCATTTTATGATAAAAAACGAGAAGAAGGAAAGCCGTATAAAGTAGCCATAATTGCATGTGCAAACAAACTATTACATTGGATTTACGCATTACTAAAAAGCAATACTATCTTCCTAGATATTGCTTAATTAACCAAATTAAACAAATAAACCAAAACCTTCCAGAAAATAATTTTAAGGAGGGTTATTTGGCATGCGTGAAATTAGTATATCACAATTAATTTCGATTTTTTAGAGAAATTCATTGACAACTATTAGCTGGTTTAATTTAATAAACTTTAATCTAATAATTTAATTGTAATTGCTAATGTACCCCATTCCTTTTCCTTCTCTGGAGTTTATATTCTATAAGTCCGTTCTACCATTTCATCAATTGCATATTGTGTTCCATTTTCTCAACTCCTAATTATCTATTTCTTATTAAACAAACCTGCGGCGTTACTTCAATAAGCAATAAGAGCTGCCAAATAGACAACTCCTTGTTCTACTAAAGCACCCTTGTATGTTGAATAGGGGCAGTAATTTATTCAATAAAGATTAGAATATTTAGAGACACAATAATAGCCGTAACAATATAAAGATAACCCTTCCAATTTTTCCTATCATCCAATACCTTTTCAATTCCAACTAATGATAACGTAACTGAAGAAAAGAGGAGTATTCCATATATAGGTAACTTAGTTCCATCAACAAAAAAATAACAAATAGTAGCAATGAGACTTATAATACCAAAACTATTAATACCTTTATTCAATATCTTCATATTTCCCCCCTCATTATTTTTCACATTAATCAATAATCTTGTCCTTTTACATAATACAGTCTTCGTTTCTTGTTGTAGATAAGCTTCCGTTAGTTTAAGTGTAATAATTCACAATTTCTATTTTATACATAGGTATTTTATGAAAATTTTCAAATTCCCCCACTTAATTTTCAGTTTCAACTTGGTTATTCAGGTAATCTTGTATTATCCATTTTAAAATCAAAGTAATCAAAATAGTATATCCTATAAGATTTGGATATGTTATAGAAATAATCGAGTTTTGAATCAGAATGGCACCAATAAATAATATAAAAATTGTAATGAAATACATGCTATTACCAGCAAATAATGTATTATATCGAGTACGTTGGTCATGTTGTAAATTAATCTTATTCCAATTACCTTTTCTATATATATTCAAACCATAAGCAATGACTTGAATAGATGCAAATATGGCAATAATTAGAGTTAACTTAGAATGTGACAAGAATAAATAACTTGCAAATAAAAACAGAGGGATTCCCATTCTCAAAATAAAATTAGTCTTATACGAAACATTCACTTTACACATCTCCTTCTATCCAAAATAATTTCTCAAGCGAACAGTCTAACACAGTCGCTAATTTAATTGCTGTTCCAATAGATGGTTCATAACGTTGTTTTTCAATAGCTATAATAGTTTGTCTCGTCACCCAGATACTTTCAGCTAACTGTTCTTGTGTAATGCCTTTTTCTTTTCTAAAATCTTTAACTGAATTTTTAACACCATGCTTCATTATTCACATCCTTCCTAAAATGTAACGTTCACATTACATAAATTAATATTATCTTGTAAAAAATGTAATGTCAACATTACATTTTTTACATTTTCATTAAGGTTATAAACTTTCAGAAATTTCATATTTAAGCACAAAAAAAATCGACTTCTTATAAAAAGAAATCAATTTTTTTATTACACTATACTGCCTCGTTAGTTTAAGAAAAATCATTCACAAATCCTACATTTATTTTAACATAAAATTACAATTTCCTACTTAGTTAATGGAAATCAACATAGCAAATAGCATACCAATTAACATAGTAAATAACACAATGACAACAGCTATTGTCATTGTGTTATTTTGGTTGCGATTTAGTATGTTAATTCAAGTATTTATATCCAAAAACATTGATATATTAGTGAAAATTAATAGGCCGAATCATATGATAATTGGTCTGTTAATTAGTGTGTTATTTCGAAGTTTCTCCACCGAAACGGAACTACTTACCTTTTCAGTCATCCTTTCAAAAATCAAACATACATCATTTTTTATAAACCAATTTAAACCTTTCACAAACAACTGGGATTTTACAATCAAAATCTTGGTTTATCGATTCTAATTCTTTTTTGAAAAAGGCTTCATGCACATCACACCAATAACGTAATGTACGATCACCTTCACCCTCTAAATATGCGTGTTCTGCGGAAACTTCATCGAAAGGAACGATTACTACCGAGGTTGTTTCTACTATGGCAACAGCATTTCCTTCTCCATCGAGAATAATATTGACAAGCCCAACATACGGTAGCTCCTCTTTTTCCAATTCATATAACGTATAAATTGATGAAGTCGCTGTTTTTGTGCCTTCTAATACTAATTCTGCAAGTTCATCAGCCATTTCTTTCGAATCGCCAAATGCCCATGCCTCGTAATCTTTTGGTCCATTAGGATTTATCTTTTGATAGTCCTTCCACATTTGACTAATGGATTCATTTTTCATTTTATAGCAACCTACTTTCGATTTAATTTTCTAACTGATCACAAAGCGCTTCCCATTTTTGTTCTAAGTCTTCTTTTTCCTTATATAACTGTTGTAGTACCTCTAAGTCTTTCACTTCCAATAACTTTTTGTCTAGCTCCATGATTCTTTCCTCTAAAAAGACTACATCCATTTTCATATTTTCATTGTCCGTAGGCTTATGCTTAATCGGCTCCTTTCGTTTCGATAGCGTTTCTTTCTTTTTCTCCATATTTATTTGCACTGCTTTCCCTCTAAATTCATTCATTTTTTCCTTGGCCCAGGTATAGTCCCCTTCAAAACAATGAATTTTATTTGCTTCTATCCAATAAATCTTTCCAAATAGCTTGTTAAGAAAATACCGGTCATGAGATACCGTTACTATACTACCTTGAAAATCATCAAGTGCTTCTTCCAACACTTCCCTTGATTCAATGTCTAAATGGTTTGTTGGTTCATCTAAGATGAGCAAATTGATATCTTTATACATTAATTGTGCTAATCTTAACCGCATCCTCTCACCCCCACTAAGCTGAGAGACTTTCTGAAAAACAGCGTACCCATAAAACATAAACCGTGCTAAAATTCCTCTTGCTTCTCCCTCTGTCACTTTAACCTCATCTCTAAAGGTCTCAATAACTGTTTTATTTTCAATAGTAGAGAAAATATTTTGAGATAGGTACCCTATTTTGACATTGCTACCTACCCGCACCTCTCCTTTATCTGGATAAAGTCGTTCAAGGATTAAATGAAGTAGTGTTGATTTCCCTGTTCCATTTTCTCCTATAATGGCAGTCCGATCTTGGTAGGAAATATGCATATTCACATCTTCGAATAACAACTTGTCATCAAAACGCTTTGATACATCTTTAAACACAATAACGTCATTTCCACTCCGGTCCGATGCATCCATTTCTAGATTCATTTTCTTCCGATTTAATATTGGTCGATTTAGCTTTTCCATTCGCTCTAACGCTCTCTCCATATTCCTTGCTCGTCTGTGAAGATCCGCATTTGGTGGGGTGGCTCTGTTTGCCCAATCTCTTAAACGTTTAATCGCTTCTTTCATCTTTTTTATTTTCTTTTGTTGCTCCTCATAGGCTTGAAATTCCCTTAAAAGCTTTGCTTCTTTTTCTTTTATAAACCCTGAGAAATTTGTATGGTAAGCAGTAACTTCTCCATCTTCCAAGTCGATGACTTTGTTGACTACTTCATCAAGAAAATAACGATCATGTGAAATAACAAGGACTGTCCCGCTATATTCTCGTAAAAAATCTCCAAGCCATTCGACTGCCATTAAGTCTAAATGATTTGTCGGTTCATCCAATAGTAACAGGTCTGGTTCTTTTAATAGCATCAGACAAAGCCCCACCTTTGTTTTTTCACCTCCACTTAAACGAGAAAATGGCTGATCAAGTAAGCGTTGAATATTTAAACCGTGAACTATTTTTTCAATATTAGATTCTATTTGATAACCACCATTAATCGCATACTTGTCTTGTAATTCTCCATATTCTTCGATGAGTTTTTCAAGTTTATCTGCGTTCGCCTCCCTCCCCATTTCTGACTCTAACTTTTTCATTTTTTCTTCCATCTGCAGTAAAGGTGAAAAGGCTAATCTTAGTACATCCTTTGTAGTTGTGGAATCATGGTAATCTGGAATTTGTGTAAGGTAACCAATGACAGACCCTTTTTTCCAATGTATTTGTCCTGAATCTGGTGTTTCCTCACCAGCTAGCAAACGAATCAACGTCGATTTTCCGCTACCATTTCGGCCAACTAAACCAACCCGTTCCTTTTCGTTTATTTCAAATGATATATTCTCAAAAATAGAGTTACCTCCATACATCTTAGCTATTTTGTTAACGCTACATACAATCATTATTATTCCTCCTTAAAAAAATACAAAAAAAGCCATGAGAAGACATACCTTCCCATGGCTACAGTTTTTAATAGAACGTCACTCAATCAGCGTTCTATTCCATTAAAAAAGGAGAGCATGAAAAATGCTCTCCTTTCAACCGTTCTTTATCAAGTGGGTTAAGAGATGTTTTCACCGTTTTAGATTGCTATAGAGTTGTTAAAAAAGGACACACGTATCCCGTTAACAACTGCAACAGCAAATTTTGCACGGTATAAATAAAGGAATTCAACCCAATATCCGCACACTAAAACAGCTTGATTCAACATCTTTCCCCACCTCCGATCATAAAAGTTACTTATATATTATCACTTAAATGAATTTTACTCAATTGTATTTTTAAAAATTAGTTGAAAAATGTAGATGATAAATATTTATTTCTCGTTAGTTACAAATTATTGCATAATATATAAATGATTTTACAATAAGTAATTATTTCTTACCTTTTCGTTCTAAAAGTATAGGTGCTATATTTAGTAAGATAGAAACAATTGTCAAAAACCAAAATGCCCTTGCCATTCCAGGTATTACATCCGATAAAGCCGCCCAATCTTCTGCTTCTACCCACCGAGTTAGATAACTGTAATCCGCACAAATTGTCAATGCTGTAAATGATAATCCCATCGCCATAGCAAGCTTATAATCCTTTCCTGCTGCATACAGATAAAGATTTATAAAAGTTACTACTATTGCAATTACCCCTAATATTATCCACATAACTATTCCTCCATATATTTTTATTTAAGATAAAATTATTAATTTGTATGAGAAACTTTCAAAGTAAATAAATATTTCTAATACCTCAAATAACCTTCTTTCTGAAACCAGTTAACTAAATAAGGTTTGTGTCCCTTGTTTACATAAGCACCCTGTACATGAATAAGCAATGGGCTACTATTAGCTTAAAAGAAAAAGCCTTCTATTTATACATTTAATAACAACAAATAATTTCTCCCCCTACTTTCTCATTCACAACAATACTGTCTCTTTACTTAAAGATTTTTTATCCACATTTCATTTTAACATATAATTCCAATAATTTTTAAAACCAATCCAAGCGAAAAGAGGATTGCCAATTTATATGACAATCCCCTTGTTGCACTATAGCCGTAAAGGCTCCAAGTAAAAGTGACTAACATCCCTGAACCAACATTTGGAAAGACTTTGATACTATATACACAAGCTTCTAAGCAATACAATATATATAAGTATATATTTTCACAAATCAATTCTCTGTTAGTTATACATCCTTCCTTTCAGAACTTGCATAAATTTATAGCCTTTGTATATGTGTTTGGTTAAAAGAATCCTGATATTTTAATCCAAAACCTAATAATCTATCCATAAATATATGAGCAATCCAGATGATGATTATTATAAGTAAATGTTCATTTAAAAAGAAGAAGTAACCTATTGCTAAAAGGAGTGGTAACACAAAGCTGTGTCCCAAATTATAAACCTTTGCACCTATTTTATTGTTAAATGCATAGCCAACCATTGTAATATCGGGAATGAATAAAAGAACAAAAAACAACCAGATTGGAAAGTCTAACAATGTATAAATATAAAACGAAATGGCAAGGGCGATTCCGTTTTCAATACGCACAACTTGATTGATACTCAATACATGCCCCTCCCTGTACACTCTCAAATGTAAATCCTAACTTTTTTAACACGATCATCAGCTGAATTTGTTTTTCGCATTCTTCATCATATTCTGGATTACCATTTTCAAGTCTCTTTGGTTTCAATATATTCTCTTTCTCATAATAACGAATTGTATAAGCTTGCAATTGATATTTCTCAGCAAAATCTTTAATTTGCATGTTTACCAACTCCTCAAATACAACATTAACATTGGAGTAAGCTTCAAGGTCAAGAGAAACCAAGTCCTAAAGCACCTGATGGTTTAGTTTAAATGAACATGTTCACAATACCGCATATCTTGTTTTCCATGATTTTGGATATGCCTTGTTGTGCAATATCCGTCTAATACAAAAAAGGACCACCTAAAAGGATGGACCTCGTCAAATTAATAATTCTTCTTTTGAAATAATGCGCCATCC
The DNA here is from genome assembly GCF_030282825.1 of Aquibacillus rhizosphaerae. Lineage (GTDB taxonomy): Bacteria > Bacillota > Bacilli > Bacillales > Amphibacillaceae > Aquibacillus_C > Aquibacillus_C rhizosphaerae. The sequence continues at coordinate 373,719 of NZ_JASTZU010000018.1, forward strand.
ATTAGTTACAAGGTGGTCTATATAATCATTGAGAGTATTTTCCTCTAAATCTATTGCAATTGGATGTAAAGATACATAGCATTCATTAGACTCATAGTTTAAAGTAACTTTCACAACCTCATAACCATTATGAAATCTTGAGTCGAAACCTGGATCATCAATAATATCTCCTTTAACGGGACGAACAGTTGATTGAATTGTTTTCATTACCATTTCCGACCTGTTATTTCCTCTTTCTTCTTTTGTAGATGTTAGAAAAATAATCATATTGATTTTCATTAGATGGCCCCATTTATTCATGAATTTGGTAATTATAATATATCATTTTTATACCCTTAAGCAAATCCATTAATAACCCAAAACCGTATCAACTGTTTTAACCCCGATAAACAACATCACACTTACCGTATGTAGAAAAGTATGTTGGATGACTAGTGTCCTGCGCACGTGCACCTACTTATAGTATCGCACGTTACTCATCAGATATCCCAATCCCCAGGACAACAGTATACTAAGTGCAAGCACCAACCCATATTCTGCAAATACTGGCAAGGATATGTGATTTGTTGCATAAATCAGAGCATATACGACAACATAGTGAAAGATGTATATACTGTAACGGCTAATGGAGATCCTCTTTGTAAAAGGCGTACTTTTGTCAGCAAATCTCTGGAACAAGGCAAGGAGCACAAATACGGCTGAAAAAATGGAAATATTGAAACTCAGGACCAGAAGCAGATTAACAACAGAGAAATTTGCGATGTCCGGAACTGTTGACTCATAAACGACAAAAGCAATGTAAATGATTATAGAAATTACATAGGTAACGAACCAAGGAATAATCCTTGGCCTGTAACCCGTTTTGAACCAGTCTTTCTGGTATGCATGGATTCCGAGAAGGAAATAAGCAGCATATACAAGGAGCATGACCCCCTGGAAATTGATGATGTATAAATTGGTAAAGCTGGCTTCGTTAATAAATTGATTGACAACAAAGTAAAATCCTGTCGTCACGGCAATAAATAACACAATAGAACGAAACGTTAATTGCCCTTTCGTGATACCAGCTGACTTCACTCTTACGCTACATATGACGTATACCAGGCTTAACAGAATAAAGAACAACAGCAGCACACCAATAAACCATAAGTGAAACTGGCTGATATTTTGACTCTTGTAAAATTCAAAAATCCAGTATTTGAAAAAACCTTCATCATTTCCCCAGGAACGAGCCGCAATATAGCTGGCGATTGGCGACAAAAGAATTAATCCGACTAGATAAGGAATCCCCAGTCGGACTATTTTATCCTTGAGGAAAGGTGTGGCACCTTTCTTTATAAGAGGGCCCAATGCAAAATATCCAGCAATGAAGAACATAATCGCGTTCATCAATTGACCGTTTACAGCCAGAATTAGAAATAGAATGATTGAACTAAACGCATCGGGAACCATATTTTTAACAAAAGGCATGTCTTGAAAGAGGTTAACATAGTGCATATTCACATGATAAAAGACGACAAGAGTTATGACAAAAGTCCGTAATGTGTCTAAGAAATAAATTCGTTTTGTATGCTCCATTAAAAACCTCCATAAAATATGGTTTAATATTCAGCGTATTGAAATTCGTGATTATAGAATTATTGCTCCGAAGTCGTTACCCGCTCGAATCGGAATCGCTTATTTCGTCAATAAATCTTCTTCATAAGCTCAAAAACTTCTTCTATTGTGAGGCCAAAGGATTTGTAATAAGAAATGTCAACCACCATTTGCTTCATTATCATGTCGTTTCGTTTTTGAAGCATATCATCGGTTGAGAGTTCTGCTACAAAACATCCTTTTCCAGATACTGTATAAATTAAACCACATCGTTCGAGTTCTTCCCAAGCTTTTTTTATGGTGATAACACTAACACGTAGTTCTTTGGCTGCTTGTCGTATTGGCGGTAAACTATAACCTTGTTCTATCTCACCCTTGAGAATTTGAGCGCTGATTTGATCAAAGATTTGCTGATAAATCGGTTTTTCAGATGTATTCGAAATCAATAAGTTCATTAAATATCCAATCTCCCAAATCGTTTAATAGCTATACTGCATGCTGCAATAGTGAAAACTGTGAATATTACAATTCCGACAATAAGGATGGTTATTTGAAGCGATACATTATCAGCACCGTTACCATTGAAAGTCTCAAATACAAAAGAATTCTGTATTCCCAACCACTGTACACTTGCGAAATAAAGCAATGTAGCCGTAATGGATGCAGTTGCCGCTGAACCATATTTATACGCTGTTTTGTAAAACATAGGGATAAAGATAATGTTGAAGATTGCAAGCATGACAAAACACAGCCCCCAAAAACCCATATGTGGTGCGAAGAAAGAGTAGGTCATATCCGGGTATAATTGAAACGTGAACAAACCAAAAATCATTGCAATCACAATATGCAATAATTCCAGAATAACAATAACTGTGACCCTTGCCTTCACCATGTCTTTTCTGGATACGGGCATTGTCATAGTAAATACCAGATCATTCTGTGCTTTAAATTGAGCAAAAATATTAGGTACTGAAATCCAGAAAAAATACTGAAGAACTAGAAAGTAAATCCAGTTAGGTATAAGCATTAAGGTGCCTATTAAAAAAGGCAAGGCCAGAAACCAAGGATTTATGCCTAATTTCAAGTCCTTTATCACTAAGTTATACATACATTTCCTCCTTTTTTGCAAAATAAATCATGATCTCCTCGAGACTTGGTATAGTTGCTTTTATATCAGAAGAGGTATCAAAGTCGCACAAGCGAATCAACCCTGTAAAGCCGAATGAATTCATTTTGTATGAAATCAACCGTTCTTTCAGCTGGTTCAACTGGCTTTCGTTACCGTTCAGCAGGCGATAGGAATCCATAAATTCTTCTTTTTCCGAGCTGTCGATTATTTTTCCGTTATCGATAAAAGTAATAAAATCTGCACACTTTTCCAAGTCGGATGTACTATGGGTGGAGAAAAGAATGCTGATTTGGCCATCTACTACGAGTTCTTGAAAAATATCCAACAGCTCATCTTTTGCAGCCGGATCAAGTCCGCTTGTCGGTTCGTCGAGAATGAGAAGTTTCGCTCCATGAGACAAGGCAAGGGATAAGTTGTACTTTACTTTCATTCCCATTGACAAGTCATTAATTTTTTTGTCTTCGTCTAACTTGAATCTTCTTAAATAATTATAATAAGTCTCATCCTCCCAGTTCTTATAGAATTTCTTTATAACATTGGTCAATGTCTTAATTTTGCTTCGAGTATAGAAATCGATGCTGCCAAATGCGAAACCGATTTCTTGTTTCAAATCGAGTTCATGTTCTACTATGTTCTTACCTAGAACGTGTACTTCACCGCTATCCAAATGAATCATGTTCATGATTGATTTGATTGTGGTTGTTTTCCCTGCGCCATTGGCACCAATAAAACCCATAATATAACCCTTTTCCAGCTGAAACGATACATCTTTCAAATGAAAGTTTTTAAACTTTTTATTTAAATCTTTAACTTCCAAAGCAATCACAAGCTATCCCCTCCGTGTATATCGTATATACACAATATTACACACGTAAGGTGAAATGTCAATCGTTTTAAAAATCAACAGTTTTGTTTGTTTAACATTGTTTCAGGCGATAATATTCCAATATTACTTAATTAAATTTGAATGAGATGATATACATCAAATCGTGTATATCGATAATTATTCTTTTTGAATACATACGTAGAAGATGTAAGGAAATGTTTCTTCCTGTAGTTACTATGTACAGCGGTGTGAATTATTCAGACAGTGTTACCTTATCCCATTTTCAAGAAAACTGCTAAAGTGTGATAGTTTTCTGATTTAATGTTATATATTACGTAAACAAACATAAAAATGATTTATGAATGAGTATATAGGATTCTAATTATAAGCATGTGGTTTATTAACTACACCCTTTGTTAATCGAATACTGAAGGAGAGGAGATTATATGCTTTTTGATGTTTTGCTTGCAGAGCAGATGGCCTGGGATGTTTCATTGTTAATGGGGCTTATAACTATATTCGTAACCTATGTACTCTTAATTAATCGACTTACAGATATCAAAATATACCATAAAAAACCTCTTCTATTTTGCCTCAGTTTAGCATTATTCTATTTCATTTTTGGTAGCCCTTTAGCTGTAATTAGTCATCTCTCTTTTAGTACACACATGCTTCAAATGAGCATTCTTTATTTTATTGTCCCCCCATTCTTGCTGCTAGGTATTCCCGAAAAATTACACATAAAAATAAAGAAACTGTCTGTTTTAAAAAGAATAAGTAAACTACTTTTAACTCCTTTAGTTGCTTTATATGTTTTTGGGATAATGTTCTTAATGTATCATCTACCGATAATACTAAATGTTTTATCTGAATTTCCATTTGTTCATAATGGTATATTATATTACTTCTTATATTGTCATTTAGTATGTGGTGGCCAATTGTAGCACCTGATTCCAAACAACGTCTTAGCAAGCTACAGAAAAAGCGTTACGCATTTCTAAGTGGAATTGTATTAATGCCAGCTTGTATTATGTTTATTTTAAGTGCCGTGATTGACGGAGCACCACATCCCTTTCTTAACCAAATGACAGCAAAACTTTGTTTACCTCCACAAACGAATCCTTTGAATTATCCACCTTTACCGTTCAACACTAAAACTGATCAGATAATGGCGGGAACCTTAATGTTAGGAATACACAAGTTTGGTATCATGCTGTCATTTCGCCTAGGTAATAGTGAGAAAATGGAATCAAATAATAATATGAAAATATAGAGTTATCCAAAGAAGTATTTAACTATATAAACTCATTCATAAATTCTATTGAGTCTGAGTAAAATTAATTAGGTTCAAGGAAAAATACAAATTTTGGCTGAAGGTGGTGAAAATTCATATGAATCAAATGGTTACCTTTGATGTTAAAGGGATGCATTGCCCTGATTGTCCTACAAAGATTGAAAAAGTAATTTTAAGAACGGATGGAGTAAACCAAATTAAAATTAATTTAGAAAATGAGAATGGTTATGTAATGTACAATAAAAATAGTCTAGACATTAAAGACATTATTGAAAAAATCAGTAAAATGGGATTTAAGGTTCAAAATATCCAAAGCAATTATGAAGTAAAAATTTAACAAAACGAAGTCCTTTTCTTCCATTCTTTGGCATTAATGCTTCACCCCTTAATACAAGTACTTTTAGCTCTGGTAAGGGGTTTTTGATTTTTCTTTCATTGGCTAATAAGCATGAAAAAGCCTTCAAAAGTAATAGTTTATATCGATTTTTATAAGCGATATACCTGGATTCTCGGTATCAATATTAAAAGATAAATGTACGCACTAATTTCACAAATCGCTAAACAAAAAATGCCATAAACAATTTTTTTCCATCTGAGTTCGGTTCTTATTCCTACTCCATTTCATGAATGCATATACACAAAAATATTACTTTTGTGCTAAATCCCTATCTGCCGTCATAGAATATATCAATTACCTTTGTGGAGGATCATATATGTCCCTTTTGCCTATTCTTATATCTTCATTTTGTACAAGCCTTGGAGCTTTCCCCGTATTATTAATTAAAAATCTATCACATAAAGGAAAAGATATTACATTGGCATATACTGCAGGCATTATGGTTGCGGCTTCTGCATATGGATTAATCCCATCTGCAATCATACTATCTAATATATCCACTTTAGTTGTAGGTATATTAATAGGTACCTTTGTACTTACATTCATTGAGATTCTGATTCCTCATACTGATTTAGACCATTCCAAACAGCCGGTAGGACATGCCCATGTTATGTTGTTTATGATAGCTATGTCTATTCATAATTTTCCTGAAGGGTTATCTGTAGGAATTTCAAATGTCAGTAGTGACCTTGATTTGGGACCTCTTGTTGCCTTTGCAATTGGGTTACAAAACATTCCTGAAGGTTTTTTAGTTGCATTATTCTTGATTACTCAAGGAATAAGTCGTATGAAGGCAATTTTTCTCTCTACTGTTACAGGATTAATCGAATTATGTGCGGGGATTTTGGGTCACTTTTTTGGAGAACTATTTCAATATATTATTCCCTACGGTTTAGCTTTTGCTGCTGGTTCTATGTTATTTGTTGTATATAAAGAATTAATTCCAGAGAGTCATGGGGATGGACATGAACGAGCAGCTACCATTACATTTATCTTTGGATTTATTACGATGATATATTTAACAGAATTTTTCAGATGAAATATTTTTGGTCTTAACATAAATATTTGTATTTAGGCAAAAATAAGAGAAACGAGCAAATTGGAGACGTACATTTATGATACTTCTTGCCGTTATATTAATGTTAAGTGGGTTAGTAATAATTAATGCCATATATGCTTATCACACCAAGCACATTGATTCACATTTTCTATCCACTTTGTCGTACTTTATAAAACAAGTTCCTTTTTTTCTTTCCGCCAGTATGATGATTGGGTATGGAGTAAAGTTTCTAACAAAAATTGTAGATAACTTAACCTTCTCTCTTATTGCATCTAAAGGATTGGAGATCCTAGTAAGTGTGGCAATTGGCTTGATATTTTTCAAGGAGGTTCCTAGTTGGCGTACTGCAATGGGTATCATAATTATATTAGTGGATTTTTGGGTATTAAAAGGAAAATAATCCTTACTTTTACGTATTAGCATTTAGCTTACGAATTCATCTATCGTAAGCTGATTTTTTTGTTTGTTTTAAAAAATTTTACGCCCTACAAGAGAAAAGATTGATGATGAAGACGCTCGATCTTCAGCTATCCTTGAAATAATGGAACTATTTAAATATATCTATATACTTTTTTTTGTACTTTTTGTCGTCAACTATATCAATCAAATCTAAAGCCGTTTGTTTGATAGTCATATCATTAAAATGGTCATATAGATTCCTCATATTTTGAAGGATGTCATTACGAATTAAAGTGTAATTTTTTTTATCCGTTCCGTTTTTAAAACGTGCAACCATATAGTCCATAACCATTTCTTTTTGAGTTGTACCAGCAATTCCTACCTTCCATATGGATTGGAGACTATGCCTAGCTGTCACAAACTTTTCATCTTTTGTTACCTCCCACAACTTAGGGAAATCTTTCATAATCCTCATCTCCGGATCGCTTATGGCTAGGTTAGCTAAATATTGTGCAGCACGAGAGCGTTGATGGTTATCTTTATGAGTTAAGTCCTCTAATAGTTGGTCCCATACTTCATATACCCAATCAACTTTATGGTCAGTTACTTTTAATATATACTGATAGGATTCATAACGTTCATTTTTATCGCCAGATTTAGATTTTTCAAATTCTAATTTTATTTTACTATTCATTTTTATCCCACCTAAATTTCTCATAGTAATTATTCAAGTTACTTATTTTTTGTTAAAATTAATTGCCCTAAGAATCTAAATTTATCATACCCATCAAACCTTCTCACATAAAAGGTATCAGAAAGTGGCATATTGACATTTCCACGTTTAAAAAGTTTACAATATAGATTTTAAGCTCACCAGCTGTGTTTCACTCAACAAGTAAAGACATTGCTTCAGTTTTCAAAATAGAGCATCTCTTCTTTTCCATGTTCTATATTAATATACCGCCAAGTCGAATCATGATCACTTATTCCGTAGGCATGAACCGGAACAAGTCCACCTGAGGTTGAAGAATAAACCACAAATGTATCGATAAATGTATAGTTCCGTGTTTCTACAAGTTTTTTATCCTCCATGTTTACTTTTCTTTTCAGTATATACAAACCTTCTTCAGGTGTAATTACTTTGTTAAAAATCTCATGGTCATTTAATGAGAAAGGTATTGAAGGAATGCTATGCATCATCCCAAAATCTCCAGATCTTGCATCGAAATAAATTTTGTTTGATTGATCAGAAAAAGCATATAGAGGCATAGAATTTAACATAGGTTTATATGCAAACGTATAATATTGATCATCCATGTTACTTGAATAATTCACATTGATACCCAGGTACTCGACAGAAAATCGCTTATCTTCCCCATAAATACGATGTAGCATCATTGATACTTTCTCTTGCACCTTATCAATATCTAAAAGTTCTCCTGTTCTATCTACAGCGCCGTAGTAATCGATTTGAATTGGATAACCTGAAAATGCATCCACTTCTCCACTTAAACTCCTGTTTTTAATTTCAATTCTATACGTATATTCTCGATTCTTAGTTCCACAAAAGTTACACTGAAAAATGGTTTTTACAAAAAAGAGACCATCATTGGCCTAAATAGCAACTATATAGAAGGAATCTATATAAAAGGGTCCTTATTATTTATTACCTCTGTTTATCAACGCATTGTTTAAACAAAACTTGTACCTCATGTGGATATTGTTTTTCAACACGAACGAGTCAGTAATTATTTTCCAGATAGTTACTTAGTTTTATAAAAAAGGGTATTTAAAAGTTTTATGTTGATATTAGGTAAAAAAATGGAACTTCCTAGTTTATCGAATTTCCATTTTGTTCCTTATTGATTTACTCAACTAATGATGCCTTTATCTAAATATCTGATAAGCCTTTAGAATAATCCACAACATAATTATGCTCCATGCTAAAATTATGAATGAACCTACAACCCAATTTTTCGGTTTCCCATTTTTCATTATTTCTTTTGCTTTATCTTCACATTCTGATATTACTTCATTAGGTATCATCTTCAATGCAAACATAATACCTAATGGAACGATAATAACATCATCTAAATAACCAAGGATTGGTATAAAATCAGGTATCAAATCAATCGGACTAAACGCATAAGCTACAACACAAATTGAAAATATTTTAGCATACAAAAGTACTCTTTCATCTTTATATGCTAAGTAAAGTACAAAGATTTGTTGTTTTATTTTTTTCGCCCAAGCCTTTATTTTCCGCATAAAGTGTATTCTCCGTATAAAGAATTAAAAACCTTTTTTCTTACTTCTAATATAACATTAATTACATTCTTGCCCGATAGCTCCATAAACCAAAAGAACTGCCCTAAAGCTCCACTCTTTCGTTCAAGCTACCTGTTACTTCAATTAGAAAAGAGCAATCCCTGCTTGTTGAAGGATTGCACCCATTACTTTAATTAGTTTTAATCCTCTTTATAGAGACCACAGAAGAAAACAAACAAAACAACTAAAAAGCCTGGGTATATAAGTAGTCCACCCCTTGTTGTCGTTGTATATCCAGTGTAATAATTGCACCTATTAATATAATACTAATTCCCAATAACATGATTCTTGTTGACTTCTTAAGTCATCCCCCCTGTTGTTAAACAATCCTGCTCTTAACTTCGAGAAAGAGAGACGAATACCTTGTTCAGTATTTGCTCTTAGTACAAAAGTTCACAAATTTTTTAATCTTCTTTTAGAAAGTTTTCATTTTCTATCGTGACTTTTATTTCTTTTTAGATAACCAAAAATAGTATCGAAAATAATGTAAAAAATAACAAGAGCAATGAATTTAAGATGCAAAACACTGTTGTAATCATTACTAAAAACTAGTATCACACCTATAACAGTAATAGTTATTTTTAATAATAAAACTGATTTACTCATATTCGCATCCTCCTTTTTAGTAACTCCCATTTCACTTCAATAATCGATGAAGCTATCACACCGTAAATCCCTTGTTCAAGATGAACTCACTGTTTGTTTAAGTTTATTGCTTCACTGTCTTCTGAGAAAAGGCTTTTGAATTACCAACCCATACGTTGTTTAAGAGATTCGATTTGTGCAATATGATGTTTACCGTGCCAAGCATATCTTTGTGTTGCAATTTCTAGATTCATAAAACCGTGTGTAGGACTCTTGAATGACCTCTGAAATTCAAATTCGGATAATGAACGGAGTAATATTACGAATCTACTGTGAATTGATTCAATAAGGTTCAGAGATATTTCAATAGGTGTATTTTGATAATCGCTCAATTCTGCCCATAAATCTTCTCGATAAGAACTTGAAATTGGGTTATTTTCGGTTAGTGCCTTTTTGAAACGAATAAATGCATTCATATCATTATCAGCCATATGGTGAACTACCTGTTGAATAGTCCATCCACCAGAACGGTATTGCGTATGGAGTTGCTCAATAGATAGGTTTTGTACTGTGTTCCGAATGTGTTCCGGTAATTCCGAAATATTCAGAATCCATTGGTTTCGTTGTTCTGGAGTTGAATTCTGTACTGGTTCAAATTGACCTATAGGAAAACGAATATGATCGTGCATAAATCTCCACCCTTTTCTATAATTTTAACAATTATACATATTCGATAAGCATTGTTATCTTTCCTTCTTCTTCAAGTAACCTGCTATATACAGTTTGGTTTTTCCGACGTATTCAACGTAAGAAAAGATACCAAAAACGCCAGATTGATATCTTTGTAGAAGGATAATATACATTCAGCATTTATAGTTTTCAAAATTAACAAACATAGGACTTTATTTGGAGAAGGGGATATGATTCGCTTGGATGCCTGATGAAACAACAGCTTCAGCCTTTCAAGACAATCGCCCATAGCCAAGTCAAATCCTTAAACGCTTTACTATGGATGCACACAAAGATAAAAGGTCCACCACATCAACGTTTTATAACTGATACTGTATATAACTGCTCCTTTACTACCTTTCTGCGTTCCACATTAGCACGCGTTGTTGAAGAAGCCCAAAGGATTAATTACTTTTGTAGTTGATTTAAAATCTGTTTTAATACATCATTTTGCAACATATCATTAGTAAACAGCGTTTCTTCCTCCACTCCAAGATAATCGTTTGGATTCCACCAGGTACGTAAAGAGTCTTCTCCAAATTCCATCTTCTTGCTACGAGTATTATGACGTAGGACTGTTTCTTCAAAGGATAAATCAAAATAATAAGTATATGCTTCTTGGTTAAAGAACTGGATTAAATCCATTAGCATTTCACCATAACTTCTTTTATTTAAGATTCCTTCCACTATAACAAACTCACACTTATCTTTACCGTATTCAACAATTTGTCGAATCAAATCAATTGAAAGATTTCCATCTCTATCGTGAACTTTCAACATATCACGGCGAACGACGTCCTGAGAAACCAAGAGCGTTCCACGACCTAAATGATTTTGAAGGCTTTTCGCAATCGTAGTTTTTCCACTTCCCGAATTACCTCTTAAGATAATTAGCTTAGATTCCATAAACTCCCCTACCCATTGTCTTTTTTTATTTCTTACTTTTAACACTTCAATCTAATAATCAATTTTCCTTCTTGCACTAAATTGCGTTGTTACTTCCATAAGCAAGTGCGATTTTCTCTAAAAGAAAACGACTCCCTTTAGTGGAATAAACACCTATTTATAGCCTTTAATTAAGTTTTCAAAAGCGGTACTATCTTTATTTATTGGCAAAATATCCTTTCATTCTTTCTGTTTTCCATTAGCAATCGAGTTTCTTATTGAACTAAACGCATGTTCGTTGAATAAGAAACATTGTCTATATCGTAAAACTTTATAACCTAATTGCATCATATGTTTCCATATTTTGTATTAAACCCTTTTAAAACACCATAACATTCTTTATGCCTTCGGTGATAACTGTTAACGTTCTGGATATGGTATAGTCCCTTTGTACCAACAACCACAATAAACAGAGCCCTATAAAAAAGGCAGACAATCGCATTCACTTGAAAAAATGCTTTGTCTGCCGAGCAAAATAATTATACTAGATTTATAGATACTTCATCCTTACCGTCAGTCATCCGTCCTTACCTTTTTAAAACAGATATATGTGAAGAGTGCTGCACCAAGCGCCCAAATAGCAACAATACCAATTGGAATCCAGGAATTTGTATCATGCATGTCGATTAACTGCATCAATGGAAATACATCCGCGATCATGATGGCGGTACTGTCTTCGCCAAGACCAAGAAAATCAATCATTGGTGTGAACCCAAATAAAAACATTACCGGCATGAGGTAGGCAGACGTTGAAGCAATTGATTTCGTAAAAAGCCCGATACCAATGCCAAGGAATAAAAAGAATAGAAATAATAGAATTAATCCTATGATAGCCTGAACATTTAGAAAAGGCTTAATACCAACGATAACTAGAGAGATAGTTAATGCTATGAAACTCATCAATCCAACTACCAAACTCTTTCCAATAATGATATCTAGAAAAGAGGCAGGTGACAGCATTAGCCCACGTAATGTTTTCTTCTCATTTTCTTCTGCCATCATGGTCATCATGCAGCTTGCTGTTACAGATGAAAAGGTGACACCAACGATTAAATATAACATTGGGATAGGAAGCCCTTCCTCTCCACCTAACTGTTTGTAAAGCAGTGCTAGTATAATCGGGATGACCGGCATCATCAAAAGCATCATGTTCTTCATAAAATCTTTTATATCTTTTTCAAAAATGGCACTAATTCGTTGTGCGTTCATTATACTAGCTCCTTCCCTGTAATTTTTAGAAAGATTTGACCAAGTGTTGGATTGTCCGTTTGCATTGCTTTCACTTCTCCGTTTTCGATTAGTTCCTTAATCTTATTAGCGTTCCCAGACTCATTTTCAATAACAAGTCTCTCTCCAGCAAATGTTTCCACGTGAAAAGCATGTGTCGAGTATTTATACCTAAGTTCATCCGGGTTGCCCAATTCCTGTAGTTTACCTTTATCTAAAAAAGCTACACGGTCACATAATTCAGTTGCTTCTTCCATATCATGCGTTGTTAAAAAAATAGTCGTCCCTGCTTCATTCAGCTTCTGCAGTCCACGATGGATATGTGCCACATTCCCTGGGTCTAGAGCGGAAGTAGGTTCGTCTAAAAATACCAGTTTCGGTTTATGAATGAGTGCTTTTGCCAGCAGAACGCGCTGCTTCATCCCTTTTGATAATTTAGACACGGTTTTCTTGCTTTCTTCTCTTAAATTCACTACATCTAGCATGACATCTATTTGTTCTAGGGGTGCATCATACAACTTACAAAACAATTTCAAATTATCATAGATTGTTAGACGTTCATACAACGAACTATTATCGGATAATATCCCAATTTTAGATTTAAAATCAGAAGTTCCAAATGATTGTGAATGCACATCTAATACGTTCACATCACCTGCTGTTTGCTCAAGTTCTCCTGTTAAAATTTTAATCGTTGTTGTTTTGCCTGATCCACTCGGACCCAACAACCCAAAAATCTCTCCTGGCTTCACGAAGAAACTGACATCTTCAATTGCTGCATTTTGATCAAATACCTTCCTCAGTCCATTAACTTCAATTGCATTATTCAATGAAACTCCTCCTTTGGTGATCTAAGCTCATCGTACACTGGATTGGTTAGAAATACAGTCATATCAAGGTAAAATGTACTCTATTACAGCTTAAATGTACCCATTTCAAGGTGAATAAACCCCTGGAATAGGTACCTGTTTTCTTGCTTGAGCTGAACTGTACCTATAGATTAAACATTTCTTGAATACGTTGTATCTTTGTCCTTGATAACGGAATAGTCGACTTGACTCGGTTATCAATTCTGAGTGAATATGTATTTTTTGACCATGTAATGATCTCACGTACCTTTTGCAAATTTACTATGTATGATCTATGACACCGGTAAAAACCGTAAGCTTCTAATTTATTTTCTATTTCAGCCAATGTCGAATCCAGTGCATAAGATTCATCATTAATCACAATCATCGCCTTGCCATCCTGGCTTTCGATATAATCAATTTCAAGCGGATCAAACAAAATAACTTTATCATCTATCTTCGCAGGGATTTTGAATAAATTTACTGTAGATGGTGTGAAGGCTGGTTCAGTTCCAGTTGTAACATCCTCCTCCTTTACGTTATCTACTTCAATTTCCTGGAGACCTTTTTCCTGCAACCTATAAGCGACATCGCTAAGAAGCAGTGCATGTTCCATGTTCGATACTAAAATAAGTGCTGGTATCTTATTGTTTGTTATCCGCTTAAGCATATTGATAAAAGTATTGATCGTCCTTACATCCACCCCGTGAATCGGTTCTTGGAAAACCATCGGATATGTATTCATCATAAAATATTTTGCATACTGTACACGGCGTTTTTCAGAATGCGAGCACTTCCGTAAAGGCTTTTTGGCACACATGTGCAATTCGAACAGCACTAGAATTTCAGGCAATGGGATGGAACAACCGAACCATTTATGATAAAAAGCAACATTATCAGCGACTGTTAAACGATCGTATAATCCGTCCTTCCAATCACACACGGTAACGTCACTATCATTATAAAGCATATGTATTAATTCAGCCTGCATATCCGTATCACTGTAAATCCCCGTGATATTTGATTCATTTAAGTTAAGGGAAAACGGTGGCAGGATTTCACTTTTCATTATTTCATAATCAAGTTTAAAACTCGTCATCTTACAAACTCCTATTCAACTATCATGTTATGCTATTAATTTATCATAGTATAACATGATAGTTATTGGATTCTTTATAGAAATTAATTCGTAGGGTTATTTTGCTAAATATTGTATTAACGAACCAATATAATGCTTTTATTAGTTAGTTATTGAGTGTATTCTGTTTTTTTAACATGTTGGTCTAAACACACAGGGATTAGCCAAAACACAATAGAAAGAGTTATTGCTTACATCATTTCTATATGAAATGACAGATACCTATAATAATTCACGTTTGGCAAAATTCAATATTTAGCTCCTCATTATTTAATAAGGTGCAGGAGTCTTTTGGTCAATGTAGAATGTATCCATAAGATAATTGGATTGATTGGGGGAACTTATGGATAGCTATATACAATTCACAATCACTTTTTTATTGTTCGTCTCCTTGATACTTCCGCTTACTACTTTAGTTCACGAACTTGGTCACGCACTTACAGCATTAATATTGTTCAAAGAGCCAGTAGGAGTTAGATTGGGAAGCTCTTTCAAGGGTACTGGTTTTAAAGTAGGTAAACTAACATTTAAAATTCAGCCTTTAAGTGGGTGGGTTGGTTTTGTCGAATATAACATACCTAAAGGTAAGAATAACATTGTGTCCAATGCTATGATTATGATTGCAGGTCCATTTTTTTCATTTATACTAGGTTTAATTTGTTATATTTCAATTACATTTTCAGACAGTCAATACATTATAATTTTTTTATTAAAGTCTATTATGAATGCATCTTTGGTACAATTCATTATTACAATTCTCCCTATAAAATATCCATCATTTTTAAGGGCTTATAAAGGAATGCCAAGCGATGGATATAGAGTTATGAAACTAATTATGAGTAGGGATAATCCTAAAGAATATAAAGATAAATAGCTAAACAATCGAGAGGAAACCTGAATGTATCAGCTTTCCCTCCAATTTCATTTAATTATCAACATTA
>NZ_JASTZU010000019.1 GCF_030282825.1 Aquibacillus rhizosphaerae
GAGAAGCTTATGAATTGAAAAATAAATTGGACAAATGGTTTAAATTTAGTGATGAAAAAACGGCTAAAAAGGGGTTGGAGGAATGTTTATTGGTTATGAGTAGTTCTACCATTGAAGCATTTCACAGAGTTGAAAAAACATTTAACCGATGGAAACAAGAGATTCTACAATCTTTTATGTACCCATTTAACAACGGTTATATTGAAGGTGTTAATAACACGATTAAAGTGACCAAACGCATGTCTTATGGAATTAAAGATTTTGATCGATTGAAAAATAAAATATTATGGCGACAAGAGGTTCGAAGGGTATTCGTATAAAAAACTCCCTTCAATTAAGAGAGGGTGGCATGAAAATCACACCACCACATTTGACAGAGAACCAAAATATTTTGTTTATAACAGATATATATAAAGTTTGCACTAAGTCAATACTCATCTTGTAAAGACAGAAGAAAATCTCACTAAAGTTACTACAAACTTTCTCTCAAGTTTGGCGGATGTAAAGCATCAACAATGTTTATGAGCAAGGTTTATTTCGAGAATGTTGTGAACGTTTTCAAAAAGCACTATTATACTTGACTGAGTTTGGTATAATATACTAAAAATATCTGTTAGGAGTCCTTTTATGTTTAATAATATCTTATTAGCTTCCGATGGTTCTGATCATGCAATTCGTGCTGCTGAACAAGCGATTGAATTGGTAACGAATAACCCTAGTGCAAAGATAACAATTGTATATGTAGTGGATGGTTCAAAGTCAAAATCAGATGTGTTGCATAACTGGAATTCTATTGATGTTGATCGTGGTAGGAAAGAAAAACTTACTTTAACTGAACAAAAATTAAAACATAATAAAATTAAGTATGATATTCAAATTCTTCATGGGGAACCTGGACCAACTATTGTAAAGTATGCTAATACTAATGATATCGATATTTGTGTAATTGGAAGCCGTGGATTAAATTCTTTACAAGAAATGGTGCTTGGAAGTGTAAGCCATAAAGTGGCAAAGCGGGCAAGTTGTCCTGTAATGATCGTAAAGTAAAAGGAGGCATTTATGCCTCCTTTCTGTTTATTGATTTTTGTACTGTGGTTCTTGAGTTTCAATGTATTGTAAACGAGCTTTAAGATTATCTAGAATTTGTTGTTGCTGGTTACTCAAATTCTGGAACATTGTTTTTGCTGTTTGATCTTGTGTTTCTAATGAAAAACTGTGTAAGCTCGCCAATGTACTTTCACAACTAGAAATTGCCTGTTGCATTTGTGTACCTACTGTCAATCTTATCACCTCCTCTACAAAAGGTTTCCCGTGATTGACTGTTTTATCCCGCATTTGTTCTGTAATCCCCAACCTCCAAAATAAGACCTAAAAGCTACTGGGTAATGGTCTTAGGAATTTCTGTTCTAACCAATTTAATCAAACATGTTTTAAATTATTGGTTTTCGGATACTGTCTTATATAGATTATATAATTAAGTCAATTTCATAATTAACTTATTCAGTCATCTGCGACAACAAAATTGGTTTTATGAAATTGATTAAATTGATTATAAAAGGGAGGGGTACGATACGATGGAACTAGAACAAAAATTGAAGGAATTACAAAATATCAAATTAGAAAAACCAAATAGTGTATTAAGTATGTATTTAAATACCAATCCGGCTGACACGGAAGGTAAAGATGGACAATGGAAAATCCAGTTAAAAAATGGATTGAACAGCTTTGAAAACTACTTGGAAAGTAGTGAAGATAAACAAGAGTTGAAAAATTTTAAGAAGGTTCGTGAAAAAATTGAAACGTATATTAATGAACATCATTTAGATTTAAAGAAAAGCATTGTTATTTTTGCTTCACCAGATGAATCGATTTGGTTTGTTGAAAACCTTCAAATGGATGTGAAGACAGAGTTTTATTGGCAAGAGTCCCCAGTCATGGACCAATTATATCAATTGAAGACACAATTTCCAAAACTAGGTATTATTCTAGTGCAGAAAAACCAAGTTAAAGTAATAGAAGCAGAACTAGGTACTGTTCTAGATACTACTCACTATGAACTTGATTTAGATACAGAAGATTGGCGACAATATGAAGGTCCTCATAAGGCTGATGTATCAATGGGTAAAGGTGGCAAGAATTTACAAACAGACCAATTTGATGAACGTTTTAAAGAGAACCAGAAACGTTGGTATAAGAGCCTTGCGCCAAAAATGGACAAGCTTGCTAAGGATCACAATTGGAATAGAATATATCTAGCTGGCGATAAGGAAGAAGCCAAGGATATTTCGAATTATATGAACAAACAAATTGATAAAATAGACAACCGAAATATTCTTGAACAAAAAGAAGAAAAAGTAATTGAATCCATTGTTGCATAATAATAAGCCATCCTCTTATATTGAGGATGGCTTATTTAATAAGGTGCTTTTCGTTCACAAAAAATAACCTGCCCCCTACATTCATGCTTATTTTTACTGGTTGAATTTTTTTCCAAATCCGTACATTACTGCTCTATTTATTCCTAAAATTATATCAGAGTGTATATGTATTTTGTCAACTTGAGCAATTTAGAAAAAAGCCTTCAGTACAAAAAAGATTGTCATGACGGAGCCTATACTAATTATTAAGGATGATAGTACATAAATGATAGCGCGTCTTAACATATTGGCTTGAATCATGGATAATGTTTCTGTTCCGAATGTAGAAAAGGTTGTATATGCACCACAAAAACCGACTCCTAGAAAAAGCCAATAAATTTCTGGGAGTTCACCTTTCTCATAAAAATATAGGAGTAAACCAAGTAGTGCTGAACCACTTATATTTACGCTCAGTGTCCCGACAGGTTTTCTGGGGGTTTTATTCGCTTTTAATCCAATTGAATATCTTGAAATTGCACCGAGGAATCCACCAGCTGCAACGAATAGTAAATTCAATTATACTCCCCCTTTATTAATTGATAACTGGTAACCTGCTAAGCAAAATAATATTCCACCAAATAATTGAAGGATAATATATATTAATGCTAAGCCAATGCCATGATTAAATAATTGGACTGTTTCAACAGAAAAGGCGGAAAATGTAGTAAAGGAACCAATAAACCCTGTGCATATAACTGTTAAAATAGGAGCAGGTATTATATTTCTAATTTGGTTGCTATTTGCTATGTAGGCTAATGAAAAACATCCTATTAGATTAACTAGAAGTGTAGTAAATGGAAAACCTCCGTCAGAAGAAGAGGTAAGTAAAGAGACTAAATAACGCGAACACGCACCAAAAGCACCACCAACCCCTATAAAGAGAATTAATGATGCCTTTGATTGTTTTATTGACATTCCGGACACCGACCATAAATTTCAAACTTATGATCTTCTATTGCGAAATTTTGTAATTCACCCTCAATATCATCCATGGGACATGTTCTAATCTCTTTCGTAACACCACATTGTTTACATATAAAATGATGGTGGTGATGGTGATCACATTTAATCCTAAAGAGCTTTTCTCCATTTAACTCCGTTGATTCAAGAATTCCCACTTCATGAAACAAATGGAGATTCCTATAAATTGTGTCAAAGCTAATCCCTTCATAATTGGGTTCCATATATTGCAATAAATCTTTGGCGGTTCTGTATCGATCTTCTTTTGAAAAGAAAATAAGAATATCTTCTCTTTTACCAGTATATTTGTATCCTTTATCTTTTAGGATAGTTAAAGCTTCTTGAACATTCACTGTATCGCCTTCTTTCTAGAAAGGTTAAACTTCAACTTTTTAATTGAAATAGAGAGTAGTAATATTAGAATAGAGGTTACCACAATCGTACCACCTGGTGGAATTTCAAAATAATACCCAGATATTAATCCTATAATAACAGAAATTTCGCCAAATATAATAGATAAAACAATTGTTTGTTTAAAACCTTTTGCGATACGAATACTTGCTGCAACTGGTAAGGTCATTAATGCGGAAACTAAAAGTACACCAACAATTCTAATAGAAGCAGCTATTACTAATGCTGTTAAAACAATGAATAAGAAATGAATTCTCTTTGCATGGATACCAGAAACAACTGCATGTTCTTCATCAAAAGATAACATAAACAATTCCTTATAAAATAGGAATATAACGGTTATAACAATGACAGTTATGACAATGATACTATATAAGTCACTTCTACTAACAGCTGAAACTGATCCAAATAAATAATTATACAAATCGGTATTAAATCCATTAGCAAGTGAAATGAAAATGACACTTAGACCAACGCCACCTGAAAGGATAATCGGAATAGCGAGTTCTTGATAAGCTTTATATACGCTTCTTAATCGTTCTATAAAAACTGACCCAATAACAGAAAACCCCATCCCGGCATAAAAAGGAGTAATAACACCACCGAGAATATACTTCTTTTCTAACAATAATCCAAATGCAATCCCAGCGAGCGTTACATGGGAAAGAGCATCTGCAATTAAAGATAACCGCCTTACTACAATAAACGTGCCGAGTAGTGGGGCGATTAGTCCGATTAGAAGGCCAGTATAAAATGTGTTTCGTAAAAATTCATACTCAAAAAAGTTGGCTATCATATTACTTCCTCCGATTAGTGGTTATGTGTAACTAAATTTAATGGGTGTCCATAAAAGTGTGACAAATCCTTATCTGACAAACTTGAGAATTCAGAAGGATTGCCGTGAAAGTGCAAATGCTTGTTTAAGCATACAATATCTGTAGCATGATGTGTCATTGTTCCGATATCATGGGTTACTAACAAAAGAGTAATCCCACTGTCATTATTTAATTGATGTAATAAATCATAGAATTTTTTTACATTTTCAGCATCAACCCCTACAGTTGGTTCGTCCAATATAAGTAATTCAGGGTCGCTTACTAATGCTCTAGCAATAAAAATTCGTTGTTGTTGACCACCTGATAAATCACCAATGTTTTCATGAAGATACTCTGACATGCCAACCTGTGCGACTGCTTTTTCAATTTTTTGTCTATGTTCTTTTGTGAAAAATTTCAAATAGCCAACCTTTGCTGTAAGTCCCATGGAGACTACTTCTTGCACTGAAGCAGGAAAACCAAGATTGAATGCATTAGCCTTTTGTGAGACAAAACCAATTTTGTTCCAATGCTTGAATTTATTCATTGGTACTCCAAATAATTCAATTGAGCCATGTTGGGGTTTTAATATTCCAAGTAAGAGTTTAATTAAAGTAGTTTTCCCTCCACCATTTGGGCCAACTAGACCAATAAAAGAACCTTGTGAAATAGTGAAGTTAATTTTGTTTAAAGCATGTTTATTTTCATAAGCATAACTAACGTCTTTCATTGTGACTATAGGATCATGCATAGTGTATATCTCCATTCCTCTGTAATACTAAAATCTTTTTTATGTTTATCTGATAGAATAGTAGTTAACGATTAATGAGGTTCTGGCCTGATTTGACGAAAACTTCTTCCATTCGACACTAAGTTATCTATAATAATGTATCAGTAAGAACCAATACTAATAAATGTTCCACCTTTAGTAGTTTCTGTCAAAGTTCTTTTAGTAGGGTTCGAAAATGAGAGTTCCTAGGGTGAATAGTTTCTTATAAGAAAATGCCATAAAAAAGTTTTATATATAAAGTTGATTAAACAGATGTATTTAAAGTACTTGATTTTTGACCACAGCCTGTTAGAATAATAAAAGCTGTAAGTATTCATTTTATCGTAATCATTCTTCTTTGTAAATAAGAATAGTTTCGTTTTAATTCACATTGCTTATAATAAGTGTGTAAAAAAAACAAAACCTCTGTTTGACTTTCCAACAAAGGTTTTGTTTTTTTACATATAAATTTGGATTTAATTAACTCAATATCTAAATTTAATGAATGGGGAATTGGTTTGTATATCCAGAGAATTGCTGATATGCCTGTTGTATTTTTTGTTGTTCAGCTTTTTCAAGACTGTACCAACCATTTTTAAACATTAGATTGTACAAATCTCTTTGACAATTTTGTGTTTCCTGAAAAATTGACGCAACATCTTGATAGATAGCTTGGTTACTTGCTTCATTTAAAGCAGTGCTATAGGCGTCAGTAATATATTTTTCAGTTGTTAGCATATCATTGACAAAGTCTCGGTCATTCATTTGTGGTGTCTTAGGAACTTGTGTTTCAGGATTTTGTATTTTTTGATTTTGTTGGTTCATTTAAATTGCTCCTCTCTTTATATCATTGATTGCTGATTCTGGTTATTTAAGTGCTGTAATATTCTGTTATAATGATTTTGATGCATTTGACATGCTTGTTCTAATGCTGTTTTCACTTCAGGAATTGTACATTGTTCAGCAAAAAAATGTGCCTTTTTTGTTGCATTTAAATTCCAAGATAGCATATCAGTAAGATAAAGTAGATCCTTAGAACTCACCTGGTTTGGCGGTTGTGGCATTACTTGACCTTGATTTTGTTGTTGCTGCATATGATAACCTCCTAATAATCAAATCACATTTATTTTCTCCAATTGATGATAATATATGATTGATTCTTAATAGAAAATTAAGTTGTAATATAAAGGAATTGTAAATATAATTACATTTTAAATATAAAGAATCCTTGAAAAAGGATTGCGAAATGTATCAGAATAACATATAGTAGAAATAGATGAAGATAAAGGTATCTTCTTTTTTTAATAATCATAAATGAATGAGTATTCATTCAAATAATTACGAGATAGGGGGAAATAGGATGGGGCGAAGCATTAAACGTGCAGCTATTATTGGTTCCGGGATTATGGGTTCTGGGATAGCAGCACATTTGGCCAATGTTGGAATCGCGACACTAATGCTCGATATTGCGCCTGAGAAATTAACAGATGAAGAAAAATATAAAGGATTATCTTTACAAGATAAGTGTGTGCGTAATCGGTTATCTTATAGGAGTAAACAGGCTTTAAAAAAACAAAAGCCATCGCCACTAACGAGTGATAAGAGTCTTGAGTTAATTGAAATAGGTAATTTAGAAGATGATGTAACACAGTTAGGTGATATGGATTGGATTGTTGAAGTAGTTGTTGAGAATTTAGACGTTAAAAAACAAATATTAGAAGTGATTGATAAGCATCGTAAAAAAGGTAGTATTGTTAGTTCGAACACATCCGGAATTTCTATTGAGAAAATGGTATCTAGTTGCTCTCATGATTTAAAACAAAACTTTTTAGGTACACATTTCTTTAACCCACCTCGTTATTTAAAATTATTAGAAATCATTCCAACGAAGTGGACGGATCCAGAAGTACTAGCTTTTGTAAGGCGCTTTGGAGAAAATGATTTAGGTAAAGGTGTGGTTGAAGCGAAAGATACACCTAATTTCATTGCTAATCGTATTGGAACTTACGGATTACTCGTAACTGTAAAAGAAATGCTTGAACGGGGTTTAACAGTTGGAGAAGTTGATTCGGTCACTGGACCGTTGATTGGTAGACCTAAGAGTGCCACTTTCCGTACATTAGATGTAGTTGGATTAGACACGTTTGCACATGTAGCAAACAATGTCTATGAACAGGTTACTGGGAATGAAAAGTCTATCTTCAAAACTCCTGACTTTATGCAAACAATGATAAACAATAAATGGTTTGGTGAAAAATCAGCGCAAGGTTTTTATTTAAAAAGGAAGGAGCAAGGCAAAAGTTTTATTTTTCAGTTGAATCCCAATACATTAGAGTACGAACCAAGGGATTCATTGAAAACAAAAGCTACTGAATTAGCTAAGCAGGAAAAAGGTTCTAAGCGAAAAATGAAAGCGCTTTTATCAGTGAGGGATGACAGAGCTAGTGATTTTGTTTGGTCAGTGATAAAGCCAGTATTACTTTATTCTGCTGATTTAGTAGGTGAGATTGCTGATGATATTATTTCCATTGATCAAGCAATGCGTTGGGGGTTTGGCTGGGAACTAGGACCCTTTGAAATCTGGGATGCGCTTGGATTCGAGCAGACTTTTGATCGTATGGTTGAAGACGAAGAAGAAATTCCAAATTGGATTAAAGAAATGAATGCAAATAATAAAAAATATTTTTACTATCCAAAAGAAGGAAATATGTATTTTTATGAGCAAGGTGGTTACAAACAACAAGCTTTTAATAAAAAAGAAATTAATTTAAAACTTACTAAAGAAAAGCATGGCGTTATTATGAAAAACACTGGGGCAAGTTTAATTGATGTAGGTGATGGAATTGCTTGTTTAGAATTTCAATCAAAAAGCAATGCAATTGGAATGGATATTTTACAAATGATTAATGAATCAATCGAAGAAGTGGATAAGAACTATGAAGGCCTTGTAATCGGAAATCAAGGAAATAATTTCTGTGTGGGTGCTAATATTGCGATGATGTTAATGGAAGCGCAGGATGGTAATTATTTTGAACTGGAAATGGTCGTTAGACAATTTCAAAAAGCAATGATGAATATCAAATATGCTAAGAATCCTGTCGTTGTTGCACCGTTTGGTATGGCCTTAGGTGGTGGAGCAGAAGTATCGTTACCTGCGAGTTCACTTCAAGCTGCGCAAGAAACGTATATCGGATTAGTGGAATTTGGTGTAGGACTTATTCCTGGTGGTGGAGGTAATAAAGAATTGTATTTAAAACAACTAAGAAATCTACCTCAAGGTGTTGACTTTGATTTACAAAAGATAGCAAACAAAACATTCGAAACGATAGCAATGGCGAAGGTTTCTACTTCTGCTCAGGAAGGGTTGGAGAATGGATTTTTAAATAAACAGGACGGTATATCAGTTAACCAAGCACATTTAATTGATGATGCAAAACAAAAAGTATTAAGTCTTAAGAGAGCGGGTTATCAAGCCCTTAAACGTGAGAAAGTTCCAGTCGTTGGAGAATCGGGATACGCAACAATGTTGTTAGGTGCAAAGACACTAGCATATGGTGGCTACGCTTCAGAACACGACTTGAAAATAGCTGAGAAGTTAGCATTTGTTCTCGCTGGTGGCAGGGTTAAACAAGGGACATTCGTTGATGAACAATACTTATTAGACATTGAGAGAGAAGCATTCTTGAGTTTGATTGGTGAACCAAAAACACAAGCAAGGATGCAACACATGTTGATGAAAGGTAAGGCATTACGTAACTAGCAACTAAACCGAAAAGGAAAAGAGGGGAAGGACTTTGAAAGAAGCTGTTATCGTGGCTGGAGCTCGTACGCCAATCGGGAAGGCGAAAAAAGGTTCACTGGCCCATATGCGCGCGGACGATCTTTCGGCATTAACCATAAAAGAAACGTTAAAAAGAGCGGGGGATTATGAAGGAGTTGTTGACGACGTAATTATTGGTTGCGCAATGCCTGAGGCAGAACAAGGAATGAATATGGCCCGTAATATTGCAGGTCTAGCTGGACTACCAATAACGGTTCCTGGAATTACAATTAACAGATATTGCTCTTCAGGATTGCAAAGTATTGCCTATGCAGCCGATCGAATTAGACTAGGAGAAGCAGGCGCTATCATTGCAGGTGGAGCAGAGTCGATGAGTTTAATACCAATGGGTGAGCATGTTATTAGGCCAAACATAAGCTTGGTAGAAAGCGCTCCAGGTTATTACATGTCGATGGGTCACACTGCGGAAGAGGTTGCGAAACGTTTTGATATATCAAGAGCAGACCAAGATGCTTTTGCTACAAGAAGTCATAAGCGGGCAGCAGAAGCGATTGCTGCAAACAAATTTAAAGATGAAATTGTTCCAGTAGAAGTAGTTCATAGACAAGTAAATGCGACTAATAAATTGATGGAACAATCATTCCTATTTGAAATGGATGAAGGGGTAAGACCAGAGACAAATGAAGTAGGACTTTCTAAATTAAAGCCTGCATTTTCCTTGAACGGTACAGTAACTGCAGGTAATTCATCACAAATGAGTGATGGGGCTGCTTCGGTGTTAATAATGGATCATGAGCATGCAATACAACAAGAACTAAAGCCTTTAGTTAAATTTCGTTCGTATGCTGTAGCTGGTGTAGAACCAGAAATCATGGGGGTAGGACCTGTTAAAGCAATTCCAAAAGCGATTAAAATGGCTGGACTTTCATTGGGGAATATTGGATTGTTCGAGCTGAATGAAGCCTTTGCTTCTCAATCTATCCGTGTGATACGTGAACTAGGGCTAGATGAAGATAAAGTTAATGTTAATGGTGGTGCGATTGCGCTTGGTCATCCATTAGGTTGTACAGGAACCAAACTTACACTTAGCTTAATTTATGAGATGAAACGGCGCAATATCCAGTTTGGAGTTGTAACAATGTGTATTGGTGGAGGTATGGGTGCTGCAGGAGTATTTGAATTAATATAAAGGGAGTGAGAATATGGGTGAAACAAAGGATAAGGTGTTTAAAGGTGGCGCTTTTATAGTTGAGGATTTGAGACCAGAAGACATTATTACACCAGAAGATTTTAATGAAGAGCATAAAATGATTGCAAAAATGACAGAAGATTTTGTACTAGGTGAAGTTGTTCCTAAAATTGATAATTTAGAAAATCATGAGTTTGAACATTCGGTTAAATTATTAAAACAAGCAGGTGAATTAGGTTTGTTAGGGGTCGATGTACCTGAAGAATATGGAGGACTTGGTTTAGATAAAATCAGTTCGTCGCTAATTACAGAAAAGTTCTCACGTGCTGGTGGATTTTCTGTAACACATGGTGCACATGTTGGCATTGGCTCGCTTCCTATAGTTTTCTTTGGAAATGAGGAACAGAAGCAAAAATATTTGCCACTTTTAGCAAGCGGTCATAAATTAGCGGCATATGCACTAACTGAACCTGGATCTGGATCAGATGCTTTGGGTGCAAAAACGAATGCTAAATTAAATGATGCAGGTACACATTACATTCTAAATGGTGAAAAACAATGGATAACTAACGCTGCATTTGCAGATATATTTATTGTTTATGCTCAAGTTGATGGTGACAAATTCACTGCTTTTATTGTTGAACGTGATTTTGCAGGTGTATCAACGGGTCCAGAGGAAAAGAAGATGGGAATAAAAAGCTCGTCAACGCGTACAGTAGTTTTAGACGATGCAGAAGTTCCCGTTGAAAATGTATTAGGAGAAATTGGCCGTGGGCATATCATAGCTTTCAATATTTTAAATGTTGGTAGATATAAATTAGCTGTTGGTGGTATAGGTGGTGCTAAAAGAAGCATTGAACTTTCTGCAATATACGCTAATCAACGTAAACAATTTAACACACCAATTGCAAAGTTCTCTTTAATTCAAGAAAAACTTGGTACAATGGCAGCGAATACGTATGCGAATGAGAGTGCTGTATATCGAACTGTTGGGCTTTTTGAACAGCGAATGGGAATGTTAAACGAACAAGAGCTAAAGGATGGAAAAGCAGTAGCTAAAGCAATAGCTGAATATCAAATTGAGTGTTCATTAAATAAAGTGTTTGGAACTGAATTAATGGATTATGTGGCCGATGAAGCTGTTCAGATTTACGGCGGATATGGATTTATGCAGGAGTATGAAGTTGAAAGAATGTACCGAGATTCACGGATACAGAGAATATTTGAAGGTACGAATGAAATAAACCGTTTACTAATCCCCGGCACGCTAATGAAAAAAGCTATGAAAGGCGAACTACCTTTATTAGAAAAAGCACAGGCATTACAGGAAGAATTAATGATGCTAATGCCAGAAGAAGTAGGTACAAATGTTTTAGAAAAAGAAAAATATCTACTTAAAAATGCTAAGAAGATAGGGCTACTTGCATCAGGTATTGCGGCCCAAAAATTTGGCGCTAAACTAGAGAAAGAACAAGAAGTGTTGGTTAATATTGCAGATATTGTTGCAGAAGTGTACAATATGGAATCCGCTTTATTAAGAACAGAAAAGGCAATGGAGAAAACAGGAGAAGAGAAAAATAAACAAAAGGTCTTATACACGGAGGTTTATGTTCAAGAAGCTTTCAATCGGATAGAGGCACATGCTAAGGAAACGATTATAGCAAGTGAAACAGGTGACACATTACGAATTACGCTTTCAGCTATGAGAAAACTAACTAGGCATGAACCAACTAATGTTATTCTGAAAAAACGAGACATTGCTAAAGCATTACTTGAAGCAGAAAAATATATAGTCTAAATTTAAAGAGAAATCCTTATCAAAATTTGATAGGGATTTTTTGTTAAGATTTTAGGCTACCCAGATAAAAGGGTATGAATAGATCATTTTTGTTTTGTATAAAAATAATGAGACCGTATTAATAAACAATAAATGGTTAATATGATAAAATGTGAGAAAGAGGAGGTAGTTAGATGACATTAACCTTTTATTGGTATCCAAAATGTGGAACATGCCAGAAAGCAAAAAAATGGATTGAAAACAACGATATAAAACTTAACGAAATACATATTGTAGATAGTCCCCCAACAAAAGAAGAGTTAAAAGAATTGATTGCTAATAGTGGCCTGCCAATAAAAAAGTTCTTTAACACAAGTGGCAAAAAATATCGAGAATTAGGGTTGAAAGATAAATTGTTGGAAGCTGATGAAGATCAAAAGTTGGAGTGGTTAGCATCTGATGGTATGCTAATTAAAAGACCCATAACCACAGACGGAAAACAAGTAACAGTAGGTTTTAATGAAGAAAATTTTGAACAGACTTGGAAATAAAGTATAAGGTGAACAGTGGAAACTGTATGCTTTAACTACATAAAAGAAAAAATGGAGGTAGAATGATGAGTTTACCAAAAGATTTACGTTATTCTGAAGAACATGAGTGGGTAAAAGTAGAAGGAGAAAAAGTGCGTATTGGAATTACCGAACATGCTCAATCTGAGCTTGGTGATATTGTATTTGTGGAACTACCTGAAGTCGGTGATGAAGTAGAAGCGGACGAGCCTTTTGGCAGTGTAGAGTCAGTTAAAACTGTTTCTGAACTATATGCACCATTGAGTGGAAAAGTAGTGGAAGTGAATGAAGAACTTGATGATAGTCCGGAATTTGTAAACGAATCACCATATGAAAAAGCTTGGATGATTGTTGTAGAGCCAAGTGATTCATCACAATTAGATGATTTAATGTCTGCTGAACAGTATCAAAAAATGATTGAAGAAGATTAAATAAGCTGATTTTTATAGCAATAGTGCATGAATTTACAGATTTCAAATACAATGTTATAAGAGAACAAAATGATCCCTTGTTACAGTCGAAGTGACAAGGGGTTATTACTAATAGAGGTGAAACCGAGTTCTTAAGCCTTTCGGAAGTAACCGTTTAATTATTAAAACTATTTCTATAAAATAAAGCAGGTGATCTGATTAATGGTAGATAATGAAAAAATTATCATTGTTGAAGGACTTTCAGATAAAAAACAAATTAAAAAGATTTTGGCCGACGAAGTAGAGATTATTTGTACAAATGGAACGTTAGGTGTGGAAAGACTGGAAGAGTTATTAATCGAATATGACCTTGATAACAAGGATGTTTTTATTTTGGTTGACGAAGATAATGCGGGACACAAGTTAAGAAAACAACTTTCAAAGGAACTTCCACACGCGGAACATATTTTTATTGATAAGGCCTTTCGTGAAGTCGCCGCGACACCTGAACCTGAATTAGCCACGGCATTATTGAGCAGAAGTATCGCTGTAAATCCAATATTTCTTATATAAGGTTGATAAAAATGAAAGAGATAACGTTAGAAGTGCTAAAAGACGAGACAAAAGAACTCATCTTGTTCATACATACACCACTTTGTGGAACATGTCACATCGCAAGGAAAATGCTGGTTACGGTTGAAGTCATGAAAAACAACCTGACGTTTTATGAGGTGAATGCATCCTTTTTTCCTGACTTTATGCAAGAAAAAAGGATTGAAAGTGTCCCTTGTCTTCTAATTATGAAAGCAGGAAGAATCCAAGAAAGAGTATATTCTTTTGAATCAGTTGTAAAACTTAATAGTATTATTAATAGACATTTTTTTGCTGAATAATTGTCGGAAATTAAGATTATAATCAAATTTTTTCCCTAATGAATAAGTTATTCGTAACTAAAGAGGAGTTAAGGAAATGGATACAGCATTCTTGCTTGGTTGGAAGGATACGCTAGAATCTCGTTCGGATTTATTATGTTTACATAAAAATAAGAAAGTAGATATTCACTTTGTCTATAATAACAATGATTTTCTTATCTCTTTTAATCATGGTGTGATTGAACTCAATCAATCGATAAATCATGATCCAGATTTATCGATTGAAACAACAAATCAAATCATAGATGAGCTTATCAGTGGTAAAACTAAACTTACTTCTGTTCCAAATGAATTAGCACGTATTACAGGTAAGTATAAAGATGTTTTATTCTTTGAAGCAATTTTATATCTATCAAGTAGTTAATGGAACTAGACAATTAATTGCCCAAGGCTTTTAACGATTTGTAAAAAATCAGACTTATCGTCAAAATGACTATGAATCTCTCCAGTTGAATTAATGATAATTGTTGTAGGCACACCTTTACAATCGAATTTATCATAGGTGTCACGCCCTTTATCAATTAGTGTCGTTTGTGATAGGAACTTACTCGTATAATCAATTGGATCCATTTGATTTCTTTCTCTACCGGCAACATTAATCGTTAACATTTTTACTTTATTTTTATCAATTGAATGATAGAGTTGTTCTTTTTTTGGTAAGTCTGTACCACATTCAGGGCACCAAGATGTCCAAAAACTAATAATTATTATTTTTCCGAGATCATCTGTTAAAGAATATGTTCCCTCTTTATTTATGAATGGAAGTTTAAAGTTTGGAGCTTTCATAATATGCCTCTCTTTCTGATTTTCCTATGTGTATCCTAACTTAAGTACCCAATTTTTTAAAGTGTTTTAAATTAGGCTTAAGCACTTTGTTTATACCGTTTTATGATTATTTTAGTAGTGGAAATTTAAGTTTTAAATTTTTTTATTGACACAAATTTATCTCCATGCTAGAATCTTGCTTAGCGCTATTCATAAAAACAATAATCATAAAAAATAATATATAAATCTCTTATCAAGAGAGGTGGAGGGACTGGCCCTATGAAACCCGGCAACCGTTAAACATGATAATGTTTAAAATGGTGCCAATTCCTGCGGAGCATAAGCTTTGGCAGATGAGAGAACACGAAAGAAGCTATTTGCGTCTTTCTGTTCTCATGAACAGAAAGATGCATTTTTTGTTGAAAAAACAGAATAATAGTTATTATATAATAACTATTATTCTTATAGACAAATACTAAAGATGGTAGGAGGGATATATAGTGATAAAAATAAATAGCCTATCCAAGTTGTTTCATACTAAGTCGAATTTAATTAGTGCTGTAGATGACCTTAGTTTAGAAATTGAAAAAGGTGAGATATTTGGCGTAATTGGTTATAGTGGAGCAGGAAAAAGTACGTTTATTCGATTAATCAATCGCTTAGAAAATCCTACAAGTGGACAAGTAGTGATAGATGGGGAAGACATTACATCGCTAAGTAAAAATAAGTTGCGTCTTTCCAGACAAAATATAGGGATGATCTTCCAACACTTCAACCTATTGTGGTCTAGAACTGTTAGGGAAAATATTGCTTTTCCGCTTGAAATTGCAGGTATTTCAAAACAAGAGCGTATGGCACGAGTAGATGAATTAATAGGGTTAGTTGGACTTTCAGGAAGGGAAGATGCTTACCCATCTGAGTTAAGTGGAGGTCAAAAACAACGTGTTGGTATTGCGAGAGCACTTGCAAATGATCCAAAAGTATTGTTATGTGATGAAGCTACCTCAGCACTAGACCCGGAGACAACAGATTCTATATTAAAATTACTTATCGATATTAATGAAAAATTGGGCTTAACTATTATCTTAATTACACACGAAATGCATGTTATTAGGAAGATTTGTCATCGTGTTGCGGTGATGGAGGCTGGGAAAGTGGTTGAACAAGGAGACGTATTAGATGTTTTTTCTCACCCTATCATGCCTGTAACTAAAAAGTTTGTAGAACAAGTAATGGGAGATAACAATCAGGAAGATTCACTTGAATGGTTAACAACTGGTTATAAGAATGGTGATATTATTAAATTGCATTTTGTTGGTGAAACAACAAGTCAAGCGTTAATCAGTCAAGTTGCGAAACAGTTTGATGTCGATATTAATATTTTACAGGGGAAAATCACACAAACACAAAAGGGTGCTTATGGCTCGCTAATTGTTCATATCGACGGTGTGAGTGACGAAAAAGAGAGTGCTTTAGCGTATATAAAATCTGCACCTGTAGAAGTGGAGGTGGTTCACCATGCTAATTGAACTATTTCCGAATGTAGTAATCAGTGAATTATGGCAAGCAACTTTAGAAACATTTTATATGACAATCATTGCTTTAATAGGGACATTTATTCTAGGTATTTTATTAGGGTTATTACTATATTTAACTTCTCGCGGTGGAATTTGGGAAAATAAAGTGTTGAATTTGATTATAGCTTCCACAGTCAATATATTTCGGGCAATTCCTTTTATTATATTAATTTTACTTCTGTTCCCATTTACCGATTTTTTAATTGGAACAATAAGAGGATCCAATGCAGCTTTACCGGCATTAATTATTGGTTCTGCACCGTTCTATGGACGGCTAGTTGAAATTGCTTTACGGGAAGTTGATAAAGGTGTTATTGAAGCAGCAAAGGCAATGGGTGCTAAGACGAGTACGATAGTATTACGAGTTCTTATCCCAGAATCAATGCCGGCGCTTGTTTCTGGGATAACAGTTACTGCAATAGCCTTAATTGGTTATACTGCTGTTGCAGGTGTAATAGGTGCTGGTGGTTTGGGTGACTTTGCATATTATTATGGTTTTCAACGGCGCGCTTCGGATGTAGTTTTTGTTTGTACCGTTTTAATAGTAATTATTGTGTTTATTTTTCAATTTATTGGAGATACCATTACGAACAAACTAGATAAAAGATAATTGTTTTATACTTTGTCTTAATTGACGAGTTAAATATAAAAAAAAGAAAAAGGGGAGTATAGAAAATGAAAAAAATATTAAATGTATTGTTAGCTGCACTATTTATTTTAGTTATTACAGCTTGCGGAACTAATGATGAGGAAAACGATACTGCAAGTGAAAATGCTGGAGAAAATACAGCTGAGACAGAAGGTACAGAAGAAACAGAAGAACCTGTTGAAATTAAAGTAGGTGCAACTAGTGTTCCACACGCAGAGGTGTTAGAACAAGCG
The DNA here is from genome assembly GCF_030282825.1 of Aquibacillus rhizosphaerae. Lineage (GTDB taxonomy): Bacteria > Bacillota > Bacilli > Bacillales > Amphibacillaceae > Aquibacillus_C > Aquibacillus_C rhizosphaerae. Next base: position 17,255 of record NZ_JASTZU010000019.1, read on the forward strand.
AAGCCACTATTAGCAGAAGAAGGTATTGAATTAGTAGTTGAAGAATACCAAGATTATATCTTACCTAACCAAGATTTATCAGATGGAAGAATTGATGCAAACTACTTTCAACACATTCCATATTTTAATTCAGAAGTAGAAGAAAAAGGATATGATTTTGTTAATTTAGGTAGTATCCATGTTGAGCCTATGGCAGTATATTCTCAAAATATAACAAGTGTTGATGATATTCCAGAAGGAACAGAAGTTATTATTAGTCGTTCTGTGGCAGATCACGGAAGAATTCTTGCTTTATTTGAATCTCAAGGATTAATTACATTAGACGCTGATGTAGAGAAAGTGGATGCTACTGTAAATGATATTGTAGAAAATCCATTGAACCTAACTTTTTCTCCTGATTTTGATGCAGCATTTCTTCCAGAAGCTTATGATAAAGAAGAGGACGCTTTAGTTGCGATTAATACTAACTATGCAATTGAAGCAGGATTATCGATTGCAGAGGATTCTCTATTTGTAGAAGGAGAAGATTCGCCATATCCTAACATTATCGCAGCTCGTGCTGAAGATGAAAATAATGAATCACTTTTAAAACTTGTTGAAGTTCTTCAATCTGAAGAGATTCAAAATTACATTATTGAAACTTATAATGGTGAAGTAGTACCGGTAAGTGAATCTAACTAAAATATATACTTTTTGTAAGAAAAACTTACAAAAACGGAACAAATACGATGAATTTTGAAGGTGTAGCTATTAAATATTCCAGGTGACTTCTAAGAAAGATTCATCCTTTCTAACAGACCTAAATGAATTTTGTAAGATATTATTCATTGATGGTAAACTTGAATTTGTAAATAAAGAAAGGGTGGATTCATTATTACTGATAGTTTAAATCTAAACTATACTTCCGATATGGAAAAAGCGATGCTAAAAAATCATGGAGTAGGCTATGCAGAATATAGCAGAAAGCTTAATGAACGACTAAAAATTGAGAAAGAAAGAGAAATTAGTCATAAAGAAAGTCAAAAAGTTGTAAATGAAGTTGAAAAACTCGTACACAGGTAGTAACCTTAAATAAAACCCTTGCCAAGTGCAAGGGTTTTTATATTATCATGGAAATGGAGTAAAATACTTAAGGTGAAATAATTTATATATATATAGAAAAAACTAGGTTGAAGCATTAAATTTACATGGAAGTACTTTTTTAATGTTTATGTTTAAAAAGGTGTCAAATGGATAGTGAATTTGTTGATTATAGATTCGAAATAGTATAAGATTGTAATGAGAATAAATTGAGAATGGGTATAGTTCCATATCACAATAAGATAAATAAATTTGCTTTGGAGGTATCAGAATGGCTGGATCAATATTAGAAATTAAAGATCTTCATGTTGCTATTGAAGATCAAGAAATTTTAAAAGGTGTTAACCTTACGATAAAAGGTGGAGAATTCCACGCGGTTATGGGACCAAATGGTACGGGGAAATCAACACTTGCTTCTGCAATAATGGGTCACCCTAAATATGAAGTGACAAAAGGTAGTGTTTTATTAGATGGTGAAGACGTACTAGAGATGGAAGTAGATGAGCGTGCGCAAGCTGGATTATTTCTAGCAATGCAATATCCGAGTGAAATAAGTGGGGTAACCACTTCTGATTTCCTTCGTTCTTCAATCAATGCACATCGTGAAGAAGGCGATGAAATTTCTTTGATGAAATTTATTAAAGAAATGGATGCAGCTATGGATTACTTGGATATGGATAAAAACATGGCACAACGTTATTTGAATGAGGGCTTTTCAGGTGGAGAGAAAAAGCGTAATGAAATTCTTCAATTAATGATGATTAAGCCTGCAATTGGAATATTGGATGAAATTGATTCGGGGTTAGATATAGATGCATTAAAAGTAGTATCAAAAGGAATTAACAAGCTACGCAGTGAATCTTTTGGTTGTTTAATGATTACGCACTATCAACGTTTGTTGGATTACATTACACCAGATTATGTTCACGTAATGATGCAAGGCCGTGTAGTTAAATCTGGTGGACCAGAACTTGCGCAACGTTTAGAGGCAGAAGGTTATGATTGGATCAAGCAAGAATTAGGAATCGAAGAAGAAACTGTAGGGCAAAAAGCGTAACAGTTAGGAGGGATTTGTATGACTGTGGATACAAAGCTACCATACGAAAAAGATTATGTTAGCAAGTTTTCAGATGAAAGAAATGAACCGGAATGGATGAAGTCATTGCGACTACAAGCATTGGAATTAGCGGATAGCTTACCAATGCCTACACCGGATAAAACAAATATAACAAAATGGAATTTCAGTCAATTTAAGCATAAAGCTGAAGGGCAAGTTATTAAGTCTTTAGACGAGTTACCTGATGATATAAAAGTGTTTATTGATATGGAAAATCACGATAAAAACTTGGTGATTCAACGAAATCAATCAATTGCATACAAATCTTTATCATCAGAATTAGAAAAAAAAGGTGTTATTCTAACTGATATAACAACTGCGTTACATGAACATAGCGATTTAGTTCAACGTTATTATATGAAGGATGCTGTAGCAATAGATGAAAATCGTCTATCAGCATTGCACACTGCACTAATGAATGGTGGCGTTTTTGTTTATGTACCAAAAGGTGTTGTCATTGAAGAACCGCTTCAGTCCATTTTTTGGCAAGAAGACAATGAGGTTGCTACCTTTAATCATGTAATTGTTGTTGCAGAGGAAAACAGTTCTTTAACTTATGTAGAGAATTATATTTCTCATAATCAGGATCAACAAGCTGTTGCAAACATTGTTACGGAAGTAATCGCACATGATAATGCTTCTATTTCTTATGGAGCAGTAGATAACTTTGCTAAAGGTACAACAGTTTATGTAAACCGTCGTGGTGTAGCGTATCGAAATGCTACGATAGATTGGGCACTAGGTCAAATGAATGATGGTCATACAGCGTCAGAGAATATTACGCATTTGATTGGTGATGATTCGACGTCGCATGCAAAGACTGTTACAGTTGGACGTGGGCACCAAATACAAAACTTCACAGCTAAAATTGTTCATTTTGGTTTAGCATCAGAAGGGTATATTCTTCAACATGGTGTAATGAAAGAAAGTGCTAGTTCTGTCTTTAATGGTATTGGTAAAATTGAGCATGGTGCTTCAAAATCAAATGCTGAACAAGAATCTCGTGTCTTAATGTTAAGTAAAGATGCAAGAGGAGATGCTAATCCAATCCTTTTAATTGATGAGGATGATGTTACAGCAGGTCACGCAGCATCAGTTGGTCGTGTAGATCCAATTCAAATGTATTATTTAATGAGCCGAGGAATATCTAAAACCGAAGCAGAGCGGTTAATTATTCATGGATTCTTAGCACCAGTTGTAAAAGAAATACCAATTAAAGCTGTTAGAGAGCAGTTAACACAGGTTATTGAGGGGAAAGTATATTAATGGATGTAAAAGCCATTCGAAGTTTGTTCCCAATCTTAGACCAAGAAGTAAATGGTAGCCCCTTAGTCTATCTTGATTCATCCGCAACGTCCCAAAAGCCATTGTCAGTAATAAAGGCTCTGGATGATTATTATAGATTAGATAACTCTAATGTACACCGTGGTGTGCATACGTTAGGAACAAGGGCAACAGACAAATATGAAGGTGCTCGTGAAAAGGTAAGAGGATTTATAAATGCTGAAAGTGAAAAGCAAATTATTTTCTCTAGAGGTACTACTACAGCGATAAATACCGTAGCTTATAGTTATGGGCGTAGTAATCTGAGCGAAGGTGATGAAATTGTTATTACACCGATGGAACATCACAGTAATATCATTCCTTGGCAGCAAACAGCTAAAGCAACAGGTGCTACACTTAAATATATACCATTACAAGATGATGGGACAATTTCTTTAGAAGATGTAAGAGCAACAATAACGGATAAAACGAAAATTGTAGCTATGATGCATGTATCTAATGTACTAGGAACCATTAATCCGGTTAAAGATGTTGCTTCTATTGCACATAAGCACGGTGCGGTTATGCTTGTTGATGGTGCGCAAGGTGTCCCGCACATGCGTGTGGATGTACAGGACTTAGACTGTGATTTTTATGCTTTTTCTGGTCACAAAATGTGTGGTCCTACTGGTATCGGGGTATTGTATGGTAAAAGACATCTTCTAGAAGAAATGGAACCAGTTGAATTTGGTGGAGAAATGATTGATTTCGTAAACTTATATGATTCAACATGGAAAGAACTCCCTTGGAAATTCGAAGGAGGTACCCCAATCATTGCTGGTGCAATTGGATTGGGTGCAGCGATTGACTTCTTAACAGAAGTTGGTTTAGAAGAAATAGAAGAGCATGAATCAAAACTGGTTAGTTATGCACTACAGCAACTTCGTACCATAGATGGAATAAAAATCTTTGGTCCCGAAAAACGCGCAGGTTTAATTACATTTAATTTGGATGATGTTCATCCACATGATACAGCAACAGTATTAGATGCTGAAGGTATTGCTGTTCGTGCAGGTCATCATTGTGCACAACCTCTTATGAGGTGGTTAGATGTTACTGCGACAGCGCGCGCTAGTTTTTATCTGTATAATACAGAAGAAGATGTTGATCGATTAGTAGCTGGACTAATTAAAACAAAGGAGTACTTTGGTGATGTCTTTTAATAACCTAGATACGTTATATAGACAGGTGATTATGGATCATTATAAAAACCCACGAAATAGGGGTTCATTAGATGAAGGTTCGTTAACTATCGACATGAATAACCCTACGTGTGGAGACCGAATCCAAATTCACTTGCAAGTAGAAGATGGTAAAGTTGAAGACGCCAAATTTGAAGGTGAAGGATGTTCGATTAGTCTTTCTTCAGCTTCCATGATGACTCAAGCAATCAAAGGGCAATCTGTTGAAAATGCATTAAAAATGTCTAAATATTTCTCTGAAATGATGATGGGTGAAGAATCTGAATTAGAAGATATAGATTTAGGTGATATCGAGGCATTACAAGGAGTTGCAAAATTTCCAGCAAGAATAAAGTGTGCAACGCTTGCGTGGAAAGCAATGGAAAAGGGAATAGACGAACAAGAGAAGTAATTTTGCTTTTCTTAAAAATATACTGTACGAAATCGATAAGATTTATAAACCTAAATAGGAGGTTTTAAATATGGCGAAAAAAGCGCCTGAAGTTGAAGATTATAAATATGGTTTTCACGATAAAGATATTTCTATTTTTCGAACTGAAAAAGGACTGACTAAAAAAGTCGTTGAAGAAATCTCTAACATGAAAGAAGAACCAAAATGGATGCTTGATTACCGCCTTAAAGCATTGGAGCAATTTTATAAAAAACCAATGCCACAATGGGGTGGAGACCTTGCAGAGTTGAATTTTGATGAAATCACTTACTATGTAAAACCATCTGAAAAAACTGAACGTTCATGGGATGAAGTACCTGAAGAAATTAAAAATACGTTTGATAAATTGGGTATTCCAGAAGCAGAACAAAAGTATTTAGCAGGTGTTTCTGCTCAGTATGAATCCGAAGTGGTATATCACAATTTGAAACAAGACCTACAAGATTTGGGTATTGTTTTTAAAGACACTGATACAGCGCTAAGAGAAAATGAAGATTTATTTAAAGAGTACTTTGGAAAAGTGATTCCATCTGCAGATAACAAATTCTCTGCATTAAACTCAGCCGTTTGGTCTGGTGGATCATTTATTTATGTACCAAAGGGAGTGAAGTGTGAGACACCACTACAAGCATACTTCCGTATTAACTCTGAGAATATGGGTCAATTTGAACGTACACTGATTATTGTTGATGAAGGAGCTTCTGTACACTATGTTGAAGGTTGTACAGCACCAACTTTCACTACTAATTCATTACACAGTGCCGTTGTTGAAATATTTGTTAAGAAAGATGCATATTGCCGTTACACTACTATCCAGAACTGGGCGGGTAATGTTTACAACTTAGTAACAAAGCGTGCCATTTGTGACGAAAACGCGACGATGGAATGGATTGATGGTAATATTGGTTCTAAATTAACAATGAAGTATCCTGCTGTTATCTTAAAAGGTCAAGGTTCACGTGGTATGACTTTATCCATAGCACTAGCTGGGAAAGGTCAACACCAAGATGCTGGGGCAAAAATGCATCACCTTGCACCAAACACATCTTCCACAATTGTTTCGAAGTCAATTTCAAAACATGGTGGTAAAGTAACCTACCGTGGAGTTGTTCATTTTGGACGTAAAGCAGACGGTGCACGTTCTAATATTGAATGTGATACCCTAATTATGGATAATAAATCAACTTCTGATACGATTCCTTACAATGAAATATTTAATGAAAATATCTCATTGGAGCATGAGGCGAAAGTATCTAAAGTATCTGAAGAGCAACTATTCTATCTAATGAGTCGTGGTATTTCAGAACAAGAAGCAACAGAAATGATTGTAATGGGCTTCATCGAACCATTCACCAAAGAGCTTCCAATGGAGTATGCAGTAGAGATGAACCGCTTAATCAAGTTCGAAATGGAAGGTTCTATTGGTTAATTATCACAAAGTTTATTTGTAATAATAAACATCATATAGAATAAACAACAATATAAATTAAATAATAAAAGGATCCGGTGTATCGGATCCTTTTATTTTCGTTTAATAGAACATGAGTATTAACAATAATGTTTCTACATTAATTATTAAATGTTAAAATAAATGGATAAAACAATTGGATGGTTGTGGTAACTTGTTTTTAATTACAAGTATTATTATTGGGTTTTTAGCTGCTTTTGTAGGAAGTATTGCGGGCTTAGGTGGTGGAGTAATACTCGTACCAACATTATTAGTCTTACATGAATTATTCGATAGCTTTAATTGGGCAACTTCACAAAATGTTGTAAGTATTTCTTTAATTGTTATGATATTTACTGCATTATCTTCAAGTATATCCTATTATAAAGAGAATAGAATTGATTATAAGAGTGGATTTATTTTCGTATTGGCAAGTATACCGGGTGGTGTATTAGGTTCATACTTAAATAAGTTTATAAATACCGAACAATTCTCTTTGTACTTTGGTTTTTTAATGTTAGCAATGTTTGCAGTATTTTTTTTAAAGAAACGAAATCCGAGTCAAGAAAATCATACGGGAATATGGGTCGCAGAAAGATCAGTTAAAATAAATAATGAGTTACACAGGTATTCTTATTCTAAAATAATTGCTGTTGTTGTTGCCTTTTTTGTTGGAGTGTTATCCGGATTATTTGGAATCGGTGGCGGTTCGTTGATGGTTCCAGCCATGATTCTACTTTTTCGATTTCCTGCTCATATTGCTACAGCAACATCTATGTTTATGATTGTCTTTCTAAGTATATCCAGTTCGTTAAGCCATATTTTTTTAGGGCATGTCAATTGGGAGTATGTATGGATGTTTATACCTGGAGCTTGGTTCGGAGGGATTGTTGGAGCAAAAGTAAATCAACGGATGAAAAGTAGTACTGTTGAGCTTTTTTTAAGAGTTTTATTAATAATTATTGGAATTCGTCTAATTTGGCAAGGGATTGGTTAATAAAGGGGTAATTTTATGGAGGAAAAAATCTTTTTTTATTACACAAGTGATCTTCATAGTCATTTTGAAAACTGGCCAAAAATCATCAAGTATTTTAATGAAAAAAAAATACATAGAAAACGCGAAAAACAAGCTTTTTACTTACTTGATAATGGTGATCATGTAGATCGATTTGATCCAATAGCTGAAGCTATGCTTGGTAAAGCAAATGTAGAGTTATTAAGTGATGCGGGATATGATGTTGCAACAATTGGAAATAATGAAGGTATTACACTCGACCATGACTCATTATTTCATTTATATGATAATGCGAATTTTCAACTGGTTTGTGCCAATTTAAACAGTATAGATGGAAATAATCCCTCATGGCTTAAAACTACACATAAATTAGAAACAGCTAGTGGGATTAAAATCGGTGTTATCGGTCTAACCGCACCTTTTAATGCTTTTTATCACTTGTTAGGATGGCATATTGACCCACCACTTGAGACATTGGATAAATATATAAAACAACTTGCACTGGAAACAGATATGATTGTACTTCTTTCTCATCTTGGCATTAATGATGATGAAGAAATTGCGAGAAGATATCCCGAAATTGATGTAATCGTCGGTGGTCATACGCATCATTTGTTTCGAGATGGTGAGTATATTAACAATACACTTTTAACAGCTGTTGGGAAACATGGAAATTATGTCGGGGAGGTCATTTTGACTTGGGATCACGAGACAGCTAAATTGACTAAAAAGGAAGGTTATGCAACAAACATCGATCACTTAGATAAAGATCAACAAGCAGAAGCTGAGTTGAAATTATATAAACAACAAGCTAATATGTTACTTAATCGTTCGATTGTAATGTTGAAAAATCCGTTAGAAGCGGATTGGTTTAAGGAAACTGAACTTATGACAAAGCTTGTAAAGACAGTACAAGATTGGACAGGTGCGGATTGTGCATTTTTAAATGCAGGATTAATTTTAGAGTCTTTAAAGGCGGGACCTGTTAGCTATGGTGATGTACATCGAATATGTCCACATCCAATCAATGTATGTGTGGTCGAGCTCAAAGGTAACGAACTTCTTGAAGTTATTCGTGCTGCATACACGAATGCTTTAATGGAATTTGAGTTGAAAGGGTTTGGTTTCAGAGGAAAAGTGATTGGAAGAATGGTATTTGCAGGATTAGAAATTGACTTATCTCCAAGCGTTGCAAAAGATTTCCATGTAAATAAAGTTACTAAAAATGGTCAAACCTTGAATATGAATAAAAAATATAAAGTAGCAACTGCTGATATGTTTACATTTGGAAACTTATTACCAGAAGTGGCAAGGTCTAAATCCAAGCATTTCTACATGCCTGAATTTTTACGTGATTTATTGGTGGATGCATTAAAAAAAGTTAATCAATAGTGCACATCCGCCTTCCTTCTCCATATATTGAAAGGAGAAGGGAGTGCATATAGGATGATTTCAGTAAAACCTTTAATCATTGAGAACTATCCTTTTACGGCAGTGCGGGTAGAACTACCAAAGACAAATTTATTAGTTATATCAAATGAAATTGGCTACATTATGTGTGGCGCTTTGGACGTAGAATTACTAAATAATAAATTGGCTGACAGAAAAATTGTGGCGGCTCGTGCAACAGGAGTGAAAACAATTGACCAGCTCCTCGAAGCTCCTCTAGATAAAGTAACATTGGAAGCGGAGAATAAGGGTTGGTACGAAGGATTGAATGCTAAGGAAGCACTCCTGAAGATTTCAAAGTAATTCTGAGAAAGTGAACTAATCTTTTTGAAGATTAGTTCACTTTCTTTGTACGGATAACTATTAGCATTCCTGAGAATGAATAAGATTAAAGATAAGTTAAGTGTAGAAAAATGCTATATCCTACTTTTCATTTTCATATCACAACACCCTGTTCACCTCTGAGTATAGTGTCTGGTTGATTTTGCATTAAAAGATAAAATGAGGAAATTGTAGTATTTTGTAGCTAAATCGCTTTTTTTTTGGTAATATTTATATAAGGTGTCGAATGATATCATATTAGTTAGGAGAACAATATGAGACTTGTAGCTACAAAAACAATTCGAGAAGGTTCAGAACTTGCTAAAACAATCTACAATGATAATGGGCAAGCTCTAATTCAAAGAGATACTAAACTTACCAAAAGAATGCTTAAACGCCTTCAGCATTTAGGAGTTACTTATGCTTATATCAAAGACGCCTTTACTGAAGATATAATGATAAAACCTCCAATACCTGAAGAATTGAGAATCGAAGCTATACAAATGGTAAAAACATCCTTTGCTGACATTCAAAAACAAGGGACGAATAAAAACCCATACTTATTTGAAAAAACAAGTAACAGAATGGCAGATATGGTAAGTAGTATTGTAAGTGAAGTGAAAAATCAGGATGAAGTAATATCTATCTTATCTGACATCCTTATAAGTGATGATTATATTTTTAATCATTCCATTAATGTTACTATTTACGCTTTAGCTTTAGCGACAGAATTAAAATTACCTGCTAAAAAGATTGAACAAATTGGTTTAGGATCCATGTTGCATGATGTTGGAAAGGTCTTTATACCTGAACCTATTTTGAATAAAAGAAATAGACTGACTAATCACGAATTTGATATTATCAAAACACATTCAGAGGAAGGTTTTAATTTCTTAAGAAAATCCTCTGCTGTACCTTTACTTGTCGCACATTGTGCATATCAGCATCATGAACGTTTAGATGGCTCAGGCTATCCAAGAGGGTTAATTGGAAATGAAATTCATACATTTGGTAAATTATTAGCAGTATCTGATGTATTTGATGCAGTGACAAGCAACCGTGTGTATCGAGATGCCATGTTACCACATGAAGGGTTAGAAATATTATATTCTGGAGCAGACTCATTGTTTGATCGTGAAATGGTCGAAGCCTTTCGAAAAACAATTGCCGTCTACCCAAATGGTATTACCGTCGAGTTAAGTGATGGAAGAGTGGGTATCGTTGTAAAACAAAATAAGAATCTATTTGAACGACCGGTTATTAGAATTTTAAAAGAATTTGATGAAGATGTTGCGCCGTATGATATTGACCTTGCAGTAGTCCTTAATGTGATGATTGTGAATTGTGATTTAAGTGTTGCAGATAAAATATAAAAAAAAATTCTAACACCCCCTTACAAAGCATATTGTTTTTTGAGGGGGTTTTTTCATGAGAAGACGACCAAAGTATAAAAAACATATTACGCCGCCTCCGGCAAAACATATTATTATGGTCACGTTTATATTCTTCCTGATTTCAACGGTGGTAAGTATTCTAATTGTTAACGAAGGAATAAAACCAACTCTACTAGAAATAGCTCAACAAAGAAACGAACAATACGTGAATTTAGCAATGAGTATTGCTGTTAATAAGAAGTTAAATGAAGACTTACAAGAAGAAAGTCTAATTAAATTTACTTATGGTGAAAATGGTGAAGTTGTAGGCTATGAGATAAATGCATCCGTGCAAAACCGTCTTCAACATAATATCCAAAACCGCGTTGAAAATTTCCTAAGGGAATTAGAAAAGGGAAACGTTCCTGAATCTAATGCACCATTAGATGTTAATTTGGAAGGTGAACAAGAAACAAATATTGAGAGTATTAAGGAGAATACGAATATAGTTGAAATTCCTATGGGTCAAGTATTGGGGATTCCTTTATTAGCAAATTTAGGGCCAAAGATACCAGTTAAGTTAGAGGCTATGGGATATGTTAATACCGAAGTCGAAACAAAAGTTACTGGTATAAAAATTAATAATGTTCATATAGAATCTGTTGTTCATATAGAGGCAGAAATTCTTACAATTATTCCATTTGCGTCAGAACCCGCTCGAATCGAACAGGAAATTCAAATTGGTAGTGGAGGTTATCAAGGGGATGTTCCACAGTATTATAACAATACTGGAGAAGAGAATTCAGATATATCAATCCCCTTGCAATAGAGTACTATGCTTGGTATAATTTTTTAGGGAAAATTGAAAAGAAGCCTTATCCAATCGGTGCGGTAGAGGTGCATAAGAGACCAAAGTAGCCAATAGGAAAAGTAATCATTAGTGTGTCATTTGCCAAAGTCTAACAGAGTAAGTACTAAGGCTGGTATACTTCATACTGGAGATGTGTTTACGTACTTGAAGAGCTAATGATCTTAGATGGAGGATAACACGTTTTTATATATATCTGTTTAATCATTTTTGAAAAAGTTTACTTTTACTTGGGAAGCTCACTATTTTAATGGTGAGAAGATATCACCACGGCAGCAATAGTTATTTCTATTGTTGTTTTTTTTGTGTGTTAAAGAATTGGAGACAACAAGTATCTGTATATCGTTAGCTTTACCCTTTATAACTGTCTTACTGTTACTAAGAAATCATGTATTACAAGCATAACCAGAGTCTAGGCACTAATAGGCATACTGTGATGAATTATAACAAATGTGCACATGATAGGTATATAAATGTATCTTTTCAATTTTTATCAATAATATGGAGGTTTACGAATGATAAGTTCTTTCTTTTCATTTAATGATGGGTTTACTTTAATGATGGGAGTTAATAACCCAATAAACAATATCTTTTTAGACGTAGAAGGTAAAGCAATCTCATTACTTCCTGCGATACTAATGCTCGTTCTTGTTTTACTTACAAGGAAAGTACTATTATCACTTGGAATTGGTGTATTAATCGGTGCCATTTTGCTTCATGGATTCAATTTCATTTTGGCTATTAATGAAATAATAACTGTCTTTGTCCATATCTTTATAAGTGGTGATGGATTAAATTTAGGCAATCTATATTTATTTGCTTTTTTGTTATTGCTTGGGATAACAACAGCATTTATGACAGCATCTGGGGGAAGTAGAGCTTTCGGAGAATGGGCAATAAATAAAGTGAAAACGCGAAGAGGAGCTCAGTTATTACCAGCCTTCCTAGGTTTAATCATATTTATTGATGATTATTTTAATAGTCTTGCTGTTGGGCAAGTAGCTCGCCCTGTAACTGATCGTCAACAAGTTTCACGAGCTAAATTAGCATATTTTATTGATTCCACGTCTGCACCAATTACAGTAATTTCTCCAATATCAAGTTGGGGTGCTTACATAATTGGAACAATTGGAGGAATTCTTGCTACAAATAATGTCGTTGAGTTTCAACCTTTAGAAGCTTTCGTAAAGATGATTCCATTAAACTTGTATGCTTTTGCCGCAATAGTATTAGTTTTTTTAGTTGCCATATTTGATTTAAATATTGGTCCTATGAGAAAACACGAAGATAAAGCAAAAGTTACTGGGGAATTATTTGATAAAGTAAAAGGGAATATACCTGGAGATTTAAAAGATGCTCTTCATTCACATAGAAAGGGTAAAATATATCACTTAGTCATTCCAATAGGAACACTTATAACTGGAACAGTATTGGCTATGATATTCACAGGCCTAATAAATGCAGGAGGACAGTCAAACATCCTTGCTATATTTGAGAATACAGATGTAAACTTATCTTTATTTCTGGGAGGTTTATCTGCTGTTCTAGTAGCATTCCTTTTACACGGTATACAGTCGCAGCCTAAAGCGCCATCTGTTGCAATTTTCTCTGAAGGTATAAAAGCGATGATGCCTGCAATTTATATTTTAATTTTAGCCTGGATGATTGGTTCAATCATTGAAAGTCTGGGAACAGGTCTTTATTTAGCAGACCTTTTTGAACGAGCAGACATTGATCCAGCATTTATCCCATGTATATTGTTTCTTGTTGCAAGCTTCATGGCTTTATCTACTGGAACTTCTTGGGGCACTTTTGGAATTATGTTGCCAATTGCCGGTGAAATTGCTGCAGTAACTGATATCAACCTACTGTTACCTGCATTAGCTGCAGTACTTGCGGGGTCAGTTTTTGGTGATCATTGTTCTCCTATATCTGATACATCTATTTTGTCATCGACTGGAGCAGGAGCAAATCACATTGATCATGTTATTACACAACTTCCATATGCGTTAATTAGTGCTTTTGTATCCGCAATTGGATACTTACTCCTAGGTATTACAGGAATGGTTGTTTTATCGTTATTCATCACAATCGCAATCGTGTTAATGGTTGGATTGACACTTAAATCAATAAGTAAGACTTAGGATTATTAAAAACTCCTTCAAAATTTGAAGGAGTTATCATTTTATTGTTATAAAATCTAACAAATTAGTTGATTTTTCGACATATTTGTTATAATTCCTTATTCTTCCTTTGACATGGGTTAGTCGTCTAGCTATAATCTAAAATATCAGAAAAAAATAAAGATTTGAAACATTCCTAATTGAAGTTATGAATAGGGTTTAATACACGTTTCAAATTTGAGAGGAGAGGTAAAATGGAAAACCGTTCACAATGGGGAACACGTCTTGGTTTCCTTTTAGCAGCAATGGGGTCTGCAATTGGTTTAGGAAACATTTGGCGATTTCCAGCAACAGCGTATGAAAATGGAGGTGGCGCTTTTTTCTTACCATACTTGTTCGCACTACTAACCGCAGGTATTCCGTTATTGATCATGGAGTATACAATTGGTCATAAGTATCGTGGATCTGCTCCAAGATCATATAGCAAGGTTAGTAAAGGAATGGAATGGATTGGTTGGTGGCAAGTTGCTATATCATTTATTATTTCTACTTATTATCCGATTATAATCGCTTGGGCAATTATGTATTCTTATTTTTCATTCGGAACGCAGTGGGGAGATGACGCAACTAGCTTTTTTGTAGGGGACTATCTACAATTAGCAGAAACTCCTGGTACATTTGGTGACATGGTTCCAAAAGTACTTTTCCCGTTATTAGCTGTTTGGGCAATGGTGTTCTTTTTTCTTGGACGTGGGGTTAAAAGAGGAATTGAGGTTGCCAATAAGATTTTTATTCCAGCACTTGTTGTTATTTTCATCATTATAGTAATTCGTGCGGTTACATTACCAGGAGCATTAGAAGGGTTAAATACTTTTTTTGAACCAGATTGGTCTCGTATCATGGATGGTTCGGTATGGGTGGCTGCATATGGTCAAATTTTCTTTAGTTTATCGATTGCATTTGCCATTATGATTACTTATTCATCATACTTACCAAAAAAATCTGATATTACAAATAATGCATTTATTACTGGTTTTGCAAATTCATCTTTTGAGTTATTAGCAGGTATCGGTGTATTCGCTGCAATTGGTTTTATGGCATCGCAGACAGATCAAGCAGTTTCAGAAGTAGTAGATGATGGTGTAGGGCTTGCGTTTATGGTATTTCCTGAAATCATTAGTCAAATGCCTGCATCTGGGTTATTTGGATTCCTATTCTTTGCTTCACTAGTGTTAGCTGGGTTGTCATCAATGATTTCTATTTCGGAAACATATATAGCAGGACTTCAGGAGAAGTTTAATATTTCTCGTGGTAAAGCAGTTGCTATTGGTGGAGGCTTAGCTGCAATTGTATCGCTATTCTTTGCGAATCAGGGCGGTCTTTATTTATTAGACACTGTCGATTATTTTATTAACAATTATGGTGTTGCATTAGCCGGTCTATTTGAGGTAGTAGCTATAGCTTGGTTTGCTAAATCATTAAAAGATTTACAGGCTCATGCTGACAGTGTATCTGATATTAAGCTAGGATTATGGTGGAGAGTTTGTCTCGGTTTTATAACGCCTGTAGTTTTAGGGTATATGATGTTACAAAACTTGAAAACAGAAGTATCAAGGTATTATGAAGATTATCCGTATGAATTCTTGTTTAATTACGGATGGGTTGTTGCGATTGGAGCTATGTTCGCAGGAGCTCTTATTACAATTAAAAAGTGGCCAAAAAATACTAATGAGTCTGAATAAATCCAAAGATAAGGAGGTGGCGCAATAATGTTATCAGGTGGCGCTATTACTATGGGTATTATTGGAATCGTAATTATATGGGGAGGATTAATTGCCAGTATTACTTACGCAGTTAAAGCTTCTAAGTAAAATTAATCAAAAAAGCACACAAAAAACCCTTACCGCGCTGGTAAGGGTTTTTTGTGTGCTTTTTCACCTGTATATTTCATTAAGCTACATTCGGATGCAGCATTACTCAAGAATATCATTTGTTCTAACGATTCCTAGCTTGATTTTCCCATTTTCTTAAATATGGGTACGGGTCAAATGACCATTCGCTATAACCATCATCTTTATACATGCCGTAATGGAGGTGTGGCGGGAATTTACCAGATGTCCCAGGAGGACCATATCCGGTAGATCCAACTGAACCAACAACATCGCCAGGCTCTACAATATCTCCAACTTCAATCCCTTCTTGATATCCATTCATATGGGCATAATAATGATACCTATTATAAATATCTCTAATACCGATACGCCAACCACCATATCTATTCCACCCTTTAAGTTCAACAACACCATAGGTGGTGGATTTTACTGGTACTCCATAGTTTGCGAAGATGTCTGTTCCTTCATGAATTCTTCTACCACCAAAACCTCTCGCATCGCCCCAAGTATTTTTGTAGGAGTAATTATGTTGTAATGGAATTGGAAAATCATTTGCCTCTAATGTTATTGTATCAAATTTATGAAATACTTTAGCAATATTCATAATCGTTTGCACATTAAGGTCTCTTTGATAGTAATTCCATAAAGCAATTTTCACATCTTTCTTAGTATTACCAAATTTTTCAATGAAATGCGCCATAGAATATAAAATATCTTCATCATTTGTAGGATCAGCTAGGTTGTCTCCATCACCATCTTGACCGAAGCCACTAAATAGTGAAATCCAAACAATCGAATTATTATGGATAGAGTTTCCTATTCCATACCATTTTTCATCAGGAATCTTGATAGAAATTAGTTGTTCTGAAGCAGTCTCCTTTTGTGTGTTTTTTTCAAATTGGTCAATTGCAGCTAAGTAATACCATGGAATATGTGTGATAGCTTCCGTCTTTTTATATAAAGCCATCTTTTGTACATCTTCTTTGTCTTCTGTATTATCTTCAGCAAATATAAACTGAGGTAATAAATGGAAGCATAGAACAAATGTAATAAGAGAAGTACGAATAAGCTTAAAATTCATGTATTCACCTCCCGATAATGTTTGTCTATTAATTAGTGTGTACAAATTTTTGATAATGATAAATGGAAAAAGCACCCTACCCATGTTGGGTAGGGCATCTAAAACTATTGCATATCATCATCCATATCATCATCCAAGTCGACACCTTGAGGGGTGTTTTCCATCTCTTTAATGATACTTTCTAGAGTATTTTCATAATCATCTTCTAATGTGGTTGAATTTTTTAAGCTTTGAATATCTCTGAAAGATACTGGTTGATCTGATACATACACATCGAAGAAACGTGGTAAAATCGATAACCCTGTTTTTTTAACAATGGTCGCAGCTAGTTCCCTATCCATGTCTTCAGGTTTTTCATACGCGATCAAAACTTCTTCATCTGTAACGAGCGTTGCTACATCTTCAAATTCGTCATTACGTAAGACTAATCTAGTTATCGTGTCTGCCATGCGATTACGGTCAATTGTAATAAAATGGTCTGATTCTATGTCCTCTTCAAATTCATCACCTGTATAGTGTACATAACCAAGTTGTGATGACAGTTCATCATCTTGGTTACCAGGAGCATCAAATTGATCGAACTCATTATTATTACCATCAATAGATCTGTCTAAAATATCGCTCGCTTCATCATTAGATGTACAGCCAGTCATCAATAAAACAACTGTTAATAAAGATGAATAAACCATTTTTCTTATGATCATTTATAATCCTCCTGATCAAATATAATTCTCCCCATTCGTTAGTGTAGGTTTATTTATTTAAACCATGCGAGATAATTTTAACCATTCTTTATAATCTTTAAGAAAAATGGTAAACTATATACAGTTTAAGGAGTGGATAGAGTATGGTTGAATTACAGGGTAGTAATTATGAAATTATTGTGAATCACAAAGATGGCTTTGATAAAGAGAAAATTGATGAACGTTATAGCGATATTTTAAATAAATATGATTTTATTGTTGGTGACTGGGGTTATGATCAATTGCGCTTAAAAGGTTTTTACGATGATCAGAATCCAAAAGCTTCTTTTGACAGTAAAATTAGCACATTAGATGATTATTTATACGAATACTGTAATTTTGGATGCGCATATTTTGTGATTAAGCGTATGGATAAATAAGGAAGTTACCCTACAGGGTAGCTTTCTACTCGTTTAACTATTGTTTTCCTCTTTCAGCTTATTATGTCTCCAAAATGTGATGAGCCCATTTATGGGATAAGTAGGTGATGTTCAGTGATAGTTTTGTTTCACTAACGGTACTCTTGTCTTAAAGTTTGTAATTATAATGAATTACGCATTTCTCAAATCTTCAACATTTGAAAAATCTGAGTGTTTTTTACATCTTTTCTCAAATAACAACAACTTCTTCTTCTACACATAGACATCAATTATACAAATATGATTATAATCAAATCAAAGAATGGATACAGTAATTATCATTTAAATAGTAATTACTTACTTAAGTATGTTTATTTTATGTGATATGATAAAAGCAACAGTTAAGAATCAGGAGGCATTGCCCGTGTACTTTGTAGATCGAAACAAAATAGAAAAAACGTTATTATATATGGAAGGTTTATTTCAGGTGTTAGAAAATCATACTTTTGATTCGTTTTTGGAAAAATTAAGTTTGGAACGCATTGTACATATGACAATTGAATCGATGTTAGATGTAGGTAATATGATGATTGATGGATTCATCATGCGTGATCCAGGAAGTTTTGAAGATATCATTGATATTCTTGTTGACGAGCAAGTTTTACCACAAACAGAATCTGATAGCTATAAAGAAATAGTTAAATTGAGAAAAATGTTAATTAATGATTATTTGAATATAAACCATGACTTAATTTTAGAGACTGTGCATAGAAATCAATATTCACTCGAAATGTTCTGTCAACGTATTAGAGAATACCTAGATAATGAAACCGGAGTTGCAACTGCGTTTTCTAAATAAAATTATACATATTTAGTGGAGAGGGGGTATTTGTATGGCCGGTAAGAATTCTGTAAAGGATATAGTCTTGTTAAGATTAAAAAAAGAAAAACAGATGACGATAGCACAATTAGGAGAATATTTTAATATATCCGATATAGCCTTACGAAGACATATTCATACATTGGAACGTGAAGGGTTTATTAAATCTATTGTTGAAAAACAAACATTAGGTAGACCTTATTATCTGTATGCGTTAACCGAAAAAGGTCATGCGATTTTCCCTTCTCATTATCAGCAGTTTTCTGAAGATCTCCTTTTAGAAATAGAAGATCTTAAAGGTAAACCATTTGTTTATGAATTATTAGCGAATCGATCTGATAAAGAAAAGCTTAATTATAAAAGTGCTCTATCGAATAGTAGAAACTTTGATGAAAAGATAAAAAAGCTCGTAGATATTCAAGAAGAGAAAGGGTATATGACAGAACTTCGAGAAAATGAGGACGGTTCTTTTGAGTTAAGACAATTTAATTGTCCCATTTTAAGAATCGCATACCGTTACAAAGAAGTTTGTAACCAAGAAGTTGATTTGTTTTCAGATATTTTGGATAGTGAATGTAAAGTATCTGCTACTTCTTGTATAGTAAATGGATCAAATTGTTGCAGTTTTATTTTTCAGAAAAGTGATTAAAGAATTTTTCATAGAATTTAAACCTAAAGAGGATGGTAGTCAATGGATACCATTGACTACCATCCTCTTTTATAAGTGAGTTGAATTAATAAAGTAATATTCTACATGAAATAAGGTCCAAAAAATACAGATAACAGTAAGATGTGAATGGCTATTAAATAAAAGAGCTTAATAAAAATACCCCAATCATTTTGTTTGGCAGCTTGTTTTGAACAAAAGTAAGCAATGGCACCAAAAACGAATAAATATACATAGCTACTACCAGTAAAGGTAAGATAGTCTGGTGCATAAGTATAAATATTGTCAATGAAAAAAGAATCTTTAAACAACAGAAAGCTAATAACATAAGAGACTAGCCCTAGATGGAATACCCAATTTAAGTCACGATCTAAAAGACTTCTTTTAGTAATGTATAAGATTACCAATATAAAAATTGGTCCAATAACCCACATCGTAGCTAGCAGCGTTGCTAAAAATGATACTGACAGCATACCAATTGTTTTACCCAAACCACTAATCAAGTCATTCGCGTTAACACCCTGTGTTTTATTGATAAGTGCAGATTCATTAGATGAAATTGAAATTGGATTAGCTTCACTATCTATTTCAATCCAGCTAATTATATTAGGACTAACCCATTGTGGTTTGGCTGATAGATATGCGGTATTACTTCTTCGATATATATCAAAGTTCTCATTACTTAGAATTGCTTCATAAATATTAAAAGCAAATGCTTCACGGTATTTTGTGTTTGTTCTTCCAGTAGCAGAAAAAAGTAATTTTAATTTCTGATCCTCGTACGTAACCGACATATCATTAATTCCTTCTAATTCTCCCATTCCTTTTGGGTCGTTTAAGGTGATTTTCTCAAGGGTTGCCTTAGATGATTCATATAGGTAAGTTGTATGAATTGGTTGATTCGCATTAGTTGCTTTTATTTCTGTATTAAAGAGAAAGGAAAATTTATCGTCATCATAAGCAAAAGCGATCTCACGTATTTCCTCATTAAAAGGCACCGTAAAGCTCTCTTGATAGGTTCTTTCCGCTTCAAAATCAATGATATTATAGACAGAAACTAATAATTCTTCGTTTTCACGATAGTAAGTAAGGATTTTTATCCCTTGTTCCGTTGAAATAGGAACTAATTTGTCAAATTTATTTTCAAGCGTAGTAATTAAGCTGGATTCTGTTGTAATTGGATCTAAATAGAACAGTTGATTATCAATTAAGTATAAGAGACTGTTGTCTAAAGGATAGAACTTATCAACATCAGTAACGATTTTTTTGGAACTTGCATCGTAAATATGATGATAATCAAAGTAAAGTAAGGTGTCCTCTTGCATAAATATTTGAGTCCATTTGTTTACTGGTATGTCGGCAAGTTGTTTTTCCTCGATTACTTCAAAAGATTCATTATAGGTTTTTTGTCTTAAGGAATCTTTTGCAATCTCAATCAGTTCAACGTTTCCCTCATTATTTAATGATATTAATGGATAATTATTGATATTTGTTTCTCCAATAGTTAGATCTCTACTCCAATTTTCTGCTGGTGGTTCCGTTACTTCAGTTAAGTTTTGAAAGAATAATAGTGAGATATTTCCTACTATTAATAGTAGCGGTAAGATCCAATAAAACCTTTTTATAATTTTCATTTCTGAAACCTTCTTTTATGTAATGTATAAATGTCTGAGCACGATGACTTCGCATTTATCTCTAGAAATCGTATCATTTATTTCAAAATTATGGAAGAGAAATATTACGAAAATTATAAAATTCTTCAAGTTCCACTAAGACGTTTTTTATATAAAGTACGCATTAACTATATCGTAACTTCCTTGCATTCTATTTAAGATGAGTGGTTAATTCAGCGCTACGGAAAAACACTCCCTTTCCGGGGGCAGCACCTTAGCCTCCTCGGTCACAAAGAACGTTCCCTGTGGGGTCTTCGGAAGCTGCTCTTCCCCAGGAGTGTCGCATTTTTCCTTCGCTAGGTAAACTTGTCTTTCGAGTGAAAATAGTACACTAAATATTAATAGCTATCTATCAATACATTAGGAGA